>CAXXKS010000001.1:2812500-2922496 GCA_963663355.2 Alphaproteobacteria bacterium
GTCTCCTCGTTGAAGGCGCCCAGGATGCGCGGCCTGTCGCGGTCGCCCGACCGGCGCGCGAGCAGGGCCTCGGCCTCCTCGCGCCCGTCCCGGCCGAAATGCGCGTCGAGGAGGTAGACCATGGCCCACAGGTGGCGGCCCTCCTCCACGTTGACCTGGAACAGGTTGCGCAGGTCGTAGAGGGAGGGACAGGTCCGCCCCAGCAGCCGCTGCTGCTCGACGGACGCGGGCTCCGTGTCGGCCTGGGTGACGACGATGCGCCGCAGCATGCCGCGGTACTCGCCCGGGACCTCCCGCCAGGCCGGCTCGCCCCGGTGCCGCCCGAAGGGGACCGCGCGCCCCTCCTCGGGCTCGGCGAGGAAGATGCCCCAGCGGTACTCCGGCATCCTGACGTAGTCGAAATGCGCCCACCCGCGGGCGTCGACGCCGACCGCCGTGCGCAGGTAGATCTCGGTGTCCTGGAAACCGTCCGGACCCATCTCCATCCACCAGTCGCGGAACTTCGGCTGCCAGCTCTCCAGCGCCCGCCGCAGGCGCCGGTTGTCCGCGAGGTCCACGTTGTTGGGGATGCGCTCCGCGTAGTCGATCGCCATGGTCACGTCCGCGTCCTGTCGAAATCGGGCCGCCGCCCGCTTCCGTACCGCTCGAGCGCGCCGTCCGCGCCGGCGGCGTTGGGGCGCTGGAACACCCAGTTCTGCCAGGCGGACAGGCGCGCGAATATCTTGGTCTCCAGGGTCTCGGGGCCGGCGAAGCGGAGGTTCGCCTCCATGGCCGTCAGGGCGTCGGCGGAAAAGCTCGCCCGCTCCTCCAGCGCCACGCGGATCTCGTCCTCCCAGTCGATGTCGTCGGGGATGAAGGTCACGAGACCCAGCGCCTCGGCGGCGGCGGCGTCCAGGGGCGCGCCGGCGGCCGCCTCCAGCTCCCGCAGCCGTCCGGGCATGTCCGGGAACCTCTGGCCGAGGCGGGAGCGGCCGTTGCCCATGGCGTAGGCGCCGAAGTTCATGGGGGTGAGCCGCACCTCGGCGGGCGGACGTTCGTCGCCCTCGAACGCGCCGTCCAGCATGTAGCTGCGGTCGGCGGCGAGGCACAGCTCGAACAGGGTCCCGGCGAAGCAGCTTCCCGGCTCCACCAGGGCGACCAGGGAGCGGGCCGACAGGTCCAGGCGCTTGAAGACCCGTTCCAGGAACCCGACCGTCTCGCGCACGAACCAGTCGCCGGCGTGCTCCGCGAGGACGGCGTCCATCGCCGCCGCGTCGCCGGGGTCCCCCTCCGTGCGGAAGGTCCAGGTGCCGACCTCCGGCTCGTTGAAACGGAGGTGCAGCACGGCGTCGTCGAGGTCGCGGGCCAGCGCGAGGGGCCAGAAGCGGGCGCCCAGGGCGCGGACGGCGCGGGCGTCCGCGGGCCGGTCCGGACCCGGCCCGCGGACGGCGAAGGCGGCGACGCCGGCGCCCCGGTCGACGCGGACGGAGAGGGTGCCGTACTCGAGTCCGCCGTCCGCCGCGTCCCGTTCCAGGGGGGCGAGCGCCACGCCCTCGCCCTTCCGCGCCGCGCGCGGGCCGCGCGGCCGCCTCCGCCGCGATCTCCCCGAGCCGCGCCTCGAGCCGCGACGCGGGCACCGCCTCGTCCACGAGCCCCCATTCGGCGGCGCGGGCGCCGCGCACCCCCTCCTCGAGGGTGCAGAAGACGTCGGCCCGGTCGCGCCGGACCCGGCGCTTGTCCACGAGCCGCGTGAGGCCCCCGGTCCCCGGCAGGACGGCGAGCAGGGGCAGCTCGGGCAGGGACACGGCGGTGCTGCCGTCGTCGACCAGGACGATCCGGCCGGCGGCCAGGGCCAGCTCGTAGCCGCCGCCGGCGCAACTGCCCTCGACCACGGCGACGTAGGCCTGGCCGGACCGCCCGCCGCGTCCTCGATGGCGAGCCGCGTCTCGTTGGTGAACTTGCAGAAGTTGACCTTCTCCGCGTGGGAGGCCCGGGCCAGCATGCGGATGTTGGCCCCGGCGGAGAACACGCGCTCCCGGGCCGAGCGGAGCAGCACCGTGTTGACCTCCGGGTGCTCGAAGCGCAGGCGCTGCACCGCGTCGTGGAGCTCGATGTCGACGCCGAGATCGTAGGAGTTCAGCTTGAGCTCGTAGCCGGGCGCGAGCCCGCCGTCCTCGTCCACGTCCAGCCACAGGCTGGCCACGGCGCCGTCGACGTCGAGGCGCCAGTGCCGGTAGTCCGCCGGCCGGGTCCTGAAGTCGATCGCCGCCCCGTCCATCGCCCGATTGTCGGGCGGCGCGCCGCGAACCGCAACCGCGATGCCATCGGCTCGTGACCACGAAACCGAAAGCGGTCCGGCCGCGCCACGGGAACACGGCAGGGGCGCCGAGACGCCGTCCACCCCCACCCTGTCCCTCCCCCTTCCAGGGAAAGGGGACCCGAGCGGTCCGGCCGCGCCCCAATGGTCCCCTCTCCCGCGTGCGGGAGAGGGACAGGGTGAGGGTGCCGGAGAACGATGCGCCGCCCCGACCGCGTTTCGCGGAGGAATCCTCGTGTGCGAATGGTCCCCTCTCCCGCTGCGGGAGAGGGACAGGGTGAGGGTCGGACAGGGTGAGGGTCGGCGTCTTTGGCGGGGTCCGGCGGGTGGTCTACACTTGCCGCGATGGGCGCCTACACCGTCATCGACCGCTCCGTGTCGCCGCCGGCGATCGCGGTGCCGCGCGACTACAACGCCGCGGCGGACTTCATCGACCGGAACGTCGCCGAGGGGCGGGGCGGCAAGGCCGCGGTCATCGACGAGCGCGGCCGGCACACCTACGCGGACCTCGCGCGCCGGGTGAACAGGGCGGGCAACGCGCTCCGGGGACTGGGCGTCCGGATGGAGCAGCGCGTCGCCGTGTGCCTGCTCGACACCGTCGATTTTCCCTCCGTGTTCTTCGGCGCGATCAAGGCGGGCGCGGTGCCGGTCGCCCTCAACACGCTGCTGACCGCGAAGGACTACGACTACATGCTCCGGGACAGCCGCGCCGCCGTCCTGGTCGTGAGCGACGCCCTGCTGGAGACGTTCCGGCCCGTCCTGGACTCCCTGCCGTTCCTCGAGACCGTCGTCGTGGCCGGGCCGTGCGCGAACGGCGAGGACGCCGGGTTCGAACGGCTCGACGCCCTGCTGGAGGGCGCGGCGGAGACCCTGGAGCCGGCGCCCACGACGCGCGACGACGCGGCCTTCTGGCTCTACACGTCGGGCTCCACGGGCACGCCGAAGGGGGCCGTCCACCTGCAGGGCAGCATGGTCCACACGGCCGAGCTCTACGGCCGGCAGGTGCTCGGGATCGCCGGGGACGACACCGTGTTCTCCGCCGCGAAGCTGTTCTTCGCCTACGGCCTCGGCAACGCCATGACCTTCCCGTTCCACGCCGGGGCGACGGCCGTGCTGATGGCGGAACGCCCGACCCCCGGCGCGGTCCTGCAACGGCTGCGGGACCACGGCGTGACGGTCTTCTACGGGGTTCCGACGCTCTTCGGCGCCATCCTCGCCGACCCCGGCAACGACCGGAGCCGGAGCTCCGACGCCCTGCGGCTCTGCGTGTCGGCGGGAGAGGCGCTTCCCGAGGACATCGCCAGGCGCTGGGTGGACCGCTTCGGCGTCGACATCCTCGACGGCCTGGGGTCCACGGAGATGCTGCACGTCTTCCTGTCCAACGCGCCGGACGACATCCGCTACGGCACGTCCGGCAAGGCGGTTCCGGGCTACGAGCTCAGGATCTCCGACGAGGACGGGAACGCGGCGGCCGACGGCGGGATCGGGGAGCTCCTCGTCCGCGGCCCGTCGAGCGCCAGCCACTACTTCAACCAGCGGGGGCGCAGCCTCGACACGTTCCAGGGGCCGTGGACGCGGACGGGCGACAAGTACACGCGCCGCGGGGACGGCTACTACGTCTACCGCGGCCGGTCCGACGACATGCTGAAGGTCGGCGGCCAGTGGGTTTCGCCGTTCGAGGTCGAGTCGGCCCTGCTGGCCCACGAGAAGGTGCTGGAGGCCGCCGTGGTGGGAGCCGAGGACGGCGACGGCCTCGTCAAGCCCAGGGCGTTCGTCGTCCTCGGGGACGGGGCGGAGCCGGGCGACGCGCTCGCGGACGAGCTGAAGGGGTTCGTCAAGGACCGGCTGGCGCCGTTCAAGTATCCCCGCCGGATCGACTTCGTCGACGACCTGCCCAAGACCGCGACGGGAAAGATCCAGCGTTTCCGGCTGCGGGAGTAGCGCGCCCGCTCCCCGTTGCCGGCCGGCCCGCGCCGTGGGACAATCGGGCATGACCGGCGGCTTCACATGGCTCGCGATCGCGACCCTCTTCTTCGTCGGAATCCACCCCGGGATTTCCGGCTCGCCGCTCCGCGGCCTGCTCGTCCGCGCGATCGGCGAGGCGGCCTTCCAGGCCGCGTTCGCGCTGCTCTCCATCGGCGGTCTGGCGTGGATGGTCCTCGCCTTCAAGGCCGCGCCCCACGAACCCCTGTGGGCCGTTCCGGGGCTCGCCTGGGCCGCCGCCGCGCTCATGCCGTTCTCGGCGATCCTCGTCGTCCTCGGCGTCACGAGCGCGAACCCGACGAGCGCGGGACAGGCCGGCGCGCTGGAGCGCGCCGAACCGGCCAGGGGCGTCACGCGCATCACCCGCCACCCGTTCCTGATGGGCGTGGCGCTGTGGGCCGCCGGGCACATCGTCGCGAACGGGGACGCGGCCTCGGCGATCTTCTTCGGGGGCTTCCTGGCGCTCGCCGTCGTCGGTCCGATCGACATCGACGCGAAGCTCCGCGCGCGCCGGCCCGAGGCCTGGCGGCGGCTGGCCGGGGCGACGTCGATCGTCCCGTTCGCGGCCATCCTGCGGGGGCGGAACACGTTCGAGCCGGCCGAGCTGGGCTGGTGGCGGATCGCGCTGGGCCTCGCGCTGTACGCGGCGCTGTGGGGGCTCCACGCCCACATCGCCGGAGTGCCCGTCGTCCCCGCGGGATAGTTGCCGCGGTTTCCGCCCGCCGGCGCGGGCGGCCGTGCTAGAATCGACGCGGCGAAGCGGAGGAGGCGAGGTGTCGGCGGCCCAGATCAATCGAATCGTCCCGCGCCGGACCCGCAACGAGCTGAACGCCCTGCGCGACGGGCCGGGGCTGGCGTTCCTGGCCTACCATCTCGCCGCGATGGGGGGCACGGGCTATCTGCTCCACCTGTCCCTGGGCACCTGGTGGGCGGTCCCCGCGACGCTCGCCCACGGCTACGTCATCGCGGCCCTGTTCGGCCCCTTCCACGAGACCGCCCACTACAGCGCCTTCAAGACGAGGTGGCTGAACGAGAGCGTCTTCTGGGCGTCGGGCGTCGCCATCTTCTACATGAAGACGCTGTTCCGCATCGAGCACATGGCGCACCACGCCCACACCCAGGACCCGGAGAAGGACCCTCAGCGCATCCCCATGGCCGAGACGTTTTGGGGCTACGTCCACTACGCCTCCGGCATCCCCTCCCTGCGGCTCAAGCTCTGGCGGCTCGCCCACCACCCCTTCGGCCGGATCGGCGAACGCGAGAAGACCTACGTCCCGGCCGGCCGCATTCCGGAACTGCGGCGCGACGCGCGGGTCTATCTCGCCGTCTACGCGCTGGTCCTCGCGGCCAGCCTCTGGTTCCAGACCTGGGCCGCCGCGGTCTACTGGCTCCTTCCCGCGGTCGTCGGGGAACCGTTCCAGCGCATGATCCGCATCGCGGAGCACACCGGGTGCGAGCTGGTCCCCGACATGCTGCGGAACACGCGGACCACGCTGGCCGGCGCGCCGCTCCGGTGGCTCAACTGGAACATGGCGCTCCACGTAGAGCACCACGCGATCTCGTCGGTGCCGTTCCACGCCCTGCCTCGGCTGCGCGAACTGCTCGCGCCCCACTCGCTGCACGTCTCCCGGGGCTACCTCGGCGCCCAGCGGGACGTGATCCGGTTCACCTCCGACGGCGTCCGGACGCCGGCCTCCGCCGCCTGAGGTCCCGGCGGCCGCCGCGCCGTTCTCCGACACCCTCACCCTGTCCCTCTCCCGCGGGAGAGGGACCCTCGGGGCACGGCCGCCGCGCCGTTCACACCGCCCGGCGGCGGCGGTATAATCGCGCCGTTCCGACCGCGCGCGGCGAGGGAGTCGAAGACGCATGTCAACGGCGGCGAGCACCGCTGAGACGATAGAACCCCTGGAAGACCGGGAAGAGCTCGAATCCGTCGTCATCCGGTTCGCCGGCGACTCGGGCGACGGCGTCCAGGTCACCGGGGGCCAGCTCACGCAGGTCACGGCCCTGGCCGGGAACGACCTGGCGACGTTTCCCGACTTTCCGGCGGAGATCCGCGCGCCCGCCGGAACGACCTACGGGGTGTCGGCCTTCCAGATCAACTTCGGCGCCCGGCGCATCCGCACCGCCGGGGACCGGCCCGACGTCCTCGTCGCGTTCAATCCCGCGGCGCTCAAGGTCAACATCGAGGACATGCCGGGCGGCAGCCTCGTCATCGTCGACACCGGGACGTTCTCCCAGCGCAACCTGAAGAAGGCCGGATACGCCGGCAACCCGCTGGAAGACCGGTCCCTCGACAACTACCGGGTGGTCGAGATCGACATCTCGAAGCGCACGCTGGACTCGGTGGGCTCGTTCGGCCTGACGCAGAAGCAGGCGCTGCGCTGCAAGAACTTCTGGGCGCTCGGGCTGATCTACTGGCTCTACGGCCGGGACCGCCGGCCCACGATCGACTGGCTGAACGTGAAGTTCGGCAGGATCCCGGCGGTGGCGGACGCCAACGTGGCCGCCATGAACGCCGGCCACGCCTACGGCGAGACGGCGGAACTCGGCCTCGAGGTCAAGGGCTACGTCATTCCGCCGGCCGAGATGCCGCGCGGCCTGTACCGGACCGTGACCGGCGCGGACGCGACCGCCTACGGGCTGGTCGCCGGCGCCCGGCTGGCGGGGCTCAAGCTCCTGTTCGGGTCCTACCCGATCACGCCGGCCTCCGCCCTCCTGCACACGCTGGCGCGGATGAAGGAATTCGACGTCACGACCTTCCAGGCGGAGGACGAGATCTCCGCCGTGTGCTCGGCCATCGGCGCGTCGTACGCGGGGTCCCTCGGCGTGACGTCGAGCTCGGGTCCCGGAATCGCCCTGAAGACCGAGGCGATCGGGCTCGCCGTCAGCACCGAGCTGCCCCTGGTGATCGTCAATTCTCAGCGGTCGGGCCCGTCGACGGGCATGCCGACCAAGACCGAGCAGTCGGACCTCTACCAGGCCGTCTACGGCCGCAACGCCGACGCGCCCGTGCCGGTGGTCGCCGCGTCGTCGCCGGCCGACGCCTTCGACGCGGCCATCGAGGCGGTGCGCATCGCCACGAAGTACATGACCCCGGTGTTCCTGCTCACCGACTCCTACATCGTGAACGCGGCCGAGCCCTGGCTGATCCCCGACGTCGAGGAGCTGCCCCGGCACAAGGTGGAGTTCCGCACCGACGCGAACGGGTTCCATCCGTTCCTCCGCGATCCGGAGACGCTGGCGCGCGCCTGGGCCCTGCCGGGAACGCCGGGGCTGGAGCACCGCATCGGGGGCCTGGAGAAGGACTACGATACAGGCAACATCTCCTACGACCCGGAAAACCACCACCGCATGACCATGGTGCGGAAGGCGAAGATCGACGGCATCGCCCGCGACATCCCGCCGCAGGCCGTCACCCTGGGCCGCCCCGGGGACACCGTCGCCGTCGTCGGCTGGGGCTCGACCTACGGGCCGGTCAACCGGGCCGTCGACGACCTCCGGTCGGAGGGCCTGGGCGCGTCGCACATCCACATCCGCCACCTCTGGCCGCTGCCGCGCAACCTCGGCGAGCTGCTCCGGTCCTACGAGCACGTCCTGGTGCCGGAGATGAACGCGGGGCAGCTCCGCACGGTGCTGCGGAGCGAGTACCTGGTGCCGGCCGCCGGGCTCAACAACGTGTCGGGCCTGCCGTTCAAGATCAGCGAGATCAAGGACGCCGTCCGGGAACTGCTGGAAGGGTGACATGAACGTCGAAGCGAGAATCGAGCCGCTCAAGGCGAAGGACTTCGCGTCCGACCAGGAAGTCCGGTGGTGCCCCGGCTGCGGCGACTACGCCATCATCAAGGCGATGCAGAAGACCCTGGCCGACATCGGCGCCCGGCGGGAATCGACGGTGTTCGTATCGGGGATCGGCTGCGCCGCCCGGTTCCCGTACTACATGTCGACCTACGGTTTCCACACGATCCACGGCCGCGCGGCGGCCGTCTCGACCGGCATCAAGCTGGCCAACCCCGACCTCGACGTGTGGGTGGCGTCCGGCGACGGCGACGCCCTCTCCATCGGCGGGAACCATCTCCTCCACCTGCTGCGGCGCAACGTCGACCTGCAGTTCCTGCTGTTCAACAACGAGATCTACGGCCTGACCAAGGGGCAGTACTCGCCGACCTCGCGGGTCGGCACCCGTTCGCCGTCGACGCCGCTCGGGTCGGTGGAGAATCCCGTCTCGGCCTGCCAGCTGGCCCTCGGCGCCGGCGCCCGGTTCGTCGCCCGCTCCGTCGATACGCAGCAGAAGCACCTGCCCGAGGTCTTCCGCCGGGCGCACGGGCACCGGGGAACCTCGTTCGTCGAAATCCTGCAGAACTGCATCGTCTACAACGACGACGTGTTCGCCGGGTTCACGGCGAAGGACGTGGCCCCCGACCGGCAGATCCACGTGGCCCACGGGGAGCCGCTCGTCTTCGGCGCGGACCGGGACAAGGGCCTGAAGGTCAACGCCGGCACCATGTCCCTGGACGTGGTCGCCGTCGGCGAGGACGGCGTCGCCGAGTCCGACGTCCTGGTGCACGACGAGACCAACCCGACCCTCGCCGGAATGCTCGCGAGCATGGAGCCGCCCGACCGTCCCGTGGCGCTGGGCGTGCTCTACTGCGACCCGGCGGAGACCTACGACGACAACGTCCTGGCGCAGGTGCGGGACGCCAGGGACCGCGTCCCCGACGCGGACCTCAACGCGTACCTGCGGCGGGGCCACACCTGGACGGTCTGAGTCCCCGGGGGCGTCGGCGGCCGCCGCCTTCGAACGGACCGCCGGCCTGACGGGCGCGCGCGCGGGGCCATGCCGGTATCGGTCGCCATCATCGGGGCGGGACCCAGCGGGTTCTACGCCGCGGACGTCCTGCTGAAGACGGGGCGGAGCTACGAGATCGACATCGTCGACAGGATCCCCGCGCCCTACGGACTGATCCGCTACGGCGTGGCGCCGGACCACCAGACGACCAAGAACGTGTCGCGCGCCTTCGAAAAAACGGCGGTGCGGGACGAGGTGCGGTATTTCGGGAACGTCGAGCTCGGCCGCGACATCGGCCTCGGCGAGCTGAAATCCATGTACGACGCCGTGATCCTGGCGGTGGGCGCGCGCCTGGACAACCGCCTCGGCATTCCGGGAGAGGACCTCGACGGCGTCCACGGTTCGGTGGAGTTCGTGAACTGGTACAACGGGCATCCCGATTGCCGGGACCTCGACCCCCGCCTCGACGCCACCGACGCCGTGGTCGTGGGCAACGGCAACGTCGCCATCGACGTGGCCCGCGTGCTCGTCAAGACGGCCGGGGAAATGGCCCATTCCGACCTGCCGGACTACGCGGCCGGGGCGATCGGGGACTCGCCCCTGACCGACGTCCACATGTGCGGCCGCCGCGGGCCCGTCGAGGCGAAGTTCACGAACGTCGAGCTGCGCGAGATGGGCGAACTGGAGGCCTGCGCGCCGGTCGTCGATCCCGGCGTCCTGCCCGACGCGGTCACGGGGGACTGGTCGGCCCGCGACCGCCGCCTGCGCGAAAGGAACCTCGGGACGCTGCGCGCCTTCACCGGGATGGACCCGGACGCCCGGCCCAAGCGCGTCCATTTCCGGTTCTTCTCGGCGCCGGTGGAGATCCTGGGAGACGGACGGGTGGAGGCGGTGAAGTTCGAGCGGACGCGGCTGGAGGGGGGGCGCACGGTGGGAACCGGAGAGCACTTCGAGATCCCCTGCGGCCTGGTCGTCGCCGCGATCGGCTCGCGGTCCGAGCCCCTGGACGGCGTGCCCTTCGACGCGGGGCGGGGGATCGTCGTCAACCGGGACGGCTGGGTGGAGGGCAACGTCTACGCCGTGGGCTGGGTCATGCGCGGCTCGACCGGCGTGATCTCGACCAACCGGAACGACGCCGTCACGGTGGCCGGCCAGATCGCCGAGAAGGTCGGGGACGGCGGCCGGCCGGGACGGGCGGGCCTGGAGTCGCTCCTGGCCGGGCGCCGGACACGGCCCGTCAGCTTCGGCGACTGGAAGTCGATCGAGGCCGTCGAGATCGCCAGCGCGCCCGACGGCGCCCCCCGGCGCAAGCTCGTGTCCATCGAAGAGATGCTGGGGGTGCTCTGAATGAGAAGGAGAGCCCGCGCATCCCGGTTCGTCCATGCCGGCGAGAAGCGCAACCGCGCCGCCAAGGTCCCCTCCCCCTGGAAGGGTCAAGGTGGGGGTGGACGGCGGTGCCGTGGCATTCGTCGCCCTCGCCCTGTCCCTCTCCCGAAGACGGGAGAGGGGACCCGGCGGCGCGATCCGTCGCTCCGGCAACGACGCTCCGGGCCGCCTCCGTTCGTCATGACGTTCGTTTCCGAGACAGGACGCTAGCCGATGTCCGGACCGAAACGGCTCATCGTCGGCATCAGCGGCGCGTCGGGCATCGTGTTCGGCGTCCGGGTGCTGGAGGCGCTGCGGCCCCTCGCCGTCGAGACCCATCTCGTCATGAGCCGGTCCGCCGAGGTCACCCTGGCGCACGAAACCGACCGCAAGGTCGCCGACGTCCGGGCGCTCGCGGACGCCGTCCATTCGGTGAAGGACATCGGAGCGGCGACGGCCAGCGGCTCCTTTCCGGCCCACGGCATGATCGTCGCGCCGTGCTCCGTCCGCACCATGTCCGAAATCGCCACGGGCGCCACGTCCAACCTGCTGACCCGGTCCGCCGACGTGACCCTGAAGGAACGGCGCCCGCTCGTCCTGCTCGTGCGCGAGACGCCGCTGCACACGGGCCACCTCCGCGCCATGCTGGCCCTGAGCGAGATGGGCGCCGTGATCATGCCGCCCGTGCCGGCCTTCTACGCGCGTCCGGAAACGGTCGACGACATCGTCGATCACACGGTGGGGCGCGCGCTGGACCTGTTCGACATCGACGCCGGGCTGGCGCGGCGCTGGGGAGAACCCGGGGACGGGGACGCCCCTCCGCTGCGCGTCGTCCGGCGCGGCACATAGGCGCGCGGGCCGCCGGACAGCACGCCATTCTCGCGAGCGAGCTTCTCTCCCGGGCCGCGGCCCGGAACCCGCGGAAAGCCGCCGTCGTCGGCGCCGGGCGGACGATGCGCTACGCCGAACTGGAGGCCGCCGCCGACCGCATCGGGGCGTCGCTGCTGAGGGCCGGGATCGCCCCGGGGACCTTCGTCGGAGTCCTCGGCCGGAACTGTCCGGAATACGCCGCTCTGCACTTCGGCGCGGCGCGGGCGGGGGCGGTTCCCGCGCACGTGTCGGTCCGGAGCACGCCCGGCGAGGTCGCGGCCGTCCTGGCCCGGACCGGCGCCCGGCTGCTCTTCCACGACGAGGCCTCGAGCGCGACGGCCCGGGCGGCCTGCGGCGCCGTGGGACACGACGTGGAGCGGACCGTCCTCGCCGGCGGACTCGAGGGATTCACGGGGCCGCCGGCGCCCGGCGCGGGCTTCCCCCGGCTGTCGGCCGACGACCCGCTGTGCGTGACGTACTCGGGCGGCACCACGGGCGCGCCCAAGGGCGTGCTGGTCAGCCACCGGTCGCGCTGCGGCATGGCGGACACGATCGCCCGCGGCTTCGGCCTGTCGGCGGACGACGTCGCCGGCGTCGTGACGCCGCTGTTCCACGTGGCCGGACTCCTGGTGTGGCTGCAACCGGCGATCTCCGTCGGGGCGACCTGCGTGCTGCAGCGCGCCTGGGATCCGGCCGGGTTCATGGAACTGGCCGAGCGGTTCGGTATCAGCGCCGCGATGATGGTGCCGACGCAACTGATCGACCTGCTGAACCACGCGGAGTTCTCGCCCGCGCGCCTCGCGTCGCTCCGGCGCATCGTCCACGCGGGGGCGCCCATGCCCGCCGCGGTCGCGGACCGCGCGGGCCGGAAATTGCCGTGGGTCGAGCTCGTCGAGAACTACGGCCAGTCGGAGCTCGGGTCGGTCACGGTCCGGCGCGCGGCGGACCTCCCGGCCAAGGCGGGAAGCGTCGGACGGGCCATCGACGGAGTCGAGGTCCGCGCGATGCGCGCGGACGGCACGGCGGCCGCGCCGGGAGAGCCGGGCGAGCTCTGCGTGCGGGGTCCGGGCGCCCTGATCGAATATCTGGGCGACGCCCGCGAAACCCGGGAACTCTACAGGTACGGGGGCGGATGGGTGGCCACCGGCGACATCGCGCGGATGGACGAGGACGGGTTCGTCACCCTCGTCGACCGGGCCCGCGACGTCATCATCTCGGGCGGCGCCAACGTCTATCCGGCGGAGATCGAAGACGTGATCCACCGGATCCCCGGCGTGGAGGAGTGCGCGGCGTTCGCCATCCCGGACCCGCGGCTGGGGGAGGTGCCCGCGGCCCACGTGGTGCGCCGGGCGGGGACCCGTCCCGGGGAACGGGACATCCTCGACTTCTGCGCCGCGCGGCTGGGCGCCCACAAGGTGCCGCGTGTCGTCGAGCTGGTCGGCGCGCTGCCGAAGACCGCCGTCGGCAAGGTCCGGAAGAACGTCCTGCGCGACCGCTACCGCGCGGGTCCGGCGTAACCCGCGCGGACGGAGACGGCCTACCTGGCCGCTTCCCGGTAGCGGTAGGTCCTGGGGTCCGACACCACCCCCGTGACGTTCGCGCGGCGCGCCACCTGCTCGCTCTGCTGGAACATGATCACGTAAGGCCCCTCGGACTGCAGGCGCCGCTGGAGGTCCAGGTAGAGCCGTTCCCGCCGCGCCGCGTCCCGCTCGCCGCGCGCCGCGACCACCATCGCGTTGAGGTCGTCCCGCGCCCACGCGTTGCGCCACGCGAGCACGCCGGCGAGCTTCGCCCCGGCCCGGTTGTCCGGATTGCGGGCGAACGCGTCGGCGTTGGAGTGCGGATCGAGGTAGTCGGGAGACCAGTGGGCGAGGATCAGCTCGTGCTCGCGCGCCCGGTACATGGGCCAGAGCGCCCTGCCGTCCCGCGTCACGACCCGGACCTCGACGCCGACCTCGGCGAGGGTCTCGCGGACGGAGCGCGCGATCTCCGGAAACGGCGGCGTGGCGAGCGTGTCCAGACGCACCGCGAAGCCGCCCGCGAAACCCGCCGCGGCCAGCAGCGACCGCGCCTTCGCGGCGTCGAACCGATAGGGGGTTTCGCCATAGGACGCCCACAGGCCGCCCGGCCAGAACGCCTGGTGCACGACGAACTGGCCGGCGAGGAACGTGTCCGCCATGCCGTGGTAGTCGACCGCGTGACGCAGCGCGTCCACGACTCCGGCCTTGCCCAGGACCGGGTGCGCCGCATTCGCCGCCATGTAGACGACAGTGCCCTTCCGGTGGTCGTCGACGGCGACGGCCGGATCGTCCCGCAAGCCCGCGACCTGGCCGGGCGCGAGGTTGCGCGCCACGTCCACCTCGCCCTCCAGGAGCAGCCGCCGTTGCTCGGACGGCTCGGGCACGTGCCGGAGGACGACCCGCTTCACCGCCGGAGCGCCGCGCCGGTAGTCCGGACTGGCCTCGAGCACCACCGAGTCGTCCGCCGTCCAGCCCGTCACCGCGAAGGGACCGGAGCCCGCGCCGTTGGACGCCAGCCACGCCTGGCCGAGATCGCCGTCCTTCTCGTGGGACAGCACGAGCTCCCGGTCGATCACGGACGCGACATCGGCCGAGAGAACGCTCAGCACGAGGCCGGGGGAAACCGCTTCGGCGACCGTGACGCGGACGCGCCGGTCGTCGACGACGGCGACGAGGTCCTCGACATTGTCCCGGTTCCAGCCGAACTGCGCGAGGATGAAGACCGGCGTCCCGCCGAGCTTGACGGCGCGCTCCAGGGAGAACTCGACGTCCTCCGGGCGCACCGGGTTGCCGGAGTGGAAGCGGAGGCCGTCGCGCAGCGTGAACGTGAGGGTCCGTCCGTCGGGGCTCACCGTGTGGCTCTCGGCGACACCGCCCGCGAGCGCGCCCGGGTTCCCCGGCTCGAACGTCATCAGGCGGTCGTAGACGTTGGCGTGGATCTCGCCGGCGGTCAGCTCGAAGGCGTGCGCGGGATCGAGCGTGATGATGTCCGCGATGTCCTTGGCGACGACCAGGGTGTCCCCTGGCGGCGCCGGACGCGCGGACGGGGCGGCGGCGAGCGCGGCGCCCAGGCACAGCGCGAAGACGAACGGGCGGAGGGGACGGCGCACGGGCACGCTTCCTCGGCTTCGATTCCCGCCGGCGGGCCGCGGCCCTACACCCGGACGATCTTGCCGGGGTTCATGATGTTGGCGGGATCGAGCGCCTTCTTGATGTCCCGCATGAGGCTCACGGCCTCGCCGTGCTCCGCGGTCAGGAAGTCCAGCTTGCCGTATCCCACGCCGTGCTCGCCGGTGCAGGTGCCGTCGAGCGCCAGGGACCGGGAGACCAGGCGCTCGTTGAGGCGCTCCACTTCCGCCCGCTCGCGCCCGTCTTCCGGATCGAACAGGAAGACGAGATGGAAATTGCCGTCCCCGACGTGCCCGACCAGGGGCGCCATCAGGAACGACTCCGCCAGGTCCTCCTTGGTTTCCAGGATACACCGGGCGAGCTTCGAGATGGGCACGCACACGTCCGTCGCCCACATCCTGGCGCCGGGCCGCAACGCCAGCGCCGCGTAGGCCGCGTCGTGCCGGGCCTGCCAGAGGCGGTTGCGGTCCTCCGTCCGCGTCGCCCACTGGAAGTCGCCGGCGCCGTTTTCCGCCGCCAGCGCCTGGACGGTCTCGGCCTGCTCGGCCACGCCCGCCTCCGAGCCGTGGAATTCGAGGAACAGGGTCGGGGCGACGGGATACTCGAGGTCCGAGTACCTGTTACACGCCTCCATCTGCAGTTCGTCCAGCAGCTCGATGCGCGCCACCGGAACGCCCATCTGGATGGTCCCGATGACCGTATCGACGGCCCCCTCGATCCCCGGAAACGAGCAGACGGCCGCGGACATCGCCTCCGGGACGCCGTAGAGGCGAAGGGTGATCTCCGTGATGACCCCGAGCGTGCCCTCCGAGCCCACGAACACGCGCGTGAGGTCGTAGCCGGCCGCCGACTTGCGGGCCCGCCGCGCCGTATTGACGATGCGGCCGTCGGCCGTCACCACGGTGAGCGCGACCACGTTCTCGCGCATGGTTCCGTAGCGCACGGCGTTGGTGCCCGACGCGCGGGTCGCGGTCATTCCCCCGATCGTGGCGTCGGCGCCCGGATCGATGGGAAAGAACAGCCCCGTATCCCGCAGGTGGTCGTTCAGCTGCTTGCGCCGGACGCCGGCCTGCACGGTGACGTCCATGTCCTCGGGGCTCACGCGCACGATGTCGTTCATCCCGCTCAGGTCGACGCACACGCCGCCGCGGAGGGCCGCCACGTGGCCTTCCAGGGACGTGCCGGTCCCGAAGGGGATGACCGGGGTTCCGTGCTCGGCGCAGACCCGCACGATCTCCGCCACTTCCGCGGTGCTCTCGGGAAACGCGACCGCGTCCGGCGCGTGCGCGGCGTGATGGGACTCGTCCCGCCCGTGCTGCTCGCGGACGGCCGCGGACGTGGAAAGGCGGTCCCCCAGCCGCTGCTCGAGCACCGCGACCGCCGTCGCGCCATGCCTCATTTCGGACCCTCCAGCCTGTTGCCCGGGAAGATACCGCATCTTCCCGTCCCCGGCATACCCGCGCTAGTAGAGCCTGGGCGACCACGCCTCGGCCCGCTCGCGCCCCTCCCGGATCTCGGCCTCGGTCATCCCGCGCTCGAAGGCGCGCACGAACGCGTGCGCGAAGATCTCGCCCCGCCGCGCCGCGACGGACGCCCACATGTAGGCCTCGACGAGGTCCTTCGGGACGCCCAGTCCTTCGCTGAAGAGCACGCTGGCGGCGATCTGCGCCGACTTCTCGCCCTGCTCGGCCGCCCTCACGATCCAGTGCGCCGCTTTCTCGTCGTCCTGGGGCACGCCCCGGCCGTCCCGGTACAGGTTCCCCAGCTTCAGGCTGGCCTTGGAGTGGCCCGCTTCGGCGGCCCGCCGGTACCAGTCGGCGGCGGCGGCATGGTCCCGGGGAATCCCGTCGCCGCGCGCGTGCATCTCGCCCAGCTCGTACCGGGCGTTGCCGTCCCCCTGGTTCGCGGCCTTCAGGTACCACTCCCTGGCGGCGTCGAGGTCCCGCTCGACGCCCAGGCCCCGATGGTGGAGATGGCCGATGTTGAACTGGGCGGCCGGGCTCCCCCGGTCCGCCAGCGGGCGCCAGTTCTCGTACGCCGCCGCGTAGTCCCCCTGCTCGTACGCGATGGTGCCCAGGGCGTACTCGGCCAGCGCCGGCGGGACCGCCGCCAGCAGGACCAGGACTCCCGGTATCAGGCGCCGCATGATGCGCCGAGTGTACCCCAAGTCCGACGCACGGGCGCGGCCGGCCGATGTGCTACAAGAACCGCGCGGTTCCGTCCGCGGTCGGCAGGGAGGAGGCGATGGGGCCTCTCGAAGGGATCAGAATCGTCGAATTCGCGGGTCTGGGGCCGGCGCCCTTCTGCGCCATGCTGCTCGCCGACCTGGGCGCCGAAACGGTCAGGATCGACCGCCGGCAGGCCATCGCCGGACGCATCGACCACGATCCCAGGACGCAGATCATGAACCGGGGACGGCGGTCCGTCGCGGTCGACCTCAAGAACCCCGCCGGCCGGGACGCGGCCCTCCGCCTCGTCGACCGGGCGGACGCGCTGATCGAAGGCTACCGCCCCGGCGTCATGGAACGGCTCGGGCTCGGCCCGGACGTCTGCATGGAGAGGAACGCCCGCCTCGTCTACGGCCGCGTGACCGGCTGGGGACAGGACGGCCCCCTCGCCCCGGCGCCGGGCCACGACATCAACTACATCGCCCTGACGGGCACGCTGCACGCCATCGGCCGCGAGGGCGGTCCGCCGACGCCGCCGCTCAATCTCGTGGGCGACTTCGGCGGCGGCGCCTACCTCGCCATGGGGCTCCTGGCCGCGATCCTCGAGGCGCGGCGGTCGGGCAGCGGACAGGTCGTCGACGCCGCCATGATCGACGCCGCGGCCTCGATGATGACGTACGTCTTCGGCTTCCGCGCCGGCGGCACCTGGATCGACGCGCGCGGCCGCAACTACCTGGACACGGGCGCGCCGTTCTACGACACCTACGAGACGAGCGACGGCAAGTGGATCGCCATCGGCTCCGTGGAAGCGAAATTCTGGGAGCGGACGTGGCGCCTCCTCGGCCTCGACGCCGGGCGGATGCCGCCCCAGCACGACCGCGATACCTGGCCGAAGACGAAGGAAACGGTCGCCGCGGCCGTCCGCCGCCGGACGCGGGACGAATGGACGCGCGTCTTCGACGGCGAGGAAGCCTGCGTCGCGCCCGTCCTCTCCCTCTCCGAGGTGGCCGGCCATCCGCACATCGCGGCCCGCCGGACCGTCGCGAACGTCGACGGCGTCGATCAGCCCGCCCCCGCGCCCCGGTTCAGCCGCACCGGGGCGGAGACCGGCGGCCCGCCGCCCGCGCGCGGCGAGCACAGCGAGGAGGTCCTGCGCGACTGGGGGTTCGACGCCGCCGAGATCTCCGCGCTGACGGAGAGCGGCGCGGTCCTGCAGAGCTAGTCCCCGGGCGCCTCGATCCTGGGAGGCGCGACGCCCGCGGCCTCGCAGGCGCCCATCAGCGTGTAGGAGAAGTCCCGCCCTCCGTGGCCCTCGTCGAACAGGCGGTCGTAGGCGTCCAGCGCCGCCGCGCCCGTCGCCATGGCCACCTCCTCCCCCTCGCCGAGCCGGACCGCCAGCCTCAGGTCCTTCCGGGCATGGGTCAGGGCGAACCCCGGGTCCACGTCTCCGGCCAGCGCCTTCCTCCGGAAATAGAACGAGACCAGCGCGTTCGACGCGATCGTGCCGGACATGATCTCCACCGTCCGCCCGGGATCGAGGCCAAGCTTCTGGGCCAGCGCCAGCGCCTCCGCCGTGATCACGGACTGGATCGCGGACATGTAGTTGTTGACCAGCTTGGTCCGCACTCCGCTGCCCACGGGTCCGCAGTGATGGATCGTGTCGCCCATGGCCTCGAGGACCGGCCGCGCGCGCTCCAGATCCTCCTCGGAGCCGCCCACCATGAACATGGACGTGCCCGCCGCGGCGTGCATCGCCGTGCGGCCCACCGCCGCGTCGAGGAAGCCGACGCCCTTCTTCCGCAACGCCCCGGCGACCTTGACCGACGTCTCCGGGAAGATCGTGCTCATGTCGACGACGAGCATGCCCTCCCGCGCGTGCGCCGCGATGCCGTCCCCGCCCAGGACGACGTCCTCCACGTCGCCCGAGTCCGGCAGCATGGTCAGGACGACGTCGCTGTTGCGCGCCACGTCGCCCAGCCCCTGTCCCTGCCTCGCCCCCGCCTCCAGATGCCGGTTCGCCGCGCCGTCCGCGGCGTCGAAGACCGTCGCCTCGAACCCGGCCCCGAGAAGATTGAGGCACATGGGACCGCCCATGCTGCCCAGCCCGACGAAACCCAGCCGCTCTGCCATGCCCTCCTCCCGCTGAAGTCGAAGGCCGCCTACTCGGCGGCCCGGTTCATCTGCCGGGGCCCGGCGAAGCTGAGATGCGAGCGCAGCGCCTCGGTCTCGAACACGTTGCCCGGCAGCACGTTGGCGATGTTGACGTCGGGTCCGAACTCGTCGATCAGGAACTTCTTGAGATAGATCACCTCGGTCGTCGTGGTTCCCTTGATCCACGCGCCGGGGAGCTCGAAGAACACCCTGGACACGTCCAGCCCGTTCGCCAGATCGCCGATCAGCGGCCGGTTGGGCTCCCCGTCCTCCACCAGTTCCGCGGCCTCGACGAGAACGACGTCCGCGCCCGCGTCGAAGAACTCGTCCGCCTGCCCGATCAGGGTCTCCGCCGTCGTCGCGTCGTGCTTGGACCCGACCTCGCCGTGGACGTGCAGCCCGTGATCGACGGCGATCCTCGTGATGTCGCGGCGGTCGCCGCTGGAGAGCGGCACCACGTTGTCCGAGACCTCGATGGCGCCGATCCCCAGGCGTTTCGCCTCCTCGCAGTAGGGGCCGACCCCACCGATACCCTGGGTGCCGAACACGAACTCGAGGAACTGGCCGCCGAGGAAGGGCTCGACCCCGTGGTCCTCGTAGACCCCGATCTTCTCCCGCAGATACGCCTCTTCGTAGAGGCGGGCCGTGCCGACGACGAACTTGGCGATGTCCACGTACGGCGCGATCAGGCCCAGGAGGTCCTCCTGCTCGCGGAGCGGAATGCCCCAGTCCATCATCATCGTCCGGCCCTTGGCGCGCGGCTTCGCCGTGCTGCGGTCCGGGGGCAGCGGGATCATCGAGAACGCCTGGGCCATGTCCTTCCCTTTCGATCTGTTTCGGCTCCGCCCGTCCGGACGGGAGGATTCGGGGCGGCATCATATCGACACCGCCGCCGGCCGTCATGGACGCCGCGGGCCGCCGCCGGAATAATACGGCATGAACCGCATCCTGCTTCCGGCCGCCTTGGTGCTGGCCGTCTGCTCGGCGCAGGCCCCCGCCGCGCTGGCGCACGAGGCCACCGCCGGCGACATCGGGATCGCCCATCCGTGGGCCCGGGCCTCGCTGTCCCTCGAGGCGCGGAACGGCGCGGCCTATCTGACGGTGCGCAACGCCGGCTCCCGGACCGACCGCCTGATCGGCGCCTCGACCCACGTCGCCGACCGCGCCGAGCTTCACGCCCACGAAACGGAGAACGACGTGATGAAGATGCGGCCCGTCGGGGCCGTCGAGATTCCGCCCGGCGGAACGGTCGCGCTGGAGCCGGGCGGCCTTCACGTCATGCTGCTGGGCCTCAGGACGCCGCTGGCGAAGGGAATGACCTTTCCCATGACGCTCAGGTTCGAGTCGGCGGGAGAGGTCGACGTCGAGGTGACGATCGAGTCCGCCACGGCGCGGGCGCGGGACGTCGGTCACGACCGGAAGGGGGAGTAGGGCGCGCGCCGCCCGCGGGGACCGGATGACGCTCAGGCTGATCGACTATTTCGACCGCGGCGCCTCCCTGAATCCGGAACGGGACTGCTTCGTCCAGGGCGGCCAGCGCCTCACGTTCGGCGAGACCCGGCGGCTCACCCACAGAATCGGCAACGCCCTCCTCGCGGAGGGACTCTCCAAGGGCGGCCGGGCCGCCGTTTACAGCCCGAACGACGCCATGAGCTTCGTCTGCGTGCTGGGCATTCTGCGGGCGTGCGCGGCCTGGGTGCCGATCAACGCGCGCGGCGCGGAGGAGGAGAACTTCCACATCCTGCGGGACAGCGGCTGCGAGCTCCTCTTCTACCACAGCGCGTTCGAGGACCGCGTGGCCAGGATCCGGGACCGCGCGCCCGGTATCCGCAAGTTCGTCTGCGTGGACCGGGAGGGCGCCGGCGCACCGTCCCTGGGCGACTGGATCGCGGGCCATGGAGACCGGGCACCTTATATCGCCTGCGACCCGGGCGACTATGCGGCCATTCGCTACACCGGGGGCACCACCGGCGTGCCCAAGGGCGTGCCCCTGACCCATCTCAACTTCGCCTTCATGCTCGCCAACGCCTCGGCCGCCATGCCCTACGAGGATCCGCCCGTCTATCTCGCGGCGGCGCCCATGACCCATGTGGCGGGGGCGATGTCGCTGATGCTGCTGCCGCACGGCGCGACGATCGTCGTCGTCGACCGGCCCGTCCCCGAGGTCATGATGGAGATGATCGAGACGCACCGTGTGACGACGGTGTTCCTGCCGCCGACCGCGATCTACACGTGGCTCGCCCACCCCGGGGTGCGCGATTGCGACTACTCGAGCCTGAAGTATTTCCACTACGCGGCGTCGCCGATGTCCCCGGAGAAGCTCAGGGAGGCCATCGACGTCTTCGGACCCGTCATGTCGCAGTCCTACGGGCAGACGGAGTCTCCCTTCATCAGCACCTACTTCTCCAGGGGGGACCACGCGGAGGCCTGCCGGGACCCGGCCAAGGCGCAGCGGCTGCGCAGCGCGGGCCGGCCGAGCCTCTTCACCGCGGTCGAGATCATGGACGACGAAGGCCGCATCCTGGATGCCGGCGAGGTCGGCGAGATCGTGACGCGCGGCGGGATCGTCATGGCCGGGTACCACGGGCGCCCGGACGCGACCGCCGAGGTCTCCGCCCATGGCTGGCACCATACGAACGACATCGGCTACAAGGACGGGGACGGCTACGTCTACGTCGTCGACCGCAAGCGGGACATGATCGTCTCCGGCGGGTTCAACGTGTGGCCGAGCGAGATCGAGAACGTGATCCTGACCCTTCCGGCAGTCCGGGACTGCGCGGTGATCGGAGTCCCGGACGAGAAGTGGGGCGAGGCCGTCAAGGCGGTCGTCGAGCTCAAGCCGGCGCGGCGCGTCTCCGGGGACGAGGTCATCGCACTGTGCAAGGACAGGCTGGGCAGCGTGAAGGCGCCGAAGACCGTCGAGTTCTGGGACGAGCTTCCGAGAAGCGCGGTCGGCAAGGTCCTGAAGAAGGACGTCCGCGAGAAGTTCTGGGCGGGCCGGGAACGCCGCGTGGGCTGACGCCGGGCGGCGCGGCGAGCGGACCGGGAAGATGCTGTCGCGGGTGAACGAATGAGCGGAATCAAGGCCAGATGGGAGCTGATCCTGCTCCCGCCGCTCGGGCTCACCGTGGCGCTGCTGGTCGCGTCCCAGTTTATCTTCATCAAGGGGAGCTTCCACCGGGATCTGGGATACGGCGACCTCTCCACGTCCTACGAGCTCGTCAACTACCTGAGGGCCTTCTCCGATCCCTACTACCTGAACGTTCTCCTGCTCTCCATCAACATCTCCGCCGCGGCGACCGTCCTCACCATGGCCTGCGCGGTGCCCGTCGCCTACATCATCGCGCGCATGACGTCCCGCTGGGCGATGCTGTTCCTGGCCCTGGTCGTGGTCGCCCAGTTCGTCACCATCGCCATCAAGGTCCTGGGACTCATCGTGCTGTTCAGCCCCGACGGGATCGTCAACCGCCTGTTCCTGGCCCTCGGCCTGATCGAGGAGACGTTCACTATCCTCGGCACGTTCGCCGGGGTCATCACCGGGCTCATGTACTACTCACTCGGCTTCGCGGTGCTGCTGATCTACAGCATCGTCCTGACCATCCCCCGGAGCCTGGAGGAGGCGGCCCAGATCCACGGCGCGGGACGGTTCAACGTCTACCGGCGGATCGTCCTGCCCCTGACGACGCCGGGGATCGTCGTCTGCTCGCTTATGGTCTTCAACATCAGCATCGGCGGGTTCGCGTCGACGGCGCTCATCGGCGCGGGCAAGATCCTGACCCTGCCGGTCATCGTGCAGCAGAGCGTCGTCGTCAACACGAACTACGGCATGGGGGCGGCCCTCGCCGTCATCCTGCTCGGCGCCGTGGTGCTCATCAACCTGTTCTCCGTCGCCCTCGTGAAGCGCTTCCGCCGCGGCCAGGCGATCACGGTGTGAGGCGGGGACCCGCGACCGTGACTCCCCACGCCCGCGCCAAGCTGGTCTCCAACGGATCGCGGTCGCTCGTTCTGGCCGCGGTCTACGTCTTCCTCTTCGCGCCCATCGTCATCGTCGTGGCCTCCTCCTTCGACTACGGGGAGCGGGCCTACGTGGTGTTCCCGCCGGAGCGCTTCACCCTCGACGCCTATCTCAACATCCCGGAATACATCGTCGACGGAATCTACCTGAGCGTCACGGTCGGGGTCGCGGCGGCGCTCGGCGCCTCGGCGATCGGCATCCCGGCGGCGCTGGGGCTCGTGCGCAGCAACATCGCGGGCAAGTCCGCGATCATGACGCTGTTCCGCGTGCCCTTGCAGATTCCGGGCGTGGTCATGGGACTCGCGTTCCTGCAAGCCTACTACGCCATCGGCGCCGCGACCGGGTGGTATGCCAACGGGACGTTCGTCGGGCTCGCCATCGCCCACATATTCGCGGCCACGCCGTTCGTCGTCGGGGCCGTCGTGCCGGTGCTTCAGCGTTTCCAGCCGGCCCTCGAGGAGGCCGCGCTGACGTTGGGGGCCAGCCGGTGGACGACCTTCCGGCGGATCACCCTGCCGCTGATCGCCCCCGGCGTCTTCGCCGGCAGCCTGTATGCGTTCATGGTGTCCTTCGGCGACGTTCCCATCGCCATATTCCTGTCCAAGCCGGGGACGTCGACCTTTCCCGTCGAGGTCTTTCTCGCCCTGGAGCAGGAGTTCGACACGACCGTGCTCGCCGCCTCGACCGTCGTCGTCGTCTTCTCCCTGGCCGTGCTGCTCGTCATCCAGCGGTTCACCGGCCTCGACGTCTTCGTCCGCACGAGATGAGTCCCGTGCGGGAGCCCGGAAACCGGCCGACTCGGACCGTGACCGCGGCGGGGCACGTGGGCTAAAGTCTCCCCCGTGCGGGAACTGCCGCCGTTTGGTGTATGGTCGAACAGGCATCCATGGGGAGGAACAGCATGAAATCCAGGACAGCACTCGGGTTGCTGACCGCCGGCGTCGTCGCCGCCGGCATGACGGCCGTCGGCGCGAAACCGTCCGCCGCGGGCATGTTCGAGGGCGTCGAGGTTCGCGTCGCGAGCTTCGGCGGCAAATGGCGCAACCTGATCGAATCGACGGTCGGCCAAGCCTTCGCCGCGGAAGGCGGCAAGATGGTCTACGTCGCCGGGTCGCCCAGCCCCAATTTCGGCAAGCTGGTGGCGTCGCGCGGCGCGGAACCGCCGTTCGACCTGATGGAGACGACGGACGACTTCCTGCCGCCCCTGAAGGCCAAGGGTTACCTCGACGAGATCGACTTCTCCAAGGTCCCCAACGCGTCGGCTCTGGCGGAACAGGACAAGTCGGCGCACTGGGTCAAGACCTGGACCACCCAGTCGGCCATCATCTACAACACCGAGAAGTTCGAGGAGCACGGCATTCCGGCGCCGAAGACCTACGCCGACCTGAAGCATCCCAAGCTCCAGGGCAAGATCTCGGTCCCCGACATCGCCGGCGGCGGCGTGATGCCCTGTCTCGTTGGCATGGCCCTCGAAGGCGGCGGCGACGAGTCCAACATCGATCCGGCGCTCGATCTGATCGCCAGCCTCGAGGTGAAGGCCTTCTGGAAGTCGAACTCCGCGCTCCGCACTCTGCTCAAAAGCGGAGACGTCTGGGCCGCCTGCGCTGGCGTCCACACCATGGGCCGTCTCCTGGGCGTGGCCCCGTTGTGGGCGACCCACGTCGAGGTCAAGCCCGGCATCTTCGGCGTGCTCAAGCAGGGGTGGCTGGTGAAGATCAAGGGCGGCAAGAACGACGCGGCCCGCGACTGGATCGTCAACCAGTTCATCGGCGAGCCGCACCAGCGCGGCGTCATGAAGGGCTGGCTGCTGTCCTCCCGGGAGGACGTCCTGGCCGACTACGCTTCGGAACCCGGCATGGACTTCATGCGGCTGAAGCCCGACGAGGTCAAGAACATGTACTCGATCGACTTCTCCAAGGTGGACCGCACGGTCTACACGGAGAAGTGGAACCGTAAGGTAAGCGCGGGCTCCTGACCCGCCCGCCCGCCGACTGCCGGTGCCCCGCCCCGACGGCGGGGCACTTTTTTTGACCGCGGCGTCAAGCGCCGGCGCGCGGCTCCATGGCGATCTCGACGCCGCCCTGCCCGATGAACACGTGGGCGGGGCGCTTCATGTCGCGGACCGCCCGGAGCAGGCCGACGAACGACGACGTGAGGATGGGCGGCAGCGGCGCGATCGGGTCGCGCGACAGCGTGGCCTCGCTGATCTCCTCGGGAAACGAGTAGCGCAGGAACCGCTCCTCGTCCGACATGTCCGGATACCGCGCCCGCAGGCGGCCGACGGCGGGCTCCAGTGCGGGCGCCTCCAGGGGGACGCGCTTGGAGCCCCGCTCGACGATGCGGTCCATGACGTCCGCGTCGACCGGCGACAGGTGCGTGCCGAAATAGCCGAGCGCGTACTTCTTGACCTCGTCCGGGACCACGGCGTAGCGCTCCCCGTGGATGGCGTTGAGCGTTCCCTGCGCCACCAGGAACTGGGCGAACGGCGTGACCTGTATCGGCCAGCCCAGGTCTTCCCGCACCCGGCCGCACTCCTCGAGGACCTCGGGGAGCTTGTGCTCCAGCCCCATCTCCCGCAGTTGGGAGACCAGGTTCGACAGGACGCCGCCGGGGATCTGGTGGTCGAAGTGCGCGAGGTCGAAGTCCTGCGGCTCGCCCACGGGCTTGTCGTGCAGGAAGGCCTGCTCCTCGAAGTGGCGGCCGATCTCGTCCACCGCCTCGTCGTTCACCGCCACCTCGTAGCCCGCGTAGCGGAGGTTGCGCACGGTCGTCCGCACGGACGGCGGCGCGTTGCCGTCCGCGAGCGGCGGGACGCAGCAATAAAGGTTGTCGACGCCGTGCCTGACGGCCTCCAGATAGGTCCTCTGCGGCAGTCCGACGAGGGAATGCATGTGCAGGCCCAGCGGCATGTCGCCGATTTCGCGCTTGAGCGCCGGCACCAGGGTGGCGGCCCGTTCCGGGGTCAGCACGCCGCTCGCGTCCTCGATGATGAGCTCCTCGACGCCGGCGCGGTCGATGATCTCGCGCGCCTTGCGCACGTAGAGCTCGTCGGTGTGGACGGGACTGACGCTGTAGAGCAGCCAATGGCCGATGCGGGCGCCGTGGGCCTTGGCGCTCAGCAGTTGGGGAACCGTGTTGTCGTAGTCGTGGAGGCCGTCGAACGCGTAGACCCGGTCGAGGCCGTTCCGCGCCAGCAGCTCCCCCCAGAGCTCGTTGACGTCGACGGGCTGGCGGTCGAAGTTGAGGGCGCAGTTGCTGCGCATGATCACCTGGAGGGGCCGCGAGATGCGGCGGCGCAGCTCCCGGATGCGGGTCCACGGGTTCTCGCCGATGAAGCGCATGCAGGCGTCGAACTGGACCGCCCCGATCATCTCGACGGCCCAGAACCCGGCCCGGTCGAAGGCGTCCGCCACCGGCAGCATCATGGCCGTCGGCATGCGCGTCGCCCACAGGCACTGGTGGCCGTCGCGAAGAGTGGTGTCGACAATGCGGACGGTCCGGGGCATGGCTACGGCCCGCTCCCTGAGGGCGGCGCGCCGGCGCCCGTCTCCAGGTCGACGCGCGCGCGCCCGGCCGAGATCCGGACCGGGACGTTCCGGTCCCGCAACCCGTCGACGAGGTCGAGGAACGGAACGGACATGAGCGGAGGCAGGTTCCCGCCGGGGCGGGCGTGGAGGTCGTCGACAACGTCCTCGGGGAAGGAATAGCGGAGCATGCGCTCCTCGTCGTCGAGGCCGGGATACTGCCGGCGCAGCCGCTCGACGGCCGGCTCCGGCTCCGGCGGCTCCAGGGCGATCGCCCGCGACCCCCGCGCGACGATGCGGTCCAGGACGTCCGGCTCGACCGGGGCCGGCAGCCTGCCGAAGTACCCCAGGGCGTAGAGCTTGACCTCGTCGAGGACGAGGCCGTAGCGCTCGCCGTGGATGACGTTGAGCGCCGCCTGCACGGCGACGTGCTGGGAGAACGGCGTGACCATGATGGGCCAGCCCAGCTCGGCCCGTACCCGGCCGGACTCCTCGAGGACCGCGGCGAGCCGGTCGGCCATGCCCGCCTGCTCCAGATTGGCGATCAGGTTGGACATCACGCCGCCGGGAATCTGGTGGTCGAACTGGCCGAGGTCGAAATCCCGCGGCCGCCCCGGGGGCTTGCCGAGCAGGGTGATCCCGGCCTCGAGATGGCGGCCGATGGCGTCGACCGCCGCGTCGTCGATGTCGAGCGCGTAGCCCGCGTAGCGCAGGTTTCTCGCCGTCGTCTGGACCGAGGGCGGCGCGTTGCCGTCGGCGACGGGGGAGACGCACGTGTACAGCCCGTCCACGCCGTGCCGCGCGGCCTCGAGATAGGTCCGCTGGGGAAGGCCGACCAGGCAGTGGCTGTGCAGGCCCAGGGGCCGGCCGCCGGCCGCGGCCCTGACCGCCGGCACCAGGGTCGCCGCCCGCTCCGGCGTGAGGATGCCGCTCGTGTCCTGGATGACGATCTCGTCCACGTCGGCGCGGTCGATGATCTCCCGCGTCTTGGCGGCGTACATCTCGTCGGTGTGGACGGGACTGTCGCTGAATATCAGCCAATGGACGGTCCGCGCCCCGTTGTCCTTCGCGTATCTCAGGTAGGGCGCCGTGTTGTCGAAGTCGTGGAGCCCGTCGAAGGCGAGCAGGCGGTCGGTCCCGTTGCGCAGCAGGACGTCCACCCACAGGCGGTTGATGTCGGCGGGCTTGATGTCGAACCCGAGGACGCAGGCGCTGCGGATGAAGCCCTGGAGCGGCGTGCGGACCAGCCGCTTCTTCACTTCGCGCAGGCGCTCGAAGGGATCCTCGCGCAGGTAGCGGACGCAGGCGTCGAAATGCACGTTGCCCATCAGCTCGATGGCGCCGTAGCCCGCGCGGTCGAAGGTCTCGACGACCGGCAGCATCATGGCCGTCGGCATGCGGGTGGCCCACAGGCACTGGTGCCCGTCCCGCAGGGTGGTGTCGAAGATCTGCAGTCGCCGGGGCATTCCGGGGAACCGGGTCTCGCGGGGCGGCCTCAGTCGACGCGGATGGCGACGAGGGGCTGGTTCAGGTCGACGGGCTCGGCGTTCCCGGCGAGGAACCTCTCGACGGTCCCCGGGACGCCGGCCGGGATCGAGTTGAACAGCTTCATGATCTCGATCAGGCACACGGTGTCGTCCGCGCCCACCCGGTCGCCCGCCTCGCAAAACGGGGGTTCTCCCGGGGCCGGAGCCCGGTAGAACGTCCCCTTCATCGGCGCGCGCACGACGACCGTCCCGTCGTCCGCCGGCGCGGCGGCCGGTTCGGCCGCCGGCGCCGCCGGCGCCGCCTCCCGCGGAGGAGCGTCGGCCCCGCCGGCGTCCGCGGCCGCGGGCGCGCGCGGAAGCGCGGCGGCGGCGCCCTTGCGGGCCGTGAGGCGCATGCCGCCCGCCTCGACCTCGATGGCGAGGCTGTCGGACTCCTCGAGCAGCTTGAGGACGTGCAGGAGGGCCTTGTCCGAGATCGTCATGACCGTATGTCTCGCCCTTGGACGGAGAGGGAATTCGCGATGGGTCGCCCGGACGGGCGCGCCTGCATACCACGGACGCGCCCCGCGCCCAAGGCGGCGGGGCGGTCGGGAACCCGGGTCCGCGGGCGCGGCTTCTCCGGCGGATTTGATTTGCATCGCAACGGCGGGGAACGGCATAGTTCCCCGCGGAACGCGATACGCGGACGAGGAGGGGATCGACGATGTCAGTGGCGAGCGAGACGGCCGTGGCGGAGCGGTCGCGCCCCGCCGGCGCGCCGGAGATGGCCATCGGCAAGGCTTCCCGGGCGCTGGGCGCGACGGTCGGCGGCGTCGACCTGTCGCGGGACTTCTCCGACGCCGAGATCGCGACGTTGCGGGACGCCTTCAATGCACACGGCCTGCTGCTGTTCCGCGGCCAGGACATCTCCCCCGAGGCCCACGTCGCGTTCAGCCGGCGCTTCGGGGACCTGGAGCATCACGTCCTGAACGACGCGCTGCTCGACGGCCTGCCCGAGATCTACATCCTCTCCAACCTGAAGAAGAACGGGAAGCGCGTGGGCCGCGCGGGCGCCGGGCACTACTGGCACTCCGACCTCTCCTACATGGCGGAGCCCTCCCTCGGCTCCCTGCTCCGCGCCATCGAGGTGCCCGAGGTCGGCGGCGACACCATGTTCGCGAACCTGGCCCTGGCCTACGACGCCCTGTCCGCGCCCATGAAGTCGTTTCTCGAAGGCCTGGAGGCGGAGCACCACTTCGCCAAGGTGCAGAGCCTCGTGACGAACCTCGGCCTCAACAGGCCGATCACGCCGGAGCAGCTGGCCAGGACCCCGCCGGTGGTCCACCCCCTCGTGCGCGCGCATCCCGAGACCGGGCGCAGGTCGCTGTTCCTCAGCCCCGGGTTCACGACCGGCATCGTCGGCATGACGAAGGAGGAAAGCGACGCGGTGCTGGACTTCCTCGCGGACCACGCCACCCAGCCGCGGTTCGTGTACCGCCACGTCTGGAAACCGAACGACGTCGTGTTCTGGGACAACCGCACGCTGATGCACTACGCCATCGGCGACTACGACTACGAGGAGGACCGCCGGCACATGCACCGCACGACGATCCGGGGCGAGAAGGCGGCCTGATCCCGACGCCGCCGGACCTCACCGGCGGACGCCGGTCCCGGCCCCCGTCCTGACGAGCAGCGCCAGCGGCAGCGCCGCGCAGGCCAGGGCGTTGAAGAGCTGGAAGGCGTTGATGTACCCGATCATCGCGGCCTGCCGCCGCATTTCGCCGGACAGTTCCGTCAGGCCGCCGCCGTCACGGACGCTCCAGCCGCCCGCCACGCCCGGATGGCGGAACAGCTCGTTGAACGCGCTGGCGAATTCCGTCATCCCGGCGTAGTTCGCCGAGGCCGACGTCACCGCGAGGGTGACGCTGACCGAGATGAACACGGCGCTGCCCATGTTGCGCAGGAGGTGGAAGACGGCGGACCCGTCCGCGATGTCGCGGCTCGAGAGGGACGACAGGGCGATGATCGTCATCGGGACGTAGATGACGCCGGTCCCGAACCCCTGGAGGGCGTTCGTCCAGATCACGTCCCACGGCGTCAGGTTGATGTCGAGGGCGGCCATCCACACGCCGCCCGCGAGCTGGCAGGCGAAGCCGGCGAGGATCGCCAGGCGGGGACTGAAGTTCGTGAGCGGGACGACGACCAGGAACGACGCCCAGTTGCCGACCGCGCGGGCGGACAGCAGCAGTCCGATCGTCGATTCGGGAAAGCCCCGCAGGTCCTGGAGCAGCGCCGGGTACAGGACCATGGGCGTGAGGTAGAGGGCGCCGAAGGCGAAGCTGAAGACCAGGCCCAGGGTGAAGTTGCGGTTGAGCAGGAGGCGCGGGTCGAGGAAGGGCCGCCGCGCCGTGAGGCTGTGAACGACGAAGACGTAGAAGGCGAACGCCGCGACGCCGGCCTCGACGACGATCTCGGTCGAGTCGAACCAGTCGAGCCGGAGCCCCCGGTCGAGCATGAGCTGGAACGACCCGATGGCGACGGCCAGGGAGAGGAAGCCGGTCCAGTCCATGTGCCGGGTCCGCCCGCGCCAGCCCTCGGTCACGAATATCCGGCAGCCGGTCCAGGCCAGGACGCCGATGGGCGCGATCAGGTAGAACGCCCAGCGCCAGTCGGCGAGCTCGCCGATGTAGCCGCCGAAGATCGACCCGGCGAAGGGGCCCGTCACCGCGACCAGCCCCCACAGCATGGTCACCAGGGCATGACGGCGGCGCGGGAAGACGTCGAGGAGGATGGCCTGGACGAGGGGCATCAGCGGCGCCCCGAACAGGCCCTGGGCCACGCGCCAGACGACGAGCTCGGCCAGGCTGTCGGAGGCGCCGCAGAGCAGCGTGGAGACGACGAACCCGGCGATGGCGCCGGTCATGAAGCGGCGGCGGCCGATCAGCCCGGCCATCCACCCGGTCAGCGGAGTCGCCACCGCCGCCGCGACGAGGTGAAAGGTCACGACCCAGGCGATCTGGTCCTGCGTCGCCGACAGGGCGCCCTGGATCTGCGGCAGCAGGACGTTCGCCAGCGTCAGCGTCATGCCGTAGATCAGCGTGCCCAGGGAGAGCGACACGACGATCATCGCCTGCCGGAAGAACGGCAGGGTTTCGGATTCGCTCGGGGGTGCGGTCATGGAAGGTGTATGCGTGGAACGGCCCGGGAAAGGAAACCCGACGCCCTACCCTAGTGAGCGTACGCGCCAGCATGTAGATTGCCCAATGAACGGCTGTCCGATTCCACCGGCACGGACGGCGCTACCAACGGCGGGAAAGAGATGTGGGCCATCGTCGACTCTGTCGAGGCTGAGCCGACCGGTGCGGCACCTTAAGTCGGGCGTAGTATGCAATGAATCGCACCGAAGCTCCGTGGGAGCGGAGGCAGGCGACTTCCCATATGGCTGCACTGCTCTCTTTACATCGGATTCTGGAGGCACCGATGAAATGGTTCTGGATATCGCTTGGCATCGTGATTGGCATCGCGTTGATAGCCATTCATCGAAGCGTCGTGGAGAAGTGGTTTCCCGAAGGAGAGCTGATGTCCCTCGAATCACTGGATCATCTCAGCCAATTTTTGTTGTTTTGTGTAGCCGTGATCGCGCTGTTGTATGCGCGTGCGCAAATTAGCGTAGTGCGTGCTTCGGATAGACAATCGTTGGAAGTAGCCCGAGCAACGTTTTTGCTTCAGTTGGAAAGCCGATGGGCTGGAAATGAATTACTCGAGACGCGAAACTTGGTGCACCGGACACGGGAAAGCATTCTGAAAATCATTGCGGCCAATAACCCAAATATCGATGATGATACTCGGATGACGAAACTGCAAACACGATTTGCAGAGGATCTATTGGAGCTACGCCAAGGCGACGAAAGTCAAAAACGTCTATACACCCAATTGATGCGTTTTTGCAGTTTCTTTGAGTTCGTCGGGTATATGGTCAAGAATGAAGATATTAGGTTTGAAACCGTTGTAGACATGTTCTTGGGTCCAATCACATTGATTGATTCGTGCTTCCGAAAGCACATTACGGCGCTACAGAACGAAACGGGCGTGCCGCCTGGTTTATACGAGCACGCCCTGTTCCTGGCTGATGAAGTGAAACACCTGAGATTAGACCGCTGAGGTCTAGAAGACCGGAACGTACCTCGTCATCGATGATCTCCCTTGACGACCGGTTCTGACAAGAGCTTCGCGACTCACGGCCGAAAGCTGGTCGGTATCTCGAACGGGCGAACATTCGCACAATCGCTTGAGGGCGTCAACGGAACGTTGTAGCCCCGCTTCGTCGGTATCGACACGCGCATACCGCACGCCCCCGCCCTACTTCCGCATCTCCCTTGCCCGGTCGCCGAACCACCACAGCACGGCGGCGGACGTGGTGTAGACGACGGCGTTCACGATGTACGCCTTGAGGGCGACGCCGTCCACGACCGCGTCCACGTCCATGGCGAAGTAGATGGCGGCCGTCAGGCCGACGAGCCCGAACGTCAGCGCCGGGCGCACGAACCTCAGCGCGGAGGCGACCCAGGGCGGCACGCGCCCGGAGGCGGAGTCGTGCGCGTAGGACGCCATGAGCCGGTCGCGCGACGCCTCGGCCGCGACGACGGCGAGCTCGTTCTCGGTCTCGGCGTCCCGGACCCGCATCTGCAGCTCCTGGAGCCGGAGCTCGTGGGCGCGCCGGTCCGCCGCCTCGCGCCGCTCCTCGCGGCGGTCCAGCCACTTGAACGCGCCGCCCACGACGGAGCCCAGAATGCCGGTGGCGCCCCCCGACGCCACCGTCGCGATCAGGTCGAGCATCACCATTCCCTCCTCGGTCCCATGTCGACGTGGATGAACGTTCCGTACCGGAGGCCGAAGCCCCGGAACCCGGCCGCGCGCAGCGCGTCCGCGAGCCGCGCCCTGTCGTGGCCGGCGAGCGCCACGTCGAAGGCGTGGCCCTCCTTGTGCTTCGACCGCGGGGCGCCGCCCACCAGCGCGTTGTGGACGGGGTCGCGGTAGGCGCTGGCGATGCGCAGGGGCCGGCCGAGGGCGGAGCGCGCCGCCTGCAGGGCGTCCAGGGCCTCCGCGACCAGCAGCAGGGACCCGTCGCCCCGCGAGGCGATCTCGCGGGGCGCGAAGTCCGGCCAGCGCCAGGCCCGCGCCGGCACCTCCGAGAAGTGGGCGTACAGCACCGCTCAGGACCCGATCAGCCGCCGGACCACGTCCGTCGCCGTGCCCTCGCCGACCAGCAGCAGCAGCGTGATCGCCGCGAGCCACACCTCGAGGCGCTTCAGCCGGGCGCGTATCTCGCCGTAGCGCTGGCCGCAGAGGTCGACGTGGGCCGAGAGGTTTTCGCGTTCGCTGGGCCTCATGGCGCCCGCGTCCCGTGTCCGGCGCCCCGCCGGTGCGCGTTCCCTGCGGTCATGGCCTACAGCTCCGCGTCGAATTCGAGCCAGGGATCGGCGGCGCTGTGGAGGACGGCCAGGGCGCCGGTCTGGATCGACTGGTTGTTGGCGACGTCGGCCACCAGGGTCATGCTGTCCGAGACGACGGCGTCGCCGCCGGGCACGGTCAGGGAGGTCAGGGGCAGGCTGCTGGATCCGCCGCGGCCCAGCCTGAAGTCGCTCAGCTTCGAGTAGCCCAGGGACGGCGACGCCCGCATCGCCGGCCGGAAGCCCGGTATCTGCATGTGGAACCGCTGCCTGTTCGCGCCGTCCCGCACGCCGATGCCGGCGAAGGAATCGTTCGAACCGAAGCGGATGCGCTGGTAGTACCGGTCGCAGCGCCGGAGCTCCTCCCCGTAGGCGAGGTGCTGGAAGGGCGGGGCCGCGGCGCCGGCGGCGAGCTGGACGCCGGCGATGCCGACCGCGTTGCCCGCGGCGTCGAGCAGGTTCTGCTGGCCGGCCGTGGCGTAGTCCTCGCCCGCGGCCCAGGCGTCCGCCGGCGCCTGGAAGCCGGACCCCGCCAGGAAGGGCCAGGAGAGCTGCAGCCCGGCGCCGGAGTCGTCGTCGATGGTCCCGCCGGCGTCGCCGGGGAAGGCGACGGTGTGGAACTCCCAGGCGTCGGCGGCCGCCGCCGCGAACTCCCGCACGAAGGAGCGTCCGCCGTCCGGCTGGTACAGCGAGACGCAATGCGCGCCGGCCTTCGGCGAGCGCATCCAGAAGCTCAGGCTCAGCGTCCTGGCCGCCGCGCCGCCCCAGGCGAGGTGCCGCAGGTCCCGCGCCTCGAGGCGCGTCGAGAACGCCCACAGTTCGCCGGCGCCCACGGCGGCCTCGGCGGTCGTGCAGTCGAACTTCGTCCAGCAGGGAAACTCCCCGTCCGGCCCCCCGGCGCTCTCGCGCGACATCGCGACCCGCGCCCCCGCGCCGCCCTTGACGTTGACGGCGAAGCGGTCGACCGTGTGGTAGCCGTACTGGTCGCCGCCCACGTCCGCCGCGCGCGTCCCCCGCTGCGCCACGCGCATGGCGCCGTTGACGACGAGGTTGGAGGATCCCGCCGCCTCCCCGCCGCTCCGGAAGTGCGAACGGACGTGGAACGCCGAACCGTCGCAGACGAGTTCGACCTCCTCGCGGGGGCGGCCGAGGGCGAAGGCCCGCGCGCCGTCGATGGTCTCGGCGCCGGCCGCGGCGACGGTGACGGCGTTGGCGGACGGGTCCGTCTTCTTGACCGTGACCCTGAAGCCGTCCCCCAGCGCCGCGGCGGCGGCCAGGGAGACGGCGAAGGCCCCGCCCGCCGCGTCGCAGAGGATCGTCGTGTTGTCGTCGTCCGCGGTGACGGTCCCCGCTCCGCTCCTGGCCGACGTGCCGTGCGCCCGGCCGGCCTCCAGCGTCGCCCGCGCCTCCGCCGCGTCCGCGTCGTCGAGAACCGCCGCCATGAACGCGCTGACCGGCGCGCCGCTCCGCGGCGGGCGCGCTCCAGAAGACCCTGTCCTCGGCCGCGCCGACGGCGAGGTACTTGCCCGCGTTGCCCTTGAGGTCGGGCGGCCCGACCTCCGTCAGGGTCGAGTCCACCGGCAGCTTGAGGGTCCGCCGGTCGACCTCGTGGAGCTGCTGGTCCCGCATCGTCGTGCGGTCGACCTCGGCCTCCAGCGCGTCGGTGTCCAGGGCCCCCTGCGTGGGCAGGTTCGTGCTCTGGGTGAGGGGGACGACGCGCCTGAGGGTCACCACCCTGGCGGCCTCGCCGGCCCGGCGCGGCGGGCTCGCGAACGTGACGTTGCCGCCGGAGTCCCGGCCGGCGTTGGAGACCGTGTAGCCCGACCCCCGCACCGCGCCGTCGACCGAGACCTCCAGGTGGGAGGCCTCGTCCGCGCGGAAGGTGTAGGGGAACACGGTCTGGCCCTCGGCGGCCGCGTAGCGGTCGACGTTCGAGGTCGTGGTCAGCGTCATGTTTCGGTCCTCCCTTGAGGCGCGTCCGCCGGCGTCGCCTATCCGCCGAAGAGGTCGAATTCGGCGATGCCGGACAGCAGGCTCGATCCGCTTCGGAACAGGTTCGCGAGGCCGGCGGTCTCGGCCGCGCGCGAGCGCGTCCGCGCCGCCTGCGCCCGCCCGGTCGCCGCCGCGGCCGCCGTGCCCGCCTCCAGGCGGCCGAGGGACCGGCGGCCCTCGGAGCGCCGCCGCGCCGACGCCGCGGCCTGGTCGTGCCGCAGCGAGAAGAAGTCGGCCTGGGCCTCCTCGCGCAGCGCCGCCCGTTCGGCGTTGAGGCCGATGTTGAACAGGTCCTCCTCCATCTCGCCGATCTGCTCCATGACGAAGTCGGTCGTGGTGCCTTCCAGGGTCGCGCCCGAGGCCGCGAACCGCGCCACCGTCGTCTCGATGTGATCCTCCCAGCGCTTGCGCGAGTGCTCGAGGGCGACCCGGCCCGCGCGGCGCTCCCACTCGGCGTTCTCCAGCGCGACCCGGCGGTTGAAGGCCAGCGCCCCGGCCTCGTCCAGCCCTTCGGCCATGAGGAGTTCGGCCTCCAGGTCGGCCTGCCGGACGAGGAATTCCGCCTCGGCCTCGCCGAGCTCGCCGAGCCGCGCCGCCCGGTCGTCGTAGGCCCGGGCGGTCTCGCGCGAGCCGGCGAGCGACGCGGCGGCTCCCGCCAGCCCGAGCGCCCCCGCCGCCTTGCCGATGCCGTCGAACGGATCCATGTCAGCCCTCCCCCGCCGCCGCGGCCGTCACCGGTGCGCCTCGACTTCCATCGCCACCGCCGCGATCGTCACCGGCAGCGGGTTGTCCTGCGTGATCCTGACCGCCGCGTCGGTCCAGGAGCCGGGCACCGGGATCTCCTTGTCGCCCGTGAAGGGCGGGATGGCCGTCCGCACCGAGTCCGAGACCTCGCGGAACGTGACCTCGTCGCCCCCGGCGCCGCCGGAGCCCGTCACCCTGATGCCGACCGTGGTCAGCAGCCGCAGCACGACCCGGCTGACCGAGCGCGCCGCGCCGATGCCGCTGCCGTCGGGGAGCGCGATCTCCAGCGGCATGAGCTTGATCTCCGGGGTGAACGGCAGCCCGGCCTGCACGGCCGACGCCGCCGCGCCGATCGCGATCGCGCCCGACGAGACGGTCGCCGGACCCGCCGGCGCGCCGTCCGCCAGGACGGTCACGGTCTCGCCCTCGAGATGGCCGAGCCCGGACCACGTCCTGCTCGGCGTCTCCGCGCGGCCCGCGATCGCCGCGTCCACGAACATGTCCGGGTCCAGGTACTCGACGTAGCGCCGGGTCTCCGAGTCGATGGTGCGCCGGACCGTCAGCCAGACCTCGTCGCCCTCGGCTCCGGGGATCGTGCAGACGGACTCGACGGCGGGCGAGGTCCCGGTCCAGACGTGCCGCGCCCAGGCCGCCACGAGCTCGTGGAAGTTGTACGTGAAGCTCAGCAGGACGCCGTCCGAGCGCACCAGCCACAGCACCCGCTTGACGGCCGGAAGGTCCGCCGACTCGTACGAGCCCCGCCAGCCGCACCGCTGCCAGGCCATGCCCGTCACGCCCCCGTGCGTGATGTGCTCCGACAGGAGCGTCAGGTCCGGGGCGACGAACCCGCCCTCCTCGTCGTCGAAGCGGAACTCGAGCAGGTCCTCGCCGTCGTTCGAGGCCGCGCCCCGCCGCGCCATGAAGAGGACGCGGTTGTCGATCTCCGCCGGCGCGAGGTCGGCGACGCCCGATGTCTCGCGCCGCTTGACCGAGAAGTTGGCGACCGTCACCGCGCCCCCGGCCGGCCGGTCCACGACCCATTCGCCGCCCGTCGTGCCGACGATCAGGTCGCTGCCGCCGACGATCCAGCGGATGGGGTTGGCCTGGCCCGCGAACAGGTCCTTGGTGAACCCGTCCGAGGCGCCCGTCCCCGTGGTCATGTCCCGCGGGTCGGCCGACCGGGAGAAGAACAGCCGCTGCGGATGGGCCGCCGTGTGGCCGAAGACGATGCGCTGCTCGAACAGGGCCACGGCCGCCGGGTAGTCGTCGGCGGAGGCGAAGGGATCGTCCGCCGGCGTGTAGCTGGTCAGCGACCACGAGGCGTGGGCGGAGCGCGTGAGCTCCATCGGCTTGTGGGACGGGTGCGCCAGGAACATGGTGTCCGCGTCCTGCACGTACCGCAGCCCCGCCGCGTCGCCGCCGTAGGGCGTGCGGATCTCGACGGCCCCGTTGTCGATCAGCGAGACGCCGCCGACGCCGTGGCTGGCGGTCGAGGCGTTGCGGAACTGGACGTGGACCGTGGCGCTGCCGCCCGGATCGAACTCGTGGCAGTGGTGGCCGTTCCCGAAGGACGCGTCGTCGACGATGTCCGTGCCGCCCGGCGTCGAGCCGATGCGCAGGAGGACGGCGCCGGCCTCCGTCGCGCCGGCGACGTCGAACCTCAGGACGTGCGCGGCGGACCGGTACGGCGCGCCGATGGCGACGCTCTGCTCGGCGGCGGCGGCCGACGACGCCGCGCCGTTCAGGGTCAGGCGCCGGTTCGCGGCGTCGTGGCCGATGGAGGCCGAGCCGGTGGACCGGTCGGTCCAGCCGGCGATGCCGCTCTCGAACGTCCCGTTGGCGATCGACGCGTCGGTGTCGGCCGACACCACCTGGCCCCGGTTGCGGAACACGCGCATGGAGTTCCCGCCGAACTCCAGCACGTAGGCGTCGGAGGTGGAGAAGACGAAGCCGACGAGGCGCGCGGGCCGCGCCGGGTCCCCGACCTCGGCCACGTACCTCGAGCCCGGCCGCCCGGTCACGCCGCCGTGGGGGAGCGACAGGAAGTTCACCTGGGTTTCCGCGCCCTGGTAGTACTGCTCCAGGTCGACGCGGCCCTTCAGGCGCGGACTCAGCTCCCCGCGCGTGAACTGGTTCTGCAGGACGGTGGAACGGGTCATCGCGTGAAATCCATCTCGAACGGTCCGTGCCGACGCGCCGTCAACCCTCACCCTGTCCCTCTCCCTTCCAGGGAGAGGGAACCCGAGCGGCACGGCCGCGCCCCGGGGGTCCCCTCTCCCGCACGCGGGAGAGGGACAGGGTGAGGGTGCCGGAGAACGACGCGCCGCCCCGACCGCGTTTCGCGGAGGACTCCCGCAAGAGGGAGAGCCGGAGCGGGGATCGGCGCCGCATTCGTTTTCGACCCTCACCCTGTCCCTCTCCCTGGGCAGGGAGAGGGAACCCGAGCGGCACGGCCGCGACCCGGGGGTCCCCTCTCCCGCACGCGGGAGAGGGACAGGGTGAGGGTGCCGGGGAACGACGCGCCGCCCCGACCGCGTTTCGCGGAGGACTCCCGCAAGAGGGAGAGCCGGAGCGGGGATCGGCGCCGCATTCGTTTTCGACCCTCACCCTGTCCCTCTCCCTGGGCAGGGAGAGGGGACCCGAGCGGCACGGCCGCGCCCCGGGGGTCCCCTCTCCCGCGTGCGGGAGAGGGCCGGGGTGAGGGTGTGTTGTCTTTTTTCCCCGCTATCCCCGCGCGCGCACGAAGACGCCGTCCTCGAAGTCGTCGTGCCAGCCCTCGCTGCCGTCGACCGCGCGGTGCTCGCGCCAGTCCTTCCGGAACCGGGCCTCCATCTGCGCCTCCAGCTTCTTGTCGCGGGTCAGCGCGAAGGAGAGCTTGCAGGCGAGGAAGGTGGCGAGCGCGTTCACGAAGGTCGGCGGGAAGCTCACCACGTCGGTGACGCGCGCGACGTAGAGCAGGTGGACGTCGTTGTCGAGGTCGCACAGCAGGTCGCGCCCCTCGACCGCGAACCTCTCGTGGTACGCGCCGTTGCGGTACACCTTCACCGCCTTGAGGCAGTAGGGATCGGTGGGCAGGGAATAGCCGTAGCGCCATCCGAAGGCGGGCGGGGCCGCGTTCTGGCCGAGCCGCTGGCGCGCCATGGCGAAGTTGCTGGGGTGCAGCGCCAGCAGGTGGTCGCGCGCGTCGGCGTAGAACTGGTTGCACAGCCGCGCCGCCTCCCTGTCCTGCGTCAGCGCGGCGATCGGCTGCTCCCGCAGCTTGCGCAGCGCCAGGTTGCAGAGGTCGGTGTCGGAGTCAGCCATCGCCGGCCCCGGGGACCGGAAGGTCGCCCCGCGCGACCGCCTGCGCCGTCTCCTTGTCGAGCCCCTTGACCACGCGCCGGCCGCCGCCGTCGTAGACCCCCCACAGGAAGTTCTGGTTGACCCACCGGGCCTTCCAGCCGCCGCGGCCGGCCGGGATCTCGTCGGCCCCGCCGCGCCGGTGGAGCTCCACGGCCGTGCCGCTCACCGCCGTCACGCGCGCGTCGGCCACGGCGACGACGCGCCGGAAGCTCCTGTCCTCGTAGCGGCAGATCGTCACCGCGTCGCCCGGCCGCAGCCTGTCCCGGACGTTGAGGAAGAACGCCGGGTCGGCGAGGACCGCCTCGATGTCGAGATGGGTGCGGTACTCGTGGTGCTGCTGGAAGGGCATGGCGTCGGCCATGCAGAGGTCGCCCGGTCTGGCGCGCTCATTCATCGTTCGTCTCCTCGGTTGGGGTTGGGGACCCGCCCGCCGCGGCCCGCCGCGGCGGCGGATCGTCGCGCTCGAACACCCCGCCGCCCCGGTGCTCGAAGCCCGCGCCGGCGGAGGCCGGCCGGGCCGCCGCGGCGCCCTCCCGTCCGGCCGCCACCAGGCCGTGCCTGCGCGTGCGGCTCACGTCAGGCCGCCTGCCGCGCCGTCAGCGCCCCGCGGCCGCGCGGCCGCGCACCTTGTTTCCGTTGGGCAGGCTGTACCAGCCGTTCGAGACCGGCAGGTCGTCGACGGTGAGCCCGGGGCCGGCCGCCGCCGGCGCGCCCTCGACTCGTCCGAGGCGGCGCACGGCCTCGTCGTACACGTCGCCCTCGAAGTCGCCCAGCGCCGCCGCCAGCCTGTTGTGGCCGCTCGCGTAGTAGCTGACCCTCGATTTCTTGGTCATGGACTCCTCCCCGGGAAACGGGGCGGGGCCGCGCGGCCCCGCCCCGTCCCGCGCGGCGCCGGCGTCAGTCGGTGTCGGCCCTGGCGATCGCCGCCGCGTCGGACACGTCGACCGTGCCGCCCGCGTTGGACAGCACGATGTGGTGCCCGAGCGCGGCCACGGACGCCGGCGCGTCCACGTCGTCCACCTGCTCCACCAGGATGATGTCGCCGACCTTCAGTTGGCCGGCCGCGTCGTTGAAGTACCCCGACGTGTCGACCGCCGCCGGCGCGTCCCCGGTGAGGTAGTGGTAGTAGCCCACCGCGCCCAGGTCGCGGATCTGCCTGAGTTGGCCCGCCACGAATGCCATCGTCCGGTCCTCCCTTACGAGGTCGCGATGGCGGCGGTGTCGTCGAGGCTGCCCTCGATGACGCCGGTGTCGTCGATCAGGCAGGCGCCGCCGCTCATCGTGTGGTTGACGAAGTGCGCCGCCCGGTCGCCGTGCCAGGTGATGTCGGCGGCCACCGCCTGGTTGCCGGCGACGTTGCCGGCCGCCTTGGCGGAGCCGTAGCCCACGGCGCTCTTGTGCCAGACGAACACCTTGGCGGCGGACGTGCCCTTGCCGGGGCAGCCCGTGTGCTGCTTCCACTTGATGTTCATCCACTCCTTCCACTTGCCGCCGACGGGCGCGCCCTCGGCGAACGGCAGGCCGCTGGCGCCCACGTAGTCGGCGGAGGCGAACTCCTCGACCGTCATGGCCTGCGCCCAGGCCCGCGGCGTGAGCACGCCGTAGCGGCCGTCGTCGTTGGGCACGTCGTTGTCGTCGAGGGCCTCCGCCATCTGCAGCAGGGAGCTGAGGATGGCGGCGTAGCTCGCGACCGTCCACGGCACCGGGGCCTGCGTCGTGCCGTCGAGCTGCGCGAGGATCTGGTCGTCGACCTTGCGGCCGAGCGCCCAGGCGCCCCCGTTGGCGATGGCCTGCCGCTCGTCGTGGTCGACCTTGGCCTCGTCGAGCTTGTCGACCCAGTCGCCCGCGTAGAAGTCCTCGAGGGTGCAGGTGACCGCCGTGTGGGTCTGGTTCATCGGCGTGATGGTGCCGTGGCGGGCCTTGGTCGTCGCCGCGCCCTTCCCGATCTTCTGGAAAGCGCAGGTCTCGCCCACCACGTTGGTCTTCCGCCGCACGGCCGTCTGGAGATGGCCGCCCTGGCGCTGGAAGACGTTGTGCACCTCGCGCTCGTACTGCTTCACGAAAGCAGCGTCGATCGAGGTGGACATCGGTCCCTCCGTTCGTGGTTACGGTTGGCTGGATGCCCCGTCCGTCCGGGAGCCCCGCCGCGGCCGCGGTCGCGGCGGCGGCGGGGGGCTTTCGGACGGGCCGTTCCGGCCCGCGGGGCCGCGCGGTCGCGGGAGCCGGGGGGTCGCCCCGGGGCGCGCGCGCGGGAAGCCGCGTTCCGGCCTTGCGTGCGGCCGCCCGGGCGGGCGGCCGGAGTCCGTCAGGCGCCCGCGGGGTGGATGCTCCGCGTGCCGTGGAGCGCCTCGCTGATCTCGCGGGCGCGGGTCTGGTGCCGTTCGTTCCGGTAGTAGTCGGGCTCCGCCATCAGCCGGTCGAGCTCGGCGTCCAGGTCGGCCGCCGGCTTGCCCAGGTCGCGCTCGGCCCTGCCGAGGTGCGGGTGGTCCATGAACGACGGCGAGACGCCGGAGAGCGCCGCCGCGAAGTCGGCGTTCCAGGTCCTGGGGTCGTCGCCCAGGCCCAGCGCCGTCTTCTGCGCCGGCGTGAACAGGATGTCGCCGACCCGCCGCGCCTTCTCGTAGTTGGCCGCCGCGTCCGCGCCCCACGCGTCCTCGAGCCGGCGGTGGGCCTCCGCGCCGGCCCTGTCCGCCGCCGCCCGCGCGGCCCGCGCGTTCTCGTGCTCCCACGTCATCAGGCCCTCGGCCTGCGCCTGCGTCAGGCCGAGGCCGTGGGCCACCCCGAAGAACGCCGTCTGGCGGTCCTCGTCGAAGCCGGCGCCCTCGATGTCCGGCGGCCTGTAGCCGTCCGCCGTCCGGGGCCGTCCGAGCCGCTCGAAGAACTTCGCCCGCTCCGCGTCCGACGCGTCCTCGCCCGGGACGAACAGGGCCTTCGAGACCTGCTCGCGCAGTTGGGCGTTGCCCTTCACGAGGTCGCCCAGGGTCCTGTACCGCGCCGCCGTCTCCAGGTGCTCGGCCGGGACGGCCTTCAGCCAGTCCCCGCCGCCCGGCTCCGGGGAGCCGCCGGCGGCGGCCGTGTCCCCGGCGCCGCCCGCGGGAGCGGCGGATTCCGAACCGCCGCCGCCGCCCGGACCGCCGCCGCCCGGACCGCCGCCGCCGTCGTCTTCGCCCGCGTCGGCGTGGCAGCCCCGCAGCGCGGGGGGAATCGGTCCAAAAGGATCGTCGAAGTTCGTCGTTCTCATGCGTCCCTCCAGGGGTTCAACAGTGCGTCCACGTGCCGCGGCGCGCGCGCGAGCTGCCGCGCCGCCGCCTCCGCCTCCATGCCCGCGACGTCGATCAGGTCCTCGATTCGCATCAGCACGTCGCGCTGCGCGGACCGGGCCTCGGTGGACCGCGCGTCCGGTCCCGTCGTCGAGCCGCCGTAGCAGCGGCGCAGGTCCTCCAGCACCGCCGCGCCCGCCTCGCTCCGGAAGCAGGCCCGGTAGAGGCCCGCCGTGTCGCGCGCCCGCGCCGCCGCCGCGCGGAGCCGGTCCGGGTGCGATTCGGGTCGAGTCATGTTCGAATCCTCTTCTCCCTCCCCTTTCCGGGGAGGGGCGCCGTCCACCCCCACCCTGTCCCTCCCCCTTCCAGGGAGAGGGGACCCGAGCGGCGCCGCCGCGCCCCGATGGTCCCCTCTCCCGCTCTGCGGGAGAGGGACAGGGTGAGGGTGTCGAAGAACGACGCGTCGCCCCAACCGCGTTTCGCGGAGGAATCCTTCCAGGGGGAGGCCGGGAGGGGGCCGCCCCCGCATTCATTCCTGACCCTCACCCTGTCCCTCTCCCTGTGCAGGGAGAGGGGACCCGAGCGGCGCCGCCGCGCCCCGATGGTCCCCTCTCCCGCACGCGGGAGAGGGACAGGGTGAGGGTGTCGCAGAACGATGCGTCAGGCGTCCGCCGTCCCGCTTTCGGCGGCGCGCCGGCGCCGGGTCGCCGCCACCGCGTCCTCGTCCGCCAGCCACTTGCGCGGGATGCCGATGTCGGCGGGCACGTCGCGGGCGATGCGGTCGAAGTCGTAGTGGTCCATCATCGCCGGGACGCCCTCGGCGAGCGGCGAGACGATGGCGATCGCCTCCTGGAGCGCCCGCGCGCCGCCCTGCTTGCGCGCCCGCGCCAGCGGCGAGATGAAGTCGACCTCGATGCTCCGGGCCTGCGACAGGACGGGCGGCGGCGGGCCGAAGGCCCCGGCCCGGAACAGCATCATCCAGGCCGTCGTCACCACCGGGTCGAGGAGCTCGGTCTCGATTCGCGCCCCCGCCGGTCCCGTGACCTGCTGGCGGCGCTCCCGGCGGTCGAGCACCTCCGTGGCCGTCACGTCCCCCGCCTCGCGCAGGCCGAGCACGTCGTCCATGAAGCCCTGGGCGATCGCCTGGCGCAGCTCCGCTTCCTTGGCCTGCTCGACGGCGAAGTTGCCGCGGCTTTCGAGCGCCCGGATCTCGCCCCGCACCGTGGGGTCGTAGATGTTGCGCGCGCCGGGCAGCAGGCGCAGGTTGCCCACCAGGCTCTCGTCCGGGAACAGCCAGGGCGGGTAGACGCTCATCGTCAGGCCCTCGAGGCCGTACCGGACCATCGTGTTGAGGGTCTTGACGTCCGGCAGCACGTCCATCGCCGGGCCGCGCCCGAAGACCTCGCCGCTGGCCTTCGACCAGCGCGGCGTGAAGTAGCGCCGGTCGCGGAAGCCGCCCTTGGAGACGATCTCCTCGTTCTCCGCGTCGAGGTACACGCTGATCCAGTCGCTCCCCCCGCTCGACCGGTCGCCGGGCCGCCGCGGCTCGCCCAGCAGCGGGTCGTCCCGGCGGAACACCAGGTGGACGAAGTCGAACTCCTCCTCCGCCCCGCCCCCGCCGCGCCCCCTCTCCAGCGCCTCGACGATGCTCCTGTGCAGACCGGCGCCGGGGAAGTGCAGCCTGGCCTGCCGCGCCGTGAAGCGCAGCTTGCGGGAGACGGTGTCGACCTCGCCGTCCGGCCCCTCGTCGATCGCGTACTCGCCCACCGCGAGGTTGCGGAAGACGAAGCCGTTGAAGCCGGGGCGGCGGATGCGGCGCTCGTCGATGAACAGGCCGCCCGTGCCGATGCAGATGAGGTCGACCAGCGTCTCGGGCACCTCCACGTAGAAGTTGGAGTCGTGCAAAGCGTCGTAGAGCGTGTCGACCGTCGCGTCGAGCCAGTCCTCGGCCTCGGACACGCCTTCGAGGCCCGCCGCCCTCAGGGCGAACCAGCGCTCCGCCGGGCTCGCCATGAGGCCCATGAGGGTCGAGGCCAGGCGGCGCATGAAGCGGGTCGCCGTCGAGTCGAACTGCTGCCCGCCCCGCTTCTCGCCGGGCGCCCCCGGGGACCCGTCCGCGGGCGCGCGCGAGGGCAGGACGTGGTCGAGCACCTCCTGCCAGTGCCCGCTCCAGGCGTCGGCGCGCCGCCGCAGGGCGTCGTGGCGGTCGAGATAGTCCCTGGCCCCGGGCACGGGTCAGCCTCCGAACAGGGTCGGCCGGCGGACGTGCGCGGGCACCCCGGCCAGGCCGGCCCCGGCGCCCCGGGTGCGGAAGCGCCGCCCGACGCGGCCCAGCAGCTCCTCCCGGTCCTCGGCGAACGTCCGCGGGTCCGGCGCGAGCAGCCGGATCGGGTCCGCCGCCGGCGTCCTGGGACGGGACGGACCCCGGCCCTCCCCGGCCGGCGCGGTCCCGGCGTCCCGGGGCGCGCCCGTCCGCGGGGCGGCGGGGGCCGCCGCCGCCGCGCCGGGCCCGTGGGGCCGGCTCTCCGGTCCCCCGTCCGGTCCGGCGTCTCCGGGCGCGAAGCTCCCGCCCGGCGGCCCGAAGTCCGCCGTCCGCGCGCCGCCGCGGCCGCGCGAGCGGGCGCCGATCTCCTCGCCGAACGCCCCGCCCAGGACGCGGCCGGCGACGGCGCCGGGGGCGCCGAACAGCGCGCCCCCGATCATGCCGCCGACCGTCTGGCCGCGGGACCTGCCGGTGTCGCGCGCCGCCCGGTCGAGACCCTCCTCGACGGCCCCGTGGAGCCCGAAGTCGAAGCCGCTCTCGGCCGGGCCGGCCGGACCGTCCTCCGCGGCCTCCGGCGCCGCGTCCCGGGCGTCGCCGTACTGGCCGAAGTCGAAACCGCTCTCCGCGGGGCCGTCGAAGCCGCCGCCGCCGCCCGAATCTCCGCCGTCGCCCGCCATGATCGCCCTCCTTCGACGGCGTTCCGGCGCGGCCCGCGCGCTCGTTCCGCCACCCTATTCCGATATCGTACCCGAAATGTGCGGGGTGTGCGAGTCAAAAATCAACAATTATGAAAATTTTTTTCTATCCAGGCGAATGCCCGGATACGGGGCAGGGCACCCTCACCCCGTCCCTCCCCCGCACGCGGGAGAGGGGACCCTCGGGGCGCCCCGGCCGCCCTCGTTGGAGAACCTTCCGACGCGCCGCACCGCGCGGGCGCCGTCGAGCCGCGTCCACCGCGCCGTCCCGGCGCCGTAGAGGGACACCAGATGGCGCTTGAAGGCCCGGATCTGCGCCGCCGCGCCGCCGAACGGCGCCGCGAACTCCACGACCCAGAGGCGGCTTCCCGCCGCGAGGTCGCCGGGCCGCAGCTTCCGCGTCCGCGCGACGAAGCCCGCCTCCGCCTCGGCCGTGAGCCAGGCCCACGTGCCGAACGACCGCGGCGCGACCCACGCCTGCCCCAGGAGAAGGGACGGCAGGATCAGGCGCTCCAGGTCGGCCACGGAGTACGGGCGGTGCACCTTCGAGGCGGCCATGAGCGCGACGATCCGCCCCAGGCGCTCGTCGACCGGCCCGCCGATGTCCGCCGCGGGACGCGACGGGTCTCCCCACGCGTCGTCCATGCGGCGCACGCTCCCCATCCTGTCCCGATACCTTAACCGAAACGTGCGGAGTGTGCGAGTCAAAAATGAACAATTCGGAAAATTTTTTTCAACCCGTCCCCGAGAGGGAGGCCGGGTGCTCCGGCCGCGCCCCAATGGTCCCCTCTCCCGCACTGCGGGAGAGGGACAGGGTGAGGGTGTCCCAGGTCCCGCGGCGATGCCGCGACGGGGGCCGCCGGCTTGCGCTTCGCCGAACCGTGTGCCAATTCTATGCCGTTTCCATGACCGTTCGATGATGCTTCGCTCGTCCCCGGGCGGCGTATCCCGTCCGGGAAGGAACGGATGACCGTCAAGAACGACATCGCTCATTACCCCCTTGTAGTACGGGGATGCGGGGGACAGCCGGCGCTACGGCTCCGTCCGGGACGGTGCGGAGCGTTCGGCGCTTGAACGCGCCCGGACGGCGCGGGCTCGCGCTGCCCGCCCTGCTGGCTTGCTCGGCGTCTCGATGATCGCTTCGGGCTTGTTCGGAGCGGCCCCGGCCCTGGCGCACGAGAGCGGCCTGACCCCGCACGGCACGCCCTATCGTGTACCTTTCGGTGACGCGGGACAGAGCCATAGCGGGCGATCTGGGGAGTGCCCAACGAGTATCACAATCCAGCACGACCAGGGACCACGGCAGCCCCGTTACCGACAAAGGTACCGGTAGCAACGGCAATCGGTCGCTCCTGGCAGAACATAGTGACCGAAAGCAGCCGGCTGCTCGTTGCCACCATCTACCGGCCTGTCGAGAGGGGCAAGACGTACGGGTTCCAGGTGCGCGCGATAAACAATGCACGGTGACGGCCCGGAGTCGTATACGGAGGAGGTTAGCCTTCCCACCGGTAAACCGCCGCCCAAGCCGACCAGTTTGAGCGGCGACCGCAGGGCGACTCCTCGGCGGCGTTGACGCTCTCCGCGAGCTTCAGCAACACCGACGGCGGCTCGGCGATCGTCAAATGGGAATACCGCCAGCGGAAAACCGGCAGCAGCGACTGGCAGTTCCTGGCAAGGACATCTGCGAGACGACGGAGATCGCCTCCAGCGACTGCCCGCCAAGACATCGATTTCCACGCGTACGTGCCGGGCCTGACCAACGGGACCTCCTACACATTCCAGATACGCGGCAAGAACCGAGCTCGGACTACGGCCCCGAATCGCAGTTCTTCCGGGATGGTGACGTCCCGGTGGGCGCGCCCGCCGCGCCGACCGGCCTGACGGCGACCGCCGGCAACGGCACGGTGTCGCTCTCCTGGACCGCCGGCAGCAATGGCGGTTCCGCCATCACCGGCTGGAAATACATCAAGCACAGCAACAACGCCTGGGACAGCGGCTGGACCGCAATGCTGAACAGCGGCGCCAGCACGACGAGCTACACGGTGCCGAGCCTCACCAACGGCACGGGATACAAGTTCAAGGTCCGGGCGGTGAACGCCAATGGCGACGGGGCGAAATCGGACGAGTCCGGCGAGGTGACGCCCTCGGCGTCGGCACCGGTGACGCTGACCGCGAGCGGCGTCACGGCGACGGCGGCGAAGCTGGCCATCGCCAACTGGAGCGGAGCGTGGTCGTACAAGGACGGCCACAAGGGGCACTACATCGGCTGCACGAATGTGGCCGCCGGGACCGGCGAGGCAAGCCTCTCCGGCCTGACGCCGGGCTGGGACTATCTCGTGTACGCCTACGACACGCACGATTGCCCCGTGAACGACAACACCTGGCCCCGCGCTCCAAGCGTCATCTTCACCACGCTGCTCCCCAAGGTGGAGGGGGTGAGCGTCACGGCGGGCGGCGGGTCGCTGACGGTCGGCTGGACCGCGCAGAGCTACACGACCGGCTCCACCGGCTACCACGTGCAGTGGAAGTCGGGAAACCAGGACTGGTCGTCCGACCGCCAGTCGGACGCCGCGACGAACGCGGCGGCGATTTCGAACCTGACCGGCGGCGTGGCCTACACCGTCCGCGTCCGCTCGTACCACAGGGGCTATCAGGACAGGATCAAGTACGGCGAATGGTCGGACCCCGCCACGGGCACGGCGCAGACGCAGGCGGTGACGCTGACGGCGAGCGATGTCGAGCACGACTCGGCGACGCTGACCATCGCCAACCACACGGGCGACTGGTACTATAAGGCAAACGCCGCGCCGCATGCCTCCTGCTCGTCGAGCGTGAGCGGGACGACGACCGCGAGCCTGGCGGGCCTTTCGGGCAACACGAGCTACACCTACACGGCCTACAGCGACGGCGGCTGCTCGTCCAAGCTTGCCGCGGCCGGCGCGTTCCTGACCAAGCCGGGCAAGCCCGAGACGCCGACCGTGGCGTCCGGCGCGGGCAGCGGCAAGCTCACCTTGTCCTCCGTCGGTGACGCGGCGGCGGGGCGCTGACCCAGTGGGAATACAAGTGGAAGGAGGCCGTAGGGAGTTCCGTGTCGGACTGGACGGTTATCCTCCAGCACCTCGACGACGTTGAACTACACGGTCGACGGTCTGACCGACGGCACGACCTACAAGTTCAAGGTCCGGGCGGTGAATGCCTCCGGCAACGGCGTGAAATCGGACGAGTCCGCCGAGGCGACCCCGTCAGCCGCCACGCCGGGCATGCCGCCGGCCGGCAGTTCGGCCACGGCGCCGCTGGCGCCGTCGCAGCCGGTGGCGACCGCCGGCAACGCCAGCGTCTCGCTGTCCTGGAGTCCGGGCGACGACGGCGGCTCGGCGGTCACCGGCTGGCAATACGCGACCTCGGAGGACGGCTACGGGTCCTGGAAGGACCTCGCCGCCGACGGAACCGACACGCTCACGGCGACCGTTACGGACCTGACCAACGGCACCGAATACCGCTTCAGGGTGCGGGCCGTGAACGCCGTCGGCGCGGGCGCGGCCTCGGAGGAGTCGAACGCCGCGACGCCGACGGCGCGGAAACCCGACGCGCCCGACGCGCCGGCGCTGACGGCGGGCGACAGGCGGCTCGGCGTGTCCTGGACCGCGCCCGCGGACAACGGGGCGCCGATCGCCGGCTACGATGTGCGCTACCGCGCCCGGACGGGCGGCGGCTGGACCTTGCACCCGCATGCGGGAACGGCCACCGCGGCGACCGTCGCCGGCCTGACCAACGGCGCGACCTACGAGGTTCAGGTGCGCGCCTCCAACAGCGCCGGAGCCGGCGAGTGGTCCCGGAGCGCGACGGGCACGCCCTTGCTTCCGGCGGCCTATCGGGAGCGTCTGAAGCGGCTGAACGTCGCGCTTGCGCCGGAGGCGGCGCGGGCGCTGGCGTCGGCCGCGGCGCGGGCGGTGTCCGGGCGCCTGGAGCGGCTGGTTTCGGGCACGGACGCGCCGCCGCCTCCGGCGCGCGCGCTCGCGGGCCTGCTGGAACGGCACGGCGAGGGGCTGGCGGACGGGACGGTCCCGCTGCGCGAGGCGCTGGCCGGGGCGTCCGTCTCGCTGCCGCTGGCGGCGGCGGAGGCGGGCGGACGCGCCGGCGGCGCCGGTCCGGGGTTCTGGGCGTCGGGCGACTGGCGCGGCCTCTCCGGCGGCGGCGCGCTCCGCCGGGACGGCCGCATGGCGGCGCTGCACCTGGGCGCGGACGTGTCCCCGCGCCGGGGCTGGTTCGCGGGGATGGCGCTGTCGGTCTCCGAAGCGGCGTTCGACTATGCGGACCGCAACGGCGGCCGACCCGGGACGGGCGGCTGGACGGCGCGCATGACGGGCGTCCACCCCTATGCGGCGCGCACGTGGGACGGCGGCTCGCTGCTCTGGGCCAAGGCCGGCCTCTCGACGGGCGAGGTGGAGATCGACGACGGGGAGGCGGGCCGGCAGTCCTCCGACGGCGGACTGGCGTCCCTGGCGGCGGGCGGGAGCCTGCGGCTGCTCCGGCCTTCCGCCGGCCTGCCGTCGCTGGACCTGAAGGGCGAGGCGCTGGCGGCGCGGATCGAGATCGAGGACAACGGGGACCTGGTGAAGGCGGTGGATGCGGGCGTCCACCGGCTGCGGGTCGCGGTCGCGGGCGGGGCGGCGGTGGAGGCCGGGCCGGGGGCGGTGCTGACGCCCTCGGCGGAGCTGGGCCTGCGGCGGGACGGCGGCGACGGCGAGACGGGTCTCGGCGTGGAACTGGGCGGGGGGCTGTCGTACGCGGTCCCGGCCGAGGGCCTCGTGGTGGACGCGAAGGCGCGGACGCTGCTGGCGCACGAGGGCGAGCGGGAGGAATGGGGCGCGAGCGGCGGGCTGCGCCTCGACCCCGGCGCCCGGGGCCGCGGCCCGTCCCTCGGCCTGCGCCTCGCCGTGGGGGACGCGGAAGGCAAGGCGGCGCGCCTGTGGGAAGAGGGCGCCGCCGCGTTCGGCGGGGACGGCGGCGCGCGCCCGCGAGCGCGCGTGGAGGCCGAAGGCGGCTACGGCCTGCCCGCTCCGGCCGCGCCGGGCCTGCTGCTCACGCCGTACGCGGGCCTCGGCCTGGAGGACGGCGGGGCCCGGCGCTACGGCATGGGCCTGCGCCTGGAGCGGGGCCCGGCGGCGTCCCTCGACCTGGAGGGCGCGCACACGGAAACCCCGGACGGCCGCCCCGGCCAGGACGCCATGCTGAAGCTGAACTTGCGGTGGTAAACGCCGTCCACCCCCACCCTGTCCCTCCCCCTTCCAGGGAGAGGGGACGCGAGAGGCGCGGCCGCGCCCCAATGGTCCCCTCTCCCGCACGCGGGAGAGGGACAGGGTGAGGGTGTCGGAGAACGCGCCGTCCCGACCGCGTTTCGCAGAGGACTCCTTCCAGGGAGAGGGGACCCCGGCGGCGCGGTTCGGCCGCTGCCCGGCATTCGTCGTGTGACGGGACGCCGCCTTTTCCGGGTGACACCGCCGACCCGCCCGGGGAACCCAATCCAGGTAATGGTGGACGTGGCGGCGGGAACGTTGGGGAACGCCTTTCCAGGCTCGAGGCGCACATGTCGCACGTCGCTACCAAGGCGGACCTGCAATCGCTCAAGAGCGATCTTCTCGAATGGCAGACTGGGATCCTGATCGCCGTTGTCCTGGGCGCCGTTGCATCGTCGATTCTCGTGACGGTTGCCGCCTTGACATAGCCTGCCAGGGGCGGGCCTGAAACTCCGCTTCCGGTGTTCTGATTCTGAAGTTCGTTTTCGGTGTTCGTGTCGTAGTCTCCTCGACTTGGAGGGCGCGCACACGGAAACCCCGGACGGCCGCCCCGGCCGCGACGCCCGCTGAAGCTGAACTTGCGGTGGTAAACGCCGTCCACCCCCACCCTGTCCCTCCCCCTTCCAGGGAGAGGGGACCCAAGCGGCGCGGCCGCGCCCCAATGGTCCCCTCTCCCGCAGGCGGGAGAGGGACAGGGTGAGGGTGTCGGAGAACGATGCGCCGCCCCTCCCGGCCCTCCCCCCCTGTCAGGAGGGAGGAGACTCTCCCGCTTGCGGCTCCGGGACCGCGTCCGCGCCCTCGGGGCGGTCGATCCGCAGCATGTAGCGCCCGAGGCCCGCGGGGACGAGCTCGGCCCGCGCCAGGAGGTCGCCCGGCGCGAGGGGGCGCCCGAGGGGGTCCAGCGGCGCGCCGTTGCCGTAGGTCTCCAGGTCCCCGGCCGTGAGAGACCCCAGCGCGGCCTCCGTCTCCGCCGCGCCCAGCCCCGGCCGGGGCGGCAGGACCGTGCGCCCCCGGTACGCGAACGGCCCGCCCCGCGCGGCGCCGGCGGCGTCCGTCACGGCGCCGCCGATGCGCCGGAGCGCCGCGTCGAAGGCGGCGGCGTCGAACGGCGCGCCCCGCTCCCGGCCGGCGCGGGCGTAGAGGGCGGCCGCGGCCTCCAGGACGGGCCGTCGCAGGTGCGGCGCCGCGTTCAGGGCGTCTCCGTACACCGCGGCGAACCGCTCCCCGGCGGCGGTCCCGTCCGGGCGCCGGGCGGGGTCCCCGCGCAGCACGTCGAGGCCGTCCGCCACGTCCGCCGAGACGTCGGGCATGGCGGCGAGGTGATGCACGGCGAGGGCGAGCGCCGGCCGCTCGCCCGCGAGGGCCGACGAGAGCTGGGCCGCGCCCGTCGGGCCGGACGCGCCGGCGAAGCGGGCCAGGACCCGGGCCGTCTCCCCGGACGCCCCGCCGGCGCCCGCCCGCTCCAGCTCCCGCGTCCACGCCGCGACCTCGGACCTGGCCAGCTCCAGGGGCTCGCGCACGCCGAGGACCTTCTGCAGCGCCATGTTGCCGGCCCGGTCCGCGGCCGCCGGATGACCGGCGGCGTAGGCGGCGGGATCGTCGCGCAGCGCCCGCTCCCGCGCGTGCCACGCTTCCAGCAGGGCCGCGCGCAGGCGGGCCCGGTCGCCGCCGTCCTCTCCTCCGGGGCCGGGGCCGGGGCCGGGCTCCGCCTCCCGGAGCAGGGCCGCCGCCTCGTCGCGGGGCAGGAACCGCAGCCGCGCGGCGGTGGCGTGGAAGAGGCGCGCCCGGCCGCTCCGCTCGTCGAACGCCGCGAGCGCCTCGGGCCGCAGCCGGGCCACCGTGTCCCGCAGCCCCGGCCGCCCCGGCCCGCCCGACCGCAGGCTCGCCGCGTGCGCGTCGACCAGGCCGTCGAGCCGCGCGAGCTCCACGGCCCGCCGCGTCGACGCGCCCCGGGCGATGGCGCGCGCGGCCTCCGCCCGCTCGGCGCCGGTGGCGAACAGGTGGTCGTAGGCGCCCGAGTCGAGCCGCGCCGACGCGCCCGCGGGATCGGAGAGGGAATCGGCGTCGATCGTCCCGCGCATGACCCCCGTCCGGAACGCGGCGATCTTGGCCTCCGCCGCGCCCGCCTCCAGGAGCCCCTCGGCGGCGGCGTCCCGGACGTCGCTGGCGGCGATGCCGACGAGCTGCTCCTGGAGCGCCCCGCGGTGCCCGAGCGCCTGGCGGTGCGTGGCGGCGAGACGCCTGTCGAGCTCGCCGCGCAGGAACGCGCCCTCCCTGCGCGCCCCGATCCGGCGCGCGGCGAGCGCGGTGCGCGCCGCCGTGAACGCCATCTGCTCCTCCAGGGCGGCCCGCGGCCCGCCCTCCCCGAGCCGCAGCCCGTCGAGGAGCTCCGCCGAGCGCTCGGCCAGCCGCCGGCGCACCCGGGGCTCGAGGTCGCGCGCGGCGGGATCCGTCTCCTCCGCCGCGCGCCGCAGGATGGAGTCGGCGTCCCGGAGGAACCGGACCCGGGCCGTGGCGGCCTCGTGGCGCTCGCGGCCGCGCCGGCGGCGCTCGTCCAGGGCCGCGAGGGACCCGGCGAGCCCGCGCCCGCCCGCGCCCAGGCTCTCGCCCAGGCCGGCGACCGCCGCGCCGCGCTCCGCGAGGGCGCGGGTCTCGCCGTCGACCGCCCGGGCCAGGGCGTCGAAGCGGCGCCGGCGCGCGCTCCCCAGCGCCCGCGCGGTCTCGAGCGCGCCCGACGGCGGGGGCGCCGGCGCGAACGCCCCTCCCCCGCCCGCCAAGGCCACCTCGGCGAACTTCCGTCTCACGTCGATGGGCATCGGTCCTCCTCCGGCGTCCGGTCCGCCGGGGGAGTCGGCGCGCCGGCCCGGGGCACGGCCGCCAGGGGAGCGTCGTCGATGAACCGCCCGAGGTCGAGGACGTAGGGCTCCCCGTCCGCGGTCCGGACGAGCTCCCGTCGCGTGCCGTACGCCATCGCCGCCTCCCGGAACATTATTTCTCCAATTTGGAATGAAACCGTAGCAGAAATGCGCGGATTGTGCGAGAGAAAATTTCAATCGGGGAAAATTTTCTCGCACGGCGGCCGGCGCGTCCTTCTCCGGCACCCTCACCCTGCCCCTCGGGGCAAGGCCGCGCCACGGGGTCCCCTCTCCCTGCTCAGGGAGAGGGACAGGGTGAGGGTCGAAAGAGAGGAGAACCCACGTCGCCGTCGTTCCGCCGGGAAGAGGACCGGCGGCGGACAGCGCGTCTTTTTTCGACACCCTCACCCTGTCCCTCTCCCGCACGCGGGAGAGGGGACCCTCGGGGCGAGGCCGCGCAACAGGGTCCCCTCTCCCTGGACAGGGAGAGGGACAGGGTGAGGGTTGACGTCGCGGGAACGGCGGACGCGGTCAGACCCGCGACACCGGAAAATCCGGCAGATACCGGTTCCACGTACGGATGTTGAACACCGCGCAGTCCGCGACGATCCGCCGGGTCCACGCCCCGGAGCGCGGTCCGCGCAACGGGAGCTGGCGCTTGAGATCGTCGGTTCGCGCGCCGAGCTCGGCGTCCGTCAGCACGGTCATGTTCCGGGCACCGCCAGACTGCGCCTGACCTCGCGGTCGTACAGGTCGGTGAAGGCGTCGGCTATCGCGTTCGGGTGGATGTCGAGGTAGTCCGGCACCGTGTGGCAGGCGATCTCCCCGCTGTCGGGGTCGCGGTGGAGCGAATGGAACGCGAGCCCGTCCCCGTCCCGTCTCCGCAGGTCCAGTTCCTTGAGGATGGCGTAGTCGTGGGTGGCGACGAAGATCTGAACGCCCAGACGCTGCAACTCCAGCAGGGTTTCGATCACGGATCCGAAAAGCCCGGGATTCAGGTTGGTTTCGGGTTCGTCCCAAAAGAGCACGGAGCCGTCGAGCAGCGTTCCGTTCCGGATCAGCAGCCACAGAAGGCCGAGCTTGCGCATACCCTCCGCCAGCAGGGAGAATTCCAGGTTCCCCTCCTTGTTGCGTAGAAAGAACTCCTCGTTTCTCACGGCGACCCTGCCGGAGATCGTCGTGCGCAAAGTGCGAAGCAGCCGCGCACGCTCCCGGTCCATGGCTCCTCGCGGGATCGGGGTATGGGCGCGGGCGACGATGTCGTCGTAGATTTCCTCGAAATGAATCTCGCGCTGCCTGTAGAGGGAGCGGAAGCCGGGCGCGTTCGCGAGCATCTCCTTGACCGGGATGTAGACGCTCTCGACAGGATCGGCCGCCCAGCCTTGCGCGCCGGTGACGTGGGCCGGGTCGGGACACGGTCGCGTGATTGGGAAAGGAAACCCGGAGTTTCGATCCGCCACGGGAGACCGTGACGGCGCACGTCGCCTTTCCCCTCCGCCGCTTGACCAGACGGCCGATGGAGCGTCCCGAAGGCATGAAGACGCGGACGAGCTTTTCCGCGAAGCCGTCCCCCGTCTTGCTCACGTCGCAGGCCGCATAGACGACCTTCATGAGGTGGGTCTTGCCGGTCCCGTTGGCGCCGACGAGCACGTTGATGCCGGGGGACGGCTTGAAATCGAGATCCTCGAAGGCCGTGAACCGTTCGAGCCTCAGTCTCGTGATCGTCATGCGGCCCCCCGGCGCGTCTCGGCGCCCGACCGTACCAAAGCATGAACCGGGGGTCTTCCCGAAAAACGGCCTCCGGGAGCTTGCCGGCGGACGGCGCGTCCTTCTCCGGCACCCTCACCCTGTCCCTCTCCCGCACGCGGGAGAGGGTCAGGGTGAGGGTCGAAAGAGAGGGAAACCCGTGCCGCCGTCGTTCGCGAAGCGCCTCCGAAAAAACCAGACCGGGGCGGAGCGGCTTCTATGGTCCCGGCTGAGGGACCGTCAACTCGCGGGATGCTATTTCCGCCGGCAGTCGCCCATCGGACCGTACGTCGTCGATTTCGTCTGCCGCGAACGGCGTCTCGTCGTCGAAGTCGACGGCAGCCAGCATGCATTCCGCCGGGAAAAGGACCGGCGGCGGACGGAGTGGCTCGAGAGCCGCCGGTACCGGGTGGTCCGGTTCTGGAACCGCGAGGTTCTCGAGGATGTCGAAGAGGTGCTTGAGGCCGTGCTGGGGGCGCTGGAGGGGCGTTGTTGACCCTCGGGGCGAGGGTCGAAGGAAAGGGAAACCCGTGCCGCCGGCGTTCCGCCGGGAAGAGGACCGGCGGCGGACGGCGCGTCTTCTTCCGGCACCCTCACCCTGTCCCTCTCCCGCACGCGGGAGAGGGGACCCTCGGGGCGAGGCCGCGCGACAGGGTCCCCTCTCCCTGGATAGGGAGAGGGACAGGGTGAGGGTCGAATGAGAGGGGAGCCCATGCCGCCGGCGTTCCGCCAGAAAGAGGACCGCCGGCGGACGGCGAGTCCTTTTTCGACACCCTCACCCTGTCCCTCTCCCGCACGCGGGAGAGGGGACCACCTGGGCACGGTATCGGTGTAAGGGTCCCCTCTCCCTGCTCAGGGAGAGGGACAGGGTGAGGGTCGAATGAGAGGGAAACCCACGCCGCCGGCGTTCCGCCAGGAAAGAGGACCGGCGGCGGACGGCGCGTCCTTCTTCCGGCACCCTCACCCTGTCCCTCTCCCGCTCGCGGGAGAGGGGACCACCTGGGCACGGTATCGGTGTAAGGGTCCCCTCTCCCTGCTCAGGGAGAGGGACAGGGTGAGGGTCGAATGAGAGGGGAACCCGTGCCGCCGGCGTTCCGCCAAGGAAGAGGACCGGCGGCGGACGGCGAGTCCTTTTTCGACACCCTCACCCTGTCCCTCTCCCGCTCGCGGGAGAGGGGACCACTCGGGGCGACGGTATCCGTGCAACAGGGTTCCCTCTCCCTGGCTCAGGGAGAGGGACAGGGTGAGGGTCGAATGAGAGGGAAACCCGTGCCGCCGTCGTTCCGCCAAGGAAGAGGGCCGGCGGCGGACGGCGCGTCCTTCTTCGGCACCCTCACCCTGTCCCTCTCCCGCTCGCGGGAGAGGGGACCACCTGGGCGGACGGTATCGTCCCTCTCCCGTGTACAGGGTCCCCTCTCCCTGCTCAGGGAGAGGGACAGGGTGAGGGTCGAATGAGAGGGAAACCCATGCCGCCGGCGTTCCGCCAAGGAAGAGGACCGGCGGCGGCCGGCGCGTCCTTCTCCGGCACCCTCACCCTGTCCCTCTCCCGCTCGCGGGAGAGGGGACCACCTCGGGCACGAGTATCGGTGCAACAGGGTCCCCTCTCCCTGCTCAGGGAGAGGGACAGGGTGAGGGTCGAATGAGAGGGAAACCCATGCCGCCGTCGTTCCGCCAAGGAAGAGGGCCGGCGGCGGACGGCGCGTCTTCTTCCGGCACCCTCACCCTGTCCCTCTCCCGCTCGCGGGAGAGGGGACCCTCGGGGCGAGTATCGGTGCAACAGGGTCCCCTCTCCCTGCTCAGGGAGAGGGACAGGGTGAGGGTCGAATGAGAGGGGAGCCCATGCCGCCGGCGTTCCGCCAGAAAGAGGACCGGCGGCGGACGGCGCGTCTTCTTCCGGCACCCTCACCCTGTCCCTCTCCCGCTCGCGGGAGAGGGGACCACCTGGGCACGGTATCGGTGTAAGGGTCCCCTCTCCCTGGACAGGGAGAGGGACAGGGTGAGGGTTGACGGCGTTGCCGCGGCGTTTTCGACACCCTCCCCCTGGACAGGCGCCCTCACCTCAGCGTGCGCGCGAAGGCGCGGATGTCCTCGATCATCAGCTCCGGCTCCTCCATGGCCCCGAAGTGCCCGCCGCGGGGCATCTCGGTCCAGTGGGTGACGTTGTAGAGCCGCTCCACGTAGCTGCGGGGCGGCCAGGCCAGGAGCTCCTTGGGGAACAGCGCGCACCCGGTCGGCACCTCGACCCGCTCGCCGTCCGGCGACAGGATGCGCCCCCCCTCCTCGCGCCGGCCGTAGTAGATCCAGCTCGCCGTGTTGAAGGTGCCCGTCACCAGGTAGATCATGATGTTGGTCAGGAGCGCGTCCTTGGTGTGGGCGCTCTCGACGTCGTCGCCGTCGGTGTCCGACCAGGAGTTGAACTTCTCCACGATCCAGGCGGCGACGCCGACGGGACTGTCGTTCATGGCGTAGCTCAGGGTCTGCGGCCGGGTCGCCTGGATCGTGCGGTAGCCGTTCTCCATCTCCTGCTCCCGCTCGAAGCGGGCCGCCCAGGCCTCCTCCTCCGGGCCCCGCGGGCCGCCGGGATGGCGCATGGTCAGGATGTTGACGTGGATGGCCCGGCACGCCGGCGCGTGCTCGAGCCCGAGCCAGCTCGAGATGGCCCCGCCCCAGTCGCCGCCCTGGGCCACGTAGCTCCCGTATCCGAGGGGGCCGGTCATCAGCTCGGCGAACACGCGGGCCATGCCGCGCGGCCCCATCGGCCGCGGCGGCCGGCCCGAGAAGCCGAAGCCCGGCAGCGACGGGGCGATCACGTCGAACGCGTCCTCCTCCGAGCCGCCGAAGCGCTCGGGATGGGCCAGCGGCTCGACGATTTCGTCGAACTCGGAGACCGAGCCGGGCCAGCCGTGGCTGACGAGCAGCGGCAGGGGGGCCGGCCCGCTGCCCCGCTCGCGGATGAAGTGGACGTCGATCCCGCCGGCCGGCGCGGTGAAGTGGGAGAACCGGTTGAGCCGCTCCTCCTGCGCCCGCCAGTCGAACCCGTCCAGCCAGTAGGCGCAGAGCTCCTTCATGTAGTCCAGGTTGGCGCCGTAGCCCCAGCCGCCGTCGTCCGGCATCTCGTGCCACCGGTAGCCGGCGACCCTGGCCCGTATGCGCTCGAGGGTCTCGTCGGGAACCGAAATCCGGAACGGCCGGGGCTGGGTCATGGGGGGTCTCCATCCGAATGAGGGGCGGCGCGGCCGGCGGCCGTGCGCACATACGCGATAGCGCATATTGACAATAATACGCTATGCCGTATATATTGCACTATACGCCAAACAGTATATGAACGGCCGGACGCCGGGCCGCATGAAACTGACACAAAGGGGCATCCGATGGAACAGATCGCCCGGACCTCGAAGCAGGTCGGCGCCGCGATCCGCCGCCGCCGCCGCCGCCTGAGTCTGCGCCAGGGCGACGTGGGCGCCAAGACGAATCTGCGCCAGGCGACGATCTCGGCCCTTGAAAACGGCGAGCCGGGCACGCGGCTCCGCACCCTGATCGACGTGATGGCGGCGCTGGACCTCGAGCTGGTCGTCCGCGAGCGCTCGAAGGCGGGCCGGGACATCGAGGAGCTGTTCTGATGGCGCGCCGGCGGGCCCGCGCGCCCCTCGACGTGTTCCTGAACGCCCGTCTCGTGGGCCGGTTGCGCCGGCTGGCGGGCGGCGCGGTCGATTTCCGGTACGACCCGGGCTGGCTCGACTGGGAGCACGCCCTGCCGATCTCGATGTCGCTGCCGCTCCGCGAGGACCGTTACGGCGGCGATGCGGTGACCGCCGTCCTGGACAACCTGCTGCCCGACGCCGAGCCGGTCCGGCGCCGGATCGCCGAGCGGGTCAGGGCCGAGGGCTATGACGCATACGGCCTGCTGGCCCGAATCGGGAGCGAGTGCGCGGGCGCGCTGCAGTTCCTGCCCGAAGGCCGGGAGCCGGGACCGGCCGGGACGGTCGAGGGCCGGGCGGTCGCCGACGGCGAGATCGCCCGGAAAATCCGGAATCTGGCGCACGCGCCGCTCGGGATGGACGAGGACGAGGACGAGTTCCGGTTCTCGATCGCCGGAGCGCAGGAGAAGACGGCCTTCCTGTACTGGAAGGACAAGTGGCACGTCCCGCGCGGAACCGCCGCGACGACCCATATCCTGAAGCCGCAAATCGGCATCCTGCCGAACGGCGTCGATTTGAGCCAAAGCGTGGAAAACGAGCATCTGTGCCTCGGGATCGCCGCCGCGTTCGGCCTGCCCCGCGCGAACGCCGAAATCGCGGACTTCGACGGCGAGCGCGTCCTGGCGGTCGAACGCTTCGACCGGCGATGGACGGCAGACGGGCGGCTGCTGCGTCTGCCCCAGGAAGACTGCTGCCAGGCGCTGTCGGTCCCGCCGGCCCTCAAGTACGAAGCCGACGGCGGACCCGGCATGGCCGGCGTCCTCGACCTGCTCGGGGGAAGCGACGAGCCCGAGGCGGACCGGAACCGGTTCGTCAAGGCTCAGATGGTGTTCTGGCTGCTGGGCGCGACCGACGGCCACGCGAAGAATTTCAGCATCTTCCCGAGGCCCGGCGGGCGCTTCGGCCTGGCGCCGCTCTACGACGTCATGTCGGCGCAGCCGGCCGTCGATGAGGGCCAGCTCCGGCACAACGGGTTCAAGCTCGCGCTCGCCGTCGGCGACCGGCGTCATTACGTCATCGGCACGATCCTGCCCCGCCACTTCGCGCAGACGGCGGCGAGAACGGGCATGTCCGCCCGGGCGATCGACGAAATATGCGCGGAGCTGGCGGACACGGGAGAAGCGGCGATACGAGCGGCCCTGGACTCGCTGCCGGAAGATTTCCCGCCGCGCCTGGCGGAGTCGATCGCCGGCGGCGTGCGCGCCCGCCTGAGACTGATCGGAGGCGCGGCGGCCAACCGCGGCGGACGATAGTCCCGCCCCGCGCTCGACGGCGCGCGCGGGGCGTGCCATCGTCGCGTCCGCGAGGAGCCGCCCGCGAAACGGACCCGGACCATGGAACCCGTCCGCTACATCGAGGCGACGGTCGCGCGCTACGCCCGGCTCGGCCACGAACCCTACCGCTACTTCCGCGCCGGGGAGGCGCCGCCGTGGGCGGCGCTGCGCGGGCCGCTGTCCGCCGCCCGTCTCGGCGTCGTCGCCACCGCCGGCTGCTACGTCAGGGGACAGGTCGCGTTCCACTACAGGGACGACACGTCGTTCCGGAGGATTCCCAAGTCCGCGCCCCCGGAGGACCTCCGCTTCGCCCACGTCACCGAGCACTACCTGGAGAGCGCCCGCCGGGACCCCAACACCGTCGTGCCGCTGGAGCCCCTGCGGCGGCTCGAGCGCGAAGGCGCGATCGGGGCGCTCGCCGACGAGGTCCTCTCCTGCATGGGCGGCATCTACTCGCAGCGCCGTGTGCGCGGCGAGCTGGCGCCGGCCCTGGCCGCGGAGCTCGCGCGGCAGGAGGCGGACGCGGTCCTGCTCGTCCCCATGTGACCGGTCTGCCATCAGACCGTGAGTTTGATCGCACGCCACCTGGAAGGACTCGGGACGCCGACGGTGTGCATGGGTACCGCCCGCGACATCCTCGCCGCGGGCAACCCTCCGCGCGCCGTGTTCCTGGACTACCCCCTGGGACATACCGCCGGGCGCCCCTTCGCCCCCGGCGAGCAGTACGCCGTCACGCGGGCGGCCGTCGAGGCCCTGGAAGGCATGGACCGGCCCGGCACGATCCGCGCCCTGGACCGGGTCTGGCCGGACGGCGAGGGCTGGAAGGCCGAGGCGGGACGGACGGACGGCGCCGACCGGCGCCGCCCCCGGGACACGACGCCGCGCTACCAGTTCGAGGAGGACCGCATCGCGGCCGGGGCGGCGGGCGGCGCAAGGGGTCGTGCGCCGGTCGAGGGAAGGGGGTGACCCGGTGGAGGTCGCGGGAGTTCATCCCCGCCCGGCGGCCGCACGATCGTCGTCGTGGAGCCGCCCCGGCGCGGCGGCCTCCCGAGCCGTCGCCCGGACGCCGGACGCCGCGACCCGCTCGAGCCTGTCGGCCGGACGGTCCCGTTCCCGCTCCGGATCGTACTGGCCTTGCAGGCCCATCCAGAACTCGGCCGAGTTCTGATAGCGTATCGCGCCATGGGCTGCCGCCGCCGCCGGCTCCTGATTGCATCCGTCGCTATTGACCGATAATTCGGTCACGAATATATTCATGACCGATAAGACGGCCATAATGTTCTCATGCCGAGCGTACCCCGCACCTACTCGCGCCTCACGGAGGAGGCCCTGCTTCTTCTGGGCAGGCAAATCAGGCTCGCCCGGAAACGGCGGCGCATGTCCGAACACGACCTCGCGGCACGCACGGGCATTGCCAGAAGCACATTGCAGCTCATCGAGAAGGGAAATCCTTCGGTGGCAATCGGACTCGTGCTGGAAGCCGCCACTCTCGCGGGCGTGGATTTGTTCGTTCCGGAGGCGACGACGCTCGCGCCCCAGCTCGAACGGACCGGCGACAAGCTCGCGCTGATGCCCGGCTCGATCCGCAGGCCGCGCCGCGCGGTCCAGGATGACTTCTGAGACCTCCCGGCCGCGCGCGGCCTTCGTCTGGATGTGGCTGCCCGGCGCGACCGCGCCGGCGGTCGCGGGCCGCGTTCACGCGGAAGGGGATCACTTCGTCTTTACCTATGGCCGGTCATACCTGGCCAGGGACGACGCGATCCCCATCTATGCGCCCGAATTGCCCCTGCGCCGCGGCGCCATCGTGCCCGAACCGCCGCTGGAGATCGCCAACGCGCTGCGCGACGCATCGCCGGACGCCTGGGGCCGCCGGGTGATCGCTCATCGCCTCGCCGGCGGGCGCGGCGGCGCGAACGGGATTGCCGACCTCGACGAGCTCGCCTTCATGCTCCGGTCCGGCTCCGACCGCACCGGCGCGCTCGACTTCCAGGCGTCTCCCAGGGACTACGTTCCGCGTGAGGCCGACGAGACGCTCGAACGCTTGCTGGACTCGGCCGACCGCGTCGACCGGGGCCTGCCGCTGGCTCCGAACCTCGCCGAGGCCCTGCAACACGGCACGGCGATCGGGGGCGCCCGGCCGAAGGCGCTGATCCGGGACGGCGAGACCAAATACGTCGCGAAATTCTCCTCGTCGACGGACACGTTCAGCGTCGTCAAGGCCGAGTTCGTCGCCATGCGCCTTGCGCGCGTCGCCGGGCTGAACGTCGCGCCCGTCAAGCTCGTCCGGGCGATGAACAGGGACGTCCTGCTGATCCGGCGCTTCGACCGGGAGCGGACGGAGAACGGATGGACGCGGCGCGCCATCGTTTCCGCGCTGACCCTGCTCGGCCTCGACGAGCGCATGGCGGCCCATGCGTCCTACGAAGCGCTCGCCGACATCGTCCGGGCGCGCTTCACCGCCCCGGCCGCGACCCTGGAGGAGCTCTTCGCGCGCATGACCTTCAACATTCTGGTCGGCAACACGGACGACCATGCCCGAAACCATGCCGCCTTCTGGGACGGCGAGACACTTGCGCTCACGCCGGCCTACGACATTTGCCCGCAATCGAGGACCGGGTACGAGGCCTCGCAGGCCATGCAAATCCACGCTCGCGAGCGCCGCAGCCAGCTTTCGCTGTGCCTGACCGCCGCAAACAAGTTCCTCCTCACGGAAGAGCGCGCCTTGACGATCATGAGGGACCAGATCGCCGCCATCGCGGAGCGCTGGGACGGAACCTGCGACGAGGCGCGACTGGGCGGCGCCGACCGGAAGCTGCTGTGGCGGCGGCAGTTCCTGAACGACCTGGCGTTCGAGGGGCTGCGGGACCGGCTCGCCGAAGCCGTCGAGGTTCCGCCTCGCGCGTACCTTGCCGGAGCGGGGCCGTTTCCGTAACGTGGCCCCGCGGGACTCGACGGCGGGAGGCTGACATGTCGCAGGCGGCGGAGGCGCGGCGCGCGGATCCGGTGACGGCCACGATCAACTTCGTGTCGTCGGCCGACCAGCTGCCCGTGGCGCTGGTCCGGGAACCGGGCCTCGGGCCGGACCGGCACACGATAACGACGACGGACCGGGAGGTCCCGGTCGAGGACGCCCGGCCCATGGCGGCGGAGCTCGACCTCGACCGCCAGGGCTTCGTCCTCATGCGCCGCCCGACGGCCGTCGGGGACTTCTACGACGACGACGAGGTGCGCGCGGTCTACTACCCGGAGATGGAGGCGCTGATCCGGGAGGTCGCCGGGGCGGCCAAGGTCGTCGTCTTCGACCACACCATCCGGGTGGACGACCCGGAGAAGCGCGCCCGGCGCAAGGTCCGCGCGCCCGTGCTCAGCGTCCACAACGACTTCACCACGCGGTCGGCGCCCCAGCGCGTCCGCGACCTGCTGCCCCCGGACGAGGCCGAGGCGCGGCTCCGCAAGCGGTTCGCCTCGATCAACGTCTGGCGTCCCGTCGTCGGCCCCGTGGAGACCAAGCCGCTGGTCGTCTGCGGGTACGAGGGCATCGACGACGCCGACCTCGTGGCGGCCGAGCGCCACTATCCCGACGGCCGGGTCGGCGGCATCTACTACGTCGTCCACAATCCGCGCCAGCGCTGGTACACCTTCCCGCGCATGGAGCGCGACGAGGTCGTGCTCCTGAAGTGCTACGACTCCAACACCGACGGCACGGCGCGCTGGACCGCCCACGGGACCTTCGACGATCCCGCGAGCGGCCCCGAGTCCGTTCCGCGCGAGAGCATCGAGATCCGCACGCTCCTGTTCTTCGACTGACGGCGGCGTTGAGCGAATACCGGTACTACGAGTTCCAGGCGCTGGACCGCCCGCTCGGCGAGGCGGACAGGGAGGCGTTGCGGGCGCTGTCGACGCGGGCGCGCATCACCGCCACGAGCTTCGCCAACCGCTACGACTTCGGCGACTTCAAGGGCGACCCCCTCCGGCTCGTGGAGCGCTGGTTCGACCTGCATCTCCATCTGGCCGACTGGGGAACGCGCCGGCTGACGATCCGGCTGCCGAAACGGCTCGTCGACCGCGCCCGGCTCGACGCCTTCCTGCCCGGCGGCGGCCTCGCGGAGGTGGTCGAGTCGGGCGACAACCTGATCCTCGACATCCGGGACGACGGCGAGGACGACGGCGGCGAACCCGAGGGGTACGACGAAGGCTGGGACGACGGCTCCGGCTGGCTCGACGCGCTGGCGCCGCTCCGGGGCGACCTGCTGTCGGGCGACTGGCGCCTGCCCTATCTCGTCTGGCTCCGGGCCGTGGACCGCGACCGCCTGCGGGACGAGGCGCGGGAGCCGCTGCCGGGCATCGGCCCGCTGACCGGCGGCCTCGAGGCCTTCGCCGCATTCTTCCGCATCGACCCCGACCTCGTGGAAGCGGCCGCCGAGGCGCCCGGCGGCGGGGAACCGCCGCCGGAAGCCGTCGCCGCGGCCGTCGCCGCCATCCCGGAGGCGGACAGGACGGCGCTGCTGCGCCGCCTCGCCGAAGGGGACCCGCACGTGGCGGCGGAGGTCCGGAGCCGGGTCCGGGAGACCGCGGCGGCGGCGGACGCGGACCTTCGGACGGTATCCGACCTGCGCGCCCGCGCGGCGGCGGTCCGCGGCGCGCGCGAGGCCGCGGAGGCGGAACGGCGGAGGGCCGCACGGGAGCGGCGGGAACGCGAGGCGGAGCAGGCGCGGCGCGCGCGTCTCGACGCCCTCCGGCGGCGGGGGGACGGCGCGTGGCGCGAGGTGGAGAGCGAGATCGGGCGGCGCAACGCCGCGGGATACGACCGCGCGGCGGCCCTGCTCGCCGACCTGGGGACGCTGGCCGGCGAGAACGGCGCGACGGCGGACTTCGCCCGCCGCCTGGACGCGCTCCGCTCCCGGCACAGGCGCAAGGAACGGCTGCTCGAACGGCTCGCCGGACTGGACCCGGCGTAAGGAAGACCGGGCCGAATCGAGCCTCTTCCGGCACCCTCACCCTGTCCCACCGGGGCGAGGCCGCGCAACAGGGTCCCCTCTCCCTGGACAGGGAGAGGGACAGGGTGAGGGTCGAAAGAGAGGGAAACCCATGCCGGCGGCGGACGGCGCGTCTTTTCCGGCACCCTCACCCTGTCCCTCTCCCGCACGCGGGAGAGGGGACCCTCGGGGCGAGGCCGCGCCTCAGGGTCCCCTCTCCCTGCATAGGGAGAGGGACAGGGTGAGGGTCGAAAGAGAGGGAAACCCGTGCCGCCGTCAGTTCCGCAAGGAAGAGGACCGGCGGCGGACGGCGCGTCTTTTCCGGCACCCTCACCCTGTCCCTCTCCCTGGACAGGGTGAGGGTCGAAAGAGAGGGAAACCCACGCCGCCGGCGGCCTGTCCCCGCGCCCGGCCCGTGCTGTAGGATCGCCGCATGCCGCGCCCGGCCGGACGAAGCCCGTGAAGATCGCCGTCGTCGGCTGCGGGGCGATGGGCTCCGTCTACGCGGGCCTCCTCGCCGAGGCGGGGCACGAGGTCTGGGCCATCGACCGCTGGCGGGAGCACGTCGCGGCGATCCGCCGCCGCGGCCTCCGCCTCTCGGGGGCGAGCGGCGACCGCGTCGTCCGCCTCCGGGCCGCGACCTCCCCGGCCGAGGCCGGCCCCTGCGATCTGGTCGTCCTCGCCACCAAGGCCATGCACGTCGCGGCCGCCGCCCGCGGCCTGGCGCCGCTGCTGGCGGAGGGGACGTCCGTGGTCTCCATCCAGAACGGCCTGGGAGGCCCCGAGGCGGCCGCCCGGGAGCTCGGCGGCACCCCCGTCGTCACGGGCGTCGCCGGCGGCTTCGGCGCCTCCATCCGCGGACCCGGCTCGGCCCACCACAACGGCATGGAGCTCGTCCGCCTGGGCAACCGGGACGGACCCGTCACGCCGGAGCTGGAGGCGCTCGCCGAGGTCTGGCGCGGCGCCGGGTTCACGGTCCGCACCTTCGACGACATCGGCCGGCTCGTCTGGGAGAAGCTCGTCTGCAACGCGGCGTTCTCGGGCGTCTGCACGCTGACCGGACGGACCATCGGCGAGGCCATGAAGGACCCCGACGCCTGGCCGGTGGCGGCGGCCTGCGCCACGGAGGCGTTCGACGTCGCCCGGGCGAAGGGCATCGCCCTGGACATCGAAGACCCGGCCGACTACGTCCGCGCCTTCGGGAGCGCGATCCCCGGCGCGCGCCCCTCGATGCTGCTCGACCGCACGGCCAACCGGGCGTCGGAGATCGACGCCATCAACGGCGCCGTCCCGCCCGCCGGCCGCGAGGTCGGCGTCGCCGCGCCCGTCAACGAGACCGTGAGCGCGCTGGTGCGCGCCGAGGAGCGCCGCGCGGGCGTCCGCTGAACGCCGGCCGCGGCCGGATCTACGCCGCGGGCCGCCAGATGTCGTTCCGGCCGCAGACGTCGACGCCGCGCACGAGGTGAAGCTGCCGCGTCGGGTTGTAGGCCTTGCCCTGGACGTTCTGCCGGATTTCGAGCTCGCGGTCGAAATGCGACGTCGTCGGCATGTAGCGGAAGACCAGCCCGCCCCGGCGGGCGCCCGACGCGTTCGGCTCGGCGCCGTGCACGACCAGGGGATGGTGGAACGACACCATGCCGGGTTCCAGGACGACGTCGAAGGGCTCCGTGTCGGGCAGCTCGCCGTCGGACAGCTCCTGCTTCAGGACGATGTCGTCCGCGGCGCTGGCGAAGTGGGAAAGCCTTCGCCCGCCCGTGTGCGACCCGGGAACGATCCGCATGCAGCCGTTCTCCGGCGTCGCGCGATCGAAGGCGATCCACGCCGAGCAGGCCGCCATCGGCACGATCGGCCAATAGGCGGCGTCCTGGTGCCAGGGCGTTCTCTTGCCCTCGCCCCTCTTGGCGAAAAACGCCGATCCCCACAGGATGACGTTCTCGCCGATGAGCTGCGCGACCGAATCGAGGATCCGCTTCCGGGTTCCGAACTCGATCCAGTTCCCGGCCGGGTCGACCTCGATCATGTTCGGGACGTAGTCGTGATCGAGGTCCGGCCGCGCCGCGAACAGCCTTTCCGCCCTCTCGCGAATGGCCGCGACGATGTCGCCGCCGAGCCGGAACGCCGGCGTGACCTGACCGGTCTCGCGATACCGCGCGACCTCTTCGGGCGTCAGCATGACGCGAGTATATCCTCCCGAAACCGCGGCGAACAAGCGCGAAGGGCCGCGCCGTCAGGGTCCCCTTCCCCGCAAGCGGGGGAGGGACAGGGTGGGGGTGGACGACGCGAAGGAGTCTTCGTTCGACCCTCATCCTGAGTACGGAGAGGGGACTCTGACAGCGCGGTTCGGCCGGTGACCGACATTCATCGTGTGACAGGACAACAGACACCCACCGTTGAGAGATGCAGCATTTCCTCCCGCGTCCAGACGCCGGGAGTTCCTGGAGCGGTTGGTTATGACGCCGAGTCCGACCGGCGGCGCATCCTTTGGACCGGACTCGCACACGGCACCGCGCACGTCCTGTACGAAGATCCAACGCTCTATACCTCGAACCGTTCCCTAAGCTTTTCAAAATACTCATCCACTATTTTTGGAATAGAAACACGATTACCCCACTCCTCTCGAAAAGTCCTATTTGGATCACCACGAAAGGAAAGCCAATTAAAACTGGTAATGACATAGTACTCAGAATCCTTGATTAACACTTTCGCGTGAGTATTTCCTAGTCGACAAAAACGAAAATTGACATAGTCCGCTGCTAGCTTTCCGAGCGCTTTTTCCGCCGAACTCTCTCCTCGTCCAGGCCTATCCCTTTTTCTATCATCAAGCCCGTATCCAATGTAAACATCTACACTCTCTTTTAAGAGTCTACGAAGGCGGTTCAGAAAACTTACATTTACGACGACGTCAGTAATCCAAGGAGATATAATTAAAAGTCGTGTGTTCGCTCTTTCCAACGCCGCTTCCAACAGTTGAGGGTGTTCGTACACTGCAATTGGTCGTACGGGAATATCATTCAATTTTTCTTCCAGAGTTCGGGCCTTCTCTAAGGCATCATCACGTTTATCCATTTGTTGCTTATGTTCCACCTCAATCGTCGATTCTCGTCGCCTCCTTTCAGCAATTTCCGCCCTAAATTTCGTCGCAGATAATGCCTGTCTGATGCGTTTAATTTCAACCTCTGCATCTCCCGACGGCGATGCAGTGTTTTTATCCATATATTCCTCAAAATCTGAATGAACTGATTTCATTACTTCCTTTACGATGCCCAACCGTTCGGGTCCCTTCGCACGCAGAAACGCTAGCTCATGTTCCTCGGATCCTCGACCATCAATCGCAAATCCCACTTGGATCTCCTCGCCAGAATCCGCCCGATAGATCAAAGCAATCGACCTCAGGTAAATCCGGTTTGCTCGGACAATTCGTCGAATGCGAAGCAACCTGGATTGTCCCCGTGAAATGTCACGCTCACCCCAAATCAGCGCATCCTCTATATCGTTGAGGTTTAATTCATCAATGTCCGGCCTCCGAGCAGGAAAAGCTCTCACCAAGCGAATACCTTCCCTCTTGAGCTCATTTGGAAGATACACCGGAATTTCGGTCACTACAGTCGGCTTCCGAGTAAGTCCATCTACCACAAACGAAACCATATTTTCAATTGGCCGAATCGCTATAGCATTCGAAACTGCGAGTTTTCCCTTCGACGTCAACTGAACTACCGGACCCGCCAATTGATAAACAAGTTCGGACTGAATAAGACTCGAGAGGGTGCCTTCAATAATCTGCCTATCTAGACCCAGAAAATTGCTGATGTTCCCAACATCATCAATACCTTCACCTATGGCGCGAACCACGTACTCCTCTATAGGTAAGAGCGTCTTATTGGCAAGCAGTACGGCGATAGCGTGTACTCTGTACAGCGGCAAACCGACCTCAGCGTAATCCACGAGCCGGAATCCCTCTCGTTCGTCGAATCGGGCTGCAATATCTTCTGGATTCATATCGAAGCATCTACGAGCGCGCAGTCTTCAGGACAATTCTCAATATACTGAATTACATCACGGAATGGATTCTCTCCAACTACACTCATGCAAAACTCAGAATCACCAACAATTGCGAGTCCAAGTCGTCCTCGTGACAGAGCAACATTTAACCGCTGCCGTTCCTTCAAAAAGCCAATCTTACCCTCCTCATTTGAGCGCGTAACTGAATAGACGACCACGTCCGCCTCACGCCCTTGATAGGAGTCCACAGTCTGACAAGTAATATTCACGACATCCAATGAATCGCCCTTCGTTGCCAGCATACGCTGGAGCTCTGCTACCTGCGGCCCATAACCAGAAAGAAGAATAACCGATATGCTACGGCCTGCCTGCCTTGCAGCGAACTGTAGCCTGTCAACAAGTTTATCAATAGTCGCAACTTCTGAAAAATTCTTCCAACTGCGTCCGACTCTAGTTTCTCGCGAATTGGACAACCCTGACGTGGTATACCATGTAACAGGTCGAGACATCGCCAAGTACTCTTGTACAAAGCGATCATTTCTATCCTCGCTTGTGTAGAGTTTTGCATCGTAGAAACAATGACTAACTAAGTCCCCAATCGCCTTAACCATCCGGTGCTGATGACTGAGTAATGTTGTACACTCTTTTGGAAGACTCATCAACAAGTAGTCGAGCAATGTACACTTAAGATCTTCGACGCGAAGGTCATATTTTCCAAGCAGATCCGGACGATACGGTAATTCACCTTGGTAGGGAGGAAGTTGCTTGGGATCACCCACAATGATCCATTTTCGCGATCGGCTCAACGGCACAAGCGCTTCAGGTGGTGTTGCCTTCGATGCCTCATCGACAATACATAGATCAAACTGTAGATACTCCGCCAAACGTCTCGCCAGACCCACACATGTTACTGCTACTACGTTGGCAGAAGCTGCAAAAACGCCGTGAAAATCGCTTGTTCTTCCAAACTGCGCATGCCAATCCTCGGAAAGAGAGATCAACCGTCGGAGTTGCCTACCTTCGGGAGCGTCCTCCAGGAACGCCTCCTCCCACTCCCGGAGGTCGGTAGCCCCAAAAGCGACCAACTCCTTACCCATGTCACCGAACCCTTCGACTACCTTTCTTGCCTCTCGAACCTCCGCGCTTGCCAGCTCTAAGCGAACATCCAGTTCGCGAACCTCCCCCATGAGTTCTCTAGCCCGCTGTCTCGCGGTCCTATACTTTTCCGCAGCATTCTTGTCACGTTGTAGTTCATCCTCTTCCTTACGGGCAGTTTCAAGTTCAGTTCTCGCATTCTCGGTCGCGGTAAGCACAACCTCCTCTGCATCAAGGGCTACGTGCAAACGAGACAGCGCCATAGCGATGTGGACATCTTGTTTGTTAACATGGCGGTCTCTCGCCCAGCCCTCTAGGAATTCCTCAGATCGAACGCGCACCTCCGTGAGCCAGTCCCCAACACAGTTTTCCAAAAGCAAATCTCGAACCTTTTCGGAGATTCTTAGATCTTGTCTCCATCCAATACGTACCAATCTCATCGGAATGTCATGAATAGAGCTAAGCTCACGAATTCGTTCCATAGCGTTATCAAGCGCACTATGAGTTTGTGAAGTGACCAGAATTCGACTATTCGCGTCCTTTTTAATATGCTGAAGAACGGTCTCTGTGATAAATTTTGTCTTCCCCGTACCCGGAGGACCCTCTACAACCAGAAAATCTTGGGAAGCTAGAGATTTAGCTACAGCCTCTCGTTTCGGACCGTCCAAATCCTGTTGAAACATCTCGACCGACTGGGCATATATTGGGATACGAGCTTTATCTGGCGAGACTAAGAGGTCACCAATCGCGCTTCGAAGCGCACGCCCAAACCGAATTGCGTCCAGACTTGCCTTCTGTCTATCCAGAGCAAAATGTGCCCGACGTGTGTCGTAGAGCAGCCGACCCTTCCTTGGCAATGCACCTTGAACACTAGCGGAGACATAGAGTGTTAAGATCGTACCGTTGACTGATTCCACATCTCCGCTAAGACTGCGTTGCTCATCAAGCTGGACCATCCACGGTTGTTCAGTAAGATCTTCTTCAGGAGATTCCTCAAGCTCAAACATATAACGATTACCGTCTCGCCGGACTGAGACGTAACGATGCGGACGTTCGTTCTCCAATTGGAGATTCTTCTGAACCCGAAGCAACGCATTCCAACGATCAAATATGGCTTGCCTTCTCTGTCCTGCTAGTCGAAGTTCTTGATCAGATTCAAACGCTTCTAGACCGAAAAGAAACTGCTTGATCTGCTCGCGCCCGACATCGACGTTTGACGGACGTGAAATACGGATGTCAAGACGCGGAGTCCAAGCGTGTTCTCGTCTTTGCTCTGCGACATCTGGAGAGGTCTTCCAGAAATTGACGAGAACCAAGTGACTCTGATCACGCTCGTCCACTACAGCTTGATATGTATTCTCTGCAGAATAAAGAGCAACGCTAGTTTGTGTCGATCTAGAATCATTCTTATCGCCACCGATTCTCCAGCGGGCAACCCCACATGTATCGCATAAGTCATCGTAAACGTATTTCTCCACAGCTGTACGCGCGTTGACATCCAGTAGTAGGAAAAGACGGTCTGAAACCTTTCTAGTAATCCAAATGCTAAGTACTTGTGCAGGCTCCCATTCTGCACGTCGTCGACGTTGAATCGATTCGATTTCGTCGAATAGTTGAACCACATTGGCCGGACGTTCAGAAGCCTCACCAGAGACGCATCGTTGCACAATCTCCAGAATTCCTTCAGGTGCATCAAACTCAACAAGAGCCCTGTTGAGCTCCTCATAATCGTATAGATTTTGACCAGTTACAGCGGCGACACTCAAGGCGCCGAAAGCATGAACATCTCGCGTGTCCTCATATTCGCCACTGAAGGAGTCATTCGGCTGGTAGGGAGGTGTTCCCAGGTGCGCAAGAGTTTTTCCAACTTGGTAATATTTCTTGAACTTCGAGATTCCGAAATCCGCAACAAAGGGAGTGCCCTCTCTATCGAGAAGAATGTTCTCAGGTTTGATATCGCGATGAATAATGTCTCGAGAATAGGCGTATGATAGTGCATCGAGAAGTTTTGCACCAACACGCTCGTAATAGTCGTCCCACCCCTTGAAAGATATGGCTTGAAGCGTTTCACGGAGATCTGAATCTATCCATGGAAGTACTATATATTTTTGCCCGGTGCTTGCGTCGGTTCCGAAATCTCGAACCGAAAGTATGTGCGGATGTGTATTGAGTTCCTGAAGGGACCGCAGCTCCCTAGAGAACGCAATATCGGCTAGCTCTTGATCGTGGAACGCGTCCTTGAACAGCTTTATCGCTACGTCTTCGCGGCCGGATTCCATATCAACCGCGAGGTAGACGTCCGCCATTCCACCTTTTCGGGGCGGGGTGTTCTCGTCAATAACGTAGCGGGATTCGATCAACCGCATATCGGAAACTTGTTCGGCTGGGTGACACGGACTTCGATACTACTGCGCTATTAAAGACTCGTGTGATCGCGACCCCCCCGGGACTACCCCGAGGCGCCGCGCCGCCGGCGCGGCCCTACAACGGCGTGTCCGCGAAGTCGGGCCGGCCGGCGATCCAGTCCATGTAGTCCTCGAACGCGGCGTCCCGCCCGTAGCGGGGGACGAAGCCGGCGTCCGCCTTCAGCCGCGACATGTCCAGGGCCCCGCGGTCCTGCGGGGAGTTGAGCTCGACGGTGGCGTCGTCGCCGATCCGCCAGGAGAACCCGGGAAAGCGCCCGGCCAGCCGCTCGCACCAGCTCTCCAGGGTCCAGGACTCCGGTCCGGCCGAGTTGTAGACCCCGCTCCCCGGACCGTCGGCGTGGAGGAGCGCGACCGCGGAGTCGGCGACGTCGCGGCTGTACACCCAGTCCCTCAGGCAGGCCCGGGGCAGCACGACCTCCGTGCCGCGGGCCGCCCCGACCGTGACCTGGAGGATCGGCGACGGCGTGTCGCGCACGCCGGTGTTCCGCTCCCACGGACCGAACACGTAGCCCGGACGCAGGCACGCGAGGTGGACGCCGTAGAGCGCCCGGTGCCGCAGCGCGATCCGCTCGCCCGCGTACTTGGTGATCGTGTAGAGGGAGTCCGGGAGCGGCATCGCGCCGTCCTCGCGGAGCACGTCGTGCGCGAACGAGCTCTCGCCGTAGACCCCCGACGAGGAGAAGTTGACGATCCGCCGGACGCGGGCCTCGCGGGCGACCATCATCGCGTTGACGGTGCCCGTCACGTTGACGTCCACGATGGCGCGGGCGTTGAGCCGCTCGCGCACGAGGCTCGAGGTGACCGCGGCGGTGTGGACCAGGGCGTCGCAGCCCAGCATCGCCCGGGCCAGCGCGGCCAGTTCGCGGACGTCGCCGGTCACGACCTCCACCCGGCCGCCGGCCGCCGCGAGGGCGGCCTCGCCCCCCGGCGGCAGCGGCGCCGAGTCGAACGCCACGACGTCGTCGCCCCGGGCGAGCAGCGCCTCGACGACGTTCAGTCCCACGAAGCCCGTGGCTCCGGTCACGAGAACCCGCATCTGCACCCCCTCCCCCGGCCGCCGCGCGCGAACGCCGGGCCTACCGTTGCGCCCGATGTGTGAACGCGTCGCGGCGGAAGCTGACCATCGCCTCGGGATCGACCTTGACGTGGACGATGACCGGGCAGTCCGCCTTCGCGGCCTGGCTCATGGCGTCCGCCACGCTTCCGGGCTCCTCGCAGAAGTACCCTTCCGCGCCGTAGAGCCGGGCGAACTCGTCGTAGCGCGGATTGAGCGTGTCGCAGCCGATGTAGCGGCCCTGGTAGAAGTCGCGCTGGTAGGACTTCTCCGCGCCCCAGCAGCCGTTGTCGAAGACGACCGTGACGGTGTTTATCCCGGACTGGACGGCCGTGGCGAACTCCGGCATGACCATGCCGAACCCGCCGTCCCCGTGCAGGCTGACGACGGGGCGGCCGGGCCGGGCGCACTTGGCGCCGAGGCCGCACGGGAACCCGAAGCCGACGAGGCCGTAGTCGAGCGGCGTCAGCATGCTGGGCGCGCCCTCGTAGCGCAGCTTGTCCGTCGCCTGGAGGCACATGGTGCCCGCGTCGAGGGTGTAGAGCGCGTTCTCCGGCGCCGCCTGGCGCAGCTCCGCGAACACGCGCTCCGGCCGGAGCGGCGTGAGCGTGCTCCTGCCGTCCTCCTCCCGCGTCTTCCAGAGCTCCTCGAGATCCTCGAGGAACCGCCGGGAGCGGTCCTTCCACGGCACCGTGTCCGCCGTCATGCCGCCCATGCCGTCGGCGATGGCCCCGGCCGCGGTCCCCGCGTCGCCGATGATTCCGACCTCGATCGGAAAGTACTTGCCCAGCGCCGCGGGCTCGATGTCGACCTGGACGATCTTCGCGTCCCGGGCGATGTCGTTGTAGGTGTAGAACGTCGTGTTGAACGCGAGGCGCGTGCCGAGGGCGAGGATGACGTCGGCCTCCCGCGTCGCGCGGCTGGCGACCTCGTTGCCGCGGGGGCCGATCTGCCCGGCGAAGAACGGGTGGCTCGTGGGCACCACGTCCGGGTGCCCCGCCGAGGCCGCGACCGGGATTTGCAGCTCGTTCGACAGGCGGCGGACCTGGTCCGCGCCCCCGCCCCACTTCACCCCGGCGCCGGCCAGGATCGCGGGGGCCCGGGCCCCGCGGAGGAGCTCGCAGGCCCGGGCGACCGCCTCCGGGTTGCAGGTTCCCGCCGCCGCGCCGGGCCCGTAGTCGGGCGCCTTCGCCTCCACCTCGAGCTGCGCGGCGAACATGTCCCGCGGGATGTTCACGGCGACGGGGCCGCGGCGGCCCGAGTTGGCGACGCGCAGGGCCTCCTCGACGGCGTCGGGCACCCGGTCGGGGCGCATGACCGTGATGTTCTTCTTGACCAGGGGCGCGAAGAGGTTCTGCTGGTCGACCTCCTGGAACGCGTCCCGGCCGAAGTGGTCGGTGGCGACCAGCCCGGTGAGGCAGACGACGGGGGAGTAGGCGAGCTTCGCCGCGGCCATGCCGGCCACCATGTTGACGGACCCGGGGCCCGCCTGGCCCGCGAGGAAGACGCCGGGGCTGCCCTTGGCGCGCGCGAACCCGTCCGCCATGTGGACGCCGAAGGCCTCGTGCCGGACGCCGACGTAGGCCACGTCGCGGGCGTCGTAGAGGGCGTCGTAGACCTCCATGGTCGACGACCCGAGAAGGCCGAACACGTGCGTCACTCCCGCGGCCCGCAGTGTCTCGACGACCGCCGCGCCTCCGTTCATCTGGGCCATGCCGCTCCCCGTCCCCACGATGGATCGATTGGCTGGGAACCCGCTTCCGGCGCCGGTGCGCGCCGCGGGCCCGCGGGCGGGAAGATACACGCCCGGACCGCCGGGGAAAAGGGCCCGGCCCCCGGCCCCGGCCGTTGCGGACGGGGCGCCGCGGCGGTACCCTGCCCGGACGCCGCGCCCCAACGCTGGCCCGAGGAGCCGCATCATGTCGCGCACCGCCGCCGAATGGGCACGAGCGCCCGACCGCCTCCCGCCGACGCACTACGTGGACCCGAGGATCTACACGGACGAGGACCTGTTCCGGGAGGAGCGGGAGAAGATCTTCCGGAAGGTCTGGACGGTCGTGTGCCACGAGAGCGAGGTGCCGGAGGTCTACGACTACCGGCGCTGCACGCACGCCGGCGGCAAGGAGCTGTTCGTCGTCCGGGGCGACGACGGCGCGGTCCGCGCCTTCTACAACCACTGCTCCCACCGCGGGAACGTGCTGGTCCACGAGCCGGCGGGCAACGCCCGGAACATCACCTGCATCTTCCACCAGTGGTCCTACGACACGCGGGGCCGGTGCACCCACGTCACCCGGCAGAAGGAGGGCTACGGCGACCGCCTGAGCCGGGACGGGCTCGGGCTCCGCGAGGTGCGGACCGAGGTCGGCCTCGGCGGGTTCGTGTGGGTCAACGTCGACGACGGCTGCGGGAGCCTGTCCGAGTTCGTCGGGCCGGCCCTCGACGACATGCGGGAGGAGCTGTCGGCGTGCGAGCTCGAGATCATCAGCTACCACAAGGCCGTGGTGAACTCGAACTACAAGCTCTGGTACGACACCAACTCCGAGCTGTACCACGACTTCCTGCACCACCATAACCGCAAGATCGCCCTGATCCAGCCCGGCTACTGGGACCGCCGCATCCACACCTTCCCGAACGGGCACATCTGCGTCGACTCGATGGAGTGCCGCTACGACGCCTACGAGGGGACCGGCGGCCGGCAGCGCAGCCTGGGCTGGCCCGGCGGCGAGGTGGCCTGCCACAAGCTGATCGACCTGTTCCCGACCATGACCTTCATCCTGCGCGCGCCGGCGTTCCGCCTCGACACCATGGTGCCCCTGTCGCCCGGCAGGGTGCTGATCGAGTTCCGCGGCTTCGGCGTCAAGGGCGACACGGCCGAGGAGCGCCGGATGCGGACCGAGGACCACAACATGATCTGGGGCCCCTTCGGCCGGAACCTGCCCGAGGACGAGTACGCCATCGTCGGCCAGTCCATGGCGCTCCACGCCGGCGGGGAGAACGCCTTCATCCTCCACGGGCGGGAGGAGCCCTCCATCCAGGACGAGAAGGGCATGCGCCACTACTACGGGGAATGGAGCCGCCGCATGGGACGCGCCGCCGCCGACCCCTACGGCGAACGGACCCGGGCCGCCGCCGAGTGACGCCGGCCCGTTCATGGAGGCCGGTCGTTCCAGGCCGCGCCCCCTGACCGACACCCTCACCCTGTCCCTCTCCCGCACGCGGGAGAGGGGACCCTCGGGGCGCGGCCGGGCGCGCGCGACAATCTCGCCGAGGCGCTGACCCTGTTCTTCGAAACCGCCTCCGCCGGAGAGATCGACAGGCGCCTCCGCGTCGAGATCGCCGTCGGCTAGGCTGAGGGTCAACCGGATTCCCGCGTCCCGCGGTTTCGCCGAAGCAAGACGGCGCGCCGGCCAGGCCGGACCTGTTCCGTTGCGGTCCACCCCCACCCCGGCCGTGCCCCGAGGGTCCCCTCTCCCGCGAGCGGGAGAGGGACAGGGTGAGGGTGTCCGCCAGAGAGCACGGCTTGGAACGACCGCCCCCATGAACCGGGCGGAGGGATGTGGATGCCCGGAACGAGTCCGGGGGCGTTGCGGCCGTCCCGCCGTCCGCGAAGAACGCCCCGTCCGGCCAACCGGCTGGAAACGCGGGAGAAAACCGGTCGAATTCGCACACTTCGCACGACATCGCAGGGGGTGCGCGCGGTTTCGGGCCGCTGCCGTGCGGCTCGTGTGCGAAGTGTGCGAATTCGGCCGCACGGGAAGGGGGGTGCGAATGCCGGAGCGGCGGCGGCCCCCCCGATTCCGTGCGAACTGTGCGAATTCGTCCGGCGACGTCCGGCCGGGGGACACCGCGGGGGCGGGTGTGCGATAGTTCCGCCGTCGCACCGGGCAGCACGGGCGGGAAACATGCGGACGACGCGCGCGTTCGCCGGCGGGGCGGAGACGCCGTCCGGCAAGACGGCGGGGGACGAGAACTTCCCCGTGGGCTCCCGGCTGCTGCCGGCGCGCCTCAGGCCGCACGTCGCGGCGTTCTACGCCTACGCCCGGGCGATCGACGACATCGCCGACAACCCGGCCCTGGAGCCCGCCGACAAGATCGCGCGCCTGGACGGCTTCGACAGGGCCGTGCGCGGCCTCGAGACGGCCGACCCGGCCTTCCGCAAGGCGCACGCCGTCCGCCGCAGCCTCGCCGCGACGCGGGTGACCCGCCGGCACTGCACGGACCTGATCCGCGCCTTCCGGCAGGACGCGGTCAAGCCCCGCTACGACGACTGGGACGACCTGATGGGCTACTGCGACCTCTCCGCGGCGCCCGTGGGCCGCTACCTCGTCGACCTGCACGGCGAGCCGGCCGCGGCCTACCCGGCGGCGGACGCCCTCTGCAACGCGCTCCAGGTGCTCAACCACCTCCAGGACTGCGGGCACGACTACCGGACGCTGGACCGCGTCTACCTGCCGCGGGACTGGATGGCCGAGGCGGGCATGGACGTCGGGGAACTCGGCGGCGGCCGGTCGACGGCGGCGCTGCGGCGCGTGCTGGACCTGTGCCTCGACGCCACCGACGGGCTGCTGGCGTCGGCGGAGCGCCTGCCGGGCGCGCTCGGCGGCGTCCGCTTCGCCATGGAGGCCGCCGCGATCGTCGCCATCGCCGGGAAGCTCGCCGCCGAACTGCGCCGGAGGGACCCGCTGGCGGAGCGCGTCGCGCTGACGAAGGCGCAGTTCGCGGCGTGCTGCGCGCGCGGGATCGGCCGCGTCCTGCTGCTGCGGGCGAGGCCGGCGGCGGCGGTTCCGGCGACGTGACCGCGGCGCGCCGCCGCCCGTCCGCGCCGGACGCCCCGGCCCACGGCCCGGGCGAGCCGTGGGCGCACGTGAAGGGCCTCGTCGCGCGGTCGGGCACGTCGTTCCTCTGGGGCATGCGGGCGCTGCCCGCGGAACGGCGGCGCGCGATGTACGCCATCTACGCGTTCTGCCGCGAGGTCGACGACATCGCCGACGGGCCGGGCGCGACCGGCGGCAAGATGCGGGCGCTGGCGGCCTGGCGGGACGAGATCGCCCGCCTCTACGCCGGGCGGCCGGAACGGCCGACGACGCGCGCCCTGCTGGGGCCGGTGCGGCGCTTCGACCTGCCGCGGGAGGAGTTCCTCGCGGTGATCGACGGCATGGAGATCGACGCCGCGCCGGCCGTGCGGATGGAGACGCTGGACGACCTGCTGGGCTACTGCCGCAAGGTCGCCGGCGCGGTCGGCATGCTCTCGATCCACGCCTTCGGCGCCGCCCGCCCGCCCGGTCCCCGGTTCGCCGAGACTCTCGGCACCGCGCTGCAGCTCACCAACATCCTGCGCGACCTCAAGGAGGACGCGGCGCTGCGGCGCCTCTACGTGCCCCTGGACGCGCTCGCCCGGCACGGCGTCCCCGAGGCCCCCCCCGACGCGGTCCTCGCCCATCCGGGCTTCCCCGGCGCCTGCGCGGAGCTGGCCGTCCTCGCGCGCGCCCGCTACGCCGACGCGAAGGGGCTGATGGCGGAGCTCGGCTGGCGGCAGATGCGGCCGTCCGTCCTCATGATGGCGGTCTACCGGGACACCCTCGACCGTCTCGAGGAACGGGGCTGGGAGCGGATCGACGGCCCGATCCGCCTGACGCGCGGGCGCAAGGCGTGGCTCGCCCTGCGCCACGGGTTCCTCTAGCGCGTTCCGTCCGTGGCCCGGACCCACATCGTCGGCGCCGGCGTGGCGGGCCTCGCCGCCGCCGTGGCGCTGGCCCGCGCGGGGCGCGCCGTCACGCTCCACGAGGCGAGCGGCCGGGCCGGCGGCCGCTGCCGCTCCTACGCCGACGCCCGGATCGGACGCGCGGTCGACAACGGCAACCACCTGCTGCTGAGCGGGAACACGGCGGCGCTGGGCTACCTCGCGGACATCGGCGCCGCCGACGCGCTGACCGGCCCGGCCCGCGCGGCCTTTCCGTTCCTCGACCTGGGCACCGGCCGGCGCTGGTGCCTGCGCCCCGGCGCCGGACGGCTGCCGTGGTGGATCCTCGACGCCCGGCGCCGCGTGCCCGGGACCGGCGTCCTGGACTACCTTTCGGCGCTGCGGCTCGCCGCGGCCGGCGCCGACCGCACGGTGGCCGGGTGCGTCGGCGGGGACGGCGTGCTGTTCCGGAGGTTCTGGGAGCCCCTGGCCGTCGCCGCGCTGAACACGCCGGCGCGAACCGGCGCGGCAGGCCTGCTGTGGCCGGTGCTGCGGGAGACCTTCGCGAAGGGAGAGGCCGCCTGCCGGCCGCGAATCGCCCGGACCGGACTGTCCGACGCGTTCGTGGACCCGGCGCTGGACCTCCTGCGCCGGCGCGGCGCGGACGTCCGCTTCGGACACCGGCTGCGCGCCGTCGCCTACGCGGACGGACGCGCGCGCCGCCTGGACTTCGGCGCGGACGCGGTGGCGCTGGGCGCGGGCGAAAGCGTGGTCCTGGCGCTGCCGCCGGCGGCGGCGGCCCGCATGGTGCCGTCGCTGACGGTGCCGGAGGGAAGCCACGCCATCGTCAACGCGCATTTCCGGCTGTCCGCGCCCGCCGGCCTGCCGGCGGACCTGCCGTTCCTCGGGCTGGTCGGGGGGACGGCGCAGTGGCTTTTCGTCCGCGGCGAGGTCGCGTCGGTCACGGTGAGCGCGGCCGACGCCCTGGCCGACGAGCCGGCCGAGGCGGTCGCCCGGAAGACCTGGCGCGACGTGGCCGCGGCGCTCGGCCTCGACCCGGACGAGGCGCCCGCGTACACCGTGGTCAAGGAGCGGCGCGCCACGTTCGCGCAGACGCCCGCGGAAGCGCGCCGCCGCCCGGGGACCCGGACCGGGTTCGCCAACGTCTACCTGGCCGGAGACTGGACCGACACCGGCCTGCCGGCGACGATCGAGGGCGCCGTGCGGTCCGGCCGCGCCGCCGCGCGCGCCGCCGGCGGGGAATAGGACGGAACCGCGCCGCACGCACGCGTCCACCCGTCCGGGACGGCATCAGGGGTCGCGGACGATCCGGAACAGCCCCGCCGGCAGGTGTCCGTATGTCCATCGCGATGGCGCGACGGGTCGCAGATCCGGTCCTGGCCAGGGGAATACGTTCACCTCGGAAATGACGATCCACGATCGGTCCGCGTCGAGACCGAGACGTGTCCCCGTTCGCGACGGGATCTCGACCGCTGCCGCGGGGTCGTCCGGCTGGCCATGTGTGACCGGCGCGACCCAGACCGTCTTGCCGCCGTGTTCGTCGTCCTCGACCGTCAAAAGCACCACGGCGGGACGATCCTTGGATCCCTCGTCCCGGCCGCCGTCAGCCTCGCGTCTCCAAAGGTAGGCATAGCGAACGACGAGGCCGGGCGACGGATCAGGTATCGGCGCCATGCGCGGGCGTCAATTCGCAATCGTACCGGGCCGCCTCGGCCAGCGGCTCGGCGTCGCGGATCGCCTCGATTTCGGCATCGGACAGCTCCTCGACGGCAAGCGCCCGACGGTCGCGACGCTTGAGGCGCTCGTACTCGTCCACCGACAAGACCACCAGCCGGTCCCTGCCGTTGCGGGTGATCGACAACGGCGATTTGAGCGCCTCGTCTTGAAAGTGACCGAAGTTCCGCTGAAATTCGCGCGACGTGACTCTTTGCATGCCGACCGCTCCAATCCGCTCGATTCGCAGAATACGTATTGCGGGACGTCCCGTTCAGGCTTCGGGACGGAACCGGCGGGCGCCGCTACGGGGCGCCCAGGACGAGCCCCAGCGCCATCGCGGCGATCCCGGCGACCGCGACGCCCCAGACGGCGCTGCGCAGCCAGGGGCGGCCGGAGGCGTACGCGGGAAGGTAGACGACCCGGGCGCCGAACCATATCCACCCGCCCCAGGAGGTCAGTTCGTTGGCGCGGCCGGACAGCTCGGCGGCGACGAGCACCGCGAGGGCGGCCGGCAGCGTCTCGAGGTAGTTGGCGAACGCGCGCCGCAGGCGCCCGCTCAACGGGGTCTCGCGCGGCGGCGCGTCGCGGGCGCCGAACGCCCAGGCGTTCCCCGCGACGGTCCATTGCGCCAGTCCGTGCGCGACGAGGTGGACGAACAGCCACGCTCCCGCGAGCACGATCAGCAGGACCTCGTCGCTCAACGTCCCGCCGCCCCGCCCCCGGCCGCCATTCGCCCGCGCAGCCACGCGATGTTGGACCGGGCATGGCGCGCGTGGGGGTTCATGCGGAGCACGCCCTCGAACCGTTCGACCGCCTTTTCCAGCCGTCCCGAACGGGCGTCGATCAGCCCCAGGCCGGAGAGGGCGTCGAAGTGGCGCGGCTCGAGCTCCAGCGCCCGTTCCGCGTCGCGGACCGACGCGGCGTAGTCGCCCGTCAGATAGTGGAGCGCCGCCCGCTGGTTCCAGCCTTCGGCGTAGCCCGGATCGGCGGCGACGACCCGGTCGAAGTGCGACAGCGCCGCCGCGTGGTTGCCGCCGATCATCGCGGCCCGCCCCACCGTCATCAGCCGGTCGAGACGCGGCTCGCCGGACTTCATCCAGATCTCCCGGATCCGGTTGGCGGCGTCCCGCGCGGCGGAGGGATCGGGCGACGCCCGGAGGGCCGCGAACAGCGCCTCCAGGCGCGGGTCGTCCTGCCGCGCGGCCGCGGGCGGGCCGGGCGCCGCCGCGGCCAGCGCGGCGCAGAGGGCGCCGGCGAGCGTCACGATGCGCGGCGAGGCCATGGAGAACGCGCCATTGCGGGTCAGACGGGCCTGTCCCCGCGAATCTGGACGCGGCGCATGATCCGCTCGTGTCCGGCGGCGTCGTTCACGGCGAGATGCTTCGTGCAGCGGTTGTCCCAGAAAGCGACCGACCCGTCGTGCCACCGGAAGCGGCACGTGAACTCCGGGCGATGGCCCCAGTCCATCAGCCAGTCCAGGAGGGGCTTGCTCTCGCCTTCGGTCATGTCCTCGAAGCCGACCGTGTAGGAGTGGTTGACGTACAGGCACTTGCGGCCGGTCTCCGGATGGGTGCGGACGACGGGATGGAGGGTCGCGGTCTCGCGCCAGTCCGAATCGTCGCGCGCCTTGGTCGTGCGCCCGGCGTTGCGCCCGCTGCCGGGTCCGGCGACGCGCCTGTCGCTGTGCACCGCCCGCAGGCCGTCGAGCATGTCCTTCATGCCGTCCGACAGGCGCTCGTACGCGACGTACTGGTTGGCGAACAGGGTGTCGCCGCCGACCGGCGGCGCCTTGACGGCATAGAGGATGGAGCCCATGGGCGGCTCGGCCGCCATCGTCGTGTCGCTGTGCCACTCGAAGCCGACGATGCTCACGTCGCCGGGCTTGCGGTGGATGACCATGATCTCCGGGTCGTCGCCGGCGACGAAGAAGGGATGGATGAAAATCTCGCCGAAACGGCGGGCCAGGCGCTTGTGGGCCCCGGCGTCGAGACGCTGGTCGCGAAAGAAGACGACGCCGTGCTCCAGCAGCGCCCGGCGAATCCCGAGAACGGTCTCGCCGCTCAGGTCCGACGCGAGATCCACGCCCTGGATTTCGGCCCCCAGCGCGCCCGACGCCGGGACGGCCTTCAGTCTGGAGGCGGGACTGTTCAAGCGGGGCGGGTCCTCTTGCTCGCGCCGACCGACACATCATACAGCGGCGCGCGTCCGTGCGAAATCGTCCGCCGGGGGCCTCTGCCGCCGCCTCGTTGCCGTCCGGTCTGGATTTCCTGCCCGTCCCGCCCCACAGACACGGTGCATGGCGTGGATTCAAGCGGGTCCCGGAAGATCGAGTCGAATCGAGGCTCGCAAAGGAGTGGTCATGATGTCGCTCTGCGAACAGAGGGGCCGGCTGCTCTCAGGCGCCCGACCGATGGCCATCTTGAAGAGGAGATAGCCCTACAACGCGTCGCAGTCATTGGCGTCCCTTCCTGTGGCCGGCTTCGCCGACCCGGGGATAGGTTCCCCCACGGGAGGACAAAATTGCCGTAGTCTGGCAGTCGAACCGATTGCCGGCCCCGAGCCAAGGCCGGACGATATCGATTACACGATCAGCGCCGGTGTTCCGAACGATCCTCATCGCGGCCCGGCAGTCCATGGATCGAGGGTCTCGACTCCGGTGTTGCGGAACTCGCCCGTGTTCCGCGTGACCACGGCAAGCCCGCGCGTGGCCGCCGCCGCGGCAAGGAAGGCGTCGGGCACGTGATCGTCGAGCGCCTCGCCGCGCCTGCGCTTGTCTTCCATGATCCGCGCGCACGCACGCGCATCGGCCAAGGTCCACTCGACGATGCGGTCCTCGAACAGTTCGTCGAGAAGGTCGTGGAACCGGTCGGCCAGGCCGCGCCTGCGCCTGCCCGGAGCGAGTCGGCCGATTCCGTCCAGAACTTCCCAGACAGTGATGGCCGCGAGGCCAATGCCTTCGTCCTCTATCGCATCGAGAAAGGCAGCAACCCGCGGTTCAGGCCGCGGGCGCATCATCTCGGAGACGACGTTCGTGTCTATCAGCCACGCAAGCGGAGCGGTCATGCCTCATCACCACTCGAGAACGACAGCGGCTTATAGCCGCAACGGACCGGGGGCGGAAGCTCGACGCCGTGATCCTCTCCGAAATGCCGCGTGAAGGCTTCGGACGGCTTCGGGCGGCGCTCGTTCTTCGTGCGCTTCTCGTGGATCAGGCGGCGGACCAGCTCTTCCATCGATACGCCGAGCTGGCGCGACTCTCGCCGGAGCCAGGACTTGTCTCCGGGATCGATGTCGCGGACAGTGATGCTGGTGCCCATGCTGGCATTTCCTGTTCGGTCGGCAGCCCTCCCGCGGGCCATCCGTCAATCAAATTATGCTATCAGGATTCGCGGGTCAAAGCCTTGTTGCTTCCGTGTGCCGAAGACACCGATGCCGCAGGTTTCGTCCGGGACCGCAGGGGCGCTTCAGCCTAACGGGACCGGCATAGCCCCAATACAGTGGCGGGCAGCCGGAGGAGACCCGCACACGCCTTGGTTGACGGTCGGCGTCCTGGATCAGACGAGGAATATGTCGCATGTATACGTGGCAGCGTCGATCCCGAGGCGATCAAAGTGCCGGCGCCGTCGAAGCCGTCCCGATTAGGGTCTAGGAGCTTGCCAAAGCCGCAAGTCGTCCGCGTCGTCGTGTCCGGACGGACCTGCCGGAGGGGACAACCGGACAATCGCAATAAAGCGCGCGCGATGCTATCGGATGCATTCGCGTCCGACAGGTGGCCAAACCGCTTCGCGACCATCACAATTACGCCGGGTGGCTTTGTTCGATCGCGGCTGCCCCGTGATTATAACGGCGGTAGGGGTTGGGGCTCGAAGAAGCGGGATCTCCGCAAGCTGATTCCTTACGCCGAAGAGGCGGTCAATGCGGTGCTTTCCGGTGATGTTCTTCGCTTGGCGAGAAGACGTACGAGTATCCTGACGCTTGGCGTCGACTTGAACATCGAGCGGCACAAGGAGGAGCGGCTACGAGACGATCATCGCTGCCGTTCCACCTGCCCCGGAGCGTGTACGCATACGGAACTCGTGGCCGTCGTCGATACAGCCGTCGGCGGGGTGGTTCACTGGACCGGCAAGTCCTACCCGGTGGAGGAGCAGCAGCACACGCTCGTCCATGTGGAGGACCTCGGCTCGCACCTGCTCAAGATTGGCTCGGAGAGACTCGTAGTCCTGGGGTGCCACGACCTGCTCCTTTTCATCGACCGAGGCAGGCAGTCGGGCGCGGAGAATGGCCGCCGGAGGCGCAGGATCACGAGACCTGGTCGAGCCCGGCCGCGAAGGAGCCCCGCCGCAACGGACAGTTGACACGACGGCACAATTGAACAGCATTCATGCTTGGCTTTACGTCATTTGTCGGAATTCTTCCGGTTTCGGCTCTATCGCGGGGATGGAGGGAATGACGGTCGGTCAGCGCACCTGCCGCGGTCGAACAGGCTGCGGGCATTCGAGGCTGTCGGGCGGTTTGGGAGCGAAGCTGTACAGACAGGGGACAGTCGAGATGAAACACTTGAGCGTCGATGCGGCACCGAAGATGCATGGCCCAAGATGGCTGTCGGCGGTGTTTCTTGGGTGTTTACTGGGCCTGACCGGCGTTGATTCCGGGACGAAGCCCGCCGTTGCGCAGGAGGCCTGCCCGCACCCGGCCGGCGTCGAGGTCAATCCGCTGGCGACTCCCGGCACGACAGCCGGCGAGGTCGTCGCAGGCACCGGCAGTTTGAGTGATTTCGCGCTGGCGGCAAAACGATATCTGGCAAGTGTCAGGCTGGGACCGGAGCTCACATACAGCGCGTGTCTCATCCGCAATGAAGAGGACTGGAACACCGGCTCGATCTATGTCGTTACCATGTCTCCCAAGGGCAGGGTGTTCTTCCACTCGAACAATGGGGCGCTAAGCGGCAGGCAACTCAAGCCGGCTGTTTGGAGAACGATCGCCGCCGCGACCGGTGCGGCAGATCTGCCTGCGACGGGGAATTTTGGGCGACCGGACGGTGGCCACCTGTCCGCAACGGGCGGTTACGCCGTCGGATACAAACGCGTCAGTGGCAATCCGCTCATCCTGGTTGCCGGTCTCGACATTGGCGAATCCCACTTGACGGATGAGGACACCGTCGCCGGCGATCCGGATGTGCGCGCCGATGAGGTGGTGGATCGCGCAAGCCTGAAAGCCTTTGTGAAAGGCGCGGAGGAGTATGTTCTTGGGCTCTTTCGGACGGACGGCCGGGAAGCATTTACAAGAGCCAAGAGCGCTTTGCGCGATCCGGACGGACCATGGAGGCATGGCCCGATCTATCTCTTCATCATGGAGCCCACAGGCTACACCATCTTTCACGGAGCTTTTCCGAACAAGTTCGAATTCCAGAGGCCTACGGATACGTTGAGAGACGAAGTCACCGGAAAACTGATTCTGCCGCAGATTATCGAGGCGGCGGGAAGCAACCCGGACGGAGGTTTCGTCACATACTACTTCGACAACCCGGATGACGACACCGATAGCGCTACGGTCCCCAAGGTGACCTATGCCCGCCAGCGCGTGTTCGAAAGCAGGAGGCCGGACGGAAGCACGTTCCCGTATCCACTCATCTTCGGAGCAGGCATCTACGGGGACCCGGACGTGGTGACGGAGGCGGGTCCGAACCGGACGGTCGAAGCCGTCCTGCCGCAGGTGATGCGGGCCATGACCGCCGGCACGGTGGATGCGATATCGAACCGCCTCCGGCAGGCATCCCCCGGCTCTCCGCCGGCCGCGAAGGCCAGCCTCGGCGGCGCGTCCACGCTTACCGAGGCGCTGCTGGCGAACCGGACCGCGCTGGAGAACGGCACGCTCGACCTCGACCGGCTGCTCGCGCGCTCGTCCTTCACCCTGTCGCTCGACGCGGCGGAGGCCGGGGAACCCGGCCCGCTCCGCAACCTGACGGTCTGGGGAAGCGGGGACTACCGCAGCCTCTCCGGCGGCGACCGGCAGAGCGTGTCCTACGACGGCGACGTGGCGAGCGCCAGTCTCGGCATCGATACCAGGCCGAGCCCCGAACTGCTGGCGGGAGTGTCGGTGGCGCGGGCGCAGGGCTCGGTGGATTACACCGACGCCGACGCACGGAAAGGCGCGTTCACCGCGACGCTCACCAGCGTCAACCCCTATATGGGCTGGCAGGGTCCCGGCGGCGTCAACCTGTGGGCCGCGGCGGGCTACGGCACGGGCGAGGTCGAACTCGAGGATGCGGCGGGCAGGGAAACGAGCGACCTGACGCAGCGGATGATCGCGGGGGGCCTGAACGTGCCGATGGCGACCAGCGACCGGCTGATCGAGGGCGGCGCCGTGAGCCTGAGCCTCAAGGCGGAGACGGCCTACACGTGGGCCGAGGTGGACGCCTCCGGCACGCTGGCGGGCGCGGAGTTGAGCGCCAGCCGGCAGCGCCTGGCGGTCGAGGGGTCGCACACCCGGAAACTCGCCTCGGGAGGAACGTTGACGCCGTCGATCGAGATCGGCGTGCGGAACGACGGCGGGGACGGGGAGACCGGCAGCGGCGTCGAGGCAGGCGGCGCGCTGCGCTACGCCGACCCGGCGGCGGGGCTTTCCCTGGAGGGCCGGGCCAGGACGCTGCTGGTCCATAGCGAAGACCACGAGGAACGGGGCGTGAGCGGCCTGATCGGGATCGATCCCGGAGCGGCGGGTCGGGGCCTTGCGCTCAGCGTGCAGCCGGCATGGGGCCGGACCGCCGGCGGCGTTCGGAGCTTGTGGGAGACCGGCGCCGCCCCGGGGGCGTCGTCGGGCGGCGGGGCGACCGGGCGCGTGCAGGCGGAGATCGGCTACGGTCTCGGCGCCTCGGGCGGCCTCGGGACGGTGACGCCCTATGCGGGGCTCGGGTTCGCGGGCGACGGCGCGCGGTCGTGGCGCGCCGGCACGCGCTGGGAGGTGGCGCCGGGGGCGAGGCTGGGCCTTGCCGGCACCTGGCGCGAGGCCGCCGGCCACGCCGACCCCGAGCACAGCCTGACGCTGCGCGGCGTACTGCACTGGTGACGCCCCGGGCGTCGGGTCGGAGGCACCGGGTTCCCGCATGGGCCCGGGGCGACATTCCCGGTATCCGCGAGAACGGGGCTTTCGACCGTGCTTTATCGCCAGGTCATGGAAGAGCGGGGCTGGATCCGGCGCCACGGGTTCTGGCTGCTGGCATCGCTCTGGCTGCCGGCCGGGGTCGTGGCGCAGGCGGCGGTACGCTTCCCGCCGGAAACCTCGAGCGGGGCGGCGCCGATCCCGAATGCCTGGCTGGCCGTCCTGGTTCCGTGCGGCCTGCCTCTGGCGGCTGGGCTACCGGCACGGCGCCTGGTGGATCGGGACCGCGCTGGGCACGGCTACCGTGCCGATCCTCTGCCGTCGGCCTCCGCCCGGATGCGGGTCCTCCCGCGAGGCCGCCCGCGGATCACGCCGCCTGCTGCGGGCTGTACGGTTTCACGTCGATCCGGTCTTCGCCCCTGCGCGCCTGTACGAGATCGTAGGCGGTCTGCCGGCGCAGCCAGAACTCCGCGTTGGATCAGCCCGCCTTCTCCAGCCTGATCGCCATCTCCGGGGAGATGGCCGCATGGCCGTTCAGGACCCGCGAGAGGGTGTGACGGGCGACACCCAGCACCTTCGCTGCTTCGGTCACGTTCAAATCGAGCGGGTCCAGGCAGTTCTCCCTGATGCTGCGTCCGGGATGCGGGGGCTTGCTCATCGGCATGTCGCTGCCTCTCGTCAGTGGTAGTCGACGAGGTCGACGTCGTAGACATCGCCATCCTCGAACCGGAAGGTTACAAAATCACTACGAGGCGATCATGCGGGTTGATAGCGACGAACGTCGATCTCGTCGGCGCGTGCGCGCATCTGCGTCGCGTCGTGCCACGCCTGCATCCGCAGCAGCAGATCCATGCTGAGGCCGAACGCCTTCTCGATCCGCAGCGCCATTTCGGGCGACAGCGAGGCGTTGCCGTTCACCAGGTCCGACAGCGTCGCGCGGCGCACGCCGAGAATCCGTGCCGCCGCCGCCACGCTCAACCCCAGCTCCTCAAGGGCCTCGATCCGGATGAAGGTTCCGGGATGCGGGGGAGTCATCCCCATCTTGATGCCGCCGCTGGTCATCAGTGGTAGTCCTCCAGGTTCAGGCGCTCGATGGCGCCGTTCCGCTCCTCGAAGGTAATCCGCCAGTTGCCCGACACCGACACGCTCCACTCGTCGCGGCGCGCGCCGGAGAGTCGGTGGACCCGCCATCCGGGCGCCGCGTCGCGGATGAAGCCCTCTATGGTCTCCGCCATGGCGAGCGCCGCCAGGATGCCGCGCACGCGCTCCACCAGGTCCTGTTTCAGCAGCTGGGGCGAGTCGGTCTCGAAGAGGAGGCGCAGGCCCCGGTGGCGAAACGAACGGACGATCATGGCGCGCATGTGTACGGTAGGACCGTGCATAATGCAAGCGTCTTCGGTGGCCGCATGATCCGATTCTCCGGCGCGGCGGCTGGCCGCTCGGGGCGGAAGCGATTGCCGTTTGCGCGGGGGTGTTGAGCCTGCCCGTTTGGGCCGTGTGGTGGCGGCTGGCGCATAACGCATGAGAGCGGCGGGGGCACCGGCTCCTCGCCCGCCTCGATGTGCGCGGCGATGGGCGCGGCCCGTCGGCGGGCCCGGTCGGCATCGAGCAGCGGGTCCCGAGCGCAACGGATGCGCTGGGGAAGCGATACGCTGTATCGTCCGTGTCCCGGGCCGGCTCGCCCCGCCGCATCGCAGAAGAAACGGGTGCCGGATGTTCCTGACGCTGAAGCGCTCCCTGCGCCGCGCCGTCGCCCGGTCCTGGCGGCTGTCGAAGCTCCGGTACCGCTTCCACGGGCTGCCGCTGGCCGGCTCCCCGGACGACGAGGTCTGGTACTTCGCCTTCGGGGCCAACATGCACGACGGCGTGTTCCGCGGGCGCCGCCGCATGCGCCCCCTCGAATGGCGCGTCGGCCGGATCAGGGACTACCGCCTGCGCTTCAACCTGGAGGGACGGCCGAGAGGCAGGGCCGCCCCGGCGAACATCGAACCGTGTCCGGGCGACGAGGTCTGGGGCGTGATGTACCGGATGACCGAGCGCGACCTCGTCCGGCTGGACGGCATCGAGGGCGTTCCCGGGGGGCCGTACCGCCGGCTTCGCCTGGGCGCCGAGGACGCCGACGGGCGCCCCGTCGAGGCGGTCGCCTACGCGGCGCGGGGCAAGGAGGCCGACGGGAACCCCTCCCTCCGCTACATCACCCTCCTGCGCGAGGGCGCCCGCGCCCACGGCCTGCCCCGCCACTGGACGAACAGGCTCGACCGGGTCCGACCGGCGGACGGGCCGTGAGGGACACCCCGCCGCGGGACTATCCGCCGGCGACCGACTCCGCGTCGAGACGCGCGGCAAGCTGGTCGCGCACGGCCTTCCACTGAAAGCGCATGGAGTTCCGGAGCGCCTCGACGTCGTACCGCTTCAGTTCGTCGGCGACCGGGGCCCAGTACACGAGCGCGTCCAGGCTTCCGGCGAACACCGTCTCGTCGGCCGGCACCCGCGGCCACGATATCGAGTCCACCCGCGACGCGAACGCCCGTTCGTCCCCGGCGAACCCGCCGCGGCGCTGCGCCGGCAACTCGTCCGCGGAGAGTCCCGCGCGAAAGGCCGCGAGGGCCAGTCCGTCCAGGTCTCCGGCGCCGGACGGGGCGCCGCGCCCGACCGCGGCGGCGGCGTACACCGCGAGGTCCGACAGGCAGGCGAGGTAGACCTCCCACTTCGCGGCGTCGACGGACGCCGCGAACGTCTCGTCCTCGAACAGCGAGACGTAGCGGGTCCCGGCGCGCGCCTTCACGTAGCCGAACAGCGTCCTCTGGGCGACGTACTTGGACCGCGTCTCGACGAACGCCGCCAGCTCGGCCGGCGTGCGGATGGGCGGGTCGCGCCGCCACACGCGGAGGGCGCGGAGGGCGATCCAGACGAAGCGCGCGGCCTCGCCCACGCCGTCCCTCAGATCCCGCAGCATATGTATTTGCGCGCGCAAGAAACTGAAGTAATCTAGCCGTCACACAAACGTAAGAGAGGGGCAATGCATGCCGCCCGGGCCAAGCCGGGAACCTTGCCGTTCACGGCGGTCGCGGGAAACGCTACGGCAGTTGCACGGAACGCTCAAGAACACCACTCCGAGCATGGGGAGGACGTGGACGAGCGCGGCGCCCGGGGTCCGGGCGCCGGGTAAGAGGTGAGCACTACTCAGTCGGGAGCTGAAATCATGTCCGATATATCGCCCGAAGCGCGCACCGCGCACTGGGCCAAGACCAAGAATCTGACGATCATCGTCCTGGCGATCTGGTTCGTCTTCTCCTTCGGCGTTCACTGGTTCGCGGACTCGCTGAACGCGGTGTCGTTCCTCGGTTTCCCGCTCGGCTTCTACATGGCCGCGCAGGGATCGCTGGTCGTCTTCGTCGTCCTGATCTTCTGGCTGGCCAACCGGCAGAACAAGATCGACGAGGAATTCGACGTGGCCGAAGACGACTAGGCACGGCAGAGCGAGCGAGGAAAGACCCATGAAAGGCAACTTCATCGACAATCTGCCGAAGGTCTACGGCCTGTACACCGGCGGATTCATCGTCTTCATCCTGATCATGGCGGTGCTGGAGCAGATGGGCCTCAGCGCCGAGGCCATCGGCATCGTGTTCGTCGCCTTCACCGTGCTCATCTACGCAGCCATCGGCTGGCTGTCGCGGACGATGCAGGTCGACGCCTACTACGTCGCCGGCCGCCAGGTCCCGTCGGTGTTCAACGGCATGGCCACCGCGGCGGACTGGATGTCCGGCGCCTCCTTCGTCGCCATGGCCGGCGGCATCTACTTCGGCGGTCACGGCTATCTGGCGTTCGTCGTCGGGTGGACGGGCGGATACGTGCTGGTGGCGTCGCTGATGGCGCCGTACCTGCGCAAGTTCGGGTGCTACACGGTGCCCGACTACATCGGCACCCGCTACGGCGGCAACACCGCCAGGCTGTGCGCGGTCATCGTGCTGGTGGTGGCGTCGTTCACCTACGTGACGGCGCAGATCAACGCGACCGGCACCATCGCGTCCCGCGCGCTGCAGATCCCGTTCGAGGTCGGCGTCTGGTTCGGCCTGCTCGGCATCCTGCTGTGCTCGATGCTGGGCGGCATGCGGGCGGTCACCTGGACCCAGGTGGCCCAGTACATCGTCCTGATCATCGCCTACCTGGTGCCGGTGATCTGGATGTCCAACAAGCAGGGCTTCGGCCTCATCCCGCAGATCGCCTACGGCGACGCCGTCGCCCGCGTCATGGAGCTGGAAGTCATACAGCAGGTCGGCGCGCTGAAGCCGACCGAGGCCGTCGCCGGCCTGAAGGCCCTGACCGTCGAGCACGTGACGGCGGGCACGGGCCTCGCGAGCTGGAAGTTCGTGACCCTCGCCTTCATGATGATGGCCGGCACGGCGTCGCTGCCGCACATCCTGATGCGCTACTTCACCACCCCGTCGGTGAGAGAGGCCCGTCAGTCCGTGGCCTGGTCGCTGCTGTTCATCTTCCTGCTGTACTTCACGGCGCCGGCCCTGGCGACCTTCACGAAGCTCCAGGTCCTCGATCCGAACCTGGCGACCGGCATCATCGGCAAGGCGTTCGCCGACGTCGCCGCCCTCGACTGGGTCCAGAAGTGGAGCAACGTGGGCTTCCTGAAAATCGTCGACAGCAACGGCGACGGCATCCTGCAGATCAACGAGTTCTTCATGCGCGGCGACATCGTCGTGCTGGCGACGCCGGAGATCGCCGGCCTGCCGTTCGTGATCTCGGGGCTCGTGGCCGCCGGCGGCATGGCGGCCGCCATGTCGACGGCCGACGGCCTGCTGCTGGCCATCGCCAACGCCCTCTCGCACGATCTCTACTACAAGATGATCGACCCCACCGCCGACACCAGGAAGCGTCTGGTGGCGGCCCGGGTGCTGCTCATCGTGATCGGCGCCGCCGGGGCGCTGGTGGCCAGCCTGAAGCTGACGGGCATCCTGGGCGCCGTGGCCTGGGCCTTCAACTTCGCGGCCTCCGGCCTGTTCTTCCCGCTCGTGCTGGGGATCTGGTGGAAACGGGCGAACCGGCAGGGCGCCATCGCCGGCATGGCGCTCGGGTTCCTCGCGGGGACCGCGTACCTCATCTACGTGCGCTTCCTCGGCGGGGACCCGTGGATCGGTCTCGACCACCTGAGGTTCGGAATCGTCGGCATGGCGGTCAGCCTGGTGGCCATGGTGGTGGTCACGCGGATGACCGAGGAGCCCGACGAGGAAACCCAGAAGATGGTGGACGACATGCGCGTGCCCAAGGGCGCGTCGGTGCTGGCGTCCGAGCACTAGACCCCGGATCGTCCGGCGTTTCGGGGCGGAGCTTGGCTCCGCCCCGATTCTTTTCCGCGGTCGCGAGTCCGGTCAGGAACCCGATCCTTGCTCGAAGCGTTCCCCCTCTGGGTGCTCGTCACGGACTACGTCCTCGGCGTGGTCATGTGGACGCTCATCGGGCGGACCGGATGTCCCTGTTCCTCGCGGAGAATTCCTCGTTCTTCTTCATGCGGTTCTTCGTCAAGGCGACGAACCCCCTGCTCCACCTGTTCGACCCCGTAACCCCGGGCTTCCTCGTGCGGCCGCTGGTGCCGCTCTACGTCGCGTGGTTCTTCTTCCTGTTCAGGTTCTACGCAACCCGTGGCTGCTCGGCTACGAGGTCATGGGGATGCTGTCCTTCCCCCTGGAGGGCGACATCGCCAAGGGCATTCAGTTCGGATCGCGGTGAAACCGGGGCGGGTCTTGAAAGATGGGAGTGAATCGAGGCTTGCAAAAGGCGTAAACTCCGCCGACACCCCCTCCGTCATGCCCCTGGTCCCCGGATCAAAGCCGGAGCTCCCATAACTGACTAGAATCATTGAAGAAAAATTCCTTGATCGACGTCGTGGGAGCCGTCCGGGATCAGTCATCAAACCGAATGGCATTTTTCAAATTAGGATTCTGGCAGGGGATTCGTTTTCTAGGGTCGAGACTAAATCGAAGCTGGGTGGGCGTGGGCTGGGGCCTGGTGCCGGAAGGCTGCAATCCCTGCCGCTCTGTCGGGAAATACCCCGAACGGTCTTACGAACGCTTGGGTATAGTGACGCGGAATCGATGGATTGTCGCGGAACATCAAGGGCATGTCTTTCGTGACGAAGCGCTGCTGGGCGCGGATTCGACTCACTTGGATGTTTCCGCTGAACAATGCCGTGGCTGCTCGGCTACGAGGTCATGGGGATGCTGTCCTTCCCCCTGGAGGGCGACATCGCCAAGGTCATCTACCAGTTCGGGTCGCGGTGAATTTCCTGCCCGCCGGCCGACCCTCTATGGCTATGTGCGGCCGCCCGGTGACGAGATAAATCTGGAGCGTCTCGGCGCAGTCGACGGTGCGGATCGTACGGACGGCGTGACGATTATCTTCACGGCAACGCGGCCCGAAGGCGGGCGTGTCGTGGTGGGCTGGTATCGGAACGCTCAAGTGTGGCGCGACCAGCAACGGCGTGGTGACCGCATCTATTTTGCAAGGGCTTTGCGTGAGGACTGTAGGTTGCTGGACGTCGAGGACCGAGTCCTGCCGGTGCCGAGCGCCGGTCGTCGACCCGGTACGTGGGGAATGGGTCAGAGCAACATTCGTTATGTGGATCAACAGGACGAGGATCAGGAATTCGTTCAAACGCTGCTCCAGTACATTGAGAGACCAGCGAACTTCGATGTGGCTGTCGGTGTTGGAGGAGCACCGCTGCAGGCGGATCCGACTCGGCGGGCAAGGGTTGAACGGGCGGCGGTCGACTTCGTGATTGCCTATTACGTAACCCGCGGATTCGAATGCGATTCGGTGGAGGCCGACAACAAGGGTTGGGATCTGGAGGTGACTAAGGGTGCCGTCAAGTTCCTCGTGGAGGTCAACCGGTGATTCTAGGCAGGTGGAGCTGACGCCTAACGAATATGCTGCCATGGGCCACCGTCGATATCGGGAGATCTATCAGCTGGCGGTTGTCACGCGCGCGCTGGAGGAGCAGCACCGCCGCTTGTCCATGATTCGATATAACGGAAGCGATGATACGTGGTACGATCAGGATGGCCGGCGCGTGCGAGTGAAGGAATTGACGGGAGCAAGGATAGGTTTCGGCGGAACCGGATAGCTCTCCAAGTCACGGACGCAATGGATATTCTGGACCGGTATGGGGAGATAAGTAATCGTGACGACATGGAGCAGGAGCGTGCGCTTGCTGGCCGGTTGCTCCACGAAATCCGTCGGAGATGGCGGCGCGTCCTGAGCCGGATCCGTGCAACAATAGCCGGTCGAGCGTAAAAGCAAAAAGATAGCTGAGTTGCGCCGCACCGATCGACACCGCCCGCCTTGCGTTGCTGGATTCTCCGTCGACGCCTCGATACACCCTTTTCCATGTCCGCTGACGGCTTGGAACCGCAACTGTTACCGCCCTCACCTTGTGTCTCCGGTCCCAAGTCCGGTGATTTTCCGGGCATCAACTGATTGCGATATTGCGGGGCCTGGGAACACCGCAGGGGCGTCCGCCAAGGGGCACGGCTTCGCATGACCCGTTGCCATGAATCGGGTGGGGGGCGTGGATGCCCGGAACAAGTCCGGGCGTGACGAGGTTGGGGGCCGGGGACAGGCGGAAAATCCAAACCGGACGGCGCCGGGCGGCGCCCGGGCTCCGGATCACCACAGGCCCTTCGGCACCCCCACCAGATCAGGAATGCCGCGGACCTGATCGAACGCCCATTTGAGGTCCCGCTTCCGGCGGCCGTCCAGTTGGGCCGGGTCGATCCGGTTCGAAAGCCGGACCCCCGCCTCGAGGTCCCGGAGCTGCTGCGCCAGCACCAGCCCCATCAGGATCCGGTGCGCCTCGACGAGGTTCGCGACCAGGTGGCCGCCGACCCCGACCCGCTCCCTCACCGCCTCCAGGCGTCCGGGAGTCGACCGCTCCGCGCATCCGTGGCGGAGCGCCAGAACCCTGGCGGTGGAAAAGACGGGGAGAATGCCGCCGGCCTTCAGGTCGACGCGGCCGGCCGTCCGCCGCAACCGCCCGAACATGCCGACGGGGACCCGGAAATCGGCGGCGTTCATCGACATCAGCCGGAGGAACCCCTCGGACCGCCGGGCGAGCCCGAGTCCCTCGCGCCGGAGCCGGTCGCCCAGCTCGAGGGCGCCGTGCACCGGCAGGCCGTCGAAGAAGATATCGGCGTTGAGGACATGCTCCGGCGCGGCGCCGCGAAGCCAGCCCCCGACGACCTCCCGCCACCGCGCCGCGGACATGCACCACTCGGGATTCTTCGCCATCACGCCGCCGGCGCAATAGCGGACCCCGACGGCGTTCAGAATGTCGGCCACGGACGCGCCGAGCTCCATGAACCACCGGGCCGCCCCGGACCGGTCCCCGTCCGCGTCGAAAACGATCGCGTTGTCCTGGTCCATGGCGAGCAGGCTCTCGCCGCGCCCGCCGGAGCCGAGCAGCAGCATGGCGTACGCCGACGGGGGCTCCCCCCGGCCCCGCTCGACCATGCCCCGTTCCGCGATCTCGCAGGCGCGGCGGGTGAGTTCCCCCAGCTCCGTCGATATGACGGCGGCGATGTCCCGCGCATCCACGTCCTCGTCGGACAGTCCGCGCGCGACCGCCGTCAGCTCCGCCCACACCCGTCCGAGCTCCTCGGTGCTTCGGGCCCGGCGGACGCCGTCCCCCAGCGACACCGCGTCCTCCGCCCGCCGGTAGAGAAGGTCCCGCGCGCTCAGCGCCCCCACCAGGGCGCCGCCGTCGCCGGTCACGCCGAGATGGCGGACGTTCGACGACGACATCCTGTTCATGGCCCGGTAGAGGAACTCGTCCCGGTCCACGGTCACGAGCGGCCGGCTCGCGACGGCCGAGAGCTCGAGATCCGCGAGGCCGTCCGGAGACGCCTCGAGCGCCTTCAGGAGGTCGCGCTCGGTGACGATGCCGTCCGCGCGGCCGCCGTCCTCCGCGCGCACGAAGACCGAGCTCACGTTTTCCCGCAGCATCAGCCGGTTCGCGGACGCCGCGCGCTCCCGCGGCTCGACGACGACGGGCGGCGCGCGCATGACGTCGCGAACCCGGTGCCGGTAGGGATAGCTGTCGAGGCGCGCGTAGGCGCCCGCGGAACGGGGCGCGCCGCCCTCGCCGGCGGCGACCTCGTGCCAGCCGGCGCGGCTCTCGACCTCGTGCCGGTCCGGCAGGCCGCGGCAGGCCCGCTCGGCCTCGGCGAGCGTCGAGATTCCCCGCTCGCGCAGGAGCGGCGCGGCGGCGAGGAACGTCCGCGCGGTCAGCAGCGCGTCGCCCGCGGCGTCGTGACGGTTGGAAACGGGGATCTCCAGCCGCGCCGCGGCGGCCTCCAGGGACTCGGCGTCCGCGGACGGCGCGAGAATCCGGAGCAGGTGCCGGACGTCGAGGCAGCGCGGCGCGGTCCAGCGCAGGCCGAGGCGCCGGTGCTCGGCCCGCAGCACGCCGAGGTCGAAGCCCAGGGAGTACCCGACGACGACCCCCTCGCCCGACCACGCCGCGAACGCGGCCATGGCGTCGCCGAAGCCGGCGGCCCCCGACACGTCCGAATCGGAGATGCCGTGGATGCGGCTCGCCGCCTCCGGTATCGGAACTCCCGGATCCACCAGGCGGTCGAAACGGCCGGCCTCGTCGATGCGCCCGCCGGCGATCTTCACGGCGCCGATCTGCACGACCCGGTCGGCGGCGGGGTCGAGGCCCGTGGTCTCGGTGTCGAGGACGATCGCCGACAGCGACGCCAGCGGGACGCCGGACTGGCTGTCGTCCCAGCGGAAGCTCATTCCTCGGCGGCGCCCGCGACGAGGGCGGCGAGGTGCTCCGGCCGTTCCGCGAACCAGGCCTCGGCCCGCGCCACGTGCGCGTCTTCGTACGACAGGGCGTAGAGCACGGCCTGATCGGGATTGGTCACGTCCTCGGGACCGATCCGCTCGATCCAGGCGGTCAGCACGGCGCGGAACACCTGCTCCGGATGGGTCTCCGCGTCGTCGAGCGGGAGGCCCAGCGTTTCGATCGACGCCCGGAGCTCGCCGGGCGGCGCGGCGGCGATGCCCCGGTAGAACGCGACGAGGGCGGCGCGGCGTTCCGGCCACAGCAGCGTCGCCACCTGCCGCGCCAACTCGTCGACGTACCGGCGGAACACGGGGCCGAGGCGCTCGTAGAACGTCCCCTCCCCCGCCTGCGCGGAGTCACGTTCCTCCATGGGGGGATTCGTGGAGAAGGAAGCGCACATTTTCAAGTCCGCTTGTCGGCCTCCTCCCCCTGTAGGGATTCCTCCGCGAAACGCGGTCGGGGCGGCGCATCGGTCTCCGAGACCCTCACCCTGTCCCTCTCCCGCACGCGGGAGAGGGGACCCTCGGGGCGCGGCCGGGCCTGGAAAGGGGAGGGCCGGGGTGGGGGTAGACGGCGCGCCGGACGGCGGCGCCCTTGGTGGCCGGGGGCGGGTGTGGTAGGGGTCCCCGCCATGGAATTCGGAATCTTCTACGAACATCAGCTTCCCCGTCCGTGGGACGAGGACTCCGAGCTTCGCCTGTTCCAGGAGTCCCTGGACCAGGTCGAGCTCGCCGACCGGCTCGGCATCGACTCGGTCTGGGCGGTGGAGCACCACTTCCTCGAGGAATACGCCCACGGGTCCGCGCCGGAGGTGTTCCTGGCCGCCTGTTCCCAGCGCACCGCCAACATCCGCCTCGGCCACGGCATCATGCTCATGCCGCCCGGCTACAACCACCCGTTCCGGGCCGCCGAGCGGATCGCCACGCTGGACCTCGTCTCCGGCGGCCGCGCGGAATGGGGAACCGGCGAATCGAATTCCGCGATCGAGACCGGCGGCTTCGGCGTCGATCCCGCCCTCAAGAAGGACATGTGGTTCGAGGCGACGGAGCAGGCCGCCAACATGGCGGCCATGTCCCCCTACCCCGGCTACGAGGGACGGTTCTTCTCGGCCCCCTGCCGCAACGTCGTGCCCAAGCCCGTGCAGAAGCCTCACCCCCCGATGTGGATGGCCTGCTCCCGGCGGGAGAGCATCCAGCGCGCGGCGGAGATGGGCATCGGCGCGCTGGCGTTCGGGTTCTTCGAGCCCGAGCAGGCGGCGCCCTGGGTCAGGGAGTACTACGACATCGTCAAGTCGGACCGATGCGTCCCCGTGGGCCACGCGGTGAACGCCAACATCGCCGTCATCTCCGGTTTCTCCTGCCACCCGGACGCGGCCGAGGCGGAAGCCCGGGGCCTCGACGGCTTCCGGTTCTTCGGCTACGGCATCGGCCACTACTACGTCTTCGGCGAGCATCGCCCGGGCCACACCGGGGTCTGGGAGAGGTACGAGCAGGCCCGCGGGAACATCAGGCAGGACAAGGGCCGCGGCTGCATCGGCACGCCGGACCAGCTCCGGGAACACCTGCGGCGCTACGAAGACGCGGGCATGGACCAGATCATCTTCATCCAGCAGGGCGGGAAGAACCGCCACGAACACATCTGCGAGTCGCTGGAGATCTTCGCGGCGGAGGTCATGCCGGAGTTCAAGGGACGCACCGCGGAGCGGCAGGAACGGAAACGGGAGGAGCTCGCGCCCTACGTCGAGGCGGCGCTCGCCCGGAAGGAATGGATGGCCGTGCCCGACGCGGAGGACCTTCCCCTCGTTCCCGCCCTGCCCAGGCAGCGGGAGTCGGCGGAAGCGGGCGCCGGGTCGATCGAGGGCATGTACACGGACCGCACGCGCGACGGCGCCATCTTCGTGCCCGGCGAGGATCCGGCGCTGCGGGGACGGCGGGCGGGCGGCGGCCGCGGATAGAAGCGCGGACCGCCTCTCAGGACGCCCCCTTCCCCCGCCGGCAGAAGCACGAGGACCCGATCGGCACGTCCGCCCGGGCGAGGGCGCGGGCGAGGCGCGGTTCGATCCGCTCCGCCTCCGCCGCCGCGTTCCGGCGGCGCAGGCACTCGTGCAGGCCGTGGAGGCTCCAGACGTTGTCCGGGTGCCGGCGGGCGCGGATCACGTATTCGGCCAGCCCGAGATCCTCGCGGTACACCGCCTCCGCTTCCGCGGTCCTGCCCTGCTCCAGAAGCAGCGCGCCGAGCGCGTGCCGGACGGGCTGCATCCAGCCCCACGGCTCGTCGTAGGGCAGGCCGTCCTCGAGCGCGACCGCATCGCGCAGGTGGGCGAAGGCGAGGTCGTGGCGCCCCTTGCGGTACTCGATCTCGCCGCGCAGCATCCCGGACGCGACGGCGAGGACGTCGGGCCAGACGTTGTTGAACAGCATGCGCGTCGGCGGCACGCGCGCCACCGCGGCGTCGAAGAGGTCCTTCTCCCTCTCGGCGCCGGTCACGTCGCCCAGGGCCGCGTACGCGGCGGTGCGCGCGTAGCGGGCGACCGCCGTGGTGGCCAGATAGAGCGCCGGATCGGACGGCAGGGGTTCGTCGAGGATCTCGCGCCAGCGTCCGAAGCGGATCAGCGCGTGCGGCTTCAGTCCGTAGTAGCCTTCCATCAGGTCCGCCATGGGCGGGGACTCGATCCGGATCAGGGCTTCGGGAACGGTGTCCGCGAACTCGTCCACCGCCTCCATCGCGGACCGGTAGTGGCCGAGGAACATCGCGCCGTAGAGCTTGAAGTGGATGTTGTGAATGCGCGAATAGGAGAACATGTTGAGCGGGCCCTCCCGCTCGAGGAACTTCCGGTCGGCGAGAATGGCCTGGGAGTTGCGCGCCACGACCTCGCCGTAGCGCCCGCACTGGAAGTCGATGTGCGTCGGCATGTGGTGGAGGTGGCCGCAACCCGCGGCCAGTTCGGAGAGCGCGTCTCCGGCGCCGAGCGCCGCCTCCGGCGTCGGCGACATCTCCATGAGGTGGATGTAGAAGTGCAGTTGTCCCGCGTGCCCCGGCCGTCCCCGGCGTTTCCGTTCGGCCATGGCCCGCTCGAGGACGCCGCGCGCCTCCAGCGTCGAGGCCCCCGGGCGGGGTTCTCCGCTCTTCAGGTCCCACAGCTTCCACGGCGTGCGGCACAGGAGCGCGTCGGCGAACAGCGCGGAGACGTCCGGGTCGTCCGGATACGCCCGGTGGGCGTCGCGCATGGCGGCCGCGTAGTCGTCGGTCCAGGCCGTGAAGTCCGCGGGCGGACGGTCCGACGGACAGCGCCGCGCCATGGCCTCGACGAGCGTCCGCTCGACGCCGGTCGCGCCCTCCCGGAGGGCGAGCGCCCGCCGCGCCGCCGCGTGGGTTTCGTCGAGCGTCCGCCGCAGCTCGACCGCGTCGAACTGATGCCACTGGCGGTTGTAGTAGGGGCCGACGGCGTAGGCGACGCCCCAGTGCGCCATGGCGCAGCCGGGATCGGCCGCCGCGGCCTTGCGGAAGCAGCGCGCGGCCTCTTCGCGGTTGAAGCCGTAGGCCCACGCGAGGCCGCGATCGAACCACGATTGCGCCTCCGCCGACCGCGTGGAGACCGCGCGCGTGTAGGCGCCCCAGTCGTAGTAGCCGTCCAAGGCTTTCTCCCCGGCCCCGCCGCCGCCCGCCGGCAAGCCGGAAGTAGGCACCGGCGGCCGGGACCTTGTCGAGTCCCCCGGCGGAACCGGACGCGCATGTCCGGCGGGCCGGGCGGCCTGGGGCAGATTGGGGGGCATGCCCTCGGGGCCGGCCTGGTCTATGATTGGGCGTCTTCGGCGTCGGGGAAACCGAATCACCGGGAGGAGTCATGCAAGCCAGGAGAATGAGTTGGGTGGCCGGTTCGGCGCTCGCCCTCGCGACGGCGTTCGTCCTGTACGGTCCGGAGCGGACGGCGCGCGCCGTCCAGGGCAGTCCGGTGGCGGAGGAGCGCCACAAGCTCATGAAGGGCATGGGCGGCGCGATGCGCACCCTCAACGGTTTCGTCAAGGGCGTCAGGTCGGCGGACGAGGCGGCGGAGGCGGCCGCCGTCATCGCGGCGGCGGCCCCGGAGATCGCGTCCGTCTTTCCACCGAACACCGGGATGGGGGCGAACCCCAAGTCCGAGGCGAAGGACGACATCTGGGAGGCGTGGGACGATTTCACCGCGGCGGCCGCGCTGCTCGGCGACAAGGCGGCGGCGTTCGAGACGGCTCTCGCCTCGGGCGATGCCGGCGCCGTCGCCGCCGCTTTCGGCGATCTCGGCAAGAACGGCTGCGGCGGCTGTCACAGCAGGTTCCGCCAGAAGCGGAACTGACGCCGGCCCCGCCTAGAGGACGCGCGCCGCGATCTCGAGTCCGCCGAGGACCGCCGCCGCCGAGAGCGCGAGGACGAGGACGGCGCGCCGGTCGGAGACGAACCGCGGCGGGGACGCTCCCTTCGCGATCCGCCCGCGCCCGGTCAGCATCGCCTTCGTGAGGTTCTCGCGCTTGTAGAGCAAATGGAACAGCACCGCGGCGACGTGGAGGCCGACCAGGACGAGCAGCCCGTCCACCACCGTGGCATGCCATTCGGACGCGGCGCGCGCCGCGTCGTAGCTCACGAGCAGGCTGAGCGGGCCCTCGTGGAGCCCGTCGACATCGACCGCGAACAGCCCGAGACTCGCCTGTACGACCAGGACGAGCAGCATGGCGACCACGGACAGCCCGCCGAGCGGGTTGTGGCCGGCGTGTCCGTCCGGCGCGCGCCGGAAGAAGGCCGGCAGGTAGGCGGCGATGTCCCGCAACGGACGGACGAAGGCGCGAAACCGCGACGAGGAGCCGCCGACGAACCCCCAGACGACCCGGGCGGCCACGAGGACGAGAAGGGCCTGCCCGGCCGGGATGTGGATGTCGAACCGGCCGTTGCGTCCGCTCAGGTAACAGACCGCGACCAGGACGACCAGGACCCAGTGAAAGATCCGGGTCGGACGGTCCCAGACCGGCGTCTCCGGCCGGCTGTCCGCTCGCCTCGTATCCGCCGCCATGCCGCCTCCCGCGCGGGGTCCGCCCGACACTCTACGCCGCGCGGGCGTCCGGATCACGTCCGGGCATCAACCGGTTGCGGCATGGCGATCGAAGCCGGCGGCCCTCGTCCAGTGAAAACCGGACCCCCCTCCCGACCTCCCATTGTCAGGAGGAGGGAGACCGAGTGGCCCGGCCGCGCCCCGAGGGTTCCCTCTCCCGCGTGCGGGAGAGGGACAGGGTGAGGGTGTCCGCCAGGGGACACGGCTTCGAACGACCCGCCGCCATGGACGAGGCGGAGGGACGTGAATGCCCGGAACGAGTCCGGCCATGACGTCGTTGCGAGAGCGGGCCATGTCGGAGAGGGTGTTGGCAGAGTTTCGGGGATGTGCAGGATCCGCGAAACCATCCGAATCAGGGGAGAACACGATGACCATCACGCGAATCGAGACGTCCGAACGGCTGTCCCAGGCGGTGGTGCACAACGGCATCGCCCATATCGCCGGTCAGGTGGCGCGGGACAAGCCGGGGGCTTCGGCCGCCGAGCAGACCCGGAACATCCTCGACCGCACCGACGCCCTGCTGGAGAAGGCGGGGACGGACAAGTCGAAACTGCTCACGGCGCAGGTCTGGATCTCCGACATCCGCTATTTCGACGAAATGAACGCGGTGTGGAATGCCTGGCTGCCGCCCGGCGAGGCGCCCACGAGGGCTTGCGTGGAGTCGCGTCTCGCCGCTCCCCACTACTTCGTGGAGATCGCCTGCACCGCGGCCGTGGCGTAGGAGGGCCGGCGGTTCGCTACTCGGGCTTCCAGCCCGGCGGGGGCGCCCACTCGGCGCTCTTCCGCAATTCGACGTCGGCCTCGCCGGTCCGGGCCATGAGCTCGATGACGTTGCCGTCCGGATCCTGGACGTAGACGTGGCAGGTCATGTCCTCCGCGTGGACGCCCGGACCCCGGAGGATCCTGACGCCCCGGCGCTCGAGATCGTCGCGGATCCTCATCACGTCGCCGGGCGAGTCCAGTTCGAACGCCACGTGGTTGAGGCCCGTCCGCTCCCAGTAGCGTTCGTTGCGCTCGGGCACCTGCGTCAGGGCGAGGTCGTGAAACCACAGCTTCTCGTCCTCGGCATACTGACCGAAGTTGAGCCACGCCTTGTCCGGCTCCCGGCGGCCGGCCACCGTGAACCCGAGGACGCCGGTGTAGAAGCCTATGGCGCGCTCCAGGTCCGACACGTTGATGTGGACGTGATTGACGCCCCGGTAGTTGTATCGCTTCATCGCTCTCTCCATGGTCCAGGGGCCGGATTCCCGGTCCGGTCCATCGTTGTCCGGTTGGATTTTCTGCTTGTCGCCGCCCCCATATCGTCATGCTCCGGTCCCCCGATCAAATCCGGGGATGTTCCGGGCATCCACGTCCGTCCGCCCGGTTCATAGCGATGGGTCGTTCGAAGCCATGCACCCTGGCGGACGCCCCCGCGATATCCCAGGCCCCATCATGCTGCGACCGGTCGATGCCCGGAACAAGTCCGGGCACGACGAAGGGGGGTGTCGGCGGAGTTCATGGCTTGGGCTCCCGTGCGAGCCTCGATTCGCCTCGACCTTCCGAAACCCGCCTGTATCCAGGCCGTGCGACCTGTCCGCCAAAATCAAACCGGACGGCAACGGTCCGGTCCCGGGCATTGCCCGTTATGTTGTCATCGCGCGCCGGGCGCAAGAGCTCGAGAGGAGGAAACCATGCCGACCGCGGCGGTCATCGGCGCAAGCCGGGGTATCGGTCTGGGACTGGTCGAACGGTATGCGGACGAGGGGTGGCGGGTGCACGCCACGACGCGCGCGCCGGAGAGCCCCGGGGCGCTCGGCGCGGTGGCCGGCGACGTCCGTCTCCACGGGCTCGAGGTGACCGACGCCGCGCAGCGGCGGGCCTTCCGCGACGCCCTGGGGGACGAGGCGATCGACGTCCTGATCCACAACGCGGGGGTCAACGGCGACGGCATGAGCGCCGCGGCCGTGCGCCGGATCAACGCGGAGGCCCCGATCGAGATGGCCGAACTGCTGCTGGACGCGGTCGTGCGAAGCGGGCAGCGAAAGATCGCGCTCATCACCAGCCAGTTGGGCGCGCGCCGCGGCTCCCGCCGCGGCCTCGGAAAGTACGGCGAGTCGAAGGCGGCCCTCAACGACCGGTTCCGCGCGCTCGAAGGGGGGTGGCGCGAACGGGGCTGCCTCGCGGCGGTCATCCATCCGGGATGGGTGCGCACCGACATGGGCGGCCCCCGGGCCACGATCTCGGTGGAGGAGAGCGCCCGCGGCATCTGCGAGGTCATGGACGGCCTCGACGACTCCCGGCATGGACGGTTCTGGACCTGGGACGGGCGCGAGCACCCGTGGTAGACGCCCCGAGGCGACGTCCGCGGCGTCGTTCCCGATCGCGAGGACCGGTGGAGTCCGGGATCGCGGTCGCGCGCCGCTTTGTCACGGCGCTTCGCGGTATGGTAGGCTCCGGCCGCCAAGCGTATCCAGGGCGACGGGTGTCCGGCCGGCGGCGCATCGCGCGGCCGAGGCGCCGCGCCTTCTCCATCGGCCGCCCCGCGCCGACAGATCCCCCGGAGGCCCGCCATGGGAACACGGTCCGACATGGCCCGGCATTTCACCGAGGTCTCGACGGTCTACCGGTCCGTCCGCACGACCGACCGCGAGCCGGTGGAGCGCATCGCGCGGGAACTCCGCGACCTGGCCGGTCCGACGGGCGCGGACATCGGCTGCGGCGCCGGACGCTACGTGCTGGCGATGTTCGAGGCGGTGCCCGATCTCTTTCTCACCTGCGTCGACGCCACCCCCGCGATGCTGGAACAGGTCGACGGGCTGCTCTCGGCCAACGGAATCGACCGGTTCGAGACGCGGCGGTCGACCGCCGAGGATCTCGAGCTCGAGCCCGGCAGGTACGACTTCGTGAGCACCTTCAACGCCGTGCACCATTTCGACTACCCGGACTTCCTCGCCAGGGCGCGGGACGGCCTCGCCGGAGACGGGCAGCTCTTCGTCTATACGCGTTTGCCCGAGCAGAACGCCCGCACCATCTGGGGCCGCCACTTTCCGGCGTTCGCGGACAAGGAGACGCGGTTGCTGACGCTCGGGAACCTCCACGGAGGGGTCGAGGCAACCCCGGGACTGAGATTCGCCAGCGCGACGTGCCTGAGGTACCGCCGGCGGGTCCCGCTCGAGCGCCTCCTGGAGCAGGCCCGGAAACGGCACTATTCGACGTTCTCCCTCTACGAACCCGATGCGTTCGAAGAGGCGCTCGCCGCCTTCAGGGCGGCCGTCGAACGCCAGTGCGCCGATCCCGTCGAATGGTACGACGAGAACGTGCTGGTCCACGCGGTGCGCGACGACGCCCGGTAGGCGCCGCGGGCAAGCCCCGCTCCCCGGACGCTCCGGTACCCACACGGCGAAATCGGCGCTACACTTTTCCCTCGCCGGCCACGCGCGACGGCGCGACGGCGCGGCCGCCGGACAGCCCGTTCGGAGCCCGCGAGCCACCGGGAAAGGGCCCGACATGAAGCGGCACATCAGGTGCGGGACGCTGTTCACGGCGTGCGGGGACGGAGCGGAGGCCGACCGGACCATCGTCGCCGAAGACGGCCGCATCGCCTTCGTCGGACCCTCGGACCAGGCGCCGCCGCCCGTCCGCGGCGACGAGTCCCTCGACTACTCGGACCGTTTCGTGCTCCCCGGCCTGATCGACGTCCATGTCCACCTCTCCTACGGGAACGCCCGGACCGAGGAGGACATCGACCTCTTCGCGCCCGTCGAGTTCCGCGCCTTGCGGGGCCTCTACTCGGCCCAGCGCGTCCTCGCGGCCGGGTTCACCTCGATCGCCGATCCGGCGACCACGGGCGTGGTGACGCCGGCCATCCGCGACGCCATCGAGTCCGGCATGTTCGCCGGGCCGCGGGTGACGACGTCGGGCCGGCAGATCACCAACCGCCAGGGCCTGTCCGACTGGTATCCCACGTTCGTCGGCGTTCCCGAGACGTCCATCGGCGTGCTCGCCCGCACGGCGGAAGAAGGGATCGCCGAGATCCGGACCCAGGTGAAGCAGGGCGTGGACTTCATCAAGATCGCCATGGACGGCGACGCCATGAACCCGGCGACGGGGCTGGTCTCGGGCTACAACCAGGAAGAGACCACGGCGATGGTCGCCGAGGCGCACCGGCTCGGCAGGAAGGTCGCGGTCCACGCCAGGGGGGCGGAGGCCGTCCTCTACTCCGCCCGGGCCGGCGTCGACGTGATCCTGCACGGCTCGTGGATGGACGACGAGGGCCTCGAGGCGGTCGTGGAAAACGGATGCTACCTCTGCCCGACCCTCAGCCTCGTGGTCAACGACATCGATTTCACGCAGCCCGGCGACGGCTGCTATCCGAGCTTCCCCGAGGCCCACAAGCGGGAACTGGAGGCGGCGCAGGCCGTCCTGCCCAAGGCGCGGGAGGCCGGCGTGCCGTTCCTCTACGGAACCGATTGCGGCTTCGCCGTCACGCCTTACGGCGAATGGAACGCCCGCGAGCTGGAGCACTACGTGACCTATCTCGGGTTCTCGCCCGCCGAGGCGCTCCTGAGCGCCACCCGCGTCAACGCGGAGTTCGTCCGCCGCGGCGGCGAGGTGGGCGTTCTGGAGCCCGGCCGCCGCGCCGACCTCCTGGTCGTCGACGGCGACCCGCTCGCGGACGTGCGGGTGCTCCAGGACAAGTCCCGAATCGTGGACGTGCTGATGGACGGCAAGCCCGTCGCACTCGACCTCAACGACGATATCGGGCCGACGCCCCTGGAGAAGTCCTACAGCATGTGGAGCAACGTCTACACCCGGGAGAAGGTCGCCGAAATCATGGGCGGCGGCCGCGCCGCGCCGCCCTTGCGCGCCCGGACCGCCTGAGCCGCGCGTTCGCCCCGGCCGCGCGTCCGGGAGGCGCGAGTCGAACCTGAAGGAACATCGGGATGTCCCGCACCGCCGCCGAATACACCCGTCCGCCGCAACTGCCGGGCACCCATTTCGTCGACAACCGGGTCTACTACGACGCCGGCATCTTCGCGGAGGAGAAGGAGAGGATCCTCGCGAAGACCTGGCGCTTCGTTCTGCACGAGAGCGAGATTCCGGACCCGTACGACTACCGCACGGCGTCGGTGGCGGACACGCCGCTCGTGGTCGCGCGCGGCAAGGACGGCGCGATCCGCAGCTTCGTCAACTCCTGCTCCCACCGCGGCGCGGCGGTGCTGCGGCGGCCCGCCGGCAACCTGAGGGCCTGGCAGTGCATGTACCACCTCTGGACCTACGATCCCACGACCGGGGAATGCGTCAGCCGCCCCCGGCCGGAGGCCTTCGACGCGGTCGGCCTGCGCCGGGAGGCGTGCGGGCTGCGCGAGGTGCGGACCGAGCGGATCTACGGCCTGGTGTTCGTGAACCTGGACGAGAACTGCATGCCGCTCCGGGAGTACATCGGCGACAGCATGTTCCTGCAAAGGGAGATGCTCGATACCGTCGAGATGGAGGTCATCGACTTCTTCGAGTTGAACCTGAAATGCAACTGGAAGAACTGGATGGAAACCAACATGGACCTCTATCACGAGTTCATGCACGTGGCGAACCGCAAGACCAGCCTGCAGATTCCCGAGTACTACACCCGCAACTGGCACACATTCCCGAACGGGCATTTCACGGTCGACCGCTACTCGGTGGAGTACGACAAGTATCCGGGCTGGGAAAACCGCGACGACAGCCTCGCCCTGCCCGGCATGAAGGAGGACGAATTCCAGATCACGGACGTCTTTCCCGACGTGACGTTCCTGACCCGCGGCACGGTCGTCCGGATCGACAACCAGATCCCGCTGACGCCGACGGAGACCCTGGTGCAGTACCGGGCCCTGGGCATCAAGGGAGAGCCGGAAGAGGACCGCATGCGCCGGATCCGGGACTACCATTCGATCTGGGGCCCGTTCGGCCGCAACCTCCCCGAGGACTGCCTCGGCGTGACCCTCCAGCGCCAGGCCGTCTACGGCGGGCGGGTGCCCTATACCTACTGGTGCCGCGAGGAGAACAACCTGTCCCAGGACGACGTCGCGGCCCGGACGTGGTGGAAGGAGTGGTCGCGCCTGATGGGACGGGACCAGAGCCAGCCGTTCGGACCCGTCCCCCCCGTAGCCGCGGAATAGGGCGTCCGGGAGGCCTCCGTTGTCCGTCGACCGGGACCGCATCGCCGACCTGATCTACGATTCGTGCGCCTTTCTGGACGAAGAGCGGTTCGACGACTACATCGCGCTCTGCGCGCCGGACTTCACCTATCGCATCACGGCGTACAGCGAGGAGCTCCGCAAGCCCATGGAGTGGATGTTCCAGACCCGCGGCGACCTCCTCGAACTGCTGAAGGCCGTGGAAAGCCACGAGGTCGCCGTCGCCCATCTGCGGCGCATCGCCGGCATGGTCCGCATCGGGGAGGCGGAGAACGGGGTCGTGCCCGTGCGCAGCACCGTCACCGTCTACCACACGTGGTACGACGGCGACACGCGCCTGTTCGCCGTCGGCACCTACAGGGACCGGGTCGCCACCGGCGGCGGGACGCCCCTTCTGGCCAAGCGCGAGGTCGTCCTCGACACCCGGCGCCTGGCGTCCGGATCCCACATC
>CAXXKS010000002.1:0-598023 GCA_963663355.2 Alphaproteobacteria bacterium
CGCGGGATTTCGGCTATGCGGACGTGGACCCGGAGATCGCGGCGCTGGCCGAGAAGGCCGCCCACGTGTTCGCCGACCTCGGCGCCGTCGTCGAGGAGGCGGACCCCGGCTTCGAGGACCCGCGCGAGCCCTTCGGCGTCTACTACTTCCTGCGCTTCCGGCCCCTCGTGGACGGCGCGAGCGAGGAGCAGCGCGCGCTCATGGACCCGGGGCTGCTGCGCTCGGTCGAGGCGTACGGCGAGAAGGGCGTCGCCGACTCCCTCGCCGCCGACACGGCGCGCCTGATGCTCGGGCGGCGCATGAACCTGTTCCACGAGACCTACGACCTGCTGCTCTCGCCGCAGATGCCCCTTGCCGCCTTCGAGGCCGGGGCCGAGGTACCGGCCGGCCGCGGCATGCGGGACTGGATGGACTGGAGCCCGTTCACCTACCCCTTCAACTTCACGCAGGCGCCGGCGGCCAGCGTGCCGTGCGGGATCACGAGCGAGGGCCTGCCGGCGGCCGTGCAGATCGCCGGACCGCGCTACCGGGAAGACCTCGTGCTGCGCGCGAGCCGCGCCTACGAGTCCGCCCGCCCCTTCGCCCTGCCGGACCCGCCCGCCGAATAAACGCGACACGCCCCACCGCGGCCGCGCCCCGAGGGTCCCCTCTCCCGCAAGCGGGAGAGGGACGGGGTGAGGGTGCGTCGTGTGCGCCCGGCCTCAGCCGTGGCGGACGGCGGGTCCGGAGGTGGCGTCCTGGGTGGAGAAGCCGAGAGCGTCGAGGGCGACGTCGGCGCCGACGGTGATCACGGCGATGGCCACGAACGCGACCAGCATGGCTTTCATCGGTTGTCTCCCCGCTCGGCCGTCGCCCGCCTCAGGAAGGCGATCAGGTCGACCCTGTCGGCGGCCCTGGTGATGCGCTGCATGGGCATCTTGGAGCCGGGGACGAAGTCGTCCGGCCCGAGGTCGAACAGCGCGTCGATGGTGCCGACGTTCCAGACGATACCGGAATTCCGCAGCGTCGGCGAGTAGCTGTAGCCGGCCAGGCTTCCCGCGGGGCGTCCGAACAGCCCGAAGAGGGTGGGGCCGGCGCGCCGGCGCCCGTCCGCGCCGAGGGTGTGGCAGATGGAGCACTTGCGCTGGAACTGGCGTTCCCCGTTGCTCATCCCGGCCGGGTCCCGGAGGAACGACAGCTCGCCCGCCGCCATGCGCTCGTGCGCGCCCAGGGACGCCACGGGCCAGCTGTACATGGCGTCGTCGAGGCCGCCGGCGTGGATGTTCCCCCCGTCCCTCGAGAACCGGAGCGCCCAGACGGGGCCGCGCCGGGTCGCGCGGAAGTCTCCGGAGACCCGCCACGCCTCGGTGTCGATGATCTTGATGAAGCCGTGGCCGTCGCCCACCGCGAGGGTCGCGAACCCGCGGTCGGCCGCCATGGCGAGGATGGGGCTGCGCTCGCCGCTGAAGTCGGCGATGGTCTCGCCGCCGTCCAGGCTCACCACGCGGATCGTCCCGTCCACCCCGCCGTAGGCCAGCCATCCCGCGGCCTCGTTCAGGACGAGGGTGTTGACGCCGAACCCGCCCTTCGCGAGAAGCCGCGTCCGCGCGCCGCTGGCCACGTCCCAGACCCGGACGGTGCCGTCCGCCGAGGCGGAGTAGAGCCGTGCGCCGTCGGGAGAGAACGCCACGTCGCTGACCCCGCCGGCGTGGCCCTTCAGGAAGCGCGGCGGCGCGCCGCCGTCGAGGGACCAGAGGCCGATGGCGCGGTCCCAGCTCGCCGACGCCACGGTGCGCCCGTCCGGCGCCGGCGCCAGGGCGATGACCTTGCCGTCGTGGCCGCCGAGACGCCGGCCCGTGCCCGCCGCCAGGTCCCAGAGGTAGACGTCGCGGTCGTCGCCCGCCGAGACGGCGCGGTCGGAACCGACGAAGCGGACGGCGTTGGCCGCCGCCCGGTGCGCCTCCAGCCAGACCGGCGCGCCGTCTCGCCAGAGCCCGACGGAATAGTCGAAGCTCGCCGTCAGGATGCGGCCGCCGTCGGGCGAGACGTCGATGCTCTTGATCGGGCCGCCGTGACCCTCGAGCGTGAAGAAGTCCCCCGCCGCGGCGGGGAAGGGGAGCAGGAGCAGGGCCGTCAGGAGCGCCCGGACCGCCATCTCATTCCGCCGGCGAGGGCGCGGAACCGTCCGGGGCGGCCGGCTTCTCGCCGGTCGCCTCCTCGTACCAGAGGGAGTGGTGCTCCTTCGCCCACTGCTTCTCGACCTCGCCCGACCCCATGGCGTCGTAGGCGCCTTCCATTCCGATCGAGCCGAGATAGATGTGGGCGATGATGATCGCCATGAACACGAAGGCGACGATGGTGTGCCAGAGCTGGGCGTACTGCATCTCCTCGTGGGGCGCCAGCACGGTGCGGAGCTCTCCCAGGCCCACGGCCTGGGGCAGGCCCGTCGCGTTGAGTGCCTCGAAGGTCGCGGCGAACATCGGCAGCTCGAAGGGGAACAGCAGCGACAGGCCGGAGAGCGAGATCGAGATGCCGAGGAAGATGACGACCCAGAAGATGATCTTCTGGCCGGCGTTGAACTTCCGCGCCGGCGGGTGGCTGTGACGGGAGAAGAGGCCGCCGCCCCGGGCGAGCCACGTCAGGTCGGTCCGGTTCGGGATGTTGTGGACCACCCAGGAGACGAACACCATCGCGAGCGCGAGCATGAACGCCCAGGCGGCGTTGTTGTGCACCCACTTCGAGGCCAGCGCGACGGCGGCGAAGGTCTCCTTGCCGAGGACCGGGATCAGGGCCGCGCGCCCGAACAGGGTGATCAGGCCGGTGACGCCCAGGAGGATGAACGAGCCGGCGAGCAGCCAGTGGCCGAAGCGCTCGACGGCGTTGAAGCGCAGGATGGTCTCCCCCGTCCGCGCGCCCTCGATGCGGATGCGGCCGCGCAGGAGCATGTAGAGCGCCAGCACCGCGACCATGGCCACGAGCAGGTAGCCGCCGTAGGCGGCGAGGGGGCCGCGCCGGAACTCGAGCCAGCGCATGCCCCCGTCCTGGATCACGACGGCGGCGGCGGGGCCCCGCGCGGACACGGTGACGTCGGCGCTGCCGTAGCGGAGCGCGCGGAACACCTCCGAGTCGGACGCTCCGCCCAAGGTGCCCAGCTGCGCCGCCATGGCGGCGGCGCTGTCGGGATCGCCCGTGGCCTCGCGCCGGAACGAATCGTCGATCCGCTCGCCGCGCTGGCGGGCCAGGATGTCCTCCAGCGTCTGCGCGCCCCCGGTCGCGCCGCGCCCCACCTCGCTCACGACCTTCTCCTGCGCGGCGGAGGCGGCGGGCAGCAGGAGCGGCAGCGCGAGCGCGAGCATGAGAACCGGAAGCGCGCGCGGCGTCTTCGTCATCGGCGAAATTCTCGACATCGGGGACTCTCCGCGACCGGCCGTACAGGCCCCCGTACGGGCATCGGCCCGTCCGCGCGGCGGATCGGGAACGGGGGCGGGTTCGGGAAAGGGGGGCGGCCCGGCCGCCCCCCGTCCGAGACGGCTCAGCTACCCTTCTGGCCGTAGGCCGTGCCCCAGCCCCAGGCGCCGGTGCCGAAGCCGCGGGCCACCACCCGTTCGCGGTAGATGCCGGACACGACATCGCCGTCGCCCGCCAGCAGCGCCTTGGTCGCGCACATCTCGGCGCAGAGCGGCAGCTTGCCCTCCGCGATCCGGTTGCGCCCGTACTTGGCGAACTCGGCGGTCGAGTGGGTCTCCTCCGGGCCGCCGGCGCAGAAGGTGCACTTGTCCATCTTGCCGCGGGACCCGAAGTTGCCCGCCTGCGGGAATTGCGGCGCGCCGAAGGGGCACGCGTAGAAGCAATAGCCGCAGCCGATGCAGAGGTCCTTGGAATGCAGGACGATGCCGTCGTCGTCCTGGTAGAAGCAGTCCACCGGGCAGACGGCCATGCAGGGCGCGTCCGAACAGTGCATGCACGCGACCGAGATCGAGCGCTCGCCCGGCTGGCCGTCGTTGATCGTCACGACCCGCCGCCGGTTGATGCCCCACGGCACCTCGTGCTCGTTCTTGCACGCGGTGACGCAGGCGTTGCACTCGATACAGCGTTCGGCGTCGCAGAGAAACTTGGCTCTTGCCATCGCTGTGCCCTCCTTATGCCGTGTAGACCTTGCAGAGAGTCGCCTTCGTCTCCTGCATCTGCGTGACCGAGTCGTAGCCGTAGGTCTGCGCCGTGTTGCTGCTCTCGCCCAACACGTAGGGATCGGCCCCCTCGGGGTACTTGTGCCTCAGATCCGCTCCCTCGAAGTGACCGCCGAAGTGGAAGGGCATGAAGACGACGCCCGCGCCCACCCGGTCGGTGACCATGGCCATGACCTTGACCCGGGCCCCTTCGGCCCCCTCGACCCAGACCTGCGCGCCGTTCCGCACCCCCAGGTCGTTGGCGTCCCGGGGATTGATCTCGACGAACATGTCCTGCTGAAGCTCCGCGAGCCACGGGTTCGACCGGGTCTCTTCCCCGCCGCCCTCGTATTCCACGAGGCGCCCCGAAGTCAGGACCAGGGGGTAATCCTTGGAGAAGTCCTGCTTCTGGATCGAGGCGTACATGGTGGGCAGACGGTAGAACTTGCGGTCTTCGTAGGTCGGATAGTCCGCCACGAGATCGCGCCGCGGAGTGTAGAGCGGTTCCCGGTGCAACGGGATCGGGTCCGGGAAGTTCCACACCACGGTGCGGGCCTTGGCGTTGCCGAAGGGCGCGCACTCGTGCTTGATGGCGACCCGCTGGATGCCGCCCGAGAGGTCGGTCTTCCAGTTGGTCTTGGGGCCCGCGACGGCGTCGATGGCCGCCCGCTCCGCGTCCGTCAGGTCCTTGTCCCATCCCAGGTCCATCAGCATCTGCATGGTGAACTCGGGATACCCGTCCTGGATCTCCGAGCCGACCGAGTAGACGCCCTCGGCCAGGAGGTTCTCGCCGTCGCGCTCCACGCCGAACCGGGCGCGGAAGGTCAGGCCGCCCTCGGAGACGGGCTTGGACATGTCGTAGAGGTTGGGCGTGCCGGGGTGGCCCATCTCCGGCGGACCCCAGGCGGGCCAGGGCATGCCGTAGTAGTCCCCGTCGGCAGGGCCGCCCACGGCCTTCAGCGTCGTCCTGTCGAAGGTGTGCTGGTTGGCCATGTGCAGCTTGATCCGCTCCGGCGACTGGCCGGTGTAGCCGATCGTCCACATGCCCGCGTTGATCTCGCGGGTGATGTCCTCGACCACCGGCGCGTCGTCCCCCTCCATGGCGATGTTGCGGAAGAAGCGGTCGTCCCAGCCGAACTTCCTGGCGAACTTCGCCATGATGTCCTGGTCGGGCAGGCACTCGAACACCGGTTCGACCACCCGGTCGCGCCACTGGATCGAGCGGTTCGACGCGGTGACCGAGCCGCGGGTCTCGAACTGGGTCGCGGCCGGCAGCAGGTAGACCCCGTCGGTGCGGTCGTGAAGGACGGCGGAGACGGTGGGATACGGGTCGACGACGACCAGCATGTCCAGCTTCTCCATCGCGGTCTTCATCTCCTTGCCGCGGGTCTGGGAGTTGGGCGCGTGACCCCACAGAACCATCGCCCGGACGTTGTCGGGCTGGTCCATGTTGTCCTTGTCCTCGAGAACCCCGTCGATCCAGCGGGACACCGGGATGCCCTTCAGGTTCATGAGGTTCTTTTCCTTGCCGTCGGCGCCGGCGGTCTTGGCGAACTGGCCCTTGAGCCAGTCCAGGTCCTCGCCCCAGACGCGCGCCCAGTGGGCCCACGCCCCGGCCGAGAGGCCGTAGTAGCCGGGCAGGGTGTGGGAGAGCACGCCGAGGTCGGTCGCGCCCTGGACGTTGTCGTGGCCGCGGAAGATGTTGGTCCCGCCGCCCGAGGTGCCCATGTTGCCCAGCGCGAGCTGCAGGACGCAGTAGGCCCGGGTGTTGTTGTTGCCGTTGGTGTGCTGGGTCCCGCCCATGCACCAGATCACGGTGCCGGGCCGGTTGTTGGCCATGGTGCGGGCCACGCGGCGGAGCTGCGCGCCCGGCGTGCCGGTCACCCGCTCCACCTCCTCGGGCGTCCACTTGGCCACCTCCTCGCGGATCCGGTCCATGCCCCAGACGCGGGTGCGGATGAACTCCTTGTCCTCCCAGCCGTTCTCGAAGATGTGCCAGAGGATGCCCCAGACCAGCGCCACGTCGGTGCCGGGGCGGAAGCGCACGTATTCGTCCGCGTGCGCCGCGGTCCGCGTGAAGCGCGGATCGCAGACGATCAGCGGCGCGTTGTTCTGCTCCTTGGCCCGCAGGACGTGCAGGAGCGAGACCGGGTGCGCCTCGGCCGGGTTGCCGCCGATGAGGAAGATCGCGCGGCTGTTGTGGATGTCGTTGTAGGAGTTGGTCATGGCGCCGTAGCCCCATGTGTTCGCAACCCCCGCGACCGTGGTGGAGTGGCAGATGCGGGCCTGGTGGTCCATGTTGTTCGTGCCCCAGTAGGCCGCGAACTTCGTGAACAGGTAGGCCTGCTCGTTGCTGAACTTGGCCGAGCCCAGCCAGTAGACGCTGTCGGGTCCGCTCTCCTCGCGGATCTTCATCATGCCGTCGCCGATCTCGTCGATCGCCTGCTGCCAGCTGATGCGCTTCCACTGGCCGCCCTCTTTCTTCATCGGGTACTTGAGGCGGCGCTCGCCGTGGGCGTGCTCGCGCACGCTCGCGCCCTTGGCGCAGTGGGCGCCGAGGTTGAACGGGCTGTCCCAGCCGGGCTCCTGGCCGACCCAGACGCCGTTGTCCACTTCCGCGATCACGCTGCAGCCGACCGAGCAGTGGGTGCAGACCGATTTGACGGCCTCGACCGCGCCCGCCATCGCCTGCTGCGCGCTCGCCTTCGTCACCGTGCCGCCGGTGGCTCCGATCGCGGCCAGCCCGCCGATGGCGAGGCCCGAGCCGCGGAGGAACGTCCGCCGGTCCAGGGACGTCTCCGAAACGTTGGGCAGGAGCGAAGTCCGCCGGGGGCGTCTCGCAACCCCGTTGGTCTTTTTCCTTAGCATCTCGTATCTCCCTCTGGCGCCCCGGACAGTGCCGGTTTGCCGGGTTCGTGGTCCTGATGGCCGCGGGGCGTCACGCTACCGTTGGCCATGCCGGAATCGAAAGCGCCCGTCAGAAACGGGCGCTTTCGTAGTAGGCTCGGGTGTGCGCCGTGTCGCGCATCCCGTCGCCGTCGTCCTTCGGGGCCGCCGCCTCCGCCGCCGTTCCCGCCGCCGCCGCGATCGCCGCCGCCGGGGCGGAGACCGACGCGAGCTTCAGAAAGTCGCGGCGATTGGTGGTCTCGCCCTCCGTTCTTTCGCCCATCAGCTCTTCCTCCATCGTCATGGCCCGCCGGGGCGGGCCGGTTCGGCGCGGATCAGGCCGCGCTCATCCGGAAGGCTTCCTTCTCGATGTCCATGAACACGCGGCCGGCGGAACCGACCGGCGCGTAGAACACCGAGCTCCTCGCGCCTTCCAAGTCCGTGAAAAAGTGGCCCGCCCAGGGGCCGATATGCCTGTCGAAGAACTCCCGCGTGCGGTCGAGGGGCACGGGTTCGCCGAAGCGTCCCCTGATCATGCCCGCCATCATCTCCAGGAGGCTGGCGATGTGGTCCTCCGGTTCGAACACGTTCGGTGAGCGGCTTATGCCGAGCATCCTCATGTCGTCCCGCAGCGCGGCCAAAGGCTTCTCGTGAAGGAAGCCTGTCAGGTAGTAGCTATTATAGGGCAGGAGCTCCCCCCGGCCAACCCCTATGAAGAGCGCGGTGTACTCGCTCTCGACGGCCTCCGGGGTGGTGGCGGCGGCCACCCGGCTCAGCGCCCGGATCGCCCGGCCCAGCTCGCTCGAATCGCCGGAGAGGGCGGCGGATTTATCGAGCAGCGCCCGGTCCGGCGGCGCGGCGAGCAGCCTGGCGAGAAAGTCGTAGAGGTCGGCCCGGAGCCGGTCCTCCTCCGCGATGGGTGCGTCCGCGTCGGCCGTCATCGGGTCTCCGCCTCGCGCACGTCCGCGTCCGCGAACGTGAAGCGCATGTGGCGCGGGGGCCGCGCCGCCTCCGCGGCGTCCTCCGCCCCGGCGCCGTCCGGCGCCGGAGGCGCTTCGGGCGCGGCGGCCGCGGCCGGCTCCGCGCGCGCGTCTCCCTCGTCTTCGTCCGGGCCGTCCGCCGGCGGGGCGTCCGCTTCGTCCGCCTCGTCCCCGTCCTGCAGGCGCTCGAGCATCCCCTTGCCCACCCGGTAGGCCGTTTGCAGGCTCTCGACGACCGTCGCGGCGTCGGTGAAGTCCTCGCCGTAGTCCACCAGTTCGTCGAGGTTCGCGAGGACGGGGTCCGAGAGCCAGAGCCGCCTGAGCGCCCGCCGGCGCAGGCGGGCGGGCACCGCCTGCGCCATGAAGGCCGAGAAGTCGTCCCCCCGCTTCAGGGTGTCCGGGTCGGGCAGGTTCAGCTCGGCGAGCGCCTCGGCGTCGGGCTTCTCGTCCAGCGCCCGGCGCGTCTCCTCGGCGCGGGCCTCCCCGGCGGCCCGTTCCCGGGCGCGCTCCTCCTCCGCCACCGCCGCCTTGCGGCGCGACCAGGAATCCCCCCGCGCGCTCAATGGAGCCGCTCCCCGCCGGGCCGCCGGGGGGCGCGGTAGACGTCGGACAACTGGCGGACGCGCCGGTCGCCCTTGCCGTCCTCGACGAGGTCGATGCGCCGTTCGCCGCGCCGGCGCTTGACGAACTCTTCGTCCTCGTGGTGCCGCTCGACGAAATCGCGGACGAAGGCGGCCAGCCCCTCGGGCATCGGCACCTGCTCCACGATCTCCTCGCCGCTGTCGAGATAGTCCTGCGCCTCGAAGGGGGAGGCGGTGGCCAGCAGGACCTCGAGATCCTTCCCGGCGTCGGCGTCCGCGGCTCCGCGCAGCACCACCCAGACCGCCGGGACGCGCGCCGACAGGGCGGTCCGGTAGGCTTCGGTGTCGGAGGTCCAGAGCTCCATGGACACGGTCGCGGCGTGGTACTCCACCACGTCCGCCTCGCGCCGCAGCTCGCGCCAGTCGGCGGCGCCCGCGCCCGGCAGCACGCCGACGACCTTCCACGTCCAGCGGGCCCAGCGGGTCACCCCCGGCGACCTGCGGATGACGATCCCGAGCGGAACCGACGCCGCGCTCGGCTGCATGACGAGCCACTCCCTGCCCGTGGGCGGCCCCGGCCGCCCTTGCCTGAAGTATGCCCGCAACCGCCGCCGCCCGCCAAGCGAAAATCGGCCCGTATCGTGGAGGCGGGACGCCCGCGCGACCGCCCGCGACCCCGTGCGAACTGTGCGAATTGGTGCGCGGGCCTCCGGCCCGCATCGGGCGGACGGGACGTCCGCGTACCAAGGCGCCCCCCGGACTCCGTGCGAACTGTGCGAATTCGTCCCGCCCGCCGGCCATCGGGGCCGACCTCGAGCTCGTGCGATGGATGCACGGAGCGAATCTGGCGTTCTCCTCGACGATCCTGATCGTCCTGCTCCGAATGCTGGCGGTTTGACCGCCTTGCCACGCCCCGCCGCGCGGGTCTAGGCTTCCCGCGACGGCGCTCGGGAGGGGGAGTTGGCGAAGACGCTGATCCTGTGCGACTGCCTCGGGAGCCAGGAGCTCGACCGGGACAGGATCGAGTCCGCCGGCGTCGCGTGCACGCGCATCCACAGCGCGCTCTGCACCGCCGAGGCCGGGGACGCCGCCGGGGCCATCGCCGCCGGCGACGCCATCGTCGCCTGCCGGCAGGAGCGGGCGCGGTTCGAGGAGATCGCGGAGGACGCCGGCGTTCCGGCGCCGGGCTTCGTCGACCTCCGGGACCGGGCGGGCTGGTCGGACGAGGCCGGCGAGGCCGGTCCCAAGCAGGCGGCGCTGGTGGCGGAGGCCCTGCTGCCGGCGCCCCCGACGCGGACCGCCGACGTGCCCTCTGAGGGCCGCTGCCTCGTCCTTGGCCGCTCCGCCGTTGCGCTCCCTGCGGCCGAGCGTCTGTCCGGGCCCCTGGCCGTCACCGCGCTGGTGTCGGACGAGCCCGAGGACCTCGACCTTCCCCTCGACCGCGGGTTCGAGGTGGTCTCCGGCCGGCTGACGGCGGCGGCCGGCGCCCTCGGCGGCTTCCGCCTGCGCATCGACGCCCTGCGCCGGATCGAGCCCGGCGGGCGCGGCGGCTTCGCCTTCGCCGCGCCGCGCGACGGCGCGGAGACCGAGTGCGACCTGATCCTGGACCTGTCGGGGAACGCGCCGCTGTTTCCGGCGCCCGGCAAGCGCGAAGGCTACCTGCGCGCCGACCCCGGGGACCCCAACGCCGCCGCCGCCGCGGTGTTCGAGGCCGGCCAGACGGTCGGCACGTTCGAGAAGCCCCTCTACGTCCGCCTGGAAGAGACGCTCTGCGCCCACTCGCGGGCCGGCAAGACGGGCTGCACGAAGTGCCTGGACGCCTGTCCCACGGGAGCGGTCGCGCCCGCCGGCGACCACGTGGCGGTCGACCCCATGGTCTGCGCCGGCTGCGGGACCTGCTCGGCGCTCTGCCCGACCGGCGCCATATCCTACGACGCGCCGCCGCCCGCGGCCCTGTTCAAGCGCATCGAGACCCTGGCGGCGGCCTACCGCGCGGCGGGGGGCGCGGCGCCCCGCCTCCTGGTGGCCGACGGCGGCTTCGGCGCCGAGATGATCGCGCTGGCGGCGCGCTTCGGGCGCGGCCTGCCCGCCGACGTGATCCCGCTCGAGCTCGACGCGGTCGCCCAGTTCGGCCACGCCGAGATGCTGGCGGCCCTGGGCGCCGGGTTCGCGGCCGTCGACGTCCTGGCGTCGCCGCGGAGCGAGCGCGATCACCTGGAGCGCGAGCTCGCCCTGGCCGCGGCGATGGGCGGCGGCGCGCGGCTGCGCCTCCTCGATCCGGCCGATCCCGACGCCCTGAGCGAGGCCCTCTACGGCGCGCCCGCCGCCCCGCCCGCCGCCGACCCGGTGCTGCCGCTCGGGTCCCGGCGGCAGGTCGCGCGCCTGGCGGCGAAGGCGCTGAACCCGGCCGGCGACGCCGTCCTGCCCCTGCCCGAGGGCGCGCCCTACGGCGCCGTGCGGGTCGACACGGAGGCCTGCACCCTGTGCCTCGCCTGCGTCTCCCTCTGCCCGCCCGGAGCCCTCGCCGACAACCCGGACCGGCCCCAGCTCCGTTTCCAGGAAGACGCCTGCGTGCAGTGCGGCCTCTGCCAGCGGACGTGCCCCGAGAGCGCGATCGCCCTCGAGCCGCGCCTCGACCTGTCGGACGCCGCGTTCGCGCACCGGATCCTCAACGAGGAGGACCCCTACGAGTGCGTCGAGTGCGGCAAGCCCTTCGGCGTGAAGTCCACCGTCGAGAGGATCGTGGCGGAGCTCGCCGGCAAGCACTCCATGTTCGCCAGCGAGGACGCGTCACGCATGATCCGCATGTGCGACGACTGCCGGATCGCCTCCCAGTACCACTCGGAGAACAACCCCTTCGCGTCCGGCGCGCGGCCGCGGGTGCGGACGACCGACGACTACTTCTCCGGCCGCAAGGATCACTGAGGCGCGATCTCCGCCCCAAGGTCCGCCGGGGCGACCGTCGCCGCGAAGGCCCGGATCGCCTCCAGGTCGTCGAGGGTCAGCCGCAGCGGCGCGATGGGCGGCGGCCGGCTGTCGTCGAACGGATCGGTCACGCCGTCGATCTGCGTGAAGGACGGATGGGGGTTGAGCAGATAGAAGCCGGCGAACCGGACCCGCCAGTCGTCCAGCGTCCTGAGCATGCCGAACGAGGGCGTCGAGCCCAGCCCCTTCATGCGGTTCCGCGGTCCGACGACGTGGCAGCGCCCGCACAGCGCGAACGCCAGGCGCTCGCCGGCCAGCGCGTCGCCGGCCGGCGCCGGGGCGTCCCGTTCCGCCGGCGCGGCGGCGGCGGACGTGTAGAGCGGCGCGCCGTCCGGCGCGAAGGACTCGATCGTGCGCTGGCCCACGTCCGAGACGATCCAGTCGCAGAACCGCCGCGCGTGAGCCGCCCGTTCGCTCTCCCCGCCGGCCGCGACGGCGCGGCACAGGTAGAGGGTGCCGCCCCGCGCGAACGCCGGGCGGCCCGTTCCCGCCGCGGTCGGCGGCCCGAGCACGGCGTCCGCGGCGGCGCTTCCCGCCGGGCCGGCCGGCGCGACCGTTATGCCGGTCTTCAGCGAGAACCGGGGGAGGACGTGCTTCAGGAGCCCGCTCGCGGCCAGCTCCGGGTCGGCCGCCAGGGTGAACCGGCGTTCCTCGGCGGCGGCCGCCCAGGCGAGCAACGCGGCGCAGAGCGCGCCCAGTGCCCCTCCCCACCCTGCCGGCATCGGTCGTCCTCCTCCGTCGCGCCGCCGGACTTCGCGGGGATTTTGGGTTAGAATCGGCCGATGGGCAAATTCGCGGACCGTCGCGCGGGGCCGGACCCGTCCGCGGCGGGAGAGGAGGGGATCGTGGACGGCGACCTGAACGACTTCAACATGACGATGCGCAAGTTCCTCAAGCAGGTGGGCGTGACCTCGCAGCAGGCGATCGAGGAGGCGATGCGCGACGCCGGCGCCGGGAAGACCGCCGGCCGGACCTTCGCCGCCCGGGTGGTCCTGACCATCGACGAGCTGGATCTCGCCCACACGGTGGAGGGCCGGATCAGCGGAAAGGCGGAATGACGGCCGCGCGCGACGACGTGCTGGCGGCGCTCAAGGGCGTCGCCGACCCGGTCAGCGGGCAGGACCTGGTGTCGGCCGGGCTGGTGCGGGCCCTGACCGTGGAGGACGGCGCGGTGCGCTTCGTCCTCGAGATCGAGGCGGCGCGGGCCGAGGCCATGGAGGCGGCGCGGGCGGAGGCGGAGGCCGCCGTGCGGGCGCTGCCCGGCGTCGAGGCGGTCTCCGCCGTCATGACGGCGCACAGGCCCGCGGCGCCCCCGCCGGAGCTGACGCTCGGCCGCCCGGCCGAGCCGCGAGGTCCGCAGAAGATCCCCGGGGTCGACCGGATCGTCGCCGTCGCGTCGGGGAAGGGCGGAGTGGGCAAGTCCACCGTCGCGGCCAACCTCGCCGCCGCGCTCGCCGCCGAGGGGCGGCGCGTCGGCCTGCTCGACGCCGACGTCTACGGCCCTTCCCAGCCCCGGATGCTCGGGGTCTCCGGGCGGCCCGCCTCGCCCGACGGCAAGACCATCCTGCCCATGCGGAACCACGGCGTGACCATGATGTCCATCGGCCTGATGATGGGGGAGGACGAGGCCGTCGTCTGGCGCGGCCCGATGCTGATGGGGGCGCTCCAGCAGATGATGAACCAGGTGCAGTGGGGCGCCCTCGACGTGCTCGTGGTGGATCTGCCGCCGGGCACCGGCGACGTGCCGATGACCCTCGCCCAGACGGCGGAGGTGACCGGCGCCATCATCGTCTCCACGCCCCAGGACGTGGCGCTCCTCGACGCGCGCAAGGGCGTCGACATGTTCGAGAAGATGTCGACGCCGATCCTGGGGATGATCGAGAACATGTCGGCTCACGTCTGCCCCAAGTGCGGGCACGAGGAGCACACGTTCGGCCACGGCGGCGTGCGCGCGGTGGCCGGGAAACTCGGTCTGCCGCTGCTGGCGGAGATCCCCCTCGACGTCGACATCCGCTCGTCCTCCGATGGCGGCGCGCCGATCGTCGTCTCGAAGCCCGCGTCCCCCCGGGCCGAGATCTTCCGCGACGTCGCGCGGACCCTGATCGCGGACGGACACGGGTGAGCGCGGACGACGGCGGCGCCCCCGTCTTCCCGCCGCTCTTCCACGGGCGGCCGGCCGCGGCGGGGACCGACCCCTTCGCCAAGGCCTGCGCCCAGGCGGCCCTGGGCTGCGACGCCGGGCTGATCGTCTACGACATGGCGGCCGACCGCCTGGCCGCGGCCATCGTGTTCGCCCCCGAGGTCCCGCTGGAGGACGCCATGGCCATGCTGCCGGCCTGCGGCGTCGGGTTCCAGAACGCGCTGGGCTCCCTCGCTCCGCCCGAGGTCGGCGTGCACCTGACCTGGGACGGGGGCATCCTGGTCAACGGGGCGGCCTGCGGGCGCCTGCGCGTCGCGGCGTCCGCGTCCGACCCCGCGGCGGAGCCCGACTGGCTGGTCGTCGGCCTCGAGGTGCCGCTGATCCCGGAGGACGCGGACGCGCCCGGGGCCACGCCGGAGCGGACGTCCCTGTTCGAGGAGGGCTGCGTCGACGTCTCGCCCGCGCGCCTGCTGGAGAGCTGGTCGCGCCACACCCTCGTCTGGATCAACCGCTGGTCCGGCGAGGGCGCGCAGCCGCTGCACGAGGAGTGGCGGGGACTGGTCCGCGACATCGGAGAGGACGTGGAGCTCGACCACCGCGGCGAGCGTCTCGGCGGCACCTTCGTCGGGACCGACGAGCGCTTCGGCATGCTCCTGCGGAACGGCGGCGGGACGCGCCTGCTGCCGCTCAGCGGCCTGCTGGACGGGGAGCCGGGGCCGTGAACCTGGCGCGCGCGATCCACTTCGACGAAAGCGACATGAGGATCTTCCACAGCCCCGCGCGCACGGGCGAATGGTGCATCTCCGGCGGTTTCGAGTTCTCCAACTGGGGCGAGGCCGACCTGGCCGGCAAGGCGCGCCAGGCGTTCGCCAACGGCTGGCTCGGCGTGGAGACGTTCGGCCGCGTGACCTTCGTCGCGGTCACCCACATCCAGCAGCGGGAGCTCGACGCGCTGACCCGCCGGCTCGCGGAGCACTTCGTCGACGTCTACGGCGCGCCCTCCGTCGAGGCGGCCCTCGGCGTGGCGGGGGAGGAGACGGCCCAGATGGCCGGCCTCTGCGAGGACCACCCCCCCAACACGCTGCTCACCGTGTCCCGCGAGCTGACGGAGGCGGGGGTGAAGGAGAGCTTCCGGGTCATCGAGCCCTCGGAGGCCGGGCTCGAGCAGTTCGCCATCCACGGCGGTCCCGACGGCGTCCACTAAGGCGGCGCCGGGCTATCGGGGCACCGCGTTGTGGGTGAACAGGCGGTCGCCGTCCAGGGTGTAGCCGTCGATCAGGACCCGGGCGGAGTCGCCCGCCAGCCACTCCTCGAGACGGCGCCCCGGCGCGCCCTTGATGTGGGAGTGCCTCTCCGGGTTGACCGGCAGGTAGGCGTACTGGTTGAACAGCGCGGGATCTCCGGAATAGAGCAGCGCCATGTCCCCTTTGTTGCCGAACTTGAGCCAGCTCGCGCGGTCCGACATGACGTAGGCGTTCATCGCCCGCGCGGTGTTGAGCGTGGCGCCCATGCCGGCTCCGACGGAGCGGTACCAGGCCCCGAAGCCTCCGGGATCCCGCCCCGCCGCCCGCCAAAGCGCGAGCTCCTTCTTGTGGGTGCCGCTGTCGTCGCCGCGGCTGACGAACGGCGCCCCGGCGGTGGCGATCCGGGCCAGGGCCCCGGCCGCGGCGCCGGCCCCGGCGACGCCCGCCGGGTCGTGCCCGGGGCCGATCAGCACGAAGTCGTTGTACATTATCTCGCGCCTGTGGGTGGCGAATCCCGAGCCGACGAAAGCCTCCTCGGCGGCGCGGGAATGCACCAGGACCGCGTCCACGTCGCCGGCGCGCCCCAGCCGCAGGGCCTGACCCGTGCCCACCACCAGGAGCTGCACGTCGAGCCCGAGGTCCCGCTCGATGGCCGGCAGCAGGACGTCGGACAGGCCGGAGTTGTGGAACGAGGTCGTGACCGCCATGCGCAGCGTTTCCGCGCGGGCTCCGGCGGCGGCGAGCAGCGCCGCGGCCAGAACCGCGGTTCCGCGCCGGATCATTCGAGGATGTCTCCCTGCAGAAAGGCACGGGCCTCGGGCGTCGCCAGCCGTTCCAGGGAGCCGGCGCCGGACGCGGCTTCGTGCACCCGGCCCCGCAGCAGGAAGAACACCTCCGTGGCCAGGCGCCGCGCCTGGCCCATGTCGTGGGTCGCCATCACGATGCGCGTGCCGGCGTCGCGGGCCGCCGCCAGGATCGCCTCGATCTCGCGCGTCGCGCGGCCGTCGAGGTTGGCGCAGGGCTCGTCCAGGAACAGGATGTCGGGCTGCCGGATCAGGGCGCGCGCCAGGGCCAGCTTCTGCCGTTCGCCGCCCGAGAGCGACGACGCCGGCCGTTCCAGGGCCTCGCCCAGACCCACCTTCGCCGCCCAGTCGGCCGCCCGGCGCCGGGCCTCGGCGCGGGGGACGCCGTGGACCAGGAGCGGATAGGCGATGTTGCCGACGACGGGGCGGCGCATCAGGATCGGGTTCTGGAAGACGTAGGCTTGGCGCGTGCGCGTCTCGGTCTCGGGGACGGCCCAGCGCACGCGGCCTTCCGCCGCGCGCTCCAGCCCGTGCATCAGCCGCAGCAGCGAGGTCTTTCCCGATCCGTTCGGCCCGATCACCATGGTCACGCCCACGGCGCCGATCTCGAGATCGACCGGGCCGACCAGCCGGTTGCCGCCGCGCCGTACCGCGGCCCCCTCCAGGCGCAGGGGCAGGATGGAGCCTACCATTGGCTGGCCCGTTCGGTGCGCGACAGGGTGTGGATGAGGACGTTGACGGCGATGGCGAGCGCGATCAGCACGAAGCCAAGGCCGAGCGCCAGCGTCAGGTTCCCCTTTCCGGTCTCGAGGGCGATGGCCGTGGTCAGGACCCGGGTGGCGTGGTCGATGTTGCCGCCGACGATCATGATGGCGCCGACCTCGCCGATGGCGCGGCCGAAGCCGGCCAGGGCGGCCGTGAGCAGTGCCCGCCGGCCGTCCCGCAGAAGCGCGGCGACGCGCTGGGACTTCGTCGTATGGATCGAGATCAGCAGGTCGTGATAGTCGGCCCAGAGCTCGCGGATCGCCTGGTGGGCGATGGACGCGACGAGGGGCGTGACGATGACGACCTGGGCGATGATCATCGCGGTCGGCGTGAACAGGAGGTCGAGGACGCCGAACGGCCCGGACCGGCTCAGCAGCAGGTAGACGACGAGACCCACGACCACCGGCGGCAGGCCCATCAGCGCGTTCATCACGGCGATCACGTGGCGCCGCCAGCGGAACCGGTTGACCGCGAGCCACGCGCCGAGCGGCATCCCGAGCGCCGAGGCGATCGCCACCGCCGTCACCGTGACCCTCAGCGACCGGGCCGCGATCTCGGTCAGGTCGCGGTCGAGGGTGGCGACCAGGCGCGCCGCCTCGATCAGGCCTCCCAGTATCTCGTTCATGCGGTCTCCTCCCGCGTCTCCCTGCCGCCGCCGTCCGGCGGGGCGCCGGCTCCCATGATAGCGGCAACGCGGGGGCGCGCCGCGGCGCCGCGTGACGGTCCGGCCCCGGCGGGGTAGAGTGCGGCGGCGAACTCACGGAAGGATGCCCCATGATCGTCGAGCAGGTTTGGACCGCCAACAGCTTCCGCAATTTCAACTACCTGATCGCGTGTCCGGAGACCGGCGAGGCGCTGGCCGTGGATCCCCTGGACCACCGAAAGTGCCTCGCCGCCGCCGAGGACCGGGGCTGGCGGATTACCCAGATCCTGAACACGCACGAGCACCACGACCACATCGGCGGCAACGAGGCGATGATCGAGGCCACGGGCGCGCGGCTCCTCGCCCACCGGAACGCCAAGGACAGGATTCCCGGCATGGACGTGGGCCTCGGGGCCGGCGACGTCTTGAAGGTCGGTCGGACGGTCGAGCTGGAGTCCCTCGACACGCCGGGCCACACCATGAGCCACGTATGCCTGCTCTCGCGCACGGACCGGCCCGCCCTGTTCTGCGGCGACACGCTGTTCAACGCGGGCGCCGGGAACTGCCACAACGGCGGTCATCCGGAGGAGCTCTACGATACCTTCGTCCGGCAGTTGGCGGCGCTGCCCGACGAGACGCTGATCTATCCCGGCCATGACTACATCGCCAACAATCTCCGGTTCACCCTCGACCGGGAGCCGGACAATCCGCGCGCGTCCGGGCTGCTCGGGGATGTGGAGGACCAGGATCCCGGCGACGCTCTGGTCTCCACGCTTGCTCTCGAGAAGGAGGTCAACACGTTCTTCCGGCTGCACAGCCCGACGGTGAGGGCGCGGCTGCGCGAGGCGTTCCCGGAGCTGCCGGAAGAGCTCGACGCGAAGACCGTGTTCCTCAAGCTGCGGGAGCTGCGCAACGCCTGGTAGTGTCCCGTTTCTGAAACAGACATCGCCAGGAGGAGGCCTCGGTCACCTCCCTCGTCCCCGCAAGGGGGGAGGGAGACCGAGCCACTTTCGCAGAGGAATCCTACAGGAGGATCACCGCGAGGCCCATGACGATCAGCAGCCACAGGCACGCCCGGCGGTAGGCCTCGTTGGAGGCCCGCCTGAACATCCGGGCGCCGAGCCACGTGGGCACCGCGAACGGCGGGATCAGCAGAACGCCGAGAACGAGCGAGCTCCAATCCGCGCCGCCCGCGAGGGTGACCCCGATCATGGCGAGGGCCGCCATGACCCCGAGGACGATCAGGATGTTGGCGCGCTGAACGGCGGCTTCGATGCGTCCCGACAGATAGTAGATGCTGACCCCCGGGGCGCCCATGCCGAAGAAACCCGTGGTGAAGCCGGTGAACGACCCGGCCGCCGCGCTGGTGAGCATGTTGCGGGGGCCGTCGTAGTTCCAGCCGCGGATCATGACGAGCGCGACCAGAACGACGATCGCGCCCATCAGCCGGCGGGTGACGCCGGGATCGACGACGAACAGGAGGGCGACGCCGACGGGGACGAAGACGAACCCCATGAGGCTCGCCGGGACGACGTCCGGCCAGTCCGCGTCGCGGACCGCCTCGGGGAGCAGCAACGCGTACCCGAGGGCGGCGAGACCGATGCCCACGGCGATGGCTTCCGCCGGGCCGTAGACGAACGTCAGCAGCGGGATCATGACGAGACTGGAGCCGAACCCGGTGAAACCGTTGAGCAGGCCGCCCAGGGCCGCCACCGTCACGGCGAAGGCGAACTCCGGCCGCCGGTACTCGCCCGCATCCACGCCCGCCGCGGCCGCCAACTCCGCGAACGCTCCGCCCGGCCCCGCCTCCCCCGGCCCCAGCCCGTACCAGACGCCCATCGCGGCGCACATGACGCTCGACCCGATGCACAGGAGAAAGAGCGATCTTCTGAACGCCGTGTCGAACACGCTTCCTCCGAACGGTTCCGCCGCGACCGCGCGCCCCGCCAGGATGCGCCGGATCGCGGGACCGTGCCAGCCGAACCCTCTCGCGCCCCGTCCCGACGGTATTTTCGCCGCGCCGGGCGGTTCATGGTAGATTGGGCCGCCGGACATCCCTCATCGGCCCGTGAAACGGACGCCCGAAGCGATATGAACACGTCGGACAACTCTCGATCGAAATCCCTTGTCAAAGCCGGGTGTACGTACGCGCTCGCCGCGGTCCTCGTGGTCGGCTCCGCGAGCCCGTCCTTCGCGGGCAAACGCCATCGCCATCATCCGGGCCACGGTCACCACCATGGCCATGCCGTCGCGGCCATGCTCGGCCTCGGCATGTTGACCCTGATGCTGAGCCGCCCCGCCGCCCGGCCGGCGCCTTCGCCGGCGGCAACCCCGGTCCGGCAACGCGCGACCCTGCCTCCGGACTGTCTGATGATCCGCGAATACCAGACCCGGATCGTCGTCGGCGGACAGGAGGTCGAAGCCTACGGCGACGCGTGTATGCAACCCGACGGATCCTGGAGGCGCGGACCGCCCAAGCCCGTGCCTCGATGATCTCCGAGCGTTCATGGGGGCGCCGGACCGTCGGCCGGGGACGGGCAGGAAATCCAGACCGGACCCCCCTCCCGGCCTCCCCCTGTCGGGATTCCACTGCGAAACGCGGTCGGGGCGGCGCATCGTTCCCCGACACCCTCACCCTGTCCCTCTCCCGCACGCGGGAGAGGGGACCCTCGGGGCGCGGCCGGGTCTCTCGGATCCCCTCTCCCTGCTCAGGGAGAGGGACAGGGTGAGGGTCGAATCAGAGACTCCTTCCTGCTGTCCACCCCCACCCTGACCCTCCCCCCCCTGCGTCATGCCCGGACGGCGGTTGACGGTGTGGGCCCGAAACGGATACGTTTCGGGTCATGACAAATCTCCATATCCAATCCGTTCGAAGTCCGTTCGACGATCCAAGGGTTGCCTCGGCGGCGGTCGCGGTGCTGAGCCGGGCCGACGCGATGGGCCTGCTCTCCCGACGGATCGTGTGCCTGGACGACAGTGCCATGCTGGGACTGGAGACGGGCATGACCGAGGCTGGAATTGGCCGGGCCTTCCTTTCGGAACTCCGTAGCCGGCCGCGCCCCGCCCCGGCCCGGTTGTCCGCCGTGCTGGAAAAAATCAACGAGGCTCTGGACGAATCTCCCGTCCCCGTGCGCGAGTGGCCCGCCTTGGAGGGCGTCCTGGGGTTGGACCTGCTGGCACGGCTCCTGGGCGTCTCCCGGTCCAGCGCGCGGCGCTATCTTTCGGGTGCCCGCGCCACTCCCGATGCGGTGGCGGGCCGTCTTCACTTGCTGGCCCTCGTCGTCGGCGACCTCGCGGGCGCGTACAACGACGTCGGAGTCCGGCGCTGGTTCGATCGTCCGCGCAAGATGCTGGACGGCGCCACACCCGCCCTGTCGCTGGGCGAGGGCTGGTCGCCCGACGACGACGGTCCCCGGCGGGTGCGGGAGCTCGCCCGCGCCCTGGCATCGTCGCCGGCGACGTGATCGCGTTCCGGCACGCCGATCCCCGCTTTCCCTTCCTGCGGGAAGACGCCTCGCAGCCGGCGGGACGATGGAACGCCGCGGACGAGCCGACCCACTATTTCTGCGATACCCCCGACGGTGCCTGGGCCGAGTTCCTCCGTCACGAGGAGATCGACGACCCGCGGGACCTTGCCACCGTTCGCCGCGCGCTCTGGGCCGTCGACATCGGAGAGGAGCCGTCGCTGCAAGCCGACCTGCCCCGGGAGACCCTCTTGGGCGGCCCGGGGAGTTGGCCGGCATGCCGCCGGTGGGCGCATGAACACCGGACCGGCGCGGAGGGAGTCACGGCGCCTTCGGCCGCGCTGCTCCCGGGCGGCGCTCGTGGCTGGCGGGTGGATGGCGGGCCTCGACCCGGCCCCGACCGGGACGGCAAGGTCTTCGCGCTCTTCGGACCTCGCCCGGATCTGATTGGCTGGGCCGCGACCGTGGCCGGCCGCCCCGGCGAGGAATTGCTGGCGAACGTGCGGCATTTTTGAGAGGCTGCGCTCCGGGCGGCCCGAGGGGCGAACGCACGCGCGCCGTGCCCGTCTTGCGGCCGGGTCCGCATCCCATGCACCATGCCGACGACGTTTGCGGCCGGCGGCCCGGCCGGCGGGTTCCGACGGAGAGTCCCGTGAGCCTCGACTACGACGCCCTGATGAGCCACGAGTTCGGGGAGCTCGCGCAGACCTACACCGCCGCCGACACGGCGCTCTACGCGCTCGGCGTCGGCCTGGGCCGCGATCCCCTGGACGAGGCCGAGCTCCGGTTCGTGTACGAGAAGGACATGCGGGCGCTGCCGACCATGGCCACGGTCCTGGCGGCCTACGGGTTCTGGCTCCGGGAACCCTGGACCGGGGTCGACTGGGTCCGGGTGCTGCACGGGGAGCAGGGACTGCGCCTGCACGGCGTCCTCCCGGCGGCGGGCACCGTCACGGCCCGCATGCGGGTCACCCGGATCGTCGACAAGGGTCCCGGCAAGGGCGCGTTCATATACCACGAGCGCGAACTCAGGGACGGGACGACCGGAGAGCTCCTGTGCACGCTGACCGCGACGATCGTCGCCCGGGGCGACGGCGGCTTCGGCGGACCGCCGGGGAGGAGCGGCCCCGTCCACGTCCTGCCCGGCCGCGCGCCCGACGTGGCGTGCGATCTGCCGACGCTTCCCCAGGCCGCGCTCCTCTACCGCCTGTCGGGGGACTTCAACCCCCTCCACGCGGAGCCGTCCGTGGCGCGGGCGGCGGGGTTCGAGGCGCCGATCCTGCACGGCCTGTGCACCTTCGGCGTCGCCGGCCACGCCATCCTCAAGACCTGGTGCGGCTACGACCCGGCCCGGCTCCGGAGCATGGACCTGAGGTTCTCGGCGCCGGTGTACCCGGGCGAGACCGTCCGCACCGAGATGTGGCGGGACGGCGGCGTCGTGTCGTTCCGGGCCCGGGCCGTCGAACGGGGCGTCACGGTGCTCGACGCCGGCAGGGCCGAGGTGGCGGAGGCATGACCGGGGACGGGGACCGGCACACCGGCGGATGCCTCTGCGGCGCCGTGCGCTACGAGGTGCGCGGGCCTCTCCGCGGCGTCATCCACTGCCACTGCACCGTGTGCCGGCGCCTGCACGGAGCGTTCGGCGCGTACTCCAGGGCCGGAAAGGCGCACCTCGAGATCGTCGAGGACCGGGGGCTCAGGTGGTACGCGACCTCGGCGCGGGTCCGCCGGGGCTTCTGCGGGGCGTGCGGAACGAACCTGTTCTGGGAGCCCGCCCACCGGGACGCCACGGGAATCGTCGCGGGCAGCCTCGACCAGCCCACCGGTCTGACGACGATCGGTCAGGTCTTCACGGCGGAGAAGGCGGACTTCGCCGCCCTCGCCGAAGGCGTGCCGGCCTTCGCGGGGTCGTCGGAGGGCGCCCTCGACGACGACCGCGTCTGACGCGCCCGGACGCCCCTCGACACCGTGGACCGCCCATGCGCGTATTGATCTGCGGCGGCGGCGTCATCGGCGCCTCGGTCGCCTGTTTTCTGAGCGCGCGCGGCGTCGAGGCCACCGTGATCGAGCGCACGGGGGTCGCCAACGCGGCGTCGGGCAAGTCGGGCGGCTTCCTGGCCCTCGACTGGTGCGACGGCTCCCCCGTGGAGCCGCTCGCGCGGCGCGGCTTCGCGCTTCACGCGGAACTCGCCGACAGGATCGACGACGACTGGGGCTACCGGCGGCTCGATACCCTGAACGTCGTCGCCAGCGCGCGCCGCGACGTCGGCCTCCATCGGCGCCTCGAATCGCCGGGCTGGCTGGACGGCGACGCGGCGGTGCGCGCGCGGCTCGGCACGACGGAGTCCACCGCGCAGATCGACCCGGCGGCCTTCACCAGGGCGATGATGCGCGCCGCGACGGCGAACGGGGCGCGGCTCCTCGCCGGAACCGTGACCGGCCTCGCCTTCGCCGGGTCCGGCGCGGCGGTGCGCGGGGTCGTGGTGGACGGCGAGGAGGTGGGCGGCGACGCCGTCGTCATCGCCATGGGACCCTGGTCGGTCCTCGCCTGCCGGTGGCTGCCGCTGCCCGCGGTGTACGGCGTGAAGGGCCACAGCCTGGTGTTTCGCTACGCGCCGCCGGCGCGTCCCCATGCCCTGTTCGTGGAGCTCGAGACCGAGACGGGCGCGGTCGCGTCGCCCGAGGTGATTCCCCGCGCGGACGGAACGACCTACGTCTGCGGCCTCTCCAGCGAGACGCCGCTTCCCGCGGACCCGGGCCGGGTCGTACCGGACGAAGGAGGATGCGAGACGCTGCGCGCGATGACGGCCCGGTTCGCCCCCGAGCTGGGCGCCTCGGACGTTCTCGCCGCCCAGGCGTGCTACCGCCCCGTCGCGCGGGACGGTCTGCCGCTTATCGGCCCCGTATCCGGAGTCGGCGGCGCGTTCGTGGCAACGGGCCACGGCGTCTGGGGCATGCTGAACGGCCCCGCCACGGGCGAGGCCGTCGCCGAGCTCATCGTCGACGGGGCCGCCGCCACGGTGGACCTGTCGCCCTTCGACCCGTCGCGGCTGGCGCCGCTGGAAGCGGCCGCCGTAGAGGTGAGAACGTGACCCGGGACGGGGAACGGCGCGTCGTTCTCCGACACCCTCACCCTGTCCCTCTCCCGCGGGCGGGAGAGGGGACCCCGACGCCCGCGACTCACGAACGGGGCAGCTCCGAGACGTCGGTCCGCAGGACGACGGTGCCGCCGTCGTCCAGGCGGACCTCCTGAACGAGCAGGCGCCGGCCGTCGCCGAGCACCTGGGAATGCGGGGGTCCGGGGTTGCGGTGCCGCGCGATGCGCTCGCGCACGAACTCCTCGATCTCGCGGTCCGTGCGATAGAGGCCGCTTGCCGCCGTGGCGCGGACCATGTCCTCGAACGCCGCGCCCGGGACCATCCGGTCGGCGACGGCGGGATAGAGGCCCCTGTTGGCCGGGTTGCACAGGGCCATCCGGTCGGCCCCGTCGTAGACGACGAGGCCCGCCGGAAGGGCCTCGAAGGCGCGCCGCAGCAAGCCGGCCTCCGCGCCCGCCGCGCCGCGGCGGCGGAGCGCGACCGCGGCCGTCAGCCAGACGGCGGCGACGGGACCGGCGGTGTCGGCCCCGTCGCCGGCGGACGAGGCCAGCGCCCCGCCCGTGGCGGCGAGGCCGAGGACGACCGCGGGCCACCGGCCCGCCGACCACAGCGCCGCGAGCACCGCGACGGGATACAGGCAGGCGAGTCCCGCCTGGCCGGGCATGGCCGTCTGGAGCGCGAAGACGGCCGCGAGCGCCCCCAGACCGGCCGCGACACACCGGGTTTCGTGTTTTGCGTCCCACATTCGAAAACGGCCCCCGCCGCCGGCGGCGCCTTGTCATGCTTCGGCGGCGTCGGGCATTCTCGCGCCGCGGTCCTCCGCCCGACCCGCGCCGGGGAGATGATGACGTACGCGAGAGAGCCCGCGCAATGAGCGGACAGGCGGCCGGCGACGGGCGCTGGCACTTCTGGATCGACCGCGGCGGCACGTTCACCGACATCGTCGCCCGCTCGCCGGACGGACGAATCGCGACCCGCAAGCTCCTGTCGGAGAATCCGGAGCACTACGAGGACGCCGTCCTCCGGGGAATCCGGGACGTCCTCGGGCTCGAACCGGCGGCCCTCCTCCCCCGAGGGCGGATCGCCTCCATCAAGATGGGCACCACCGTGGCGACCAACGCGCTGCTCGAACGCCGCGGCGAGCCCACGGTCTGGGTCGCGACGCGCGGGTTCGGAGACATGCTGCGGATCGGCTACCAGCAGCGTCCCGACCTCTTCGCCCTGAACATCGTCCTGCCCGAGCCCGTCCACGACCGGACGATCGAAGTCGCCGAACGGGTCACGGCGGACGGCGCGGTCGACGTGCCCCTCGACGAGGACGGCGCGGAGCGCGACCTCGAGGCCGCCCTCGAAGCGGGCTACCGGTCCGCCGCCATCACGTTCATGCACGGATACCGCTACCCCGACCACGAGCGGCGGGTCGCCCGGATCGCCCGGCGCCTCGGCTTTTCCCAGGTGTCCGTGAGCCATGAAGTCAGTCCGCTGATCAAGTTCGTCTCGCGGGGCGATACCACGGTGGTGGACGCCTATCTCTCGCCCATCCTGCGGCGCTACGTCGACACGGTCGCCGCGGACGTCCCGGCCAGCGGCGGCACGCGGCTGATGTTCATGCAGTCGAACGGCGGACTCACGGACAGCGGCAGGTTCCAGGGCAAGGACTCGATCCTGTCGGGGCCGGCGGGCGGGGTCGTGGGCGCCGCCCGCACCTCGCGCATGGCGGGCCTGGACAAGGTCATCGCCTTCGACATGGGCGGCACGTCGACCGACGTGTCGCACTTCGCCGGCGAGTTCGAGCGCAGTTTCGAGACGGAGGTCGCGGGCGTCCGCATGCGGGCGCCCATGCTCGACATCCACACGGTCGCCGCGGGCGGCGGCTCGATCCTCCGTTTCGACGGCGCGCGCTACCGGGTCGGACCCGACTCCGCTGGCGCCGACCCGGGCCCGGCCTGCTACCGGCGGGGCGGTCCGCTGACGATCACCGACTGCAACGTCATGCTGGGGCGCATCGTGCCGCGGTTCTTCCCGGACGTGTTCGGCCCGGGACAGGACGAGCCCCTGGACGGCCACGCGGTGGCCGGGAAGTTCGCGGCCCTCGCGTCCGAGATCACGGCCGCGACCGGCGACCGGCGCTCTCCCGAAGCGGTCGCGGAAGGGTTCCTCGGCATCGCCGTCGAGAACATGGCGAACGCGATCAAGAAAATCTCCCTGCAACGGGGATACGACGTCTCCGAGTACGCGCTGTGCTGCTTCGGCGGCGCCGGAGGACAGCACGCCTGCCGCATCGCCGACTCCCTCGGCATGCGGACCGTGTTCATCCACGCGCACGCCGGCGTCCTGTCCGCCTACGGCCTGGGTCTCGCCGACATCGTGGCGATGCGCGAGCGCTCCGTCGAGACGCGCCTCGACGAGAAGGCGGTCGAAAGCCTGACGGACGTCGCCGCCACGCTGGAGGCGGACGCCGTCGGGGAGCTGCGGGAGCAGATCGGGGCGGAGGCGGCGGTGACCGTCCGGCGCCGGGTGTTGATCCGCTACGACGGCACGGACTCGGCGCTGACCGTGGATCTCGGCGCCGCGGCCGCGATGACGCGCGCGTTCGAAGCGCTCCATCGCCGGCGCTACGGCTTCGTCATGCCCGGCAAGCCCCTGATCCTCGAAGCCGCCGTCGTCGAGGCGCTGGGAGGCGCCGCCGATATCGAGGACCGGCGGATCGACCGCGGGCGGGAGGGCCGGGCGGGGCCGGGCGCGCCGGAGATCGCGGAGGCGCAGGTGTTCATGGACGGCGGCCGCCGCGCCGTGCCCGTCGTCGACCGCGCCGGCATGCGTCCGGGCGACGTCGTGGAAGGTCCGGCGATCGTCGTCGAGCCGCACGGCACCAACGTGGTCGAGGACGGCTGGCGGGCCCGCCTGACGGACCAGGGCCATCTCGTCCTGGACCGGGCGGCGCCGGCCGGAGAGTCGGTCCGCCTGCGGACGGCGGTGGACCCCGTCATGCTCGAGGTGTTCAACAACCTGTTCATGTCCATCGCGGAGCAGATGGGGGCCGCCCTGGCCAACACGGCTTATTCGGTCAACATCAAGGAGCGCCGCGACTTCTCGTGCGCCCTGTTCGATTCCGGGGGCCGTCTGGTCGCCAACGCGCCGCACCAGCCGGTGCACCTGGGATCGATGACCGAGAGCATCGCCGCGGTGATCCGCGGCCGCGGCGGCGCCATGCGGCCCGGCGAGGTCTACATGCTGAACGCGCCCTACAACGGCGGAACCCATCTTCCCGACGTCACGGTGGTGCGGCCGGTCTTCGACGGCGCGGGGCGGCGGGCGGTCTTCTACGTGGGTGCCCGCGCGCACCACGCCGACATCGGCGGCCTGACGCCCGGTTCCGTGCCGCCCCACTCGCGCACGGTCGAGGAGGAGGGCGTCCTGATCGACGATTTCCTGGTGGTGAAGAACGGCGTGCTGCGCGAGCGGGAGACGCGGGAACTGTTCGCCTCGGGCCGGTATCCGTCCCGGAACGTCGACCAGAACATGGCCGATCTCACGGCGCAGATCGCCGCGTGCGAGACGGGCGTCCGGGAGCTCGCGCGGTTGGTCCGCCGCTACGGCCTCGACGTGGTACGGGCCTACATGGGGCACGTGCAGGACAACGCGGAAGAGCTGGTGCGCCGGGTCCTGGGCGCGCTCTCCGGCGGCGCATTCGCCTACCCGATGGACAGCGGCGCCGAGATTCGCGTGCGCGTCGACGTGGACCGCGAGGCGCGCCGGGCCACCGTCGATTTCACCGGCACGTCGCCGCAGCAGCCCGACAACTTCAACGCGCCCACGGCCATCTGCAAGGCCGCCGTGCTGTACGTGTTCCGCGCGCTGATCGACGACGACATCCCGCTGAACGCCGGGTGCCTGGAGCCGCTCGACATCGTCGTGCCGAAGGGCTCGATGCTGGCGCCGGAATACCCCGCGGCGGTGGTCGCCGGGAACGTCGAGACCTCCCAGTACGTCACGGACGCCCTGTTCGGCGCGCTCGGCACCATGGCCGCGTCGCAGGGGACCATGAACAACATCACCTTCGGAGACGACACCTGGCAGTACTACGAGACCAACGCCGGGGGCGCCGGGGCGGGCCCCGGCTTCGACGGCGCCTCGGTGGTCCAGACCCACATGACCAACGGCCGGCTGGCGGATCCCGAGATGCACGAATGGCGGTTCCCCGTCCTCGTCGAATGCCTGCGCATCCGCAAGGGCTCCGGCGGCCGCGGCCGCCACGTCGGCGGAGACGGATCCCACCGGAGGCTGCGCTTCCTGCGGGACATGACGGCGGCCATCGTGTCGTGCCACCGGAAGGTCCCGCCCTACGGCATGGCGGGGGGCGAGCCGGGCGAAGTCGGCAGGACCTGGGTGGAGCGCGCCGACGGGACCGCCGTCGAGCTGGATGGCTGCGACCGGGTCGCCATGAACGCGGGCGACGTCCTGGTGCTCGACACGCCGTCGGGCGGCGGCTACGGGCCGCCGGCGGAGCGCCCGCCCCGCCCGTAGCCGCGGCCGGCTTTCGCGCCCCCGGCGGCCCGGAACGCCATTGCCGGGACGACGGACCGCGCCGCAGGGTCCCCTCTCCCGCAAACGGGGCGGGCCTCGCAACGAAAACGCATGGATTCCCGCCTTCGCGGGAATGACAAATGCAAAATGCGAGCCGGAGGCCCGCGCACCCAAGTTCGTCGCCTTCGTCCCCCAGCCCTCCGAGGCGAATTCGCACAGTTCGCACGAAGTCGGAGGGGGATCGCTCCGCACCGGTTTCCCCGGGGACGCGGGCGTCCCGCCCGCATATTCGTCCCGCTCCGTACGGTGGATGCGCCGCCGGGCCCGCCGCCCTCGACAGCGAATCGAGACGCTGCTAGAAAGGCGCCCATGCCGTCGGCACCGCACGGGCGAGTCGCGGAACGCGAACGAATTACGATCCCGGCCCTCCGCTGAGGGCCGGGCCGCACGCCTCTCCGCCTTTTTTCGTCTCCCGTTCGCGAACGCCGCGCCGACGATGTCCACTCAGGAACGAGCCCCCGACTACCGGTCGACGGTCCTTCTGCCCAGGACCGACTTTCCCATGCGGGCCGGGCTGCCCAGGCTCGAGCCCCGGCTGCTCCGGCGCTGGGCCGGGCTCGACCTCTACGCCCGGCTGCGCGAGGCCTCGAAGGGCCGCGAGAAGTTCATCCTCCACGACGGCCCGCCCTACGCCAACGGCAACATCCACATCGGCACGGCGCTCAACAAGATCCTCAAGGACGTGGTGAACCGGTCGCAGCAGATGATGGGAAAGGACGCGAACTACGTCCCCGGATGGGATTGCCACGGCCTGCCCATCGAGTGGCAGGTGGAGCAGGAGTACCGCGATTCGGGCCGGGACAGGAACGACGTGCCCATCGTGCAGTTCCGCCGGGAGTGCCGGGAATTCGCGGAGAAGTGGATCGGCGTCCAGAGCCGGGAGTTCCAGAGGCTCGGCGTGCTCGGCGACTGGAAGCGCCCGTACGCCACCATGCACCGCGACTCGGAAGCCGTCATCGCGGGGGAGATCTGCCGCTTCCTGATGAACGGCGGCCTCTACAAGGGCTCGAAGCCCGTCATGTGGTCGGTGGTCGAGAAGACGGCCCTCGCCGAGGCCGAGATCGAATACCACGACCGGGTGTCGACGACCGTCTACGTGCGCTTCCCCGTCCTCGAGTCGTCTCCGGTGACGGCGGCGGCGGGCGCCGCCGTCGTCATCTGGACGACCACCCCCTGGACCATGCCGGGCAACCGCGCCCTCGCCGTGTCGCCCGAGGTCGAGTACGCGCGGATCCGCGTGACCGGGGCCGCCGACGGGAGCCTCGCCGTCGCCGGCGAGGAGCTGGTGATGGCCGCGGCGCTGGTCGACGGCGTGTGCCGGGAGACGGGGATAACCGGTCACGAGGTCACGGGACGGTTCGGCGGCGCCGACCTGGCCGGCACGCTCTGCCGGCACCCCCTCCGCGGACGGGGCTACGATTTCGACGTGCCCCTGCTCCCGGCGGACTTCGTCGACATGGACCAGGGCACGGGTTTCGTGCACATCGCCCCGGGGCACGGCGCGGAGGACTTCGCGCTCGGCCGGGCCAACGGCATCGAGGCGCCGCCCACCGTGGACGAGGACGGCCGCTTTTTCGGTCACGTGCCGCTCTTCGCCGGCGTCCACGTGTTCGAGGCCGACGATCCGGTATGCCGGGCGCTGCGGGACGCCGGCGGGCTCCTGGGACGCGGAGAGGTCACCCACTCCTATCCCCATTCCTGGCGGTCGAAGGCCCCCCTCATCTTCCGCAACACCCCGCAATGGTTCATCGGCATGTCCGAGAACGGCCTGCGGGAGACCGCGTTGAAGGCCATCGACGAGGTGCGGTGGGTGCCGAAGAGCGGCCACGCCCGGATCCATTCCATGGTGAAGGAACGGCCCGAATGGGTGATCTCGCGCCAGCGCGCCTGGGGCGTCCCCATCACCGTGTTCGTCGACCGGAAGACCGGCGAGCCCCTGCGGGACGAGGCGGTCAACGGGCGGATCGTCGAGGCCTTCCGGCGGGACGGCGCGGACGCCTGGTTCACCAGCGGCCCCGAACGCTTCCTCGGGCCGGACCGCGACCCGGCGGACTACGACAAGGTCGACGACATCGTCGACGTCTGGTTCGAGTCGGGATCGACCCACGGCTTCGTCCTCGAGGTCCGGGACGACCTCGCATGGCCGGCCTCCCTCTATCTGGAGGGGTCCGACCAGCATCGGGGCTGGTTCCATTCCTCGCTGCTCGAGTCCTGCGGCACGCGCGGCCGGGCGCCCTACGACGCGGTGCTGACCCACGGCTTCGTCCTCGACGAGCACGGACGGAAGATGTCGAAGTCCCTCGGCAACGTGGTCGGCCCCCAGGAGATCATGGACCGGCACGGGGGCGACATCCTGAGGCTCTGGGTGGTCAGCTCGGACTTCACCGAAGACCTGCGGATCGGCCCCGAGATCGTCAAGGCGCGGGTGGACGCCTACCGGAAGCTCCGCAACACCCTGCGCTTCCTGCTCGGCAATCTCGCGGGGTTCGACGAGTCGGAGCGCGTGTCGGCGGACGGGATGCCCGAGCTGGAGCGCTGGGTGCTCCACCGGCTCCACGAGCTCGACCGCATCGTCCGCCGGTCGTGCGACGACTTCGATTTCCACCGCATGTTCGTCGCGCTCTACACCTTCTGCACGGTGGACCTGTCGGCGCTGTACTTCGACATCCGCAAGGACTCGCTCTACTGCGACAGGCGCGACTCGCCCCGCCGCCGGGCGGCGCGCACGGTGCTCGACACCCTGTTCGACTGCCTGACGGCCTGGCTGGCGCCGATCCTGTGCTTCACGGCCGAGGAGGCGTGGCTGTCCCGGAACCCCGACGAGGACGGCAGCGTCCATCTCCGGACCTTCCCGAGCGTGCCCGAGGCCTGGCGCGACGACGCCCTGGCGCGGAAGTGGGACCGGGTCCGCGACCTGCGGCGGGTCGTCACGGGGGCCCTCGAGGTGGAGCGCCGGGAGAAGCGGATCGGCTCCAGCCTCCAGTCCCGGCCCCGGGTGTACGCCGCCCCGGAGTTCGCCGAGGCCCTCGACGGTCTCGACCTGGGCGAGGTCGCCATCACGTCGGGCGCCGAGCTCGTGGTCGCCGAAGGGCCGGCGGACGGGTTCCGCCTCGAGGAGGTGGCGGGCGTCGCCGTGGTGCCGCGCCCGGCCGACGGGACCCGGTGCGAGCGGTGCTGGCAGGTGCTGCCGGAAGTGGGCGACCGCGCCGACCGTCCGGACCTCTGCCGCCGCTGCGCGGACGCGGTCGACGCGGCGCCGGCGGCCGCCGCGGCCGATGCCTGATGCCGCGCGCGGGCCTGGGAGCGGGGGTGGCGGCCGCCGTCTTCGCCGCCGACCGCCTCTCCAAGTGGCTGATCCTCGACGTCTGGGATCTCGGCGGCGCGCGCCACGCGGTCGCGCCGTTCCTCGACGTCGTCGTCGTCTGGAACACGGGCGTGAGCTTCGGGATGCTGCAAAGCCGGTCGTCGCTGGCGCCCCTGCTGCTGTCGGGGCTCGCCCTCGTCATCGTGGCGGCGCTGGCCGTGTGGCTGCGCCGGGCGGAGAACCGGGTCGTGGCGGGCGGCCTCGGCCTCGTCATCGGGGGCGCGCTCGGCAACACCTTCGACCGCCTGACCTTCGGCGCCGTCCTGGACTTCCTGGACTTTCACGCGGCGGGGTATCACTGGCCCGCCTTCAACGTCGCCGACTCGGCGATCGTCGCCGGCGCGGCCGCGCTGCTGTATGATGGACTGTTCCGCGCGCGGCCCGACCGGGCCTGAGTCCCATCGAGCGAACGGTGCCCGAAGATGACCCCCCGACCGGTTTTCAGACACCTGGCCGTCCTCCTGCTGGGGGCGGCGCTGTCCTCCTGCTCGGGCCTCAAGGAGCAGTTCGGGCTGACGAAATCGCCCCCCGACGAATTCACCGTGGTCACCAAGGCGCCGCTCATCATCCCGCCCGACCTGACCCTGCGGCCGCCGCGGCCGGGGGCGAGCGGGCCGCAGGACGTCCAGGTCCGCGAACAGGCCCGGCGCGCCCTGCTCCGGGCGGGGCGGGACCGGTCCGGCGCCGGGGACGCCGGCGCGGCGGGCGACCGGAGCCGCGGGGAGACCGCCCTCCTGAGCAGGGCGGGCGCGGACAAGGCGGACCCGGATATCCGCACCGTCATCCGCCGCGAGACCTCGGCGCTGGCGGAAGAGGACGAGTCGTTCACCCGGCGCCTGATGTTCTGGCAGGACGAAGCGGAGGAGGAGTCGGTCGTCGACGCCGAGAAGGAAGCCGAACGCCTGCGCGAGGCGGCGGCGGAGGGCAAATCGCCGGCCGAAGGCGAGGTGCCGACGATCGAGCGCAAGGACACCATCTTCAAGCGCATGTTCTGACCGGGGACCGGGACCGTCGGCATCTGCGCGGCCGGGTCCGCGAAGGCACGGCGTCGCCGCGGGCGGTCACGGCCGACGCGAACCACTTCGGCCGGATCCGCGCGAGCGAGCGCCACGCGATGCCGATCCCGTCGATTGCCGCCGGTGTCCCGTCACACGACAAGTATCGGGCACCGGCCGAACCGCGCCGTTGTACGGACATCCCCCCTTTGTCCGGTCCGGCTGGCTCTGTAGGATGAATCGCACCCGGCCGCCGGTCCAACTGATATCCGGAGCAAGGGACCGCCAGGGCGGCGGCCGAGGTTGGAGGACCCGATGCGCGCACGTCCGAACGGCACGGTTCGCGTTCTCGCCATGGGACTCCTGCTGGCGCTGCCGCTGTTCGGCTGCAGCGGCGGCGGGGTCGGAGTCTCGGACAGGCCGGGCGGCGGAGGCGGCAATGCGGCGGCCGACACGACCTCTCTCGAGAGGTTGCTCGACAGGGCCGATAGGCTGATCGCGTCCGACACCCATTGCCTTCACGACGCCGCCGTTGTCGGGTGCGGCAGCGGCAACGGCGGAGCCGTCGGCGGCGGGGAGGGCGACGGAGCGCCCGGGAGCGACGACACGGTGTCCGCGCCGAACGACGGAACCGCCGGCGGCACAGGTTTCGAGCGGATCGTGATCTCGTTCGACTGCACGGGAAAGACCTGCACCGCCAAAAGCCTGCACGAGGGGCGGATTTCGATCAGGGACATCCGGTCGCTGGTCGGCAGCGCGGACAACGGGCCGATCGGCACGATCGGGGGTGTGGAGCTGGTCGCGTTCGCGGCATCGGACGCGGACGGCGAGACGACCGTGTGGGGCGGCTGGATGGATCATGCCTTCTTCGCCGTGAAGGGGGACGGCGGCCGCTCCGGCGGCCGGCAAGGACCGCTGTCGGAACTGGCGGTGCAGGCGGTGGCCGCCGGCGCGGACGCGGCGACGAGGCCGACGGCGGCCTCCGGGTCGGCGACCTGGACCGGCGCGATGGTGGGCCGGTCCGTCGATCCCGCCTTGGGACCGGTCTGGGCGAGCGTCAGGAGAGACGCCGCCGTCACGGTCGATTTCGACGCCAACGAGGTGGACGTCCGGTTCACGAACATCGTGGACGCCTCCAACGAGGCCTGGTCCGTCCCCCGCATCGGCTGGGACGGCCTCTCCCTGTTGCCGGGGGGCGTCTTCGAGGACGCGGCCGGGACGATCGAAGGCCGGTTCTTCGGAAGCGGGCACGGCGAGGCGGCGGGCGTCTTCCACAAGCGCGATCTGGTGGGCGCGTTCGGAGCGACGCGCACCGTCCGGCAGGCGATACCGCTCCGCAACTGACCGCGGGCCGACGCCGCCGGTCGCCGGGCCGGGCTCCCCCCGCCCGCCTTCGTTACTCCCGCGAAGGCGGGAATCCATATACCTCACAATATTTATTAATATAAATCAATATGTTATTGGAAGTTCCATATGAGCGGGAATGACAAAAGGGAGCCTTGGCGTTTCAGGATATTGAACCCGGTCGGCCGGGGAACCGGCCGTGAAATACGCGACCCCCCGGACTCCGTGCGAACTGTGCGAATTCGTCCGACGGCGCGGGACGCGAACGGGGCATCGGGGCGTCCTCCCGTCCCCCCGCCGTGGTAGGATGCGGCGGCCCCCGCGCCTCCGGGTTCTCGACGCACATGACCATCCGCCGCCTTCCCGAACATCTCGTCAACCGCATCGCGGCCGGCGAGGTGATCGAGCGGCCCGGCGCGGCCGTCAAGGAGCTGGTCGAGAACGCCATCGACGCGGAGGCCCGGCGCATCGACGTGACGGTGACCGGGGGCGGACGCGCGGGCATCGTGGTCGTCGACGACGGCATCGGCATGACGCCCGGAGAGCTCCGCCTCGCCGTCGAGCGTCACGCGACCTCGAAACTCGCCTCCGACGATCTGCTGGACATCGCCACCCTGGGATTCCGGGGCGAGGCCCTGCCCTCCATCGGGGCGGTCAGCCGCCTGTCGCTGACGAGCCGCGCGCGCGGCGCGGAGTCGGCCTGGACCCTGAGCATCGAGGGCGGGACGGCCGGCGGCGTCGAGCCGGCCGCGCATCCGCCGGGAACCCGGATCGAGGTACGGGACCTCTTCTACGCGACGCCGGCGCGGCTCAAGTTCCTCAAGACGGAGCGGACCGAGTTCGGCCACGCCGTCGATGCCGTCAGGCGTCTGGCGCTGGCCCATCCCGAGATCGCGTTCTCGGTGGGCGACGGCTCCCGCGCGGCTCTGCGCGCCGCGGCCCGCCAGGAGGATCTGTTCGCCGCCCGCCTCGACAGGCTGGGGGACATCGTCGGCCGCGACTTCACGGACAACGCGGTCCTCATCCAGGCCCGGCGCGACGGCGCCGCCCTGTCCGGCTACGCCGGCCTGCCCACGCTCAACCGGGGCAACGCCCGGATGCAGTTCCTGTTCGTGAACGGACGCCCGGTCCGCGACAAGCTGTTCGGCGGCGCCGTCCGGGCCGCCTACCAGGACCTTCTCGCCCGGGACCGGCATCCCGTCGTGGCGCTGTTCCTCGAGCTTTCGGCGCGCGACGTGGACGTGAACGTGCATCCCGCCAAGGCGGAGATCCGGTTTCGCGATTCGGGGCTGGTCCGGGGCCTGATCGTCTCCGCCCTCAAGCACGGCCTCGCCGAGGCGGGGCACCGCGCGGCGACCACCGTGGGGCAGGCGGCGCTGGGCGCCGCCCGGGCCGGGCCGGAAGCGCCGCGGGACCGGCCGTTCACGGCCGCCCACGCCCGCCGCGACCCGCGCCGCGGAGCGGGATTCGCCGAACCGGCGAGGGAGTTCCAGCGTCCGCCGGAAGCCGGCGCCGGCGCCGCGTTCGCGCCTTCGGCGCCGCCGGCCGCCGCGGACGGCGGCGGCGAGCCGCCGCACGCCTATCCCCTGGGCGCCGCACGCGGCCAGATGCACGCGACGTACATCCTTTCACAGACCGGCGACGGCATCGTCATCGTGGACCAGCACGCCGCGCACGAACGGCTCGTGTACGAGCGCATCAAGAGGGAACTCGCGAACGCCGGAGTCGCCCGCCAGATGCTGCTCCTGCCCGAGGTCGTCGAGCTGCCCGAGGACGACGTGGCGCTGCTGGGATCGCGCGCCGGCGAGATCGCCGAGCTCGGCCTGTCGGTGGAGCCGTTCGGGTCCGACGCGGTGGTGGTGCGCGAGACCCCGGCGGTGCTCGGGGAGGTGAACGCGGCGTCCCTGGTGAAGGACCTCGTCGACGGCCTGCGCGATCTCGACGACGCGCTGGCCCTGCGCGAACGCCTCGCGGACGTGTGCTCCACCATGGCCTGCCACGGCAGCGTGCGTGCGGGCCGGCGGCTCTCCGTGGAGGAGATGAACGCCCTGCTGCGCGAGATGGAGGCGACGCCCCACTCCGGCCAGTGCAACCACGGCCGTCCCACCTACGTCGAGCTCAAGCTCTCCGACATCGAGCGCCTCTTCGGCCGCCGCTGACGAGGCGAAGGGCGGGGTTCGGGCGACGCGGGACGTCAGCCGGGAGCCTCCGGCGCCGCCCCCTCGCCTTTCAGGAACAGGAGAACGGTGCCGCCGTAGCGGCGCTCGTCGGCGAGCGCGAAACCGCGCGGCGGCTCGAACGACTCGTCCGCCGCCATCTCGACCACCGAGACGCCGTTCCGGGCGAGCCAGCCGCGGGCGCGCAGGGCTTTCAGGGTGGGCGCCGCCAGGTCCGAGCGGTACGGCGGATCCATGAGAAGGACATCGGCGGGGGGAAGGTCCGGCGGGGGCGCCGCGGGGCGCAGCGCGTTGCGCCGCAGGAGGGTCGCCCGCCCCGCGGCGCCCAGCGCGCGGGCGTTGCGCTCGATCGCGCGGCAGGCCGCGGGATCCTTCTCGATGAACGTGACGCGGCCGGCGCCGCGCGACAGGGCTTCCAGTCCCAGCGCGCCCGTCCCCGCGAAGACGTCGAGCACGTGGGCATCCTTCGGCCACGACTCCCGGCGCCCCAGGCCGTGCCCGAGAATGTCGAACAGCGCCTCGCGCACCCGCTCCGACGTCGGCCGGACCGCCCGCCCCCTGGGCGCCGCCAGCGCTCTTCCACGGAACGCGCCACCGACGATGCGCACGGAGGGTTACGGCCGGCCCGGGGAACGGCGCGACCGCGCGGGTCCGTGAGCCGGGTCCGCGTTCCCCGCCTTCACGCGCCGCCAGCGGACTCCCCGTTCGCGGGAACGGGTTTGCCGCGTACGAGCTTCACGTCCGATCTCCGGTAGATCGCGCAATTCTTCAACTTCTCGCGGGGGCGGACCAGTCCGAAGGTATGCGTTCGTCCCCCGCCATGGCTCCCTGCCGAACTGCCCTCGTATTTCCAATCGTCCTTTTCCAGGAAAGCGACGTCCGCGCGCCAAACGACGACCGGGCGTTCTTCCTCGATAGAGCGCGTGGGATCGACCAGATATCTCCAGACAACATACCAGCCCGGATGGTCGTAGTGCGACTGAAGCGCCCAGGGCCTCTTGCTCGCCTTGCACTCCAGAGAATCTTGCGGAGACGGCGGCTCACCGCTGCCGCGTCGTTTGAGGTCGGGGAATCTCTGTTGGGCAGCGTCGGTGTGTCGCCTCTTCTCGTACGTGCTGAAACTATCGAGAGCCTTGGTGCCGAAGATCCCGACCAGGGCGCTGAACACGTTCGCCTGTTCGTAATAGACTTCGACGAACGCGGCGAGTTCTCTTTCGATATATTGGATGGAACGCTTTATCTCCGTGGCCCGCAAGCCGGGCGGCGCGGAAACCGTACGATCGAAGTCGCTGTCCTTCGCCATCGCGGAGGAGTTTCAGATCTCGACGGTCTGCAACCGCGGGATCGCCTCGAGGGCGAGATCGAAATACTCCGGATTGTTTTCGAGGCCGACGCTGTCAAGGCCGAGCGCCGCCGCCGCGGCGACGGTCGCCCCGGAACCCATGAAGGGATCCAGAACGGTCCCACGACCGAGGGGCAGGACTGCCCGGACGAGTTGGCGCATGAGGCGTTGGGGCTTCAGCGACGGGTGGGGCGCCATCTTCCTCTCGGCGCCTCGGGCCGGCGGCGACACGACCAGGTCCTTGAACGGTTCCTCGGCGGACAATCGGCGCAGCCCTCCCGTGCCCCACGTCCTGAGATTGTCCCGCACGCGCCCTTCGCAGGGCTTGCGGAACAGGCCCCACGGCTCCCAGCAGGACTTGGGCATCACCGAGACATCGTCGAACTCCCGGTGGGCGCCCTTGGGCCGGTCGCCGCCGCGCAACGTGTGTACGACGCGTATGATCTCACCCCGTTTCTCGAACCCTGCCTGGACGAACGGGGCGTACACGAGATGCGATACGAGGGGGTTGGTCGCGATCATCACGTGGGCGCCCGGAACGAGGACCGGCAGGAGCGACTCCGCAAGCCGCGCGAAGAACCCCCTCAGCGCCGCCCGGTCGTCGCCGGTCAGAACCGTGAACCTCGGCAGGGGATTCCTCTTTGCCCCGTCGAAAGCGGGGGGAAGACGCCACACGCCTCCCCGCCCCGATTTCCGTTTGGACAGTTGATCCCTTCGGTATTCAACGAGGCCATACGGTGGATCGGTCACGACCGCGTGCATGGACTGCCGGGGGGCGCGTCTCAGCCACTCGAAGGCGTCGGCCAGAAATACGGAGTAATGCGGTCCGACAAATTCGTTTGCCGCCGACGCGTGCCGGGATCGCTCACCGGGAGCGATATCTTGCGTTCGAAGCTGCGGCTGGTACTGCATCCGGTGACAACTCTAGAGATCGAGACGGCGCCATGCAATTCGGCAATGCAAGGTTCAGGCGAACGATTTGCGGAAAGTCCGCTTCAGTCCCGCTCCGCGCTCGCCAAGCCGCCGAGCTGCTCCCCGATCACCTTGCCGGGCACCTCGCGCAGGTCGCCGGGCCGGAGGCGGCCGAGCTGGAAGGGGCCGAACGCGGTGCGGATCAGGCGGTTGACGCCGAGGCCGAGGTGCTCCATCAGGCGGCGCACTTCCCGGTTCCTGCCTTCCGTCAGGGCGACGGTGAGCCACGCGTTGGCGCCCCGGACGAGGTCGAGCCTCGCGGTGACGGGACCGTAGCGCACGCCGTCCACGGTCACGCCGCCGGCGAGCTCGGAGAGCCGCCGGGCCTCCGGGCGTCCGAACACGCGCACACGGTAGCGGCGGATCCAGCCCGTCGACGGCAGCTCCAGGCGCCGGGCGAGGCGGCCGTGGGTCGTGAGCAGCAGAAGCCCTTCGCTATTGATGTCGAGGCGCCCGACCGACACCACCCGCGGCAGGTCCCCGGGCAGGGAGGCGAACACCGTCGGCCGGCCCTCCGGGTCGCGGTGGGTCGTGATCAGTCCCCGGCGCTTGTGCAGGCGCCAGACCCGCGGAGGCGGGTCGACGGGGAGCGGCTTTCCGTCGACGGTGATCGCGCTCTCGCGCGTCACCAGCACGGCGGGCGACTCGAGGACCACGCCGTCGACCGCGACCCGGCCGCGCGCGATCCACCGCTCGGCCTCGCGCCGGGAGCAGACCCCGGCCATGGACAGCCGCTTGGCGACGCGTTCGCCGGCCGGCGCGCCCACGTTCATCCGCCGCAGGCCGCGACGAAGGCCTCGAAGATGCGGGCGTCTCCGGGATTGACGCCGTACTCCGGATGCCACTGCACGCCGAGGCAGAACCCGTATCCGGGCGCCTCGATGCCCTCGATCACGCCGTCCGGCGCGACCGCGTTGACCACGACCCCGGCGGGCGCGTCCCCGGCCGCCTGGTGGTGGGCGCTGTTCACGTCCAGCTCGTCCGATCGGACGATGCCGTGCAGCAGCGTTCCCGGCGCGACGCGGACCGTATGGCCGGGCTCGGTCCGGGGATTGGGCTGCTCGTGGGCCAGGGCGCCCGGAACCTCGTCGGGGATGTGCTGGATGAGCGTCCCGCCGAGCACCACGTGCAGGAGCTGCTGGCCGCCGCAGATGCCGAGCACCGGCATGTCGCGCGCGAGCGCGCCGCGGGTGACGGCGAGCTCGAACCCGGTGCGCGCCGCCTTGAGCCGTACGGTGGCGTGCCGGTCCCCGGCGCCGAACAGGGCGGGATCCACGTCGAAGTGGCCGCCGGTGACGATCAGCCCGTCGATGGCGTCGAGGTACGCGGACGCCCGGCCGGCCGCGTGGGGCAGGAGCACGGGCGCCCCGCCCGCGCGGTCGACGCTGGCGCAGTAGTTTTGCCGGACGGCGTACCACGGCTGGTTCGCGTAGCCGCCCGCCTCTTCGGAATCGAGCGTGAGGCCGATCGTCGGCGCCGCCATCCCGCGACTCCGCATGGGGGAACGTCCGCCGACAATGTGATATTCGGTGCCGGCAGTCCAGGCCCCTGTCCAGCGCCGCGCCGGACCGCGCGGCGCGGACGGGTCCGCATCGGGGTTCGGATCATGCCGGAAGACCGGGCCGGGTTCATGTCCCTCGCCCTGGGCGAGGCGGAACGCGCCGCGGCGCGCGGGGAAGTCCCGGTCGGCGCCGTCGTCGTCGATCCGGCCGGCCGGCGCGCGGTCGCGGCGGACGGCAACAGGGTCGTCGAACGCCGGGACCCCACCGCGCACGCCGAGCTGCTGGCCATCCGGGCGGCCTGCGGCGCCGTCGGCCGCGAGCGCCTCGAGGGCCTGGACCTGTACGTCACGCTGGAGCCCTGCCCCATGTGCGCCCAGGCCATCTCCTTCGCCCGCATCCGCCGGCTCTATTTCGGCGCGCCGGACCGGAAGGGCGGCGGCGTCGAGCACGGTCCGCGAATATTCGCCCAGCCGACCTGCCACCACGCGCCGGACGTCTACGGGGGCATCGGCGAGTCCCGCGCCGCGGCGCTGCTGCGCGACTTTTTCCGGGACAGGCGCTAGAGTCGGCGGACGCGCCCGGGCCTCCTCCCGCCCCCCGATCCCCACCTCGCACCCCAAGACAGGCGGCACACATGGATTTCGAACTCTCTCCGCGAACCCGGGAGCTCAAGGAGCGCCTTCTCGCCTTCATGGAGGCGCACGTCTATCCCAACGAGCGCGTCTTCCACGAGCAGGTGGCGCGGGGAGACCGCTGGGAGCCGGCTCCGATCGTCGAGGAGCTCAAGGACAGGGCCCGCGCGGACGGGCTCTGGAACCTTTGGCTGCCCGCGGACATCGCCTACGGGGGCCACGGCGCCGGACTGAAGATCCTCGAGTACGCGCCGTTGTGCGAGATCATGGGCCGGTCCCACATCGCGCCCGAGGCGTTCAACTGCTCGGCGCCCGACACCGGGAACATGGAAACCCTGCTGCGGTTCGGCACGGAGGAGCAGAAGCGGGACTGGGCCGTCCCCCTGCTGGAAGGCCGTATCCGCTCGGCCATCGCCATGACCGAACCGGCCGTCGCGTCGTCCGATCCGACGAACCTGCGGACCACCATCCTGCGGGACGGGGACGGCTACGTGATCAACGGCCACAAGTGGTGGATCAGCGGGGTCGGCGATCCGCGCTGCAAGCTGCTGCTGGTGATGGGCAAGTCGAACCCGGACGCCGAGCGCCACAGGCAGCACGCCATCATCCTCGTGCCCATGGACACGCCGGGCGTCGAGGTCGTCCGTCCCCTGAGCGTGTTCGGATACGACGACGCCCCGCACGGCCATTGCGAGGTCCGGCTCACCGATGTCCGGGTTCCCGCGTCGAACATGCTGCTCGGCGAAGGCCGCGGATTCGAGATCGCGCAGGGCCGCCTGGGGCCGGGGCGCATCCACCACTGCATGCGGACCGTCGGCCAGGCCGAGCGGGCGCTCGAGGCCGCCTGCCGCCGCGCCCGCGGGCGGGTCGCGTTCGGCAAGCCGATCGCGGAGCAGGGCGTGGTCAAGCAGCAGATCGCGGAGTCCCGCATGGAGATCGACCAGGCCCGCCTGCTCACCCTCCACGCGGCGTGGCGCATGGACACCGTCGGCTCCAAGGAGGCCCGCAAGGACATCGGCATGATCAAGGTGGTGGCGCCGCGGATGGCGTGCCGGGTGATCGACCGCGCCATCCAGATCCACGGCGGCGGCGGCGTGTCCGACGACTTCCACATGGCGTGGTCCTATTCCTGGGCGCGGACCCTGCGGCTCGCCGACGGTCCCGACGAGGTGCACACCGACCAGGTCGCCCGCCTCGAGCTGCGGCAATACAACTGACGCGCGCGGTCGGACCGGAAACGGCCTAGATCTCCCGCCGGCGGCCCTCGATCGCCTCGACCTGCTCCCAGGCGAGTTCGGCGATGGGACGGGCGAGGCCGCCCATTTCGGCGCCGTGCGCGCTGGCGGCGGTGCCGCGGCGCACGCGCACCAGGATGCCGTGCAGGATCGCCGAGAGGCGGAACATGCAGTACGCCATGTAGTAGTCCCAGTGCGGGATGTGGTCGCGTCCCGTCCGTTCGCAGTAGGCGGCGACGTACCGGTCTTCGGCGGGTATCCCGAGAGCCTCGAAATCGATCCCCCGCAGTCCGTGGAAGACGTGCGGCGGCAGGCGCCACTGCATGACGTGGTAGGCGAAGTCGCCGACCGGATCGCCGAGGGTGGAGAGCTCCCAGTCGAGCACCGCCGCCACCCGGGGTTCCGTGGCGTGGAAGATCATGTTGTCGATGCGGTAGTCCCCGTGCACGACGGTCGTCTCGTCGCGGTCGGGAAGGTTCTCGGGCAGCCACGCGCAAAGACGGTCCAGCTCCTCGATCGGCGCTTCTCCGCTCTCCAGATACTGCCGCGACCAGCGCCGGATCTGACGCGCGACGAAGCCGCCGGGACGCCCGAACCCGGAAAGCCCCACCTCCTCGAAGTCCACGGCGTGAAGCCGCGCGATCGCCGCGTTCATGGCGTCGTAGACGGCGGCGCGCCCGGCGGGTTCGAGGCCCGGGAGCCGGGGCTCCCAAAAGACCCGCCCCTCCACGAACTCCATGAGGTAGAACGGCGTGCCGATCACGGACTCGTCCTCGCAGAGCGCGCAGGTCCGGGGAACGGGCACGCCCGTCGCCCGCAAGGCGGACATCACCCTGTACTCCCGGTCCACCGCGTGGGCCGAGGGCAGGAGCTGGCCCGGAGGCTTGCGTCTCAGGGCGTAGGAGCCGCCGCTCGTGTCGATCCGGTAGGTCGGATTGGACTGACCGCCCTTGAACTGCCGGACCGACGCCGGCCCCGCGAACCCGGCGACGTTCTCCGCCATGAAACGCTCGAGGCCGGCCACGTCGAACTCGTAGCCTTCCCGCACGTCCTCCGTGCCCGAAAAGAGCTCCGTCCGCGACGGCATCGCGGTCAGGCCTCGCGGGCGACCGCCCGCCACCCGATGTCGCGCCGCGAGAACCCCTGCGGCCAGTCGATCGCGTCGACCGCCTCGTATGCGCGCGCCTGCGCCTCCGCGACGCTCTCGCCCAGGGCCGTCACGTTGAGGACCCGTCCGCCCGCCGCGAGCAGATCCCCGTTCCGCGTTTCCGTACCGGCGTGGAAAATCGTGACGCCGGGCAGTTCCCCGGCCGCCTTCACGTTCCGGATTCCGCTCCCCGTCTCGTAGGCGCCCGGGTATCCCCGCGCCGCCAGAACGACGGTCAGGGCGGTTTCGTCCCGCCACCGCAGATCGACCCGGTCGAGCACCCCGTCCGTCGCCGCCATCAGCGCGGGGAACAGATCGGACCTGAGGCGCGGCATCAGTGCCTGGCATTCGGGATCGCCGAACCGGGCGTTGTATTCGAGGAGAAGCGGCTCGCCGTCCACGATCATGAGGCCCGCGTAGAGAACCCCCGTGTAGGGGCGGCCCTCCTCGGCCATGGCCGACACGGTAGGCGCGACGATGCGCGCCATGATCCTGTCGCGCATCTCCGGCGTCACGACGGGCGCGGGCGAGTAGGCGCCCATGCCGCCCGTGTTGGGGCCGGTGTCGCCGTCTCCCACCGCCTTGTGATCCTGCGCCGAGGCGAGCGGCAGGGCGGTGCGTCCGTCGACGAGGGCGAAGAAGCTCGCCTCCTCGCCGTCGAGGAACTCCTCGACGACGATCTCGCGCCCGGCGGCGCCGAAACGGCCGCCGAGGGCCTCGTCCACGGCGCTCATCGCCTCCGCTTCCGACCGGGCCACCGTGACGCCCTTGCCCGCGGCCAGCCCGTCCGCCTTGACCACGATCGGGACGCCGTTGGCCGCGATGTAGGCCTTGGCGGGCCCGGCTTCCGAAAACCGCCCGAAGGCGGCGGTGGGGATGCCGTGCCTGGCGCACAGGTCCTTGGCGAATCCCTTGGACCCCTCGATAGCGGCCGCCTTCGCGCTGGGTCCGAACGCCTTGACGCCGGCTTCGGCCAGACGGTCGACGAGGCCGTCGACGAGGGGCTGCTCGGGGCCGACGACCACGTAGTCCACCGCCGCGCTCCGGCAGAACCCGAGCAGGCCGTCGATGTCGGCGGGCGCGATATCGACCCGCTCCGCGACCTCGCCGATCCCGCCGTTGCCGGGCGCGCAGTAGAGCGTGTCGACCAGGGGCGACGCGCCGATGCACCAGCACAGCGCGTGCTCGCGACCGCCCGAACCGACGACGAGTACGTTCACTCTGCGAACCTCCGCGCGCGGCCCGCCGGGGTATGCCGGTCCCGGCGCGGCGTTCCGCGCCATCGCCGGTCCTTGTATCATAGGAGTCATGGAAGACAACGCGCGGCCGGCGAGTCCGCGCGTCGCACCCGCCGCGGACGGAAGTCCTGCCGATGAGCGAACAGACACGTCTCCGCAACATCCCCGAATACACGGTGGGCGAGGTCTCCGCCGCGCTCAAGCGAACGGTGGAGGGCGCCTTCGACCGGGTGCGCGTGCGCGGCGAGGTGTCGGGCTTTATGCGCGCCGCGTCGGGCCATCTCTACATGAGCCTCAAGGACGAGACCGCCGTCATCGACGCGGTGTGCTGGCGGGGCACGGCGCGGTCGCTGTCGATCGAGCCCGAGGACGGTCTCGAGATCGTCGCCACCGGCCGGGTCACGACCTACGCGGCCCGTTCCAGATACCAGATCATCATCGACGGCATCGAGCTCGCCGGCGAGGGCGCGCTTCTCAAGCTGCTCGAGGAGCGCCGCCGGAAGCTCGCGGCCGAAGGCCTGTTCGACGGCGCCCGCAAGCGCCCCCTGCCGTTCCTGCCCGACGTCATCGGCGTCGTCACGTCGCCCACGGGCGCCGTCATCCGGGACATTCTCCACCGCCTTCGGGACCGCTTTCCGCGGCGCGTGCTGGTGTGGCCCGTCCCGGTCCAGGGCGACGGCGCGGCGGAACGGGTCGCGGCGGCGATCCGCGGCTTCAACGGTCTGCAGGAGGACGGTCCGGTCCCGCGGCCCGACGTCCTGATCGTGGCGCGCGGGGGCGGCAGCGTCGAGGACCTGTGGGCCTTCAACGAGGAGGTCGCGGTCCGGGCGGCGGCGGACAGCGGCATTCCCCTGATCTCGGCTGTCGGCCACGAAACCGACACCACGCTGATCGATTTCGCCTCCGACGCGCGCGCGCCGACGCCTACGGCGGCGGCCGAGATGGCGGTGCCCGTGCGCGCGGACCTGCTGGATGCCGTCCAGGACCGGCAGGCGCGGCTCCTCCACGCGGTCCATCGGGTGTTCCGGGAACGCCGGGTGCACCTGGACGGGCTGCACCGGGGTCTCCGGAGTCCGAGGGACGTCCTGCACTTCGCCGCCCAGCGCCTCGACGACTTCGTGGAACGGCTGATGCGGGGCCGCAACCGGCGTCGCGAGGACGCGCGCCGGTCGCTGACGGAGGCCGGCCGCCGCCTCGACCCGCGCCAGGTGGAGCGGCTGGCCAGGGAGGCCTGCCTCGACCTGGACCGGCTGGCCCGGGACCTGGCGCGGGAGGCGTCCCGCGGAGTCGCCGAGCGGCGGACCCGCCGGGAGGCCCTCGGCCGGCTGCTGGAGAGCCTCAGCTACCAGAACGTCCTCGACCGGGGATACGCGGTGGTCCGGAGCCACGGCGCGGTTCTCTCCCGCGCGGCAGCGGCGACGCCGGGCATGGCGCTTGACATCGAGTTCACAGACGGCCATGTGGGGGCCAGAGCGGAGGGAGCGGCCGGTGCCGGCGGGACCCCGGGGCGCCGCGCGCCAGCGCCGTCGTCGGGCGGGAACGACACGCAGGGACGTCTTCTTTAAGACGGGAAACGGGCATGCCGAGAGCCGAATCGGAGGCCGTATTGCGCTACCGCTCGGGCGACTTCGAGGTCGTCATGCCAGGTACGTACGTGCGCTGCGCCGTAACCGGCGAGCGGATCCCCCTTGAGGATCTGCGCTACTGGAGTTTCGAGCGCCAGGAGGCGTATCTGGACGCGCGGGCCGCGACCCGGCGGGCGGCCGAAGCCGGAGACACGGCATCCGACGCGGAGGCCAGGGCATAGACCGGATCGCGCTCGCGCTGGTCCTGTCGGTCTGCGCCGGGGCCGCCGCCGCCGACGGCATCAGGCTCGAGGGAGACCCGATCCAGGGCGGCCTCGTGCTCGGATCGGCACCCCCGGGAACGGACCTCCGACTGAACGACCGCCCGTTGCGGGTGTCCGCCAACGGCGGTTTCGTCTTCGGGTTCGGCCGCGATGCGCCCCGACGGGCGACGCTTCACGTCCGCTATCCGGACGGATCGCGGGAGACGGTGCCGCTCCGGGTGCGGGCCCGGCTCTACGAAACCCAGCGAATCGACGGCCTGCCCGACCGCATGGTGACCCCGGGCGCGGACACCTTGAAGCGCATTCGCCGGGAGAACGCCCGGATCGCCGACGTCAGGCGCCGGGATACCGACCGGCCCCACTACCGGACGGGCTTCGTCTGGCCTGTCGTCGGCACCGTCACGGGGGTCTACGGCAGCCGCAGATTCCTCAACGGGGAGCCGCGCCGCCCCCACTACGGGATCGACATCGCCACCGATACCGGAACGCCCGTCCTGAGCCCGGCCGATGGGATCGTCGCCTTGGCCGAGGCCGACCTCTACTTCACCGGGGGCACGTTGATGATCGACCACGGCTTCGGATTGACGACCGTCCTGTCGCACCTGGAGTCCGTCGACGTCGGCGTGGGCCGGACGGTGCGGCAGGGCGAAGCCGTCGGCACCGTGGGCGCCACCGGGCGGGTCACGGGCCCCCATCTCGACTGGCGCGTCAACTGGTTCGAGGCGCGGCTGGACCCGGCGCTCCTCGTTCCCGAGATGCCGAAGCCGCGGCCGTGACCGCCGCCAGCGTCCTCTAGTCGCTCCACCGGTTGTGCAGCCAGAGCCACTGCCCGGGACGGTCCCGTATCCAGGTTTCGAGAGTCCCGTTGACCTTGACCATCGCGTCGAACACGACGGCTTCCCGGTCGCCGGTCCGGTGCACGTTCAACGGTGGATGAACGGTGATCCGAAACGTCGCGCCCCGCAGGCGCTCGATCCGCAAAGGGACGATCGGCCGGTCCGATTTCAGGGCGAGCTGGGCCAGGGCCGGCGCCGTCATGGCGTCGCGCCCGAAGAAGGGAACGGGGATGCCGTCGTTCATCTTCTGATCGACGAGCAGTCCCACGTGGCGGCCTTCCCCGATCGCCGAGAGCAGCTCCCGAGCCCCCGTCTTGCCCTTGGGGACGAACTCGGCGCCGATTCCGTGCTTTCTGGTCAGCAGCAACGCGCGGTCGACGAGCGGGTTGTTCGCGGCCCGGTAAACGATGGTGAGCGGCATGCCGCGCCCGGTCAGGGCTGTCCCCGCGAGCTCGAAATTGGCGAAGTGCCCCGAGAAGAAGACGTGCGGTTCGCCCGAGTCCCGCACCCGGTCCAGGATCTCCCCGCCCCTGATCTCGACCCGCTCCGGGTTCTCGTAGCACCGGAGCCTCCGCAAGTGCGGATACTCGGCGGCGGTGCGGCCGAAGTTTTCCCACATCTCCAGGACGATGGCGTCGATCTCTTCCGCCGATTTTTCGGGAAACGCCCTGGTCAGATTCCGCCGCGCGCGTCTCGAGAGCGGGAGCAGCGGCCCGACCCTCCGCCCGATCCCGCCTCCCAGGGAAGACGCCGCATCGACCGGCAGGATGCGAAAGACCGCGAGTGCCGTCAGCACCGCAAGGAATTCCGTCAGATTGCGCAACAGGCGAAGGGTTCGCGACCAGCGGCGCATTTCCTCGGCGGTCAGGAAAGACACGTTCCGGGCTCCCCGGCTCAGTGGGACGCCGCCCGCACGACGGGCCGCAAGAGCCCGTCGATAGCGGCTTCGTCCTCGAACTCGACGACGACCTCGATGATGTCGACCATGTCCCGGGCATCCTCGGGCAACCGCACGGCGTCTTTCGCCGTGGTGACCGGTCTCGCGTGGCCGGCGGCCGCGGCCTCGAGGATCCCCATGATGTCTTCCGGGGTGTACCGGTGGTGATCGGGAAACGCGATCGTGTCCACGAGGTCGCACCCCATGCCGTAAAGCAGGGAAAAGAACTTCGCCGGGCGCCCAAGGCCCGCGAAAGCGAGAACCGGGCGTTCCAGCAAAGGCAGGGCGGTCGCGGTGGGGACGAGCCTCGCGCGGTGGACGGGCATGGAGTCGTCGAGCCGGCCGATCCTTTCCGGCCAGCCGCCGACATCCCCCGCGCCGGCGCCGTCGAGAACGACGGCCGCGTGAACGCGATGGAGGGCCCGCGACAGGGGCTCGCGCAGCGGACCCGCCGGAACGACGCGTCCGTTTCCGATGCCGCCCGACGAGTCGACGACGAGGATGGAGAGATCCTTCTTCAGGGTCGGATTTTGCAGCCCGTCGTCGAGCACGACCGCCCGCGCGCCGGCATCCGCCGCGGCCCGGGCGGCGGCGACCTTGTCGCGCGCCACCCAGGTTGGCGCGGCCCGCGCCAGAAGAAGGGGCTCGTCCCCGACCTCGTCCGCCGACTGGGATTCCGCATCGACCCGGTGCGGTCCCGTGACCCGCCCGCCGTAGCCGCGACTGACCGCATGCGCGTCGACGCCCGCGGCGCGCAGGCGGGAGAGCAAGGCGATCGCGCAGGGCGTCTTGCCGGCACCGCCGACCACGGCGTTTCCGACGCAGAGAACGGGGACCGGCACGCTCCGGGGCGATGTCAGGGCGGTCCGGATCCGCGCGCAGGCGTCGTAGACGCCACCGAGGGGCGCCAGAATCGCCGGCAGCATCGAGTCCGCGCGCTCCCAGAACTCAGGCGGCTTCACCGTCCGATCCATCCCCGCCGGCCTCCGTCCCCGCCGCGTCCGGGCCTCGCGGCAAGCCGCGCCGCACCGTTTCCACGATGTCCGCCAGGGCGCGCTCTCCGGCGGCGGCGTCCTCCCGCGTGACGCGCCTGGCGGCCGCAACGCGCTCCTCCGTCATGTGGCGATTCCGCAGCAGCATCCCGACTTCGGCCGCCAGACTTTCGGCATCGCTCACGGTCGTCAAGGCCGAGGCGTCGGCGAGGCGCCGGGCAATGCCCGCGAAGTTGTGGAGATGGGGTCCGCAAACGACGGCGCAGTCCAGGCGGGCGGCTTCGGCCAGGTTGTGACCGCCGTGGGGAACAAGGGAGCCGCCGACGAACGCCACCGGAGCCAAGCGGTACATCAGACCCAACTCGCCGAGCGTATCCGCGACGTAAACGTCGGTCTCGGCAGAAACGGCGGCGGCTTGGGACCGGCGCGCGCAGGCGAGTCCCCGGGCACCGAGCTGCCGGGCGATTACGGCTCCCCTTTCCGGGTGGCGGGGCGCGACGATCGTCAACAGGCCGGGGAACTCCCCGCCGAGTTCTTCGTGCACGCGGGCTGCGGCCTCCTCCTCGCCCGGGTGCGTGCTGGCGGCCAGCCACACCGGGCGGCCAGCGACCGCGGCGCCCAGCGACCGCCGTTCCCGCTCGTCGAACGGCAACGCCGCCGCCGCGTCCTTCAGGTTGCCGATCACGCGCACGTTCCGCGCGCCGAGCAGCCTGAGGCGATCCGCCTGCTCGTTGTCGGGCGCGAAGCAGAGGTCGAAGGCGGCCAGCGTCGAGCGGCTGAAACTCGGAAGAAGCCGCCATCTTCGCAGGCTTCGCTCCGAGATGCGGGCGTTCAGCAACACCATCCCGATTTCCCGGCTCCGCGCTTCCGACAGCAGGTTCGGCCAGAACTCGCTCTCCAGCCACAGCGCGAAATCCGGGCGCCAGTGGTCATAGAAACGGCGCACCCAGCGTGGATGGTCGAGAGGGATGAACTGATGGATGGCCAACGGCGGCAAGCGCTCCCCGGCGAGGCGGGCGGACGTCACGGTACCCGTCGTGACGAGCACCGTATCGGCGACGCGCCGGTCCGTCAGTGCCCGGACGAGGGGCAGCGCGGCGGTGAGTTCTCCGACACTCGCACCGTGAATCCACAAGAGAGATCCACCGGGGCGCGCCACGCTCGCCACACCCGTGCGTTCGCCGACGCGACCGGGATCCTCCTTGCCGTCCGCCATCCGGCGTTCGAGAAGCAGACGCAGGACCGGCGCGGCCAGAGAGCTCAGACCTCGATAGACCATCCGCATCAGGCGTTGACGTTCGGGCGCGTGGAGGCCGTGGTGGGCTCCGGCGCGACGACCTCCACGCCGCAGTACCGGTCCGCCGCCGCCGTGATCTCATTGAGAGACCGTTCCAGCGACCGCCGTGCGGCCTCAAGCATTTCACCGTCCGCGTCACGCGGGACGGCGAGGGGCTCTCCCCATATGTATATGCCGCGCGAGAAGGGGAAGGGAATGGCGAACCGGTCCCATGACGGGAGAACCTTACGGCGGGACACGGCGCAGGTACCCGGAACGATCGGCACCCCCGCCAGCCTCGCGACGGCGATGACGCCGTCGCTTGCCCGCATGCGCGGGCCGCGGGGTCCGTCCGGCGTGACCCCGACCGACTCGCCGGATTTCAACGTGCGCAGAATCTCGCGCAGGGCGCCTCCGCCTCCCCGGGATGTGGAACCGCGAATGGTGTCCATCCCGAAATGGCGCACGGTCCGGGCGATCAGCTCGCCGTCCCGATGCCGCGAAATCAGTAGGCGGACCGGCACGCCTTTGCGCCAGCCGGCCGGCATCATGAACAGCCGTCCGTGCCAGAGTGCCACGATGCATGGCGAGCCGGCGTCCCAAAACGCGCCCACAGCTTCGGCGTTTCGCGTTTCCCATCGGCCCGTCGCGCGAACCAGCCTGATATAGGCGGCGGCGAGCCAGCCCAGGACGTCCCGGACCGGGCGCGTGTGCAGGATATGCTTATGCACCTCGGGCGATCGGGTGGCATGCCCCGGCGGAACGTCGCGAAATCACGCGCGCGCTCGCAGGACCGGGGCTTCGTCCGAGGCCGCCGACTGTGACCGGTAGAGCCTCGCGTAAACGCCCGCCCGGACCATCAGTTCGGCGTGGGTTCCCGATTCGACGATGCGGCCCCGGTCGATGACGTGAATGACGTCCGCGTCGATGACCGTAGACAACCGGTGGGCGACGATCAGGGTGGTGCGGCCCTCCATGAGCGTCGCGAGCGCGTCCTGCACCTGCCGCTCGGACTCCAGGTCCAGGGCCGATGTCGCTTCGTCCAGCAGCAGAATCGGCGCGTCCTTGAGCATGGCCCGGGCGATGGCGATACGCTGGCGCTGTCCCCCCGAGAGCCGGGTCCCGGATTCCCCGACGACCCCATCGTATCCCCCCTCGATGGCGCGAATGAACGAATCGGCCGCCGCAGCGCGTGCCGCCGCCTCGATGTCTACCGGGACGGCCCCGGGACGGCCGTAGGCGATGTTGGCGTGAACCGTGCCGTCGAAGAGGGTCGTCTCCTGGCTGACCAGACCGACGCTCGCGCGGACCGATCCCAGGCCAACCTCCCGGATGTCCTGGCCGTCGATCAGCACCCGCCCCGACGTGGGGTCGTAAAAGCGCGGAATGAGATTCAGCAGCGTCGATTTACCGGCGCCCGACGCGCCGACGAGCGCCACGCGGCGGCCCGGCGGCACCGTGAGATCGATGTCCCGGAGAGCCGGCCGCCCGTCCGGGTAGACGAAGGTGACGTTCTCGAAACGGACCTCGCCGCCGTTCAGCCGGAGCGGCGGGGCATCGGGCTGTTCCTTGATGTCGGGCTGCACGTCCAGCATGGCGAAGATCCGCTGCGCCGCGGCGAGTCCTTCCTGAAGGGCCGTGTTCAGATTGGCGAGGCTCTTCATGGGCTGATATGCCATCACCAGGGCCGCGACGAAGGAGAAGATGGTTCCCGGCGTCGTCTCGCCGGCGATGACCCGGCTGCCGCCGTAGTAGATGATCGCGGCGACCGCGATCCCGCCCAGGGTCTCCATGAGGGGCGTGGCCGCCGCCCGCGTCTTCACGATCTTGTAGATCGCCTGCAGTCTGGCTTCGATGGCGTCCCGCGCCCGCTCCGATTCGTATGCCTCCATGCCGTAGGCCTTGACGTGCCGCGCCCCTTGCAGCGTCTCGGTCAGGATCGCCGAGAACCGGCCGGTCCGCTCCTGGGTTTCCGTCGACGCCTTGCGCGCCCGCCGGCCAAGATTTCGAACCGGCAGTATGGCGACGGGAAAGACGACGACAGCGACGGTGGCGAGGCGCCAGTCCTGGTGAAACATCAGGGCGACCAGGAAGGCGAGCATCAGCGAGTCCTTGGCGATGCCGGTCAGGGCCTTGGACGCCGCGTCCTGCAGGAGATTGGCGTCGTTGAGGAAATTGGAGACCAGTTTCCCCGACGCCGTCTTCTGGAAGTAGTCGAGGTCGGCGCGCATCAGGTGATCGAAGAGGCCGATCTGAACGTCGGCGATGATGCGCTGGCCCACGGCCGCCATGATGTAGCCTTGGAGATACCCGGCGGTGCCTTTGATCAGGGTGACGGCCAGAACGGCGAGCGGCACCAGCAGAAGCATCGTCCGGTCCCGCTCGAGGAAGACCTTGTCCAGGAACGGCTCCATCAGCCACGCGTTGGCAGCGGTCGCGGCGGCGGCGGCGATCATGCAGACCGCCGCGGCGCCCAGTTTGCCGAGGTGACGGCGAATGTGGCCGCGGTACAGCCGCACGACGAGCGCACGGCTGGAGGCGGGCGGCGGGCCGCCCGCCGGACCTTCCGCGTTCGCGCTGGTCAAATCGCTAACCCCTTGTCTTCAAAATCGGACCTTCTCGTCCCGGAACCCGGGATAGGGAGAGGACTCAGGCGGATTGATCGCGACAGCAACGAGGGAGGAGATCCGACGTGGATTCCCGCTTGCGCGGAAATCCATGTTCCGGCATGACGCCAACCCGGCAACCTTGTGGAGTTTCAGGGACAAGCCGACACCCCCGCGACCCGGCGGCTTGGATGCAAGTTACTTGAGAGCAGGAAATCGAATGTAGCACAGCCCCGGACCGCGGCAAGAGAAACGGCGCCCTTCGGTCCGTCATGCCGCTCGCCGACGGACGTCTCGGGGGCTACAGGCGGCTCAGAACTTCCCGGAACAGGCCCGGACCCGCAGCGACGACGCCCGCGTGCTCCGTGGACCTGCCGTTGTAGCGGAAGGGAGAGCCGTCCGGCGCGGCCGCGCGGCCCCCCGCCTCGGTGACGATCAACTCCGCGGCCGCGATGTCCCAATCACTTTTCCTGGCGAGCGAGACCGTGGCGTCGAACCGGTTCCGCGCGACCAGCGACATCCGGTAGGCGATGGAGTTGACGAAGCTGAACCGGGCGCGCGGCAGAGCGCCGACGCCCCGGCGGCGCTCCAGCGCGCGCCGGCTCGCCAGCAGCCGGGCCTCTTCCAGGCACGCGCCATCGGCCATCTCGAGCCGCTCGCCGTTGCATCGGGCGCCCCCGTCCCTGACCGCCTCGAACAGCTCCCCCGTGACGGGATTGAGGACGGCGCCAAGGATCGGCCGTCCGTTCTCGACCAGCCCCGCGCTGACGGTGAATTCCGCCCGTCCGGCCATGAAGGCGCGGGTGCCGTCGATGGGATCCACGATCCAGACGCGGCGGCGGTCGAGGCGGGACAGGTCGTCCTCGGTTTCCTCGGACAGCCAGCCGTAGCAGGGGCGCTCGGCGCAGAGCCGTTCGCGCAGTAGCGAGTCGACCGCGACGTCGGCCTCGGTCACCGGATCGCCCGAATCCTTGCACCACGACTTCGCACCCGCGTTGAAATATCGCCGCGCGAGCCGGCCGGCCTCGCGCACGGCGCGGACGAGGAGCGCATGGTCCCCCTTGAGGCCGCCGGGAGCCGCAGCCACGCTGGCGGTCACGCGCCGGCCACGGTCATACCGTCGATGCGAAGCGTCGGCGCGTTCGTGGCGTAGCGGAACTCGAGGTCGTCGGCGGGTGCCAAGTTCATGAACATATCCTTGAGGTTGCCGGCGATGGTCACTTCGCTGACGGGATGGGAGATCTCACCGTTCTCGATCCAGAACCCGGCGGCCCCCCGGCTGTAGTCGCCCGTGACCGGGTTGACGCCGAACCCGATCAGTTCGGTCACGTAGAACCCGCCGGCGATGTCCGCCATCAGGTCCCGGGGCGTGGACTCTCCGGCGTCCATGTACAGGTTGGTCGTGGACGGCGACGGCGGCAAGGAAGTGCCTCTCGCGGCATGCCCCGTCGTCCCCAAGCCCAGTTGCCGGGCCGAAGCCGAATCGAGGATCCAAGTCTCGAGGATGCCCGATCTGGCGAGAACCGTCTTTCGATTGGCGACGCCCTCGCCGTCGAACGGCTTCGACGCCAGACCGCGCGCGCGGCGGGGGTCGTCGATGACGGTGACGTTCGCGGGAAAGACCGGCCGCCCCATGCGGTCCTTCAGAAAGCTCGTGCCGCGCGCGACAGCCGGGCCGGCCAGTGCGCTCGCAAAATGTCCCAGGATGCCTCCGCCGACCCGGGGATCAAAGACCACCGGGATTTGCGCCGTTTCCGCCTTCCTCGGGTTGAGCCTCTTCACCGCGCGCTCGCCAGCGCGCCGGCCCACGTCGGCCGCGTCTTCGAGATCGCAGAGGTGCCGCGCGACGGCATAGTCGTAGTCCCGCTCCATCGCGGTGCCGTCACCGGCCACCACCGCGGTACTCACGCTATGGCTCGAGGTCCGGTAGCGCCCCGCGAAGCCGTGGCTAGTGGCGAGATCGACCGCGCTCACGCCCCAGCTCGCGTCGGCGCCCTCGGAGTTCGTGATCCCGGGATGGGCGCGCGCGGCGTCCTCGGCTTCGGCAGCACGGTCGTACAGTTCGTCGGCACCGCACTCGTGGGCGTCGAACAGGTCAAGGTCATCCACCGTGGACGCGAGGAGAGCGCGGTCGGCAAGTCCGCAGTAGGGGTCTTCGGGCGCTGCCCTGGCCATCGACACCGCCCGTTCCGCGAGTTCGGCGAGGGCCGCCGGCGAGGTATCCGTGGACGAGACGATGGCCTGCCGCCTGCCCATGAAGACCCTCAGTCCCAAGTCGGCGATCTCGGATCTCTCCAGATCTTCGCGTTTTCCCAGCCGCTGCGACACGCTCAGGGAGACGCCGCCCACCCGCAGGGCGTCTGCGGCGTCCGCGCCCAGCGCCAACGCCTTCCCGATCAGGCCGTCCAGCAGTTCGGCGGCGGCTCCCTCGGACAGCGCGGACATCGTGGCGGATTCGGTCATTCGTGGAAGGGTTATACAAGTTCCGGAGAGCGCCGCGCCACCCTCCGGCGGAGCGGCCTGGCCGCCGTCACTTCCAGATCGGCTTGCCGGCGCCGGGCAGCCCCAGCGTCGGCCATCTCTCCGTTACCCGGTCGATGACGTCCTCCGACATGCGGATTCTGCGGCCCCAGTCCCGCTTCGTTTCGGGCGGGATTTTGGCGGTGGCGTCGATCCCCATCTTGCTGCCCAGTCCGGACTCGGGCGAAGCGAAGTCGAGATAGTCGATGGGCGTGTTTTTCACCGTCGTGACGTCGCGCTCCGGATCGACGTTCGTGGAGACCGCCCAGATCACGTCCGTCCAGCTCCGGGCGTCGAGGTCGTCGTCGATGACGATGACGAACTTGGTGTACATGAACTGCCTCAGGTAGGACCAGACGGCCATCATCACCCGCTTGGCATGCCCGGCGTAGGCCTTTTTCATCGAGACCACCGCCACGCGGTAGGAGCACGCCTCCGGTGGCAGCCAGAAGTCGACGATTTCCGGGAACTGCTGCCGGAGCAGGGGAACGAAGAGCTCGTTCAGCGCCTCGCCCAGGACGCTGGGCTCGTCCGGCGGACGGCCCGTGAAGGTGGAGAGGTAGATCGGGTCTCTCCGCATGGTGATGGCCGAGACCCGGAACACGGGAAACGGCTCGACCGCGTTGTAGTAGCCAGTATGGTCCCCGTACGGACCCTCGTCCCCGTATTCGTCCAGGGAAACGTGCCCTTCGAGGACGATCTCCGCAGCCGCGGGCACCTTGAGGGGCACGGTTTTGCAGTCGACCAGCTCGACGCCCCCGTTCCGCAGCAATCCCGCGAACCGATACTCCGACATGGTGTCGGGGACCGGCGTCACCGCCGCGACGATGGTGCCGGGGTCGGCGCCGATCACGGCCGCCGCGGGGAAAGGCTCGGAACGTTCGTTCTTCCAACGTGCATGATGCTGAGCGCCGCCCCGATGCTTGAGCCAGCGCATGTATGTGCTGTTCCGCCCCGTCACCTGCATGCGGTATATGCCGAGATTGAAGCCGTCCTCCCGGCGGCTGCCCGGTCCCCTCGTCACCACGAGCGGCCAAGTGATGAGGGGGGCCGGTTCCCCCGGCCAGCACGTCTGGACCGGGAGGCGCGAGAGGTCGATTTCGTCCCCGATGAGGACCACATCCTGCACCGGCCCTTCGGACACCGTCCTGGGTTTCATCGACATCGCCTTCTTCAACACGGGCGCCATGGCAAGTACCTCGCGCCACCCGCCGGGCGGTTCCGGCTGACGGAGAAAGGCCAGGGTCTCTCCGAGTTCCCGGAGCGTTCCGGGCTCGCGGCCGACCGCCCGCGCCACCCGGGCGACGGTTCCGAAAAGGTTCACCAGCACGGGCATCCCACGGGGCCGTCCGGCTTCGTCTACAGGATTTTCGAAGAGCGCCGCCGGTCCGCCCTCCGCGAGCAGCCGCGTCTGGATTTCGGTCATTTCGAGGACCGTCGAGACGGGCCGGGATACACGGACGAGCTCTCCGGTGCGCTCCAGCACGGCGATGAAATCTCTAAGGGAGTCGAATGCCATCGAGAGGCCGCGATATTAGGCGAGCCTGGAAGTATATCGGTGCTGCGACTCCGGGGCGACAGGCGGCGGTGTCCGGCATCGTCGGGAGCACGCGACGCGTTCGGCCGGGACGCCGCGGGACCGGGCCGTCAGAACGCGCCGCCCGCCGCGATCGCCAGGAAGACCAGTCCTCCCAGCAGATGGTTCGACCGAAACTTGCCGAGGCAGTCTTCGGGCGAGTCGATGTCGATGTCGATGACTTGCCAAGCGAGCTGCGCGGCGACGAGCAGCATACCGGCGTAGAACAGGATTCCCGTGTCCGCGAGCCATCCGGCGGCCAGAATCCCCGCGGCCGCGGCCGCGTAGAATACGGCCAGCCAGGGTCTCGTCGCCGGTCCCAGCCTGATCGCCATGGACTTCACGCCCACGAGTAGATCATCCTCCTTGTCCTGATGCGCATAGATCGTGTCATAACCCAGCGTCCAGGCGATGCCCGCGAGATACAGCACGACCGGCGCGGTGTGAAGACCGCCGGTCAGCGCCGCCCAACCCATCAGCGCCCCCCAATTGAAGGCGAGGCCCAGCACCGCCTGGGGGTAGTGGGTCACGCGCTTCATGTAGGGGTAGAACGCGACGACGCCGAGGGAGGCGACGCCCAACGCGATGGCGAAACCGTTGAAGGTGGCGAGGACGCCCAACCCGATCAGCGCCATCAGCAGTCCGAACAGCGCGGCCCTCGCGGGCGAGATCCGGCCGCTGGGCAGGGGGCGCAGCGCCGTGCGCGCCACGGCACCGTCGATATGGCGGTCGACGACATCGTTGTACGCGCAGCCCGCCGCCCGCATGGCGACGGCACCGACATAGAACAGCACGAGCAGCACCGGATCGGGCCATCCGTTCCCCCCCGCGACGGCGAGCCGCCAGCCGTCCGGGATCTCGCGCGCGGCCAGGGCCACCGACCACCAGCAGGGCCACAGCAGCAGCCAGTACCCGATCGGCCGGTCGAAGCGGCCGAGCTTGAGGTACGGCTTCAGGACCTCCGGGGCGAGGCGATCGACCCAGTTGCCGGCCTTGGCGTCGGCGACGAGCCCGTCGGCGTGTCGTCCCATGTGGGTAGCACTATCGCGCTTCGGGATTTTCGGCAAGAATCGCTCGAAGGGAAGACACGTTGAAAGCCGCCAAGGTCCGGCTGTTCGTCGCCGCGTCCCTCTCCGGGGGCGTGACGCTCCGTCTCGATCCCGCTGCCACCCACTACGCTGCTGCGGTGAGGCGCCTTGGCGTCGGCGATTCCCTGGCTCTCTTCAACGGACGCGACGGAGAGTGGCGGGCCACGATCACAGAGATCGCGCGCGAGGGCTGCGCGGTTGCCGTAGCGGACATGTCGCGGCCCCAGACGTCCGAGACGGACGTCTGGATCGCCGCCGCGCCGATCAAGCGGGCGCGCATGACAGCTCTCGTCGAAAAGGCCACGGAGCTCGGCGTCTCGCGTGTCCAGCCGGTGGTGACCCGGCGGACCGTCGTCTCCCGCATCAACGCCGGTCGGCTCCTGTCCAACGCCCGGAGGGCTGCCGAGCAATGCGGCCGGCTGTCCGCCCCGGGCGTGGGTGAACCCCAGACGCTGGAACGATTTCTCGGGTCACTGGACCCCTCCCGCGGACTCCTCTGGTGCGACGAGTCGGGCGACAGCCCTCCCATTGCCAGGGCACTAGACGGGCTGAACAAGTCCGGCCTTCGGAGACCGTGGGCCGTGCTCATCGGACCCGAAGGCGGTTTCGACCGGAACGAACGGACCCTCGTTTCCGGCCACGGAGGCGTACTGGGCGTCGATCTCGGGCCACGGCTTCTGCGCAGCGAGACGGCGGCCACGGTCGCTCTCGGGATTCTCCAATCCCGTGTGGCCGCGCCCCCCGAGGCGAACGCGCCGCAGTCCGGCCGGCACTTGCCGCGGGAAGGAGGGACTGGTAGTTGAGCGCGAGTTCTCCGCCGTCTCGGCGGACCATCCCACCCGCTGGGGGAATCGGTTTGGCAGGTCCGCGCGCCGAGTCGCCGCCGGTCGAAGATCGCGCCGACCTCGTCTCTTATTTCGAGAGCGGCTGCAAGCGGCCCGTCGACTGGCGAATCGGGACCGAGCACGAAAAGTTCGCCTACCGCCGCAGCGATCTGCGCCCTCTGCCCTATGACGGCGGCGTCGGCATTCGTGCCATCCTGGAGCGTCTGCAACGGTTCGGCTGGACCCCGGTCCTCGAGGACGGGAACCCGATCGCGCTGTCCCTGGACGGACAGGCGGTTACGCTTGAGCCGAGCGGCGCGGTCGAGCTCTCCGGCGCCCCCCTCGAAAATCTTCACCAGACCTGTCACGAGGTGAACACGCATCTGGCCCAGGTCAAGGAGATCGGCGCTGAGTTGGACGTGGGCTTCCTCGGCCTCGGATACCACCCGAAATGGAAGCACGAGGACATGCCCCTCATGCCGAAGGGGCGGTACGGCATCATGAGCCGATACATGCCGACCCGAGGTTCGCTCGGCCTCGACATGATGTTTCGGACCTGCACGGTTCAGGTGAACCTCGACTACGCGTCCGAAGCCGACATGGTCAAGAAGATGCGGGTCGCGCTCAGGCTACAGCCCGTCGCTACCGCACTGTTCGCCAACTCCCCGTTCAAGGAAGGCAGGCCGAACGGCTACCTGAGCTATCGGGGTCACGTGTGGACGGACACCGATCCCGACCGGACGGGCTTCCTGCCGTTCGCCTTCGAGGACGGTATGGGGTTCGAGCGCTATACGGACTACATGCTGGACGTCCCCATGTACTTCGTCCATCGGGACGGCTACGTCGATGTCGCCGGCCGGTCGTTCCGCGACTTTCTGGAGGGGAAGCTGGAAGAGATTCCGGGCGGGCGCCCCACGCTGCGGGACTGGGAAGACCACGTGTCGACGGCGTTTCCCGAGGTTCGGCTGAAACGTTTCCTGGAACTCCGGGGGGCGGACGGCGGACCGTGGGGCAGGCTGTGCGCCCTGCCCGCGCTTTGGGTCGGCCTGCTCTACGAGGCTTCGGCCCTCGATGCGGCGTTCGAGCTGTGCAAGGACTGGAGTCATGAAGACGTGGTCTCGCTCCACGCGGACGTCACGCGCCGGGCGCTAAAAGCGGAATTCCGCGGCCGTTCCGTGAGGGACATCGCGCTTGAGATGATCGAGATCTGCGGCCGAGGCCTCCGCCGCCGCGGTATCCGCGACAGCATGGGGGACAACGAAGATCACTTCCTGAACCCGCTCCGAAAGATATCGGAGTCCGGCGTCACCCCGGCGGAGGAACTGCTCGAAGCCTTCGGGACCCGGTGGGACCGGACCGTAGATCCCGCCTTCGAGGAATACGCCTATTGAGGCGGCCTGATGCCGTTCCGGCCCATCCGGAACGGCATCAGGCCGCCTCCGTCCCGCCGACCGTCAGATTGTCCACGAGAAGCGTCGGCTGACCCACGCCGACGGGCACCCCCTGACCGTTCTTGCCGCACACCCCGACACCCGGGTCCAGCGCCATGTCGTCGCCGACGGCCGATACCCTGGTGAGCACGTCGGGTCCATGGCCGATCAGCGTCGCCCCCTTGACCGGGGCGCCGACCCTGCCGTCCTCGATGCGGTAGGCCTCGGTACACGTGAACACGAATTTGCCGCTCGTGATGTCGACCTGGCCGCCTCCGAACGAGACAGCGAACAACCCCCGGTCGACAGAGGCCAGGATCTCCTCGGGGTCCCGGTCGCCGCCGAGCATGAACGTATTGGTCATCCGGGGCATCGGTGCATGGGCGAAGTCCTGCCGACGGCCGTTTCCGGTCGGCCGCATGCCCATGAGACGGGCGTTGAGCCTGTCCTGCAGATAGCCCTTGAGGATACCGTCCTCGATCAGGACCGTCGCTTTCGTCGGCGTCCCCTCGTCGTCGACCGTAAGCGATCCGCGCCGCTCCGGAATGGAGCCGTCGTCGATCACCGTGACCCCGGGCGACGCCACCCGCTCGCCGAGCAGGCCGGAGAAGGCGCTGGTCTTCCTGCGGTTAAAATCGCCCTCCAGACCGTGCCCGACGGCTTCATGCAGCAGGATGCCCGGCCAGCCCGGCCCGAGAACCACCGGCATCTCGCCGGCCGGCGCGGGGACCGCCTCCAGATTGACGAGCGCTTGGCGCAACGCCTCGTCGGCCGCCGCGCGCCCGGCGCCGGGATCGATATGGCGATCGTAGAGGGTCCGTCCCCCCGTACCGTGGGACCCGGACTCCTGACGGTCCCCGTCCCCCACGACCGTCGAGACGTTGAGCCGGACGAGGGGCCGCACATCTCCGATCCGAAGCCCGCCGGCCCTGACGATCTGCACGGCCTGCCATGAGGCGGACAGCGAGCAGGAGACCTGCCGAACGCGATCGTCCTTGTCCCGAAGGTAGCTGTCGATGCCGGACAGGAGCCCGACCTTGGTTTCGAAATCGACGGCGGCCAGGGGATTGTCCTCGACGTAAAGGCGCCGGTTGGTGCCGCCGGGAGCTTCTGTCCGGGACCCCTGATGACCGGCGCGCACTGCGGTGGCGGAGTCCGCAGCCCGCTTCAAGGCGTCCTCGCCGAGCTCCGAAGCGTGCGCGTAGCCCGTCGACTCGTCTGCGACCACCCGAAGGCCGAATCCCTGGCTCGTATCGAAGCTCGCGGCCTTCAACCTGCCGTCGTCCCAGTTGAAGCTCTCAGACTGGCGGTATTCCAGGAACAACTCGCCGTCGTCCGCGCCCGCCAGGGCATCGTCGACGATGGTCTGGACCCGGTTCCCGTCGAGACCAGCGCGGTCGAAAAAAAGGCGTTCCGCATGGAGAGCTTCGGTCATGTGTTGGCATCCCGTTGGCGTCCGGTCGGCGGCTCCGGCATTACGGGGCCGCGCGGGCGGTCCTTTACCGGAGACTCTGAAACATAGTGTGGCCGCGACCCGATTCATACCTCTCAAACCTTTGAATTCCGCGGGATTCAGGTCGATTTCGCGGTCTTGATTAACGGCGTTCTCTCTGGTGTACTCTCCGGGCCGGTTCGCGGGCTGGTCAGCCGGTGGACCGGTACGTCCGGGAAGCGGCCGGATGGTCGGCGGAATCGACGATCCTTCCGGGTTTTCGCGCACCGGATCGGCGTCCACTCGACCATACGGCGGAATTCGACGCTCCGGGCCCCACGACGAGGAGACGGGATTCACGATGAGACTCTTCAGGCGGTTGCTCACGGCAATGGCGCCGGCCATGGCCGTAGCGAATGGCGGATCCGCTCTCGCCGCGCAGCCGACTCCGTGGCAGATGGGTTTTCAGCCGGCGGCGTCGCCGATCATGGAGCGTGTCGACGGGTTCCACGACTTCCTGCTGGTCGTCATCACCCTGATCAGCGTTTTCGTGCTGGTCCTGATGATCTACGTCTTCGTCAAGTTCAACGCCAAGGCGCATCCCACGCCGAGCAAGACGACGCACAACTCGGTGATCGAGGTCCTGTGGACGGTCATCCCGATCATCATCCTGGTGGTGATCGCGGTACCCTCGTTCAAGCTGATGTACTACTCCGACCGCGCCGTGGACGCGGACATGACCCTCAAGGTCGCGGGCAATCAGTTCTTCTGGACCTACGAGTTCCCCGATCACGACGATCTGACCTTCGACGCCGTCATGGTGGACGACGCCGACCTCGAGGAAGGCGATCTCCGGCTGCTGACCACGGACAATCCGGTGGTCCTGCCGGTCGATACCACCATACGCCTGCTGCTCACCGCCAACGACGTCATCCACGCGTGGGCCGTGCCCGCGTTCGGCGTAAAGATGGACGCGGTTCCGGGACGCCTCAACGAAACCTGGTTCCGCATCGACAGGGAGGGCACGTACTACGGGCAATGCTCGGAACTGTGCGGAGCCAACCACGGGTTCATGCCGATCATGGTTAAGGCGGTGTCGAAGGACGAATTCGCGGCTTGGGTGGAGAAGGCGAAGGAGGAATTCGCCGGGGATACGGGTTCCGATCCGACCCGGGTGGCCAGCGCAGGCGCGCGCGCCGAATAGCTCGGGTTCCAGGAAGGAGTTTCCAGAGATGAGCGAGACGGAACACGCGGACGTGCACGGCGGCTACGGTCACGGCGCTCCGGCAGGATGGCGCAGGTGGGTGTATTCCACCAACCACAAGGACATCGGCACGATGTACATCGTCTTCGCCATCGTGTTCGGCGTCGTCGGCGGCATCTTCTCGATGCTGATCCGTACCGAGCTCGCGGAACCGGGCCTCCAGCTCGTGGCCGGCGACCCCCATGCGTTCAACGTCTGGACGACGGCGCACGGCCTGATCATGGTCTTCTTCTTCATCATGCCGGCAATGATCGGCGGCTTCGGAAACTGGTTCGTGCCGCTGATGGTCGGCGCGCCGGACATGGCGTTCCCGCGCATGAACAACATCAGCTTCTGGCTGTTGATCCCGTCCGCGATCCTGCTCGTGGGGTCGGCCTTCGTGGACGGCGGCGTCGGCGCGGGCTGGACGGTGTACGCCCCGCTGTCGACATCCGGCCACCCGGGGATGGCGGTCGACATGGCGATCCTCAGTCTTCATCTGGCCGGCGCGTCGTCGATTCTGGGGGCCATAAACTTCATCACGACGATCTTCAACATGCGGGCGCCGGGCATGACGATGCACAAGATGCCCCTGTTCGTCTGGTCGATCCTGGTGACGACCTTCCTGCTGCTGCTGTCGCTGCCGGTTCTGGCGGGCGCCATCACCATGCTGCTCACCGACCGCAACTTCGGGACGGCCTTCTTCGAGGCCTCCGGCGGCGGCGACCCGGTGCTCTACCAGCACCTGTTCTGGTTCTTCGGACACCCCGAGGTCTACATCCTGATCCTGCCCGGCTTCGGCATGGTCAGCCAGATCGTCTCGACGTTCTCCAGGAAGCCGGTCTTCGGCTACCTAGGAATGGCCTACGCCATGGTCGCCATCGGCTTCATCGGCTTCGTGGTGTGGGCGCATCACATGTACACCGTCGGCATGGACATCGATACGCGGGCCTACTTCGTCGCCGCCACGATGGTCATCGCGGTGCCCACGGGCGTGAAGATCTTCAGTTGGATCGCCACGATGTGGGGCGGCTCGATCGAATTCAAGACGCCGATGCTGTGGGCGCTCGGGATGATTTTCCTGTTCGTCGTGGGCGGCGTCACCGGCGTCGTGCTGGCCAACGCCGGCGTCGACTACGTGCTGCACGACACCTATTACGTGGTGGCCCATTTCCACTACGTGCTGTCCATGGGCGCGATGTTCGCGATCTTCGCCGGGTTCTACTACTGGATCGGCAAGATGTCCGGCCGGCAGTATCCCGAGACCCTGGGTAAGATCCACTTCTGGATGACGCTGATCGGCGTGAACATCGCGTTCTTCCCGATGCACTTCTCCGGCCTGGCGGGCATGCCGCGCCGTATTCCCGACTATCCTGACGCGTTCGCGGGCTGGAACATGGTTTCGAGCGTCGGCGCGTGGATCTCGGGACTGGCGGCGCTGCTGTTCCTCTACATCCTGTTCCGGACCCTGACGGCCGGGGAGAAGTGCGCGGACAACCCCTGGGGCGAGGGCGCCACGACGCTCGAATGGTCCCATTCATCGCCGCCGCCGTTCCACACCTATGACCAGTTGCCTCAAGTTCGATAGTCCGCGACGCGGCCCCCTCGGCGACCGGACGGACGGGCCATGACCGTCAGCAGCGAATACGTCCGTCCCGGGGCCGCCGGGTCGGACGCCTCCGATTACCTGGCGCTGTTGAAGCCTCGGGTCATGTCGCTCGTCGTTTTCACGGGTCTGGCCGGTCTGCTGGTGGCGCCCGGCACGCTGCATCCGGTGCTCGCCGGAATCGCGGTGCTCTGCATCGCCGTCGGAGCCGGCGCGGCCGGGGCCATCAACATGTGGTACGACGCGGACATCGACGCCGTCATGCGACGCACCCGCGCGCGGCCTATTCCGCAGGGGCGAATAGCGAAAGGCGACGCACTGGGCTTCGGCGTGACGCTGGCGGTGACGTCCGTCGCGTTGATGGGCCTTGCGGTCAACGTTCCCGCGGCCGCCGCCCTTGCCGCCGCCATCGCCTTCTACGTGTTCATCTATACGATCTGGCTCAAGCGCCGGACGCCCCAGAACATCGTGATCGGTGGCGCGGCCGGTGCGTTCCCGCCGTTGATCGGCTGGGTGGCGGCGACCGGCGAGGTGGCGGTCGAGCCACTGGTCCTGTTCGCGATCGTATTCGTCTGGACCCCGCCCCATTTCTGGGCCCTGTCCCTTTACCGGTCGCGGGACTACGCCCGGGCCGGCGTCCCCATGCTGCCCGTGGTGGCAGGACTCGAGGAGACGCGCCGCCAGATTCTCCTGTACAGCGCCGTCCTGGTCCCGGTGACCTTGACGCCGGCGGTGCTCGGCTTCGCGGGGCCGATCTATGCCGCCGGCGCCGCGGCGTTGGGCGCGTTGTTCCTGGCGGGCGCGGTCAGGGTGCGAACCGCGCGGGACGAGAACTCGGCGCGCCACCTGTTCGGCTTCTCAATCGTCCATCTGTTCTCGATCTTCGCCCTGCTCGTGATCGACAACCTGACGGACCTGCCGGGATGACATGCCGCTCTCCGAGGAACATAGGCGCCGCCGCGGCCGGAACGTCCTGCTGGGCGCCGCGCTCGTCGGTCTGGTCGTCCTGTTCTACGTTCTCACCATCGTCAAGCTGAAGACGGGCGGATGATGGCGGGATCGAACCGGAGGAACAGGCGGACCGCGGTGGTGCTGGCGGGGGTGGTCGCGGGCATGGTGGGCATGGCCTACGCGGCCGTGCCGCTCTACCAGTTGTTCTGTCAGGTGACGGGGTACGGCGGCACTACGCGGACAGCTGCCGCCGCGCCGGGCCCCGTGGGCGAACGGCTGATGACCGTCCGGTTCAACGCCGACGCGTCCGGCGGATTGCCGTGGCGCTTCCGCCCGCTCGAGCGCGAGGTGGTGGTGCGGATCGGCGAGGAAACGCTTGCGTATTACGAGGCGCGCAACGAGGCGGCGCACGCGATCACGGGAACCGCGACCTTCAACGTCACGCCCCACAAGGCGGGACCGTATTTCGACAAGATCGACTGCTTCTGCTTCGAACGGCAGACCCTGGCGCCCGGCGGGCGCGCGGAACTGCCGGTGTCGTTCTTCGTCGACCCCGCCATCCTCGACGATCCCGACCTCTCCGACGTGAAGACGATCACCTTGTCCTACACGTTTTTCGAGGCGGAGCCCGACGAGGACACCGCCACGGCGGCGGCGCGGGAGCCCCGGCGGACGTCCGCGCTGGCAACCGGTGGGGAAGCCGTCAACTGACGGCGCGCGGGGGACCGGCGAACAGCGAATCAAACGCTCGGGAGTGAACAGGAAAGATGGCTGAGACGCACGCAAGAGGACACAGCTACCACCTCGTGGACCCGAGTCCGTGGCCCGCGGTGGGGGCCGTCGGCGCGCTCGTGACGGCATTCGGCCTGATCTTCTACATGCACGGCATGACACCGTGGGTGCTCGTGATCGGCGCGGCGATCCTCGTGTACACCATGATCGGCTGGTGGCGGGACGTCGTCGACGAAGGCGAGGTTCGCGGCGACCACACGCCGGTCGTCCAGATCGGTTTGCGCTACGGTATGGTCCTGTTCATCGCCTCCGAGGTGATGTTCTTCGTTGCTTGGTTCTGGGCCTTTTTCGACGCCTCGCTCTATCCCGGCGGCAGCGAGAACAGCATGGAGCTAACCGCCCGGGCCGAATACTCCGGGGGTCAGTGGCCGCCGACCAGCGTGACGCCGTTCAACCCCTGGTCGTTGCCGTTTCTCAACACCATCATCCTCCTGACCTCGGGAACGACCGTCACCTGGGCGCACCACGCGCTCAAGGAAGGCGACCGCCGCAACCTGATTTTCGGCCTGTGGCTGACCATTCTCCTCGGCGTCACGTTCACGGGCGTCCAGGCCTACGAGTACGTGCACGCCTCGTTCACCATGGACGGCGGGATCTTCGGTTCCACGTTCTTCATGGCGACCGGCTTCCACGGCGCGCACGTCATCATCGGGACGTGCTTTCTGACGGTCTGTCTGGTCCGCGCCTACAAGGGCCACTTCAAGCCGGATCATCATTTCGGCTTCGAGGCGGCGGCCTGGTATTGGCACTTCGTCGACGTCGTGTGGCTGTTCCTGTTCACCTTCGTCTACTGGTGGACGAGCTGGAACGCCGTGGCGCTTCAGGGGTGAGGCGGCGGGTTTCCCCCTTTCGCGCTGGGCTGAGCTGCCGCTGCCCCGGCTGCGGGGAGGGGGGCCTCTACTCCGGATATCTGCGCGTCAGAGGGTCTTGCGGCGACTGTGGGCTGGACCTGCGCGACCACGACGCGGGGGACGGTCCCGCCGTCTTCGTCATCCTCATCGTCGGGCTCCTCGTCGTTGCCGCGGCGCTCCTGGTCGAAATCGGATACAGGCCGCCCGTCTGGCTGCATCTCGCGATCTGGATCCCCCTGATCCTGGTCTCCTCTCTCGTCCTGCTGCGCGTGTTGAAGTCGCTCTTGATCGCGCTCCGGCATCATCATCAGGCCGGCGAACGGCCGCCGGCGCCCTGAGCCTCGGGGTGTCCCGCCTTCGTCTTCTCCTGTGGCCGACGATCGTGGCCGTGTCCGGAATCGCGCTCCTCGCGGGCCTCGGGACATGGCAGGTCGAACGGCTGAAGTGGAAGACGGCGTTGATAGCGGAACGGGAGGCGCAGCTGGTGCGTCCCGCCGCCGCGCTCGAAGAAGTGTCCGAATCCGTGGACGACATGAATTTTCGCCGCGTCGCGGCGCGGGGGGAATACCTGCACGATCGGGAGTTCCACCTGTTGTCGCGTACGTCGAAGGGCCGGGCTGGCGTTCACGTGGTGACTCCCCTGGCGCCCCGCCCGGCTCTGCCGGGATTCGAGGTGATCCTGATCGACCGGGGATGGGCGCCGAACGCGCTGGCCGCCCCCGAACGCCGCCGGGCGGGGCAGGTCGCCGGAGTCGTGGACGTCGCCGGCATCGCGCGCACGGATTTCAGACGCCGCGGCCGGTTCGCGCCCGAGAACGATCCGGCAGCCGGCGTCTGGCACCGCGTCGACATCGAGCAGATGGCGGACGTGCTGGGTTCCACCGTTGCGCCGTTCATCGTCGAAGCCGATACCGCGCCCAATCCGGGCGGATATCCGGTCGGGGGGCAAACGCGAACCACGCCGCGCAACGACCATCTCGAGTACGCGATCACCTGGTACGTCCTGGCGGCCGCGCTGACGGCCGTCTACCTGGTGTTCGCGGCGAGGGAGCTCAAGCGCCAGCCCCGGGAACGCCGATGACGACGCCCTACGAGGAACTCGAGACACGCTTCCGGCGGTATTCGGTGCTGCGAGGCGCCATGGCGGTCCTGCACTGGGATTCGGCCGTCATGATGCCGCCGGGAGGCGCTGGCGCCCGCCGCGACCAGCTGGCGGAACTGGCGCTCGTCTGTCACGGGATCCTCACGGACGCCGGTCTCGGCGACTTGCTCGACGCGGCGGAGGACGAGGCCGGGGAGCTCGACGATTGGCAACGGGCGAATCTGGCCGAGATGCGCCGGCGCCGGCTCCACGCCGATGCCCTGCCGGGGGAACTGGTCCGGGCCCTGAGCGAGGCGTGTTCCACGTGCGAGGTCGTCTGGCGGGACGCGCGCGCCGATGACGACTTCGCGGCGGCGCGGCCCCATTTGGAGCGCGTCGTCCGGCTCACGCGCGAATCGGCCGAAGCGAAGAGCGCGGCCCTGGGCTGCACGCCCTACGATGCGTTGCTGGACGTTCACGACCCGGGCTCCAGGGCCGCCGAGATCGAGCCGATCTTCGACGAGTTGTCGAGCTTCCTGAACGGTTTCATGGCCGAAGTCGTGGAGGCGCGGCGTGGGGAACCCTCTCCCCCGCCCCCGCGGGGGCGCTTCCCCATCGACGCGCAACGGCGTCTCGGCGAAGATCTCATGCGCCGTCTCGGCTTCGACTTCGGCCACGGCCGCCTCGACACCAGTCACCACCCGTTTACCGGCGGCGTTCGCGAGGACCAGCGGCTGACGACCCGCTACGACGAACGCGATTTCACCAGCGGGCTGATGGCGGTCCTGCACGAGACGGGGCACGCGCTCTACGAGAAGGGCCTGCCCGAAAGGTGGCGCCATCAGCCCGTCGGCGCGTCCCGCGGCATGTCGATGCACGAGAGCCAATCCTTGATCGTCGAAATGCAGGCGTGCCGCAGCGATGCCTTCATCCGCTTCCTGGCGCCGTTGGTCCGTGCGACGTTCGGCGGCGAGGGGGACGAATGGCGGGCGGACAACCTCGTGCGCGCCTGCCGGCGGGTCCGGCCCGGCCTCATCCGGGTCGACGCGGACGAGGTCACCTATCCCGTCCACGTCATCATGCGCTTCCGTCTCGAACGCGCCCTGATCGCCGGAGACCTGAAGGCCGCGGACCTTCCGGACGCCTGGCGCGAGGGCATGTGGAACGGCCTGGGCCTCCGACCGGACGACGACCGCAACGGCTGCATGCAGGACATCCACTGGTTCAGCGGCGGATTCGGGTACTTCCCGACGTACACGCTGGGGGCCATCGCGGCGGCGCAGCTGTTCGCGGCCGCCCGCGAGGCCGAGGCGGAGGTCGTGCCGGGCCTGGAGAGAGGCGATTTCCGGCCGCTGCTCTCGTGGCTGCGAATGAACGTCCATCAGTGCGGCTCGCGCTACACGCCGCGGGAGATTCTCGTGCGGGCCACGGGGCGGCCGTTCGACGTCGACGGCTTCAAGAACCATCTAAGGGAGCGCTACGCCACCTGACTCCCCCTCTTCCGTTCTCTTCCGGGGTTGCCGTCTCCGCCGGGCGTCACTAGGGTTGCGCCGCCGTTCCAGGGACATTGGGGCATCGGCGCGTGCGCTACGTCAGCACCCGGGGCGCGGCCCCACCGGTCGGTTTCGATGAACTGCTGCTCGCCGGGCTCGCGCCCGACGGTGGGCTCTATGTGCCCGACGAATGGCCCAGTCTCGGCGAAGAAGAGATTCGCGGCCTCGCGGGTCTGCCCTACGCGGATGTCGTCCGGCGCGTCACGGCCCCCTACATCGGTGGGACCGTTCCGCCCGAGGATCTGGAGCGCATGGTCTCGGAGGCCTACGCCGGCTTCGACGACGCCGCGGTCGCGCCCTTGAAACAGGTGTCGGCCGACCGCTGGCTGCTGGAGCTCTTCCACGGCCCGACGCTGGCTTTCAAGGACTATGCACTGCAGCTTCTGGGGCGCCTGTTCGCACATTCCCGCGCGCTCGGGAGGCGGGCGCCTCGCCATCGTGGGGGCGACGTCCGGCGACACCGGATCGGCGGCGATCGACGCCTGCCGGGGACTGGAGCGCGTCGACGCCTTCGTGCTGCACCCCAAGAATCGCGTCAGCGAGGTCCAGCGCCGTCAGATGACGACGGTGACCGAACCCAACATCCACAACATCGCCCTGGCGGGAACGTTCGACGATTGCCAGGCCGCGGTGAAGGCCATGTTCGGCGATCGGGCGTTTCGCGAGTCTTTCGGGCTGACGGCCGTGAACTCGATCAATTGGGCCCGGGTCATGGCTCAGATCGCCTACTACTTCCACGCCGCCGCCGCGCTGGGGGCGCCGGACAGGGACGTCACGTTCGTGGTGCCGACCGGGAACTTCGGTGACGTCTACGCGGGCTACGCCGCGCATCGGATGGGCCTGCCGGTCTCGCGGCTGGTCGTCGCCACCAACCGGAACGACATCCTCGCCCGTTTCTTCCAGAGCGCCGAGTACCGGAAGGACGATGTGCATGCGACCATGAGTCCCAGCATGGACATTCAGGTCTCGAGCAACTTCGAGCGTCTGCTCTTCGAGGGACTGGGACGGGACGGTGCGGCGGTCGCGACGCTCATGTCGGAGCTCGACACCTCCGGCGGATTTCGAGTCGGAGACGCATGCCACGCGGGACTGCGCCGCTTGTTCAGCGCCCGCGCCGTCGGCGAGGACGAGACCCTGTCGTCCATCGCCGCGACGTGGCGGGAGAACGGGCTCCTGATCGACCCCCACACGGCGGTGGGCATGGCGGCGGCGCGCGACCTGCCCCGGGACAGGGGGAACCCGGTCGTCGTGCTCGCGACGGCGCATCCCGCGAAGTTTCCCGATGCCGTGGAGAAAGCGACCGGCGTTCGGCCCGCATTGCCGCCCCGTCTCTCCGATCTGTATGATCGCGCCGAACGGTTCGTCGAGCTGCCGAACGACGTGGGTGCCGTCCAGGACTACATCCGGAGCCGTATTTCCGCAGGCCGGACACGGGGAGCAACGACGTGAACGTCCGCGAAACCGTGCTGCCCAACGGCCTGCGAATCGCCACCGACGGCATGACGGGCGTCGAAACGACGTCCGTCGGCGTCTGGGTCGATGCGGGGGCACGGAACGAGGCGTTGGAGCTCAACGGCGTCTCGCACATGCTCGAACACATGGCGTTCAAGGGAACCCGGCGCCGGACGGCGCGGGGCATCGCCGAGGAGATCGAAGCGGTCGGCGGCCATCTGAACGCCTATACCTCCCGGGAGCAGACCGCCTATTTGGCGCGGGTCGTCGCCGACGACCTCCCGCTCGCGGTCGATATCCTCGCGGACATCCTGCAGCACTCCACCTTCGAGGACGAGGAACTCGAGCGCGAGCGCGCGGTCGTCATCCAGGAGATCGGCCAGACCAGGGATACGCCGGACGACCTGATTTTCGATCGCCTCCAGGAGGTCGCGTTCCCCGACCAGTCGTTGGGCCGATCCATCCTCGGAACCGTCGAGCGCGTCAGCGGCTTCGACCGCCGGACCCTGCACAGGTACATGGACGCGCACTACCGCGCGCCCGGCATGGTCGTGACCGCGAGCGGCAAGGTCGACCACGAGGTCTTCTCAGGTCTCGTGGAACGGGGATTCGGCGAGCTCCCGGTGGGCGAGGGCAGGTCGTGCGAACCGGGCCGGTTCTCCGGCGGCGACTGGCGCGAAGGGAAAGATCTGGAACAGGTGCATCTGACCCTGGGATTTCAGGGGGTGCCGTTCGGCGACGACGATTTTCATGCCGCGCAGATCCTTTCGACGGCCCTCGGCGGCGGCATGTCGTCCCGCCTCTTTCAGGAGGTTCGCGAGATCCGCGGACTCGCCTATTCGGTCTTCTCGTTTTCATCCAGCTACCGGGACTGCGGCCTGTTCGGAATCTACGCGGGCACGGGACCGGACGAGGTCGGAGAGCTCGTCCCGGTGGTTTGCGATCAACTCAACGATATCGCCAGGGGCGTCGGCGAGGAGGAACTGTCCCGCGCCCGGACGCAACACAAGGCGGGACTGAAGATGGCCCTGGAAAGCTCGATGTCGCGGTGCGAGCAAATGGGCCGGCAGATCCTCATACACGGACGTCCGATCCCCGTTCCGGAGATCGTCGGGAAGATCGACGCGGTCGATGCGGCCGCGGTGACGCGGGTCGCGAACCGCATCGTGAGCGGCGCGGCTCCCGCGGTGGCTGCGATCGGACCGATCGGGCGTCTCGAAGGTCATGCGGCAATTTCCGCCCGGTTGGGATAGACTTCGGCGGGATTCGGAATGCGGGGCGGAATCTTTTGAGCACCTTTCTGCGCGGATTGATCCCGACGGCCGCGGCCGACCGGGTCGCGGGGGAGAAAATCTACCTGCGTCCGCCGGAGCCGCGGGACTGGGAGAGCTGGGCGCGCCTCCGCGCCGAGTCCCGCGACTTTCTCGTTCCCTGGGAACCCACCTGGCCACGCGACGTGCTGACCCAGGCGTCCTACCGGCAGCGGCTTCGGCGTTATGCCGAGGAGGCGCGGAACGATCGCGGCTACGCCTTTTTCGTCTTCCGCAAGGAGGACGACGCCATCGTCGGCGGACTCAACCTCAGCCACGTGCATCGCGGCGTCACCCAGAGCTGCTCGCTCGGCTACTGGGTGGGCAAGCGCTTCGCCCGGAACGGCTACGTGTCCGACGCCGTCCGGACCGTCGTGGGCTATGTATTCGAGGAGCTCGGCCTGCACCGGCTCGAGGCGGCCTGCGTTCCGACCAACGAGGCGAGCCGCCGTCTGCTGATGAAGGTCGGCTTCACGCAGGAAGGCTACGCGCGCGAGTACCTTCGCATCAACGGCGAGTGGCGGGACCACTTGCTGTTCAGCTACGTCTCGACCGATCCCCGCCCCGAATAGACGCCGGCGGCCGCGCAGGGGCTAAGCGTGGCCGGCCTCGCCCGAAAGCAGGGACAGGTCGATGCCGAGCTTGGCGACGGCCGCGGGCCACTTCGCCTCGCAGTCCGGCCCGAACACGAGGTCCTCGTCCGCCGGCACGTGCAGCCAGCCGTTGGACTGCATTTCGGACTCGAGCTGCCCGGGCGCCCAGCCGGCATAGCCGAGGGCCATCAGGCACTTGTCCGGCCCCTTGCCGTCGGCGATGGCCTTGAGAACGTCGATCGAAGCCGTCAGCGAATACGCGTCGTTGACGACGAGAGAGGCGTCTTGAACGTAGTCCGACGTATGCAGTACGAACCCGCGGCTCTGCTCGACGGGTCCGCCGAAGAACACTTTGACTTCCCTCTCGAGACCGCCGCCCTGGATGCCGAGCTGTTCGAGCAGATCGGGAAAGGTAATGTTGTTCATGACCTTGTTGACGACCAGGCCCATGGCGCCCTGATCCGAATGGGCGCACATGTAGATCAGGGTTCGCTGGAACCGGGGATCCTCCATGCCCGGCATGGCGATCAGCATCTGGCCTTCGAGATATCCGCTGTCAGGACCCATTCGGGCACTCCCCGCCTGGACGCGAGTCACCGTGGTTTCGTATACGGACCTGGGAGAGTATAGACTAGGGATGTCCCCCGATCACGAACACTTGAAGTCCCGGAGCGCCGGCCGCATCGTGTCGAGGGCACGGCGGTTCCGCGCGGTTCCGGCACCGTTCGTCCGGCCGCTCGTCGCGGCGGCCCTTCTGCTCGCGGCGGGGCAGATGCCGGCGCCTCCGGCTCATGCGGCCGCGAGCGACTGGGTCACGACGGATTTCAGCCGGCTCCGGCTCATCGTGGCCGACGATTCGGCCGCCGCGCCGGAAGAGCTGGACATGGGGGTGCAGATACGCCTCGAGGAGGGCTGGAAGACCTATTGGCGCGACCCCGGCGATGCGGGATTGCCCACGTCCTTCGACTGGTCAGCGTCCCGGAACGTCGGAGACGTGACGTTGGCCTGGCCGGCGCCGAAACGCATCCCGTTCGAGGGTCTCGAGTCCTACGGCTACGAGAACGAGGTCGTCTTTCCCGTGCGCCTGCGCCGGGCGCGTCCCGGCGAGTCCGTTGGAATCGATCTCGCCGTCGGCTATGCCGTCTGCAGGGACATCTGCATACCGTTGGAGGCGAGGGTACGCCTGGACATCCCCGCCGGCGCGTCCGGCGGCGTCCCCGGAACCGGAGCGCACCGGGCGCTGATCCGCCGCTTCGCCGCCCGGGTTCCCGCGCGCGGCGGTGCAGCGGGCATGGATATCGTCGCAGCCAGCGTCGCGACCGAGCCGGACGGGAAGATCCTGCGCCTCGGCGCCGAGGCCCGTCCCCCGTTTGAAGACCCCGACGTGTTCGTCGAAGGTCCCGCCGGCACGTTCTTCGGGCGGCCGAGAGTCGACCTGGGCGACGACCCCCGCACCGCCGTCGTGGAGCTCTCGATGGACGATGCGGGCTCCGGGGACGGCGCATCCCGGCCGTTGACGGTCACGCTCGTCGACCGGGGCCGCGCGATCGAACGGACGATCGTTCCCGCGCGCTGACCGGCCCCGCTCGTCCGAGGCTGGACATCCCGGAGATTATCAGTATCTCTCGGACTCGAAATCGAGGGCGCACGATCCGTCCGCCCACCACCGAAGGGGAGGTTTCGATGGCAGTGAACGTAGGCGATTCGATCCCGGACGTAACGCTCGCCGTAATGGGCGAGTCGGGTCCCGAACAGGTTTCCACGGGCGACCTGTTCGGCGGCAGGAAGGTGGTGGCCTTCGCGCTGCCCGGCGCCTTCACGCCCACGTGCTCGGCCCAGCACCTGCCCGGCTTCGTGAACCATGCCGACGCGATCAGGGCGAAGGGCGTCGATTCCATCGTTTGCCTGTCCGTGAACGACGTCTTCGTGATGGACGCCTGGGGCAAGGACCAGAACGTCGGGGACAAGGTCGCCATGGTCGCCGACGGCAGCGGCGCGCTTGCCAAGGCGCTGGGGCTCGAGCTCGACCTCACGGAACGGGGACTGGGCGTCCGCTCGCGGCGCTACTCCATGGTCGTCGATGACGGCGTCGTCAGCGCGCTGAACCTGGAGGAAGGCGGCGCCTACGAGGTTTCGAGCGCGGAGAAGATTTTCGGCGATCTTTGACCGCGTCCGCCGGTTCGCGCGGTTCGGCGCGGGCGCCGCGGCCCTGCGCGGTGCCCTCCCGGGCCAGCCGGTCGGCGCGCTCGTTGCCGCGATGGCCGGAATGCCCCTTGACCCAGCACCACTCGACATCGTGACCGTCCGCGGCCTCGTCGAGGCGCCGCCATAGATCGGCGTTCTTCACCGGCGTCCTGGACGCCGTCTTCCAGCCGTTCCTCTTCCAGCGCGCGATCCACCGGGTGATCCCGTCCCGCAGGTAGGTGCTGTCGGTGTGCAGCCGGACGCGGCTCGGCCGGTTGAGGGCTTCAAGGGCGCGGATGGCGGCCGTCAACTCCATGCGGTTGTTGGTCGTGCGGCGTTCGCCGCCGCGCATCTCCTTCTCGTGCCCCCGGTAGACGAGGACGGCCCCCCATCCTCCCGGACCGGGATTCCCCGAACAGGCGCCGTCGGTATAGATGTCGACGAAATCGGCGCGCACGGACGGTCAATCCAGTCCGTAGGCGCTCGGTCCGGTCACGCCCTGGTGGAACTTCAGCTTGGCGGCGTACTCGAGGGGATCCTTCGGCCTCACCAGGGCGCCGTCGACCCGATTGAGCCAGTCGTACAGCCGGGTCAGCAGAAAGCGCGTGGCGGCGCCCCGGGCCAGCAGGGGAAGCGCCGCGAGCTCCGTTTCGGAGAACGGCCGCACGCGCCGGTACGCCGACAGCAGGCTCCGCGCCTTGGTGATGTTGAACTGGCGGTCGGGCTCGAAGCACCAGGAGTTGAGGCAGATGGCGATCTCGTAGGCGAACCAGTCGTTGCAGGCGAAATAGAAATCGATGATGCCGGTGAGCTTGCCGCCGAGAAAGAACACGTTGTCCGGAAACAGGTCCGCGTGGATCACGCCCTCGGGCAACGCCCGCGGCCAGGACCGTTCGAGATGATCGAGTTCCGCCGCGATTTCGGCCTCGAGTCCGGGCATGACGTCGTCGGCTCCGGCACGGCAGGACTCGAACAGGGGGCGCCACGCGTCGACGCGCAGGTCGTTCTCCCGCCGCATCGAGAAATCGACGCCCGCCACGTGCATGCGGGCGACCGCTTCGCCGAGCTCGGCGCAATGCCGGGGGGACCGCCCCTTGGGCCACACGCCATCGAGGAAGCTGACGATCGCGGCGGGCTTGTCCGACAGCGTGCGCAGGGCGTCGCCGTCCCGCCCGTGAATCGGCGTCGGGCAGGGAACGCCTGCCGCCGCCAGATGGTCCATCAGTCCCAGAAAGAACGGCAGATCCTCGGGCTTCACCCGCTTTTCGTAGATGGTGAGGATGTACGCTCCCGACTCCGTCTGCAAAAGATAGTTGGAGTTCTCGACGCCTTCCGCGATCCCCTTGAACGCGGTGACCTTCCCGATATCGTACTCGGCCACGAACCGCTCCAGCTCGTCGTCGCTGACTTCGGTATAGACGGCCATGGGCGTTGGAACGGCGGATCGGGTGTCGAGGGGCGCCGGAGTCTAGCCGAAGGCCGGAAGCCTGACGAGGCGGGCGGCGGCCGCATACGGCTCGACATCGGTTCGGACCGCCGGTAATAGATGGTCCATGCGGCGTACCCGGAGGCCTTCGAGGCGTCCGGTCCCGCGGGCGCAACCGAAACGAAAGGCGGTGAGGACATGTCGGAACCCGTTGTCGCGCAGAAGGCTCCCTACTCCGAGGACATCGAGCGGGGGAAACGCTATGCGTGGTGCCGCTGCGGCCTGAGCGGCAGGCAGCCGTATTGCGACGGATCGCACAACGCGACGGAGTTCACTCCGGTGATCCTGGAAGCCGAAGAGAGCAAGACCGTTTTTTTCTGCGGCTGCAAACGGACCGGAAACCAACCCTACTGCGACGGCTCCCACAATTCCCTCTGAAGGCCGCGGGGCGATGATCCCGTCGCGCGCCGTCGGGGTCCGGACGCTGGCGCTGGCCGCCGCTCTTGCGTCGGGAGCGTGCGCCCTCGTCGACTCCGGCGCACTGCCGCCGTGCCCGGACGTCTCCATTCTGGCCGGGAGCGAACGCCTGGTTCTGTTCAGGCCCGGGCCGGGCCGGGACCTCATCGACGTCGTCGTCGAAGCGGACATGTCGAACCTGAGGGCGTCTTGCGACTACGACGAAGGGTCGGTCGACGTGGAGGCGTCCTTCGAAATCGTTTCGACGCGGGGACCCGAGGCGGGGACCGGCACGGCGGCCATCCCGTTCTTCGCCGCCGTCGTGGGTCCCGACGAGCGGGTGGTCGCCAAGAAGACGTTCGAGAGCCGCGCCGAGTTCCCGGCGGGACACCGGAGGGTCGCGGTCCAGGAGATCTTGGGCCAGCGGATTCCGCTCTCGCGGCGGGAGGCGGGCCCGGACTACCGGGTTCTGGTCGGTTTCCAACTCACGCCCGAGCAACTCGAACACAACCGGTCCCGCCGCTGAGTCCTGCGGACCCGGCGGCGGCCGCGCGGGATGGACGGCGCGGCGCGATCCCGGCCGGCCGGCGGCCGGGACCAATTCGCACAGTTCGCACGGAGTCTGGGGGGCGCCTTGGTACGCGGGCGTCCCGCCCGCACGATGCGGGCCGGAGGCCCGCGCACCCGGGTTCGTTTCGAATTCGCACACTTCGCACGACATCGGAGGGAGTGGATGTGGAAATATTTTTATTATAAATCAGTATGTTATAGGAAATTCCACAGATACGGGCCGCCGATCCGCACATGCGGCCGTGACGGCCCGGGACACGGACACACGCGCCGCGGTGCAGCGCAACGCACCCCGGCCGATCGGCCCCTTTCCGCCGTCAGGCCCGCGGGGGATCGTCGAGGACGCCGATGAAGGGCAGTTCCCGGTAGAAGTTCGCGTAGTCGAGGCCGTAGCCGACGACGAATTCGTTCGGACATTCGAAGCCGACGAAGTCCGCGCCGACCCGCCGCGCCCGCCGGACCTGCTTGTCGAGGAGGACGCAGAGCCGCACCCGGCTCGCGCCGGTCCGCAGCAGCCGGTCCCGGGCGAAGGACAGGGTACGGCCCGAGTCGAGGATGTCGTCGACAAGCAGAACGTCGCGTCCCGCCACCGGACCGGTGAGGTCGCGGATCACCTCGATCCGTCCGGAGCTCTCCACGCCCGCGCCATAGCTCGCAAGCTGCATGAAGTCGATCTGGGGCCGCACTCCGGCGCGGTGGAGCGCCCGGATCAGGTCGGCCGTGAACACGAAGCTTCCCTTGAGGATGGCCACCACGAGGATGTCGGCTTCGCTGTGGTCGGCGACGTTGCGGGCGATCCGGTCGACGCGCGTCGAGATCTCCGCCTCGCCGAAGAGGGTACGGACGCTGCCCGGAGGCGGGGTCACCCGGGGAGTTTCCCGGAAGCCGTGCCGGGCGAGGGACGGCCCATCGAAGCGCGTCAGCCCCTTTTGCCTTCGGCGAAGGTGACTTCGGTCCGCCGTGCGCCTTCCGGAGGATTCGGCACCCGTGTGTTGAACGTCCCCGTCTGGCCCGGCGCCAGCTCCCCGGGGTCCACCTCGAACGTCCAACTGTGGATCTCGTTCCGGCCGGCGTCGAGCAGGCTTCCTTGCAGCGTCGGCACGGGGCGGGACCGGGACGAGGTGTTCACGACCTCGCCGCTGATGACGAGGACCGCGGTGCCGCCCTCGCGCTCCCGGGTCGGCGCGACGTTGCGGAGCTCGAGCCCGAAACCGGGTCCGGGGGCGAGGCCGGCCATCCTGTAGAGCATCGACGCGGGCGGCCACACGTCGATGATGGCGTTCCGGGCGAAATAGCCGCCCCCGAGGACGACCGCGGCGATGCCGACGACCGCGCCCCACGCGGCCATGGACCCCGTGCGCCCGGCCCGGCGCTCGAAGCCGTCGTCGCCCGGCGCCTCGTTCCCGAGGCCCTCGATGACGGGGACCCCGGCGACGCCGTCAACGTCCCCGTAGCCGGAACCGCCGCCGATACCGTCCGGCCGGGAAACGGCCGGCGGCGGCGCGACCTCCTCGATCCGCTTGGGAATGTCTTCGGGCGGCATCTCCCTCCAGGTGTGACCGCACTTGCCGCACCGGACGGTACGCCCGTTCGGCAGCAAAGCCTCGGGCTTGACGTTGAAGCGCGCCTCGCACGAGGAGCAGGTCAGTATCATGCCACAATCCCGCGGCCCCGGAACGTCTCCGTTATAGGGGTTCGCGGAATGCCGGGCAAGGCAGGCAGGCCGACTGGACGCACGCCCGGCCCTATGGAATCCTTTGTTTTCCGGCGGCCGCCGGATCCGTTCACGCGTGGCGGGAGCGAGCCACTTGGTCCGTTTCGAGACCGTCGGCATGCGCTACGGGGACGAGCCCGAAGTATTGCGCGACGTCACCTTTCATCTGGGGCCCGGTTCCTACCATTTCCTGACGGGGCCGAGCGGAGCGGGGAAGACGTCCCTGCTGCGCCTGATGTATCTCGCCCACCGGCCCTCGCGCGGTTCGGTTTCCATCTTCGACCGCGACGTGGCGAAGACCCGGCGCGACGAGCTGCCGGGCCTTCGCCGCCGCATCGGAGTGGTCTTCCAGAACTTCCGGCTCCTGGACCATCTCTCGGCCCTGGACAACGTCGCCCTGCCGCTGCGGGTCGCCGGGGCCCGCCGGAACGCGGTCCGGGAACGGGTCGCGGAACTCCTGGCCTGGGTCGGCCTCGGGGAACATCTCGACGCCCGGCCCCGGACGCTGTCCGACGGCGAGAAACAGCGGGTCGCCATCGCGCGCGCCGTGATCAACCGGCCCAGCCTGCTGCTCGCGGACGAACCCACGGGCAGCGTCGACCGGGAGCAGGGCAGCCGTATTCTCCGCCTGTTCGAGGAGCTCAACAAGATCGGCACCACGGTGGTGCTGGCCACCCACGATCGAGCCATCGTCGAGCGCTACGGCCATCCCGTCCTGCGCATCGAGCAGGGAACGCTGTCGGTCCGCCGGGACGCCGCCGGGGGCGGGGCGTAGATGTTCGCCCGGCACGCCGACCTCGCTCCGGCCCGGGACGGCTCCAGCCGCTTCCTCCCCTGGATGATCGCGCTGATGGTGTATCTGGCGGGGCTGGCGCTCACCGCCGCCATGATCCTGGAGCAGGTCATCGACCGCTGGCGCGCGGGTCTCCAGGGTTCCGTCACCGTGGTCGTCGCCCCCCTTGTCGGGGGCGGCGATGCGGAAACCGCCGCGCGGGTGGAGACCGCGCTGGACGTCATCCTGGCGACTTCCGGCGTGCTGTCCGCGGCCGCCCTGGAAGAGGGCCGCGTCGCCGGCCTCGTCGAGCCCTGGCTCGGCAAGGACCTGCTCTCCATGGACCTTCCGATCCCGCGGCTGATCGACGTCACGGTGGCCCGCGGAGGTCTCGACCTCGCGGATCTGGCCGGACGCCTGGAAACCGCCGTGCCCGGGTCGCGAATCGACGATCACGAGGTCTGGCTGGGGAAGGTGCTGCGCCTGGCGCGCGCGTCCGAGTTGGTCGCCGTCCTGATCGTGGCGCTGATCGCCCTCGCCGCCGCCGCCACGGTGGTGTTCGCGACCCGCGCCGGTCTCGCCGTCCAGCGCGACGTGATCGAGGTGCTGCACCTGATCGGCGCCCGCGACGCCTACATCGCGCGCCAGTTTCAGGGGAAGGCCGTGTCCCTGGCCTTGTGGGGCGGCCTGCTCGGCCTGTCGCTCACCGGGATCACGATCGCGGCCCTCTGGCTGCTGGCCCGCGACCTCCAGGGCTCCCTGCTGCCGGCGTTGCCGTTGGACCCGCCGTTCCTGGCCGGCCTCGCCGCCCTGCCACTGGCCGGCGCCGCCATCGCGTCGATCACCGCGCGGATCACCGTGATGCGCTGTCTCGCGCGGATGCTCTAGCCGGATATCGCCGCGGGAACGCCATGCTCGTGCTGCTGGACCGCGACGGCGTACTCAACGAGGAGCGTGGCGACCACGTCACGTCGCCCGGCGAACTGGTGATGATCGACGGTTCCGCGAAGGCCGTCGCCGACCTGAACGCGGCCGGCCGCAAGGTCGTGCTGGTCACCAACCAATCGGCGGTCGGCCGGGGCCTCGTTCCCCGGGAGACTCTCGACCGGATCCACGACGCGCTGAGGGACGAGCTCGCGAGAGCGGGCGGCCGGCTCGACGACATCCTCGTCTGCACCGACGCGCCCTGGGCGGCCACGGAGCGCCGCAAGCCCGGCCCCGGCATGCTGCGCGAGGCGTTGTCCCGTTATCGCGCGGCGGCCGGCGAGACGCCGATGATCGGGGATTCCCTGCGGGATCTCCAGGCGGCCGCGGCCGCGGGCTGCCGCCGAATCCTCGTCCGGACGGGCAACGGCGCCGCGACCCAGGCGGCGGGCCTGCCGAAAGAGGTGCTGCCCGTCGCGGTCCACGAGAACCTGCGCGGCGCCGTCGACGCGCTGCTGGGCGGCGAGACATGAGACCGCGCTGGCAGCGGCGGTCGGCGATGCGCGCCGCCGCGGCGGCGGCCCTCGCGGCCGCTCTGGTCTGGGCGGGCGGACTCGTGTGGTTCGCCGCGGGACTGCCCCACGGCGTCGAGGATCCCGCGCGCGCGACGGACGGCGTCGTCGTTCTCACGGGGGGCAGCGACCGCCTCGCGTCCGGACTGGATATCCTGGCCGCCGGCAAGGCCAGGAAGCTGTTCGTCTCCGGCGTGCACCGGCTGACTTCGGTGACCGAGCTCCAGCGGCTCCTGCGCCGGGAACCCGAGATGTTCGAGTGCTGCGTCGTGCTCGGCAAGGCCGCGGAGAATACGGCGGGCAACGCCTCGGAGACCTCGCGCTGGGCCGCCGAGGAGGGCTATCGCTCGCTCCGGGTGGTGACGGGCGCCTATCACATGCCGCGCAGCCTGCTCGAGTTCCGCCGCGCCATGCCCAAAGCCGTCCTCGTCGCGCATCCCGTGTTTCCGGACCACGTCAAGCTGTCGCGATGGTGGCGCTGGCCGGGGACCGCGAGCCTGATCGCCACCGAATACAGCAAGTACCTGGTGGGTCTGGCCTGGATCCGGATCATGGACGAGCCCCGGGGCGGGCCGGGCCGGAACGCGTGACCGCGGTCCGCTCGCTCGCCTTCAATCTCGCCTTTTATGCCTGGACGGCGTTCATGCTCGTCGTCTGCGTGCCGATCCTGGCATGCGACCGGTCGGTCACCGTCCGCTGCCAGACCTTCTGGGCCCGGGGCGTCCTGCTGCTGATGCGCGTCCTCGCCGGCATCCGGCTCGACGTGCGCGGACGCGGGAACCTGGGGGAACCGCCGGTCATCGTCGCCTCGAAACACCAGTCGGCCTGGGACACCCTGATCTGGCACGTGATCGTCGACGACCCGGCGGTGGTGATGAAACGCCAACTGCTGCACATCCCGCTCTACGGCTGGTACTCCCTCAAGGCCGGCATGATCCCCATAGACCGGAAGGGCGGCGCGGCGGCGCTGAGATCCATGCTCGGGACGGCGCTGCGGGCGAAGGAACGCGGCCAGCCGATCGTCATTTTCCCGCAGGGAACCCGCGCGGCGCCGGGAACGCGCATCCCCTATCAGCCCGGCGTCGCCGCGGTCTACCGGAGGCTGGACCTGCCCGTCGTGCCGGTCGCCCTCAACTCGGGCCTGTTCTGGCCGAGACGCTCCCTTCTCCGCAACCCCGGCACCATCGTCGTTGAATTCCTGCCGCGCATCGCGCCGGGGCTCGAGCGCGGACCGTTCCTCGCCGAACTGGAGGAACGGATCGAGGCGGCGACGAGCCGGCTGGAACTCGAGGCGGAAACGAGTCGCCAGGAGGCGTCACATGCATGAACCCACCAGACGCACGCTGCTGCGTTCGGTCGCCGCCGCGGCCGGGTCGGCGGCGGTCTACCGGACCATGGATGCGCTCGGAATGCTGGGGCCGGGCGTCGCCCGCGCCGCGGCGCTGGACCTGCCGCCCGGGTCGGGCGAGGGCGGGCGTGTCGTCGTTCTGGGCGCGGGCCTCTCGGGCCTGGCCGCGGCGTGGGAGATGTCCAGGGCCGGCTGGAACTGCACGGTGCTGGAAGCGTCGGGACGGCCGGGCGGCCGCAGTCTGACCGCGCGCGGCGGCGACGTGCTGACCGAAGAGGGACTGCGCCAGGAGGTCTGCTTCGACCGGGAGGAGCACCTCTACGCCAATCTCGGCCCGGCGCGCATTCCCTACCACCACCGCACGGTGCTTGGATATTGCAAGGCGTTCGGCATCGACCTCGAAGTCTTCACCAACGACAACCGGGCAGCCTTCTTCCACGACCGCGAGCGCTTCGGCGGCATGCCGGTCGCCGCCCGGAGGGTGTTGACCGACATGCGCGGCTACGTGGCGGAACTCCTCGCCAAGGCGGTGGACCGGGGCGCGCTGGACGCGGAGCTGACCGCGGACGACAAGGAGCGCGTGCGCGACATGCTCAAGAGTTTCGGCGGTCTGGAGGACGACCACAGCTATGCCGGAACGAACCGGGCCGGCTATCGCGGCGCGCCGCTCCACGCCGGACTGGAGGCGGGCGAGATCGAGGAGAAGCTGGATTTCGGCGAGTTGCTGGGCGCCGATTTCTGGCAGTACAAGCTCCATTTCAGTCATTTCCTCAACCAGAACCCGACGCTGTTCCAGCCGGTCGGCGGGATGGACGCGATCGTCCGGGCCTTCGCGGAGAGGGTCGGCCATCTCGTGCGGTACGAGTGCGTCGTCGAGCAGATTCGCCGCGAGGGCGACGGGGTCCGAATCGTCTATCGCGGCCCGGACGGCGCGGCGCGGGCCGTCCTGGCCGACTACGCCGTCTGCACGATTCCCGCCCCCGTGCTGAAGGACGTCCCGAACGACTTTTCGCCGGCGATGCAGGCGGCGCTCGACTCCCTCGAATTCGTCGAGGCGGTGAAGGTCGCCTTTCAGGCGAAACGGCGCTTCTGGGAGGAGGATTCGGCGATCTTCGGCGGCATTTCCTGGACCGACAACGACATCACGCAGGTCTGGTATCCGTGCAACGGCTATCACCGGCCCAAGGGCGTGCTGGTCGGCGCCTATATCTGGAGCCGCGAGCCGGGGCGGCGCTATTCGGCGATGTCCGCGCCGGAGCGTCTTCGGGCGGCGCTGGCGGAAGGCGAACCCCTGCATCCGGGATATTCCGGCGAGATGGAATGCGGGATCAGCCGCGCCTGGCTCAACGTTCCCTTCCAGAAGGGCGGATGGCCGAGCCGCAACCCCGACGCCGCGGCGGCGCTGCGCCGGGGCGACGGGCCGTTCCAGTTCGCCGGCGATCAGGTGACCGCGCTGCCCGGTTGGCAGGAAGGCGCCCTGCTCGCCGCCCACGCCGCCGCCGAGGCGATTCACGGTCGCTTCGCCGCCAGGTGACGCTTGCGAGACGGCGGCCGTCGCCCCCGGAACCTTTTGCCGCGCGCGTGCATCGGCGAACGAAACGTCCGATCGAGTTAAGGAACGCAACATGAACATTGACCGGTTTCCGCGGCGGGACTACAGTCCCCTCGGGGATGCCACCGGGGAGTCAGGATGACGACGGCCATCGAACCGATCTCCCAGCAGATCTGGGACATGAAGTACCGCTTCAAGTCCGCGGACGGCGCCCCGATCGACGGAACCCTCGAGGATTCCTGGCGCCGGGTGGCGGCGGCGCTCGCGGCCGTCGAGAAGACCCCCGCAGACTGGGAAGGGACGTTCTACGGCGCCCTGGAGGGGTTCGGGTTCCTGCCCGCGGGCCGGATCCTCGCCGGCGCCGGCACCGGGCGCGACGTCACCCTCTTCAACTGCTTCGTCATGGGCGCCATCCCCGACGACATGTCGGGCATCTTCGAGCATCTGAAGGAAGCCGCCCTGACCATGCAGCAGGGCGGCGGGATCGGCTACGACTTTTCTACCCTGCGGCCCAAGGGCGCGCCGGTCAGAGGAGTCGGCGCCGACGCTTCCGGCCCCCTCACGTTCATGGACGTCTGGGACGCCATGTGCCGCACCATCATGAGCGCGGGGCACCGGCGCGGCGCGATGATGGCGACCATGCGCTGCGACCACCCTGAAATCGAGGCGTTCGTCGACGCCAAGCGGGAGGCGGGCCGGCTGCGCATGTTCAACCTTTCGGTCCTGGTCACCGATGCGTTCATGGACGCGGTGAAGCACGACCGCCCCTGGGAGCTGACGTTCGGCGGCGCCTGCTACAGGAGCCTCCCCGCCCGGGAGCTGTGGGACAAGATCATGCGGGCGACCTACGCCTATGCCGAACCCGGCGTGATCTTCATCGACCGGATCAACCGGGCGAACAACCTGAGCTACGCCGAAACGATCAGCGCGACCAACCCCTGCGGCGAACAGCCCCTGCCGCCCTACGGCGCCTGCCTGCTCGGCGCCGTCAATCTCGCCGCCCTGGTCCGGACGCCGTTCGCGCCGGAAGCGGACGTCGACATGGACGGGCTGTCGGACCTCGTCGCCGTGGCCGTGCGCATGCTCGACAACGCCATCGACAGCTCGCGCTTCCCCCTGCCGCAACAGGACGGCGAGGCGAAGGCCAAGCGCCGGATCGGCCTCGGCGTCACCGGCCTTGCGGACGCCCTCATCATGTGCGGCGCCCGCTACGGCGCCCCCCGCGCCGTCGAGCTGACGGAACGCTGGATGTCGGCCCTGCGGCGCTCCGCCTACCTCGCCTCGGCGGCCCTCGCGGCCGAGAAGGGGGCGTTCCCGTTGTTCGAGAAGGAACCGTTCCTCGCTTCCGAAACCGTGCGGGACCTCGACGACGACGTCCGCGCCGCCATCGCGTCCAACGGGATCCGCAACGCCCTGCTCACCTCGGTGGCGCCGACGGGAACCATCTCGATCGTGGCCAACAACGTGTCGTCCGGGCTGGAGCCGGTCTTCAGCTTCACCTACGCCCGCGACGTGCTGATGCCGGACGGGACCCGCCGCGAGGAGCAGGTCAGCGACCACGCCTTCCGCCTCTACAGGGAGCGCTTCGGCGGGAACGCCCCGCTGACCGACGCCTTCGTCGATGCCGGGCAGCTCACGCCGTCGGACCACGTGCGCATGCAGGCCGCGGTCCAGAAGTACGTGGATGCGGCCGTCTCCAAGACCATCAACGTTCCGGAAGGCATTCCGTTCGAGTCCTTCAGGGACGTCTACCTGGAGGCGTACGAGTCCGGATGCAAGGGATGCACGACCTACCGGCCGAACGACGTCACCGGCGCCGTCCTGAAGGCCGGCGGCGCGGAAGAGGCGGACGGGTCCCAGGCCGAGCTGCCGCTCGAGGAGCCGCGGGCGCGGCCGAAGGACATATACGAGGCGGGCGGCGTGGTCTACATGACCCGGCCTCTGGACCGGCCCGAAGTGCTGCCGGGCGCCACCTACAAGGTGCGCTGGCCCGAGAGCGACCACGCCATGTACATCACCGTCAACGACGTCGTCGCCGACGGCCGGCGGCGGCCCTTCGAGGTGTTCGTCAATTCCAAGAACACCGAGCACTATGCCTGGACGGTGGCGCTGACCCGCATGATCTCGGCAGTGTTCCGCCGCGGCGGCGACGTGTCCTTCGTGGTCGACGAACTGAAGGCGGTGTTCGACCCCCGCGGCGGCCACTGGATGGGCGGGCGCTACATCCCGTCCCTGCTCGCCGCCATCGGCGAAGTCATCGAGCAGCATCTCGTGGAGATCGGCTTCATCCGGCGGGCCGGGCCGGACGACGGCGGCGGGACGCTCCGCCTCGCCGCCTCGGCGGGCGGCGGGGAGGCGGGAAGTCCGGGCTTCCGGCCCTGCCCGCGCTGCGCCCAGGCCAGCGTCGTCCGCATGGAGAACTGCGACACCTGCACGTCCTGCGGCTACTCGAAGTGCAGTTGAGGAGCCTTTCCGTCACGGCCGACGGCGCCTGTACCACGCAGGGAACGGTGGACGGCAGGGCAATCGTGCCATCGGGGTCCCCTCCCCTGGAAGGGGGAGGGTCGGGGTGGGGGTGGACGGCGTCGCCGTGGCATTCGTCCCTCACCCTGTCCCTCTCCCGAAGACGGGAGAGGGAACCCTGCGGCGCGGTCCGTCGCTCCGGCAATGACATCCCGGACCGCCGGTCTCCGAGCTTCCTCGTGAATGACCGCAGCCGCAGCGCGGCGGTTCAAGCCCGGTCCGAACCGCCGTCGCCGGCCGGCGTCTCGAGCGCGGCGCTCCAGGCCCGGTCGGCCGCGGCGATCCGGGACGCCTGCGCCCAGGACCCGGTGCTCTCCAGGAGGGGAGAATACGCGCCGAAGGCGAATCGCAGCGGCAGGCTGCGCTCGACCCGGACGACCTCGTCGGCGGAGAAACGGATCAGGCGCTGCGCGCCCCGGAAAGCCTCGACCGTCTCGCCGTCCCAGACGATCTCCGCGCCGCCGGTCAGGTAGACGAGGTCGCCCGTGTCGAAGTCGGCGAACAGGAAGCCCGCCTTCGGATTGAGCAGGATGTTGCCCACCGTGTTGAAGTGAAAGTTCCCGGAGAAGTCGGGAAATACGAAGGATCGCCCGCCCTCGACCCTGACGAAACCGGGCTTGCCGCCCCGATGGGACACGTCGACGCCCTGCGCTTCGGCCTCGTTGCCGTCCAGGTGCGCGGTCGCGACGAACAGGGTGTCCGCCCGCTCGACGATCGACCGCTCCGGTTCGCCGATGGCGTCCGACCGGTGGACGGTCCGCGCCGCCGCCGGCCGGTCGATGCCGGCCCGGACCTCGACGGTCCGGCTCTGGATGTACTGGGGACAGTTTCCGAAGGCGCGGTCGACCGCGACGGCGAAGCCGCCGGACCTCACCGCGGCGACGCGGCCGGCCATCCGGTTGCGGCGGCGGCTGTGGAGTTGGATGCCGAGCACGCCGACGGGCGCGCCTTCCCTCAGGGTCTCGTTGAGCGGGTCCCCGAACAGGGGCCGCATCCCGACGTCCAGGGTCCGGTCGTCCGGGGTCGTCATGAACCCGGCGCGTCCCGGGACCAGCGACGCCCAGGGCCGTCCCCGGCCGTCGACCGTCCCGACGAGCACGAAGGGCAATTCGGCATAGAACTCCCGGTGCTGGTCGGGCAGGCGGTCGCGAATCGCCCGGCGCCCGAGCTTTTCCACCTTGTCCCGGACGCCCATGCGCTCCTGAACCAGGCGTTCCCCCCGGTGAAAGGGCGACGGCGACTCAGCGACGGCGCCGTTCATGACCGGACGTTCCGGCCGCGTCCCGCCGCGGTCACGGTCGGCGCGGCGGGAGGGCCTGCTCGACCTTCGGGATCGAGGCCAGGCCGTCGATCCAGGGCTGTTCCGAACGGGTCCACTGCTGCGCCAACGGGACGAGCTTTTCGCGCTGGCGGGCCGTGCCCGTGCGGATGTTGTAGAGCTTCGGCCCGGCGCCCACCGACGTCGAATAGATCTGCGACCCGCACTCGGGGCAGAACGCCTGGATCCGCAACGCGCCGCTCGAGCCGGTCTTGACGTACTCCCTGGGCTTGCCCGTAAGCTGGGTGAAGGCGCCCTCGTAGCTGCGGGCCGACACCCGGAAGGCGGTGCCCGACAGGGCCTGGCAGTCGGTGCAGTGACACACGGATATCTGGCTCTCGTCGATCTCCGCCTCGTAGGTCAGATAGCCGCAATGGCAACCGCCGTCGATCTTCATGTCTCCCTCCCCGTGTTCTCGCGGGTTCGCCGAGGGGGCTCCCCGCTCTCCGGCGGCGCGCGGCCCAGCACGAGGTCCGCCGCCTTTTCGCCGATCATCATGGTCGGCGCGTTGGTGTTGCCCCCCGTGATGACCGGCATGATGGAGGCGTCGGCCACCCGCAGCCCGTCCACGCCGACGACCCGCAGCTCGTCGTCCACGACCGCCTCCGGCCCCCGTCCCATGCCGCAGGTGCCGGTGGGATGGAACTCGGTGGTCGCGGTTCGGCGGATCCAGGCTTCGATGTCGGCACCGCTCCGCACGTCCGGGCCGGGATCGATCTCGCCGGCGTCGAACGGCCGGAGAGCCTCCTGGGAAAGGATATCGCGGCCGATGTCCACGGCCTTGCGGAACAGGGCGACGTCGCGCCGGTCCGAGAGGTAGTTCGGCCGGATCGCGGGCTTGGCGAACGGGTCGCGCGACCGCAGCTCGACGGCGCCCCGGCTGTGGGGCCGCAGCAGGCTGGTCCGCACCGCGTAACCGTGGCCTTCGGCGGGGTCGCGGTCGAACAGCCAGGCGAAGGGCGGGCGCAGCTTCATGCGGTCGACGAGGAGCGGCAGCATGTGGGCCTGAAGGTCGGGCGCCTCCAGGTCCGGCTCGCTGCGGACGAAGCCGCCCGCCTCCTGGGGGAACACGGTCGCGGGTCCCGTGCCGAACAGGAGCGCGCGGGCGGTTTCCAGGGCGAACCGGTCCAGGGCCAGCAGGCGGTAGACGGTGACCGGCCGCGTGCAGGCGTGGCAGACCGACAGATCGAGATGGTCCTGCAGGTTGCGCCCGACGCCCGGCAGGTCCGCGCGCGCCGGGATGCCGTGCGCCGCCAGGGCGTCGGCGGGTCCGATGCCGGAGAGCATGAGAAGCTGCGGCGAGTTGACGGCGCCGGCGCTGAGGATCACCTCCCCCTCGGCCGCCGCCCGCCCGTCGCGTCCGCGCCGGCGGTAGGCGACGCCGCACGCCCGGCGTCCGTCGAACAGGATCTCCGTCGCTTGGGCGCCGGTCAGGACGGTGAGGTTGGGCCGCGGCAGGGCGGGATCGAGGAAGGCGCGGGCCGCGCTCCAGCGCCGGCCGTTCTTGATGTTGCAGTGGTAGCGCCCGAAGCCTTCCTGGGTTTCGCCGTTGAAGTCGTCGGTCAGCGGGTAGCCCGCCTGACGGCCGGCCTCGATATAGGCGGCCAGGATGGGATTGCGGGAACGGGGGCCGCGGACGAACAGCTCTCCGCCGGCGCCGTGCCAGGCGTCGGCGCCGTTCTCGTGGTCCTCGGCCCGCTTGAAGTAGGGCAGGACCTCGCGGTAGCTCCAGCCCCGGTTGCCGAGCCGCGCCCAGGTGTCGAAGTCGGAAGGATGGCCCCGGACGTAGAGCATGCCGGCGATGGTCGAGCAGCCGCCCAGCATCCTGGCGCGGGGCCAGTCGATCCGCCGGCCCTGCATCCCCGCCTCGGGCTCGGTCTCGTAGTTCCAGTCGGCGAAGTGGCCGCGGCTGAGCTTGCCCGCGATCAGGGGGACCCGGTAGAGGGGGCCGCGGCCGCCGCCGCCCGCCTCGAGCAGCAGGACCCGGTTGCCCGGGTCGGCGCTGAGCCGGTTGGCGAGAACGCACCCCGCCGATCCGCCGCCGACGATGACGTAGTCGTAGCTTCCGGTCACGGGCCGGGTGTCCGGGTCTCGCGAGCCCACCGATGCGCGAGCGCCCGCCTCAGGCGCGGCAGCGGTCCCGCAGCTCCCGGAGCCGCGTCTCGATGTGGGCCTTGCGCTCGGCGCCTTCGCGGGTGTCGCCCGAGAAGATGCTGTCGAGCACCTCGCGGCCGATGCCGGCGAGGTACGCCATCTGCTCGGCGCCCGTCATGCCGTTCGCCGGGATGTCGAGGCAGGTGTCGTGGGTGTAGGTGTGAATGGGATCGCCGGCGTAGCCCCACGTCGCCGGCTTGCCCGCGAAGCGGCCCTCGCCGCGGATTCCCTGGCGCAGGATCCGCCGCCACATGGCCACGCCCCGGTCGGTGGTGCCGAGATGCTCCTTGGCGTGGACGGCGATGGGGCGCTGGCCGACGAGGGCGTCCCAGTCGCCCGGTTCGCGCTGGCGCTCCTCGTAGGGCCGGTTTCCGGTTTGGCCGAGGAAATCGACGCTGTCGACGCCGCAGTCCTCCTCCTTGCCGATCCCCATGGTGTCGACCACGTCGTTGAAGTGGCGGTAGCCGAAGATCCACGAGTTCGTATCGTCGACGGGCACCGACCATCGCGTCACGCTCGCCCGGTTGAAGAGCTTCTCCTTCTCGACGGCCTCCCACAAGGCCGCGACCTGGCCGAAGTTGGGCAGCATGATGTGGTTGGTGCGGACCCAGACCCGGTCGCCCACCTGGCGGGTCGTGATGTAGTAGAGGCCCGCGTCCTTCTCGACGAATTCGGTCGCCGGCAGGTCGTGCCAGGCGTCGGTGAACTGCGTGCCCGTAAGGCGCGTGTGCAGGAAGACCGCGTGGATCGGGTCGACGAAGTTCTCGTGGACCTGAAGCCAACTGCACGGGTAGTGGCAGGAATAGGGAACGAGCCTGTTGTCCGCCAGGAAGTAGGTGTCGAACAGGGGGAATTCCGGCTCTTCGTCCGGAGGCCCCATGTAGGCGAACACGAGTCCCTCGTATTCCCGCGCCGGATAGGCGCCGTGGCGGAAGCTCTCCCGCAGTCTCGAGTTGGGCGGCTCGCCGGGCGTCTCCAGGATGGTGCCGTCGGTGCCGAACAGCCAGCCGTGATAGCAGCAGCGGATCCCGCGCTCGGCGACAAGTCCGTACTCGAGCGACGTGCCGCGGTGGCTGCAATGGCGGTGCAGGACGCCGACGTCCCCCGAGCGATCGCGGAACGCCACAAGGTCCTCGCCGAGGATGCGGATGGCGTGCGGCAGGTCGGTCAGCTCCCGCGACAGGCACACGGGCTGCCAGAACCGGCGCATGTATTCGCCGCAGGGCGTTCCCGGCCCGACGTGCGTCAACTCGGCGTCCTCCGCCGGCACGCCGCGCAGGTGATAGCCCGCGTAAGCCTGCAATCGAGTCTCCCGATGCACGTTCATCGCCACTCCTCCATCCCGCCAGGGCATCCCGCGGACACCGAAATCGTAGCGCCGCGGAGCGGCCGCGCAAGACACGTATGGCCGGCCCGTGGCTGCCCGTCAGCCCGCCGCGCGCAGGCCGCCGCCGGCGTCGAGGGTCGGCAGACGGGCGATCGCGGCGCCGTTCTTCTGCTCCGCGCGGCGCAGCTCGTAGAGCTTCTGGAGGTTGAGCCAGAACTCGCCCGACGTGCCGAAGAAGCGGCCAAGCCTGAGCGCCGTGTCGCCGGTCACCGCGCGCCGGCCGTTCATGATCTCGGTGATGCGATTGACCGGCACCTCGATGCGCCGTGCAAGCTCCGCCGCGCTCATGCCGAGCGCGTCGAGGTCCTCGCGCAGCGTCTCGCCGGGATGGATGGGCTCGCGCACGACTTGCCTCCTTCTCAACGGTAGTCGACGATTTCCACTTCGGCCGGGCCGGGGCTGCCCCCCGGCCATGCAAAGCAGACGCGCCATCGATCGTCGATGCGGATGCTCCACTGGCCCCGGCGCCGGCCCTCGAGCGCCTCCAGGCGGTTGCCGGGCCGCGCCAGGTCGCCGAGGCCCGTCGCCGCGTCGAGCTGGTCGAGCTTGCGCGAGGCGGCCCGCGCGAAACCCGAAAACGCCGCGACCCGGCGGCCCCGGTAGAACGCCTCGGTCCGCCTGTCCCTGAAGCCGACAATCACGACGCGTCCGATTCCGCGATCCTCGCATTGGGTCACCCTAGCGGCCGCATCCGCGTTACGTCAAGCATATCGCGGATTGGCTCCCCGCCGGGCGCGGCGCGTCATTCCGTTTGCGCGCGAACCTCGTCGTACAGGCGGTGAATGGGCCCGTCGGCGATGCCGAGCGCGTCGAGGTGGCGCACCAGGTTCGAGAAATAGTCCATGCAGGTCCCGCCTTCCCCGACGCCCCGCCGGATATGGGCGATGAGGTCGGCGCGGGAAAGGCGGCCCGCGTACTGGGCGTGGCGCCGGTCGACGGCGAAGCACAGGGCGGCGACGGTCTCCCGCCGTCCGGGCGTGAGGATCCGGACCGGACGCCGGGCCGGCCTGTAGACGCCGTAGCCCCCCATCTCGCGGTCGTGCAGGTAGTCCAGCGCCCCGGCGGCGTCCGCCGCGGCGACCCGGTAGACCCGCCCCTTGCACGATCCGCCGGCATCCAGCCCCATGACCAGCCCCGGGCGCTCCCGCGAGCCCCGATGCCGGTGCGAGATCACGCAGGGCGCGCGATGGACTCCGCGCGCCAGCGCCGGGTGCGCCTCGGCGTGCGGAAAGCCGGGCCGCCACATCAGCGAGCCGTAGCCGAAGACCCAGAGGTCCCCGCCGTCATGAAAGCGGCGCAGGCGCCTCGGGCCGTCCTCGCGCGGGATCCTCAACGTCGCGGACGGTTATCTCGGGTAGGCGTTGTAGGTGTTGGCGACGAGGTATCCGCAGTCCACCGGAAGCGTCACGCCGGTGATCGCCTTGGCCTCGGGGGAACACAGGAAACGGATGGCCTCGGCGACGTCCGCCACCTCGACCAGCCGCGGCAGCGCCTGCTGGGCGACGATCTTGGCGGGGTCGCGTTCGCCGGCGTCGATGCGCGCCTGGATGGCGGGCGTCGGCGTAATGTGAGGCGCCACCGCGTTCACGCGGACGCCGCTCGGCCCCATCTCGCCCGCCAGCACTTCCGTGAGCATCTTCACCGCGGTCTTGCCCGGCACGTACGCGGTCAGCGGCCAGGCGTTGAAGCTCGTCGAGGAGGCGATGTTGACGATGCTGCCCCGGCCGCGGTCCTTCATCGGCCGCGCCACGGCCCGGCAGCACATGTAGAGGCCGCGGTTGTTGACGGCCCACATCCGGTCGTGGTCCTCCATCGGCATCTCGGAGATGGACATCGGGTTCTGCAGGACCCCCGCCGAATTCACGAGGATGTCGATGGGTCCGATTTCCGCTTCGGTCCATCCCACGAGCTCGCCGACCGATCCCTCGTCCGTGACGTCGAGGTCGTGGAACGCCGCCCGGCCCCCGGCGCCTTCGATCTCCTCGGCGGCCCGCCGTCCGAGGTTCGAGTCGATGTCCGCGAGCACCACCCGGTCGCCGCCCGCGGCGAACGCTTCCGCGGTCCCGCGGCCCATGCCGCTGGCGCCTCCCGTGATCACGACGACTCTCGGTTCCGGCATGCCTGTCCCCTCGCGCGCGAGGCCGGATCATTCCACGCCCCGCCCCACCCGGCAAGGCCGGCGCCGCGGGCCGACTCTGTATAATCGCCGAGGCGCCGGCGCTTCGGCGGGTTCGAACCATGGTCTTCTCTCCACTGGCGAAGGGAGCCGCGGCGGCGGCGAGCGTGACCCTGGCGCTGCTCCTGATCGCTCATGCCTGGTACTGGCACCGCGGCGTCTCGTGGATCGAAGGCGCGGTCGCCGGCTGGTCCGACGACGTCCGGGAAAGGGGCGGGCGCGTGGAGATCGGCGGTCTCGCCGTCGGCGGCTACCCGTTCGGCTTCGAGGTTCGCGCGACCTCCGTCCTCGTCGAGGCCGGGGGCGCGCCCCCGGTCCGGCCGTGGCGCGGCGGCGCCGTGCGCGTGGGCCGCCTGACGGCGGACGTCGAGATCTCGGGATCCAGGCTCGGATCCCTGGAGGCTGTCCTGGAGGATGTCGTCGTGTCGGGACACGGGCTGCCCGGTCCGCTCGCGCTGGAGTCCGCGGTCGTCGCCGGCGCGCGGGAGAGACGCGGGGACGGGGCGGGCGCGTCCTTCCGCGAGATCTCTCCGGGCTCGGATCCCTGGAGGCTGTCCTGGAGGATGTCGTCGTGTCGGGACACGGGCTGCCCGGTCCGCTCGCGCTGGAGTCCGCGGTCGTCGCCGGCGCGCGGGAGAGACGCGGGGACGGGGCGGGCGCGTTCCGCCTGGCCGGGCACGTCCGGCGGGCGCGGCTGCCCCTGCCGCCGTCGAGTCCCCTGGAAGCCGTCGCGGAGCGGCTGGCCTGGGACCTGGCCGTCGATCCCCCCCTTCGGGTCTCCGTGGACGCGGAGGCGCTGGCCGCCTGGCGCGACGACGGAGGAGCGGTCGAGATCCACTCCCTCGCGCTCCGCTGGGGCGCCCTCGCGGTCGACGCCGAGGGCACGCTCAGCCTCGACCGCCGTTTCCGCCCCATCGCCGCCCTCTCCGCGACCGTCCGCGGCCACCGGGCGCTGGCCGACGCGCTGGTCCGGGCGGGGACGATACGGCCGGCGGAGGGGGCCGCGGCGAAGATCGCGCTCGGCGCGCTGTCGGACCCGGCGGACGACGGGGGGATCGTCGTTCCGGTCACCGCCCAGGACGGCTGGCTTGCCGCGGGAGGGTTGCGGATTCTCCGCCTCCCGCCCGTCGTCGCCCTTCCGGACGCCGGGTCCCGCCCCCCGGCGCGCGGCGCGCCGGAGTCCCGGCCTGACCGGCCTCGACGACGCCCCGGCGAATGTCGCGGGTCCGGGCGAACAGGGCTTCGAGCGCCTCGCCCTCGCCCCAACGGATGGCCCGCTGCAACGCCGACAGGTCCTCGTTGAACCGCCCCAGCACCTCGAGCACGGCATCGCGGTTGTGCAGGAAGACGTCGCGCCACATGACCGGGTCGGACGCCGCGATGCGGGTGAAATCCCGGAACCCGCCCGCCGAGTACTTGAACACCTCGGAGTCGGTGACCGACTCCAGGTCGGCCGCGGTGCCGACGATGTTGTAGGCGATCAGATGAGGAAGGTGCGACGTGAGGGCCAGAACGAGATCGTGGTGCGCGGCATCCATGATCTCCACCCGGCTGCCCGCCCGGCGCCACAGGCCGGCGACCCGGCGAACGGCGGCCGCGTCCGTTCCCTCCGCCGGCGTGAGGATGCACCACCGCCCCCGAAACAGCCCGGCGAATCCCGCCTCGGGACCCGAATGCTCGGTCCCGGCGACGGGATGGCCCGGCACGAAGTGGACGGAGTCGGGCAGGTGCGGCGCCACGGCGTCGATGACCGCCCGCTTGACCGAACCCACGTCCGACACGATGGCGCCCGGCTTCAGCGATGGCGCCATGGCCGCGGCGACGGCGCCGCAGGTGCCGACCGGAGAGCATATGACGACCAGATCGGCCCCCTTCACGGCCTGGCGCGGGCTGGCAAAGGTGGCGTCGACGAGCCCGAGCTCCCGGCAGACCGACCGTGTCCGGCGGGTGCGGGCGCATCCCACGATGCGCCGGGCGAGGCCCTTCTCGCGCATCGCCCGCGCCAGGGACGAGCCGATCAGACCCACGCCGATGAGGGCGACGGTGCCGAAGAGCGGCTCGGATGTCCCCTGCCGCGCCACCGCCTCAGCCCAGGAACGTCTCGAGGGAGCGCGCCGCGGCCCGGACCTCCTCCTCGAGACCGACCGTGATGCGAACGTGGTCGGGAAGGCCGTAGGCGTTCATGTCGCGCACCAGGACGCCGTCCCGCATCATGTGCTCGATCGCCGCGGCGGCCGTCCTGTCCCCGTCCGGAAACGCGGCGCAGACGAAGTTGGCGACGCCGGGAATGTAGGGCACACCCAGGCGCCGCAGCTCGCCTTCGAGCCAGGCGCGCCAGATCTCGTTGTGCCGCCGGGCGCGCTCGACGAACGCCTGGTCCTCGACCGCGGCGATTCCGGCGGCCTGGGCCGGGGCGGTCACGTTGAACGGCCCGCGCAGGCGGTTCAGGACGTCGACCACGCCGGCCGGTCCGCAACACCAGCCCAGGCGCAGACCGGCGAGGCCGTAGACCTTGGAAAACGTGCGCGTCATGACCACGTTGTCCGCGGCGCCGACCAGTTCGAGCCCGGACGCGTAGTCGTCCCGCGTGACGTACTCGGCGTAGGCCGCGTCGACCGCCAGCACCACGTGCGCGGGAAGGCCGGCGTGGAGGCGGGCCAGCTCCCGGCGCGGCAGATAGGTCCCGGTGGGATTGGGATTGGAGACGAACACCAGGCGGGTGCGCCCGGTCACCCGCTCCAGCAGGGCGTCCACGTCGGGCGTCCACTCCCGCTCCGGCGCCGCGACGGGGGTCGCGCCGACGCCGAGCGCGGACAGGCGGTACATGACGAACCCGTGGGCGCTGTGAAGGACCTCGTCTCCCGGACCGGCGTAGCCGGCGGCCAGGAGGTGAATGATCTCGTCGGATCCTTCGCCGCAAACGATGTTTCCGGCGTCCAGCGCCGCGCCGCCGACGCGGTGGACCCTGGCGATCGCCTCGCGCAGGGCGACGGCGCCGCCGTCGGGATACCGGTGCAGCTCCCCCGCCAGCGCCCGATAGGCGGCCGCGGCCTTGTCGCTGGTTCCCAGCGCCGATTCGTTGGACGACAGCTTGACGGCGCGCTCGTGGCCGTCGGCCCGGGACCGGCCGGGAACATACATGGGAATCTCCAGGATTCCCGCGCGGGGGACGGGACCGTTCATGGCGCGGGATCCGCCGGGCGAACGCCCGTCACGCCAATTCGGCCGCGGTCGCCGCAAGGCGGGCGCCGCCCGGCACGCGGACGGGACTGGCGAATCCGCCGATGGCGACGACCCGCCGGATGCGGCCGCGCCCCTTTTCCGTGAGAGAGCCGATCCTGGGATCGTCGGCGGTCACATAACCCTCGATCTCGACCAGATGCAGCCATTCCGGCCGGTCGTCCCGCCGGTCGAGCGCCGTGACGCTGCGTCCGTTCAGCCCCACGCTCTCCAGGAGCCCGTTGACGCTCGCCCGGCTGATGGGCGCGGCGGCGGTGGCGACGACGAGCGTCCGGTCGTCTTCCGTGTCGTCCTGCGGCATCCGCGCCACGACCAGGGCCGCGAGATCGCCGAGCCGGGAGCTCTCGTCCTCGACGAAGGGCAGGCGCGCGATGATCCGGGGCGCGTCGTCCGTCTCGGCGGCGAGCAACGGCCACCACGGATTCTCGTCGTCGGACTCGGGCATGGGAAGAACGCCTGCGGTGGCTTCGCCCCGGGCGACCTGGCGCATCACGACGAAGGGCGAGCGGTGAAGGGACATGGGCGTCGTCGATCCGAAGTGCGACCGCGCCAGATCCCAGTAACCCACCGACATCTCGGGTGCGCACACGGCGACGGTCAACGGGCCCTGCAGGCGCGTGAACGCGGAGATCATCTCCCTCCACAGGCGCGCGACCACCGCCGCCGGGAGAGCCCCGCGATGACGCCCGATCAGGCGGCGGACGACCTTGGCCTCGCGTCCCGGCCGCATCCCCGTGGACAGCGCGCTGCCGCGCTTCTTGACGGTGTCGACCCGCCCCACCACCTCCGACCGGCGCATGAGGAGTTCGTGGATCGACATGTCGATCCTGTCGATTTCGCTCCGCAGGGCGCCGAGGGCGTCCGGTTTCTCGTTCATCGCGGTCAACGGCGGTGGCGTACCAGGGAAGACGGCCGGAAGGGAAGGATAGTACGTAGCCCCCAAGTCCCGCAAAATCAAAGAAACGTTGACATCACCGGGACTTGTCCATAGCAATGCCCGCTTTCCCGGACGTTTCGCGGGCGGTTCGGCGTTGAGCCATGAGAAGCACTCAACGACAAGGCGAGGCTGTCGCCGGCCCCGGCATTCAGGCCGGCCACACGGTGGAGCTCGGGGTCGACAGGCCGCTGACGCTGGACTGCGGCGCCGAACTCGGTCCCTTCACGGTCGCCTACCAGACCTACGGAGAACTGAACGAGGACAGGTCCAACGTCATCCTCGTGTGCCATGCCCTGACGGGCGACCAGTTCGTGACCGGCACCAACCCCGTCACCGGAAAGGAGGGCTGGTGGCCGCTCGCGGTGGGTCCGGGCCTGCCCTTCGACACGGACCGCCACCTCGTGGTCTGCGCCAACGTCCTGGGCGGATGCATGGGCACGGCGGGCCCCGGGTCCGTCGATCCGGGAACGGGCAGGCCCTACGGCCTTTCGTTCCCGGTCATCACGATCAAGGACATGGTCCGGGCCCAGGCGATGCTTCTCGACCATCTCGGCATCGCGAAGGTGTTCTGCGTCACCGGGGGCTCGATGGGCGGCATGCAGGCGCTGCAATGGGCCGTCACCTACCCTGAGCGGGTGCACGCGGCGATTCTCCTCGGCAGCGCCGCGCATCACACGGCCCAGAACATCGCTCTCCACGAAGTCGGGCGCCAGGCCATCATGGGAGACGCCGACTGGCGCGGCGGCGACTACATGTCCCACGGCACCGTTCCCAGTGCCGGGCTGTCCGTGGCGCGCATGGCCGCCCACATCAGCTACCTGTCGGAGGCCGCCATGCACCGGAAGTTCGGCCGGCAGCTTCAGGACCGGGATACGCTGTCGTACGGCTTCGGCGTGGACTTCCAGGTCGAGAGCTACCTGCGCCATCAGGGAACGGTCTTCGTCGAGCGCTTCGACGCGAACTCGTACCTCTACCTGACGCGCGCCATGGACTATTTCGACCTCGTCAAGGAGCACGACGGGGTCCTCGCCCGCGCCTTCGAGGAGTGCCCGACCCGGTTCTGCGTCATCTCGTTCACCGGGGACTGGCTGTTTCCGACGCCGGAGAGCCGGAAGATCGTCCACGCCCTCAACGCCGCCGCGGCGAACGTCAGCTTCGTCGAGATCGACAGCGACAAGGGGCACGACGCCTTCCTCCTGGACGAGCCCGAAATGTTCGAGACGATCCGCGGCTTCCTCATGGGCGCCGCCGAGCACTGGAACGGCGTCGACCCGTGAGCCCCGATCCCCGGCCGGCCCGCGGCGGAGAGATCCGGGTCGATCTGCTGCTGATCGCCGACATGATCGAGCCGGGCTCGCGGATCCTGGACGTGGGCTGCGGCGACGGCGCCCTGCTGCGTCACCTGGCCCGCGCGAAAAAGGTGGACGGCCGCGGCATCGAGCTGAGTCAGGCGGGAGTCAACGCCTGCGTGGCGCAGGGCCTGTCGGTCGTCCAGGGCGACGCGGACACCGACCTCGTGAACTACCCGACGGGCGCGTTCGACTACGTGGTCCTCAGCCAGACCCTGCAGTTGGTGCGCCGGCCCCGCGACGTGATCGAGCAGCTCCTGCGGATCGGGCGCAAGTGCGTGGTCTCGATCCCCAATTTCGGTCACTGGAAGGTGCGCGCGAAGCTCGGGCTGACGGGCCGCATGCCGGTCACGGAGGTGCTGAACCGCCAGTGGTACGACACCCCGAACGCCCATTTCTGCACCATCAGGGACTTCGTGCTGCTGTGCCGCGACCTGGGCATCGGGATCGAGCGCCGGATCGCGGTCGACAAGCAGGGCCGCCGCATGACCGGCGTCGACGGCGGCCCGCTCGCCAACCTGTTCGCCGAGCAGGGCGTGTTCGTGCTCAGCCGCCGGAACCCAGGCTGAGACCGGGGCCGCGCGCCTGACGGGGCGCGGCGCCCTTGGCGGCGGGAGCGGCGATGCGCCGGGGCCTCGCCCGCCGGGCCCGGTCCACGCCGACGGCGTAGATCTGCTTGCCGGCCTCGACGATCAGCACGCCGGCGACCGCGCCGCCCCATCGCCGCCCCACGCGCTCGACGGCGGTCGCCGTTTTCAGGAGAGGACGCCACGTCACGGGGGGAATCGACACCGCCGCCGTGGCGGTGGCCGGCAGGAACATCGTCTCGCGCAGCAGCCCGGTCAGTTGCGGCGGCGAAAACGGCCGCCCGTGTCCGAAGGGCGTCCTCTCGAAGCGCGCCCAGATGCCGCGCCGGTTGGGAACCACGACCAGCAGCCTCCCGCCGGACGTCATCACGCGCCAGATCTCGCGGAGCATGGGGCGGACCTGCTCGGCGTTCTCAAGGCAATGGACCAGCAGGACCCGGTCGATCGAGCTGTCCGGAAACGGGATCTCGACCTCGTCGCACAGCGTGACGAGGCAGGGCTCTCCCCTGGGCCAGTGGATCACGCCCTGGCTCGCGGGCATGGCCGCGAGCACGCGTTCGGCCCGGTCGCGGAACGCCCGCAGATAGGGCGTCGCGTAGCCCACGCCGAGCACGCGCAGGCCGCCCGCGTCCGGCCAGATTTCCTGGAGGCGGCGGCGGATGAGGCTGCGGCTCACCTGTCCGAGGGGGGTCGTGTAGAACTGGTCCAGGTCGACGATGTCGGGCCGCATGGCGCCGCGATGGTAGCACGCGGCCGCGACGGGCGGATGTCGGCCGCGCGCCGGCTTGGCGTCGTTTGCCAAAAAATCGGCTTTATTATACTTGACGCACCATAGCCCGCAAGCCTAGCGTATCCCTTCGGCTTGGAGGGAGACATGGGCAAGACAAACTGGCGGGGCTGCACTCTTCCCCATGGGAACAATCTAGAGGTCACTTTGCGCTTTGCGCTCGTGACGCTGGCCATCTTTCTGGCGCTCGGGAGCGGGGCGCTGGCTCAGCTTCGCTTGAGCGCGGAAGAATGCAGCAATCTGGGCTTGGCGGCAGGTTGCGAAGTGGGCTTGAGCGTGAGAGATCGAGCAGGATTAGGGGACAAGGCGGCGATAGAAGAGCTTCGTTCCTATAGCGAGGAAGAATGCCGCACTTCATTCGCTTACTATTCCGAGCATGGTTGCTTTGTGGACAAGGCGGCGTCGATAGCGGCGGCGGAAGCTGAGGCGGCCGCGATTGATCGCAGGCAGAAGGCAGCCTCCCTCTGGCGGAAGGCAGGATTGCCGCCGCGTTCTGGCGTTGTCTGCGGCGAGAAGTATGTGACTGTGCTGGTGCTAGACGGCGCAGACCGGATAGAAGCTGGGCCGTTCACTGTTCGCAAGTCCGACGTGCTAATGATCTTTTCCGATGGCAACCGCTATTTGACGTTAGGTGCTCAGACCGGAAAGACGCTCATTGCCGCTGACATACACCCCGAAATTCTCGGGCAGATTCTCGATTGCTTAGACTGATCGATCCTTGTCTTTCTTCGGCACGATCCGCTTCAATGTCTCGTTAAAGCGATCTTCGTCCTCGTTGCACTCCAACTCACGGGCCTTCTCGATGAAACGGTCACGCTGGCTTTGGGGCTTCGACGTTTCTAGATCTTCACGGGCCATATCCGGCTCCCCTTGACCTGATAGATGAATGGCGCCGGCTCACGCTTTGCGATCTCCTCGCCCATGTTCTCGGAGAGATACTTGCGGGTCGCCTCGATGATCCGCAGTTTGACGCCTGATCGGCGCATGGCGGAGACCACGCCAACCTCGATCAATTGCAGGTAGGAGAGGGCCGTCCCTTCCAGCCTCTTTGTCAAGACCGGAGCGCCGCCCCGCCGGAGCTTCTGCCAATAGGATACCGTCTGTGTCGAGACGCCCGCGTAGCGGGCGGCGTCGCTTACCCGATAGGCTGGTATGCGCAGGCAATTACGCCACAACTCGGAACTAGCAATCGGCGGCAATGATCCCTCGACGTCATGGACGAGATTCTTCGTACATCAGCCGCTTCCCCTTGACACCCCGGAGAGCGATCTTTGCCCGGGCCGCGTCGTCCGCTCCGTTGCCCTCGCGGTTATTGTAGCGGAACTCAAACTCCGCCGCATAGCAGTGCAGGTGGCGCTTGGAGCAATGCTGGTACACGCCCTTCATGCCGCGCTTGAAGATCGAGAAGTAGCCCTCGATGGTGTTCGTGTGAATGTCGCCGCGGCCGTACTCTCCGGTGCTATGGCGGACGAAATCGTGATCGGCGAACTCTTCGCCCAAGCGGCGATACTGCCCCGCCTCATCGGTATAGACGGTCGCCTCGGCCGCGATGTTCTCGACTAGGATCGGCACCAGCGTCTTGGCCTTGAGATCGTCCACGACCATCGAGCGGGCACGCCCGATGCTCCGGTCGACCAGCGCCAGCACCTTGTGCTTGTGGGCATAGCCACGCTTCACGGGCCGGTCCTTGTCGATCCCGATGAACGTCTCATCCACTTCGACCACGCCCCCACCGGAGCCGAAATCTACGGTGCTGTCGTCGCGCATGGCCTCGTGGATTCTGTGCGACAGGAACCACGCGCTCTTGACCGTGATTTCCAGTGTACGGGCAAGCTGGTTGCTGCTGATGCCCTTCTTGCTGCTGGTCATCAGGCGGATGGCCTGTAGCCACAGGTGCAGATCGATATGGCTGTCCTCGAAGATCGTCCCGATGCGGACGGTGAACTGCTTGCTGCACGCCTTGCACTTCCTGAGCCCGTGCCGCAGCTTTCCCTCGGGGCACTTCTTGGAAGGCTTGGAGCGAACGCCCTTCAGCTCGTAGGCTTCGTCTACAACGCCGCACGCGGGGCAGACCGGACCATCGGGCCAGAGCATCGCCTCGACGTGAGCGAAAGCGGCGGCTTCGTCATACAGGTAAGGGGCTAAAAGGACTGACATGGTACGCTCCTGTATCCGATACTGTGGATATGGGTATTGGAGTGTGGTTTGTCAAGTATAATAACGCCAAAAAATTGAACCACGCTCCCTCCCGACCTCCCTTTGCAAGGATTCGCGGTTGGGGCGGCGCATCGTTCTCCGACATCCTCACCCTGTCCCTCTCCCGCAGAGCGGGAGAGGGGACCCTCGGGGCGCGGCCGGGCCACTCGGGTCCCCCTGGAAGGGAGGTCGGGAGGGGGGTGTCGGCGGAGTTCATGGCCCGAGCTCCATTGAATTCGCACAGTTCGCACCATGTTGGAGGCAGGGCGGCCATGCCTGTCCCGGGCCGGCAATATATGCATTTCCATTCGTCCGGACGTCGGTCAGCCCGGCCGGTGGTAGGGGTGCCCGGACCGGATCGCCGAGGCGCGGTAGAGCTGCTCCGCGAGCATCGCCCGGGCCAGCATGTGGGGCCACGTCATGGCGCCCAGGGACACGACCGCGTCGGCCCGCGTCAGGACGGCGCCGTCGAGGCCGTCGGCGCCGCCGATGAGGAAGGCGACCTCGGGAACGGCCCGGTCCTGCCAGGCCTGGAGCTCGGCCGCGAACGCCTCGCTCGTGAGGGACCTGCCGCGCCGGTCCAGGGCGACCGCCAACCCCGCGCCGGGCCAGGCGTCGTCCATGAGCCGACGCTCGCGCTTCCGGCGCTCGGGGGCGCTCAGCCGCCCCCGGGCTTCGACCTCCGTGACGTCGACCCGCCACGGCAGGCGCTTGACGTACTCCTCGAACAGCGGGGCGGCGAGGTCGCGCTTCCCGCGGCCCGCGGCGATGATCCTGATCCGCATGGGCGGTCAGCCGGCGGCCTGCTCCGGGGCGGACAGCTCGACCGACCACATTTTCTCGAGGTTGTAGAACTCGCGCACCTCCGGCCGGAAGATGTGGGCGATGACGTCGCCCGCGTCGATCAGCACCCAGTCGCACCGGGACATGCCTTCGACGCCGCCCGGCCGCCGTCCGGCCTTCTTGAGGCGCTCGACGAGGTGTTCGGCGGCGGCGCCCACGTGCCGCTGGGAGCGGCCCGTGGCGATCACCAGATGGTCCGCGAGGATGGTCTTGTTCCGAAGGTCTATGGCGACGATGTCGATCGCCTTGTCGTCTTCCAGGGACGATGTGACCAGCTTCAGCAGGCTGGCGGAAGACTCGGCTGCGGTATCCGTTTCGCTTATCGTCCCGTCCTCCATCCGGCGCCTTCCCGCAGGGCGGTCGCCGAGGTGGGGTCGTTGGAACCCCGGAGGAATGTCCACGCCGGAGGCGCTCGGTCGGCCAGGGTCCCTCCCTCCCGTTCGTTCACTCGGCGGCGGGCGTATCGCGCCGCGGCGGCGCCCGCCAGGGCCCGGAAAGAATAGGTCGGGCGGTCGAAGACCGCAACGGGCGCCGCCTCGAAGATCTCGGTCCACCGCCGCCACCGCGTGACCTGGATCAGGTTGTCCGCCCCCATGATCCACACGAAGCGATGACGGGGATGCCGGCGGCGCAGGCCGCGAAGCGTGTCGGCGGTGTACCGGGTTCCGAGTTCCGCCTCCGCCTCGCTGATCCGGATGCGCCGGTCGCGGGCGGCGGCGCGGGCGGACTCGAGGCGTTCCGCGTAGGGCGCCATTCCGGCCGCCGGCTTGAGGGGGTTCTGCGGCGACACCAGCCACCAGACCCGGTCGAGGTCCAGGCGCCGGAGCGCGAGCAGGCTGATGCGGAGGTGGCCCGAATGGGCCGGATTGAACGATCCGCCCAGCAGCCCCGTCCTGGGGCCGCGCGCCGCGGTTTCGCGGCACGTCGGTCGCGGGATCATCGGGGCCGGGTCTGTCCCGAACCGCGGACGACGTACTTGAACGTGGTGAGCTGCTCCACGCCCACCGGACCGCGCGCGTGCAGGCGGCCCGTCGAGATGCCGATCTCCGCGCCCATGCCGAACTCGCCGCCGTCGGCGAACTGCGTGGAGGCGTTGTGCAGCAGGATGGCGCTGTCCACCTCGTTCAGGAAGCGTTCGGCCGCGGCGTCGTTCCCGGTGACGATGCTCTCGGTGTGATGGGACCCGTAGGCCGCGATGTGCCGGATGGCCGCGTCGAGGTCCTCGACCACGCGCACCGAGAGGATCGCGTCGAGATACTCGGTGGTCCAGTCGGCCTCGGTGGCCGCGGCGACGCGGTCGTCCAGGGCCCGCGCGGCGTCGTCCCCCCGCACCTCGCATCCCGCGCGGGTCAGGTCGTCGACGATGGCAGGCAGGTGGGTCGCGGCGGCGGCCGCGTCGACGAGCAGCGTCTCCGCGGCCCCGCAGACGCCGGTGCGCCGCATCTTGGCGTTGAGGACGATGTCCCGCGCCATCTGCGGGTCGGCGTCCCGGTGCACGTAGACGTGGCACAGGCCGTCGAGATGGGCGATGACCGGCATCCGGCTCTCCTGGAAGACCCGCTCGATCAGCGAACGGCCGCCGCGCGGCACGATGATGTCGACGTGGTCGTGAAGGCGCAGGAGCGCGCCGACCGCGGCGCGGTCGCTCGTCGGCACGAGCTGGATGGCGGCCTCGGGCAGGCCGGCGGCGGCCAGCCCCCGGCGCAGGCAGGCGTGGATGGCGCGGGAGGAACGGTGGCTTTCCGAGCCGCCGCGCAGGATGGCCGCGTTGCCCGACTTCAGGGACAGGGCCCCGGCGTCGGCCGTCACGTTCGGCCGGGACTCGTAGACGATGCCGATCACGCCGAGGGGGACGCGCACCCGCGAGATGCGCAGGCCGTTGGGGCGCGTCCATTCGGCGATCACGTCGCCCACCGGATCCGCCAGCTCCGCCACCTCCTCGAGGCCCCTGGCGATGCCCGCGACTCGCGCCTCGTCGAGGGCCAGCCGGTCCAGCCTGGCGGCGCCCGTGCCGGAGTCCCGGGCGGCCTTCATGTCGGCGGCGTTGGCCTCGAGGATGTCCCCGGCGCGGGCGCGGAGTTCGCCGGCGGCCGCCAGCAGGGCCGCGTTCTTGGCCTCGGTCGACGCGCTGCCCAGGGCGGCGCCGGCCGCGCGCGCGGCCTCGCCGAGGCGCGTCATCAGGGTGTCGACGTCCTCCTCCGGTCCGGCCGCATCCGCCGTCTGGATGGCGCTCATGCCTGTCTCGTTCCGCCGTCGCCGGTGTCGCGGGTCAACACCAGGTCGTCGCGATGGATCATCTCGTCGCGGCCACGGTATCCCAACAGGTGTTCGATTTCACGGCTTTTGTGTCCCATGATCCGCCGGGCGTCCCCCGAGGAATAGGCGACGAGGCCCCGCCCGACCTCGCCGCCGTCGGGGCGGCGGACGACGACCGGATCCCCGCGCTCGAACGATCCCTCGACGTCGCGGACGCCGGCCGGCAACAGGCTCTTGCCGTTGCGAAGCGCCGCCACGGCCCCGTCGTCCACCGTGAGCCGGCCGGCCGGCTTCAGGCTGCCGGCGATCCAGAGCTTCCGCGCCGTCCGCGGGGTGGCGCGGGGGATGAACCAGGTGCCGCCCCCGCCGTTCTCGATCGCGGCCAGGGGGCGCGGCACCGTGCCGTCGGCGATGAGCACGTGGCAGCCCGCCGACGTGGCGATTCGCGCGGCCTCGATCTTGGTGGCCATGCCGCCGCGCGCGTCGCCGCTCGCCGCCTGTCCGGCCAGGGCCTCGATGGCGGGCGTGATCTCGCGGACTTCGGGAATCAGCTCGGCGCCGGGGTCGCGCCGGGGGTCCGCCGTGAACAGGCCGTCCACGTCGGACAGCAGGACGTAGCAGTCGGCGCTGATCATCTCCGTGACCCGGGCGCCCAGCCGGTCGTTGTCCCCGAAACGGATCTCTTCGGTGGCGACGGTGTCGTTTTCGTTGACGACCGGGACCGTCCCCAGCTTGAGCAGTGCGTTGAGGGTGTTGCGGGCGTTGAGGTAGCGCCGCCGCGCCTCCGTGTCCGCGCTGGTCAGGAGGATCTGGGCCGCGCCGATGCCGTGGCGGGCGAGGACTTCCTGATAGGCGTGGGCCAGCCGGATCTGGCCCACGGCGGCGGCGGCCTGGCTCGTCTCGAGCTTGAGGACCGACTCCCGCAGTTGCAGTTGCCGCCGGCCGAGCGCGATCGACCCCGACGACACGATGAGCACGTCCTGGCCGCGGCCCCTGAGACGCGCGACGTCCTCGGCGAGCGCTTCGAGCCACGACCGCCGCAGGGTGCCGCCCTCGGGGTGAACCAGCAGGGACGAGCCGATCTTGATCACGACCCGCCGCGCCGCGCCGAGCAGGGCGGTCACGGCGACCACGCCGGGGCGGCGGCGGCCGGCGCCTCCCGCGCCCGGTCCTCCCGCCACGCGCGCACGGCCCGCAGAAGCTCCGCCAGCAGCGTGCCGATGCCGGCCCCCGACACCGCGGAGACCGCGCGCGCCTCGGTTCCGCTCGCCGCGGCGAGGGCCGCGCGTTGCCGCGCGGCGGTTCCGGGGTCGAGGGCGTCGCATTTGCTGAGGACGGGTATCTCCCGCTTGGCGTCGAGGCCGTGCCCGTAGGCCGCGAGCCCGGCGCGCACCTTCCGGTAGGCGCCGGCGACGTCCGCCTGCGTTCCGTCGACCAGGTGGAGGAGCAGGCCGCAGCGCTCCACGTGTCCGAGAAAGCGGTCGCCGATGCCGGCCCCCTCGTGGGCGCCCGGGATCAGGCCGGGGATGTCGGCGAGAACGCAGTCCTCGTCCCCCCGGCGGACGACGCCGAGGTGGGGGTGGAGGGTGGTGAAGGGATAGTCCGCGATCTTCGGCCGGGCCCGGCTGACCGCGGCGATGAAGGTCGATTTGCCGGCGTTGGGGAGGCCGACGAGGCCGGCGTCGGCGAGCAGCTTGAGGCGCAGCCACACCCACCGCTCCTGCCCGGCCCCGCCGGGCCCGGCCCGCCGCGGCGCCCGGTTGGTGGCGCTCTTGTAGAAGGCGTTCCCGCGCCCGCCCGGCCCACCGTCCGCCAGCACGATCCTGTCGCCCGCCCCGGTCAGGTCGGCGATCAGGGTCTCGCCGTCCTCCTCGAAGATCTGGGTTCCCACCGGCACCCGCAGCTCCGCCGCCTCGCCGCCGGCGCCGGTCCGTTCGCCGCCCGAGCCCGGGCGGCCCTTCCGCGCCCTGACGTGCTGGCGGTAGCGGTAGTCGATCAGGGTGTTGAGGTCCGCGACCGCGCGCGCCGCGACGTCGCCGCCCCGGCCCCCGTCGCCCCCGTCGGGTCCGCCGAATTCCACGTACTTCTCCCGGCGGAAGCTGACGCAGCCGTTGCCGCCGTCGCCGCCCTTCACGTGGACCTTGGCCTGATCGAGGAACTTCATGGGGGTTTTCGACGGGCGGACCGCGACGCCGAAAAGGGGAATGGCCCGCCATTCCCCTCTCGCGGGACCGGCGGGCGAACCCCCTCAGGCGGCCGGTTCCACGGACACGTAGGTGTGTCCCGGTCCTTTCCTCTCGAAGGCGACCTCGCCCGCGACCAGGGCGAAGATCGTGTGGTCCTTGCCGAGGCCCACGTTCCGCCCCGGGCGCCACCTGGTTCCCCGCTGGCGGACGATGATGTTGCCGGGGATGACGCGCTCGCCGCCGTACTTCTTGACGCCGAGCCGGCGCCCCGCCGAATCGCGCCCGTTGCGCGAACTCCCGCCCGCCTTCTTGTGAGCCATGGTTCCGCTCCTCTACGAGCCGTCCGCGCCGCCGCCGGCCTCGGGCGCCGCGCCGGGCGCGTTGATGCCGGTGATGCGCAGAAAGGTGACGTCCTGCCGGTGCCCCTTCTTCCGGCGGTAGTTCTTCCGGCGCTTCTTCTTGAACACGATGATCTTGTCGCCGCGGGCGTGCTCGACGACCTCGGCGCTGACGCTCGCCCCCTCGACCAGCGGGGTGCCGACCGTCGTGTTCGGGCCGTCGCCGATCATCAGCACGTCGGCCAGATCCAGGCGCGATCCGGCTTCGGCCGCGAGCTTCTCGATGGCGATGACCTCGTCCTTGGCGACACGGTATTGCTTGCCGCCTGTCTTGATGACTGCGTACATGGAAGCCGCCGGCTGCACCAGGGATCGAATCGCGCACGAACCCGCGGCGGGCCGCGCGCGCGGCCGGAACTATAGCCGCCGCGCCCGGCGAGTCAACGCTTTCGGCCGGTTCTCTTTCCGTCCGCGGCGGGGCTTCTGCCATAATACGCCGGCGCGGGGAACGACGAGGGAGGCGGCCATGCGGGCCAAGGAGATCATGACCAGGCAGTTGGTCACGGCGGAACCCGAGACGCCGGTGACGGAGATCGCGCGGATGATGATGGAGCACCGCATCAGCGCGGTGCCCGTCGTCGCGCCCGACCGGCGCCTCCTCGGGATCGTCAGCGAGACGGATCTCCTGCTGCGCCGGGAGGCCGGCGCGGAACGGCTGCCCCGGTCCTGGTGGCTGGCGCTCTTCAATTCGGGGGACCGGCTCACCAGGAGCGTGGACAGGACCGAGGGCGACCTCGCCAGGAACATCATGACCACGCCGGCCATCTCGGTCGATCAGGAGGCGACGATCGAGGACGTGGCGAGGCTGTTCCTGACGCGGAAGATCAACCAGGCCCCGGTGGTGCACGGGGGCAGGCTGGTCGGGATCGTCAGTCGCGGCGACCTGGTCTCGGCCATCGCCCGTTCCGACTGACGTTCGCCGCCGGGGCTTGCCGCGGTTCCGGGTTTGCACTATTGAGGCGGCCGTCGCGCGGAGGGGTGCCGGAGTGGCCGAACGGGGCGGTCTCGAAAACCGTTGTACGCTCTGCGTACCGTGGGTTCGAATCCCACCCCCTCCGCCATATTCCCTTGGTAAATTGTTGATATGAAATACTTTTCAGATACTATTGAATTCCTACCCTCGTTTCGTCCCTCAATGGACGACGGGTAGTCGTCATCGGCGTTTCCAACCGCTTTACGTACACCGCCGGCTCCCGCGGGCTTCCCGCCGCCCGCTAGTGTTCTCGCGGGACTTCGTGCATCGGGTTTGGCGAGCGTTTGGCCTGAAGCCCCATCTTTCGCACAGCTTCCAGCTGTCGACCGATCCGCACTTCGTGGAGAAGGTGCGCGATGTCGTCGGCCTCTACCTGGATCCGCCGGACAAGGCGTTGGTGCTGTTTCGTTCCGTCAAACTTTTATCCAATGCGGCATGTGGCGGCGCTCTTCGTCGTCGCAGGTTCGACGGCTTGCTAACGCCGTATGAATACCGTCTCAGAACAGTTCAGGGTTTCAGCTCAAATCATGCTGACGAAAGGTCTTCAGATTCCGAAGAGTCGTGACGAGCGGAAAAACGAACATACTCTCGGCCGGACTTCTCCTGTCTGGCACGAAGGTCCCTGATCATCGCAGCTACATCGTGGCCATGGCGAGCCGCGTATTCGTCCCGCACGGCCCGCACCTCGGCAACAATCGGATCAGTCGGCGTCGACTTCATTGGACGGCTCCATCAACTCGCTGGGTGAGCATATCACGGGCGGCTGGTAACCGGCCTCCCGACATACCCCTTCGATCCGGGATCGCATGGCGGCATTGGCGATGTGCCGGAAGTTCCACGTTACCAGATAGTCGACGCCGTGGGTCACGGCGATGGCGATATGCGCGGTATCACCGGCCGCAGTGTGCGGGAGGGCCGCTTGGTCGAGCAGCCTCTGTGCAAGGCCGACCGCGTCCTCTCCCGTGTCGAGAAGTGCGACAGTTTTAAGAACGTCCAGTCTCGCGTGAGCGGCTTCCGCATCGCCGGCACCAGCTTCAGCGACCACCAGCTCAGACGCAACAAGATTGAACCTGCCCGCCGCACCACCCCACCATTCGCGCGTTATCTCCTGATACGCGGCCACCACCACATCTCGAGAAGGCCGCGCTGTGAGATAGCTCACAACGGACGTCTCGATGTACACGACCGGCTTCATCTCCCGGAACACCTTTCCGACGTTTCCCGAGCGGCGTTCTTCGTCGCCGACAGGACGGCTGCGATCCGACAGGCGGTAACCTCGACCACACCGCGCTCTGGAGTCTGGCCTTCGCGCGCTTGGCCCCTCTGACCCTGCTTCGCGCCGCAGTAGAGGTAGAAATCGGGATGGCCCGCGCCCTCGCCGGTAGCCTTACCGCAAAACCCCCACCAACTCTCGCAGCGGTGAGAAATCCGGGCTAGGGAAGGTATGAGAATCGGGAAATCGCCTCTCAGCCGCCGCGAATCACGACCTGTGTTGAGACGAATCCGGTGACGCCTTGTGCACGGAAGTCAGCTCGAGAGGTCCTCCGCGAAATTAGACTGCGGGATAAAGCATGGCTGTTTCAGATAGTTGGAATGAATCATGCGGTCAGACGCGTAGACCATGATGCGCAAGAATGCCTCAGCCCGTGAGTTTAAATGAAATCCATGCAACACGTTACTCATGACCAAATCTGTCGATGATCGACCGAGAATGATCGATGACGGTGAAGGTCTTCGAGAAATGCGTCCCGAAGGTCACTACCGATGCATTTGAGCGCAAAAGCACCTGCCATTGCCAAGAAACTCTCAAGAATATCCGCCATGTCCGAAACAAATCCTTCGATAATGGTCTCAACTTGGGCTCCATGTGCCAGATATAGGGCTTCACGATAATTTGCCTTTCCTCTGAATCGAATTGCCTGATGTAAGAAAGATATCGGTTGTCTTTCAAGGCGATCGTCGCGCAGTTCTCGTGCCGCCTTTGTGCGAAAACTGTCGACACCGAGTTCTTTAAACTTCTTAGATGATTTGACTTCCTCCTTAATTCTCCAAGCCCACCATCCCCTTGTACCAGACAGATATCCACATAGAGATCGGTGGGCATCTTGTCCTGTAAGTGGTTTGCTGACCAAATTTTCTTTCTTTCCTAGGCGTATACGATCTAACTCGAGCTCTGCATCCTTTTTAACAAGCGTTGATAGACGTAAGTCGAAAGGATGCAAAATAAATCCGCGCTGAGCGAACTGCCGGTCCCACACATTAGCTGTCTTGGCGTGGCTGTCGTGAATTGAACCTTCTTGCGCAGCAATCATTGCCGTTGCAGCCGCATAAATCCCATAATACCACCCGACACTGGCTACGCGAGCAATGTCTGCTTGGACGCGGACACCCTCCAAAGCACGCAGCGCCGCAAGCTGGTGTATACCGAGGAGCAGATGTTCGAGAACTGAATTCTCCTGCTGTGTTGTCATCTGACGCTCAGTTACCTTTCCGTAGAACCTTGTAGCGCGCACGTAGTCGAGACGTTCCTTTTCGATCAGGATGGCAAGAGCTCTCATCCAGTGAACTATGGATGGAAGGGCGTACTTGGGATCGGGAATGCCGTCTGGTTCCGACAAAGTCCCTTCGTTCCGAAACCGCTGATATAGAGAGAATGAATTCATGCCCTAACCCTAATGGCATCGCCTCCATTGCGTCTGTACCTAACCTTCGAAGCGTGCGATGGTTTTCGACCGCGTTCAAGTCGAAGGTTTACCTCGACCGTCTTTGGAAGACTAACACGCCTCGGCGGGTCCAGATCGGTTTTACCTGTGTTCATGTTCGGCCGTTGGCTAGGCGGTGACGGAGTGCGACAGATGGGTGGCCGGCAGGATTTGCACGCCGATATTCGTGGCAAACCGGGGCTCCGAAGCCTTGATCGAATCCCGTCCAAACAAGCACACCAAGACGTCCTCCGAATGTAGCTGTGGTCCAACAACTTGCCGCCTATCAGCGGGCCGTCGCCTCGCGCCACCGTCTGGCGAGGAAAGCTGTGTCGTAAGTCGTTGAGCGGCCTGGTGAAATGGTTCAGTCTCGTCGAGGCCCATCGGCGGACGGTAGTCGTCTGCGCGATAGCTGGAGCTTCGGCACGACGACTTCCCAAGTCTCGCAGCGTAGACTCTGCCTGCGTTCTTCGTCTGCCTCGTCTTTTGCCCATCGGGTGAAGATACCCTGCACGACCGCTCGGTCGATCACCATGCCGGCGGGCAGGGACCACTTGCGCGCCATGCGGCCGACCTGGTTTCCGGCGTCATCGAAAATCTTCCACTGTCGGTTCTCACGCATCAGGGATAAAGGGGCGCCGGGCTCAAGTCGCGCAATGGCGCGGTGTACCTTACCCTTCACCGGTCTCCAACCGGCGAATGACAGAACAACGTCCTCCATGGTGCATTCAGCGACTCTCACGTCCAACCGGGGATCGGAAATTTCGGGACTTGGGGCTTGACGTTCCAGTACGGAAGGGGCGTGCCTGAGCGGCTGAAGCAAGGTGCCGGCACGTTGGTCCTGGCTGGCCGGAATTGAATTGTCCCGCGAACCTTCGCGGCCTCTATCTTCCAGGCTAATCAGCGAGAGCGTCTCCCGGGCACGCGTCATCGAGACGTAGTACAGGCGGCGCGGGGTCTCCGAATCTTCCGAATCGCCCGTAGCCATCCAGCGCCCGTCGAGAATCACAACGTGATCGAACTCCAGACCCTTTGCCCGGTGCGCGCTGGTAAGAAGCAAACCCTGTTGTCGGCGCCGAATTTCCTTGCTCCACTCGCCGAGCCAGTTTCGCACGAACGCGGTTGGCAGAACCGCTGCATGGCTCTCCTCGAGCATGAGCTCTTCGAGGGCCTGAGCCAGGAGTGCGGCCCAGGGATATTCAGGCAAGTCGGCGCGGTAGCGCTGGATCTCCGAGGTCTCGATGGTAGCCGACTCGCGGGCCTCCAGAGTGGTTAGAAACCTCTGTGTCTCACGGGCTCGCCAGAACGATGAGAGCTCCTCACGGGCGCTCTGCACCGGAATTCCGTGAACCATGCAGGCGCTTCTCACCGGATCGAGGTCAACCCAGTTCCTGGCGATGATCGCGCAGCGATTCCACCGCCAGTCCGGGTCAAGCTCAGAGAGCCGCTGGAGTTCTTCGACCGCGGCCACGGCCTGGGAAAGCTGGCCGCCTCTAAGGTGAAGGATCTGAACTCTGCCCTCGGAAAGGCTGTCGCGGTTGGTCCAAGGTCCGCCGGGGGGGTCGGCAACCCGGTGGGCGTCGATTCGAAGTCCGTGGCCGCGTTTGAGACGCTCCGGCGCGCCTTCGATGCACCGGTTTGTCGCATCGATGATGAAACCGCTCGAACGGTAGTTCTCGACGAGGTACTCCTCCTTTGCGTGATAGTCTTGGGCGAACCGGCGAATGTAGCGCACCGATGCGCCCTTCCAGGCGTAGATGTTCTGGTCGTCGTCTCCGACCGCAAGGAGGTTCAGTCTTGCGTCGCCTTCGGCGAGCGTCTTTCCGGCGAGCGCCGAGATGAGCTCGTACTCGGGCTCACCGATGTCCTGATACTCGTCGACCAGAATCCAGTTGAGGCGCCCAAGCATCTGCTCACGGCTGACGAACGCGGTCGTCTCGTCGCTCCGAAGAAGGCGAGTGGCGTCGCGCAGGATGTTCTCGAATATCTCATCGTCTGGATTGGCAGCGGCCTCGGCGAAGGAGATGCCAAGAATGCGCATTGCGAGCGCATGGCAGGTCATGACGTTGACGCCCCGGGCGTCGCTACCGATCAAGTCGTCGAGGCGCCGCCGCGCCTCCACCGCCGCGTGGCGGTTGTACGTCAGAGCCAGAATGCTTCCCGGATTCTCGCGACGCACGCGGACGAGGTATGCGATGCGGTGCACCAGCACCCGCGTCTTGCCCGATCCCGGACCCGCGAGCACAAGCACATTGGTGTGCTCGCGGTCGTCGGCAACGATTTGCTCCTGGGTCCGATTGCCGAGCTTCTTGACAATCTGCTCGTAGTGCTCCGGGAGGGTGTCTCGGCGTAGCGCCGCCTTCTTTCCCCTGAACCACTTGTCGAAGAACTCGTTGTTCGCGAGGCGGAAGTAATCGACCGCGAGGCGCAGCGCCAGATGGATGTCGTCCACGCCTAGCCGTGCATACTCGGCAACGACGTGGATCTGCGCGGTCTGCTCGGCATAGTGTTCCTGTAGGGGCTTGAAGTCCGTAACCGTGAAGGTTCGTCCATCTCTCGTGACCTTCAAGGTCATGGCCGGCCGGAAAACCGTTAAACCGCGGTTGAGCGTGATGACCTCCTGCTCGTGCATCCAGAGGAGCGCGCGGTCGACGAGCGGCTGTGTCGCTTGGTTCTTCAACTCCGACTTCAGAACCAGATCGTCCTTGATGGCCTGTTCCAGCGCGCCGTAGGTGGTTTCCACCAGCAGATCGACGCCACGAACGTCGTCGGGCACCTTTCCAATGAGATGTTCGAGGAGCCGCGCCGCGCCGACTCGGCGAAGTCGCGCGATGCGGTCAATGCTCGCCCAATTCCGCCGAAGCCGAACCCCGATGGTTTCCATGTCGCGTGCACGAATTTCGATGCTTCGTTTCGCGTCCGGTTCGTCACGGCCGTCGGCGGACAGACTGCGCAGAAGCCTGACAAGCCGCTCGGGCAGCGGGTTGCTGATGTCCTTCTCCCGAAGCCGCTGCGCCAAGGGCCGGAGCGGGAGACGGGTCCAAGTGTCGATTTCCTGGTCGGGCGCTTCCTCGCGAAGCTCTGCGATGAGCGCCTGCTCGAGCTCCCGAGCGAGGGCAAGGCGTTGTGTGGAGGCGTTCTCGACTCTCGCATGGACATAGACCGTGATGCGCATGTCGTTCGATGCGACACCGATTTCCTCAAGCGTGCTGAAAACCTTTCGAAGCTGTTGCAGCGAGCAACCGCATTCGTTCATCAGCTCGTCGGTGGACACACCGGTGTCCGGCTCTGCGTGTGTCAGGGTTTGGACGACGCGCAGCATCTGCGCCCGGACATCGCGTCGGATGTTTCGTCTGTTGCCCTCACGCTCAATACGTTCGCGTGCGGCCACTAGGTTCGGGAGAAGCAGGGACGAGGGAAGTACTGTCGTGTGGTTCTCGTCGCGGCGCGCGAGCTTCGATTCTTCCAACCACGCGATGGCAGTGCGCACCCGGTCGTCGTCCGTCGCGCTGTCACGCGAGAATTCTCCGTCGTCATCCTGGAGCAGGATTTCTCCCGAGGTCGCGACGATCGCATCCTCGGTGTCCGCGTGGTGACGCCGGCGGCGTTCATCGAGACGGCGTATCGCACGCAGCACCGCCTGGATGTCGCGCCGCTCCAACCGCGAGCGGGCGGTGAGCGAGAACTGCTGTTCGGTGTCGTCGGGTTCGAAGAGCAGCAGGCAGTGCGCGTGCGCGCCATCTCTTCCCGCCCTGCCGGCTTCCTGGAGGTAGCTCTCAAGGGAGCCCGGAATCTCGGCGTGAACAACCGCGCGTACGTCCGGCTTGTCGATTCCCATACCGAAGGCGTTTGTGGCGACCACGACGTCGATGTCGCCGTCGTGGAAGCCGCGCTGAATCTCGCGCTTTCGTTCCGGCGAGAGACCGGAGTGAAAATGCCGGGCGATCAGTCCTCTGTCGGCGAGCGCCTGCGCGGTCTCCTCGGTGCTCCGCTTGGTCGTGCAGTAGACGATCGCGCCTCCCGAGTGTTCTCTCTCAAGTGCGTCTTCGAGCGCTTGATGGATGTGCTCAATGCGCTGCGAAGCCGAAGTCGGCATCACCACGAATTCTAGGTTGGTGCGTTCCGCTCCACCGTCGACGACTTCGAGCCGAGACTGCAGCGTACTTTGGAAATGCTCCCCTATATCGTCGACGACATCGTGCTTGGCAGTGGCGGTCAGGCAGAGGATGGGCGCAGAATCTTCTCCATGGTGCTCGGCGATGTATCGCGCGACGTAGCGATAGTCAGGGCGGAAATCGTGTCCCCATTTCGAGAGGCAGTGCGCCTCGTCCACGACCCACGCGCCGATGCGGCGCCCAGCGATCGCCTTCCTGAATGAACGATTGCGAAGCTGCTCGGGAGCGACCAAAACGATACCGGCGTCACCGAGACGGATGTGGGCAAGTGCTTCGGCGCGTTCCGGCATGGAAATGAGGCCGTTGATCGTGGTGGCGCAGGCGATGCCCTGGCGACGCATTGCCGTGACCTGATCGGCCATCAATGCCACCAACGGAGAAATCACCACGGTGAGCGCCCCGGTTGCTTCGTAACGCATCAGCGCCGGGAGCTGATAGCAGAGCGACTTTCCTGTTCCGGTAGGCAGGATCCCGAGTACATGCTCGCGGGCGAGGTGTTTCTCCGTAATGGAACGCTGAAGGCTCTCGCCGTCTCGACTCTGAGGCCGATCCCGGAAGGCCTGGAAACCGAACCATCGCTTCAACGCGTTTTCAGGGTCGAGATGCTCCGAGCACCATGAGCAGTTTCGATCTCCGCAGCGCGTGTCACGGAGCTTCGTTGCCAGGGTACCGGGTCCAAACCGCTTCTCGACGTAGGGAGGAATGATGGAGTTCCCTCCTGCTGCCGGTAGCCATGCCAACAGATACGTGAGCGCGAGAGGATGCGACGGTGCGGCGTTGGCAATGTGGGCGGCCTGGTTTGTGCACCCGCGTTCCCGAAGGCGGTGCAGGATTGCCGGAATCACATCCGCCACATTTGGCGTTGCATCGGCGGCACGGAGCGTGCGGAAGATGTGGTCGAAGGCGTGTCCCTTGATGCCAGCGGAAAGCAGCGCGTGCCAGGCGAGCAGCAGGTCTTCGTCAGTCGACTTCAGTTCATCGGCGACGTCGGCGAGGAGCTCGAGTGTCAGCTCGGCATCCAGGAGAGGATCGTTGACCTGCACTCTAGCCAGTGCAGGTTCCTGATACTGCTTGACGAGGTGATGGTATGGGTTTTCCGGGTATGCCAGAGGGCTGAGGTAAAGCGTGTCGATGGCGGCCAGGTCGAGTAGTTTGAGGTCGGACGCGTGCCTTGCGAGAAGCTCGAGATCGTGCTCGATGATGTTGTGCCCGACCAGATACGAAGCTCCTTCGGAGAATTCGTCCAGAGCTGCAAGGGCCGCGGGCAATCCAATGCTGTCGCCGCGCCAGGTGAAGGCCGCGGAGCGGTCGGTGTATATCGCGCCGATCGCGCGGATGTTCTCGCTGCCCTCAAGGTCGATGGAAAGCAGGCCGGCAAGCCGATGCGCCGCCAAGCGCGTCCCTACTCCTTTGTCATCTCTCCACTGCTCGACTGCCATTGGTGTTCTTGATCTGCCTGGGACCGGAGCCGGATTCGGACGGAACGTATGAGCCCATTATCGTCGGCGGAGGCAGCGGCTGCGAGACATGGCCACCGAAATGCAGTCGGTGCTGTACCGGCAGTGGAGTCTGGCGTGCGAGACTGCATCTCCGTGGACGATGGGATTTCTCGGCGCTCGCAATAAACGGACGAACTATGGACCGCCTACCGGAAGATTGATCATCCTGCTCACCGACGACGACATCGAAGACTGAGACTGCGCGCTCGCGCGCATCGGCCAGCCCCACGAGCGGATAGGCCCCGAGACCGAGGTCGCGGCGCCGGCCGTGGATGACGAGGCGCTGGACCCAGGACTTCGAGATCCAGTGGCCTCACCACTGCCGTTCAGACGACGCCGAAAGCAAGCATCGCATCGGCGACCTTCTTGAAGCCCGCGACATTCGCGCCCTTCACATAGTCGACGTAGCCGCCGCCCGCCTCTCCATGGCGCACGCAGGCGGCGTGGATGTCGCGCATGATCGTCCGTAGCGCCCCCGCCAGATCGTCCTCGTCCCTGTAAAGCCTGGAGGCGTTCTGGCTCATCTCGAGGCCGGACATGGCAACGCCGCCCGCATTGGACGCCTTGCCCGGAGCGAAGCAGATCCGTGCTTCCTGGAACGCGTCGACGGCCTCCGCCGCGCAGGGCATGTTCGCGCCTTCGCTGACCGCGATGCAGCCGTTGTCCAGAAGTTCCCCGGCATCGTCGGCCAACAGCTCGTTCTGGGTCGCGCATGGAAGCGCCACCTCGCAAGGCACGCCCCACGGCCGTGCATCGGGATGAAACCGCGCACCGGGAAATTCGTCGGCATAGGCCGAGATGCGGTTGCCCCGCTGCTTCTTGTGTTCCTTCACCCAGTCGAGCTTCTCCTGGGCAATGCCGGCGGGATCGTGCACGAAGCCGCTCGAATCGCTGAGCGTCACGGGCTTGCCGCCATGCTGCAGAATTGCTTCGGCCGCATGGCAAGCGACGTTTCCCGACCCGGAAATCGCCGCGCGCTTGCCCTCGATGGCGTCTCCCCGGTGACCGAGCATGTCTTCCAGGAAATGGACGGCGCCGTAGCCCGTGGCCTCGGGGCGCAGCAGCGAGCCTCCGTACTCCAGCCCCTTGCCCGTCAGCACGCCCTCGAAGGCGTTCGTCAGCCGCTTGTACTGGCCGAACATGTAGCCGATCTCCCGCGCGCCGACGCCGATGTCGCCGGCCGGCACGTCGATGGCGGCACCGATATGGCGGGAGAGCTCGGTCATGAAACTCTGGCAGAACTTCATGATCTCGTGCTGGCTGCGGCCCTTGGGATCGAAGTCGGCGCCTCCCTTGCCGCCGCCCATGGGAAGGCCGGTCAGCGAGTTCTTGAAGGTCTGCTCGAAGCCGAGGAACTTCAGGACACTCTGGTTGACCGACGGATGAAAGCGGATGCCGCCCTTGTAGGGGCCGATGGAGTTGTTGAACTGCACGCGGTAGCCGCGGTTCACGTGCAGCTCGTTGCCGTCGTCGGCCCAGACCACCCGGAAGCTTATCACCCGGTCGGGCTCCGCCATGCGCTCGAGCACCCTGATCTTGGCATAGACCGGGTATTCGTGGACGAACGGAATGACGCTCCTGGCGACCTCGTAGACCGCCTGATGAAACTCGGTCTCGCCCGGATTGCGGCTGACGATCCAGTCCATGAATTCCGACAACGTCGCACGGTCTGCCATTTCCGCCTCCATTCCTCCGACTTGTCGCCGGCGCATCCTCCGACATTTGGGCTGACCGGAGCCATTTCAAGATTTCCGCGGACTCGGGGACGGTCGCCCCGCGATCGAGCGCTTCGGGATTTCCGGAAAGCCGAGCATGGCCATGGACGAGCGCGGCACGCCGCCGCCACGATCGACCGGCCTGCCGAGCTACTTGCAAAACTCCCCGGTCGAAGCGCTTCGATTCTATATATTGCGCTAATGGCAGCAAAACAACACAAGATATGGTGGCACGGATGGTGCGCCCAGGGAGCTTCGCAAGTGGTTTTACTGTTGTCGAAATAATTCCGACGGGTCGCTTCTCCCAAGCCGCCTGTCAACACCGAGCCTCCGCCGGGCCGCCCCGTCCCGACTCCGTGCGAACTGTGCGAATTCGCCCCATCCGCACCCGGCCGATGGAGGTGCCCGGAATATCCCCGGACTCGATTCGGAGGCCGGAGCATGACGCCGCCGGATCGGAGCGCCGAAGGCGCAAGGCAAGAGCCCCCGCCAAGACGCCCCCCGCCCGATTCCGTGCGAACTGTGCGAATTCGTCCCCACCGCCGACCGGCCGGATGCTGCGGCGGACGCCGGGCCAATGCACCGCGCCGGGGCACGACCGAACCCGGCGCCCTTGACCGGCGGGGGCGGATGGGCGGACTATCGAGGCCTTGTCCGAACCTCGGATCGATCCGACGTGACCGGCACGGCTCGAAAGCGGGGGAGCGGCGGAGGCGGGAACGGTGCTTGATCGGGGGACGTTGGACGACATCGTCCGGCGCATTGTGGAGGTGGCCCGGCCGGAGAAGATCGTCCTCTTCGGCTCCGCTGCCCGGGGCGGCATGGGCTCGAACAGCGACGTGGACCTGCTCATCTTCAAGAGCGGCGAAGACGCGCTCGATCTCATGGCCCGGATCTACGCGAATCTGCACGGTGTCGGCGCTGCGGTCGATGCCATCGTGGCCACGCCCGAGGACGTGGAACGCTTCAAGGACAGCCACGCGATGGTGTTCAAATCCGCTCTGCGGGAGGGACGGGTCATCTATGAGGTCCCCTGAGCGTTTCCCGCCCGACGACCCGCGGGAATGGCTCAACCGCGCCAGAAGCAATCTCGCGCTGGCGAGGAACCGCGAACCAGATGTCTATCTGGAAGACCTCTGCTTCGAGGCGCAGCAGGCGGCCGAGAAGGCCATCAAGGCCGTGTTGATCGGGCGCGGCGTCGACTTCCCTTACGTGCACGACCTTGCGCGCCTTCTGTCGCTGCTTGAGGAAGATGGGGAGACCGTGCCGACCACGATCCGCAAGGCGGGGACGCTCACTCCCTATGCCCTGATCACGCGTTACCCCGGAGTCGTCCGTCCCGTCACCGAACGGGAGTATGAGGAAGCGGTCGAGACCGCCGGAGCGCTCATCCGGTGGGCCGAAGGACACTTGTGATTCCCAAAGAAAAGGCAGGATATTGCCATGGCAAATGAAAAAGTCTCGATCTTGGAGGCGCCTTGGTCCTACGATATCGAGGACACATAAGCCACAATGCGACATCTACGCGTCTGCCGAGACACTCTTGCGCATTGGCTCTAATCCGGTGCGAATAGTCCACCGGCCGTTGATTTCCACCACCTATCTGCGGGATATCGAGAAATTCGTTGATCTCAACTGCAATCGACGGAGGCCTAATGTAATTATATTCAGCGCGCATGGAAGAGCTATCGTTCGAAAGAAGCTCGGCAAGCGGCGTAGAGTTCTCCAACGCCAGCTATCTGCATTCGATGGAAATATCAGTCTTAGCAGCGGCGTCCGTCCCCTCAAAGACAAATTGGTCCGATCGATCATCGTTCTCGATGCCTGTTCTCTGGGCGTCTCACTTGCAAATTTCCGCAAGGTATCCGGAGCACTTGCCGTCGTCGGTTTCGCGGATGAGGTTGACTGGATAGATTCTTCGATGTTCGTCCTTGCGATACTTTTCAAGCTTCATCAGGAAAATGTTTTTGGACTGAAGCGCGCGAGGTCAAGTGACTGATTGAAGATTTTGCGGGCCATGCAGGGAAACGCCCGAGCACGGTGGGGCGGCTCGTATCTGGCAGCGGTGACTTCTACCGCCGGCTGGTAGGGGGCAGCGACCTCACTACTCAACGGGCAGAGCGGATTTTGCGCCGTCTCTCCGACAATTGGCCCCCTGGCCTCCTCTGGCCGCCCGACATCCGGCGCCCCGGCGCCGACGAGACGGCGCTCCCGCCGGAGGTGCCGCCGCTCCCGGACTGGATGGCGCTCGGCGCGGACGAGGAGATCGCCGATCCGGTCGCGCTGTGCGACGCGCTCGGGGTGGGGCGCCAGACCTACTACGACGTGGTGCGCTCCTACGCCGCGGGGCACCCGCGGCACGGCCGGTGGCCGGCGTCCCCGAGCTGGGTGTCGCGCGTGATGGACGCGCTGGTCTGCGCCGGCGATGCGCGCTTCCGCCACCCCGCCTACGTCCGCTAAGCCGAGCTCGCCGCACGTCGCGGAATCGTCGAGGACGCGGCATGAGTGCCCCCCAACTCCGTGCGAACTGTGCGAATTCACCCCCCAACCCGATCCGCCGGATCCTGCGATGGACGCCGTGCCCGAACCCGGCGCCCTTGACCGGCGGGGGCGGATGGGCGGACTATCTAGGCCTTGTCCGAACCTCGGATCGATCTGACGTGACCGGTACGGCTCGAGAGTGGGGGAGCGGCGGCGCCTCCCCGCCGCCCGCGGCGAACGAGGACGGTCTGGCGCTGCACTGGACGCGGTGGCGGGAGGCGGCGCGGGACGGCTCCGGCGACGCCGTCCGCGCCTTCGCCCGCGACGCGGAGGCGGACCCCGCCGCCGCCGCCCTGCTCGCCGCGGCGTTCGGGAACAGCCCCTATCTCAGCCGCTCGCTGATCGCCGACCAGGCCTTCGCCCGGGTGCTGATCGAGGACGGCGCCGACGCGGCCTTCGCGGTCGCGCTCGAAGCGGCGAACGACGCCTCCGACGCCGCCGGCGAGTCCATGGACGCGGCGATGACGCGCCTGCGCGCCGCCAAGCGCCGCGCCGCCCTGGCCGTCGGGATGGCCGACATCGCCGGCGTCTGGCCCCTGAAGAAGGTCACCGCCGCCCTGTCGGATTTCGCCGAGGCGGCGCTGCGGGCGGCGTGCCGCCACCTGCTCGCCGGGCAGCACCGGGCAGGCGCCCTGGAGCTGCCGGATCCGGCCGCGCCCGAGCGGGGCTCCGGGCTGCTGGTGCTCGGCATGGGCAAGCTCGGCGCGCACGAGCTGAACTATTCCAGCGACATCGACCTGATCGTGCTCTACGACCAGGACGCGGTGCCCCACACCGGCAAGCGCGGGTTGCAGCAGATCTTCATCCGGCTGGCCCGCGACCTCGTCAGGATGATGGGCGAGCAGACCCGGGACGGCTACGTGTTCCGGACCGATCTCAGGCTGCGTCCCGACCCCGGCTCCACGCCGCTGGCGCTCTCCGTGCGGGCGGCGGAGGAGTATTACCGGCGCGCCGGCCGCAACTGGGAGCGCGCGGCCATGATCAAGGCGCGCGCCGTGGCCGGCGATACCGAGCGGGCGGAGGCGTTCCTCGCCTCCCTCGCGCCCTTCGTCTGGCGGCGCTACCTGGACTTCGCGGCGGGCCAGGACATCCAGGCGGTCAAGCGGCAGATCGACGCGTCGCGCCGGGCCGGCGGGGCGGGCGTCGCGGGCCACAACGTCAAGCTCGGACGCGGCGGCATCCGCGAGATCGAGTTCTTCGCCCAGGCCCAGCAGTTGATCTGGGGCGGCCGGACCCCGGCGCTGCGCGTGTTCGGCACCCTGAACGCGCTCGACGCCCTGGTGGCGGCCGGGCGGGTGACGCCCCGCGCGGCGCGGGAGCTGCGGTCGGCGTACGAATTCCTCCGCCGGCTGGAGCATCGGCTGCAGATGGTGAACGACGAGCAGACCCACAGCCTGCCCGAAAGCGAGGAGGGAGTGGCGGACATCGCCGTCTTCATGGGTTTCGAGTCGGCCGCCGCCTTCTCGGACGAGCTGCTCGGCCATCTCGGCGTCGTCGAGGGCTGGTTCGGGGCGCTGTTCGAGGACAAGCTCGCCGCGGCGTCGGCGGAGGAGCTGGTTTTCCCCGACGGGGACGACGACCCGGGAACGCTGGAGGCCCTGGCCCGGATGGGCTTCGACGAGCCGCGGCGCGTATCGGCGGCGGTCCGGGGCTGGCTCGGCGGCCGCTATCCGGCGATGCGCGGCGACCGGGCGCGGCAGCTCCTCGGCGAGCTCGCGCCGGTCATGCTCCGGGCCTTCGCCGACTCGCCCCATCCCGGCCCCGCGCTCGCGCGGTTCGACCGGTTCCTCGCCCGCCTGCCCGACGGCGTCCGCCTGTTTTCCCTGCTGGCCGCCCATCCCGAGCTGTTCGGCCTCGTCGCCGAGATCATGGGCGCGGCGCCCCGCCTCGCGGCTTGGCTGACCGGCCACCCCGGCCTGCTCGACAGCGTTCTCGGCCGCGACTTCACCGATCTCCACCTGCCGGACGACGCGGCGGCGGACGAGGAGACGGTGGAAGCCCTGCGCCGGGGCCTGATCCGCCTCTTCTATGCCCGGGAATTCACCGCCGAGGAGATGTCTGCCGACCTCGCCGCGGAGGTCCGGCGGGCGGAGGACTTCCAGGACCGCCTGGACGCGGTGCGGCGCTGGGCCAACGACCGGGTGTTCCAGATCGGCGTGCACATGCTGCGCGGCCTGTTGCCGCCGGTGGAGGCGGGGCGGCCGCTCTCGGACATCGCCGACGTGTGCATCGGCGCCCTGCTGCCGGCGGTGGAGGAGGAATTCGCCGCCCGCCACGGACGCATCCCCGGCGGCCGGGTGGCGGTGGTGGCGTTCGGCAAGCTCGGCGCCCGCGAGATGACGGTGAGCTCGGACCTCGACCTGCTGTTCCTCTACGACCACGATCCGGGCGCCGCCCGGTCCGACGGCGCGAGGGCGCTGGCGCCGAGCGACTACTACGCCCGGTTGTGCCGCCGCCTGATCGCCGCCGTCTCGGTCCCGGCCCGCGAGGGCAAGCTGTACGACGTGGACATGCGCCTGCGTCCGTCGGGCAACGCCGGCCCGATCGCCTGCTCCAGGGAGGCCTTCGCGGCCTACCAGCGCGCCGAGGCCTGGACCTGGGAACACCAGGCGCTGACCCGCGCGCGCGTGGTCTACGCGGAAGGCGGGCTGGGCGCGGCGTTCGACGAAGTGAAGCGCGCCGTCCTGACGCGGCCGCGGGAGGACGGCGCGCTCGCCGCCGAGATCGCCGGCATGCGCGGACGCATCCGGGACGAGCACGGAAGCGGCGGCGCTTGGTCGATCAGGGACAGGCGCGGGGGCCTCATGGACGCCGAGTTCATCGCCCAGTTCCTGCAACTGTCGGCGGCGGCGCGGCGGCCGGAGATCCTGGCCGGCGACACGATTTCCGTCTTCGAGGCCGCGGGCGCCCACGGCGTGGTCGACGCCGACACCGCCCGGGAGCTGGCGGAGGCGACGCGGCTCTGGCGGAATCTCCAGGGCATCCTGCGCCTGACCGTCGAGGGCGAGGTCGCCGGCGAGGAGGCGATGCGCTCCGTCAGGGGCGTTGTCGGGCAGGCCGGCGGCAAGCTGGTCTTCGACGCGCTGGTCGAGTCCATGGACGAGGCGGCGGCCCGCGTGACGCGGCACTTCGACACGCTGCTGGCCGCCGGATGACGGCGTCGCCCGCCGGGGGCTCCGTCTTGCCACCCCCGGCGAACGGGGTTATGACTTCCCGTCCGTTCCGGGGGCGCGAAGCCGGAGGGCGGAAAGGGAAACGGCGATGGAAGTGCGGACCGAGCGGCATGACGCGGCCCTGGTCGCCGGAGTCGAGGGCCGTATCGACAGCGCCGTTGTCCAGGAGTTCGAGGACGCGCTGAAGGTCGCCATGGGCGACGGGGGCGGCGCCGTGATCCTCGACCTCGAAGGCGTCTCATACGTCAGCAGCGCAGGCCTCAGGGCGATTCTGCTGGTCGCTAGGGAGATCTGGAAACGCGACGCGACGTTCGCCCTGTGCGCGCTCGCGGAGCCGGTCCGGCAGGTGTTCGACATCGCCGGATTCGACAAGATCATCAAGATCCACGGCACCAGGGCCGAGGCGCTGGCCGAGGCCGGCGGCGCCGCGCCGGGAACCCCGGGCTGACGCCCGTTCGGCGCCGTGCTTCTCGTCGGACGGCTGACCTCTCCCTTCTCCCGGCGGGTCGCCGTGAGTCTGCGCATCCTCGGGTTCGACTTCGAGCACAAGGCGATCAATGCCTGGAGCCATCTCGCCGAAATGCGGAGCTACAACCCGGCCGGCCGCGTGCCGGCGCTGGTGCTCGACGACGGCGAGGTCCTGTTCGACAGCAACGCCATCCTCGATCACCTCGATTTTCTGGTGGGGCCGGAGCGGGCCCTGACTCCCCTCGAGGAGCCGGCGCGCCGCGAGGTCATGCGCATCGTCGTCGCGGCCATGGCGGCGCTCGAAAAGATGGTGCACTCCCTCTACGAGGTCGCCATGCGCCCGGAGGAGAAGGTGCACCGTCCCTGGATCGACCACAACATGGACCAGACCGCCGCCGGCCTCGCCTGGATCGACGGGCTGCCCCGCTCGCCCTGGCTCGCGGGCGGCCGCATGAGCCAGGCCGACATCACGGCCACGATCGTCGCGCGCTTCGCGGCGGAACGCTATCCGGAGCGCTTTCCCGCGGGGACGTTTCCGGGTCTCGAGGCGCTGTCCGAACGGGTCATGGAGCTGCCGGCCTGGCAGGAGACCGTCCCGACGCCCGAGGACGCGAACATTCCCGTCAGCTTGCCGGACCGGACCTGAAAAGCCGGCGTCCGCTTGGCGAACGACGTGCCGTCCACCCCCTCCCCGACCCTCCCCCCTTTCCAGGGGGAGGGAACCCGAGTGGCCCGACCGCGCCCCGAGGGTCCCCTCTCCCGCTCGCGGGAGAGGGACAGGGTGAGGGCGTCGGAGAACGACGTGCCGGCCGCCGCGGCGAGCGTCCGCGGCCTCCGGCCGATCACGCTACCCCGGCCGGTGCTTGAGCTCGACCTCGACGAACCGGAGCGCGCCGCCGGGGCCGTTGATCACGTCGTGCTCGACCCCGGCCTCCCGGAAGTAGGAGACGCCGGCGACCATCTCGAACGGCGTGCGCCGGCCCTCGCCGTCCTCGATCTCCACCGTGCCGCCGGTCACCGGGGTGATGACGTAGTCGAAGTCGTGCCGGTGCCAGCCGGTCGCGGCGCCCGGCGCGAACGCCCACTCGGTCACCCGGACGTGCTCGTTGTCGATGTGGATCGTGGGAACGGCGGTGCTCATGGGTCGTTTCGCGTTGTCCTGGGTAGTGAGACTATAGGGCCCCACGGGCGGGAGGAAAATCGATGACCGGATACCGCTATCCCGACGCCATCGTCTCGACGGACTGGCTCGCCGGCCGGCTCGACGACCCCGGCCTCCGCGTCTACGAGAGCACGGTGTTCCTGCACCATGTGGAGGAGGGGCCCGACGCGCCCTACCGCGTGGAGAGTGGCCGCGCCCGGTACGAGGCGGCGCACATCCCCGGCGCCGGGTTTCTCGACCTCGCGGACGATCTCTCCGACGCCGCCGCCCCCACCCGTTTCATGATGCCTCCGGCCGCCCGGTTCGCCGAGGTCGTCGGCCGCGCGGGCCTCGGCGACGGCGTTCGGGCCGTCGTCTACAGCCGCGGCAACATGCAGTGGTCCACGCGCCTGTGGTGGATGCTGCGCGCCATGGGGTTCGACGGCGCGGCCGTGCTGGACGGGGGCTGGGAGAAGTGGACCGCCGAGGGCCGGCCGGTATCCGACGCGCCCGCCGCCTACCCGCCCGCCGTCTTCACGCCCCGTCCCCGGCCGGGGCTCTTCGTCGGCAAGGAGGCGGTGGCCGCCGCCATGGGCGATCCGGGCGTCTGCACGATCAACGCGCTCCTGCCGGAGCTCCACCGGGGCGAGAGCGGGCGTTACGGCCGCCCCGGCCGTATTCCGGGCAGCGTCAACCTGCCCTGCGGCACGCTGCTCGATCCCGAGACCAACGCGTTCCTGCCCCCCGACGCCGTGCAGGCCCGCCTCGACGCCGTCGGCGCGGCGCCCGGCAGGAAGGCCGTCGTCTATTGCGGGGGCGGCATCGCCGCGACCCTCGACGCCTTCCTCATGCACCAGCTCGGCTACGAGGACGTCGCGGTCTACGACGCCTCCATGAGCGAGTGGGCCAGGGACGCCTCCCTGCCCATCGAGGCCGGTTGACGGGCGGTTCCGTCAGACCTCCTTCTCCACCAGCGGCAGCACCTCGCCGGCGATGACCTCGAGCTGCTCTTCCTTCCAGGTGACCGGATTGAGGGCGATCCACTCGCAGCCGCCCAGGGCCTTCACGCGTCCCGCGATCTTCTCCGCCACCTGCTCCGCCTCCCCGCAGAGGTAGTATTCCTGCCAGTAGGGCAGGTCCATGCCCGAATAGACGGAGAAGTGCTCGACCGCGTTCCCGGGGTCCTCGCCGGGCTTCAGCACGTGGATCCAGTTGTTGTAGACCGTGGACATGTCGCCGGGGTCGCGCCCAAAGTCGCCCATGAAGGCCTGGATCTTCTCCCAGTCGTGGTTGATCATGTCGAGGCTGGCCGGCGCGTGCGGCACCCACGTCCTGGCGTACTTGGCGATCCGTCTCAGCACGGGCTCGATGTTGGCGACCTTCTGGCCGTATTTCTTCTCGAAGGTCATGCTGCCGCCGCCCATCCAGATGGGCGGATGGGGCTGTTGCGCCGGCTTCGGATCGATGGTGAGGTCCTTCACCCGGTAGTACCTGCCCTCGTAGGTGACGTTGTCCTCCGTCCACAGCGCCGTGAGCAGCTCCAGCATCTCGTTCATGCGCCGCCCCCGCTCGTTGTGGGGCACGCCCATGAGCTCGAACTCCTTTTCGTGCCACCCGACGCCGATCCCGAGGATCGAGCGTCCGCCCGACAGCAGGTCCAGGGTCGCCCATTCCTTGGCGAAATAGGCGGGATTGCGGATCGGCAGGACGAGCACGAGCGTGCCGAGCCGGATCGTGCGGGTCACGCCCGACAGCGCCGACAGCATCGACAGGGGCTCCAGCCAGGTGCAGGCGTAGGCCGGCGGCGTGAGCAGCAGGTGGTCGATGCTGAAGGCCGCCTCGAAACCGAGGTCCTCCGCCCTGCGGAGATAGGCGCCCATGTCCTGAAGGGTCGCCGTCTTCGGTCCGAGCGCGTAGCTGGGAATTCTCAGTCCGTACCTCATTCTGCCCCGATCCTCCCGTCACCGTTCCCCGGCCATCGAGCGCCTGTCGCCGCGCCGGCCCGCGATGTACTCTCCCACATCGGCGGCGGGCGGGCCAGGGGCGGCCTCGCCGGGGCCGGGAACAGGGGGACTCATGTCGGATCGCGACGCCACGCCGGCCATGTTCGAACCGTACGAGCTGCGCGGCCTCAGACTGGAGAACCGGGTCGTCGTCTCGCCCATGGACATGTACTCGGCGGTGGACGGCTGCCCGACGGACTGGCACCTCGTGCACTACGGTGCGCGCGCCATGGGAGGCGCGGGATTCATCGTCGCCGAGGGCACCGGCGTCTCCGAAACCGGCCGCATCACGCCGGGATGCGCCGGGCTCTACCGGGACGACCAGGTCGCGGCCTGGCGCCGGGTGACCGATTTCGTGCACGGGCACACCCGCGCCAAGATCGGCATCCAGATCTGCCATTCCGGCCGCCGCGGCTCCACGAAGCGCATGTTCCACGGCCAGGACGACCCCCTCCCCGAGGGCAACTGGGAGATCGTCGCGCCGTCGCCCGTCGCCTACGGCGCCGGCAACCAGGTGCCGACCGAGATGGACCGGAAGGCGATGGACGGGATCCGCGAGGACTTCCGCCGCGCCGCCGTGAACGCGGTCGTCGCCGGATTCGACGCCATCGAGCATCACTGCGCCCACGGCTACCTGATGTCGGGCTTCCTCTCGCCCATCGGCAACCGCCGCGGCGACGAATACGGGGGCGAGCTGCCGGGCCGCCTGCGCTACCCCCTGGAGGTGTTCGACGCCATCCGCGCCGCCGTCCCCGGCGATTTCCCCGTGGGCGTGCGCATCTCCGCGAGCGACCTCGTGGAGGGCGGGAACACGGGCGACGACGCCGTCGAGATCGCGCAGGCCTTCAAGGAGCGCGGCGCCGACTACATCGCCGCGTCGTCCGGCGGCGCGGCGAAATGGACGCCCATCGCCCGTCCTGCGCCGCTGGGCTACGTGCCCTACGCGCGGCGCATCAGGCAGGAGGCGGGAATCGCATCGATCTGCGTGGGCAACATCAACACCGTCGACGAAGTGACCGGCATTCTCGAGCGCGGCGACGCCGACCTCGTCGCGCTCGGGCGGCGCTGCCTGCGCGACCCCTACTGGATGCTGCACGCGGCCCAGGAGCTCGACTACCGGCCCTTCGACATCTGGCCCATCCAGTACACCACCGTGCCGCGCCAGGACCGCATCTGGAAGCGCGACCGTCAGGCCGCCGGCGGCTGAGCGCCGGCCCGTACGCGGCCGCGCCCCCTCCGCCGAAGGAGGCGCCCCGCGCGGTCCACGGGGTCAGGCGGGGTCCACGCCGCCCCGCAGGTACTCCTCGTCGATCTTGGGCAGCGGCCGGTCGGCGATCGCCGCCTCGAACGCCTGCAGCCGCTTGTAGATGGAGAGGAGCTCGACGATGGTGGTCCAGGAATTGACCAGGTACTGGAACGAGTTCTCCACCCGGCCGAACGCGCGCACGATCTGCTGCATCACCCCCAGCGTGAAACCGGCCGCCACGATCGTCGGCCCCAGGGCGATGTACGGCACCAGCACCCCCACCTGGAGATACGCGTAGCGCGCGACGTTGAAGTAGAGGTAGTTCAGGTAGAGCCGGAAGTAGTTCCGCCGCACGTTGTCGAAGAGTTCCCCTACGGTCGGCGGCCGGGCGCGGTCCGCGTCGTCCTCTCCGTAGACGAGCTCCTTGCGGTACGCGGCCTCCACCCGCTGGTTGCGGAACTCGAGGCCGGGCAGCCGGATGCCCGCGAGGGCCAGCAGGCCGGTGCCGAAGATCGACCACAGTATGGCAACGAACACCAGGGCCTGCGGCACCTCGCCGACGACCGGCAGGTGCGTCACGAAGGACGAGAGCCCCCAGAGGATCGGCAGGAACGCGATCAGCGTCATCACGGAGTCGATGAGGCTCACGCCGAGGTGCTCCATGATGGACGCGAACCGCATAGTGTCTTCCTGCACGCGCTGGGACGCCCCTTCGATGTGGCGCACGCGGTCCCACAGCGCCATGTAGTGGTCGTTCATCGCGGTGCGCCAGCGGAAGACGTAGTGGCTGACGAAGAAGCGCGTAAACACCGCCACCGTGATGGCGACGAGGGCGATCTTGGCGAACGTCAGCAACTGGGCGAAATACTCCCCCACCGTGACGCTGTCCGGCTCTCCGAGCGCCTGCTGGATGAGGTCGTAGAAGGTGCCGAACCATTCGTTGATCATCACGTCGAGCTGCACCTGAAACCACGTGACGAAGATGATCGCGGCCGACCCGAACACCGACCATCTCGCCCACTTGTGCGGCGCGTGCCAGCGCCAGAAGGCGAGGAACGCCGCGTAGCACAGGAGCATGTACTGGTAGAACCAGAACGTCGCCGCGCCCTCTCGGGCCTCCGCCAGCGCCGTCCGGGCGGCCTCGTCGGCGTCCGGCGCCAGGTCCCGCGGGAACCCGTAGCCGAACGGGCCGCCGAGGCTCAGCGCCTCTCCCGCGTCGCGGGCGGCCAGGAACCAGAGGACGACGCAGGCGACGGACCATGCCGCGAAGGACGCGAAGAAGAGTTTGGGTTTCGGGAAGAAGGACTCGAACACGGGGGATTCTCCTGGATGCGGGGCGTTTCGAACGCGGCGGGGGTTCGGGGTCGAGGGTTCGTTTGCCGGGAAAAAGCGGGCATGAAACCCCACGGGGGGCGGCCGGAACGCCGCTCGGCTGCAACGGGGCGGAGGCCGCCGCCGCGCCGGCGTTCCGGTCGGACCGGTCGCCGGGGATCGCGGCCCGCCTCTCGGGCATCGTGGTACAGTACGGGGCGCATGGGCCGCAATCCGGGGAGTGACATCATGAGCGTCGCCGCGGAGCTGAACCGGGACAACGCGCCTCCGGCGACCGCCGGAGAGGTTCCCGGAATCGCGTGGGTGAACGGCGCGTTCCGCCCCCTGTCGGAGGCCAGGGTTTCGCTGCTCGACTGGGGCTTCGTGCGCGGCGACTGCACCTACGACGTGGTGAGCGTGTTCAAGGGCGCCTTCTTCCGCCTGGACGATCACGTGGACCGGTTCCTGTCGTCGATGGCCAAGCTGCGGCTCGCCATGCCGCTCGACCGGGACGGACTGGTCGAGGTGATGACCGAATGCGCCCGGCGCCCCGGTCTGCGCGACGCGTTCGTCAAGATGGTGTGCACGCGCGGCTTGCAGCCGCCGTCGTTCTCCCGCGACCCGGGGGACGCGTCGAACCAGTTGTTCGTCTATTCCGTTCCCTACACCTTCTTCATGACGGACGCCCAGCGCGAGCGGGGCATGCGCCTCCACGTGGCCTCGACGCCGCGCATTCCGGCGGAGTGTATCGACCCCACCGTCAAGAACTACAACAGGCTGGACTTCGTGAGCGGGATATTCGAGGCCCACGACGCCGGCGCCGACCAGGTGATCCTGCCGGACATGCACGGCAACGTGACCGAGGGCCTGGGGTTCAACGTCTTCGTCGTCAAGGACGGACGGGCGACCTCGCCGGGCGCGGGCGTGCTCGAGGGCGTCACGCGGGCGGTCGTGCTCGAGCTGTGCGAGGAAATCGGCCTGCCCGCTGGCCTCGGCACCGTCTCCGTGGACGACCTCCTGGGCGCCGACGAGGCGTTTCTCTGCACGACCGCCGGCGGCGTCGTGGGAATCACCGAGGTCAATGGCCGCCCCATCGCCAACGGCATGCCCCGCGAGACCACGCGCCGGCTCGACGACCTCTACTGGGCCAGGCACGCGGATCCGGCGCACGTCACGCCGATCGACTACGGCGCCTGACCCGATGACGCATACCGTGGAACCGTCGCGGCCGGCGGCGGAGGCGCCCCTCGATCCCGTCGCCCTGGGCATCCACTGGGACCGCCTGATCTCGATCGCCGACGAGGGCGTCTCGGTGATGCTGCGGTCGTCCTTCTCGACGATCCTGCGGGAGTGCCTCGATCTGACCGTCATCCTGTTCGACGCCGACGGCAACGCGATCGCCCAGGGAACCAACAGCCTGCCGTCCTTCACCGGCACCGGGCCGGCGACCCTGCGCCACATCCTCGAACGCTATCCGCCCGAGACCCTGAAGCCGGGCGACGTGATCGCCACCAACGACGCCTGGCAGGGCACAGGCCACTATTTCGACATCTGCGTCGCGCGGCCGGCGTTCCGCGGCGGGCGCGTCGCCGGCTACACCATGAGCATCTCGCACCTGCCCGATATCGGCGGCATCGGCTACACCGCCGCCGCCACCGACATCTACCAGGAGGGGCTGCGGATTCCGGTCTGCAAGCTGATGGACGCGGGCCGGCCGAACGAGACGGCGTTCGAGTTCGTCCGCGCCAACGTCCGGGTGCCGGAGCAGGTCGTGGGGGACGTCATGGCCAACGTCTCCTGCAACGAGGTGGGCGGCCGGAAGCTCGTGGAGTTCATGGACGAGCACGGCCTCGAGGATCTCGGGACGCTCTCCCGCGCCATCCGTTCGCGGTCGGAGCGCGCCATGCGCGACCGCATCCGGGACATTCCCGACGGCGTCTACCGGAACGCCGTCGACATCGAGGGCTTCGACGATCCAGTGCGCCTCGCCTGCGCCGTCACCGTGGAGGGGGACGGCCTGTCGATCGACTACGACGGCACTGGGCCGTCCGTGAGCCGCGGCATCAACTGCGCCCTCAACATCGCCTCCGCGTGGACCTATTTCGCACTCAAGTGCCTGATGGCGGGGGACATCCCCAACAACCAGGGGTTCCTGGCGCCCGTCTCCATCGCGGCGCCCGAGGGCTGCATCCTCAACGCCCGGCCGCCGGCGCCCACGGCCGGCCGACACCTCGTGGCGCACTTCATCCCGTCCCTCGTCTTCGGCGCCTTCGACCGGGCCCTTCCCGGCGCCGTGCAGGCCGAGAGCGGCATGGTCGGCCACCTCACCGTCCAGGGCGTCCACCGCGACGGCCGCAGGATCTCGGAAGTCTTCACGGCGACGGGGGGTGTCGGCGGGGCCAGGGAGGCGGACGGCGCCGAGACCATGTCGACGCCGACCACCATCGGGGTCGTGCCCGTGGAGATCTGGGAGGCACTGACCAGCATGACGGTCGAACGCAAGGCGTTCGTTCCCGACAGCGGCGGCGCCGGCCGCAGTCGGGGCGGCCTGGGTCAGGAGGTGGTGCTCCGCAACGACAGCGGCAACACCCTGACCGTCTTCCCCATGGGCTACCGGACGGACTTCCCGGCGCGGGGGTACCACGGCGGCGGCGGCGGCCGCCCCACCCGCTTCGAGGCCAACGGCCGGCCCCTGCACCCCAAGGACCGCCATCCCATGGCACCGGGGGACCGCGTGCGCATCGTGGAGGCGGGCGGCGGCGGGTTCGGCGCCGCCGGGGACCGCGATCCCGAGCGGGTCCTGAAGGACGTCCTCGACGGCTACGTGAGCGTGGCGGGCGCGCGGGAGGCCTACGGCGTCGAGGTCGACACGGCCGCGCGGACCGCGGCGCGCCGATGACCTGGCGGGTCGGAGTCGACATCGGCGGGACCTTCACTGACTTCGCGCTCCTCGCGGAGGGCGGTGGCATCGCCGCCATCCACAAGCGGTTGACCACGCCCCGGGATCCTTCCCGGGCCGTCGTCGAGGGACTCCGGGAGCTGCTGGCCGGGAGCGGCGTGGCCCTGACGGACGTCGAGGCGGTCGTGCACGGGACCACGCTGGTCACGAACGCGGTCATCGAGCGCCGGGGCGCGCCCACGGGCATGCTCGTCACCAGGGGGTTCCGCGACATTCTCGACATGCGCCGGGAGCGGCGCTACGACCTCTACGACCTGACGCCGGAGTTTCCCGCCCCGCTGGTTCCGAGGGCGCTGCGGCGCGAGGTCGACGAGCGCATCCTGTTCGACGGGAGCGTCGGGCACACCGTCGATCTCGAGGGGGCGACGTCGGCCGCGGCGGAGCTGGTCGCCGGTCACGGCATCCGGTCCCTCGCGGTCTGCTTCGTCAATTCCTACCTCAACCCGGCCCATGAGCTCGCGGTGCGCGACGCCGTCCGGGCCGCGTTTCCCGGCCTGTCCGTCTCCGCGTCGGCGGAGGTGTTCCCGCACTGGCGCGAGTTCGAGCGCTGGACCACGGCCGTGGCCAACGCCTTCACCCAGCCCGTGCTCGACGGCTATCTGCGGCGCATCGAGCGCGAGCTCGACGCCCTGGGCTTCGCCGGCCGCATCGCCATGATGGCGTCGAACGGCGGCATGGTGACGCCCGGCACGGCGCGGCGCTTTCCCGTGCGCATGATGGAGTCGGGGCCCGCCGCGGGCGCCCTGATGTCGGCGCGTCACGGCGCGGCCCTGGGCCTCGCCGACGTCCTGTCCTTCGACATGGGGGGCACGACGGCGAAGGGCGCCCTGGTGCGCGCCGGTTTGCCCCTCCGCACGGACGAGCTCGAGGTGGCGCGGGTCCACGAGTTCAAGCCGGGGAGCGGCATCCCCATCAAGATTCCCGTCATCGACATGATCGAGATCGGCGCCGGCGGCGGGTCCGTCGCCGAACTCGACGGCCGCGGCGTGATCCGCGTCGGGCCGCGCAGCGCCGGCGCCGACCCGGGTCCCGCGTGCTACGGACGGGGTGGAGAGGCCGCGACCCTCACCGACGCCGACGTGGTGCTCGGCTATCTCGATCCGGGCTTCTTCCTGGGCGGCGAGATGCGGCTCGATCCGCGGGCGTCCGAACGGGCGATCGCCGCGCACGTGGCGGATCCTCTCGGCGTCCCGGTAGTCCGGGCGGCCTGGGGGATTCACGAGACCGTCAACGAGGACGTGGCGCGGGCCTTTCGGGTCCACGCGGCGGAGCGGGGGTTCGACTACCGGGACTGCGCCATGATCGCGTTCGGCGGTTCCGGCCCCGTCCACGCCCACGGCATCGCCGGCAAGCTGAAGGTGCCGCGCGTGATCTTTCCGCCCGCGGCCGGAGTCCTGTCGGCGCTGGGCCTGCTCGCCTGTCCGCTCTCGTTCGACGTCGCCCGCTCCCATCTCGCCTTCGTCGACGCCCTCGGGGACGACTGGTACGAGCGGCACTACCGGCCGCTCGCGGACGAGGCCGTCGGCCTGATCCGCGACGCCGGGGTCGCCGCCGCGGACGTCACGGTCGTCCACCGCCTCGACATCCGCTACCAGGGGCAGGGCTTCGAGATCGAGGTCACCCTGCCGGACGGGGCCGACCCCACGGCCATGCGGAACGCCATTCCCGGTGCCTTCGGCGCGCGCTACCGGGAGATCTTCGCCATCCCCGGCCTCGACGAGCGCCTGGAAATCGTCAACTGGAAGGTGGAGGCGCGGGCGCCCGCGCCGGAAGACACGGGGCCTCCGGAGTTCGTCGGCGCCGGAGTCGGAGCGCGGACGGCGGCAAAGGGCCGCCGCCGGGCCTATTTCCCGGAAGCCGGCGGCTTCGTCGACTGCCCGGTCCTCGACCGCTACGCGCTCGCGCCGGGCGATGCCGTGGCGGGGCCGGCCCTGATCGAGGAGCGGGAGTCGACCTGCGTGCTCGGCATCGGCGCCACCGCGCGCGTCGACGAGCGCTACGACCTCGTCGTCGACCTGGCCGCGGAGATGTAGCCCGGCCCCGGCAACGTCCCCCGGGGGCTTGCCCGCGCGGGCGGGATCGAGTGCAATCGTCCAGCCTCGATGCGGGAGAACCGCACGCCATGCCAGCGGCCATGCCGGACACGATCCTGAACCTCCTCTCGCGCGGCGCCGGGGCCGATCCCGCGATCGGCGCGCCCGGGGCGCCGAGCCTCGATTTCGACCGCCTGCGGCGGCACGCACGGGAAACCGTCGGTGCGCTCCGGCGCCTCGGCATCGGCCGCAACGACCGGGTGGCCGTCGTGCTCCCCAACGGCCCCGCCATGGCGAGCGCCTTCGCGTCGGTGGCCGCCGGGGCGACGGCGGCGCCCCTGAACCCGGCTTATCGCGGCGAGGAGTTCGAGTTCTATCTCCGGGACCTCCGCGCCAAGGCCCTGATCGTCGGCGCCGCGGCCGGCGGCGATTCGCCCGCGGCCGCGGCGGCGGAACGCCTCGGCGTGGGCGTGCTGCGGCTCGCCGACCGCTCCGCGGAGGCCGCGGGCCTGTTCGGCCTGGAGGGCGGCGCGGTCGGGGACGCCTCCGGCGACAACGCCGCGGCCGCCGGGGACATCGCGCTGGTGCTCCATACCTCGGGCACCACGTCGCGGCCCAAGATCGTGCCGCTCAGCCACGCCAACGTGTGCGCGTCCGCCCGGAACATCGCGGCGGCCCTGTCCCTGGGTTCCGCAGACCGGTGCCTCAACGTCATGCCGCTGTTCCACATTCACGGGCTGATGGCCTCCGTCCTCGCCAGCCTGTGGGCGGGCGCCTCGGTCCATTGCCCGCCCGGGTTCAACGCCCTGCGGTTCTTCGCCTGGCTCGACGAGGTCCGCCCGACCTGGTACAGCGCCGTGCCCACCATGCACCAGGCGATCCTGGCGCGCGCCGGGCGCAACCGGGACGTCGCCGCCCGCTCCGCGCTGCGCCTCGTCCGTTCGTCCAGCGCGCCGCTGCCGCCGCAGGTCATGGCCGAGCTGGAGGAGGTCTTCGGCGTGCCCGTCATCGAGTCCTACGGCATGACCGAGGCCGCCCATCAGATGGCGTCGAACCCCCTGCCGCCGGCGCCCCGCAAGCCCGGTACGGTGGGCCTGCCCGCGGGCCCCGAGGTCGCCATCCTGGACGAGTCGGGCGCGCCTCGGCCCCGGGGCGTCCGGGGCGAGGTCGCCATCCGGGGCGGCAACGTCACGGCCGGCTACGAGGACAATCCGGACGCGAACGCCGGCGCCTTCGCCGGCGGCTGGTTCCGCACCGGAGACGAGGGCTTCCTCGACGAGGACGGATACCTCACCATCAGCGGGCGGCTGAAGGAGATCATCAACCGCGGCGGCGAGAAGGTCTCGCCGCGGGAGGTCGACGAGGTCCTGACGGGCCACGAAGCGGTGGCCCAGGCCGTCACCTTCGCCGTGCCCCACGACCGGCTGGGCGAGGACGTCGCGGCGGCCGTCGTGCCGCGCGAGGGCCGGTCTCCGACCGAGGCGGAACTGCGCGATTTCGCCGCCGAGCGCCTCGCCGCCTTCAAGGTTCCCCGGACCGTCGTGTTCTTGGACGAGATCCCCAAAGGCGCGACCGGCAAGCCGCAGCGCATCGGCCTCGCCGACAGGCTCGGGCTGACCGGGGGCGCCCGATGAGGATCTGCGTCTTCGGAGCGGGCGCCGTCGGGGGGCACGTCGGCGCCCTGCTGTCCCGCGAGGGGCTCGACGTCACGCTGATCGCGCGGGGGCCCCACCTCGCCGCGATGAAACGGGACGGGCTGACCCTCGTTGGCGCCGCCGGAGACGAGTTCGTCACGCGGCCGCGATGCACGGACGACCCGGCGGAGGCCGGCGTCCAGGACTACGTCCTGGTCGCGCTCAAGGCGCACTCGGTACCGCCGGTCGCGGACCGCATGACGCCGCTGCTCGGTCCGGACACCGTCGTGGTGCCGGTCGTCAACGGAATCCCCTGGTGGTACTTCCACAAGCTAGAGGGGCCTTACGAGGACCGCCGCGTCGCCTGCGTCGACCCCGGCGGCCGCCAGTGGACGCACATCGGCCCCGAACGCGTGGTCGGCTGCGTCGTCTGGACCTCCGCGGAAGTCGAGCGGCCCGGCGTCGTCCGGCACTCCTACGGCAACCGCATGCCGCTCGGCGAGCCCGACGGCAACCGGTCCGAGCGCGCTCTCGCCCTGAGCAGGGCGATGATCGCGGCGGGCCTCAAGTCGCCGGTGCGGCCCAGGATCCGCAACGAGATCTGGATGAAGCTGTGGGGCAACCTGTCCTTCAATCCGGTGAGCGTCCTGACCGGCGCGACGCTGGAGACCCTGGCGACCGACCCCGGCTGCCGCGGCGTGCTGCAGGCCATGATGGAGGAGGGCCGGGCCGTCGGCGAGGCGCTCGGCGCCGAGTTCCCCATGGACGTCGATGCCCGCATCAAGGCCGCGGAAGAGGTCGGCGCCCACCGCACGTCCATGCTCCAGGACCTCGACCAGGGCCGCCCCATGGAGATCGACGCGCTGGTGGGCGCGGTCGTCGAGCTGGGCCGCCTGACGGGCGTTCCGACCCCGACCGTCGACCTCGTCCACGCCTTGGTGGTCCGCCGCGCCCGGGAGGCCGGCTGCTACCCCGGCTGATCGCAGCGGAGGGACGCCATGGCCGAACCGTTCCCCAACCTGTTCGCCCCGCTGAAGGTGGGGACGTACACCCTCAAGAACCGGATCATGAACACGGGCCACGCGGCCCATTTCCAGACCGGCGACGGCATTCCGACCGACCGCTACGTGGACTACGTCCGCGAGCGCGCCAGGGGCGGCGCGGGCATCATCGTCACGGGGCTCACGGTCACCCGCTACGACGGCGACGCGGCCCTGTCGCTGGCCAGCTACGACGAGAGGATCACCGCCGTCTACGGGAAGTTCTCCGAAGCGACGCACGCCCACGGCGTGCCCATGCTGGCGCAGCTCGGACATCGCGGCCGCCGGGTCTCGGACGGCGCGGCCTATCTCCAGCGCACCATCGAGGCGCCCTCAGCGGTGCCGGCGCCCGACTTCTCGTCGCCCCAGCTCGTGCCCCACGCCATGTCCACGGCGGAGGTCGAAGAGGTCGTGGAGTCGTTCGCCGCCGCGGCGCGCCGCGTCGTCCACGGCGAGATGGACGGCGTCGAGCTGGCCGTGGGCCTCGACTTCCTGTTCGCCAACTTCCTCAGCGAACGCGCCAACCGACGGGAGGACAAGTACGGCGGGGGAACGCTCGAGGAGCGCATGACGTTCCTCGACGAGGTCGTCGACACGGTGCGCGGCGAGCTCGGACCCCGGCTATTGCTGGGCATCCGCTTCTACGACGACCTCGTGGACTACAGCCTGGGACTGGAGGACTACAAGCATGTCGCCCGCCTGGTCGAGGCCGGCGGCAAGGTGGACTACTTCAACATGTGGCAGGGCATCGTGCCGAGCCCGCGTAGCGGCCGGGAGCACTGGCCGCCCCACTACTACAGGCCCGGGCAATTCGCCCATTTGCCGGCCGGTCTCAAGGAGGCGACCGCGCTGCCCGTCGTCGGCACGGGCCGGGTCGACTCCCCGGCGCTGGCGGAAGCCATGATCGCGGAGGGGAAGGCCGACATCGTCGGTCTGGCCCGGGCGCTGATCGCCGATCCCCACTGGGCCAACAAGGCCCGGGAGGGCCGCGCCGACGACATCCGCGTCTGCATCGCCTGCACCCAGAGCTGCGTCGGACACATCTATCTCGGCATGGGCGTCGGCTGCATCTACAACCCGGTGACGGGACGGGAGCGCGAGTGGTCCGAGCTGCCGCCGGCCGAAACCCGGAAGAGGGTGGCGGTCGTGGGCGCCGGCCCGGCCGGCTGCGAGGCCGCGCGCGTCGCGGCGGAGCGGGGCCACGACGTCGTGGTCTTCGAGAAGGACGGGCGGGTCGGCGGCCAGGTCAATCTCGTGATGCGGACGCCCGCCCGTGACATCTTCGAGCAGATCGTCCTGTATTTCGAACGCCAACTCGGGAAGCTGGGCGTAGATGTCCGGCTCGGCCACGAGGCGGCGCCCGGCGACGTGCTGGCGGAGAATCCGGACGCCATCGTCGTGGCCACCGGTTCGACGGCCTTCTTCCCCGACGTGATCGGCGCCGGCCGGAAACACGTGCTGAGCGCCCGCGACGTGCTGCTCGGCAACGCTCAGATCGGCGAGCGCGTCCTCGTGGTCGACACCTTGGGCCGGGCCGAGGCACCCACCGTCGCCGAGTACCTCGCGGACCGGGGCCGCCGGGTCGAGATCGTCACGGGCCTCGAATACGTCGGCCGCCACATGCCGGCCCCTGCCTGGCACGTCCAGCTCGAGCGCCTGATGCGCAAGGGGGTGACGCTGACGCCCTTCACGGGCGTCTGGGAGGTCACGGAGGACGCCGTCGACGTCTACAACGTCGTCACGTGGGAGCCGCGCACCGTCGACGGCGTCGACACGGTGGTCATGGCCGCCGGCGGGCTGGCGGACGACAAGCTGTACCGCGAGCTCCGCGGGCGGCACGCGGACGTCCGTGCCATCGGCGACTGCTATCAGCCCCGCGATATCGAGCTGGCCGTGGTCGACGGCCACCGCGCGGCCCGGGAGATATAGGCGGCGTCATGGCCGGCGGCCTGCAATTCCAGGTCCTGCTGTTGCCCAACGCGCCGTGGGAGGCGCTGGCGGCCCGCTTCCGGCACGTGGAGGCCCTCGGCTTCGATCTCGTGGCCACGGCGGATCACTTCGTCGACTGGCGCAACCCCTCGGTTCCCTGGCTGGAGGGATGGACGGTGCTGGCGGCGGCGGCGCGCGAGACCTCGCGCATCGGACTCGCCACCTACGTCACCCAGATCCCGCTTCGCAATCCGGCCATTCTGGCGCGCCAGGCGCTGACCGTGGACCACATCTCCCAGGGCCGGCTGGTCGTGGGACTCGGCACGGGACTGGTGGAGGATCCCGCCTACGGCATGATCGGCATCCCGAACTGGGGCTACCCGGAGCGCGTGGCGCGCCTGAAGGAGTACGTCGAGATCGTCGACCTGATGCTGACCAACGAGACCACGACCTACCGGGGCGCGTACTACACCGTCACCGGCGCGGTGATGATCCCCCGGCCGATCCGGAAACCGCGTCCGCCCATCGCCATCGGCGCCATGGGTCCGGTCATGATCGGGCTCGCGGCCCGCCACGCCGATATCTGGAACAGCCTCAGCTTCGCGGAGACCTTCGAGGCGCAGCTCCGGGAGACGCGGGACCGCATGGCGCTGCTCGACGAGCGCTGCGCCGCGATCGGCCGCGACCCGGCCGCCGTCCGGCGCTCCTACGTGGTCCTGGACCAGGACGCCCGGAACAGCGGCGGTGCCATCGGCTACTACGCGTCGCCGGACGCCTTCGCCGAGACGGCGGAACGGGTCATCGACATCGGGATCGACGAGATCGTGCTGCACTACCCGCTGGTGCCGCGGGAGCTGCCCGTCTTCGAGCGGGTCGCGACGGACGTCATCCCGAAGCTGAAGCTGGAGCATCGCCGCCGCGCCGTCAGATGAATCGCACCTCGGCCCGGCCGAGACCGGCGAGGTCCGCCACGACCGACGCCGGCGCATCGAAGAACACCGTCCGGACCACGCTCCCCAGCATGACGAAGGTTCCGGCGCGCAGGGGCCGGCCCACGCCGGCCCGGTGGTTGGCGAGCCACGCCAGGGCTTCGAGCGGATCGCCGAGAATGTCGGCGCCGACGCCCGACGCCCGCTCCTCGCCGTCGATCCGGAGCGTGCCGCGGACCGCCTTCGGGTCCAGGTCGCGCCAGCCGGCTCGCCCGGCTCCGAGAACGACGCCGGCGTTGAAGAAATCGTCCCCGATAAGAACCGGCGCGGAGAGAGCCGCGTAGTCTTCGTAGCGGTCGTCGACCAGCTCGATCGCCCCCATGAGGGCCGACACGGCTTCACCCGCCGCATCGCGCGAATAGGGCGCCCCCTCGGCCGGGAGGTCGGCGCCGAGTCGGGCCGCGATCTCGCACTCGACGCCGACCCGATGAAACCGCGACAGCGGCAGTTCGACGCTTTCGTGAAAGGTCATGCTGTCGAACACCTCGCCGGCGCAGGGATGATCGATCTCCAGGAACGCCTGCATGACCGGCGTGGTGCAGCCGATCTTGTGTCCCGCCGGCCGGCCGTGTCCCGCCTCTTGAAGGAGCCCGTGCACGGCCGTCTGGATCGCGTAGCCCTCCGCTTCCGTCCGCGGCGTGAGACGGGCCGGCGGCGCCGGCGTCGGTCCGCCGCCGAGACGGGCCCGGGCCAGGAAGTCCGCCGCCGCGGCAATCCGGGTTTCGTCGAGAGTCATGCCAGGCCGGCCTCGGCGCGCATGCGAAAGATCGGATCGCTCCGGTCCCGCCGCAATTCCGCCCATTCCGGCTTGAGCGGTGGGATGTCGTCGCGTTGCAGCCTCAGCGCCTCGAAGACGACGACGCGATCGGCGATCCGCCAGGCGCCGTCCCGCCGCTCGACGCGATCGACGTAGCGCCCGAACTGGGACATCTGCATGGGCCGCGAGCCGTCTCCCGTTCCGTAGGCCTCCTGCGCTTCGGGCCCCAGGGTGTGGGCCGTCACGAAATAGGTCTCGACCACGGCGACATCGGCGCCGGCGAATTCGACGAGGCAGTTTCCCAGGAAGTGCACGCTCTGGAACAGAAGCCCGTTCCGTTCCCGGATGAAGTCGATCAGGCCGTCAACGCCGCCCTTGTAGTCGCCGTGGTCGTCGTGGGCGTCCTCGTGATAGACGTCCCGCACGCTCTCCCAGTCCCCCCGGTCGACGGCGCGGGCGTAGCGCGCCATCAGGTCGCGAATCTCCTCGCGGTCGATCAGCCGTTGCAGCGACTCTTGCATGGTGGCGCTCCCCTCTAATACCCGAGCGCGCAGCCGTCCTTGCGGGGCTCGGAACCGCCGGCCAGCGTGCCCCGATCCCAGTCGATCCAGATCGCCTGGCCCCCGCCGTGGGGCATGGCCGCCCGTTCCGTCTCGTGGCCGAGGGCCCGGAGGCCGCGCTCGACATCCCCGCCGATGCCGCGCTCCAGCAGGTACGTGTCGCCGAAATGGAAGGCGCGGGGACAGTCGATGGCCGCCTGCACGTCCATGCCGTGGTCGAGGATGTTGGCGAGAACGTGGGTGTGGCCGGTGGGCTGGTACTGCCCGCCCATCACGCCGTAGGGCATGAGCACGCGGTCCCGTTCCGCCAGCATCCCCGGCATGATCGTGTGGAGCGGCCGCTTCCGCGGCGCGATGCAGTTCGGGTGGCCCGGCTCCACCCGGAATCCCGCTCCCCGGTTCTGAAGCATCACCCCGGTGTTGGGGCTAAGCAGCCCGGTCCCGAACGCGTAGGACAGCGAATTGATGAAGGAGATCGCGTTGCGGTCCGAGTCGACGACGCAGAGGTAGACCGTATCGGGGGCCGTGGGGGGCCGGATCGACTTGAGGTCCATGGCCCGGGCGGGATCGATCCGGGCGCGCAGCTCGGCCGCGAATTCCGCCGACAGAAGCCTGTCGAGGGGGACGTCGACGAAGGCCGGGTCTCCGACCTCGGTCTCGCGCGCGTCATAGGCGAGGCGCGCCGCCTCCGCCTGGAGGTGGAACCGCTCGACCCCGAGCGGATCGAGGCCAGCCATGTCGAAGCCCTCGAGGACGCGGAGCATCAGGAGGGCGGTGACGCCCGGGTTGTTGGGGGGCACCTGGTAGACGTCGAGACCGCGGTAGCTCCCCCTGATCGGCGCCGCGTACTCCGACTCGTGTGCCGCGAAGTCCTCGAGGGTATGCAGCGCTCCGAGGGAATTCAGGCAGGTCACGATGTCCTCGGCGACGGCGCCGGCATAGAAGCCGTCCCGCCCCTCCCGGACGATGATCTTCATGGTTTCCGCCAGCATCTCCTGGCGGTGGACGTCGCCTTCCGCCGGCGGCTTGCCCCGCGGCAGGAAAACGCCGGCCGCCGCCGGGTTCCGCGCGAGCTTCTCTGCGTTCGCCGCCCAGGCCTGGGCGACGCGGCCGTGAACGACGTAGCCGTGCTCGGCGTAGCCGATCGCCGGCCGCAGGACCTCGTCGAACCCCATCGTGCCGTGGTCCGCGAGGAGCCGCGACCAGGCGTCGACCGCGCCCGGAACGGTGACCGCATGGGGGCTGAACAGCGGAATGCCCGTGAAGCCGCGGTCCAGATACCATTCCGCCGCCGCGGCCGCCGGCGCCCGGCCGGATCCGTTGATGGAGACGATGTCCGTCGTCCCGTGCGGCGCGTAGAGCGCGAAGCAGTCGCCGCCGATACCGGTGGAGTGGGGCTCGACGACGCCGAGAACGGCCGCGGCGGCGACCGCGGCATCGACGGCGTTCCCGCCGGCCCGAAGGATGTCGATCGCGGTCAGGGTCGCCGCCGGATGCGACGTCGCCGCCATGGCGTCGAGCGCCCGCACGGTCGATCGGCCGGGTTGGTGAAAGTCGCGCATGCCGCCGGGTTCCGCTTCGAGACGCGTCCAGTATGCGCTTCGGCCGCGGCGATGCAAACGGCCGCCGCCCGGACCCGGAGGGCGCGGACGGGCCTATTCGAACACCGTGAAGATGCCGGACAGCTCCGCGACGGAGGCGCCTCCGGTCATGAGCCCGAACGTTCCGGTCTCGCGAATCTCCCGGGCCGCCGTCATGAAGGCGGCCAACGCCACGCGGGCGGCCGCGGAGCCGATGCTGACGCGGCGGACGCCCGCCCCGGCCAGTTCCTCGACGCCGTAGGTCGCGCCGGGCGTTCCCATGAGCGCGTTGACCGGCCGGCCGACCGACGCGCAGACCGTCCGGATGGTCTCCAGGTCGGGAAGCGCCGGCGCGTAGAGCACGTCGGCCCCCACCCGCTCGAACGCCTGCAACCGCCCGATGGTGTCGGAGAGGTCGGGGTTGCCCCGCAGGAAGTTCTCGCACCGCGCCGTGAGGACGAAGTCGTGGGGCAGGCCGCGCGCGGCCTCCGCGGCGGCCTCGATCCTGTCGACCGCGAGCCCGAACTCATAGAGCGGCCGGTCGTTCCGGTTCGTGAAGTCCTCGATGGAGCACCCGGCCAGCCCCGCCGCCGCCGCCGCGCGGACCGTCTCGGCGGCGCTCTCGGGCGAGTCGCCGAAACCCCTCTCCAGGTCGGCGGAAACGGGCAGGGCGGTCGCGCGGACGATGTCCCGGCAGTTGGCGAGGGTCTGTTCCCGCGGCACCGCGCCGTCGTTCACTCCAAGGGAGAACGCCAGCCCGGCGCTCGTCGTGGCCAGTGCCTCGAAGCCCATGGACGCGAGGATGCGGGCCGTGCCGGCGTCCCAGGGGTTGGGGATGACGAAGATGCCGTCCCGCTCGTGCAGCGCCCGGAAACGCTCATAGACGCTCGTTTCGCTCATCGGTCTCTCCTCCCGCTCGTCGGTGCCGGCCATTCAACCACACCGGCGGCGCATCCGCCGACACCCCCCTCCCGACCTCCCCTCAACCTGTCAGGAGGGAGGTCGTGAGGGGGTGTGTTTCGATTTTCCGGCAAACGTCGTCATGCCGGCGGCCTGCCCCCACTTCCGCGCAAATGACGGATATGATCGGAGACTCGTCTCATCGTGCGGACAGGGAACGATCATGCTGAAGGAGAGCCTGGGACTGGAGGGCAAGGCGGCCATCGTCACCGGCGGCGGCGCGGCGGGTGAGGGCATCGGCAACGGGCGCGCGGCGGCCGTCATGCTCGCCCGCGCCGGCGCCCGCGTGCTGGTCGTCGACCGGTTCCTCGATCTGGCCGAGAACACGGTCGCGACGATCGAGGCCGAAGGCGGCGAGGCGGCCGCGCATCGGGCCGATCTCGGCCGCGAGGATGAGTGCCGGGGTATGGTCGCCGCCGCGCTGGAGCGCTTCGGCCGGCTCGACGTCCTCGACAACAACGTCGGCATCAGCAGCAAGGGCAGCGTCGTCGAGGAAAGCCGGGAGGCCTGGGAACAGGTCATGCGGATCAACGTCGAAAGCGTCTTCCTGGCATCGAAATACGCCGTCCCGGCGATGATCGAGAGCGGCGGCGGGGCCGTCGTCAACATCGCCTCGACGGCCGCCATCCGGCCCCGCGGCATGACGGCCTATTCCGCGTCGAAGGGCGCCATGATGTCGCTCACCCGCGCCATGGCCGTCGATCACGGCGCCGACGGCATCCGCGTCAACTGCGTCCTGCCGGGCGCCGTGCACACGCCGCGGCTCTACCACAAGGGCATGACCGACGAGGCGCGCGAACGGCGGCGCAAGGCCTCCCTGCTGGAGATCGAGGGGGAAGGCTGGGACGTGGGCCGCGCCGTCCTCTATCTCTGCTCGGACTGGGCGCGGTACGTGACCGGGCAATGCCTTGTGGTCGACGGCGGCATGAGCCTGACCACGCGCCCCCGGGGCTCCGGGGTCGAGGAGCGCCGCGGCGGCGCCTTGGCGTCGCGGGAGGAGGGACCGTGCTGAAGGAGAGCCTGGGACTGGAGGGGAAGTGCGCCGTCGTCGCCGGCGGCGGCGCGGCGGACGAGGGCATCGGCAACGGGCGCGCTGCGGCGATCCTGTTCGCCCGGGCCGGGGCGCGCGTGTTCGTCGTCGACCGCGACCTTGCGGCGGCCCGGCGCACGGTCGGGATGATCGAGGCCGAGGGCGGGGTCGCCGCGGCCCACGAGGCGGACCTCACGGACGAGGCCCAGTGCGCGGCCATGGTCGAGGCGGCCCTCGGCGCGTTCGGCCGGATCGACGCCCTGGACAACAACGTCGGCATCGCCGGCCGGGCCACGGTCGTGGACGAGACCCGGGAGCGCTGGGACCGCATGATGCGCGTCAACGTCGAGGCCATGTTCCTGACCTCGAAGCACGCCATCCCGGCGATGACGGAGAGCGGCGGCGGCGCCATCGTCAACATCTCGTCGATCTCCGCCCTGCGTCCGCGCGGACTCACCGCCTATGCGGCGTCGAAGGGCGCCGTCATCGCGCTGACGCGCGGCATGGCCGTTGACCACGGCGCCGACGGCATCCGGGTGAACTGCATCGCGCCGGGGGCGATGTACACGCCCATGGTCGTCGCCGACGGCGTGGACGCCGGGCTGCGTGAGGTCCGGCGCCGGTCCTCGCTGCTCGAGGTCGAGGGCGAGGGCTGGGACATCGGCCACGCCGCCGTCTACCTCTGCTCGGACTGGGCCCGCTACGTGACGGGCCAGACCCTGGTGGTGGACGGGGGCAACGTCCTCACCACGCGTCCCCGGCAGTCCGGCGTGGAAGAGCGCCGCGGCGGGGCGCTGGCCTGACGCGTCCCCCGTTCGGCGGCGTTGCGCGGCGGCGACTCCCTGCCTATGTAACCCGTCTCCATCGACGGGGATCTCAAGGCGGCGGGTGAGGGGACATGACCACCAGACGGCGGGTTGCGGAATTCATCGAGGGCAAGCGGGCCCAAACGTTCATCACGGTTCTGATCGTCCTCAACGCCGTCTCGCTCGGCCTGGAGACGTCGCCGGCGGTCATGGGGACGTTCGCCGGCGCTCTCGGCATGTTCGATACGCTCGTGCTCGGCGTGTTCGTGATCGAGATCGGCGCGAAGCTGTTCGGGCGGGGATTCGGGTTCTTTCGCGACGGCTGGAACGTCTTCGATTTTTCGATCGTCGCCGTCGCCCTTCTCCCGGCCTCCGGCCCCCTGGCGGTGCTGCGCGCGCTCCGCGTTCTCCGCGTCCTGCGCCTGATGTCGGTGGTGCCCCAGATGCGCACGGTGATCCAGGCGCTCATCACCGCGCTGCCCGGCATGATCTCGATCGTCGGGCTGATCGCCCTGATCTTCTATGTCTCCGCGGTGCTGGCGACCAATTTCTTCGGCGGCGATTTCGAGGAATGGTTCGGCAACGTCGGCGCCTCGATGTACAGCCTGTTCCAGATCATGACCCTGGAGAGCTGGTCCATGGGCATCGTGCGGCCGGTCATGGTCGAGTTCCCCCATGCCTGGGCCTTCTTCGTGCCGTTCATCCTGGTGACCAGCTTCGCCGTCATCAACCTGTTCATCGGCGTCATCGTGGACGCCATGCAGACGCAGCACGCGGAGAAGGCCCGGGATATCGAGGCACACGCCGACGCGGACGCGGAGTCCCTGCGCCGCGAGATGGCGGGGCTGCGCGAGGAGATCGCCGGACTGCGGCGGGCGCTGCGGGCAAGCGGCTGACCGGGGCCGGGCTACGCCAGGATCCGCTCCCGCCGGGGATCGTGGAAGGCGGTGAGCGAGGCCCGGGCGGGCCACCGTTCGCCGGCCACGTCGATGTCGTAGCTCCCGGCCTCGATCCAGTCCCGCGTGACGCCCCCTTCGCGGCGGACGTAGCCCATCCCGACGGCGGAGCCGACGGTGTGGCCGAACATGCCGGACGTGAGGTAGCCGACGATCTCGCCGTCGCGGCGGATCGGCTCGTCGCGGTAGAGCAGCGGCCCCGGGTTGTCCAGGGCGAACAGGACGAGGCGCCGATCGACGCCCGTTTCCCTCTGGCGCAGGACGGCGTCGCGGCCGATGAACCCGGCATTCTTCCCGTGCGCCACAGCGAAGCCGAGGCCCGCTTCCCAGGGCGTGTCCTCGTCGCTGATATCGTGCCCCCAGTGGCGGTAGCCCTTTTCCATGCGCAGCGAGTTCACCGCGTGGAACCCGACGGGAGCGAGGCCCACGTCTTCACCCCGGGCCATGAGCGCGTCGTAGACGCCGTCGGCGAATTCGGCCAGCACGTAGAGCTCCCAGCCGAGCTCCCCCACATAGGTGATACGCGTCGCGCGCACCGTCGCGTAGCCGATGTCGATCTCCCGGGACGACGCGAAGGGGAAGGCTTCGTTGGCGAGGTCCGCGCTCGTGACCCGCGACAGCAGCTCCCGCGCCTTCGGCCCCATGACGCCGAGGACGGCGTACGCGGACGTCACGTCCGTGACCGCGGTCCGAGATCCGGGCGGCACGTGGCGCCTGAGCCAGTTGAGGTCCCGCATCTGGCTTTCCGCCCCCGTCACGACGAGGAAGCCGTCTTCCGCGACACGCGTCACGGTGACGTCGGCCTCGATGCCGCCGCGTTCGTTGAGCCACTGCGTGTAGACGACGCGGCCGACGGGAACCGCCACGTCGTTGGCGCAGACGGTGTCGAGCGCCGCCTCCGCGTCGGCGCCGGACACCAGGATCTTCCCGAAGCTGCTCAGGTCGATCAGGCCGGCGCGTTCGCGGACCGCGCGGTGCTCCGCCGCCGAATGCTCGAACCAGTTCTGGCGCCCCCAGGAATATTCGTAGCGGGGCGCGACGCCTTCCGGCGCGTACCAGTTGGGGCGCTCCCAGCCGGCCGCCTCCCCGAAGCAGGCCCGGCGCGCCGCCAGCCGCTCGTGAAGGGGCGACTTGCGGACCCCGCGCGCCGTGGCGAACTGCCGGAAGGGCCAGTGCATGTCGTAGAGGAGGCCGAGCCCCTCGGCGACGCGCTCCTCCAGATACCGGGCGTTCCCCTGGAACGGCTGCATGCGGCGCACGTCAACTTCCCAGAGGTCCATGCTCGGATGGCCGTTGACGATCCACTCGGCCAGCATCCTGCCGGCGCCGCCCGACGACCCGATGCCGATGGAGTTGAACCCGCACGCGACGTAGAAGTTCCGCAGGTCGGGCGCCTCGCCGAGGATGTAGCGGTCGTCCGGCGTGAAGCTCTCCGGCCCGCAGAAGAAGGTCTGCACGCCCGTCTCCGCGAGGATGGGAATGCGGTGCACGGCGCTCTCCAGGATGGGTCCGAAGTGGTCCCAGTCCTCGGGAAGCTGGTCGAACGCGAAGTCCTCGGGGATGCCGTCCATGCCCCAGGGCTTGGCCTCCTTCTCGAAGGCGCCCACGAGCAGCTTGCCCGCGTCCTCCTTGACGTAGACGCCCGCATTCTGCTCGCGGAGCGAGGGAGAGCCGGGGCTCAGCCCCGCGATCGGCTCGGTCACGATGTAGAAGTGCTCGGCGGCGTGCAGGGGCACGTTGACCCCCGCCATCCGGCCGATCTCCCGGCCCCACATGCCGCTGCAGTTGACGATGAACTCCGCGCGGACGTCGCCGCCGTCCGTCGCCACGCCCGTGACCCGGCCGCCGCTCCGGTGCACGGCCGTGACCCTGGTGTTCTCGAAGATGCGGGCGCCGCGCATGCGCGCGCCCTTGGCGTAGGCCAGCGTCGTGTCGACGGGATTGGTCTGCCCCTCGCTCGGGATGAAGACGCCGCCGACGAGGTCGTCGGCGTTCAGCAGGGGCCACAGCTCCAGGGCCTGGTCCGGGGACAGGACCCGCACCTCCAGCCCGAAGCACCGGCCCATGGAGGCGTTGCGCTTCAGTTCCGTGAACCGCTCCTCGTCGGCTGTCACGAGCACGGCGCCGTTCTGCTTGTAGCCGGTGGCCTGGCCCGTTTCCTCCTCCAGGGACAGGAGGACCTCGGTGGTGTACTTGGCGAGGCGCGTCATGTTGAGGGTGGCGCGGAGCTGTCCGATCAGGCCCGCGGCATGCCACGTCGTCCCGCTGGTCAGGGACTTCCGCTCCAGCAGGACCACGTCGGTCCAGCCCGCCCGGGTCAGGTGGTAGGCGACGCTGCACCCGATCACGCCGCCGCCGACGATGACGACCCGGGCCTGCTCCGGAAGCTTGTCGGACATGAGCGCCTCCCGCGTTTCGGTCCGTCATCGATAAGGCAGAAGCTCCCGGTCGGCAAGGCGGCGCCCATGATTCCCGTGCCGCCGGGTCCCCTCTCCCTGCACAGGGAGAGGGTCAGGGTGAGGGTCGAGTCAAAGACTCCTTCACGCCGTCCACCCAAGAGACCGCGACGCCCGCAGTGACCGGCGCGGCGGGCGGGCGTATAGTGTCCGGGTCCGATCGACGAGCGGGGGACGCGCCCGCCGCGCCTCACCCGTTCTCACAAGGGAGGCAAGTCATGCGAATGACGAGATCGACGAGACACATGCGCGTCCTGGCCGTCGCCGGGGCGCTCGCGGCGGCGTCGGGGACGGCGTCCGCGGGGGCGCTGGACGGCCAGACCCTGACCATCGCCACATGGGGCGGTCCGTGGCTGGAATACCACCAGGAAGCCATCCAGCCCAAGCTGGAGGCCAAGGGCGCCACGGTCCGGTACGTCAACGCGAGCCCGCAGGACAACCTGGCGAAGCTCATCGCCGCCCGCGGGCGCGGCGAGGCGCCCTTCGACACCATGGAGGTGCTGGACGCCCAATGGCACCTGATGCAGGAGGGCGACTTCATCCGGAAGCTCGACCTCGACATCATCGAGAACAGGAAGTACCTCGCGGAGGGGGACTGGAACGAGTGGCGGACCGGGTCCTGGCTGACGCAGGAGGGCATCTGCTACCTCAAGGACTACTTCGAGACGGAAGGCGTCCCGATCCCGGACACCTACACGGACCTCCGCCATCCCAAGCTGGCCAACCGCATCATCGTTCCCGACATCTCGTCGGGCGCCGGCCTCGCGGCGTTCGGGGGCATGGTGTACGCCGGCGGCGGCGACGCGAAGAACATCCAGCCGGGCCTCGATCTGGTCAAGAGCATCGACGTGCTCAAGTTCTGGAAGCGGGGCGCCGAGGTCGGCGTGCTCTTCAACTCCGGCGACGCGCAGGTCGGGCTGGTCTCGGCCGGCTGGTGCTCGATCTTCAACAAGGGCGGCTCCAACACCGCCTTCGTGCACCCGAAAATCAACGCCGACCAACGCGGCGTGTCCAAGAAGGGCTGGCTCGTGGTCATCAAGAACACCAAGGTACCGGAGGCCGCGAACCACTACATCAATGAGTACCTGGGGCCCGACTTCCAGAACCTGTACGCGAAGAAGAGCGGCCTGACGCCGGTCAACGTGCCCGTGCTGGAGAAGCTCGGCTCGGACGATCCGGTCGTCGCGTCGATGAAGCTCCTCAAGTCCGAGGACGTGTCCAGGATGCTCGTCATCGACTATTCCGAGGCGGACATATCGGACTGGTCGGAGCGCTGGACACGGTCGGTCAAGCGCTGAGGCCATGTCACCCCTTTCTCCTCCCCCCTGTCAGGGGGGAGGCCGGGAGGGGGTTCGATCACCGGTCTTCCGGACCGGCGTAACGGTGGACGGGGAAGGGCCGCCGCGTCAGTTCCGAGCAATGGGCGTCGACGGCCGCCAGGAGCCGCCCCACATCCCCGTCGGCTTCGCCGTCCGGGGCGCGCGGGCGGCCCATCCGGGCGCGGGCGGCCTCGACGTCCCGGATCAGGCGCGGGACGTCGACGCTCTTCAGTGCGCCGTCCTCGACGATCATCCGCCCGCCGGCCATGACCGCGTCGACGGCGGTGCCGTCCTCGACGTGCACGAGCTGGTTGACGGGGTCGTTCAGGGGGATCCAGTTGATCGCGTCGAGGTCGAGGAAGACGATGTCGGCCTTGCAGCGGGGGCGATGCGGCCGATCCCGTCCATGCCCAGGACCCGCGCGCCGCCCCGGGTCGCGGCGAAGCAGGCTTCCCCCGCCGTCAGCCAGCGCTCGGGATCGGGCGACTGGACCTTGGAGACGAGGGAGGCGAGCCGGACCTCCTCGTACAGATTCTCGTTGTCGTTGGCGCGCATGCCGTCCGTGCCGACGCCGACGTTCACCCCGGCGTCGAGCAGCGCGCGGAGGTCCGCCAGGCCGTTGCCGAACAGCATGTTGCTGCTCGGGCAGTGGACCGCGGACGCGCCCCGGTCGGCGAGCCGCGCCATGTCGTCGTGGTCGAGCCACACGGCGTGCGCGGCGGTGAAGTCCGGGCCGAGAAGCCCGAGGGAGTCGAGGTGCGCGACGACGGTCCGGCCGTACCTGTCGAGGCCGGACAGGGCCTGGATCTTCGACTCCGCCACGTGGGCGTGGAGGCCCGCGTCGAAGTCCCGCGCCAGTCGCCCGCACGCCGTCAGCAGCGCGTCCGTGCAGTGCAGCGGGATGGTGGGCGCGACCGCCAGGCGGAGCCGGTCGCGGTCGAAGGGCCACGTGTCCAGCGCATGGCGCAGTCCCCGGACGGCCTGCTCCGCCGTGGCGAGAGACACGCCCTCTGCCCGCCGCCGCAGCTCCCCGGGCAGGGCGGCCAGCAGCCCGGGCACCGCGTCGAACACGGTGCGGTCGGCGAGCATCGGGGCGATGACGGCGCGGATGCCGACCTCCGCGTAGCCCTCGGCGACGGCCTGGGTCCCCTCGGCCGACGGGCTCGGCAATCCGAGATTGAGGTCGTAGCAGGCGGTGCAGCCCTTGAGCGCCATCTCGGCGGCCGCCAGCTTGGCCGTCAGCTTGAGGACGTCGTGGCCGCGGCCGGCGTTCAGCCAGGGCAGGACGGCGAGGCCGCGCTCCAGGGTCCACCCCTCCGCCGTCGCCTTGTCCAGACCGTGATGCCCGTGGGTGTGGGCGTTGACGAACCCGGGATGCAGCAGGCGCCGCCCGGCGTCGATGCGGCGGGCGTCTTCCGGCGCGCTCATGTCCGGCCGGCCGACCTCGAGGATGACACCGTCTGCAATCAGGAGGTCGGCGGGATCGGCGCGGCGCGTCCCGGCGTCGAGGACGCGTCCGCCCCGGACGACAGTCTTGCGGCGCTGTCCCATCGCTGTCCCCGCGCTGCCCCGAGCGTTCGAGTCTGAAGGCCGCGCGGGGTTCGATGCAAGCATGCCGCGCGCGTCCGCCACGGTCCCCGTCCTCGACATCGCGCCATTCGCCGCGGCGGACGCGGCGGGAAAGCGCGCGGTCGCCGGGCGGATGGACGCCGCATGCCGGGACACGGGCTTCCTCGTCGTCTCCGGCCACGGGATCCCGCCGGACCTGCTCGACGACGCCTTCGCCGTCTCGCGGGAGTTCTTCGACCTGCCGCTCCCGGAAAAGCTGAGGTACGAACCGCCGCACCGGGAAGCGAACCGGGGATACACCGCGGTGGCGTCGCGCACCCTGGCCCGGACGCTGGACAAGACCTCGCCGCCGGACCTGCGGGAGCGTTTCGCCATCGGGCCGCTGAACGACCGCGGCGGTGCCTTCCGCGGCCTGCCGGGGGCCGCAGGCATGTACCAGCCCAACGTGTGGCCGGAGCGGCCGGAACGCTTCCGGGCGGTCTTCGGCCGGCTGTACCGGGAATTCGAGGACCTGACCGCCCGGCTGATGGGCGTCGCCGCGGTCGCGCTCGGCCTCCCCGAGACGTACTTCGACGGGCGCATCGGCCGGCATTTCTCGGCCTGCGGAACCTTCCACTATCCTGCCCCCGCCTCCGAGCCGCTGCCGGGCCAGCTTCGGGCGGGCGCGCACACCGATTTCGGGACGCTCACCGTCCTCGCCGTCCGCGGCGGCGCGGGCGGGCTGCAGATCAGGCCGCCGGGCGGCGGGTGGACGGACATAGCGCCCGGTCCCGGCCAGCTCGTCGTCAACATCGGCGACATGATGGCGCGCTGGACGAACGACCGCTGGCGCTCGACCCTCCATCGCGTCGTCAACCCGCCCGCGCCGCGGGACGGCCCCGGCCGCCGGCAGTCGATCGCGTTCTTCGGCAATCCCGACTACGACACCGAGATCCGGTGCCTGGAGGCCTGCACGGGACCGGACAACCCGCCGAAGTACGCGCCCGTCCTCGCCGGACACCACATGTACGAGAAGTCGCTGAAACACGCCGGCGGGGCGACGGCATGACGTCATTTGCCGGAAAATCGAAACACACTCCACCCAGCCCTCCCCCTCCTGCAAGGGGGAGGGGGGGCGCCCCTATCGGCCGCTCTGGCCCTCGGCGCGCCGGATCTTCGCCCAGGTGTCGCGCAGGCCGATGGTCCGGTTGAAGACCGGGTTGCCGGGCGTCGAATCGGGGTCGGCGCAGAAGTAGCCCTGGCGCTCGAACTGGACGACGTCGCCCGCCGCCACGGTCCGGGCCTCTGGCTCGACGCGGCAGTCCGTCAGGACGGTGACGGAGTCCGGGTTCAGGGCGGCCATGAAGTCGCCGCTCGCGCCCACGCCGGGCTCGGTGAACAGGCGGTCGTAGAGGCGCACCTCGGCGTGCACGGCGTGCGCCGCCGAGACCCAGTGCAGGGTCCCCCTGACCTTGCGGCCGTCCGGCGCGCTCCCGCCCCGGGTCTCGGGGTCGTAGGTGCAGCGGAGCTCGACGACCTCGCCGGAGGCATCCTTGATCACGTCCGTGCAGGTGACGAAGTAGGCGTAGCGGAGCCGAACCTCCCGGCCCGGCGCCAGCCGGAAGAACTTCCGGGGCGGGTCCTCCATGAAGTCGGCGCGCTCGATGAGGAGCTCCCGGCCGAAGGGCACCAAGCGGGTGCCGGCTCCGGGATCCTCCGGGTTGTTGACCGCCTCCAGGACTTCCTCCTCCCCCGCCGGGTAGTTCTCGATGACGACCTTGAGGGGGTCGAGCACGCCCATCCGCCGCGGCGCGCTCCTGTTGAGCCGGTCGCGGACGCAGTGCTCGAGCAGGGCCGCGTCGACGAGGTTGTCCGCCCTGGCCACGCCGATGCGGCCGATGAAGTCCCGGACCGCCTCGGGGGGAACGCCGCGCCGCCGCATGCCGCTCAGCGTGGGCATGCGCGGGTCGTCCCATCCGGCGACGTGGCCCTCCCGGACCAGCCGGGCCAGCGCGCGTTTCGACATGACCGTATGGGTCAGGTTGAGGCGGGCGAACTCGTACTGCCGGGGCACGGACGGCACCGGCAGGCGCGCGATCAGCCAGTCGTAGAGGGGGCGGTGGTCCTCGAACTCGAGGGTGCACAGGGAATGGGTAACCCCCTCGATCGCGTCCGACTGCCCGTGGGCGAAGTCGTAGGTCGGGTAGATGCACCAGTCCGCGCCGGTGCGCGGGTGCGCGGCATGGAGGATGCGGTAGAGCACGGGGTCCCGCATGTTGACGTTCCCCGACGCCATGTCGATCCGGGCGCGGAGCACGCGCGCGCCGTCGGGGAACTCGCCGGCGCGCATGCGGGCGAACAGGTCCAGGTTCTCGGCGGCGGGGCGGCCGCGGAAGGGGCTGTCGGTGCCCGGCTCGGTCAGCGTCCCGCGGTACGCGCGGATCTCGTCCGCCGAGAGGTCGTCCACGTAGGCGTCGCCGTTGCGGATCAGGTGCGCGGCCCACTCGTACAGGCGCTCGAAGTGGTCCGACGCGAAGTAGAGATGGGCGCCCCAGTCGAACCCCAGCCAGCGCACGTCCTCCTGGATGGCGTCGATGTATTCGTGCTCTTCCCGGGTTGGATTGGTGTCGTCGAAGCGCATGTGGCAGCGGCCGCCGAAGTCCCGCCCCACGCCGAAGTTCAGGCAGATGGACTTGGCGTGGCCGATATGGAGGTACCCGTTGGGCTCCGGCGGAAACCGGGTCACGACGGTCTCCGTGCGTCCGGCGGCCACGTCGCCCCGCACGATGTCGCGGATGAAGTCGCGCGGTCCTTCGCCGGGGTCGGGTGCTGCGGCGCTCATGGGACGGTGTGTGCCAAATTTCCGGATTCGTGCCAAGTGCCGGCTCCGGGACTTGAAGCCGCCCCCGGAGTTGTGGTTGATGGCCCGGGCAGGAATTCGAAGGGAGGCTGGGCATGAGCGACCGAAGACTTCTGGACAGGGTGACCGTCGTGGCGGGAGGCGGCCGCGGGCTGGGCGACGCCACGTGCCGCCGCTATGCCCGGGAGGGCGCCGTCGTCGTCGTGGCGGACATCGACAGGGACCTCGCCGAGGGCGTCGTCCGGGACATCGAAGCCGAGGGCGGGAGGGCGTCGGCGGCCGTCGTGGATGTCACCAGCCGCCCGGACGTCGAGGCTCTCGTGTCGTCGACGGTCGCCGACCACGGCCGTATCGACGTCATGGCGGTCTTCGCCGGCGTCGCCCTGTTCGGGCCGGCCATGGACTGCACCGACGAGGTCTGGCAGCGCCAGCTCGACGTCAACGTGACGGGCACGTTCCTCTGCGTTCAGGTCGCGGCGCGGCGGATGATCGAGCAGAAGTCCGGCCGCATCATCACCGTCTCCTCCGTCATGGGGCAGCGCTCCGGCGACCGGCGCATGTCCTACGGCACGACGAAGGGGGCGGTGATCGCGCTGACCAAGCACATGTCCGCGGAGCTCGCGCCCCACGGCGTCACGATCAATTCGATCGCGCCGGGGCCGGTGAAGACGGAACTCTGGCTGGCCGCCAATCCGGACGAGGAAGCCGCCGAAGCCGGCTATCTCATCAACATTCCCATGGGACGCCTGGGCCGGCCGGACGACATCGCCAACGCCGCCTTCATGCTGGCGAGCGACGACGCCTCGTGGATCACCGGGCACGTCCTCAACGTGGACGGCGGCTTCATCGCCACGGGCGTGCGCGACGGCATCTTCTGACCCGCCCCACGCCCCAAGGGTCCCCTCTCCCGCTCTTGCGGGAGAGGGACAGGGTGAGGGTGACCACAGCTGAACGCCGCGCCGAGGCGGGCCGCCGACCGCCATCGCGAGCGCGCCGACGGATGAACCGCCTCTCGTCGTCGAACCGCTCGGGGCGCACCGCGACCGCGCGGCTTTCCCGTGCGGGGAACCCGCCCTCGACAACTGTCTCCGGCGACACGTCCGGAAGGGTTGCCGGGTACTGTCCCCCGAGCGCGGCGAGCGCAGAGAAAGAAGAGTTGCCGGCCGATCCGGCATGACGGCTGCCGCTCCACCCGGTTCCGGCGGCGTCCGCCCCCGCCTCTCACGCGATCAGCGCCACGAGTCCCACGCAGGCGAGAAAGACCAGGGCGCAGCGCCGGAACAGGGTTTCGTCGGCGAGGCCGAACAGGCGCCCGCCCAGCCAGTTCGCGGCGAGCAGGACGGGAAACAGCGCGAGGCCGCGCCACAGGGCCGCGGCGCCCAGCGCCCCGTGCAGCCACAGCAGCGCGAGCAGGGCGGCGGACGTGAGCCCGATGTGGATGACGATGTTGGCCCGCTGGACCTCGACCGGCGCCGGGGTGGACAGCAGGTAGAGGATGACCGGCGGGCCGCCGACGCCCGTGCCGCCCAGCAGCAGCCCCCCGAACGCGCCGACGGAAACCGAGGCGGCCGGCCCCGGCCGGCCCTTGAAGCGGTATCCGGCGAGCATGACGAGGACGAAGGCGACGACCGTCACCCCGATCGTCCGCCGGGCGAGGTCCGGGTCCAGGGTGACGAGCAGGTAGCTGCCCAGCGGAACGACGGCGCAGGCGGCGAGGGTCAGCGGCGCGAACTCCCGCCAGTCGGCCTCCCGCGCCGCGCGGGGAAACGACTGGGAGGCGCCCGCGATCTCCATCATCAGCGCCACCGCGACCGCCTCCGGCGGCGGCATCGCCAGGCTCAGCGACGGCGCCAGGGTCATGGTGGCGCCGAATCCCGAGAACCCGCGTATCAGGCCGGCGGCGGCGGCCATGACCGCCGCGAAGGCGAGGGCCGCGGGTTCGAGGGCCAGGGCGGCGAACGGGTCCACGGGACCCTTCGGTCCTTTCGGTCCTCAGCCGCCCGCGTCGTCGATGCACCCTTCGAGGAAATCGAGCGCCGTCCGCGCGAAGACCCACATGTTGGCCACCCGGTCGCCGTCGCCGGTCTCGAGCGTCATCGTCCTCTCCACCGGCCCGACCACCGCGACGCAGGAGTGTCCCGGCCTGTCGCCGTAGGAATTGCCGGCGGGTCCCGACGCGCCCGTCTCGCTCACCGTCCATGTCGTGGCGAGAACCGCGTTCATGCGCGCCGCCAGCAGGCGCGCGTACGGCTCGGTGCTCGAACGCAGGCCCTCCATCGCCTCTTCCGGCACCCCGAGCAGGTCCCGGCGCGCCTCGTGGGTGTAGATCACGCCGCCGCCCATGAAGTAGGCGGACGCCCCCGGAACGGCGAGGAGCGCGGCGGAGATCAGGCCGCCGCCGGACGACTCGGTGACGGACACCGTCTCTCCCCGTTCCTTGAGCTTGGCGGCCACCGACCGCGCCATCGATCCCAGATCCTGCATCGCGTCCTCCTTTCGTCGCCGCGTGACTCCCACTATGACATGGCGTTTACTTCCCGCGAACGGATACGGCGGAGCACCGGCAGGCATGACGCAAAAGATCGCGGAGCTCTACACCCAACGGTTCGGGCACGACATGGACGCGGCTCATGGGGACGCGGCTCATGGGGACGCGGCGCCCGGGGACGGGGCGGCCAACGGCGTCGTGGCGACGCTGCTCTCCCATCGGACCCATCGGCGGTTCCTCCCCGACCCCGTGCCGGATGCCCTGATGGAGGTGCTGCTGGCGTGCGCGCATTCCGCGCCCTCCAAGTCGGACCTCCAGCAGGCGACCGTGGTGCGGGTGGTCGACGAGGACAGGCGGCAGGCCATCGCCGAGCTGATCCCGAGCATGCCCTGGATCGGCGCGGCGCCGGAATTCATGGTGTTCTGCGGCGACTCGCGGCGCATCCGCCGGATCTGCGAGCGCCGGGGCCGTCCGTTCGCCAACGACCACCTCGACGCCTTCTTCAACGCCGCCGTCGACGCGGCCCTCGCCATGCAGAACCTGATCGCGGCGGCCGAGTCCGAGGGTCTCGGCTGCTGCCCCATCAGCGCCGTCCGGAACCACGCCGGCCGGGTGTCCGGGATCCTGCGGCTGCCGGAATGGGTGTTCCCGGTGGCGGGACTGTGCCTCGGCTATCCGGCGGCTCGGGGCCACGTCAGCATGCGCCTGCCCCTGTCGGTGACGGTCCACGTCGATGCCTACGAGGACGAGGCGCTGGAGCGGGGCCTCGACGACTACGACCGCCGCCGAGACGCCCGCTATTCGATCCCGGACGACAGGCGGAAACACGTCGAGGACTACGGCGGGGACGGGTTCTACGGCTGGTCCGAGGACAAGGCGCGGCAGGTCTCGAAACCCGAGCGGGACGATTTCGGGGCCTTCGTCCGCCGCCAGGGGTTCCTGCTCGAATAGGGCCGGGTCCGCCCCGAGGGTCCCCTCTCCCGCGTGCGGGAGAGGGACAGAGCCTGCCCTCGCGAAGGCGGGGGGTGAGGGCGTCGGAGAACGACGCGCCGTCCACCCCTTCCCCGACCTTCCCCCTGCCAAGAGGGAGCCACGCGCGGCGGTTCCCGGTGGTGTATACTGCTCCGGGGAGGCGGACGGGAACGTGAAGGTCAAGGACGTACTGGCGATGCACGAGCCCCGGGTGGTGGCGACCACCCCGGAAAAAACCGTGCGGGAGGTCGCCGAGCTGCTGACCCGGGAGGAGGTCGGCGCCGTCATGGTGCGCAACTGGGAGGGCGTCATCATCGGCATCTTCTCCGAGCGCGACGTGGTGCACGGCCTGGCTTCGGACGGGGAGAAGCTGCTCTCCATGGAGGTCGGGGAGGTGATGACGACGACGGTGGCGAGCTGCGGCCTCGAGGACGACATCAACGGCGTCATCAGGATGATGACGGAACGCCGCTTCCGGCACGTGCCGGTCATCGAGGACCGGAGGATCGAGGGGATCATCAGCCTCAGGGATCTCATCGAGTACAGGATCCTCCAGCTCCCGGATTGACGGCCATGGCGACCCGACGTTCGGCGGCCCGCCCGCCGAAGAAGTCCGGCGGAGGCACCGAGCGGGAGCGCGGCGTCCTGGTCGAGCGGCTCGAGGCGCTCGACCGCAAGGTCCTGTGGCTGGCGACGTGGATGATCCACAACGCCAACCACGTCCGGCCCAACGAGGACGGCGTGAAGGTGGGCGGCCATCAGGCCTCCTGCGCCTCCGCGAGCACGCTGCTGACGGCGCTGTATGCGCGCATCCTCCGGCCCGAGGACCGGATCGCGGTCAAGCCCCACGCCTCGCCGGTCATGCACGCGATCCACTACCTCTTCGGCCTCCAGACGCGCGAGAACCTGGAGCGGTTCCGGGGGTTCGGCGGCGCCCAGTCGTATCCGTCGCGCACGAAGGACGCCTGCCCGGTCGATTTCTCCACGGGCTCGGTCGGCCTCGGCGTGGGCGCGACGCTGTTCGCGTCGGTGGTCCAGGACTATCTGCGCATGCGCGGCCTCGTCCAGTCGAACCAGCCGGCGGGGCGCATGATCGCCCTGATGGGCGACGCCGAGCTCGACGAGGGCAACGTCTTCGAAGCGCTGCTGGAGGGCTGGAAGCACGACGTGAGGAACCTGTGGTGGATCGTCGACTACAACCGGCAGAGCCTCGACGGCGTCATCAACATGTTCCTCTTCCAGAAGATCGAGGACTTCTTCCGCTCGGTGGGCTGGAACGTCGTCACCCTGAAGTACGGCACGCGCCTGCGCCGGGCCTTCGAGGGACCGGCCGGCGGGGCGCTGCGGCGCTGGATCGACGACTGCCCCAACCCGATGTACTCCGCGCTGACGTTCGCCGGCGGCGCGGCCTGGCGGGACCACCTCGAGCGCGACCTGAGAGGGACGTCCGGGCTGAAGGAGCTCCTCGACTCCCACGACGACGACGGCCTCCACCGCCTGATGACCAACCTCGCCGGACACGACATGAGGAGCGTCCTGGAGGCGTTCGAGGCGGTCGGCGACGACACGCCGCGGTGTTTCATCGCCTACACGATCAAGGGCCTCGGCCTGCCCTTCGCGGGCCACAAGGACAACCACGCCGGCCTCATGAACCCGGAGCAGATGCGGCGCTTCCGCGAGGCCAACGGCGTCGCGGAGGGCCGCGAGTGGGAGCCGTTCGAGGGCCTGGAGCCGGGTCCGGAAGAGATGGCCGAGTTCCTGAACGCGGTGCCCTACCGCAACGTCCGCCGGACCCGCCAGGAACCCTCGGTCATCGCCATTCCCGGGATCGCCGCGCCGGAGGCGCGGCGGACGTCCACGCAGGAGTCGTTCGGCCGCATCCTCAACGACCTGGGGCGGGGCGATTCCGACGCGGCCAACCGCATCGTGACGACGTCGCCGGACGTCACGGTCTCCACCAACCTCGGCGGCTGGGTCAACCAGCGCGGCCTGTTCGACCGCGAGACGCGCTCGGACCAGTTCCGGCTGGAGCACATCACCTCCGCCCAGAAATGGGAGGCGTCCCCCGGCGGCCAGCACATCGAGCTGGGCATCGCGGAGAACAACCTGTTCCTCCTGCTCGCCATGCTGGGCCTGTCCGAGGAGATGTTCGGGACGCGCCTGCTGCCGGTCGGGACGCTCTACGACATCTTCATCGGCCGGGGCCTGGACGCGCTCAACTACGCCTGCTACCAGGACGCCCGTTTCATACTGGTCGGCACCCCCTCGGGCGTCACGCTGGCGCCGGAGGGCGGCGCCCACCAGTCCATCGGCACCACGCTGGTGGGCATGGCGCAGGACAACCTGCTCACGTTCGAACCGGCCTTCGCCGACGAGCTCGCCGCCGCCATGCGCTGGGCCCTGGAGCACATCCAGAAGCCGGACGGGACCTCGGTCTACCTGCGCCTTTCCACGCGCCCGCTCGAACAGCCCCGGCGGACCATGACGCCGGCCCTGGAGAGGGGCGTCCTGGCCGGCGCCTACTGGTACCGGGAGCCCGGACCGGGCGCCGACCTCGCCATCGCGTTCTCGGGCGCCGTGGCGCCGGAGGCCATCGAGGCGCACGCCGGCCTCGCCGACGACGTCCCCGGCGCGGGACTGCTCGCGGTCACGTCGGCCGACCGGCTCCACACGGACTGGCGCGCCGCGATGCGGGAGCGCGGCGCCGGGGCGCGGGGAGCCTCCAGCCACGTGGAGCGGCTGCTGGGCGCCCTGTCGCCGGCGGCGTCGATCGTCACGGTCGTCGACGCCCACCCCGCGACGCTGAGCTGGCTGGGCTCCGTCCGCGGGCACGCGGTCTCGCCCCTGGGCGTCGACCGCTTCGGGCAGTCGGGGAGCGTCGCGGACGTCTACCGGACCTACGGCATCGACGCCGACGCGGTGATCGACGCGGTGGCCGAGGCGCGGCTGCGCCGGCTCGGCGAACCCGGCGCCCCCGCCGCCGAAGGGAATTCCCGCGCCTTCCCGTGACCGCCGGCGCGCCGTCAGTCCTCCTCCGGCGGGCCGCGGGCGGCGTTACGGGCGCGGTCCGCCGCGAAGGGTCAGGGTCAGTGCGAACGCGACGACCGACAGCACGAGCATCGCCGCCACGGCGTGGTCGTAGGAGCCGTAGACGTCGAAGATGGACGCGCCGACGAGGGCGCCCACCCCGCCCATGCCGTGGTGGACCATGCTGATCAGGCCGCTGACGGTGCCGAGCAGGGCGACCGCCGAGACCTCGCGGGCGAACACCACCGTCAGCGGCGCGGTGATCCAGAAGGTCGCGCCGTACACCAGGGCCGCCGTGACGATGGCCGCGGGCTCGCGGCTGTAGAGCAAGAGGACGCACAGGGCGATGCGGGCGGCGAAGCAGAGCGCGGTCGGGCAGACCGGCCCGAAACGGTCGTTCAGCGCCCCGGTCAGCAGCACCCCGGCCAGCCCCGCGAGCCCCATGAACGCGAGCATGTTGCCGGCGAGCAGGCCGTCCACCCCCTCGTCGAGGGCGAAGGCCACCACGTGCGTCGCCACCAGGAAGTTCTTGAAACCGCAGATCCCGTAGACGACGAGCAGAATCCGGAGGCGTCCCGACGCCAGGGCCTCGCGCAGGGTCCGCGCGCCCCCGTCCCCGCCGGCCGCGGCCGCGCCGGGGCGCCCGCCCGCGTCGGCGGGCGGGTCGGCGCGCGGGACGATCAGCGCGAGCGGCAGGATGCAGGCCAGGATGGCGATTCCGAGCGCGAGAAAGGAGCCGCGCCAGCCGAGGTGCGCGAGCAGGCCGGCCAGCAGCGAGATGACCAGGAGCTGCCCCAGGCCCATGCCGGAGATGGCGATGCTGTTGGCCATGCCCATGCGGTGCGGGTACCAGCGGCTGAGCAGCACGCCGACGGGGGTGATCGACATGCCGGCGCTGCCCAGGCCGAACACCACGCCGTAGAGGACGAGCGCCTGCCAGGGGCTCTCGATCAGCGCCATTCCGGCGAGCCCGAGGGCCGACAGGAGCACCCCGGCGTAGAGCGCCGCGCGGGCGCCGAAGCGGTCCACGGAGCGTCCCACGAAAGGCAGGGAGCAGGCCATGAGCACCATGAACACCGTCACGCACAGCGACAGGGTGCTGCGGCTCCATTGCAGGTCGCCGGCCATCGAGGGGAGCAGCAGGCCGATGGCGAACCGCGCGCCGTTGTTGAACAGCAGCACGAGGAAGCACGCGACGAGGACGAAGCGGGCGGCGGCGGCGGGATTCACGGCGGTTCGGCCGGTCGAAGGGGAGGGTCCGGCTTGAGCCTACACCGCCCGGTCACCTCTTGGGCAGTGTCGGACGCCTCCCGCGCCCCGAGGGTCCCCTCTCCCGCGTGCGGGAGAGGGACAGGGTGAGGGTGTTGGAGAACGATGCGCCGCCCCAACCGCGTTTCGCAGAGGAATCCTTGCAGGGGGAGGGTGGGGGTGGACGGCGCTCGCTCAGATGCACGGCGTCATGCCGCCGTCCACGTCGATCATCGAGCCCGTGATGAAGCCGCCCCGGGACGACGCCATCAGGACGGCCATGGAGGCGATCTCCGTGGGCGCGGCGAGGCGCTTGAGGAGCGTGTCGCTGCACATCTCGGCGACGGCCTCGTCGTAGGTGATGCCCTGGGTCTCGGCCTTGAGGTTGGCGAGATAGGCCACCCGTTCGGTGTCCGTGAGCCCGGGGTTGATGGCGTTCACCAGGACGTTGTGCGGCGCGCCCTCCTCCGCCAGCGCCTTGGTCAGGTTGAGCAGCGCGGCGTTCACCACGCCGGCGGTGATGGCGTAGGCGTGGGGATAGCGGCCGTGGCTGCCGATGATGTTGATGATGCGCCCCCCGCCGCGCGCCTTCATGCGCGGGAAGACCTCGCGCGAGGGCCGCATCTGCGCCAGGAACTTGATGTCGAGGGCCTCCCGCCAGTCCGCGTCGGAGAGCTCCTCGAACGGCTTGGTGGGCGGTCCCGCCGAGCTGTTGACCAGGACCTCGATCCCGCCCAGATCCGTCTCCACGCCGTCGGCCAGATTCCGCACCGCGGCGTCGTCGAGCAGGTCCGTCACGTAGGTGGCGACCTCCCTGCCCGTCTGCCGGGCGATGGTGTCCGCGGCCGCCTTCAGCGCCTCCCCGCTCCGCGACGCGATGGCGACGTTCGCGCCCTCGGCGGCCAGCTCCCCCGCGATGGCGCGGCCGATGCCCCTGCTGGCCGCCGTCACCAGGGCGACCTTGCCGTCCAGGCCCATGTCCATGTCTCGTCCCCCGTTGCCGGCGCGCGCGCCCCGGACGGACCGGGGCCGGTCAGGCGGCGCGCCTGGCCGGCGTCCTCGGCATCAGCATCTCGCGGGCCTCGCCCACCGAGGCCACGTCCCGCCCGATCTCCCGCGCGATCCGCACGACGTTCTCCACGATCTGGACGTTGCTTTCGGCGCGGCGGCCGTTCGACAGGTGCCGGCTGTCCTCGATGCCGCAGCGCACCATGTTGCAGCCCAGAAGCATCGCGGTCGTCACGATGCGGTAGCATTCCTCCGCCGCGGCGCTCACGCAGACCTCCGCGTCGGGAAACAGCTTCTGCCGCTCCTCGTGGAGGTACATGAGCTGCTTCATCGTCGCGGGCTGGCCGCCGTGGCCCATCACGAAGTGCAGGTAGCAGCCGGGAGAGCTCAGCCCCGCGGGCCCGAAGAGCCCCTCTTCCTCCAGGATCTTGGCGTTGTACAGACAGCCGACGTCGAAGATCTCCAGCTCCAGGCACATGTCCCGTTCCATGATGAAGGGGATCGCCCGCCGCAGGAACCCGGGCGAGTTCCGCAGGCCGACGGTCTCGTAGTTCTCCGCCGGAACCCGCAGCTCGACCGCGCCGATCTTCACCGTGAACATGTCGGGCGCCGGCTTCGTCTCCAGGGCATGCAGCCGGTCTTCCTCGGTAAAGGGGTAGCCGATGACGCCGGTGTCGGGGTCGCGGACCGGTCCGAGGGCCCCTCCGATCTGGATGAGCACGCCGGACTGCGTCCGCACGTGCTCGACCAGCCGGCCGTAAATCCTGGGATCGCCCGAGTTCGCGCCCCGCTCGTCCCTGACGTGGACGTGGTAGATGGGCGCGCCGGCGTCCTCGCAGCTCTTCGCCTCCGCGGCCTGCTCCTCGACCGTATAGGCCATGTAGGGCGCCGACTCGCGCGTGTTGAGCGCCCCGGTCGGCGCGACGACGATGGCAACCTTGTCCGTCATTCGACCCTCTCCTCCGAGTTGTGATCCGTGCGGGCCCGCCTGTCCCGCTGCATTATCCCGTTCGCCGCGGGCGTGTCAAAACCGCGGGGCCGCGCCGCGGCGGTTGGTCCGGAAGCGGCGCCTGTGCCACACTCGGGGGCATGCGGGGGAGGCGGTGAGCCAGGACACGACCGATTCCGGAACGCGGCCGGCCCCGTCGATGGCGGACGGCCTCCGCATGGCGATGCGCCAGTTGGCCGCCAGCGTGTCCGTCGTCGCCGCGAGGTCCGGGAACGCGCGCGCCGGCCTCACCATGACGGCGGTCTGCTCCGTCTCCCTGGACCCGCCGACGATGCTCATCTGCGTGAACCGGGCGTCGTCGTCCCACGACCTGATCGCCCGCGCCCGGTGCTTCTCCATCAACATCCTCAACGAGAACCAGCGCCCGGTCGCCGAGGTGTTCGCCGGCCAGACGGAGATCGCGGACTGGGACGAACGCTTCGCCGCCGCCGGCGCCGTGTGGACGGATTCGGCGGTGGGCGCCCCCATCCTCCACGAGGCCCGCGCCAACGTGACCTGCCGTATCCGCCACGCGGCGTCGTCGGGGTCCCACACGGTGTTCTTCGGCGACGTCGTGGACGTCCGGATGCCCGGCCACGAGGACGGCCATGCGCTGCTCTACAGCCAGGGGGACTATCGCGGCGTCTCCGACCTCGGCTGACGGTGCCCACTTGCGCACCGCGTCCAGAAACGTAAACTAGCGCCGATTCGGAGACCCGGGGGAAGCCCCGGAAACGATCGGGGAAGAGGCAGGAATGTCACAGGAAAACGCGGCGACCGCCGAAGCGCAGGCGACGCTCGACGCCCGCACCCATCGGAACCGCAAGATCGTCCTGAACTGGAACGAGCCCTCCACCTGGATCATATACGGGTTCGGCACGCTCGGACTGGTCCTGCTGTCGTTCCTGGTTTTCGGCTTCGTGTTCATTCGCGTCATCCCGTTCTTCCTCGACCGCTTCTAGCCGCCGGCACCGGCATCGGGGGACCCGGCGTGGCGACCCGCCGGGGCGGCGCCCGTGCGCCTTCGGGCAAGGTCGCCCTCGGCGTCTGGCAATTCGTCCGGGTCATGGTGCGTCTCGAGGAGACGGCCGCAACCCGCGGAAAGAAGCCGCGCGACGGGCTGTACCGGGAGTGGCGCGAGTCCTGGCGGGAAGTGGACCGGGAGCTCGCGCGTCTCGGCAAGTCCGACGCGGCCGCCTTCGCCGACCTTATGATGGACCACGACGTCGTCCTGCCGTGCCCGGAAGACCGGAAAGGCGCGCTCGGCCGGGTCATCGACGAGGTCGTCGCGGCGCTGTCCGCGGCCATCGCCGCCGGGGAGGACGACGCGGAGCGGCTCCGGCACCTCCGCTTCGAGCGCACCGAGCTCGGCAAGCTGCGGAAACGGATCGCTCCGGCCCGCGGCCGGCGGAAGGCGTAGGCGCGGCGGCGCCCCGAGGGTTCCCTCTCCCGCAAGCGGGAGAGGGACAGGGCGAGGGTGTCGGAGAACAACGCGCGGCGCCCGCGCGAATCCGGGAACGCCCCGTCAGATCTCGCCGTCCTGCCTGAGCATGTGCAGGGCCCGGGCGAAGGCTTCCGCCGTACGGGAGATGTCCGCCTCGCCGTGGGCGATCGACACGGTGCCGCCCGGCCAGCCGGTGACGTCGACTCCGTTGACCAGCAGGGCGAGGCGAAGCTTGTGGACGAGCCCCTTCGGCTTGCACGCGAGCTCCTCGAAGTCGCACTCCAGGGGGTCGAACGCGTCGGGGGAGATCGCCCGGCCCCTGGGATTCGTGAAGACGTGGAACACGGAGGACTCGCCGTAGGCCGCCCACGGCACCCCGGCGTCCGCGACGACCGCGTTCAGCGCGCGCCTCAACGACTCGGCCGAACGGCTCGCGCGTTCGCAGGCGTCCGTTTCGGCGATCACGGTGAGCGCCGCGACGCCGGCCGCGGCGCTCAGGGGATTGGCGTTGTAGGTTCCCTGGTGGCCGATCTTCCCCCCGCCGCGCCGCTCGGCCGCGTCGAAGTCCAGCAACTCCAGCAGGTCCTCCCGGCCCGCGACCGCCGCGCCGGGGACGCCGCCCGAGACGACCTTCGCCAGCGTCGTCAGGTCCGGCGTCACCCCGTAGAGCGCCTGGGCGCCGCCGGGCGACACGCGGAACCCGGTCACCACCTCGTCGAAGATCAGGAGCGCGCCGTGCGCGCGCGTGAGCTCCCGCAACCCGGCGAGGAAACCGGGAGGATGGGGGACCTGGCCCGTCTGGCTGCCGATGGGCTCGAGGATGACCGCCGCGATGTCGTCGTGGGTCCGGAAGGCCGTCTCCACCGCGGCGATGTCGCCGGGCGGGCACAGGGTGACGGCGCGCGCTACCTCGTCCAGCACGCCCGGGGTCGGAGAGCCGTCGAAATGGCTGTTGACGCCGGACGCCATGTGGTCGTGCCAGCCGTGAAAATGCCCCAGGAACCTGAGGATCCGCGGCCGGCCCGTGAACGCCCGCGCGATGCGCACGGCCATGTGCGACGCCTCCGTGCCCGACGCCGTGAAGCGGACCCGGGCCGCCGACGGCACGAGCCGCGCGATGAGCCGGGCCCAGCGGATCTCCAGCTCGTGGCCCGCGCCGAAGTGCGTGCCGCCGTCGAGGGCCTCGCGGGCGGCGGCCCGGACCGCGGGATGGCCGTGGCCCAGGATCAGGGCCCCGTGGCCGCCGAAGTAGTCGACGTACTCGTTGCCGTCCACGTCCCGTTTGCGCGACCCCTCCGCCCGCTCCACGTAGATGCCGTAGGGGGTCAGATGGCGGCTGTCGTGGGTCAGCCCGCTGGGGAACAGCGCGCGCGCCTCCGCGGCCAGGCGTTCGGACGCCGGCGTCTTCTCGCGATAGGCCGCCACGATCGTGGAGTTGGTGAGCGGCCCCTCGAGGACGTCGGCGGCGGTCACGGCGGCCCCGTGCGGAGGGCGAACGCCCGTCCCGGCCTCACCGGCCCTTGAACGCGGGCTCCCGCTTCGCCATGAAGGCGTCGGCGGCCTCCGTCGCGTCCTCGGTCAGCGCGCATCGCGTGTGACGGTCCGCTTCCAGGTCGAGCGCCTCGCTGAAGCTCAGGCGCTCGGAGTCGTTGAAGTTGGCCTTGATCCGCCGCAGCGCCAGCGGGGCCGACGCGGCGAGCTTCTCCGCCACCCGGCGGACGGCCGGCATGAGCTCCTCGCCGGGCAGGACCCGCGCCACCAGGCCCAGGCGCTCCGCGTCCTGGGCCGTGAAACGCTCCGACAGCATGTACAGTTCCCGGGCCTTCGACGGACCGACGATCCGGGGCAGGGTCCAGGTCCCCCCGAAGTCCCCGGACACGCCCGCCGACAGGAACGCGGTGTTGAACCTGGCCGATTCCGCCGCGTAGCGAAGATCGCAGGCGCAGGCCCAGGACAGGCCCGCGCCCGCGCAGGCGCCGTTGATGGCGGCGATGGTCGCCTTCGGCATCTCGCGCAGGAGCTGCGACGTCCGCATGGAGCGGCGCAGGCTCTCGACCTGCTGCTGGACGGGACGTTCGTCGAAGACGCCGCCGCCGGCCCCGCCGCCGAGATCCCCGCCGGCGCAGAACGCGCGGCCCCGGCCCGTGAAGATGACGGCCCGGATCGCGTCGTCCGACGCCGCGCGCTCGAACACGTCCACCGCGGCCGCGAGCAGCTCGCCGTTCATCGTGTTCATGTTGTCCGGACGGTTCAGGGTCACGGTGGCGATGGCGCCGTCGGTCTCGTACAGAACGGTGTCGCTCATGGTCCTCGGTCCCGCTTGTCCCGAAAGGGGCGCCTCCCCGCGCCGCGCGGCGGGATTTGCGTCTCCCGTCCGATGGTGGCACAAACGCCCCATGCTGACCAGCGGAGCGCGGCCCTCGGCGCCAGCCGGCCCCGGCGCCCGATGATCCGCCTGCTGGGCCTCACGCGGATCGTTCAGGCGCTCGGACAGCCCAACTACGGCGTCTACATGCTCGGCATGTCCGTGTCCATGATCGGCCTGTGGATGCAGCGGGTCGGCGTGGGCTGGCTGACCTGGGAACTGACGGAGTCCGCCGCCTGGCTGGGCGCGATCGCCTTCGCGGACCTGTTTCCGGCGGTCCTGGTCGCGCCCATCGGGGGCTCCGCGGCCGACCGCTGGGACCGCCTCAGGCTCACCAAGATCAACCAGGCGCTGTCGCTGCTGCAGGCCGTCGCCCTGTTCGGGCTGACGGTCACGGGGGCGATCACCATCGAGATCCTGTTCGTGCTGACCCTGTTTCTCGGCATCGTCACCGCGTTTCACCAGCCCGTGCGCATGGCCCTCGTGCCCAGCCTCGTCCGGCGCGAATACCTGCCCACCGCGGTGGCCCTGAGCTCCATCTCGTTCAATCTGGCGCGCTTCATCGGCCCGGCCTTCGCCGGCGTGGCGATCCTCGCCTACGGGACGGGGGCGACCTTCGGCCTCAACGCGCTGAGCTTCGCCGTGTTCCTGTGGGCGCTCGGCCGCGTCCGCATCGGCAGCACGGCGCCCCCGCCCCAACGGGACCGCCCCGGCCTCGTCCGCGAGTTCGGCGACGGGGTCCGCTACGTGGCGTCCCACGCCGGAGTCGCCCCCATCCTGACGATCCTGATCGTGGTCTGCCTCGGGATCCGGCCCTTCCAGGAGCTCCTTCCGGCCTTCGCCGACCGCGTGTTCGGCGGCGGGGCGGACGTCCTCGCCCTGCTGACCTGCGCGACCGGCGTCGGCGCCGTGGCGGGCGGCCTGTGGCTCGCGCGGCGGGGCGGACCGCGGGGCCTCGCGCGGCTCATCCTGATCGCCACGGTCATCCAGGCCCTGTCCATGTTCGCGTTCGTGGCGACCGGGTCCCTCTGGGTGGCCGTGCCCGCCGTCACGGCCGCGGGCCTGGGCATGACGATCACGGGGATCGGCGTGCAGACCCTGATGCAGCTCACCGTCGACGCCTCCGTCCGGGGGCGGGTCCTGAGCATCTTCGGCCTGACCTTCCGGGCCGTGCCCGCCCTCGGCGCCCTGGTCATGGGCGCGGCGTCGGAAAGCGTCGGGCTGCGCTGGCCGCTGGCCGCCGGAGCCTTCCTGGTGCTGCTGTCCCTGATCTGGGCGTGGCGCCAGTTGAGCGGCATATCCGCGTCCCTCGAGGCGCAGGCCGCGGGGGGCTGACGGCCGGTCCTCCGCGCCGCGGGGCGTGCCGCGGCGGCGGCGGCGGTGTATGATTGCCGGCCGGGAGGACCGGCGGCGGAGAGCCGCCCGGCGGACAGAGGAGGCGTGGAGATGGCCGTTCGCAGGATCGTTCTGATGGGCAACCCCGTTCTCCGGGAGGCGGCGGCGCCGGTGGAGAACGCCCGGGCCGACGACGTGGCCCGCCTCGCCGAGGACATGAAGGACACCCTGACCGAAATCGACGCCCGGGGGATCGCCGCGCCGCAGGTCTCCGACGGGCGGAGGCTGGTGGTCTACCGCCTCCCCGCCGGACACATCCCGGAGGGATCGGCGACCGAGCCGGTGCCCTGGACCGCCATGGTCAATCCGGTCATCGAGCCGCTGAGCGACGGCGTCCAGACCATCTGGGAACGCTGCCTCTCGCTGCCCGGCCTGTTCGGCAAGGTGAGGCGGCACCGGGACATCCGGATCTCCTATGCGACGCTGGACGGAACGAAGGAGGAGCGCATCGCCCGCGGGTTCCACGCCATGCTCCTCCAGCACGAGTGCGACCACCTCGACGGCGTCCTCTATCCCATGCGCATCGAGGACATGAAGACGGAGTTCAGCTTCGCCTCGGAGTTCGGCGACGGCGTCGTCCATTTCGACTACTCCGTCGAGGAGTTCGACGGAACCCCGGCGGCCGGGTGACGGACCGCGGACCACCGGAGGGCGCGGCGGACGTCCGGGCCGCCCTGGCGGGCCTGCTGCGGGACGCCGGAACGGGATGGGGCCTGGGGGTCCACGGCGCGATCGCCGAATTCCTCCACGACGAGCGGGACGCCTGCGACGTCCGGGCGCCGGAGGACCTCGCCGTCGCCACCGGCCGCGGCGCCATCCGCATCGAGATGAAGCCCGGCGTCCGGCTGATCGCCTACGAGGCGCCGGCGGAGCGGGGCGGCGGCTGGAAGCAGGGGCTCGTCGCGGCGCTGCCCGCGCGCGACGCGCGCATGGCCGGTCCCGAGGGCCTCGCGGAACGCGGCCCCGACGCGGGCGCCGTCCGCCCGGCGGACCGGGGCGCCCCGCTGTTCGACCTCGGCCTTCCCACGGACCATATCCGGGCCTGCGTCCGGACGGGCGACCGGACCCTGGCGGACCGCTTCCGGGCGCTGTCGGGAACGTCCGCCCTCGCGGACGGCGGCGCGCTCGGCTCCCTGATCGTCGAGACCGGCCCCCACCGGGTCTTTCTCTCCGCCCTCGGCCGGATAGAGGTCTATCGGCCGATCCCCCGCTCGCGCGCCGACGCGGACCTTCTCGACGGCCCCCACACGCATCTCCTGCCGGACCTCTTCGGCGGCGGCGGAGACGCGCCGTGGACCCCGGCCGTGCCGCCGGCGCACGCCGTCTGCCTCCAGATCTATCCGCGCCACCCCCTGTTCGACCGCCTCGGCCGGCCGACGCCGTTCGACGGGCGCGCGCACGCGGATTTCCAGAAGCTGCTGGGGGCGTGGGGGGCGGCCGGCCACGTGGAGGCGAAACGCGCGGCCCGCGCGGCGCTGCGGGCGGGCGTCCCGCCCGGCGCCCATGGCGGGGCGGACGGGGGCGGAGCGGGCGGCGCGCTCGCCCGCGCCGCGCTCGCGGTGGCGCTTCGGCAGGCCCGCTGCGCGGAGGGGGACAGCGACCTCCTGGAGCGGTGGCGCGCGCGATTCGATCCCCGGTCCGCCGCGCCGGCGGAACGTCCGTGACGGGCGGCGGTTCCCGAATGCCCGCGCGAGGATGACGCCGTGCCGATGCGGACCTTCAGGGACTACGCGGACCTGCCCGCCGGCGTGCGCGGCGGGGCCGTGGCGATCGGCAACTTCGACGGCGTGCACCGCGGCCACTGGGCGGTCATCGGCGAGGCGGGCCGCCTGGCCGCGGACCTGGACGTTCCCTTCGGCGTGCTCACGTTCGAGCCGCACCCGCGCACGGTGTTCCAGCCCGATTTCCCGCCCTTCCGGCTGACGCCGCTGCGGAGCAAGGCGATCCAGGTCGAGAAGCTGGGCGCGCGGTTCATGGTGGCCGTCCGCTTCGACCGGGAGTTCGCGTCCATCGCCGCGGAGGACTTCGTGCGCGGCGTCCTGGTCGGCGCGCTGGGGGTCCGGCGGGTCGTCGTCGGCTACGACTTCGTGTTCGGCCGCGGGCGCACGGGAAACCACGAGCTCCTGGCGCGCATGTCCAACGACGGCGGCTACGGGCTGACCGTGGTCGACGGCGTCACGCACGGGGACCCCGCGGAAGGCGGGGAAATCTACGCCTCGAGCCGGATCCGGGAGTACCTGATGGCGGGCAGGCCGCTGCCCGCGGCCGACCGCCTCGGCCGCTGGTGGGAGATCAGCGGCCCGGTCCTTCCCGGCGACCGGCGGGGCCGCCGCCTGGGCTTCCCGACCGCCAACATCGCGCTGAACGACCATCTGGAGCCGGCCCTCGGCGTCTACGCCGTGCGCGTCGCCGTGGAGGGCGAGGGTCCGGAAACCTGGCGCGGCGGGGTCGCCAACCTCGGCCGCAGGCCCACGTTCGACGGCGCGAGCACGCTGCTGGAGGTCCACATCTTCGACTTCGAGGAGGACATCTACGGCCGCGAGGCGCGGGTGGCGTTCCTGGACTTCCTCCGGCCCGAGCGCAAGTTCGACGTGCTGGACGCCCTGAAGGCGCAGATCGCGGCCGACTGCGAGGCCGCCCGGGCGATCCTCGCCGATCCGGCCTACGCCGACGACCGCTTCCCGCCCCGCCCCGTCCGGTAGGCGCCGCGGGCCGGTCCCGCCGCATCGAGGCCCGGCCGCGCCCCGAGGGTCCCCTCTCCCGCGTGCGGGAGAGGGGACAGGGTGAGGGTGCCGGAGAACGACGCGCCGCCCCGACCGCGTTTCGCGGAGGACTCCCCCCTGGAAGGATTCCTCTGCGAAAGTCGAAAGTGGTCCGGCCGCGCCACGGGAACAGGGCAGGAGTGCCGAGACGCCGTCCACCCCCACCCTGTCCCTCCCCCTTCCAGGGAGAGGGGACCCAAGTGGCCCGGCCGCGAGGGTCCCCTCTCCCGCGTGCGGGAGAGGGACAGGGTGAGGGTGTCGGAGAACGACGCGCCGCCCCGACCGCGTTTCGCGGAGGAATCCTGCAAGGGAGAGGCCGGGCGGGGGGTATCGGATGAATCCGCACGGTTCGCACGGAGTCGGGGAGCCGGTTTCGCCGGGCATCCGGAGGGTCCGGCGACAGCGTATGTTCGTTCCAGGCGCCGCGGCTACTGGTCGATGTAGGGGAGCTGGAAGTCGGGGACGCGGTGGCCGGCGGCGGCGCCCGCCGGGAACGCCCGGTCGAGGGCCGCGAGGTCGCCGGCGTCCAGGGTCACGTCCAGCGCGCCGACGTTCTGCTCCAGGTGCGCCGCCCGCCGGGTGCCCGGAATCGGCACGACGTCGTCGCCCTGGGCGAGCACCCAGGCCAGCGCCACCTGGGCGCTCGTGCAGCCCTTCGCGGCGGCGACCTCGCCGACCGCGTCGAGCAACGGCCGGTTGGCCGCCAGGTTCTCGTCGGAGAAGCGCGGGAAGACCGTCCGGCGGTCGTCGTCGGGCAGGTCGGCCCGGCTCCCGATCGCGCCCGTGAGGAAGCCGCGGCCGAGCGGGCCGTAGGGGACGAAGCCGATGCCGAGCTCGCGGCAGGTCTCGAGCAGCTCGCCTTCCGGGTCCCGGGTCCAGAGCGAGTACTCGCTTTGCAGCGCCGCGACGGGCCAGGTCGCGTGGGCCCGGCGGAGCGTGGACGGCTTGACCTCGCAGACGCCGATGGCCCGGACCTTGCCCGCCTCGACGCACCGGCCCATGGCTCCGACGGTGTCCTCGACGGGTACGTCGGGGTCGACGCGGTGCAGGTACCAGAGGTCGATCGCGTCGGTCTTCAGCCGGTAGAGGCTCGCGTCGCAGCACTGGCGGACGTACTCGGGATCCCCGCAGTATCCGGAGCCGCCTTTGTGCTTCACGTAGACGCCGCACTTCGTCGCCAGGACGATCCGGCCGCGGACGTCCCGGAGGGCCGGACCGAGGATCTCCTCGTTGCGGCCGTTGCCGTAGAAGATCGACGAATCGAAGAACGTGACGCCCAGGTCCACCGCCCGTCGCAGGGTCGCCACCGCCTCCTCGCGGTCGGGCACGCCGTAGAACGGCGTCATGCTCATGCAGCCGAGGCCGATGGCGGAGACCTCGAGATCGCTGGCGCCCAGGCGGCGGGTCCGCATCGGAAGCTCCTGTCGGTCGGACGGTGGCGCACGGTGTCACAGGGGCCGGGTCCCGCTCAAGCCGCCCGGCAGCCGGAGAAACTCCGGCGGCGCGTCGGAACGATGACGCGTGAACGGTTTCCGGCTGGTGTCCCGGCGCTGAAATAAACCGATGAAACGAGGAGTCCTCACTCACCTCCGTCATTCCCGCGAAGGCGGGAATCCGTGTTTTTCGCCATGAAGCCCACCCCCGCAACCAAAACCGACCGAAAATACCCCTCTAACTCAGATAGTTAGCGGGGTATTTCATTTCAAGCCGAATGGAGAGATTTTCCCCAGGTACCTTACCGGTACCACTTTTTTGTAACCTCCAGACCCCTCTAGACCGTTTAACGGGGTCGCGGAAGGTGTTCGTTCGGTCATGGGGCGATGCGATCACCGGGCCAGCAACGATTCAGGGTTCTGCCCAGCCGCGGACGGAAGAAGTCGGTGACCCGCTCACCGCCATCACCCCGTGGGCGAACGGATACCGCGGAAGGTCGGCGACGACGTGAGAGGGCTCGCTGAAGAGGCCCGAAGCTAGAGCAGGAACAAGGCGCGAGCCTCACCATGCCTGCCTCTCCCTCCTTGCGCCATTCCGCTCTCGCCTGCGACGCCAACGCCCGATCCGCCACGCGCATGAAGCCGGCATCCCTATTTGCGATTCTTCCGCAATGCGATAATACAAGCGGGCGCTGTTTTCATTCTCGCAAACAAGGAACGTCGCATCGCAATGGCCTCCGATCCAAGCCGCCGGCCGCACGGCCGCAACGTGCAAGGTCCAGGCGGCTACACCGCCTTCGTGCCGGCGCCGCTGGCTCCGCCGGTCGCATGGGACGCAGAACTCGTCGCCGCGCTCTCCGACGCGGACCGGGCAATCGGTCGGCTCGCGGGCGAAGGCTGGCGCTTTCCCAATCCCCATCTCTTCATCAGCCCATTCCTCCGCCGGGAAGCGGTGTTGTCAAGCCGGATCGAAGGCACCCGGACAACCCTTGAGGAGCTGCTCGCCGCCCAGGCGGGCGCGACCATCGGGCCAGCCTCCGATGATCTCGAAGAGGTCGTCAATTACGTTGAGGCCCTGGAGTACGGATTGGAACGGCTGGATACGCTGCCGCTGTCCTTGCGTCTCATCCGGGAGGTCCATGAACGGCTCATGCGCGGCGTCCGCGGCGACACAGCAACGCCCGGTGAGTTCCGGCGCAGCCAGAACTGGATCGGACCGCCTGGCTGTAGCTTGAGCGAAGCGAGCTACGTGCCGCCGCCCGCCGACGAACTCATAGCGTGCCTTGACGCCTTGGAGCGGTTTCTCCACGACGACGCCCTGCCGCCGCTGGTTCACGCCGGACTCGCGCATGCACAGTTTGAGGCCATTCATCCGTTTCTCGACGGCAACGGCCGTGTGGGTCGCCTTCTCATCGCTCTCCTGCTGGTGCAGCGTAAAGTGCTGCCATCGCCGCTTCTCTACCTGAGCGCATATTTCGAGGAGACGCGCGAGGAGTACTATGCCCGTCTGCTGGCGGTGACGCAGGAAGGGGCGTGGGAGAAGTGGCTCAACTATTTCCTGCGCGGCGTCCGGCTTCAAGCCGACGACGCAATTCATCGCATGGAGGAAATCGACGGCCTGTTCGAGGATTGGCGGGAAGGACTGGCCGGCATTCAGTCCGGGCGACCGGAGAAGGTGCTGCGCCTCTTCGTCGAAAACCCCTACTGGACCGTGGGCGGGATCGCGAACGAGCTGGGTGTGGCCTACACGACGGCCAGGCGCGCCATCGACCGGCTGGAAGCCGCCGGAGTCGTCTCCCCGGTGGGGGAGGCGAAGCGCAATCGCGTCTATTGTGCTGGGGAAATGCTGGAGGTGCTGGAAGCCCCCCACGCGTCGGGACGACCTGCCTCCCGCAGTTGAACGGCTTCCCCGCCGGACGGATCAAAATCAGAACTCAAAAGGTAGGCGTTGCCCTCTCATATTTGGAAGCTCAGCTTAACACCACCTTGCAATTGATTAAGCCGGATGTGTCGAACGAGAAACCGTACCACCGCTCCGATCCTGATCCTCCCCCATCGAATTGGTCCATCCTTAGGTTATGGAATGAGGAGGACCGACGATGGCAAGGAAGCGTTACAAGCCTGAGGAGATCGTGAACCTGCCGAGGCAGGCGGAGGTCCTGCACGGGCAGGGGATGTCGATGGCGGACGCGATCCGTCGACTCGGGATCGGCGAGGTCGCATTCTATCGCTGGCGCAAGGAGTACGCCGGGATGAGCGGCGACCGGCTCCGCCGCCTGAAGGAGCTCGAGAAGGAGAACGAGCGGCTGCGCCGTGCGGTCTCCGACCTGGCACTGGACAAGCAGATCCTGAAAGAGGCCGCGGGGGGAAACTTCCAAGCCCCTCGCGCCGCCGCCAGTGCATCGACCATGTCCGTGGCCGGCTCGGGGTCTCGGAACGCCGCGCTTGCCGGGTGCCGGGGCAGCATCGCTCGACCCGGCGCCGCATCCCGCGCGGCCGCGACGACGAGGACCGCCCGGTCGCGGACATGGTCGAGCTGGCCCGCCGGTACGGCCGCTGCGGCTATCGGCGGATCGCCGCCCTGCTGCGCGACGCCGGCTGGCAGGTCAACGACAAGCGGGGCGAGCGCCTGTGGCGGCGCGAGGGGCTGAAGGTGCCATCCAAACAGCCGAAGCGGGGCCGTCTGTGGCTGAACGACGGCTCCTGCATCCGGCTGCGCGCCGAGCGGGCGGACCACGTCCGGTCCTGTGACTTCGTGCATCACCGGACGTATGACGGCAGGGCCTTCCGCATGCTCAATGTCCTGGACGAGTTCACCCGCGAGAGCCTGGCCATCCGGGTCCGGCGCAAGCTCTCCTCGATCGACGTCGTCGACGTGCTGACCGAGCTGTTCATCCTGCGCGGCATCCCGGCCTGGATCCGCTCCGACAACGGCCCGGAACTCGTCGCCGAGGCCGTCAGGCGGTGGATCGCCGCGGTCGGGGCCCGGACCGCTTTCATCGAGCCGGGCTCGCCCTGGGAGAACGGTTACATCGAGAGCTTCAATGCGCGGCTGCGTGACGAGCTCTTGAACGGAGAGATCTTCTATACCCTCAAGGAAGCCCGGGTTCTCATCGAATCCTGGAGGTGCCATTACAACGCCGTGCGGCCACACAGCAGCCTGGGATGCCGGCCACCGGCTCCCGAAACGATCATCGTGCCAAGCTGGTCGCCCGGCTCCGCTCCGCTCCGCCGGTCACCCAGCTTGGCCGAAAAACCATCAATGCACTAACATTCAAACCGGACCACTCAGTGGGGGCCGGTCAAGCGCCGCATGGTTTGTCCCTCGCCCTACCGCATTTCTTGCGCCCGGCGTTTGCAGAAGTCGATCCAGTGACCGACCGGGTTGCGTAGCCGGGGCCGGGTTGTAAGGTTATGGTGAGAACAGCGGGGGCTTCTCTAGTTTGCAAGGTAAGGGGCGCTTTCCGCCATATCCCACAGTTCAGATTGGAACTGTTTGTAAATGGAAATGGCTTTTTTATCAAGCTCTTCATATTCCGCGCAGGTGGGCAAATCCCCCGCGCAGGATTCCAGGCCGAGAAGGTCCAGCCTTTTTTCCTCCAGAGGCAAAAGCTTTTCCGCCGTATCTTTTAAAAGCCGGCAGGCGTTTTTATAGTTTGTGTGGTAGTCTCCGCGAAAGTAGGGCTTTTCGGGCAGATGGATACAGCGGTTTGAAAACTCAATCACTTTTTTCAGGCTGTCCCGTGTGTAGGAACTGTATTCGGGATAGGTTTTTAGATCTCTTTCCCCCTCGTAGCTCGGAGAGGCCAGAAGATGCTGATTGTAGAGTCCTTGAACACCGTAGGCAAATTTGTCTATATAAAGTTGTGTGACTTTGTAATGGGCCGCAAGCTCCATTTGCTCTTCGGATTCATAAATTCTATATTTCCTGGGGTAGTCCGGATCCAGATCGATCAAAAAAAGAACCCGGAAATAAGCCTCAATGGATTCATCAATTTTTCCTCATCTATCGGCAGTTGAAATCTCCCGCCGTATTCAATATACTTGGCGATAAAAAAAGCGGAGGCGATGTCACTGTATCTGTCCGTGATATGATAGAGGCGGCTTAAGCCCTCCGCATCCTCCCCCTTGATGACCAGGCAGGTCGCATAGCCTCTTTGATAATTGACACTTTCCGGATCGGCCCGGTAGAGGCGCTCCATGTCTTCAAAATCTCCACACCCTTGATTTCCCCTTATGTAGCTTGTGGCTGAGCTGGGCGCGGCCTCGGCCGCGAGGAACAGGGTCAGGAGACAGAACGGGACGATCCTGGCCATGGGTGCGGTCATACCGGGAATCCTTCCTCGGGAGACGGAGAGGCGGCGAGTGTAGCACGGCGTCCCGGGTCCGGGAGGCGTCCGGGGCGGGTGCCCGCCGATCTATCGACCTGACCTCCCCGCGCAAGACCTATGCATCGTACGCGAGGACCACATCCCAAACCCAAACAGAACGCATCCTACAGCCTCGGGGCGGGGTTTCCCGCCGAACCACGCACGATCTCGCGCGCAGTCTCCCTCCACGCCCCTGGTTACCATCTTGTTCGCGTGTGGCGTGTGCCTTCCGTCGCCGCCTGAGCGCCGCTCCCGGTCGCTCCATCGCCGCACGTACGTGTTCCGCGACGTTGCGCCACCTAGCTAGGCCCCCATCCCACGTCGTGGTCGGCGCAACCTCCGTGGTGGCATCGTCTTCCACCAGCTTTTTTGAATTCGATGGACAAACTGAAAGCGCCGCCGACCACGTTGACGTTGACGTACAAACATGACCGGCTCATCTCAATCTTGGCGTCGGTATAGAGCCGCGCCGCCCGAAGCCTGCTATGCCCGGCGGTTTCGACTGCGCCTTCGGTGAGGCCGATATCCGTCGCGTCATCGGACAGGCCTTCGATAACCAAGATCATGGGGCGGCAGTCGTTTCAGAGCTTGAAGCGATCAACCGGCCTCACCTCCCCCGCCGACGCGGAAAGGAACAGCGCTGCCGCCAGGACCAATCGGCTGATCATCACTCCCATTTCACTCTGCCCTGCCACCCCCGAACAGGCCGCGCCACGTGAGGCACTTTGCATCGCGGCGGAGCGCCAAGCCTCGATGTCGGCACGCAGCTGCGTCCACTGGTCCCTCAGATCCTCGACCATACCGAGAAGTCCTGCCCTGCCGCCGTGTCTCTGGAGGTCCGGCGGAACTCCCCTAAAGGTGGCTACAAGGGTCAGGGAGACCGGAGCCAGAGAAGTGAGATGGAGGGCGGAATCGTCACACTAAGCTGCCATATCGCCGATCAACAATCTGTTCGTTCCCTGCGACGGATGCCACCATCCAAGGCCGTGTTGCATTCCATTCTCAGCATAAGCCACTTGAACGCATAATCCTTGCACATTGTAAATCCAACTCGCGTGAGCATATGAACCATCATCTCGTACGCAAATTTCCAAGTTCGACCTTCCGACCAGTAACTTTCCTGGGTTGTAGTCGAGAGTGAATCTCAGAAACACGGCAGGATGTGCCTTGTCTTTCATGATCGCTTTACCGAAGGAATCGATATCAATAAGGGTCTTACCTTCTAGAATCATCAATCCAAACTGCTTGATAAAGAACAGGTGCACGTTCAGCATCTGTCGAGAAGTATCTACGCGAAAAATGCGATTGACCCGCACGTACGATTCTGGAGCTAAATTTGGTATGCGCTTGCGGAGCTCCGTAGACAGGCATTCCCAAGCGCGATCGTGAGACTGCGTTCGCGAGGTGTTGCAATCTTCACAGATCTTGTCAGGAAACTTGAGAACCTTTGAGTCCAAGCTACCGATCGTGCGTTTCCTCTTGTCATCCCGATAGTACAAAGGGGTTTCCTGCGTCACTGAACGGGGCACGACGTCTCGCAAGTCTGAGCGCTTGGCCTTGTGCTCACCGGTCGTGGCGGGCTCACCGCATATCCAACATCGCGGATGGATGGTCATCACAGGCAAATGTTCAGAGCTGAAAGGACCAGATCATATCCCGAACCGAGAATGCCGCCACCACAGAGGCCGCGCCACCAGGACGGCTGCATTTCGGGGACGTGGTCGATTGACACCCTCTGGGGGGCATTGTTGAGACAGTGCCGAAAAGCGCCATTTTCGCGCCGAGCGCTACCGCAGCCCGGTCGGCTCCACAGCCTGGCGGAACGCTTATTGCGCCAGGGCAAGCCCTGGAGAGGAGGATGGCATGAACTGAAACCTCTCGTAGCTTGAGAGCTTCGAGCCCGACGAGTGCGCAAATTACTTTCGACACGCCAGATATGGCTCAATCTGAACGGAATCTACCCTAACCGTTCCGCGTCGCCCGCGCGCGCGTGGGCTGTGATGAGGCGTTTATGCGGGTCTGTGGAGGGAAGCTTGTCCCGCAGCGGCAGAGAAGGCGTCTGAGCGGCGGGCGGGCGCTCACTGGTTGGCGCAACAACCTCCGGCACGAAAGCACTGGAGCGCGACTCACGCCCTGCTAGCGAACTGCTGCGCCAGAGGCTGCGGGGTGGATCGGCGCAGACGCCCCCGGCATTCTGGGAGTGCGCGGCCGTAGCGCGTGACACCGTTGAATGAATCTCTTCAAAATTTTAGAAGGTTACAGTGGATCAAACCGGGACTTCGATCGAATGTCGGTCTCGGTGGTTGCGAGCCCCTGCGTCCGTATGGTTTCCCGCCTTCGCGGGAATGACGAGAACACGGTTTTTCTGCTACGAACTTCGGAAACGCCGCGTTAACCTTGCGGGCGCGCCGCGGCCGCCGACGGACGCGGCGCGGCGGAGGCCGGAGCACCGCCGATGGACCTCTCCACCCTGATCGCGGCGGGGGCCGGCAATCCCCTGCTGCTGTTCGCCGCGGCGTTGACGCTCGGCGGCCTGCACGGGCTCGAGCCGGGACACGGCAAGACGATGATGGCCGCGTACATCGTCGCCGTCCGGGGGACCGTCGGCCAGGCCGTTCTGCTGGGCCTGTCCGCCGCGTTCTCCCACACCGTCATCGTCTGGGTGCTGGCCGTCGCGGGCCTGCTCTACGGCGACCGGTTGATCGGCGACCGGACGGAGCCCTGGTTCGTCATGGGTTCCGGCGCGCTCGTCGTCGCCGTCGCCATGTGGGTGTTCTGGACCTCGCGCCCGGCGTCGCGGCGGCGCCGTCACGAACACCGTCACGCTCCCCAGGACCGTTCCCATGAAGGCGCGCGGGGCGAGGCCCACGGCCATCTGGACGCCCATGCGCGGTCCCATGTCCGCGAGCTGGAGCGGCGCGTCGGAAGCGGCCGGACGACCACGGCGCAGACGGTCGCGTTCGGCCTCTCCGGCGGCCTGATCCCGTGCCCCGCGGCCATCACGGTCCTGCTGCTCTGCCTGCAGCTCGGACACTTCGCGCTGGGGATCGTCCTCGTCTCCGCCTTCAGCGCCGGTCTCGCGGCCATGCTCGTCGCCGTCGGCGCGGCCGCCGCGCTGGGACTCGGGTTCGCCTCCGGACGTTCCCGCCGGGTCGAGGCGGCGATGGCGAACGCGCCCCGGATATCGGCCGCCGTCATCTGCCTGATCGGCGCCGCGATGATGGCGTCGGGCTGGAGCCATCTGCACGGGGCCGGCCCGTGAGCCGGACGGGCCCGCTCCGGCCCCGCCCGGAGGTCAGCCCGTCGCGGGCCGTCCCACCAGGTCCGCCACCGAGACGACCTCCGCGAACCGCGTGCCCATGGTGCGCAGCGACGGCTCGTGCAGGTCGCCCATGCGGGCGCCCGTGGCCTCGCGCGGGATGACGACGCGGTAGTCGAGGCTGTCGGCGTCGCGCACCGTGGACTCGACCGCCCAGTTGGTCGACGTGCCGACGACGATCAGGCGCTCCGCGCCGAGACCGCGCAGCACCCAGTCGAGATCGGTGCCGAAGAAGGCGCTGGGACGCTTCTTGACGATGACGATGTCGCCGTCGCGCCGCCCCACGCCGTCGCAGATGTCGGCGCCCCAGCTTCCGTCGACGAGGCGGCCGGCCATCTCGTCCGCCGTCTCGCGGACCGACAGGGGGGCGTCGACGTAGCCGGGCCGGAAGGCCATGCGGATCCAGATCACCGGAACGTCCCGGCCGCGCGCCCACTCGACGACGGCGCGGACGGCGGCGAGGAGCCCGTCGGCCACCTCGGGCAGGTCGCCGCCGAGCGTGCCCTTCGGATCGAGCACCTCCTTCTGGACGTCGATGACGAGAAGAGCGTCCCTGGGCATCGGATGTCCTCCGCGGTCGGGCGCGGACGCGAGTCCCGCGCTACAGGACCCGTTCGGAACGGGCCGGCGGCGCGTCCGCCCGTCCGCGCGGGGCTTCGGGCCCGTCCTCGAGAACCGCCCGCACCGCGTCCGCCGCTTCCTCCACGTCGGCGCCGGACACGTCGAGGTGCGTGACGGCCCTCAGCCGGCTCCCCGAGACGGCGGTGATGCGCACGCCCCGTTCCGCGAGTCCCGCCTGCAGGGCCGGCGCGGAGACGCCGCTTCGGGACACGTCGAAGAAGATCATGTTGGTCTGCACGGTGTCGAGGTCGACGGAGACCCCCGGCAGGTTGGCCACCCGTTCCGCGAACAGGCGCGCGTTCGCGTGGTCGTCCGCCATGCGGTCCACGTGGTGCTCCAGGGCGTACAGGCCGGCCGCGGCGATGACGCCGGACTGGCGCATCGCGCCGCCGAGACGCTGCTTCCATTGCCAGACGTCCCGGACGAACTCCGCCGACCCCGCGAGCACCCCGCCGATGGGACAGCCCAGGCCCTTGCTGAGGTCGATCCACGCCGAGTCGAACGGCGCGGCCTGGTCGGCGGCCGGCACGCCCGTCGCCACCACGGCGTTCATCAGCCTGGCGCCGTCCATGTGAAGGACCAGGCCGTGTTTCCCGGCCACGTCGGCCACGGCCCGAATCGTCTCGAGCGGCCACACCGTGCCGCCGCCCGCGTTCGACGTCTGCTCCACCTCGACCAGCCGGCTTTTCGGCGCGTGGCGGCTGACCGGCCGGACGGCCGCCTCGAGCTGGTCGGGACCGTAGATGCCGTTCCGGCCGTCGAGGGGACGGACCATCGCCCCGAACATGGCGAACGCCCCGGACTCGGCGTTGACGATGTGCGACGTGCGGTCGCAGACGATCTCGTCGCCGGCGCGGCAGTGGACGGCGATCGCGGCGACGTTGCACATGGTGCCCGAGGGCATGAGGACGGCCGCTTCCTTGCCCAGCAGCTCCGCCACCGTCTCGCCGAGCGCGATGGTCGTGGGGTCGGTCATGGACTGCTCGTCGCCCAGCTCCGCGGCCATCATGGCGTCCTTCATGCCCGGCGTCGGCCGGGACTGGGTGTCGCTGTGCATGTCGATGCGGATGTCGGTCATGGTCGGACCCCTTCGGCCGCCGGCTCCGCCGGCGGGAAGACGCAAACGTAAGGGATCGGCGCGTTTTGGCAAGGAGGGCGGCGTCCCGACCCGGCTGGAGGGTCCCTCCGGGCCGGTTGGCGGAACGCCGGAAGGACGGCGCGGACCTGCTCGCCGGAGGGCGCCGCTTACCCGGACAGGAAGTCCTTCACTTCGGAGATCGCCTTCTCGATCTCCGCCTCGGAGTACTTGGGCTTCAGAGCCCTCACATGCCTCGCGAGTTTGCCGTCGTCCTCGAATTCCTCCCGCGGCGCGTATCGGCGGAGATAGGCGATCGTAGAGACGAGCTCCAGACCTTTCGCCAACCGATTGCCGAAGGCGTCCAGCACTCCTTCGATAGCCGCCCGGTTTTCCTCGAGAAACGCCCGTCCCTTCTCGATCATTCGTCCGGTGCGCTCGCCGGGATCGATCAGGTAATGGTTGTCGGCGCCGATGTAACGAACCTTCGCGCCGCCGCCGATTGCGATTATATCCAGATCGCCGGCAAGACCGACCGAGTACGGTCCATAAGTATAGAACGAGAAACGGTATCCCGTATCGACGCCTCCCAATTCCTGAATGAGATGCACTTTCTTCTGGAGTGCCTTCTTGCCGAGTTTCTGCCGGGCCTGCGCGGCTCGATCGATCAGAAACGCGACCAAGGCGTATTGGTCGACCTTTCCGGTTTTCCCCGTCATCGGATTTCCCTCATTTCTTCGTTCGTTGTCGAACGGCCGTCTCGGCGGCTCGGCGATTGCGTTTCGGCACGTAGAGGCGACGCTGGTTGACCTTGATCAGTCCTGCGACGACGGGCGACAGCTTTTGCAGAGGCACCGAACGCTCGGCATTGCCCGAGGTGCGCCATATCTTGATTTCCTCCGATCCGGACTTGTACCAGGACTTCTCCGCGTCCCGGACGACGCACCCGTACGGTTCTGAGGGATCGCTCACGCCGCTTCCTGGAGAAACGCCGGGCAGTCGAAATCGTTCACGATTTGTGCCAGAATCAAGATACCGGACGTTGAGGTCACAGCTATCATGACCGCCAACTTGCGGCAATCCACGGCAAGCGACCGGCACGGAATTGTCAATGTCGTCCTCGATATGTCCTGGTCGGCCGGTCGTCAGCCGAACGGCACGCCCGGCAGCCACAGGGCCGGTTGGGGGGAGCACCGGGAAGGCGGCTTGGGTCTGCTCGCCTCGGTTCACGCCAGCCTTGACGGATATAGCCTGAGAGGCGTATAGCCTTGGAGGCATATCACGATATGGAATGGATCGTCGCGTTTTTCGATGCCTTCGAGGCCGAGTTCGATGCCTGTCCGGCGGCCGTCCAGGACGCGACTCCGGTCAAGGCGGGTCTTCTGGAACGGGAAGGTCCTCGGCTTGGCCGGCCGCATGCCGACACGCTCTCGGGCTCCAGGCATGCGAACATGAAGGAGCTGCGATGCAGCGCCGATGGCGGCGTTTGGCGGGTGGCGTTCGCGTTCGACCCCCGCCGCCGCGCGATCCTTCTGGCCGCCGGTTCATAGCTCCGACAAGTCCCGACGCTGTCATCGTTGATTTACAAGAGCGATTGAATCTGGTAATTTCAATTTTTCACGGTGTCGCCGAAAGGCGGTTCTACCGGCAACTCGTGGCCAAGGCCGACAGCGCGCTTCGACCGCCATCTGAAGACGGTGAGGGAATAGAACGATGCCGACGACCCTGACTTGGTTGACCAAAGAAGATGGCCGGACTTTTTTGAGGGAATAGAAGATCGCCCCTGACCGCCGCGAGCGCATCGAAGCGGAGACCGGGCGCCTGCATCGGGAGTACCTGACCCTCCGGGAGTTGCGGAAGGCGCAAGGAACTACGTTCGGAAATTGCCGAAAGAGACATGGGCATAACGATCAATTTTATCTCGCGCGGAGCAATTTCACTCGCGGAGACATTTGTTTCTCTGAAGAAATATCGAGCTTTGTCTTACATTTTCCCTTTCCGGCCTCAAGCAGAGGCTAAAGGATCTTGTGATGTGGGAGCAAAAGTCGCTGTTGGGCCAAGGCGCAATTAGTTCAAGCATAAGCGGGATTCCGCTCACGCAGACGCTTTGGCTCGTTCTACTGCATCTTGATACAGCCTAGTTCCGACTTCACGAGATAATCGATTGGCTACGCTGAGTCGGAAAAAATTTTGCCTTTGTGTATTTGTCAGACGCCGTATCAATTTATCATTAGATTCGAAATACTAGCCAAGCATGGTCTCCCGAACTGTGCGGCTTCGACTCTGATGATTTCCACGCTACGGAGTTATGTCGAAGCCATGGGGGGGCGTCTCGATCTGACCGTCGAGCCGGCCATAATTTGGATCGTGCCTGTCCGATTTACCTTAATGCGGCGGACTGTCTTCAGGACATTGTAAATGATCTCTGGCTCAACAAAATACTCGAAGTAATTTTCAATTTTCTTTGAGCGATCGTAAAACACGAGCCGGCCTCGGCGAACCGAGATTTGGTAGTTGTGGGCTGCGCCATCCTGAGGACCGGCAGCGCCCCGGACCGTCACCCGAACAGCACGCCTGGCAGCAACAGCTAGGGAGGGATACGTAGACAGTTGCTCGATGCCTGCAGCGGACCACACCACGCAAGAGATTGGACCGACGTGGAGGTGCCCATGTCGTCCTTGATTATATCCGGGTGCGACCGGCCGTCAGGCCGACGAGCTGGATCATCATGAACTGGACCATGCCGGCGTAGATGTCGCTCAGCTCCCAGCTCGGAACGACGCCCTTGATGTAGTACGCGGAGAGGGCGACGGGCGGCGACAGCCAGGCGGTCTGGAGGCACACGGCGACCAGGGTGCAGAACCACAGGATGTCGATGCCGAGCGCCTTCACCAGCGGCAGCACGATCGGCACGATGATGATGACGATCGGCACCCACTCCAACGGCCATCCCAGCACGAAGATGAAGCCGAGCAGGGTCAGCAGGATGACCATCGGGTTGAAGTCCAGGCCCAGCAGGGATTCGGCGATCATCGTGGCGGTGCCGAGCCGCGAGAACACCGCGCTGTAGAGGTTCGACCCCACCACCAGGATGGAGACCATGCTGGACGTGAGGATGGTCCGGTAGGCCGCCTGCTTCAGGCCCTCGAGGGTGAAGCGCCGGTAGGCGACGGTCAGCACGAAGGCGCCGAAGGCCCCCATCGCCGCGGCGTCGGTCGGGGTCGCGAGGCCCCCGAGGATGCTGCCGAGCACGGCCAGGATCAGCACGGCGAGGGGAATGATCCCGAGGAACAGCTCCCGGACCATCTCGAGGACCGACGACGCCCGCTCCTCGACGGGCAGAGCCGGGCCGAGGGCGGGGTTCATGTAGCTGCGGATCAGGGCGTAGGCGGTATAGAGCCCGGCCAGCACCAGTCCCGGCATGACGGCGGCGGCGAACAGGTCCGTGATCGGGACGCCGACGATGGGTCCCATCACGACCAGCATGACGCTCGGCGGGATCAGCATGCCGAGCGTCCCGCCCGCGGCGATCGCGCCCGCGCTCAGGCGGATGCTGTAGCCGCTCTTCTCCATCACCGGGCCGGCCATCACGCCGAGGATCGTGACCGAGGCGCCGACGACGCCCGTCGCCGCGGCGAACAGCGTGGCCGTGGACAGGACGGCGATGTAGAGAGAGCCCCGGATCCCGGCGAGCAGCAGGCGGAACCCGTTGAACAGCCGGTTCATCAGCCCCGCCTGCTCCAGGAGGTAGCCCATGAAGAGGAACAGCGGCACCGCGGCGAACAGCGGCTCGCTCATCACCTGAAAGGCGTGCAGGACCATCAGGTAGAAGACGGGAGCGCCGAACCCGATGACGCCGAAGACGATCCCGAGGAAGATCAGCGTGAACGAGATCGGAAAGCCGACGCAGATGCCGATGAACAGGGCGGCGAGCGAGATGAACCCGAGGGTCTCGGAACTCATGACGGCCACTCCCCCTTGACGGCTGCGTACAGGCTCTTGATGAACTCCGAGACGCCCTGCATCAGCAGCATGGCCCCGGTCACCGGGATGACCGCCTTGAACGGATAGAGCGGCGGCGCCCAGGGACCGGTGATGCCGACCTCCCTCTGTTCCCACGAGACCGCGGCGAAGTCGTAGCCGGCCCAGGTGAACAGGCCGATCGCGGGGAAATAGAGGCAGGCGTAGAGGGTCGCGTCCACCGTTCCCTGCCACCGCGGCGACCAGCTCTGGTACAGGAAGTCGGTGCGGACGTGCGCCTGGCGCACCGACGTGAAGGCGGCGCCGAGCATGAAGTGGGAGCCGTAGATCATGTAGGTCGCGTCGTAGGCCCAGACGGTCGGCGCGTCGAAGAGATAGCGGGCGATGACCTCGTAGACCAGGCAGAGGACCATCGGGACGATGAGCCAGCAGAAGAGCTTCCCCGACCAGACGCTGACCGCGTCGATGGTCAGGACGACGCGGCGGACCGGCGGCGGCAGGGACAGGTAGGAGGTCATTCCGGTCCGGCGCGCGGGGTGGCGGGGCCGGACCCCGCGGGGGTCCGGCCCCTCCGGCGCATCGCGTGCGGCACTGGCGGGGCGTTTCCGGATTTCGTGTCGGAAAATCGGGAAACACCCCCGCCCGGCCCTCCCCCCGCGAGGGGGAGGGAGCGCCCTTTCCTCCTCCCCCCCGACGGGGGGGAGGCCGGGAGGGGGGCGGGAATGCTAGTTCTTCGCGAGCGCGGCCTCGCCCATGGACGCGTAGAGCCTGAGCAGCTTCGTCCAGTACGGGACGACCACCCCGGCGAACTCCTCCTGCGACTCCGCCACCTTCTTGAAGAAGGGGTCCGCCGCCTTGTGCTTGGCCATCACCGTCTCCGACGCCGCGGCGAACGCGGCGAACAGATCCGGCGGCGTGTCGTACACCTTGACGCCGTGCTTTTCCGTCAGTTCGTTCAGGGCCACCGCGTTCCGGTAGATGTTGCCGGTCAGCGTCGTCGTGATCGTCGCCAGCGTCGCGGTCTCGATGATGGCCTGGAGATCGTCCGGAAGCCCGTTCCAGAAGTCCTTGTTGACGATCAGCTCGGTGATGTCCGTCGCCTGGTGGAAGCCCTGCAGGTAGTAGTTCTTCCAGATGTCCTGCAGGCCGAGGTTGATGTCCTCGCCGGGATTGATCCACTCCGCCGCGTCGATGACGCCGCGTTCCGCCGACGGGACGATCTCGCCGCCGGGCAGCGCCACCGCGGTTATGCCCATCGTCGTGAACAGCTCGCCGGTGATCCCCGGCGGGGACCGGTACTTGAGCTTCTGGAAGTCCTCCAGGTTCTCGATGGGTTCCTTGAACCAGCCGAGCGGCTGTCCGCCCGACAGCAGGGTGATGAAGGGGACGATGTTCACCTTCAGATGGTCGTCGTGCATCTCCCTGTAGAGCGCGTTCCCCTCGCCCTCCAGGAACCAGGCGACGGCGCCCAACTGGTCCAGTCCGCCGACCGCCGGCTGGTCGGCGAACAGGTAGGCGGCCGAGACCTTGCCCGAATGGAAGTGCGCTCCCGTGACGCCGGCTTCCACGATGCCCTGGTGCACCGCGGTCAGGGTTTCGGTGAAGCCGACCACCGCGCCCACGGGCAGCATCTCGACGTCCAGTCGCCCGCCGGACATCCTGTTGATGCGCTTCTCCATGTCCTGCAGCATGCCGTAGTACATGCTGGCGGACGGGAAAATGGTCTGGACGCGCATCTTGATCGCGTCGGCGGCCTGGGCGGCGCCGGGCGCGCCGGCCACCGCAGGTAACGCGAGCGCCGCCGCGAGGGCCGACGCCAGTAGTTGCCGTTTCATGTCCTTGTCCTCCCCATGGCAGGGCCGTTTCCGCCCGCCGGTTCGTCGGTACGCGCCAACCACCAGACACTCGGGATACAGACAATCGGATAGTAGCCGAAGCCGCCGACCGTCCCAAACGTTCTTTGCCGCCCCGGCGCGGCGGACCGTGCCGCCGGGTCCCCTCTCCCTGGACAGGGAGAGGGTCGAAGGGGAAGGGAATCCATGCCGTCGATCGCCGGCGGCTCTCCCGCGGCCCCGGCCGGACCCCGCGCCTCGTTCTCCCACCCTCACCCTGTCCCTCTCCCGCACGCGGGAGAGGGGACCCTCGGGGCGAGGCCGTACCACAGGGTCCCCGTCCTCTCGCCGGAGATACGTCCGGGCGAAAGACGCCGTGGCGGGCGCGGTTCTCGCCCGCAAGAGTCGGCCGGAGCGTCTGGCTGTTGGCGTCCCCTAGGGGACTCGAACCCCTGTTTTCGGCGTGAGAGGCCGATGTCCTAGGCCACTAGACGAAGGGGACGCCGTGGTCCATGGATATAGCCCGCGCTTCGGACTCGATCAAGTCCCTGGTGTCCCCGGCGCCGGCGCCGGATCGTCCGGCGGGCCGTTCCGCGCGAGCCCCAGGCCCCGCTCGATCGCCGCGCACAGCAGATGGCCGACCAGGATGTGCATCTCCTGGATGCGCGGGGTCTCGGAGCTGGGAACGACCAGCACGGGGTCCGCCGCGTCCTTCAACGCGCCGCCGTTCCCGCCCGTGAGTCCGGCCGCCGCGATGCCCGCGGCGCGCGCCGCGGTCAGGGCGCGCACGACGTTCGGGCTGTCGCCGGACGTGCTGATCCCGATGGCCACGTCGCCCGCCTTGCCCAGGCCGCGCAGTTGACGCTCGAACACCCGGTCGTAGCCGTAGTCGTTGGCGATGGCGGTGAGCGCCGACGTGTCCGTGGTGAGGGCCACGGCCGGCACCGGCTCCCGGTCGGAAACGAAGCGTCCCACGAGCTCGGCCGCGATGTGCTGCGCGTCCGCGGCGCTGCCGCCGTTGCCGAACAGGATGAGCTTGTGTCCGCCGGCGACGGCCTTCACGCATGTTCCGGCCAGCCGGACGAACGGTTCCGCCACGGCGCGCCGCGTGGCCTCCAGAAGCCTCCCGTGTTCCTCGAAACCGGCGGCCAGCAGAGCCTCGACGTTCGCGGGAGTGTTCTGCACGTGCGCGAGCCTGTCCGACCGGTGCCCCTTCTCCGGTGCGTCATACCGCCAATGCGGCGGGCATGACAAGCGCTCGCGGCGGACGCTGCTCCGCGCAGGCCGCTCCGGGCGAGAACGACGCCGTCCGGGCGTGTAACGGCGCGCAAGCCGGAGGGTCCCGGGCTGTCCGATGTCGACACGAGACGCCGTCCACCCCGACCCTGTCCCTCTCCCTTCCAGGGAGAGGGGACCCGAGAGGCCCGGCCGCGCCCCAATGGTCCCCTCTCCCGCGTGCGGGAGAGGGGCAGGGTGAGGGTGTCGGAGAAACCGCCATCCCGACCGCCTCCCCGGCGCCCTCCGACGAACCGTCCGCCGGACGGATTGCCCGCGGCGCCCGATGCGCCTATCTTCGAAGCCGTCCGCTGGGGCGTAGCCAAGCGGTAAGGCACCGGTTTTTGGTACCGGCATGCGCAGGTTCGAATCCTGCCGCCCCAGCCAACTCCCGGCCCGGCATCGTCGTCTTCGGCGGTCGTCGCGGTTCTCCTCCGGACGGACTCCGCCGGCCCGGCCCTGAACCGGAACCGCGGCGGCCCCACGGCGGGCAAATCCGCCGCGCGCGCCGGGATCCCGGTGTACGTTCCGAATCGGACGGGGTTATATTCCGAATTGGACGAAGACCGAATCCGAATTGGACGACGCCTCATGCCGAATCGGACGACCGCCGCCGGAACGTTCGTGGCGCGGCACGCGGAGACGCCGGTCCGCACGGCGCTGACGGACACCCGCATCGTCGCCGTCGTCGGGCCGCGCCAGGCCGGCAAGACGACGGCGATCGGACACTATCGCGACAAGGACGGAGTCGAAGTCGATCTGGTCCTGGAGCGCCCGCCGGGCGCGGTCGTCGGGATCGAGGTCAAGGCGGGCGCGACGGCGCGTCCCCGGGACTTCCGGGGACTCGCGCGCCTCGAGGAGGCCGCGGGCGACGGGTTCGCCTGCGGCATCGTCCTTCACGACGGGGAGCGCGTTCAGCAGGCGGGTCCCAGGCTGTTCGCGATGCCCGTCAAGATGCTCTGGGAGGCCTGAGGGAAGAAGGGGGCTCCGGGCTCGAACGGCGGACGGAGCGGTCCCGCCCGAAGCGGAGCCGCCCTAGTCGAAATGCGGCGCGACGCCCGGCGGCACGGAGAACCCGAGGTCGCCGCGGGCGACGACCGCCTCCCGGCCGCCGTTCGCGGCGAGCTGCTCCGCCTGCCGCGCCTTCGCCCGGGCGTCCACCTCCTCCGGGTCGCAGACGGACCGGAGCTTCGCCTCGCAGCGGGCGACCGCCCCGCCGTAGGCCGGATCGCCGGCGAGGTCGGTCAGCTCCTCCGGGTCCGCCTCGAGGTCGAAGAGCTGCGGACCGTACTTCACGTAGTAGACGAACTTGTACTTCCCGTCGCGGATCATGAACGCGCCGGTGGTCGAGCCCATGGCGTGGTACTCCGACAGGATCGTGCGCTCCGGCGCGGCCCCGTCGGCGAGGTCGAACAGCGAGACGCCGGGATGGTCGTCGTCGTACATCTCCCCCCCGGTCTCGCCGACGCACTCCATGATGAAGGGGTAGACGTCGACGTGCGACGCCGGCGCGTCGCGGACGACGCCCTGGGGAATGCCGTCGCCCGCGACGATCAGCGGCACGGCGGCCGACTCCTCGTACATCGTCGACTTGCCCCACAGCCCCCGCGCGCCGAGGTTGTCGCCGTGGTCGGAGGTGTACATGACCCGGGTCCTGTCGGCGAGCCCGGCGGTCTCCAGGGTCCGCACGATCTTGCCGATCTGCTCGTCGACGAAGGTGCACAGCCCGAAGTAGCCGGCCCGGGCCCTGCGCACCAGGTCCTCGCTCGTGAAGTGGTCGTCGTAGCACGACGATTCGGCGTAGTCCCGGACGTAGGGGTGGTCCGGCCGCTCGTCCTCCGCGTAGAGCTTCGGCCAGGGCAGGTCGGGATTGCGGTAGTACTCGTAGAAGTACTCCGAAGGGGCGGTGAGCGGGAAGTGCGGGCTGGCGATGGAGACGAACAGCACCCAGGGCTTGTCCGTGTGGCGGGGCGCCACCTCCTGGAGCCAGATCTGCGCGCGCGCCGCGGTGTCCCGGTCGTAGCGCGTGTAGCTGGACTCTCCGGGCCCCGCCATGCCGGCGACCTTGTAGGCTCCCTTTCGCCTGGGCAAGTCCTCCCGGATCAGGCCCATGGTGTCCCCTTTGCCCTCGATCACGTGCATGGGGATGATCTCTTCGTTGAAACCGTTGTCGTCGTCCGTCGACCGGAAGTGCAGCTTGCCGATGGAATCGACCCGGTGCCCCTTGCCGCGCAGGCGGTGGTGCCAGCTCGGAACGGAGCCTTCGTAGGGGTCGGCGTTGTCCCAGTAGCCGATCTGGTGGATGTACTTGCCCACGGCGAAGGACGCCCGCGCCGGAATGCAGATGGGCGAACAGGTGTAGGCGTTGGCGAACGTGGTCCCGCGGGACGCCAGCGCGTCCATGTGGGGGGTCCGGACCATGCCGTGCCCGTAGCACCCGGCGAGCGCCTTCTGGTGCTCGTCCGAAAACAGGATGAGAAGGTTCTGCGGCTCCATCGGGTCCCCGTCGCGTCGTCCCTGGGCGGCGTGGGTATATCACATCCCTTCGGCGCGGGCAGGGCGGCGGCCGGAGTCCGTTCGTCCGCGAATTCGCACAGTTCGCACAGTTCGCACGGAGTCGGGGCGGCGCATCGTTTTCCGACACCCTCACCCTGTCCCTCTCCCGCACGCGGGAGAGGGGACCCTCGGGGCGCGGCCGGGCCGCTCGGGTTCCCTCTCCCTGGAAGGGGGGCCTGGGACAGGCAGGACATCCGGACCGGGGAGCAGTGGAACAAGTCCGCGCACACCCCCCGATGTCGTGCGAAGTGTGCGAATTCAAAACGAACCCGGGCGCGGGCGGGACGCCCGCCTGCCCAGGGGAGCCGGGTGCGGGGCGACCGCCCCCCCGACTCCGTGCGAACTGTGCGAATTCATCCGATGGCGCATGGCTCGGACCCGCAACGGAGGCCGGGGCATGACGGGGACAAGCGGGATATACTTCGAAAGCGGGACACCGCGCGCCGGAGGCATCCGGAAATGGAAACGCCGGGAGGAGGATCGAGATGGCGAAGAGGGTCGTCGTTACGGGAGCGAGCGGAAAGGTCGGACGCCCCACGGTGTACGAGCTGCTGGAGCACGGCTACGACGTGCTGGCGGTGGACAGGATCCCGTTTCCCGACCCGCGGGTCCCGGCGACGGTCGTCGACCTGGACGACTTCGGCGCCACCTGGGACCTGATGAACGGCGTGCTGCGCCGCATGGAGAGCGGACCCGACGCCGTGGTTCACATGGCGGCGGGACTGCCCGGCAAGCAGACCGACGCCTACACCTTCCATACCAACATCCTCGCCAAGTACAACGTCTTCGAGGCGTGTGCCCGGGCCGGCATCGAGCGCGTCGTCTGGGCGTCGAGCGAGACCATCCTCGGGCAGCCGTTCGACCGGGCGCCGCCCCCGTACGCGCCCCTCGACGAGATCCCGCCGCGCACGGAGAGGTTCTTCACCGGCTACGCGCTCTCCAAGCTCCTCGGAGAGTCCATGGCCCGCCAGTTCGCGGAATGGCGTCCCGGCATGACGTTCGTCGGCCTGAGAATCGCCAACGTGCGCGACGCGGAGGCGGGGGAGTACGAGGAGTTCAGGGAGTGGCACGAGGACCCCCTGGCCCGGAGATGGAACCTGTGGGGCTACGTCGACAGCCGCGACGTGGCGCGGGCCTGCCGTCTCGGCCTCGAGGCCGGCGTGACCGGGGCGGACGTCTTCATCGTCGCCGCCGCGGAGACCGTCATGACGACGCCCAACGGCGAACTGATGAAGACGGCCTTCCCCGGCGTCGAGCTCAAGGAGGGCACCGGCGACTTCGAGACGCTGCTGTGCATCGACAAGGCGCGCCGCGTGCTGGGCTACGAGCCCCGGCACAGGTGGCGCGACCACATCGACGCCTGAGCGCCGGTCCGGGTCAGGCGGGAGCGGCTCCGGCCCCGGCGCCGTCCGCGTGCGGGCGTCCCGCCGGCGCCGCCGGCAGGCGGCCGCGGTCGTGCGGACGCGTGAAGTCGAGCGCGGGCCCCCTCGGGACGATGCGGAGCGGGTTGATGCTCTCGTGGCTCGCGTAGTAGTGCCGCTTGATGTGCTCCATGTTCACCGTGCCGGCGACGCCCGGATACTGGTAGAGCTCGCGGAGGTAGTTGCCGAGGTTCGGGTACTCCTCGATCCGCCGCTTGTTGCACTTGAAGTGTCCGACGTAGACGGCGTCGAACCGCACCAGGGTGGGGAACGCCCGCCAGTCCGCTTCCGTGATGCGGCCGCCCGCGAGATAGCGCCGCGTCCCGAGCCGGGCTTCCAGCATGTCGAGGGTCTCGAACAGGGCGTCGAAGGCCTCCTCGTACGCCTCCTGGGTCTGGGCGAACCCCGCCTTGTAGACCCCGTTGTTGAGGTTCTCGTAAACCGGCCCGTTGATCGCGTCGATCTCGTCCCGCAGGCCGGGCGGATAGAAGTCGGGCTCGCCGTCGCCCCATTCGTTGAACTCGGTGTTGAGCATGCGGACGATCTCGGGCGACTCGTTGTTGACGATGGTCCGCTCCCGCCTGTCCCAGAGCACCGGCACGGAGACCCGCCCGGTGTAGTCGTCCCGGGCCTTCTTGTAGACCTCCCGCAGGAGGCGGGCGCCGTTGACCGTATCCGGGACGCAGCCGGGACCGCCGCTGAAGTGCCAGCCCTCGTCGCCCATGAGCGGATCGACGACGGAGACCGAGATCACGTCCTCGAGCTTCCGCAAGGCCCGGAAGATCGTCGTGCGATGGGCCCACGGGCAGGCGTGCGAGACGTACAGGTGATAGCGGCCGGGTTCGGCCCTGAAACCGGACGAGCCGTCGGCGGTGACGAAGTCCCTGAACGTGGTGGCGGCGCGCCGGTAACGCCCCTTCGCCTCGCTGTTGTCGTGCCAGCCCTTGACCCACGCGCCGTCGACCATCCTGCCCATGACGCTCTCCCCGCTCCGCTAACGGGCGGGGGGCGCCCAGGCGAGCCGCGCCGCGGATATCGCGGGCCTGACTTCCGCGTCTTCGAGCTGGCCGTTGTCGCGCAGCGCCCGATGGGCCTCGGGCAAGTTGTAATGGGGCAGCGAGGGGTAGAGATGGTGCTCCAGGTGGTAGTTCACGTGGTGGGGAAAGATCAGCCACATCAGCCAGCCCGGTCCCAGATTGGTGCGCGCGTCGCGCCAAACGTCGCCGGTCTCCGTGGTCATGCCGTGTTCGAGGATGGAGCGGAAGCGCAACAGCGGCTGCAGCAGGAACCAGAGCGGGACCGCCCAGAGCAGCAGATACTCACTCAGGAAGCCCAGGGCGAACGCGGCCGCCGGCAGGGCCAGATGGACTCCGGCCACCACCCAGCGGTCGTTCAGCGCCGCGCGGCGCAGTTTGGGCGAGGTGTCGCCCAGCGGATCGCCCTTCGTCCCGTCGACGCGGGCGGCGGACGGCGCGCCCCAGAAATAGGCATAGGTCTTCCAGGCCGTGAGCCCGGCGACGTCCTTCAGGAGCTTGCCGGCGAGGTAGGCCCGGCCGCGCGGATAACCGCCATGGATCGGGGTGTCCGGATCCCGCCCGCCGAACAGGTGGTTGTGATGCAGCCGGTGGATCACCCGGTAGGAGAACATCGAGATGCCGCCCGGCGCCGCGCACAGGCGGCCGACCAGATCGTTCAGCCAGCGGGTCCCGTACAGGCGGTAATGCGCCGCTTCGTGGGCCAGCACGAACAGCGCCTGCGCCCGCGTCGCCAGCAGGACCATGCAGGGCGCGACGACCCACCATTGCGGAAACCGGAGCGCCAGCGCGACCGGCACGGCGATTTCGAGCCAGGTCCGCGACACCGCGAGGGTGGAGCGCAACGGGTCGAGCCGCGTCAGCTCCTTGACGAGCGCCGGGTCCAGTCCGCGGCGGTCGCCGAGATCGTCGCGGAACGCGTCGCCCTGGCGCCCGGCCGGCTCCGGTGGAACGGCGTTCATGCCGCCAGGATACCGAAGGGAACCCGGCGCGAACAGCGAACGATCGCGCGCCAGCGCACGGTGCCGCGGTTCCGGCGCCGGCGCGCGGGCGGAGGCCTCCCGTCGAGGGACCGCGATTTCGAACCGGCCCGCCACCGGGAACCGGGTGTCCCCGACGGCGCTGGTTTCGCCGCCCCGGCTATGGTATTCGGGCGCCCCGGCGAAAGGGTTCCGCGATGTCGAGCCTCCGGCATCGAAACGGGCGGCGGTCGAACATGCGCGCCGCGCGGCGGCTGCCGCGGGTCCGGCGCTAGCCGGGTTTCGTCCCGCGCCGCCGTTCGACCGGCGGCGCGCGCCCTCCGAGTCCCCAACCGGATGCATCCCGGGACCCGTTTCGCGTCGCGGACGCATTCCTCCCGTGGACGGCTTCCGTCGGAGCGCCGAAGATGATCGAGGTGAAGGTCGAGGAACCGCGGCACGCCGGGGACGTCGAGCGCCTTCTGGACACGGTGTTCGGCGCAGACCGCCGGTCGAAGGCCGTCTACGCGTTGCGCGAGGGCGTCGCCCCGGTCGCCGGGCTGTGCCACGTCGCCCTGGTCGACGGGGAGCTCCACGGGGCGATCCGGTACTGGCCGGTACGGGTTCTCCGCGCCGGGTGCGGGCACCGCGCCGGCCTGCTCCTGCTCGGCCCGCTGGCGGTCGATCCCGTCTTCCAGGGCGCGGGCGTCGGCCGGGCGCTGGTGGAGGTGTCGCTCGCCCTGGCGGGACGTCGCGGCCACCGCGCCGCGGTGCTGGTCGGCGACCCCGCCTACTACGGCCGGTTCCGCTTCGAGCGGTCCGGCGCGCGCGGCCTCCATCTCCCCGGCGAGGCGGATCAGGAGCGCGTCCTGTTGCGCGAGATCGTTCCCGGCGCCGCCGCGGACTGCGCCGGAACGCTGGTCCGCGCGCCGGCCGGCGTTCCCCGGCTCCGTCCCGGCTGACCCCGCGTTCAGCGCCCCTCCCGGTGCCACGCCATCATCAGCGCGCCGAGCGCGAGGAGGAGCACGGCGAGCGCCGGGAACAGGGGCGTGCGCTCGATGCCCGTGACGATGTAGCTCCGGTTGGCGACGAGTCCCAGCCAGTCCCGTCCCGCGGTGTCCCGTCCGGGCCGGACCAGGCGCACGTTCGGCACGCCGTCCTCCGCGAGCCAGTAGATGCCCCCGGACGTGGCTTCGACGACGGGCCTCAGCGTCTCGGCGGATGTTCTCACGTCGGCGTATTCCTGCGCGTCCAGCGCCCCCACCGCCGTCACGGCCTCGAGGTCCCCGTCGCTCGCCGTGTAGAGCCCGGTCTCCCCGACCGCGACGCTGCCGGTCGCGCGTCCGCCGCCCCGGTCCTCCAGCGCGACCGGCAGCCGGCCGCCCGACGGCGTGCGGACGGTGACCCGCCGGGGAGCGTCGCCGAGGCCGCGGCGGGTGATGTCGAGCCGGTTGCCCCGCGCCGAGAGCCTCAGGTCCTCCTCTTCCAGGTCGGGCTCCTTCATCAGCCAGTGCGCGAGCCGGCGGAGCAGCTCGGCCTGCGGGCCGCCGCCCTCCGCGCCCCGTGCCCAGAGCCAGGCGTGGTCGGACAGCAGCAGCGCCGCGCGGCCGTCCCCGATGCGGTCGAGCTGCAGCAGGGGGCGGCCGCCGGCGCCCTTCATGACCGTGGTGCCCCTCTCGGCGACCGCGTCGATCATTCTGAACCACCGTCCCCACTCGGGCGTTCCGGCCGCCGCGCCGGCCAGGTCCGCCGTCACCGGGTGCCGCTCTCCCAGGGCCGTGAGCATCGGCCTGAAACCCCGTTCGACGACCTCCCCGGTGGGACGGCCGGGCAGCACGGCCTCGAGCGGCGTCCGGTAGACGGAGAGCGGCGTGGCGAAGGCCGGGCCGACGGCGCCCAGCAGCGCGCCGCCCTCGGTCACGTACCGGACGATGTTGACGAAGTAGCTCTGGGGCAGGACCCCGCGCCGCCGGTAGCGGTCGAAGATGATGAGGTCGAAGTCCGTCAGCTTCGTCTCGAAGAGCTCCCGGATCGGGAAGGCGATGAGGGACAGCTCGCGGACCGGCGTGCCGTCCTGCTTTTCCGGCGGACGCAGGATCGTGAAGTGGACGAGATCGACCGACGGGTCCGCCTTCAGGAGGTTCCGCCAGGTGCGCTCGCCCGCATGGGGTTCGCCGGAGACGAGCAGAACGCGGAGACGCTCGCGCACCCCGTTGACGGTGAGCGCGGCGCGGTTGTTCCGTTGCGTGAGTTCGCCGCCCGTGTCGGCGACCTCGACTTCGACGATGGTCTGGCCGCCGTGCTCCAGCTTGAAGGGCACGCGCCGGTCCACGCCCACCTCCAGCACGTGGGTTTCCTCCGGCCCGCCGTCGCGCCGCAGGACGACCTGCGCCGTGTCCGGCCGCGCGCCGCCGCCCGCGTCTTCCACGCGCAGCGTGAGCTCGAGCTCCGAGTTCACCATTCCGTAGCTCGGGGCCTCGGCGACGACGAGGCGGCGGTCCGATTCGCCGCGCTCTCCGGTGAGCAGGACGTGAAGGGGCTTCAGGTCGCCGATCCTGGGCGCCCGCGCCGGGTCGCGGGGCGCGTCGTGGACCTGCCCGTCGGTGATGAAGAGGGCGCCGGCGATGCGGTCCGGCGGAACGTCCGCGAGCGCGAGGTCGAGGGCGTCGAACAGCCGCGTCCCTTCCGGCGCCGCGCCGGACCGGTCCGGCGATTCGGAGCCGGCCGCTCCCGCCTCGACCACGCGGACCTCCACGTTCGGCAGCCGCCGGAGCCGTTCCCGCACCGCGCCCAGGGCCTCGTCCGTCCGCTCCCGCCTGGCGCCGATGCGCTGGCTGGGGGAACGGTCGACGACGGCGGCGACCACGTCGGTCAGCCGCTCCCGGGTTTCGGTATCGAGGGTCGGGTTGGCCAGCGCTCCGACGGCGGCCGCCAGCGCGGCGGCGCGCCAGCCGGCGCCCGCGGCCCGCTTCCTGAAGGCCGCGAACGTCAGCAGAACGGCGAGCGCCGCGAACGCCCCGACGGCCGCCCATGGCAGCAGGGGCGCGAAGGACACCGACGTCACGGCACCCGCGCCGCCCGTCATTGGCCCAGCCGTTCGAGGATGGCGGGGACGTGGACCTGGTCCGCCTTGTAGTTGCCGGTCAGCGTGTACATCACCAGGTTGACGCCGAAGCGCCGGGCCATTTCGCGCTGACGCTCGCCTCCCGGAACCACCGCGGCGACGGGCTGGCCCAGGTCGTCGACCGCCCAGGCCGCCGCCCAGTCGTGGTCGCCGATGACGTATCCGGACACGCCGTCGTTGACGCCGCCGGCGTGGCGTTCCACCCAGACCCGTCCCCCGGTCCAGCGTCCGGGAAACTCCTGGATCAGGTAGAAGGCCCTGGTCAGGATGTGCTGCTGCGGCACGGGCGTGAGCGGCGGGACGTCCAGCCGGTTCAACAGCCGCCGGAGGCGCCGGGCCGCCGGGCCCGGGTGGCCGCCGAGGCCGGGCGCGGCGCCGGCCGACCGCCGCTCCCGGGTGTCGAAGACGATGGTGCCGCCGTTCTTGGCGAACGCGTCCACCTTGGCCACGGCGTCCTCGGACAGCGCCGCCAGCCCGGGGACGACGGGCCAGTAGATCATCGGAAAGTACACGAACGCGTCCCTCTCGGGATCGAGGCCCATGGGCGCCGCGCCCTCGAACGCGGTGCGGCGCGCCAGGACCCCGGTCAGCCCCTTCAGGCCCGCGCGGCTCATCTCGTCCACGTCCGCATCGCCGGTGACCACGTAGGCGAGCCGCGTCTCCAGCGTGGCGGCCAGCGCGAAGCCGTCGTCGGCTTTCGCGGGCGGCGGCGCGCCCAGGACCAGCAGCGCGGCGAGCGGCGCGGCCCCGGCGGCCGCTCGCCGGCGGCCCAGCAGGCCGCGGAGCCGGAGGCTCACGGCCATCTCGGCCAGGATCAGAGCGACGGCGGCGGCGAGCGACAGGGGCTTGAGGTCGATCTCGCCGCTCTCGGAGAACGTCCGGTAGCTCACCCCCGGCGGCAGGTCCCCGAGGGGCTCCAGGGCCGCGACCGCGGGGCCCAGGTTCAGCGCGCGGCGGGCGCCGGGGTCGCCGTAGTAGCCGGGCGGCGTGCCCGGAGAGGGCGCCGCCCGCGCGAACGTTCCGGCGGCGACGGGCCTGGCGGTCGCCGGCGGGTCGGCGAGCCGTCCGAAACCGTCGAGGGTCCGGAGCGGCGGGAGTCCGCCGCTCCCGCCGCCGCCCGAAACGCCTTCCGCCAGATCGACGATCCGGCGCAGCATGTTCACGAACAGCCCGGAGATCGCCAGGTTCGACCACTCCGTGTTCGCCGTGGTGTGGAACAGGACCACCCGGCCGCGGCCCCGCCGCTCGGCCGTCACCAGGGGCGTCCCGTCGGTGAGGCGGGCCCACGTCTTGCCGCTCAGGCCGAGCGAGGGTTCGGCCAGAACCTGGCGGGCCACCAGGACGTCCTCCGGAATGTCCAGTCCGAAGAAGGGGCTGCCCTCCGCGAACGAATCGAGGCGCGCCGGCCGGGTCCACGTCAACGCGCCGCCCAGGGTCCGGCCGCCCGTCCGCAGGGCGACGGGGATCAGCGAGTCGGTCTTCTCCGCCATCTTCCGGCCGGCGAACCGGACCAGGGTTCCGCCCTTCTCCACCCAGTCTTCGATGGCCTTGCCGTCGGGTCCGACGACGACGCCCACGTCCGCGAGGAACATCACCGCGAGCTCGCGTCCGAGGAGTTCCGCGACGGTGCCGGCGCGCACCTCGCTGAAGGGACTCAGGGCCCGGTCCAGGTAGAAGACGCTGGACAGGAGGGGTTGCGCGTCCTCCAGGGTGTCGCCGGAATACAGGCCGACGGGCCGCCGCCGCCAGCGCTCGTCGAGGAGGGCGACGGCACCGGCGGATCGCTCGTTCTCGATCTCGAGCCGGGACAGCCTGTTTCGGACGTCCAGGGGGACGTCGATTTCGGCCCGCGCGGCACGCTCTCCGTCGCCGAACGCGGCCGGCACGCGCGCGAGGAGCTGTCCCCGCTCCCCGATGCCCCGGATCCACACGCTGGCGGCGCCCGGGGACTCCGGCCTCAGGACCGTGACGCCGAGGGTCCTGCGATTGTCCTCCGGAGGAAGCAGGACGCGCGCCCGCGACGCCGCCGGCTCTCCGAGCAACTCGACCGGCCCCAGGCGCTGAAGGTGTTCGGTCAGGTCGTGGACCGCCCGCGCCTCGCCGGGCGCGGCGGCGACGCCGTCCGTGAACCAGACGGATTGCAGCGGCGGAGACAGGTCCAGGCCGTGAATCGCGCCGGCGGCCGCGCGCCGGTCGGCCGGCCAGGGTTTCGGGCGCAGGGCCTGGACCAGGCGGCGCGCGTCGGCGGCGGGGAGAACGCCGCTCGCCCGGACCGGCCCCCCGTCCTCGGGAGGCGCCGTGGTCACGACGACGACGGGCCGTTCCAGCCGTTCCGCTTCGTCCAGGACCCGGGAGACCGCCTCCATGCGGCGCTGCCAGTGGGGCGCCGACGCCCATCCGTCGTCGACGATCAGCAGCAGAGGACCGTCGCCGGAGAGCCGGGTGCCCGGGTTCAGGACGGGATGGGCGAGGGCCAGGATCACCAGCGCGGCGATGAGCAGTCTCAGCAGCAGCAGCCACCAGGGCGTGCGTGCCGGCGTCTCCTCGCGCGTGCGCAACCCCAGCAGCAGCCCGACCGCGGGAAAATCCACGTACCGGGGCGCCGGCGGCATGACCCGGAGCAGCCACCACAGCACCGGCAGGGCGAGCAGCGCCCAGAGCAGCCACGGCGACGCGAACGCGAGGGCGCCGAGCGTCAGCATCCCGCCATCGCGCCCCGGCTATCCGGGCTCGGCCGAGAGGGCCTGAAACAGGGCCAGCAAGGCCGTTTGCGGCGGGCGGTCCGTGCGGTGGCTCGCGAAGGTCCATCCCACGGAATGCGAGAGCGCGACGAGGGCGGCCCGCCGCGCCGCGAACCGCTCGCCGTAGGCGGGCCTCGCGCTTTCCACGCGGCTGACGGTGGTGGCGTCCTCTCCTTCCAGCCCGCGAAACCTGACGCGTCCCGCGAAGGGCAGGTCCTCTTCCGCCGGGTCCACGATTTGCAGCAGGTGGCCCTTGACGCCGCGGCTCGCATGGAGCCTGAGCAGGTGTTCCAGCTCCGCGACGGGCGAGAGGAAATCCCCGATCAGCACGAGCTGGGCATACCGCGGCAGCCGCCCGCCCGGCGGCAGGCTGGGGTCGCCCGCGCGGTCCGGCGCGTCCCGGTGGAGGGCGGCCGCGAGCCGGCCGAGCGCGCCGCGGCCGGTCGCCGGCGTCCGGTCGAGGCCCAGCAGGCCCACGAACTCCCCGGCGCGGACCAGCAGGGCGGCGGCGGCCAGCAGCAGGACCGTCGCCCGCTCCAGCTTGCCGCACGGGGCGGTGTCCGACGCGTAGCGCATCGAAGGCGAGCCGTCGCGCCACAGCCAGACGCTCTGCGCGGCCTCCCATTCGTGCTCGCGCACGAAGACGCGCTCGGACTTGGCCGACTGGCGCCAGTCGATCTTCGACGCCGGGTCGCCGGGCTGGTACTGGCGGAACTGCCAGAACGTCTCGCCCACGCCCACGCGCCGCCGTCCGTGAACGCCCTGGGCCACCGTGGCCGCGACGCGGTCCGCCGCGACCAGGAGCGGCGGCAGGGTGGCGGCCAGTTGCTCCGCGCGCTGGCGGGTGGCGGCGGCGGCTTGCATGCGCTGCCCCGGCTCAGGCCACGCGCGCCACCAGCCGCTCGACGACCTGCGGGATCGTCGTCCCGTCCGCGCGGGCCGCGAAGTTCAGCGCCATGCGATGGCGGAGCGTCGGCGCCGCGAGGGCGACGACGTCGTCGACGGACGGGGCGGCCCTGCCGTCGAGCAGCGCCCGGGCCCTGACCCCGAGCATCAGCGCCTGGCTGGCGCGGGGGCCGGGTCCCCAGGCCACGTCCCGCCGCACGTCGTCCATGTCGGAGGTCTCGGGACGGCCGGCCCGCACGAGGTCGAGAATCGCCTCGACCACGCTCGCGCCCACCGGGATTCTCCGCACGAGGCGCTGCGCGGCCACGAGCTCGTCCGCGCTCATGACCTCGTTCGGCTCGGAGTCCCCGGTGCCGGTCGTCACGATCAGCATCCGGCGCTCGGCCTCGAGGCTGGGGTAGGAGACGTCGATCTGAATCAGGAAGCGGTCGAGCTGGGCTTCGGGCAGCGGATAGGTGCCTTCCTGCTCGAGCGGGTTCTGCGTCGCCAGCACGTGGAAGGGGGCGGGGAGCCCGTGGCGCCGCCCGGCGACGGAGACGTGCTTCTCCTGCATGGCCTGCAGAAGCGCGGACTGGGTCCGGGGACTGGCCCGGTTGATCTCGTCCGCCATCAGCAACTGGCAGAACACGGGTCCGTTGATGAAGCGGAAGGATCTCCGACCCGCCTCGGACTCTTCGAGCACTTCCGAACCGATGATGTCGGCCGGCATCAGGTCGGGCGTGAACTGCACGCGCTTGTCCTCGAGCCCGAGAACCGTGCCCAGCGTTTCCACCAGCCGCGTCTTGGCGAGGCCCGGAACGCCGATCAGGAGCGCGTGACCGCCCGCCAGAAGCGTGATCAGCGTCTCGTCGACGACCCGTTCCTGGCCGAAGATGACCTGGCCCAGCCCTTCGCGGACACGCCCGAGCCGGTCGACGAGCGCCTCCAGCTCCCCGGCGAGCCGGGCGCCGGCGCCGCTGGCCGTCTCCACGGGGTTGGATATACTCACGCCATCCTCCACGGCACTGCGGACGCATCCTCGGCATGGCGAAGCGCAGGAAACCCCCCGCCCCGGATCCCGCCGCCCTGGCGAAGGCGCTGAGCGGTCACGGGACGGGCGGGCCGTCGGATGTCGGAGTTGGCCGTCGCGTGCCCGTTTTGCGCGGCGACATCGGCATGCGGATCGCCCGCGATGGAACGTGGTTCTATCACGGTTCCCCGATCGCCCGCAAACCGCTGGTCAAGCTGTTTTCCACGGTCCTCGCGCGCGGCTGCGACGACGACTACTATCTGGTCACGCCGGCCGAAAAATGCCGGATCGCGGTGGACGACGCGCCGTTCGTGGCGGTCGAGCTGAGCGTGCGGGGCGGTGGCCGGTCCCAGTCGCTGACGCTCCGCACCAACGTCGACGACCGGATCGTCGTGAGCGACTCGCATCCGGTTCGCGTGGCGTTCGACTCGGAGACCGCGGAGCCCTCGCCCTACGTGCTCGTCAGGGACCGGCTGGAGGCCCTGATATCGCGGCCGGTGTACTACGAGCTCGCCGACATCGGGTGCGAGGAAGCGGTCGGCGGCGACCTCCTCTTCGGGATATGGAGCGAAGGGACGTTCTTCCCTCTCGGGCGGCTGGACGGCGAGACCGCCGCCGATGCGTGAGCTGCGGGCCAGGCTGCGGGACCGTCTGCGCGACGCCGCGCTTCCGCCGCCGCCGGAGCCGCTCCGGGGAGACTTCGACCTCAATCCGGAATGGCGGGAGCGGCTGGCGCCCGCCGCGCTCACGCCCGCGGCGGTGCTCGTTCCCATCGTCGGCCGCGCCGGCGGCCCCGCCGTCCTGCTCACGCAGCGGACGCCCCACCTGAACGCCCACGCGGGACAGGTCAGCTTTCCGGGCGGACGGCTGGAGCCGCACGACGAGGGTCCGGTCGCCGCGGCGCTCCGCGAGTCGGAGGAGGAAATCGGGCTGAGCCGCGAGCACGTCGACGTCGTGGGCCTCCTCGACACCTACCAGACGGGGACCAACTACGTGGTCACGCCGGTGGTCGGGATGGTCGGTCCGGACTTCGAGCCGAGGCTCGACGAATTCGAGGTGGCGGAGCTGTTCGAGGTGCCGCTCGACCACCTGCTCGACCGCTCCAACTTCGTTCGCGAAAGCCGCGACGCGGGCGGATTCACCCGCGTCTTCCTCGCCGTCTACCACGAGGGGTGGCGCATCTGGGGGGCGACCGCCGGCATGCTGTTCAATCTGGCGGAGAGGATGGACGGCGAATGATCTTCAAGATCCTCAAGTACGCGGTCCCGCTGCTTCTACCCTTCATCCTCTATTTCCTGTGGGCGTTCGTCGAACGGCGGCGCAGGGCGGCGGGCGGCTGGGAGGCGAAGGACGCCCCCTGGACCTGGCTGGCGATCGCGGGCCTCGCGCTGCTCATCGTCTCGCTGGTGGCGACGGGCCTGCTGAGCGGTTCCGAGCCGGGCGGAACCTACGTCCCGCCGCGCGTCGAGGACGGCAGGGTCGTTCCCGGACGGGTGGACTGAGCGCGGCTCGTGGCGCGACCGGCACGCCTCGAACCCCAGTCCTGGATGACGGCGGACGAAACGCGGGCCGTCGTCGCCGCGCTCTCCGCGGGCGGCGCCCTGGTGCGCTTCGTCGGCGGCTGCGTGCGCGACGCGCTGGCCGGGCGGGCCGTCAAGGACATCGACATCGCCACCCCCGACCCGCCGGACCGGGTCGTCGGGCTGCTGGAGGCGGCGGACATCCGGGCGATTCCCACGGGCGCCGGCCACGGCACGGTGACGGCGGTCGTTCCGCCCCGCCGTTTCGAGATCACGACCCTGCGGATCGACGCGGAAACCTTCGGCCGGCGCGCGCGCGTCGCGTTTTCCGCGGACTGGGAGGCGGACGCGGCGCGGCGGGACCTCACCATCAACGCCATCTATTGCGGAGCGGACGGCGGCCTCTTCGACCCCACCGGCGGAATCGCCGACCTCGACGCCGGGGTCGTCCGGTTCGTGGGCGATCCGGACACGCGGATCAAGGAGGACTTCCTGCGCATACTGCGGTTCTTCCGCTTCATCGCGTTCTACGGCGCGCTGCCGGCGGACCCCGGCGGCCTCGCGGCGTGCCGGGTCAACGCCGGATCCCTGACCGCCCTTTCTGGCGAGCGCGTCGCGGGCGAGATCCTGCGCCTGCTGGAGTCGCGGAACGCCGCTCCAGTGCTGCGCGTCATGCGGGAAAACGGAGTGCTCCGGCCGATTCTTCCCGAACTGTCGGACATCGAGGGGATCGGCCGCCTGATCGCCGTCGACGCGGACGATCCGGACCCCCTGCGGCGTCTCCTGGCCGGATTGGCGACGGACGGGTTGGGCCTGTCCGCCGTGGCCGGCCGGCTGCGCCTGCCCAGCGCCGCGCGCGACCGCCTGACCGCCGCCGCGGACCATGCCGGCGAGGCGGCCGGAGACCTCGACGCGCGGGGGCGCCGCCGGCTGCTGCGCCGTCTGGGCCGCGAGACCTTCACGGATCTCGCCTACCTGGCCTGGTCCCGGGATCCCGCGCGGGCGAGCGCCTGGCGCCGGCATCTCCGCGCCGCCCGCGACTGGACCGCGCCGGTCCTTCCCGTCCGCGGGGCCGACGTGCTGGCGCTGGGCCTGGCGCCCGGTCCCGCGGTGGGGCGGGCGCTGGACGAAGTGGAGCGCTGGTGGGTCCGCGGCGATTGCAGGGCGGATCGCGACGCGTGCCTGCGCCGGCTGCGCCGGGTCGCGGCGGCCGGACCGCGCTGAAACGCCGTCCGACAAATTTTCCGCCGCGCCCTTGAATGCCGGGACGGCAGCGCATATCTCTCTGGCACTCTTGGGCCGGGAGTGCTAATAGATTTGGCATTCAAGGCCCGAGAGTGCCAAATTCCGAGTGAATCGCACTCGCGGAATCGCTCAAGTAAGGAGAGAACGACATGAGCTTCAGGCCATTGCACGACCGGGTGCTCGTGCGGCGGATCGAGGAAGAGGAGAAGACCGCCGGCGGCATCATCATCCCGGACACCGCCAAGGAGAAACCGATGGAGGGAGAGATCCTCGCCGTCGGTCCGGGTGCCCGCAACGAGCAGGGAGAGCTGACCCCGCTCGACGTCAAGACGGGCGACCGCGTCCTCTTCGGCAAGTGGTCGGGGACGGAAGTCACCATGGACGGCGAGGAACTCATCATCATGAAGGAGTCCGACGTCATGGGCATCATCGAGGACGCCAAGTCCAAATCCAAGAAAAAGGCCGCCTAGGTCGAGGGAGAATGAAGAGATGGCTGCCAAGGAAGTCAAACATTCGACGGAGGCCCGCGAGCGCCTGATGAACGGCGTCGACGTTCTGGCCGATGCCGTCAAGGTCACGCTCGGGCCCAAGGGCCGCAACGTGGTGCTCGACAAGTCCTTCGGGGCGCCGCGGATCACCAAGGACGGCGTGACCGTCGCCAAGGAGATCGAGCTCAAGGACAAGTTCGAGAACATGGGCGCCCAGATGGTGCGGGAAGTCGCCAGCCGGACCAGCGACGAGGCGGGCGACGGCACGACGACGGCCACCGTTCTCGCCCAGTCCATCGCGCGCGAGGGCATGAAGGCGGTCGCCGCGGGCATGAACCCGATGGACCTCAAGCGCGGGATCGACACGGCGGTGGCGAGCGTGGTCGGCGACGTGGAGAAGCGTTCCCGCAAGATCAAGGGCCGCAACGAGATCGCGCAGGTCGGCACGATCTCCGCCAACGGCGACACGGAAGTCGGCGACATTCTCGCCGAGGCCATGGAGAAGGTCGGCAACGAAGGCGTGATCACGGTGGAGGAGGCCAAGGGCCTCGCCACGGAGCTCGACGTGGTGGAGGGCATGCAGTTCGACCGCGGCTACCTCTCGCCCTACTTCGTGACCAACGCCGAGAAGATGCAGGCCGAACTGGAGGACTGCTACCTCCTGCTGCACGAGAAGAAGCTCTCCAACCTCCAGGCCATGCTGCCGCTGCTGGAGGCGGTGGTGCAGACGAGCAAGCCGCTTCTGGTGATCGCGGAGGACGTGGAGGGCGAGGCCCTGGCCACGCTTGTGGTCAACAAGCTGCGGGGCGGCCTGAAGGTCGCGGCCGTGAAGGCGCCGGGCTTCGGCGACCGCCGCAAGGCGATGCTGGAGGACCTGGCCATCCTGACCGGCGGTCAGGTGATCAGCGAGGACCTGGGCATCAAGCTTGAGAACGTGACCCTGGACATGCTGGGCCGCGCGAAGCGGGTGCTGATGGGCAAGGACGACACGACGGTGGTCGAGGGGGCGGGCAAGAAGTCCCAGATCAACGGCCGCTGCGGCCAGATCCGCGCCCAGATCGAGGAGACCACGTCGGACTACGACCGTGAGAAGCTGCAGGAGCGTCTGGCGAAGCTCGCCGGTGGCGTGGCGGTGATCAAGGTCGGCGGCTCGACCGAGGTCGAGGTGAAGGAGCGCAAGGACCGCGTCGAGGACGCGCTGCATTCGACCCGCGCGGCCGTGGAGGAGGGCGTGGTGCCGGGCGGCGGCGTGACCCTTCTCTACGCCACCCGGGCCCTGCAGAAGCTCAAGGTCGGGAACTCCGACCAGCAGGTCGGCATCGACATCGTGCGCCGCGCCCTGCAGATGCCGGTCCGCCAGATCGCCGAGAACGCGGGGCTCGACGGGGCGGTCGTCTCGGGCAAGCTCCTCGAGCAGAAAGACACCAACTACGGGTTCGACGCCCAGTCGGAGTCGTACGCGGATCTGATCAAGGCGGGCATCATCGACCCCGCCAAGGTGGTGAGAATCGCGTTGGAGGACGCGGCGTCCATCGCCGGCCTGCTCGTGACCACCGAGGCCATGGTCGCCGAGAAGCCCGAGAAGAAGGACATGCCGGCGATGCCTCCGGGCGGCGGCATGGGCGACATGGACTTCTAGGCCGGTCCGCGGCCCGATTCCGTAAACCGGTGCGGGGCGCCTTCGGGCGCCCCGTTTCCGTATGCGCGCCGCGGCGGCGGCGGTTTTGACAGCCTCCGGGCGATCTGGCAATAGACCGCGCATGCCACGGTTCGACTCGCGCATCCGCATCGAAGCGTCCGCGGCGCGGGTGTGGGATGTCCTGTCGGATTTCGACCGGTACGCCGAATGGAATCCGTTGTTCCCGTTCGCCGAGGGGTCCCTGGCCAACGGCTCCCGCGTGAAGCTGACGCTGAAGCCGCCGTTCGGACGGCGCGTCGAACTGCGGGGCCGAATCGTGCGCGCGGAGACCGGACGGGAGCTCGTCCTGCGGGCGCGCGCTCCCGTGCCGGGCGTCTGTCGTTGCCGCTCCGAATTCCGGATCGAGCCCGAGGCGGAGGCCGTGCGCCTTCACCACAGCGAAGTCTACGGCGGCGGCCTGCTGCCCCTGATCGCCGGGCGGCAGGGGTTGAAGATGCGCGAGGGATGCTTCGCGCTGAACCTCGCGGTCAAGCGGCGCGCCGAGGACCGGAACTGGAGAACGTGGCCGCGGGCACGCGGCTGACCCGCCCGCCGGTCCGGCGCGCCGGCGGACCCGGCTGAACTCCGAGGGACGGAGTCCCTCGCTCCGGAGGGGTCGTTCCCTCCGCCCCGCCTCGTACCCTCACATCGTCGTGCCCCGGCCCCCGGATCGATTCCGGCGGGAGGGGGCGGCGGAATTCATGGCTCGGGCTTCTTTGCGAACCCGGGCCATGCGCCGCCGGATGAATTCGCACAGTTCGCACGACGTCGGGGGAGGGGTGCGCGTTCCTCGAAAATATTCGTTATATGAATCAATATGTTACGGGAAGCTCCCGCAGACTGGGGCCTCCGACCCGCACATGCGGGCGGGACGCCCGCGCGCCCCCGACTCCGTGCGAACTGTGCGAATTCATTCCGGCCGCCGGCCGGCTGGAACCCGTCGCCGTCCGGTTTGGATTTCCGGCTTGATCCCTGCCCGCGCCGGGGAGCGCCCGCGGGCGCGGGCCGTTCGCGCCCGCGGATAGTCCCCGGATAGTCGTTGCCCGCCCCGCGTTTTGCCGCTAACTTGCGTGGCTGGCGCACGTCGGTTTCCCAAGGTAGATCGCCGCGGTCCATCCCGCGCCCAACGAGGAGGTAGAAACCGTGTCGGACAAGAGCTCGCAGCACGTCGCCGCCGAGGGCCTGTGGAAGGGCCTTCATCCCGGCATGGGGATCGCCTCCAAGGGCATGATCGTCGCGTTCGTCGTGTTCACGGCCCTGAACGTGGACTTCGCCAACTCGGTCTACTCGGCGGTGCGCGGATGGATCGAGTCGGCGCTGAACTGGTACTACGTCAGCGCCCTGGTGGTGATGCTGTTCGTCTGCCTGTACCTGATGTGCAGCCGCTTCGGCAGCATCAAGCTGGGCGACGACGACAGCGAGCCGGAGTTCCGCAACTTCTCCTGGTTCGCCATGCTGTTCTCCGCCGGCGTCGGCATCGGGCTGCTGTTCTTCGGCATCGCCGAGCCGATGTTCTACTTCGACAACACGGAGCCCTGGGGATACCCCAACAACCCGTTCGCCGACCAGGCGCAGGCGGCCGAGATGAACGAGGCGCGCGGCGTGCTGGCGATGCGCGTGACCTATTTCCACTGGGGCTTCCACGCCTGGGCGGTCTACGTGATGGTCGGGCTCTGCCTGGCCTATTTCGGCTTCCGCAAGAAACTGCCGCTCACCCTGCGCTCGTCGCTCCACCCGATCATCGGGAACGGGATCTACGGCCCCGTCGGCCACGCGGTCGACCTGCTGGCCGTGTTCGGCACCGTGTTCGGCGTGGCCACCTCGCTGGGACTGGGCGTCAGCCAGATGGCGGCCGGCCTCAACCACCTCTTCGGCGTCGACCCCGGGGTCACGACGCAGGTCATCCTCATCACCGTCATCTCCATCGTCGCCACGTTCTCGGCCGTCTCCGGCGTCGGCAACGGCATCCGCATCATTTCCGAGTGGAACATCTGGCTGAGCATCGTGCTGCTGGCGTTCTTCCTCTTCGGCGGCCCGACCCAGTGGCTGCTGGGCTTCTTCATCAGCACGGCCGGCGACTACCTCTGGAACGCCATTCCCATGGGCTTCCAGATCTTCAACACCGAGGGCGCCGCGGCGTGGCAGGGCGGCTGGACGATCTTCTACTGGGGCTGGTGGATCTCCTGGGCGCCGTTCGTCGGCATGTTCATCGCCCGGATCAGCCGCGGCCGGACGATCCGGGAGTTCATGGTCGGGGTGATGTTCGTTCCGACCACGATCGCCTTCTTCTGGCTCTGCATCTTCGGCGGCTCGGCGATCCACGCCGAGCTGACCGCCGCCGGCGGCGTCGGCACGGCCGGTATCGCGCAGTTGGTGCGGGACTGGAACCTGCCGGCGGCGCTGTACGGAACGATCGATCAGGTCACCGGGCTGGCCTGGCTGAACTGGGCCATGGCCGCCCTGGCGACGCTCCTGCTCGCCACCTGGTTCATCACCTCGTCGGACTCGGGCACCCTCGTCATCACGACGATGCTGAGCATGGGCGACGACGACCCGCCGCAGCGGTTCCGCATCGTCTGGGGCCTGGGCGAGGGATTCGTGGCCGCGGTGCTGCTGCTCGCCGGGGGCCTGAAGGCGCTGCAAACCGCCTCGATCGCGGCGGCCCTGCCGGTCAGCGTAATCCTGCTGATGATGACCTACGGCATCGTCAAATCGCTGCACGAGGATCCGAGCGCCGTGGCCGCTCCCGAGGAGAGCAAGGCGCCCGACGGCACGTCCTTGAGCGGCGAACTGCGTGCGTGACCGGGCGGGATCCGGACCCGGCGGCGGGTCGGGGGGATAGAGAGCGCTAGCCGCCGGGCGGCGGCCGTTCCCCCGGCGGGCCGGTCTGGCGAAACGGATAGCCGGCGAAGCCGTGGCCGCTCCGACGGGAACGCGCTCGGCCGGCTCCACGGTCCTGTTCCGCATCGTGGCGCTGGCCCTTCTGGGGACCGCCGTCGGCGTCGTGGTGTCCCTCTGCGCCATCGGGTTCGTGGAGTGCGTCCTCTGGCTCAACGACCGGCTTCTGGTCTCGCCGCGCACCCGCGTCCAGCATGAGGAGAACGCCCTTCTCGTCGCCTCGACGACGCTTCTCGTGCCCGCGGCCGGCGGCCTCGCCGTCGGCCTGATCTTCCGGTACCTGGTGCCCGAGGGGCGGCCCCTCGGCCCGCCCGACACGATCCTCGCGGTCCAGGACCTCGGCGCCCCGCCGTCGCGGCGCAGCGGCCTCCTGTCGACGCTCGCCGCCGTCGTCTCGCTGGGGTCGGGCGCGTCGGTGGGCCAGTACGGCCCGATGGTCTATCTCGGCACGCTGGTCGGCTCCGCGATCGACCGGCTTCGCCTGGACATCCCCAACGTCCGGGCGATCGCCATGGCGAGCGGCGTGGCCGCGGCCATCTCGACCGCGTTCAATGCGCCCATCGCCGGCCTCGTCTTCGCCCACGAGGTCGTGCTCCGCCACTACTCCATCCAGGCGTTCGCGCCCACGACGGTCGCCGCGGCGGCCGGCTACGTCGTGGCCAACGTGGTCTTCGAGCGCCCGCCCCTGTTCCTCGTCGGCTTCGAGGGCGTCCGGTACGGCCACGAGTTCTTCCTGTTCGCCGCCGTGGGCGTGCTGAGCGCCCTGGTGGCCATCCTCTACATGAAGGCCATCCTGGCCTGCGCGGCGTACGCCGCGCGAAGCCCGATCCCGCGGGCGCTGCGGCCGATGGCCGCCGGGCTGGTCCTGGGCGTGGTCGCCCTCGGGCTGCCCGACGTGCTCGGCGTCGGCAAGGAGACCCTGCGGTTCGCCACCATCGAGGGCGCCTTCGGGCTCGGCGAGCTGGCGCTGATCCTGGTCGCCAAGATGGCCGTCACCGTCGTCTGCCTGGGGTTCGGCTTCGCGGGCGGCGTCTTCAGCCCCGCCCTGCTGATCGGCATCCTGTTCGGCGCCCTTCTCGGCGGCGCCATGGACGACCTGACCGCGGTCGCGCACTCGGGCGTGGTGCCCTACGCGATCTGCGGCATGGTGGCGGTGACCAGCCCGGTGATCGGCGCTCCGCTCGCCACCATCCTCATCGTGTTCGAGCTGACGCGGAGCTACGACCTCACGATCGCCGCGATGGTCGCGGTGGTGTTCGCCAACCTCGTCTCCTACCGGGTGTTCGGGCGGTCGCTGTTCGACGTCCAGTTGCGCGGGCGCGGGTTCGACCTGTCCCTCGGCCGCGCCGGCGCGATCCTGGCCGCGCGGCGGGTGACCGGGCTGATGCATGCCGACGCGCCGCGGTTCCGTCCCGGCGACGGCATCGGCGCGGCGCTGCGGCGGCTCGGCGACAGCGGCCGGGCGGAGGGAATGGTGGTCGACGGGGACGGACGCTACGTCGGCGTCCTGCGCGCCCAGGCCTGCCTGGTGCGCGACCCGTCGGATCCGGTCGGCGACGCCGCGGACCGGAACGCCCTCGCGTTCGACGAATCGACCACGGTCTGGCAGGCGATGGAGGCGCTCCGCCATTTCCTGGGCGAGGTCACGCCGGTCGTGTCGGCCTCCGACCGCCGCCTGCTCGGGGTCGTCCCCGAAAGCGCCGTGCTCGACGCCTACCTGGAGGCCGTCGACAGGTTGAGGCGGGAGGAGAATGAATCGGTTTAGCCCCGCCGCTCTTCCGCTCCTGCTCTGGCTCTGCGTCCCGGCCGCCGCGCCGGCGGAAGAGGCCCGGAGGGACGGCGCGGAGACGCTGACCGTCACCACCTGGGGCGGGGCCTACGAGGCCGCCCAGCGCCGGGCCTACGTCGCCCCCTTCGCCCGGGACGCGGGCGTCGAGGTCCGCCTGAAGGCCTACAACGGCGGCGTCGGCCCGCTGCGTGGGAACGGCTCCCCGGGCGTCGGCGGATGGGACGTCCTGGACATGGCCGAGCCGGACGCGCTCGCGGCGTGCGCGGAGGGCCTGCTGGCGCCGTTCGATCCGGGGTCCCTGCCGCCGGCCCCGGACGGCACGCCGGCGCGCGAGGACTTTCTCGACGGAGCGTTCCACGACTGCGGCGTGGTCCACCTCGTGTACGCCACGGTGCTCGCCTACGACGACCGGGCGTTTCCCGGCGAGAAGCCCCGGACGGTCCGGGACTTCTTCGACCTGCGGCGCTTTCCGGGCAAGCGCGCGCTCCGCCGCGAGCCGATCGCGCTGCTCGAATGGGCGCTCCTGTCCCACGGCGTTCCGATCTCCCAGCTCTACGACCTGCTGAGCACCGAGCGCGGCATGACCCTGGCCTTCCGCAGGCTCGACCGCATCCGCGACCGGATCGTCTGGTGGGAGGACGGGTCGGAGCCGGTGGAGCTCCTGGCGCGCGGCGAGGTGGTCATGGCGTCGGGATTCAACGGCCGTTTCTTCGACGCGCGGGTGAACGACGGCATCCCGATCACCATCGTATGGGACGGCCAGTTCCTCGACATGAGCGTCTGGGCGGTCGCCCGGGACTCGCCCCGCCGGGCGCTCGCCGAGCGCTTCGTCGCGTTCGCCACGCGGGCCGAGAACATGGCCGCCCTGGCGCACCTCATCCCCTACGGCCCGACCCGGCGCTCGGCGATGGGGCGGATCGGCCTGCACGCGCGCTCCAACGTGCCCATGCTCCGCCACATGCCGACGGCGCCCGTCAATCTCCGGCGGGCGATCCGCTCCGACAGCCTGTGGTACGCCCGGACCGAGGCGGCGCGGCGGCGCTGGTTCGACGCCTGGCTCGCCCGGGACGGGGGTTCGTAGCCCGCCCGGGACCCGTCGCCGTGCGGTTGGGGAGGGGCGGTTCCGGCCTGTCGGCGCGGACACGGATTCGCACGGTCCGCACTAAGTCGGGACGGGGCGCCGCCGGGCGCGCCGGCCCCGCGGAGCGCATGATGCTCCGGCCCGAGTTTACCCGATGCCCTTCATCGGGTAGATTCGAGGCGCGGGAGCGCGTCCGCGCGGCGCGCTGTGGGAGGCGGACAGGCAGGAGAGGCGACGATGGCCGTTCAGGAGCTCGATACCGATACCTCGCGCCGGGACTACGAGAAGCTCGCGTTCAACGGATACCACACGCGGGACATCCTGCCGCCGGACCCGCTGATCACCGAGACGGGGCCCGGCACGCCCATGGGCGAGTATTTCCGCCGCTTCTGGATTCCCGTCTGCCTCTCCGAGGAGCTCACGGACCTGCCCAAGGCGGTCCGCATCCTGAGCGAGGACCTCGTCGCCTTCCGCGACAAGTCGGGCCGGGTCGGCGTGCTGCACCGCCATTGCAGCCACCGCGGCACGTCGCTGGAGTACGGGATCGTCTCCGAGCGCGGCATCCGCTGCTGCTACCACGGCTGGCTGTTCGACGTCGACGGCACCATCCTCGAGACCCCGGGCGAGCCGCCCGAGTCGCGGCTCAAGGACAGCTTCTATCACGGCGCCTATCCCGCCTTCGAGATGCACGGGCTGGTCCACGCCTACATGGGCCCACCCGAGCTGAAGCCGGACAGGCCGCACCTCGACTTCTTCGAGATGCCCGGCGTCCGGTTCGCGCCGTTCGCCATTCCCTACGAGAACAACTGGCTGAACTCCCACGAGAACAATGTGGACCCGGTGCACTCCGTGTTCCTGCACGAGCGCTACGCGCTCCACTTCGAGCACCAGGCCTTCGCGGTCCTGCCCAACCTCAAGTGGCGGCTCACCGGCGACGGCGACGGCATGATGTACATGGCGGTACGGCGCCTGGACGAGGACTGGATCTGGGCGCGCATCCTGCACTGCCGGATGCCGTTCGAGAGCTACGTGCCGTCCGTGTGGGAGCTGCCGCGGCCGACGTACTACCAGCCGGGCTTCTACCTGCGCCGCATGGTGCCCGTCGACGACCGCAACTCCATCTTCTTCGGCTGGCGCGCCCACGGCACGGACCGCTTCGTCGGCGGCGACCCGGGCGAGAACGGCTGGAACCTGATCGACATGGACGGCCAGGTGGAGAAGCCGACCTACGAGGAGAAGCAGCGCGAGGCGGGCGACTGGGAGGCCCAGGGGAGCGTCTGGTACGGGGTGCCGCGCCCCGAGATGGAGCATCCCGGCGCCACCGACGGCGGCGTAATGATGATGCGCCGGGCGTTGCGCAACATCGTCGAGGGCAACGTGCCCGCGGCGTGGCCCAGGCCCGCGGGCGGCGACGGCGAGACGCCGAAGCCCACGAAGATCCTCTCCCAGGACTCGGTGCTCAACGTCAGGTTGCGCCCGGACGCGGACGAGGACTGGAAGACGCTCGGCAGGATCGGCGACGAGATCACCGACGTGGTCATCGAGGGCAGCGAGAAGTTCATCGGCCGGGAGCGCGACGACTGGATCGTCGAGCGGATCAAGAGGATCGAGGCCGCGTACCGCGGCTGACGGGGGCGCTCCGTCCCGCGAGTCCGGAAGGAACGACATGGCCACAGCAGCGACGACGACGCGCGCCCGGCGCGCGCCCAAGCCGGTCAGGGCGGGGCGCAAGCTGAAGCAGATCGAGGGCTACGCCGTGCAGGGCAAGCGGACGCCGAGCCGGCGCCTGCAGAAGCTCGAGACCACGCCGTGGCAGACCCTGGGTCCGTTCTACCCCTACGAGTTCCTGATCCGGCCGGGCGAGAACGACATGACGCGCATCGCCAAGGGCCGGCGGCGCGCCAAGGGCGAGATCATCGACGTCGTGGGACGCGTGCTGGACGAGGACGGCCGGCCGGTCCGCGGCTGCCTGATCGAGGCCTGGCAGTGCAACGCCGCCGGCCGCTACCTGCACGCCGTCGACCGGTCGGACGTCCCCCTCGATCCCAACTTCACCGGCGTCGGCCGGGCCGTCACGGACGAGGACGGCCGGTACCGGTTCCACACGATCAAGCCGGCGCCCTACGCGGTGCCCGGATACGACAGTTGGAAGCGGCCCCGGCACGTCCATTTCTCGCTCTACGCCGCCGGCATTCTCGACCGCCTGATCACCCAGATGTACTTCCCGGGCGAGCGCCTGAACCGCAAGGACTTCATGTTCGCCGCGCTCCCCGACGACCGGGCGCGGCGGGCGCTGACGGGCAAGGCGTCCAGGGGCCCGCGCGGCACCACGACCTACACCTTCGACATGGTGCTGCGGGGCTCCCGGGAGACGCCGTTCTTCGAGGTCTGATCCGGCGTCCGCCGAAGGTCCGATGTCGGGCGCGTCCCCGGCCAACCCCCTGGCGGCGGTCTTCTCGGAGGAGGGGCGGCTCGAACGGTACCTGGCGTTCGAGGTCGCGCTCGCCGAGGTCGAGGCCGGGCTCGGCCTGATCCCCGAGGAGGCCGCGCGGGAGGTCGCGCGCGTCGCCACCCTCGAGACCATCGACAGGGAGCGGCTCGACGCCGACACGGAGCGCACCGGCTATCCCGTCGCGCCGCTGGTGCGCCAGCTCGCGGCGGCCTGCCGCGGCGGCCTGGGACAGTTCGTCCACTGGGGCAGCACCACGCAGGACGTCATGGACACGGCGATGGCGATGCAGTTTCGCGACGCCCTGGACCGCATCGAGGACGAGCTGAAGCACCTGGCCCGGGACCTCGCCGATCTGGCGGAACGGCACCGGGACACGCCGATGGTCGCGCGCACCTTCGGCGGCCACGCCCTGCCGTTCACCTTCGGCGCCAAGGCCGCGCGCTGGCTCGCGCCGGTCTGCCGCCACGTCGAACGCCTGCGGGAGCTGCGCCCCCGCGTCGTCGTGGGCCAGTTCGGCGGCGCGGTGGGGACCCTCGCGTCCTTCGGCGGCCGCGGCGCGGAGGTGCGCGCGGGACTGCTGGCGCGCCTGGGCCTGGGGGAGCCCCTCGCCGTCTGGCACGCCGCGCGGGACACGGTCTCGGAAGCGGCCTGCTTCCTGGGCCTGGTGACGGCGACCCTGGGCAAGATCGGACACGACGTGGCCGCCCTGTCCGCGAGCGACATCGGAGAGGTGTCCGAGCCGGTCTCCGGCGGCCGGGACGCCAGCAGCACGTTGCCGCAGAAGCGCAATCCGGTCTATTCGGGGCGGATCGTCGCCGACGCCAGAGTCGTCGCGGCCCACGTGTCCCTCGTGCTCGACGCCGCCCGGCACGACCACGAACGGGGACCGCAGGGGTTCGTCGAGAACGCGATCGTGCCGGAGATCTTCGTCCTCGCGGGCGACGCCCTCGCCACCGCGCGCCACGTCGTGGCGGGCCTCGGCGTGGACGGGGAGCGCATGCGCGCCAATCTCGAGGCCTCCGGCGGGCTCGTCATGGCCGAGGCCGCGGCCATGGCGCTCTCGCCGCACCTGGGACGCCTGAGGGCCAAGGACCTCGTCCACGACGCGTGCGAGCGGGCGAGCGCGGAGGCGGCGCATCTCGCGTCCGTTCTCGCGTCGGTCCCGGAGGTCGCCCGGCATCTCGACGGGGACGCGCTCGCCCGGACCATGGACCCCGCGAACTACCTGGGCACGGCGGGCGCGGAGGTGGACCGGGTGGTGGCCCGCGCGCGGGAGATCGCCGGATGACGGCGGGCGTGCCCGACTGTCTGGGGCCGGACCCCCGCCCGGACCCGCTCGCGTTCAGGCCGCCGCCGGGCGCCTGCGACACGCACTTCCACGTCTTCGGCCCGTCGGACAGGTTCCCCTACGCCCCGGACCGGCGGTACACGCCGCCCGATTCGCCGCTGGAGGACTATTTCGTCCTCATGGAGAAGCTCGGCATCGAGCGCGGCGTCGTGGTCCATCCCAATCTCCACGGCAGCGACAACGCGGTGACCCTCGACGCCGTCGCCCGAAGCGACGGCCGGTTCCTCGGCATCGTGAAGCTCGAAGCCTCCGCCGCCTTCGAGGACCTGAGGCGTCTGGACGCCCTGGGCGTGCGCGGCGTGCGGTTCGCGTTCAATCCGCGGCACGGGGGCACGTTCGATTCGGACCTCTTCGACCGCGCCGCCGGCTGGTGCGCGCGGCTGGGATGGCAGATCGAGCTGCATTCCGCGCCCGAGGATCTCGTCCGCCTGGCCGGGCGCCTGGCGCGGGCCGGCGTCCCCGTCGTCATCGACCATTTCGGCCGGGTCGACGTGTCCCTCGGCCTCGACCAGGAGCCGTTCCGCGTGCTGCTCGACCTGGCGAAGGAGCGCCACGTCTGGGTGAAGCTCACGGGCGCCGACCGCATTTCCCGGACCGGCCCCCCCTACGGCGACGTCGTTCCGTTCGCCCGCGCGCTGATCGCCGCGGCGCCGGACCGCGTGGTCTGGGGCACGGACTGGCCGCACTCGGCCTACTTCGACCGGGCCGGGATGCCCAACGACGGCGCGCTGATGAACCTGATGGTGGCGTTCGCCCCGGACGCGCGCGCGCGCGTCCGGATTCTCGTGGACAACGCGGCGCGCCTGTTCGGGTTTCCCCGGGCGCCGGAGGCGGAGGGAGGGCCATGAGCGTCGAAATCCGAAGGATCGATACGGAACGGGACCGGCTGGGCGAGGGGCCGCTCTGGGACCCGCGGGACCGGGTCCTCTACTGGGTCGACTCGAACGGCTGCCGCATCCGCCGTCTCGACCCGGCGAGCGGCGAGGTCCGGAACTGGCCCGTCCCGGAGCAGATCGGCTCCCTGGCGCTGCGCGAATCCGGCGGCGCGGTGGTCGCGCTGAAGTCGGGCTTCCACTTCTTCGACTTCGAGAGCGGGACCGCGACGCCGGTCGCCGACCCCGAGCCCGGCGAGGAGCGCACGCGCTTCAACGACGGCAAGGTCGACCGGCAGGGCCGGTTCCTCGCCGGGTCCATGGACATGCCCGGCATGAACGCCTTCCGGGGCTCCCTGTACCGGCTGGACCCGGACCTGACGGTGACCCGGCTCCGCGGCGGCGTCGGCGTCTCCAACGGGCCCTGCTTCAGCCCCGACGGGGGCACGTTCTATTTCGCCGACAGCCCGCGGCGGACGATCTGGGCCTACGACTACGACGGCGCGACCGGCGAGGTGTCCGACATGCGCGTCTTCGTCGACCTGGAGCCCCTCGGCGCCGTTCCCGACGGCGCGACGGTGGACGCCGACGGCTGCCTGTGGAGCGCCCTCGTCTCGCGCGGCGAGATCGGGTGCTTCTCGCCGGACGGGGAGCTCGTGCGCACGGTCGGCGTGCCCACCGGCCACCCCTCCAGCGTGATGTTCGGAGGCCCCGGCCTCGACGTCCTCTACGTGACGTCCATCTGGGAATGGCGGCAGGTCAGGACCGGGAACGACGCCGACGGCCGCCTGTTCGCCATCCACGGCCTCGGCGCCACCGGCCTGCCCGAGCCCCGGTTCGCGGGATAGGGGTGTCGGACCGGGACAAGCGGCGGATGCGGGGTCCGACGTATGCTCCGATACGTCACCGGAGCCTGGGTCGACATGGTTTTGACTTGCAGTGAATTCCACGCACAGTCCGTTCTGGAGGCTTTGGGGCGCTTCGGCGCCACATTGCCTTTTTTTATGAAAGCTCTTCTTCCCGTTCCGACTTCGTGCGCAGATCCGTAATGTGCGCGAAGCTCCAGATATCGAAGTGGGGATCGTTCATCCGATCACGAGTCGTCCTGTAACGGAGCTTGGCGACTTGGCGGGCGAAATTGGCCAGTTCCGTGAGGTCTCTTCGGCTTCGTCATCTGCGTTGTCCGGAAGCTCCAGGAAATGACATAAGCGATGAGCTTGGCTGTTGGGCGAGCGGACGGCGGAGTCGGCGTTGGTGCGTCTCGAAGACGACGAAGCGCTGGTCCCACAACTCTGGCATTTGGAACTGCGTAACGGTCTTCTCACGGCGGTTCGGCGGGGCCGGTTTACCTCCGACGGGCCGGAGCCACCTCACCCCGTGCTGAACGATCAGTTTTATGAGATGACCCCGGTTCTCCGGACAGCTCGACTGCTGTAGCGTGGCGTGCACCGCTCCCCCTATGACCCGAAACCGATATCGAGGCATTCATAGGACAGCACAGCCAAAACTCAAAGCTATTCAAGTGGGCCAAGTCCGCAGATGACACGCTCGCCGTTATCAAGTGGTTCTACCTCCGTGTAGAACAAAACTTATATGATGAACTTTAGATTCAGATGCTAGAGGTAAGTTCCGTAAATACTGCCTGTGCTTTTTACGCACTGTCCTCCAATCCCACAATCTAAATCGAATGTGCAAGTATTCCCCTGTTTGCCAATGAGATCAAGTGGATTTTTGGCTGGTTGATGATCATTACTGTTTCCAGGAAAGAGACCACCAACGCAGTACCCATAAAATGAACCGCTGGGTTTTATGCACTTTGAGCCAAGTTGACAGTCGGTATCCAACATACAGGCATAAGACGATGTAGAGGCTGTCAAGGCGACCAAGGTCAATGCTACAGCGATAAATGGGATGCGTTGGGTCACGATGCTACTCCTGATGTTAGATGGTTTAGATCTAAGGCGAACTTAGATATGCGAGTAAATGGTTGCAGACCCATCTTGGTGATGTCAAGTTACTGAGTGTCCTGATACTGAAATGATTATCATAGTGAATGAAGAGAAGTCCCAGCTGCCTCCGCCAGTAATCCCTCCGTCATGCCCTGCCCCCCTCATCAATGTCTGGACTTGTTCCGATCAAGTGTCGCCTCCGCTAATGCCCTTCAAATTGAAAGGGGCCTCACATTGTGTAAGGCCCCTTTTTATCCCACACGAGGATGAAGAGACGAATTCAGAGACAGAGGAGTTTCGTAACGGATAGAAACAGTTTGAAAATTCTTGATAGGATCGTTCGTATATAGAGCCTAGCATTGGATCGTGGGGCACGTTCGTCTCTATCACTACCTACGCAGATAGTAACATTGACGACGCCCTTGTTTCGTCGGGCATCTACAATAATCAACTTTTCCTCCTTCAATTGTGAAGGAAATAATTGACTCCGAAAAGAGTGTGCCATACATTCTTCGTCGGTGCCTCCTACTTTCCTTCAAGTTTATGCAACGCCACCAAAAGCAAGGACGTATAATCACGTGCTCACACTATTGGTGACCATTCAAGGATACAAATATTATATAAAAAATTATGATTTGTCAAGAAAAATCATATATGAAAATGATGTATGTGAGAGAATTTTTCCAATATTTACCTATCATAAAGGGATGCTAACGCACATTGTCTTATGATTAATTTGATATGTATGATTTATTTCAGGTCTTTCGTATAGTCCTGATTTTGAAAGCGAATATCTACTATTTAGAGCCTCCATAAACCTCTGTTCACAGACAGGGGTAGTAGATTTCGGTGTGCCTCCGGGTGCCGTTCTGCCCTCGGATCTTTACAAACGGTTTGGAATTGTCGGTCCCGCGTTTACTGCATTTGGGAAACAAGGGTCACCATAGCATCCCGCCTCACCCGTCGTTCCCGCGAACAACCGAACAGGAAACAGGCGCGCCGAAGGCTCACGTACGGTCAGGCGCACTCGAACGACCCGACGATGCGGTGGACGGCAGCGACGTCCTCGGCCGGGATGCGGATTTTGGTGCGGGGCTTCAGTTGTTTGAGCACGACGGCACGGTCGTTGCGGCGGACGAATCACTTGACCAAGGCTTCGCCGTTTGTCTTCTGGACCACGGGGTAGTAGCCGCTGGTGACGGACCGGGGACGGCCGCCTTGAGCCGAGAGAAGAGGCTAACCATCAGCGCCGCGATGGTGGTGCCGGCCGTGATCGGTAGTTCGGTGTCGATGCCGGGTCGCAGCATGCGAAGATAGCGGGCGCCACGACGGCAAGCGGCGAAGCAGTCGAAGTCGATCTTGTCGATTAGCACTGGAATCGGGAGGCTCCATGAGCGCGAAGACCCCCACGCACCCGGGCTCCGGCATCCGGGACGACCTCGAGGAGTTGGGCTGGACGGCGGCGGAGGCCGCCCGGCGGATGGGCGTGCGGCGCGAGGCTCTGTCGCTGCTGATGCACGGCCGAACCGGGATATCTCCCAGGATGGCGCTCTCGCTCGAGCGGGTCGGCATCGGCACCGCGGAGTTCTGGATGCGCCGGCAGGCCGCCTGTGAACTGGCCCGGGAGAGGAGGCGCCAGGACCGTGAAGCGGCTTGATTCCGCCTGCTTCGAGTAGGTCCTCGCTTTATGACGGTCCTTCCGTCGCATCGATTTCGGTGCCGTCATGTAACCGCACGCTGACGGCGCTCGGGAACCGTCGGCGCGAGCGGTCGTCGGCCGGCCGGAGCTTTGCTCATGAGTTCATGTTCCCCGCCCGCGCGGGAATGAAGCGGGTTCTCCTACTGTAGCGGGTCGAGGATTTCCCGTGCCGCGGCTTTCCGGGAGAACGCGGGGCGGGTCAGGACGGTGTCAGGCGAGCATCCTTGCCGCGACCCACAGCACGGCGGCAAAGGTGGCGAGGGTGATTGCGCATTGGATGCCGACAACCCATTGCAGGGCGCCCAGACGGGTCTCCAGCCGTTCGATATCGCCTTTGGTCGCAAGCTCGCCTTGCGCGCTGCGGATCGCGCCGGCGAGCGTCTCGGCCTGCTTCCGGTCCATGCCGACGGCCTCAAGGTCGCGGACAGTCGCTGCGGTATCGAATCCCTATACCATTGCGGGAGGTTAACACAGACGGGATTGCCGTGCCAGATAACGACAGGTCGGTGTGCTCTCGCTCGAGCGGGTCGGCATCGGCACCGCGGAGTTCTGGATGCGGCGGCGGATCGCCTGTGAGCCGGCCCAGGGGGGTTGCCTCACCGTTAACACCCGGCCCGTATGACCGGGAACGAAGCGGTGCGGAGCGCGAAACCGGCTCCCCGCCTCCGGACGGTCAGGCGTGCTCGACCGACCCGACGATGCGGTGGACGGCGGCGACCTCCTCGGCCGGGATGCGGATTTCGGCGCGGGGGTTCAGTTGTTCGAGCACGACGACGCGGTCGTCGCGGCGGACGAACCGCTTGACCAGGGCTTCGCCGTTCGTCTTCTGGACCACGGCGTAGCAGCCGCCGGTGACGGGCCGGGCCGGATTGACGTAGAGCAGTTCCAGGGCCTGGTACCTGGGTTCCATGGAGTCTCCGGTCATGTAGACCGCATAGCCCTGGATGGCGCCCGCCAGCAGGGACGGCCGCGCGACGCGTTCCGCGACTTCGCCGTCGTTGAAGAGCAGGGCGTCGCTCCCGCCCTTCGCCGTGCCGAGCACCGGCAGGTCCGCGCCGCCGTAGGCGGGGATCTCGGCGACGCGCAGGCCGGGATCGTTCGCGGCCGCCGGCGGCCCCCCCGACGAGCGCGTCGCGAGTTCGGCGTCGTCCGCGATCAGCTCCGTGGGATGGACGCCGAGGCCCGAGGCCACCCGTTCCATCCAGTCCGTGGTCAGCCGGCGGTTGCCCTTTTCCAAGCGGTGAATCTGCTGGGGCGTGGTGCCGATCCGGTCCCCGAGCTTTTGCAGCGTCAGGCCCTGGGCGCGGCGGATCTCTCTGATTCTGTTTTTCATGGCGGTGATATCACCACCGATTTCAGAAAATTGCAATAGCCACGAAAACGAATTGCATTCGATCACCACATTGGATATTCTCGGTTATCACCATTTGGGAGAGACCGATCTTGTCGCTGAAATCGAACGGGCAAACGACACGCCTGACCCCGCGGGAGCGGGGACGGCACCGGGACGCCGTTCTCGTCGGACTGCGGATGTGCGAGGAGGCCGGGAAGGCGGAGCCCGCCGTGAGGGACGCAGTGTGGGAACTCCTGGTCGAGGCCGCGGACACCCTGAAGCGCCTGCCCGACCGGGAGCGGCGGTGGCTCCGGTCGGGGACCTTTTCCTCCTGGCCGCGGACGGTCCGGGACTACGGCGAAGCGTTCGCGGCCGCGGTGGCGCGCGGCGGCCGCTGGGAGACCGCGACCGCCGCCCTCGCTCCGCCGCCCGCCGGGGCCGTCGGACGGCTCGAGATCGTCATGCAGTGGCTGGCCGGCGCCGGCGGCCGCGCGCCGCGGCGCGAGACGAACGTCGTCTTCGCGCTCGCCGGCGGGGTGCCCGTCCGGGTGATACGCCGGCGCTTCGGGATCGGCCGGCGGACGGTCTACGACATCCGCGACCGCGGCATCCGGAGGATCTGCGGCTGGCTGGAGGAGGCCCTGGCCGAGTGAGGACGCCGTCCTCGCCCGCTTACGCGGCCTCGGCGTAGCACTCCACGGACCGGCCCTCCGGTCCCACGTCGCGTCTTTCGAGGCTGAACGTCATCGGCAGCGGGCCTTCGGAAATGTCACGAGGGCGGATTTTCATGCCCGGGATGGCGTTGTCCCCGATGTCGATGCCGGCCGCGCCGCGGCCCAGCTTGTTGAGGACGAGCTGCCGGACGACCTTTTCCGTGTAGCCGCCGGGACGCGCCCTGTCGTTCTCCCACCGGGAGACGACGGTCTTGTCGCTGAGGTCGATCGCGTCGGCGAATTCGGTCCCTGTGAGATGGAGGACATGCCTCAGGAAGCGGAGCTCCGCCCCGACCATTTGAATCGGCGCGAGCACGCGGGCGACGGCGACGGTCGCCAGCAGCATGTCCAGAGCGGGTATCTCCACGTTGCCGTCGCCGTCCTCCAGGACGGCGTCGATCAACGTGACCGGAATGCCCATCTCGGGCGTCGCGTCGTATTCTCTCTTCCTGTGCATGGCTCGTTCACGCCGGGCGCGCAGTCCGAAGCCGGTTCCGGACTCCGCCGCCCGATCCTCCCTCTTCATCCTCCCGGCGGCCTCCCGCCGCCATGTTTGCCTCGCCCGCGTGTGGGCCGGCACCGCCCCAACCCTGCGGCTGGTGTCGCGTCCCGGAAACAAGCATCATGAAGTCGCCTTGACATGCGCTTGTCATCCGTGCGTTCCCCTTGTCGTCACCCTCACCCTGCCCCTCTCCCGCAAGCGGGAGAGGGGACCCTTGCGGCGCGGTCGGGCGCTCCGGCAACGACGTCCCGAGCTGCCAGGGCCCCCTCCCCCTGCACAGGGGGAGGGTCAGGGTGGGGGTCTTCGTATGCGTAGTTCCGGGACAGGACACTGGATTGCCGTGATAACGACGACGCAGCCGGTTCCGGTCTCGTCCAGATTGACGACGACTTCCAGGGTCCGGCCATCCGCGTCGCGGCCCTCCACCCGGTATTTCTCAAGCCCCGTCTTGATATCGCGCTCGACCTGCCGCACCGATCCGTTCGCCAGAACCATCTGGATCTGCGGCAACTCGATTGCCCGCTCTCGCATTCGGATGCGTGCATGCTTTGTGAGCCGAGTGCTGCAGTGGGGGAATTCACGAAAAAATCGATTTAAATACGATCTATGACGATTGGGCGGCGTATTTTGCGCCATTGGCTTTGCTCCCAAGGCTCGGGGCCCTCTTTTTTGCGGATGCTGACATCGAACTGCTCCCTGGATTCTCTGAATATGGTTGGTTCAGCAGTGAAAATATACGGAAAAGTTGATCGAAAGTCAACACCGTATGGATCCGCCGTCACATGAAGTCGAAATCGCAGCCCCGGTCCGCCTGCTCGACGTGATCCAGATAGAGCTTGAGGTAGCCCCGCTCGCTGCCCGGATGGGGCGGCGGCGGCGTCCGGCTCCGCTCCCGCGACCGGAGCTCCCCGGCGTCGACCTCGAGCTCCAGCCTGCGCGCCGCCACGTCGAGGGAGATCGTGTCGCCGTTCCGGACCAGGGCGAGGGGGCCGCCCACGTAGGACTCCGGCGTGACGTGGAGGACGACGGTGCCGAACGCCGTGCCGCTCATGCGGGCGTCGGAGATGCGCACCATGTCCTTGACGCCCCGGCGCGCGAGCTTCCGGGGGATGGGCAGGTAGCCCGCCTCCGGCATGCCGGGGGCGCCCTTCGGACCCGCGTTCCTGAGCACGAGCACGCTGTCCGCGTCGACGTCGAGGTCCGGGTCGTCGATCCGCCGGGCGAGGTCCTCGAGTCCCTCGAAGACGACCGCCCGGCCCCGGTGGGACAGGAGCCCGGGGGACGCGGCGGAGTGCTTGACGAGGGCGCCGCCCGGCGCCAGGTTCCCGCGCAGCACCGCCAGCCCGCCCGAGGGCCGCACGGGCCGGCCGGGCGGCCGGACGACGTCCTGTCCGGGCACGCGTTCCCCCTCCTCGATGTTCTCCCCGAGGGAACGGCCGGTGATCGTCGGCGCGTCCAGCGCGAGGTGCGGCCGGAGCTCCCGCAGGACCGCGTTCAGGCCGCCCGCCTCGTGGAGGTTCTCCATGTAGTGCTCCCCCGAGGGCTTGAGGTCGACGAGCACCGGCACCGCGCGCCCGATGCGGTCGAATTCGTCGAGGTCGACGGCGGTCCCGAGCCGCCGGGCGACCGCCGTGACGTGGATCAGCCCGTTGGTGGAGCCGCCGATGGCCTGGAGGGTGACCAGGGCGTTGCGGAAGGCGCGCGGCGTCATGACCTCCGACGGCCGCGGCCCGGACGCCGCCATCTCCACGGCCCGGCGCCCGGTCCGTTCGGCGATGCGCAGGCGGTCGGCGGCGACGGCGGGGACGGTCGCGCCGCCGGGCAGCATCATGCCGAGCGCCTCCGTCATGCAGGCCATCGTGCTCGCGGTCCCCATGACCATGCAGGTGCCGACGGTGGGCGCGAGGCGGCCGGTGATCTCGTCGATGGCGTCCTCGTCCAGCTCCCCCGCGCGGTAGCTCGCCCACAGGCGCCGGCAGTCCGTGCAGGCGCCCAGGCGCTTGCCCCGGTAGCGGCCCGTCATCATGGGCCCGGTGACCAGGACCGCGGCGGGAATGTCGGCGCTGGCCGCGGCCATGAGCTGGGCCGGCACCGTCTTGTCGCATCCGCCGATGAGGACGGCCGCGTCCATGGGCTGGGCGCGCATCATCTCTTCCGTGTCCATCGCCATCAGGTTCCGCAGGAACATGCTGGTGGGATGGGAAAACGACTCGTGAACCGAGACGGTGGGGAAGGCCATCGGCATCCCGCCGGCCAGCATGACGCCCCGCTTCACCGCCTCGACGAGCTGCGGCATGCCCCCGTGGCAGGCGTTGTAATCGCTGCCCGTGTCGGCGATTCCGACGATCGGGCGCGTCAGGGCGTCGTCGGAATAGCCCATCGCCTTGATAAAGGCGCGCCGCATGTAGAGGGAGAAGGCCTCGTCGCCGTAGTGGGCGAGGCCCTTCCGCAAGCCTTTGCCGTTTCCGGTCATGTGCCGGGGCTCCCGGTTTCGCCGGCGCGGGCCCCGGCCCGCCCCGGCGGCGCGCTCCCGCGCGCGGCGCCTATTCCGCCGCCTGGGGGAGGGGCGCGCCGATGTCCTTCAGGGGGCCGAGCTCCTTCTCCAGCATCGGCCGGATGTCGCTGGCGAACTTCTCCATCGTGTTCATGGCCTGGACGTGGCTGGAGCCGCCGACCTGGACGTGGAACATGACGTGGCTCGGCCGGCCGGCGCGGATGTCGGCGGCCAGCCGCTCGGCGACCGTTTCGCAATCGCCCACCGGCAGGTTGTCGGCCATCTCCTCCAGCGGCGGCTCGCCGGGGAACGGGACCTCGGTCATCATGCCGCCGTTCATGACCTCGGCGCGCCGGCGCAGCGCCGACGCGAGACGCATCTGGTGGCGGGCGTTGTCGACGTAGGCCAGAGCTTCCTCCCGGCTCTCCGTGACGCAGAGGAACCGCTGGATGCCCAGCGGCATCGCCGCCGGGTTCTTGCCCTCCGCCGTCCAGGCCTCCTCGATCCGCGCCCGCATCTCGGCGATGTAGTCCGGGCCCCTCCAGCGCGCCGTGAACATGGGAACCAGGCCGCGCCGCGCCGCCAGGCGGTGTCCCGCCGCGTTGTCCCCGGCGAGCCAGATCTCCGGCACGCCGTTCGCCGGGCGGGCGCTGATGTGGGTTTCGGGCAGGGCGTAGTGCCTGCCCTCGTAGGAGAACGTGGCGCGCGTGAAGGCCAGGTCGAGGAGGTCGAGAAACTCCTCCAGCATCTCGCGGGCCTCGGCGAGGTCGGCGCCGAACCGGTCGAACTCGTAGGGCTGGTAGCCGCTGCCGACGCCGAGGACCAGCCGCCCGGAGCTGAGCGAGTCCACCATGCCGACCTCGGCCAGCAGGCGGGCCGGATGGTAGAGGGGCGTCACGACCACGGCGGTGCCGAGACGGATGTCCCGCGTGGCCGGCGCGCAGGCGGCGGCCATCATGAGCGGCGACGGGCAGACGCAGTAGTTGGAGAAGTGATGCTCCGCGAACCAGGCGACGTCGAAGCCCAGCCAGTCGGCGTGCTTCACCTGCTCGAGGTGCTCGCGGAAGACCCGTTCGGTCGTGAAGCCCTCGTCGCGGTATCCCATCAGGCTGAAGTGGCCGAAATCCATCTTCCCTCTCCGGAGTCGTCATGCCGTTCGCCGCGGACCCGGCCGCGGCGGCGCCCGTCGGCGCAACTTACCGTCGCCGGCGGGCCGAACACAACGCGCCCCGCCGCCCCCGTCACGGGGAGCGCACCTTGGTGAAGCTGTTCTTCCGGGTCATCAGGCCGCCGCGGAAGGTGATCACGTCGACGGTCATCCACTCGGTCTCCCCGCCGTCCTTCGAGCGCGCCGTGCGCAGGTACTCGCAATAGGCCTTGTCGCCCGCGATGCGGACGTCGAGCGGCTCCCAGCGCACCGACTCGACGCTGTCGAACAGCGCCCGGAAGGCGCCCGCGATCGCGTCCTTTCCCTCGTGGGAGGCGCCTTCGGCGCCGGGCCCGCGGGTGGTGCTGAAGCAGGCGTCCTCCGCGAAGTACGGCATGACGGCCGAGACGTCGTTGCTGTTGAACGCGTCGTTGATGGCGTTCACCAGTTCTTCCGAGGGCGTGTCGCTCATGGTCGGGGCCTCCGGTGTTCAGGCTGCCGGGGCGAGGCAGCGTTCGGCAAACGACGCGAGCTCCCGGTTGAACCGGTCCGGCGCCTCGTAGAACGGCGCGTGGCCGACGCCGGGATAGATCGAGAGCTCGGCGCGGGGAACGAGCCCGGCGTGGTGTTCCGCCAGGGCGACGGTCAGGGACTCGTCCCGCTCCCCGTGTACGATCCAGGTGGGCAGCGCGACCCGCGACAGCACGTCGTCGTTGTCGAGGGTCCGCCCGAGCATGGCGCGGCAGACGTACGGCGGAACGACGGCGTTGTATCCCACCATCTCGTAGCGGTCGTCCGCCGGGATGTCCCCGTGGGTCAGCGACCGGAGAAACGCCTCGATGCCGGCGACGCGGGTCTCCGCGTCCTCGGCCAGGAAGCCGGGCAGGAGCTCGTGGAAGAGCCTGCCGGCCATGGCGCCCGCGGCGTCCGTCCCGATCTTCGAGCGCGCGGCGATCAGCCCCAGCCCGCCCAGCCTGGACTGGTCCTCGTAGCGCAGGAAGTCGCAGGCGGCCAGTCCCGAATAGGACCAGGCGAGCAGGACGGGCCGCTCCAGCTCCAGGCGGTCGATCAGGGCCGCGATGTCCCCGGCCCAGCGCCGCCCTTCGGTGTAGTTCTCCGCCGCGCGCGGCTTGTCCGAACGGCCGTGGCCGCGAAGGTCGGGCACGACCAGCCGGAACCGGTCCGCGAGGGCGCTCCCGGCCTGCCGTTTCCACGAGCGCGCGCACTGGGCGAACCCGTGGAGGAGGACGAGGGCCGGGGCGCCGGCGGGGCCGTGGTCGTCGACGGCCAGGCGGACGCCGCCGCTGCCGGTGATCGTATGGGTCCGCATGGCTCCCGCGCGTTCGGATGGGCCGCCGCACCGTAGCACACGCGGCCGTTCCCCCCTGCCGCCGCCCTCACCCGGTCCCTCGGGGCGCGGCCGCGCCTCTCGCTCTCCCTCCCCCGCTCGCGGGGGAGGGCCGGGGTGGGGGTGGCGCCCCACGCGAACGCGGCCGGCCGGCGCGCTGGCGGGGGCGGGCGCCGTGTGCCATAAACGCGGCCTGCCGGGCGGCGGCCGGGGAGCGCCGCCCGCGCGGGTCGCCGTCCACGGAGCCGATGGAGCCGCCCGAGGGATGTCCGAGCGGGAATACGACTACATCGTCGTCGGCGCGGGCTCGGCGGGGTGCGCGCTGGCGGCGCGGCTGGCGGAGACCGGGCGGTTCCGCGTCCTCCTGGCGGAGGCCGGCGGCACGGACCGCAACGTCTGGATTCACGTTCCCCTCGGCGTGGGCAAGCTGATCGCCGACGAGCGCTACGCCTGGAAGTTCTTCAGCACGCCCCAGCGGCACATGCGGGGCCAGGCCATCTACTCGCCCCGGGGCAAGGTGCTCGGGGGGTCGAGCGCGCTGAACGGTATGGCGCACGTCTGGGGCGAGGCGGCGGTGTTCGACTCCTGGCGCGAGTCGGGGGTGGCCGGCTGGGGCTTCGACGACCTCAAGCCGTACTTCAGGCGGCTGGAGAGCAACGGCTACGCGGAGTCCCCGGAACGGGGCCGCGACGGGCCCGTGCGGATCACGGACCTCAAGGTCCGCATGCCGGACCCGCTGTCCGACGCCTTCGTGGCGGCCTGCGTGTCGGCCGGGATCGCGGAGACCCCGGACTACAACGGCGCCTCGTACGAAGGGGTGCGCTACCTGGAGCAGACGGCGCACGGCGGCCGCCGCGTCACGGCCGCCGTCGCCTATCTCCGGACTCTCCGGCGTTCGCCGATGCTGGACGTGCGGACCGGCGCGACGGTGGAGCGGGTGCTGTTCGACGGCCGGCGGGCTACCGGCATCTCCTATCGGCAGGACGGCCGGCTCCGGACCGCCGCGGCGCGGGGGGAGGTCCTGGTCTGCGGCGGCGCCGTGAAGTCGCCCCAGATACTGGAGCTCTCCGGCGTCGGCCGCGGCGCGCTGCTGCGCCGTCACGGCATTCCCGTGGTCCGCGACCTCCCGGACGTGGGCGAGCACCTGAGCGATCACCTCCAGGTGCGCTGCACCTACGAGACGACGCTGCCGATCACCGTCAACGACGTCGTGCGCAGCCCCTATCACCGGATCAGGCACGGGCTCCGCTACCTGCTGACCCGCAAGGGCCCGATCGCGGGGACGTCGTCCACGGCCCACGCGATCGCCCGGACGGACCCGTCCCTGCCGAGGGCGGACGCGATGATCCGCCTCTACCAGATCAGCGGCGCGGACCGCTATTCCCGCAGCAGGACCGGGGGCATCGACCGGTATTCGGGCTTCACCATCGGCGGGTTCAGGCTGCATCCCGCCTCGCGCGGCTCGGTGCACATCGCGTCCCCCGATCCGGACGCGAATCCGGCCCTCGACCCCAACTACCTGGAGCGGGAGGAAGACCGGGACGCCGCCGTCCGCATCCTGAAGCTGATCCGCCGCGTCGCGGGCCGGCCGGAGTGGCGGGACGCCATGGTCGCGGAGCGCCGGCCCGGCCCGGACGTCGTTTCCGACGACGCCCTGCTCGACTACGTCAGGGAGACCGGGCAGACCGCCTGGCACACCGTCGGCAGTTGCCGCATGGGCGTTCCGGGCTCCTCCGTGGTCGACTCGTCCCTGCGCGTGCACGGCGTCGAGCGGCTGCGCGTGGTCGACGCGTCGGTGCTGCCGACGATCCCGTCCTCCAACACGAACGCGGCGGCCATCGTCGTCGGCGAGAAGGGCGCGGACCTCGTGCTCGCGGACTCCGCCCTGGGCAACGTCTGAGCGGCGGGCGGCGGCCCGCCGGACTCAGGGCCGGAGGACCACCCGGCCGACGACCCTGCCGCCCCGCTCGAGGTCCTCGAGGACGCCGGTCGCCTCTTCCAGCGGCCGCTCCGCCACCGGCAGCGGCGCGACCTTGCCGGCCATGACCAGGTCCATGAGCTCCCGGAGTTCCGCCAGGGAGCCCACGTACGACCCCCGCAGGGTGCGGTGCTGGAGGGGCAGGAACGGGACCGGGAACCGGAACTTCCCGCCGTAGAGGCCGACGACCACCTGGATGCCGCCGCGGCAGAGCGAGTCGAAGCCGAACTGCAGGGTCTCCGGGCTGCCGACGAAGTCGATGACGGCGCGGGCGCCGCCGCCGGACAGCTCCTGCACCTCCCCGGCGGCGTTCGCGGCGGCGTTGTCCACGGCGTGGGCCGCCCCGGCGTCCAGCGCCGCCTGCCGTTTCCCGGCGTCGATGTCGGCGGCGACGATCCGGGCGCCGGTGAGGGCCGGCGCGACGTTCAGCGCGTTCAGGCCCACGCCGCCGGCCCCGACGAACAGGAGGGTGTCGCCGTCGTCGAGGGGCATGACCTTCTTGAGCGCGCTGTAGACGGTCAGGCCGGAGCAGGCGTAGGTGCACGCCAGCGCCTCGGGCACGTCGCCGTATTCCACCAGGTAGCGGGCGTGGGGGACGACGATGCGGTCGCTATACCCGCCGTGCCGGCGCGTGCCCAGCGGGCTCGGCGATACGCAGTCGACCTCGCGGCCGCCCGCGCAGGCCCGGCACGCGCCGCAGCCGATCCACGGGAAGACGATGCGCCTGTCGCCGACGGACGCGCCGGCCGCGTCGGGGCCCAGCGCGGCCACTTCGCCGATGACCTCGTGCCCCATGGTGAACGGAAGCTCCACGCCGCGGCTTTCGATGGTGGCCCGCTCCCCGTCCCCGAGATCGAAGTAGCCGTTCCAGACGTGCACGTCCGTGTGGCACACGCCGCAGGCGGCCACCTTCACCAGGACCTCCGTGCCCTGCGGTTCCGGGTCGGGGTACTCGCGCATTTCGAGGGGCTCGCCCCATTCGACGATCTGGCAGCTGCGCATGGTCGTGGCCTCGGCGTTCGGGTTTCTCGACAGGCGGGCATTGTGCGGATTTTCCCGCGCGGAGTCACCGGCCCCGCCACGGGAACAGGGCAGGGGTGCCGAGACGCCCGGCCGCGCCCCGAGGGTCCCCTCTCCCGCTCTGCGGGAGAGGGACAGGGTGAGGGTGTGTTTCAATTTTTTCCGGCAAACGACGCCATGCCAGCGCCCGGCCGATGAAGATGCCCGGAACGAGTCCGGGCACGACGAAGTGGGGACGTGGGGAGATGCAAGGCCGGGGCTCGTGACGCCGCCCCGCACGTTGCCGAAAGCGCAACGAGGGTAGCCAAAAATTGCGCTTATTCCCTGCACCCGACCGGTCTACCGTCCGGTGCGAAGGATCGCCACAACGACCATCTCCGGGGAGAAGCACGATGGCAGAGCACACCCGATCCGCGTCTCCGGTCAGCCGCCGGAAATTCCTCGAATACGGTGCGGTGCTGGGCGGCACCGCCGCCATGTCGTCCCTGATACGCGTGGAGGCGCTCGCGGCCGGAGAGGCCAGGGTCAACATGCAGCTGGGCTGGCTGGCCAGCAACGGCATCCTGGGCGAAGTCGCGGCCAAGCGCATGGGCTACTACAAGGACCTGGGAATCGAGCTGCACGTGACCCCCGGGGGGCCGGGAGTCGACGGGGTCGCCTCGGTCGCCGCCGGCCGGGCGCAGGCCGGCCACCTGTCCTCCAGCCCGTCCCTGATGCTGGCGCGTTCGGCCGGGATTCCGGTCAAGGCGTTCGCGGCCGGGTACCAGAAGCACCCGTTCACCTATTTCTCGCTGAAGAACGACCCGATCCGGACGCCGCAGGACATGGTCGGCAAGACCGTCGCCACCCAGCCGACGGCGGTGATCCTGCTGAGGGCGCTGCTGGCCAAGAACGGCATCGCCGAAGACCAGGTCGAGGTCGTCAAGATGGGCAGCGACATGAGCCAGTTGATGACCGGCCGCGTCGCCGCCGTGACCGGCTGGTTGACGAACACGAACGCGCTGAAAATCCTTGGCGAGGACCGCGTCGACATGATGCTGTGGGACGCCGGCATCCAGCTCTACGCCAACGTCTACTACGCGACCGACGACATGCTCGAGAAACACGCCGACGTGCTGACCCGCTTCCTGGAGGGGTCGGCCCGCGGCTGGGGCTTCGCGCGGGAGAACCCCGAAGCGGCCGTCGACCATCTGGTGGCGGAGTATCCCAACCTGAGCAGGGAAAGCGAGCTCGAGGCGGTCTCGGGCGTCCTGGGCTTCTCCTTCGACGCGGCGACGGCCAGGGACGGATGGGCGGCCATGAACGCGGCGAACTGGCAGGCCCAGATCGACGTCTACGCCGGGCTGGAACAGTTCAAGGGCGAGACGCCGACCGTGGACGACGTCATGACCGCGTCGATCCTGGCGGCCACCGAGCAGACGAGAAAGCAGATCGGATGACATGAGGGACGGCGCGGCCGCGGAGAGTGCGTCCGGTTCCGGCGCCACGGCGATCTCCGTCGATCGTCTCACGGTCCGGTTCGAGGGGAGCGACGGCGGCATAACCGCCTTGAACGGTGTCGATTTCAAGGTGCCCGAGGGCGGGTTCGTGACCATGCTCGGCCCCTCGGGATGCGGCAAGTCGACCCTTCTGCGGACCATCGCCGACCTGGTGCCGGTCGGCGGCGGCGAAATCCGCGTCTTCGGCCGCACGCCGGAGCAATCGCGGCTGGCCCGGGACTTCGCCTTCGTCTTCCAGGATCCGACGCTGTTGCCGTGGCGCAGCGCGATCGACAACGTCAGGCTGCCGCTGGAGGTCGGACGGCGCGGCGGCGGCGCGCTGGAGCGGCACGCGGAGCCGGAGGAGCTGCTGGCGCTGGTCGGCCTGGACGGACGCGAGGACGCGCTGCCGGACGAGCTGTCCGGCGGCATGCGGCAACGGGTCTCGATCGCGCGGGCGCTGGTCCACAAGCCGCGCGTGCTGCTGATGGACGAACCGTTCGGCGCCCTCGACGAGATCACGCGGGACAAGCTCAACGAAGAGCTCCTGCGCATCTGGCGGGAAACGGGAACGACGATCATGTTCGTCACCCATTCGGTGCCCGAGGCGGCCTTTCTCGGGCGGAAATGCCTGGTCCTGTCGGCCCAGCCCGGCCGGGTCCGCGGCTACGTCGATATCGACCTCGCGGAGCCCCGGCGGCTCGGCGTCCGCGACACGCTGGAATTCGTGCAGATCACGTCGCACCTGCGCGGCCTGCTCGAGGTGGAGGAATGAATGGCGGCCGGCCGGGGCAACGGGCGGACGCTTGCCGGAACCGCCGGCGAGCCGGGCGGGCGGGCGGGAAAATGGCGCCATCGCGCCCCGGCCGTCTTCGCGGCGGTCGGACTGCTGCTGCTGTGGCAGCTCGTCGTCGCCGGCTTCGGCGTTCCGACCTACATCGCGCCCAGTCCGGTCCAGGTGCTGGAGGTGTTCGCCAGGGACGGCAACATCCTGTGGATCAACTTCTGGCCGACGCTGATGGAAGCGGCGGCGGGGTTCGCGCTGGGCAACGGGGTCGCCGTCGTGCTGGCGGTATGGTTCGTGCACAGCCGGCTCGCCGAGCGGGCCTTCTATCCCATCGCGGTGTTCGTCAACACGATACCGATCATCGCCATCGCGCCGATCCTCGTGCTGATGCTCGGCAACGGCTACGCGCCGAAGATCGTCATCGCGGCGCTGATCTGCTTCTTTCCCACGCTGGTGAACATGGTCCGCGGCCTGAAGTCGGTCAGCCCGCAGATGCTGGACCTGATGCGTGTGCTGTCGGCCAGCGAGGCCGAGATCCTCTGGAAAATCCGCCTGCAGAGCTCCCTGCCCTTCCTGTTCGCCGCGCTCAAGATCGCGTCCACCACCTGCGTGATCGGCGCCATCGTCGGCGAGTGGATCGGCTCGAACTACGGCCTGGGTTCGCTGATCATCGAGGCGACCTACAACTTCCGCGCGCCCCTGCTGTACGCGACGGTGATCCTGGGCGCCGGCATGGCGGTCGCCGCGTTCACCGCGACCACCGTCGTCGAACGGCGCGTCCTGAAATGGAAGCCGGGCAATGTCATCTGACCGGAACAGGGAGGCAATGACGTGACTCTTCCCGACATCGTCAGGCGGCCGGAGGCCGCGGTGCCCGTCGCCGCCGCCTCCGACGTGGTCGTCGTCGGCGGCGGCCCGGCCGGCGTCTCGGCGGCGGTCTCCGCCGCGCGCAACGGCGCTTCCGCGACCCTGGTTGAGCGCTATCCCTACCTCGGCGGGCTGGCGTCCGGCGGCATGGTCCTGGTGCTGGACGACATGCACAACGATACGGAAATCTCCGTGCGCGGCCTGGCCATGGAAATCGTCGAGCGCATGCACGCCAAGGGGCTGTGCGTCTATCCGCCCGAAGCGGACCGCGACCCGGCGGTCCGCGCCACGGAAGCGGTCTGGCGCAAGTGGTCGCGCTGGGGCGTGTTCGACTTCCACGCGCGCACCAGGCCGTATCCGGTGATCTTCGCCGCCGCCTTCGACCCCGAAGGCTTCAAGCAGGCCTCCCTGGACATGGTGCGCGAGGCCGGGGTCGACCTGCGCCTGCACAGCTGGTTCCAGTCCGCCGTCGTCGAGGACGGCCGGGCCGCCGGCGTGATCGTCGAGACCAAGGAGGGGACGCAGGCCATCCGGGGTTCGGTGGTCATCGACGCGACGGGCGACCTCGACGTCGCGGCCAGCGCCGACGCGGCGTTCGTCGACGGCGCCTACATCGTCACCACCGTGTCGCGCATGGGCGGCGTGGATACGGACGAGGCCGAGCGTTTCCAGTACGAGGAGCCCGAGCGCTTCGCCGAGCTCGACCGGCAGGCCAAGCGTCTGATCAACGGAAGCTGGCAGTACTGGTGGCTGAAGACGCCGCTTCCGGGCATCGTCTGGTGCAACTGCCCCCACATGGTCGGCTTCGACGGCATGAAGGTCGCCGACCTGACCGCCGCCGAAATCGAGGGTCGGCGCCGCATGAAGGCGCTGCTGGAGTTCGCGCGCGAGCACATGCCCGGTTTCGGGAACGCCTATTTCGTGGACTTCGCGCCGCAGACCGGGGTCCGCCAGACCCGCCTGCTGGACGGCGAGTACGTCGTCACTAAGCGCGACGTGACCGACCGGGTCCACTTCCACGACAGCGTCTGCCGGGGCCGGGACTACTACACCCCCTACCGCGCGCTTCTGCCGAAGGGCGTGGAGCAGATGCTGGTCGCCGGCCGCCACTATTCGGCGACGCCGCAGGCCCAGAAGATCAGCCGGGAGATCCCGCCCTGCATGGCCATGGGCGAAGCCGCCGGCATCGCCGCCGCGCGGGCGCTGGACGGCGGGCTCACGGTGCGGGAGGTGGACGTGCGGGCCATCCAGAGGCAGATGCGCGCCCAGGGCGCCGATCCCGGAGACCGGCCGGCCCATAACGCGCTGGTCGCGGAGGTCGCCTGATGCCGGCGCAAGACAGGCAGGGCCCGGCCCGGCCCCTTCCCCTGGACGGCGTGCGGGTGCTCGACTTCACCCAGGTGATGATGGGTCCGTGCTGCACCCAGATGCTCGGGGACTACGGCGCCGACGTCATCAAGATCGAGCGGACCGAGGTCGGAGACCTGTCGCGCTGGAGCGTCGGCGAGGATCCGGACGGCGGCAACAACCCGGTGTTCGCCAGCCTGAACCGGAACAAGCGGAGCGCCGCCCTGGACCTGAAGCGCGCCGGGGACCGGGAGGTCGTGCTGCGCCTGGCGGAATCCGCCGACGTCGTGGTCAACAATTTCCGCCCGGGCGTCATGGAGCGCATGGGTTTCGGCTATGCCGACCTGCGCGCGATCAACCCACGTATCGTGTACGCGGTCGGCACCGGTTACGGCTTGGACGGCCCCTACGTCCACAAGGGCGGCCAGGACGTGCTGGCCCAGGCGATGAGCGGCGTCATGCACCGGCGGGCCGATCCCGCGCTGCCGCTGTCGATCTATCCGACGGCGCTGGCCGACTACGCCGCCGGGATGCATCTCGTGCAGGGCATCCTGCTGGCGCTCCTGCAACGGGAGCGGACCGGCGAAGGCCAGCGGATCGCGGTGTCGCTCTACAATTCCATGCTGGCGATGCAGATGCAGGAAGCCGCGATGCGGCTGATGCGCGGCAAGGACCTGAACTGGGCCGCGATGCCGCTGTGCGGGGTCTTCGAGACGGCCGACGGCGCCATCGTCATGGTCGGCGCGTTCAAGGAGAACCCGCTCCGGGAGATCTGCCGCGCGCTCGACCTCGACGATCTGTCCGCCGACGACCGGTACGCCGACCTGGAGCGGCAGACGATCCACCGCGCGGAGCTGCAGGAGATCTTTCGCGGCAGGTTCCGGACAGGCGGCACCGCGCACTGGCTGGAGCGGCTGGGCGCGGTGGACATCCTGTGCGCGCCGGTCAAGTCGCTCGAGGATGCGCTGGAGGATCCCCAAACCGCCGTCAACGAGATGATCGTCGACCTCGCGCCGTCCGCCGGCGGGCCGGTGCGCCTCGTGGCGTCGCCGATCGACATGTCGGACGCGCCGTTCCGCGTGCGCCGCGCGCCGCCGAGGCTGGGCGAGCACACGGAGGAAGTGACGGCGGAGAGCGGCCGGGGAGTCGCCGCGTGAGCATCGACCTCGACGTGTCGGGCGGGGTCGCCCGGGTCACCCTGAACCGGCCCGACCGCAGGAACGCCATCGACCGCCCCGCCGAGGCGGCGCTACGCCAAATCTGGGAACGGATCGAGAGCGATCCCGACATCCGCTGCGCGGTGCTGACCGGCGCCGGGCGGACGTTCTGCGCCGGCGCGGACATGAAGGAGGAAGGTGTCGACGGGCTCGAATACTGGGCCGACGCCGACGCCTGGGGCTTCGGCGGCATCGCCCTGGGCGGACGCCTTTCCGTCCCCCTGATCGCCCGGGTCAACGGTCCGGCGCTGGGCGGCGGCTTCGAGATGGTGCTGGGCTGCGACCTGATCGTCGCGGCGGACTCCGCGGTCTTCGGCCTGCCCGAACCGCGGGTCGGCCGCGTGCCGCTCGACGCCAGGGTGGCGCTGCCGCGCCTGATCCCGCGGGCGCCCGCCCTGGGCGTGCTGCTGACGGGCCGGCGCATCGCCGCGGCGGAGGCGCTGGGCTACGGGCTGATCAACCAGGTCGTGCCGGACGACGAGCTCGACGGAGCGGTCGACGCCTGGATCGCCGACGTCCTGGCCTGCGCGCCGCTGAGCCTGAGGGCGATCAAGCGCTCCGTGTACGACACGGCGCATCTGAGCGTGTCCGAGGCCCGCAACGCCCGCCTGCCCGGCCTGACCGCCGCCTTGCGCAGCCGGGACGCGGAGGAGGGCGTCGCCGCCTTCCGGGAGAAGCGCCCGCCGGTCTGGACGGGCCGCTGAACCGGCGTCCGGACGTCCGCCGTGGCCTACGTGATCGCGGAAACCTGTATCGACGTCAAGGACGGCGTCTGCACCCAGGTCTGCCCCGTCGACTGCATCTACGAAGGCGGCCGGATGTACTATATTCAGCCCGACGAATGCGTGGACTGCGCGTTGTGCGTTTCCGTCTGCCCGGTCGAGGCCATCTGGGCGGAGGACGAGCTGCCGGCGGAGTCGGCAGGCTTCGCGGCCGTGAACGCCGAGTTCTTCGGGGAAGAGGTCACGGGCTGGGGCAGCCCCGGCGGACTGGAGGCGGGAACCCGCACCGACAAGGACCATCCCGTGGTCGCCGCCTGGAAAGCCGACCGAAGCTGAGAGCGACGCCATGCATGCCGCGGTGCTGCGCTACTTCGAGGCCGTCGCCGAGGAGGGATCGATCCGCCGGGCGTCGGAACGCCTGAACATCTCGGCTTCGGCGGTCAACCGGCAGATCCTCAAGATCGAGGACTATTTCGGCACGCCGCTGTTCGAGCGGCGTCCGGACGGCATGCGGCTGACCGAGGCCGGCCGGCTCATGCTGCGCCATGCGCGCGAGACCCTCCACGGCTTCAGGCGCCTGCACGGCGAAATCGATCACTTGCGCGGCATCGTCAGCGGCGAGGTGACGATCGCCACCCTGGACAGCCTGACCCCGCATTTCCTGCCGGAAACCCTGGCCCGCTTCATCGCCGCCTGTCCGGCCGTGCAGATCCGGGTCGTCGCCGCCGACCCCAACGAAATCCTGCACTCGGTGACCCGGGGAAGCGCCGACCTCGGCCTGACCTTCGATCCGGTCTGGCGCGGCGGCATCCACGAGCTGCGGAACATCCCCTGCCCCCTGCGCGCCATCATGACGCCGGATCACGACCTGGCCGGCCGCGGCTCGGTCACGCTCGACGAATGCGCCGCCTACCCGTTGATCTATCAGGACAATTCCGGCTCGATACGGGCGTTCCTCGGCGACGGCCTGGACGCGTTCAAGCGGGCGCACAAGCCGGTGGTGAGCTCCAACACGCTGGCGTTGCTGAAGCGCCTGCTGTTGCGCGGCGTGGGGATCGCCTTCTATACCCGGCTCGGGTTCGTCGAGGAACTGGCGGACGGACGGCTGGTCGCGGTGCCGCTCGAGAACGAGTGGCTGTCGGAACTGCGGCTGTCCCTGCTCGCGCCGTCGGAGCGCAGCCCGACCGTGGCCGCGCGGGCGATGGCGGAACATCTCGGGCGCGACATGGCCGGTCTGGCGGCCGATCCCGGCCGGGAGGGCGGATGACCGGGCGCCTCTCGGCGGGCCGCCTGCTGGCCGAGCCCGGCACGGCGCCGGCGAAGCGCAACGCCGAGCTGACGATCGCCGCGGGCCGGGTCGCGGACATCGCCTTTTCGGACGGCGCGCCGGGCGACGGCCGGATCGTCCTGCCGGCCATGGTGAACGCCCACGACCACGGCTACGGGGTCCGCCCGCTGGCCCTGGGCGGCCATGACGACGCGCTGGAATGCTGGATCGCCTCCTTCTTGCGGCTGCCGCTCAATCCGCGCCTGGAAGCCGCCGTCGCCTTCGGGCGCATGGCCCTCGCCGGCATCGGGGCGACCGTGCACTGCCACAATTCGCTGACCGTCGACCGTCTCGAGACCGAGGCCGCCGGCGTCGCCCGCGCCGCCGCGGACGTCGGGATCCGCGTGGCCTTCTCCTGCCCCGTCCGCGACCGCAATCCCTGGGTCTACGGCGACCCGCGGCGACTGCTGCCCCATCTCGACGCGGCCGACGGCACGGCGGTGCGGGCCGCCCTGTCCGCGCCGCCGCCGCACCGCCAGGTGGAGCAGGTGGAGGACATCGCCGCGGCCCACGAAAGCGGTCTCTTCCAGGTCCAATACGGCCCGGTCGGACCGCAGTGGTGCCGGGACGCGACGCTGGAACGGATCGCCGAGGCCTCCGCCCGCAACGATCGAAGAGTGCATATGCACCTTCTCGAATCGCCGCGCCAGCGCGAGTGGCTCGACGCCGCCTACGGCCAGGGCATCGTCCGGTTCCTCGACGAGATCGGCCTGCTGTCGCCGCGGCTGACGGTGGCGCACGGCGTCCACCTGACGGACGCGGAATGCGCCCTGCTGGCCGAACGCGGCGTCACGGTATCGGTCAATACGTCGTCCAATCTGCGGCTGCGTTCCGGCCTGGCGCCCCTGCGGCGCTTCATCCGCCACGGTCTGCGGTTCGGCCTCGGCCTCGACGGCGGCGCGCACGACGACGACCAGGACTATTTCCGGGACCTGCGGCTGACCTGGCGGCTGCACAACGGCAGCGGCCTGGAGCCGGCGTTGCCTCCGGCGCGGCTGTTCGAAGCCGCCTGGCGCGACGGCTTCCGGGCCATCGACGGCAGCGGCGACTACGGCGGCCTCGCGCCCGGCGCGCGCGCGGACCTCGCCGTCCTGGACTACGCCGCCCTGACCGCGGATTGCCTGGACGCCGGCCTGGACGAGACCGAAGTCCTGCTCGCCCGCGCGAGCAGCCGGCACGTGCGCGAGCTGACGGTCGCCGGACGGACGGTCGTCCGCGACGGGAGCCTTGCCGGCCTCGACCTGCCGGAGGCGGAAGGCGAGCTCACGGCGCGCGCCCGCCGCGCGGCGGCGGTCGATCCGGAACGGTTCGCACGGGCGCGCGGACGGCGGGACGCCGTGCGCGCCTACTACGCGGAAGCCGGGCACCTCGACTGAGGCCGGCTCACCTGCCTGCCCAACATGCTGACATATCCGCATTTCTTCGACACGTAGAAGCAACCTGTCGACGGGATCGACATGATTCTCGATCCCCGTCGTCCCTTCGAAGGGGACGGGTCGGGGATGCGGGCGGGACGCCCGCCCGCCCACGGGAGCGGGGTGGGGACACCCCCCGCCACTCCGTGCGAACTGTGCGAATTCATCCGATACCCCCCTCCCGGCCTTCCTCCTGTCAGGGGGGAGGAGTTTTTCTCCCTCCCCTTTACCGGATTCCTCTGCGAAAGTGGTCCGGCCCACCGCGGGAACAGGGCAGGGGTTGCCGAGACGCCGTCCACCCTCACCCTGTCCCTCCCCCTTCCAGGGAGAGGGACAGGGTGAGGGTGTCGGAGAACGATGCGCCGCCCCAACCGCGTTTCGCAGAGGAATCCTTTACCGGGCGAGGGCTGGGTGGAGTGTGTTTCGATTTTTCCGGGCGTCTCCGTCGCCCGGACGCTCTATTGGCCGACGAGTTTCAGCGAACGGAGGACGCCGTCGATCTCCTGCTTGTGCTCCTCGGACGGCTCGTGGGCCGGGATGCGCTGCGCGCCGAAATTCCAGCCCATGCGGTTCAGCATGTAGACCACGGCATTCGGCACCGGCTCGACGTGGATGACCTTGAACAGCGGCAGGTAGTCCAGCCAGACGGCCCTGGCCTCCTCGTGGTCCCCGGCCTCCCAGGCCGTCTGGATGGCGGCGAGGCGGTCGGGGACGACGTTGGCGGCGAAGGTGAGCACGCCGGGCGAGCCCAGGGCGAAGCCGAACAGCATCTGGTCCTCGGCCCCCGGAATGACCCTGAACTTCCCCGAGAGGCGGCGCACCGCCTCCGGGAACGCGTCGAAGGAGGTCTGCTTGAGGCCGACGAAGTTGGGCGCCTCGTCGGTGATCCGGTCCATGAGGTCGACGCTCATGTCGATGCCCGCCCGCGAGGGACAGTTGTAGAGCACCAGCGGCAGCCTGGCCTCCCTGGCGACGGCCTTGAAGTAGAGGTAGACCCCTTCCTCGTCCGGCTTCGTGAAGAACGGCTGCATCAGGAAGGCCGCGTGGGCGCCCGCGTCCTCGGCGACGTCGATCATCTCGATGGCCTGGCGCGGGTTCGGATGCGCGACGTAGGCGGTGATGAAGACGCGGTCGCCGATCTCGTCGGCGGAGATCTCGAGCAGGCGCCGGTACTCCTCCCGCGTGATCTCCATGTACTGGCCCATGCCGGCGCACGGCTGGAGGAAACGGATGCCGTTGTCCGCCATCCAGGAGATGTGGCGGCGGTATTCCTCCTCGTTGACCGTGTCGTCGGGGTTCCAGGGCGTCGGATTGACGACGCCGATGCCGCCCAGCTCGTAGTTCATCGCCCGTCCTCGCCGCAGCGCCGAATCGACGTCAGCGGTTCATGCGGTTCTCGACGAGGTCCGACACGACCGCGGGGTCCGCGAGGGTCGAGGTGTCGCCGAGATCGTCGGGCTCGTCCGCCGCGATCTTGCGCAGGATGCGCCGCATGATCTTGCCCGAGCGCGTCTTGGGCAGGCCCGGCGCCCACTGGATCAGGTCGGGCGAGGCGATGGGCCCGATCTCCTTGCGCACCCACCCCACCAGTTCGTCGCGCAGCGCGCCGGAGGGCTCCTCGCCCGCCATCAGGGTGACGTAGGCGTAGATGCCCTGGCCCTTGATGTCGTGGGGATAGCCCACCACCGCCGATTCGGACACCTTCGGGTGCGCCACAAGGGCGCTCTCGACCTCGGCCGTGCCCATGCGGTGGCCGGACACGTTGATCACGTCGTCGACGCGGCCGGTGATCCAGTAGTAGCCGTCCTCGTCCCGGCGGCAGCCGTCCCCGGTGAAATACCGTCCCGGATACTGGCTGAAGTAGGTCTGGACGAACCGGTCGTGGTCGCGGAACACCGTCCGCATCTGTCCCGGCCACGAATCGGCGATGCACAGGTTGCCCTCGCAGGCACCCTCGAGCTCGTTGCCGTCGGCGTCGACGATCACCGGCCTGACCCCGAAGAACGGCCGGGTGGCGGAGCCCGGCTTGAGGTCGGTGGCCCCGGGCAGCGGGGTGATGCAGACCCCGCCCGTCTCCGTCTGCCACCACGTGTCGACGATGGGGCAGCGCCCGTCTCCGACGATGTCGTGATACCAGTTCCAGGCCTCCGGGTTGATCGGTTCGCCCACGGTGCCGAGAAGCCGCACGGACGCGCGGCTCGTCCGCTTCACCGGCTCGTCGCCTTCCCGCATCAGGGCGCGGATGGCCGTCGGCGCCGTGTAGAAGATGTTGACGCCGTGCTTGTCGCAGACCTGCCAGAAGCGCGACGAGTCGGGGTAGTTGGGCACGCCCTCGAACATCACCGTGACGGCGCCGTTGGCGAGCGGCCCGTAGACGATGTAGCTGTGCCCCGTGATCCAGCCGGCGTCGGCCGTGCACCAGTACACGTCCCCGTCGTGGTAGTCGAAGATGTACCGGTGGGTCATCGAGGCATACACGAGGTACCCGCCGCCGGTGTGCAGCACGCCCTTCGGCTGTCCCGTGCTGCCGGAGGTGTAGAGGATGAACAGCGGATCCTCCGCGCCCATCTCCTCGGGCTCGCAGGCGGCGGGCTGGTCCTTCACCAGATCCTCGTACCAGACGTCGCGCTCGGCCCCTCCACCCAGCCGATGTCGCCGCCCGTGCGTTTGACCACGACGCATTTCCCGATCGTCGGACAGCTTTCCAGGGCGCCGTCGGTGTTGGCCTTGAGGGGAATGGGCCGGTTGCCGCGGACACCTTCGTCCGAGGTGATGACGACGGTGGAATCGCAGTCCTGGATGCGTCCCGCGAGGGACTCGGGCGAAAAGCCGCCGAAGACCACGGAGTGGACGGCGCCGATGCGGGCGCAGGCGAGCATCGAATAGGCCAGCTCCGGGATCATCGACAGATAGATCGTGACGCGGTCGCCCTTCTTCACGCCGATGGACTTGAGCCCGTTGGCGAGCTTGCACACCTCGTCGTGCAGCTCCCGGTAGGTGATCGTCCTGTCGTCGCCGGGGTCGTCGCCCTCCCAGACGATGGCGGGCCGGTCGCCCCGGGACGCGAGATGCCGGTCGATGCAGTTGGCGCTGACGTTCAGGGTGCCGTCGTGGAACCACCTGATGTGCAGGTCGTCGGCCGCGTAGGAGACGTCCTTGATCCTGGTGTAGGGCCGGATCCAGTCGATCCGCCTGCCCTGCTCGGCCCAGAAGGCCTCGGGATCCGCGATCGACCGCTCGTACATGCGCGCGTACGACTCGCCGTCGCACAGCGTTCTGCGCTTCCATTCCTCGGGAACCGGATAGAGGGCTTGTTCCGACATGGCTCGGGCGTCTCCCCGCGGGTGGGCGCCGCCCCGGGCGTTCCGGCGGGGCGGGCGCGTTGGTCCCAACGTTCCGGGCGGATTATTGATTCATTCGGGCGACCCCACAAGGCGCGCCCCGCCCGCGAACCGGGTTGGACAGCCTGCCGCGCAACCGCTAAAGGACACCGGCGGGGAGGCGGCAACCATGCTTCTGCACCTCATGACGTGGCGGGAGGTCGAGGCCTATCTGAAGACCTCGGCCGGGATCATGATGCCCATCGGGTCGACCGAGCAGCACGGCCCCACCGGACTGATCGGGACCGACGCCATCTGCGCCGAGGCCATCGCCAAGGCGGCGGGAGAGACCGCCGGGGCCCTGGTGGCCCCCACGATCGGGGTCGGCATGGCGCAGCACCACATGGCCTTCACGGGATCGATGACGCTTCGGCCCTCCACCCTGGTGTCCGTCATCGCCGACTACGTCGAGTCCCTCGCGCGGCACGGTTTCGAGCGCTTCTATTTCATCAACGGTCACGGCGGGAACGTCGCGACGGTGCGGACGGCGTTCCAGGAGGTCTATGCCCAGGTCAGCATGGAGGGCGGCGGCAACCGGCCCCGCGTCCGCTGCGTCCTGCGCAACTGGTACCAGCAGCCCCGCGTGCAGGCACTCGCCAGGAAGTTCTACGGCGGCAGGGAGGGGTACCACGCCACGCCGTCCGAGGTCGCCGTCACGCAATACGTCCACCCCGGCGCCGTCAAGGACGCGGAGCTTCCCGAGCTGGCACCGCCCGCCGGAGGCTTTTCGTTCACCGACGCGGACGACTACCGGCGCCGGTTCCCCGACGGGCGCATGGGTTCCGACCCGTCCCTGGCCAAGCCGGAGCACGGCAGGGAGCTGCTCGAGCTCGCCGCCGAGGATCTCGCGGCAGACTACCAGGAGTTCCTGAGGGACTGACGCTCCCGCAGCGCGGCGGCGCCCCTACCTCCGTTCGCGGGGAGAGGACCCGACCGGATCCGCGACGACGACGTTGCCGTCCTCGACGGCGACGGGGACGGGCGTGAGCGACGCTCCCGGGCACGGTCCGGCCACGCAGAACCCGTCCTCGATGCGGAACCGGGCCCCGTGGGTGGCGCAGAGCAGGTACGCCTTGTCGCGGGTCAGGAACCGGTCCGGCGTCCAGTCGAGGGGCGTTCGCGCGTGGGGACAGACGTTGACGTAGCCGAACACCCGCCCGCCGCGGCGCACGACGAACATCTCGAACCGCCGGGCGCCGGCGCCGAAGCCGAACCCCTTGCCGCTGCGGTCCGCGAGGTCGTCGAGGCGGCAGAGCACGTGCCCCGGCGGGGGCGGACCGGCGGGGCCCTCCGCGCTCAGGGGTCGATACCGCCCATCTCGCAGATGCGCTCCCAGTGCGCGGCCGCGACCGGCATGACCGAGAGGCGGGAATTGCGCACCAGCGCGAAGTCGCCGAACTCGGGACGGGCCTTGATGTCGGTGATGCAGACGGGCGTCTTCAGGGGCTCGACCGCCTCGACGTCCACCATGCCGAACCTCCCGGTCGGATCCGTATGGTCCGGGTAGTACTCCTTGACGATCCGCACGACCCCGACGATCTCCCGGTCTTTGCCCGAATGGTAGAAGAAGGCCTTGTCGCCGATCTTCATGGCTTTCATGTTGTTGGACGCCTGGTGGTTGCGCACGCCGTCCCACTCCGCGGGGTTCTCCTTGACCTGATCGTCCCAGGACCACGTCCCGGGTTCGGACTTCATCAGCCAATACGCCATCTCTCGGATCTCCTTCGGTCTTCGGCGAGGCGAATCTAGCCTACGTTTCCCGTCCCGGTCGTCGCCGGCGCGGTCCGGCTCAGGCCGGTTCGCCGCCCAGGGGCCGGGACAGCAGCTTGCGAATCTCGTCCTCGATCGCCGCGCCCTCGTGAAGGATGGCGTCGACCGCCGCGCAGATCGGCATGTCGATGGCGAGGCGGCGCGCGAGCGCGACCACCGCGCGGGCGTTGAACACGCCCTCCGCGACCGAACGCCGCGACGCCAGGACGTCCTCGAGACGTTCGCCCCGGCCGAGGGCCGCTCCGAGGCTCATGTTGCGCGACTGCTCCGACGAGCACGTCAGCACCAGGTCGCCGAGGCCGCAGAGACCGGAGAGGGTGGCGCGCCGGGCCCCCTTGGCCTCGCCCAGCCGCAGCATCTCCACGAGGCCCCGGGTGATCAGGGCCGCGCGGGCGTTCGATCCCAGTTCGCGCCCCGTGACGATGCCGCAGGCGATCGCCAGGACGTTCTTCACGGCGCCCCCGATCTCGGCGCCCACCGGATCGGTCGAACGGTAGGTCCGGAAGGCCGCCGAGCCGAGGGCGTCGATCAGGGCGTCGGCGACGGACTCGTCCTCGCAGGCGACGGTCACGGCCGTGGGCAGGCCCTTCGCCACCTCGGCGGCGAACGTCGGACCGGACAGCACCGCCTGGGGCACGCCCGGCAAGGCGGCCTCGACCACCTCGGTCATCAGGGCGCAGGTGCCTTCCTCGATTCCCTTGGCGCAGATCACCGCCGGCACGCCGCCGGGCCAGCCCGGAGCCAGCGTCTCGCAGACGCCGCGCAGGAACTGGCCGGGCACCACCAGGAGCACGGCGTCGGCGTCGCAGACCTCGGCGGGATCGCCCGTCGCCCGGACCTCGGGGTCCAGGGCGGCGTCGGGCAGGAACATGGTGTTGCGGTGCTCGGTGTTGATGGCCTCCACGACGACCGCCTCGCGGGCCCAGATGACGACCTCGCGGTCCCGCCGCCGAGCCACCGTCGCCAGCGCCGTTCCCCAGGCGCCCGCGCCGACGATGCCGATGCGCCCGTAACGTGCCGCCATGCCGTCCTCCCCCTGTCGGTGGCCCGCGGTCAGGCGCCGAAGGAATACTCCCGCACGACGTCGGCGACACGGATGCGGTAGCCGGCGAAGATGCCTCCCTTGCCCCGCTCCTGGGCCGCCCGGTGGGCCGCGTTCGCGCGCCAGGCCTTCACGGCCTCCTCGTCGCGCCACAGCGACAGGGACAGATACCTGCCGGGCACGGTCAGGCTCTCGAACCGTTCCACGGAGATGAACCCGTCGATGGCCTCGACCTCGTCCTTGAGCGCCGCGGCCGTGTCGAAATAGTCGTCGGTCCGGCCCTCGTTCGGCGTCACTTCGAAGATTACGGCGATCATGGAGTGTCCGTTCCCGTTCGTGAAGCATGCCCGCCGTCGGCCGGCCGGCGCACCTCGTCCAGGGGCCAGCGCGCGCGCGCCGGCGCGTCGAGCGGATCCGTCAGGTCGTGCCGCAGGCGCTCCAGACCCGCCCAGGCGATCATGGCGGCGTTGTCGGTGCAGAGGTCCGGCGGCGGCGCCGACATGGAAAAGCCCTTCGCCGCGCACACCGCCTCCATGCGCCCGCGCAGGTAGCGGTTGGCCGCGACGCCGCCCGCGACCACGAGGCGGCGGGCGCGGGGGTGCCGCTCCGCGTAAGTTTCCATGGCGTTCGCCGTGCGGTCGGCGAGCACGTCGCCCACGGCGGCCTGGAACGACGCGGCGAGGTCGGCGGCGTCCCCCGCCTCCGGAACGCCGTCCGCGAGGCCGGCGGCCGCGTGGCGCACGGCGGTCTTCAGCCCCGAGAACGAGAAATCGGCGCCGGGCCGGCCGCGCAACGGCCTCGGCAGGTCGAAGCGCTCGGGATCTCCCGCGCGGGCCGCGCGCTCCACCGCGGGCCCGCCCGGGTAGCCGAGGCCGAGCATCTTCGCGGTCTTGTCGAACGCCTCGCCGACGGCGTCGTCGATCGTGGTGCCGAGCCGCCGGTAGGCGCCGACGCCGGCGACCTCCACGAGCTGGCAATGGCCACCCGACACGAGCAGCAGCAGATAGGGGAACGCGGTCCCGTCGGCGAGTCGGGCGGACAGCGCGTGCCCTTCGAGGTGGTTGACCGCGACCAGGGGCCGTCCGGCGGAGAGGGCGATGGCCTTGCCGGTCACCAGTCCCACCATGACGCCCCCGATCAGGCCCGGGCCCGCCGTGGCGGCCACGCCCGCCAGGTCCCCGTAGCCGGCGCCGGCCTCGCGCATGGCCCGGTCGATGACGCCGTCGAGGTAGAGGACATGGGCGCGCGAGGCGATCTCCGGCACCACCCCGCCGTAGGCGCGATGCTCGTCGAGCTGCGACAGGACGACGTTCGACAGGATCTCCCGCCCGCCGTTCACCACGGCCGCCGCGGTCTCGTCGCAACTCGTCTCGATGCCCAGTACGACCATCGCGCGCCCCTTCGTGGAAGGTTGCATCGCCGGCCCGATTTCGCTTGCGCTTTCCGGAACCACGCACTAGCACCCTGGCCATGGCAGCGCAACGCACGGGCGGGCGGGCCGCGGTGCGCATCGGCACCCGCGGCAGCAGGCTGGCGCTCGCCCAGGCCGGGCAGGTCCGGGACGGACTGGTGGCCGCCCACGACGACCTGACGGCCGCCGACGTCGAACTCGTCGCCATCCGCACCACGGGCGATCGCGTGACCGGCCGGCCGCTCGCCGAGATCGGCGGCAAGGGCCTGTTCGCCAAGGAGGTGGAGGAGGCGCTGCTCGCGGGCCACGTCGACATCGCCGTGCACTCCATGAAGGACCTCGAGACCGCGCTTCCCGACGACATCGCGGTTCCCTGCGTGCCGCCGCGGGAGGATCCCCGCGACGCGCTCGTCAGCGCGGTCGCCGACGGCATCGCGGCGCTGCCCCGGGGCGCCGTCGTGGGCACCGCCTCGCAGCGCCGCCGGGCCCAGCTCAAGCGCGCCCGCGGGGACCTCGAGATCGTCACGATGCGGGGAAACGTCGATACGCGCCTCGCGAAGACGGAACGGGGCGACGTGGCCGCGACGCTGCTGGCGCTGGCCGGTCTCAACCGCCTCGGCCTCGCCGACCGCGCCGCGGCCGTGCTGGAGCCGGAGGAGATGCTGCCGGCCGCCGGCCAGGGCGCCGTGGGGGTGGAATGCCGAAGCGGCGACGCGCGTGCCCGCGAGTTGGTGGCACCCCTCGACGATCCCGGCGCCCACGCCTGCGTCGCCTGCGAACGCGGCGTCCTGGCGGCGCTCGGCGGGACCTGCCGCACGCCCGTCGCCGCGCACGCGCGCCTCGCCGGGGGCCGCCTCCGACTCGCGGCGCGCGTGCTTCGGCCCGACGGGAGCGAGATGCTCGAGACCCGCCGCGACGGCCTCCCGGCGGACGCCGAGGCGCTGGGCCGCGACGCGGGCGCCGAACTCCGGTCGCGGGCCGGCCCCGGCTTCTTCGCCGGGCTCTGATCCGTGCGCGTCATCAACACCCGGCCCCCGCCGGACGCCGCGGCCCTGACGGACGCGCTTGCCGGACGGGGCCACGAGGCGATCGAGGCGCCGCTTCTGGAGATCGGGTTCGCGGACCCGCCGGAACCGCTCGATCTCCGGGGAACGCAGGCCGTGATGGCGACGAGCGCGAACGGCGTCCGGGCGCTCGCGGCGGCGACGGAGCGCCGCGACGTGGCCCTCTTCGCCGTGGGCGAGGCCACGGCGCGCGCGGCCGCGGACCTGGGCTTCGCGCGGGTGACCCGCGCGGGCGGCGACGTCGGAGCCCTGGCGGACGCGGTCGCCGCCGCGCTGGACCCGGGCGCTGGCGACCTGCTGCACGCGGCCGGCGCCTGGGTCGCGGGCGACCTCGCGGGCGCGCTGGCCCGCGCGGGATTCGCGGTCCGCCGGATCACCCTCTACGAGGCCCGGACCGCCGCCGTCCTCCCCGGGGCGGCGGACGCCGCGCTTCGGTCCGGAAACGCCGACGCCGTCGTCTTTTTCTCCCCCCGCACCGCGGAAACCTTTGTTAGGCTGGTGCGCGACGCGGGTCTGGTCCGGGCCTGCCGGACGGTGAGCGCGTACTGTCTCAGCCGGGCGGTCGCCGACGAGATCGCCGCCCTGGAGTGGCGCGGCGTTCATGTCTCCGAACGGCCGGATCGGGAGTCCCTCCTGAACCTCTTGTCCGGGACGGCCGCTCCATGACCGAATCGACGAAGCCGGACGACGCGCCCGAGCCCGACACGGCGCCGGACGAGCCGGGCGCCGCCGCGCCCGCTCCGGGGCGGAGGCTCGCCGGGACGGCCCTGGCGACGGGCGCCGCCGCGCTGACCGCCGCCGCGTTCGCCGTGGCCGTCCACGTCGAGCCGCGGCTGCTGGGCGGGCTCGGCGCTCCGGCGTACGACCCGGCGCCCCAGGCTGCGGCCCTCGCCGCGCTGGCGGGTCGCGTGGACGCCCTGGAAGACCGCCTCGCCGACGCCGTGCGCTCCCTCGACGGCCTGACGCTGGAGCAGGCGTCCCTGGCCGAGGCGGCGGGCCGGACGGACGCCCTCGCCCGGGAGATGGACGCGCTGGCCGGCCGCCTCGACGGCGTGGGGCGGCGTATCGAGACCGTGGCCCGGGAGGCGCGCGGCGCCGGCGTGAGCGAGCGCGTGGAGTCGCTGGCCGGCCGGGCCGGAGCGCTGGAGACGGCCCTTTCCGGCGTGGACGGCGCCGTCGAGGCGGCGGAGGCGCGTCTCGCCGCGTCGCGGGCGGCGCTGGAGTCCCGGATCGACGAGCTCGCGGCCCGCACCCGTCTCCTCGAAGCCGCGCGGCCCGAGCACGTCGCGGGGACCGCCGCGCTGGTCCTGGCCGTGGGCCAGTTGCGCGACGCCGTGCACGGCGGGCGGCCCTTTTCCGCGCCGCTTTCGAGCGTCGAGGCCCTGCTGGCGGCGGACGGCGGCGTTCCGCCCGACCTCGCGCCCGCGCTGCGGGAACTCCGGACCCGTGCCGGCGACGGCGTCGCGACGCCGGCCGTCCTGCGCCGGACGCTGAGCGCGGAGGCTTCCGAAATCCTGCGCGCCGGCGACGCCGGGGCCGGCGGCTGGATGGACGAGACCCTGCGCCGCCTCGCCGCCGTCGTCACCGTGCGCCGCACGGGCGACGTTCCCGGCGCGGACGCGGAAGCCCGCCTCGCCCGCGCGGAGGCGCGGCTGGCCGCCGGCGACCTGGCGGCGGCCGTGGCGGAGCTCGCCGCGTTGACCGGCGGGGCGGCGGACGCCGCCGCCCCGTGGCTGGAACGCGCCCGCGCCCGACTCGCGGCCGGGTCCGCCCTGGCCGACCTCCAGGCCGCGGCGGTGTCGCGCGTCGCCGCGACCGGCGACGTTGCCGCGGCCGGGGGCGGTTCCCCGCCATGATCCGGGCGCTCTGGTGGTTCGTCGGCCTGGCGCTGGCCGCCTCGGCCGCGGCGTGGCTGGCGGACCGGCCCGGCGACGTCGTCGTCGACTGGCAGGGCTGGCGGGTCGAGACCTCGGTCGCCGCGGCCGCCGTCGCCTTCGCCGCGCTGCTGGCGGCCGGCGCCGTCTCCTACCGGGGCTGGCTCTGGCTCCGGCGCAGCCCGCGCGCCGTGGGCCGGGCCCGCCGGGACCGGCGCCGGCGCCGGGGCGAGACCGCGCTGCTCGGCGGCATGACGGCCCTGGCGGCCGGCGAGGGAGACGAAGCCCTGAAGCTCGGGCGCCGGGCGCGAGCGCTGCTCGGCGACGCGCCGCTCCCCCTCGTGCTGTCGGCGCAGGCCGCCCGGCAGGCGGGCAACGCCCTGGAGGCGGCGCGCCTCTACAAGCGCATGCTCGATGCGCCCGACACCGAATTCCTCGGCGTGCGCGGACTGCTGGCGGAGGCGCTGCGTTCGGGCGACACCCAGGCCGCGCTGCGCCATGCCCGGCGCGCCCGGGCCTTGCGGCCGGCCTCCCCCTGGGTTCAGAACCTGCTCTTCGACCTGCAATCGGCGGCGGGCCTGTGGGACGAGGCGCGGGCCACCCTCGAGGACGCCTCCCGGCGCAAGGTGCTCGACAAGAAGACGGGCCGGCGGCGCAAGGCGCTGACCCTGTTCGCGCAGGCGGGCGACGCCGAGGCGGCGGGCGACACGGAGACGGCCGCCGCCCTGGCCCGCGACGCCCACGCCCTGGCGCCGGAATTCGTCCCCGCGGCGGTGCTCGCCGCGCGCCACTATCAGGCCGGCGGCCACACGGGCAAGGCCGCGCGCGTCATCGAAGCGAGCTGGCGCAAGGCGCCGCACCCGGAGCTGGCCGCCCTCTATCTCGCCCTTCGCCCGCGGGACGATCCGGCCCGGCGGGCGCGGCGGATCGCGCGACTCGACCGCCTCAACGCCGGGCACCGCGAGGGACACGTGGCGCTGGCCGGGGTTCTGATCGCCGTGCGCCGCTGGCGCGAGGCCCACGGCCACCTCGACAAGGCCCTCGCCGAGCGCGGGGAGCGGCGCCTGTTCCGGCTCATGGCCCAGGTCGAGGAAGGCGAGCACGGGTCCGCGGCCGCGGCCGAGTGGCTCGAGCGCATGCCGTCCGCGCCGCCCGACGACGCCTGGGCGTGCCGGGGCTGCGGCGCGCCCGCACCCGCCTGGTCGCCCCACTGCGGGCGGTGCGGCCGCTTCGACTCCCTCGCCTGGGGCGCGGCGCCGGAACCGCCGCCGGAGGCGGCCTCCGTCCCGGCGCGGCTTCCGGAGGCCCCGCCCGACGCCGCGGCTCCGGTGCCCGCGTTGCCCGCGCTTCGGGGGGAAGGCGGAGATATCGTTGACGCCTCTCCCCCCAGGGCGTAGCCTGCGCGGCCGCCGGAGGGACGCGCGACGCCCCGCGTCCGGACCCCATGCTGCAGTAGCTCAGATGGCAGAGCAGCTGATTCGTAATCAGCAGGTCGGAGGTTCGAGTCCTCTCTGCAGCACCACCTTCTCCCGCCGGGGCGGGGCGCCGCGGCGCGGCGCGGCGATTGACAGGCGGCGTCGGGACTCCCATGTTTGGGACATGGCGGGCGTCGGCCTCGATAGCTCGAAACTCTCCCGGCGCCCGGGAGAGGCCGCCGTGGTCGCCGCGCCGGTCGAGCTGCCGTAGCGCCGCCGCCGCGCCCCCCCGTTCGTCGAAGGAGGCGGGACCCGACATGGAACAGGCGCCCTACATCACCCTGGATCAGTGCGAGGCCGCCATGGCCGCCATGCTCGACGCGGCGCGGAAGAAGCCGGAGCATCCGGTGGCCATGGCCATCGTCGACGACGGCGGCGTCCTGCTCGCCTACCGGCAGATGGACCGGCTGCGCATGTTCACCCGCACCCACGCCATCCGCAAGGCCTACACGGCGGCGGTCACCGGCATGAACAGCGGCGCGCACGGCGAGTGGATGGCCTCGCGCGGGCTCACCGTGCGGGAGATTGGCGGCGACCTGCAGCTCACACCGGGATTCGGCGGCGTGACGGTGCGCTCGAGCCTCCACGACCCGGACGATTTCCACACCAACGTCATGGGCGGGATCGGCGTCGGCGGCTACCTTTCCGGCAAGGAGGACGAGGAGCTCGCCCTGATCGGCCTCGCGGCGATGAACGTATAGCGGCCGCGCCGGCGGCCTCGACGCACTGCATCCGAGGGGAGACGGGACCATGTCATCGAGCACGAGCGCCGCGGACATCCGCGCGAAATTCGATCATCCGGTCATCGACGCAGACGGACACATCGTCGAGGTCGCCCCCGTCTACGAGGAGTACATCGCCAGGACGGCCGGGCCGGAGGTCCGCGACCGCGCGGTCGACAGCCTCAAGGCGGGCCTCCGCCTCTGGTACGGCCTGAGCGGGGAGGAGCGGTTCGCCCGCCGCCTCACCCGCCCGCCGTTCTGGGTGCATCCGGCGTCCAACAGCTACGATCTGGCCACCGCCGTGCTGCCGGGCCTCATGCGCGCGCGCATGGACGAGATCGGCGTCGACCTCAGCATCGTCTACCCGACCTTCGGGCTGCAGGTGCCCCGCATCCCGGACGACGAGATCCGCCGCGCCATGTGCCGGGCGCTCAACCTCATGCACCACGAGCTGTTCGCCGGCCACGGCGACCGCCTGATCCCGGCCGCGACGATCCCGATGCAGACGCCCGAGGAGGCCCTCGACGAGATCCGCTACGCCTGCGACGAGCTCGGCTACAAGGTCGTCATGCTCCAGGGCATCGTCCGCCGGCCGTTCCTCGGCCGGGACGGCGAGCCCGTGCCCGGCGACCCGGTGTGGATCGACCCCCTCGGCATCGACAGCCTCCACGACTACGACCCGCTGTGGCGGGCGCTGGTCGACCGGGGCATCCCGGCGAACATGCACACCGGGGCCATGAGCGTCGGCATGCGCGCCTCGCCGAGCAACTACGTCTACAACCACATCGGCCACTTCGCCTCGGCGCACGAGGCCTGCTGCAAGGCCCTGCTGCTCGGCGGCGTGACCCGGCGCTTTCCGGACCTCGCCTTCGGGTTCCTGGAAGGCGGCGTGGGCTGGGCGACGACGCTCTACGGCGACCTCATCGCCCACTGGGAGAAGCGCAACGGCGACGCCATCCAGGACCTGAACCCGAAGACCATCGACTTCGCGCGCTTCCGCGAGCTCTGCGACGCGTACGCCGCGCCGGGCCACCGCGCCGCCCTGGAGCCCTTCGCCGAGAACTGCCACTGGTTCTTCGCGGCCGACCTGGAGCAGGCGCCCGGAACCGAGGACGAGTGGGCCGGGAGCGGCATCGCCGACGACGAGGACTTCGCCCGCATCTTCTCCCGTCATTTCTACTTCGGCTGCGAGGCCGACGACCGCGCCGTGGCCGGCGCCTTCAACACCAGGGCCAACCCGTTCGGCGCCCGCCTCAACGCGCTGTTCAGCTCCGACATCGGCCACTGGGACGTGCCCGACATCGCCGGCGTGCTCGCCGAGGCCTACGAGCTGGTGGACGACGGACTGATCGACGAGGCCGATTTCCGCGACTTCACGTTCACCAACGCGGTCCGCCTGCAGACCCTGAACCGCCCCGACTTCTTCGAAGGCACCGCCGTGGAGGACGCGGTGAACGCGCTCGCGGCGGCGGAGTCTCCCGCCCGGGCCGCGGAATAGGCCGGAAGGCGCCGTGAAGCTCTACAACACGTACATCTCGTCCGCGAGCTACCGGGTCCGCATCGCCCTCAACCTCAAGGGGCTGGAGTACGAGTTCGTCAGCGTCAACCCCTTCAAGGGCGACAACCTCAGGCCCGAATACCTGGCGGTGAACCCGCAGGGCGTGATCCCGTCCCTGGTCGACGGCCCCCGCACCCTGACCCAGAGCCTGGCGATCGTCGAATACCTCGAGGAGACCCGCCCGGACCCGCCGCTGCTGCCGGCGGACGCGCCGGGGCGGGCCCGGGTGCGGGCGCTGGCCCTCGTGCCCGCCTGCGAGATGCACCCCGTCAACACGCCCCGCGTCCGCAAGCACCTCGCCGACGGCCTCGGCCTCGGCCCGGACGCGCCGGCCGCCTGGGGCGCCCACTGGAACGGGCTGGGGTTCGGCGCCCTGGAGGCGCTGCTCCGGGACAGCCCCGACACCGGCGCGTTCTGTCACGGCGACGGCCCGACCCTGGCCGACCTCTGCCTCGTGCCGCAGCTCTTCGTCGCGCGGGTCGTCGGGACCGACGTCTCGCCGTATCCGACCCTGCTCAGGATCGAGGAAGCCTGCCTCGCGCTACCCGAGTTCCGGGCCGCCGCGCCCGAGAACCAGCCGGACGCGCCCGCGCAGTAGCGCGCCCGCCCGCACGGGCCGGCCGCACGGCCGCCGACGCGCGTCGGACATGACCCGACGTCCGCAATCGGGGGGTCACGGGGAAGGCCCGCGGGGCGGTCTCCGGCGGGGATTCCGAGTCGGCGGGGCCATCGGCGAAGAGATTCCGTCCCGACCGGAACCGGGCGGGGAGAGCAAAGGCTCGATTCGCGACCCGCAGGTGCCGCCACCAAGATCCCGGCCATGACAGGCGGTTCGTGCGGCGGTTCCACGGAGCCCGAGACATAAATTCCGCCGCCCCCCCTCCCGACCTCCTGCCTGCCAGGGGTGAGGAAACCCTTCATTCTCCCCCCCTTGCAGGATTCCTCTGCGAAACGCGGTTGGGGCGGCGCATCGTTCTCCGACACCCTCACCCTGTCCCTCTCCCGCACGCGGGAGAGGGGACCCTCGGGGCACGGCCGGGCCTCTCGGGTCCCCGGTCCCCGGATCGAGTCCGGGGGTGTTCCGGGCATCGACCGGTCGCGGCATGGCAAGGCTTGGGGACACCGCGGGGCGTCCGCCAGGGGGCGCGGCGATCGAATCGAGGCTCGAAACGGAGCCCTGCGCCATCGGATGAATTCGCACAGTTCGCACGGAGTCGGGGGGGGCCGCCCGCACCCGGCCTCCCCTGGGTACGCGGGTTCGTTTTGAATTCGCACACTTCGCACGACATCGGAGGGGGTGCATGCGAAAATATTTTATATATAAATCAATATGTTATAGTATTTTCATGAAAACGAGCCTCCGGCTCGCACTTGCGGGCGGGGACTCCTCTTCTCACTGCGATACCCGCTTTTGCCCAAAGTTCCGCCGACACTCCCTCCGTCATGCCCGGCGCCTGCTTCGGGCCGGTGGCGGGGACGCCGACGGGTGGCTAGAGTCCGGCCGGACCGCACGGCGGGGCCGATCGAAAGAGGGGGCGCCATGTCTCACGTAACGGCCTGGAAAACGGTCCTCTGCCTCACGGCGTTGTTGTCGTGCGTCTCCGCCGCACGCGCGGATTACGAGGCCGGCCGGACCGCGTGGCAGGCGGGACGGCATGCCGAGGCGCTGACGGAATGGCGGGCGGCGGCGGGAACGGGCGACGGCAGGGCGATGCTGGCGCTCGGCCGGGCGTTCGTGAAGGGCCTGGGTGTGCCGCAGGACTACGTTCTCGCGCACAAGTGGCTGAACCTGGCGGCGGGGCAGGGGAACGCGGAGGCGGCGGACGAACGCGACGCGCTGGCCGCGAGGATGACGTCGCGGCAAATCGCCGCTGCGCAGGAACGGGCCCGGGCCTGGCGGCCGGGTGGAGCGGCGGAGACGTCCAGGTCCGCCGCCGGACCGAAGACCGCGGCCCCGTCTCCGCCGGAGGCGCGCGCGATCCGCGAGGCGCAAGAACTCATGGGCAAACTCGGCTACGAGCCCGGGCCGGCCGACGGGCTCTGGGGACCCCGCACGGCGAAAGCCTACGCGGCGTTCCTGCGCGAGGCCGGCCTCCCGGCCGGGGCGGCGTTGACCCAAGACGCGCTCCGCGCCATGCGCGGGGCCGCCGGAAAGGCGAAGGCGCCGGGCGCGGCCGCAAAGGCCGGCCCCGAAGCTCCGAAGGGCAAGGCTCCGTCGACCGGAACCGGGCGCAAGGCGAAGGCCGGGAGCGTGGCGCGCGCCGCCGCGGCTCCGGCCCCTCGATGCAACGTCTGGAACACGCCGGCCTTTTTCCGCGCGGCGGCGCCTTCGAGAGTCGCCGAGTGTCTTCGGGCGGGCGCCGATCCCAAGGCGCCGGACGAGCAGAGCCGGACTCCCCTGCATATGGCGGCTGCCTTGACCGGGGACTCCGCCACCGTCGACGTCCTCGTGAAAGCGGGCGCCGATCCGAATGCACGGGAGAGCTGGCGGGGCGACACGCCATTGCATATGGCGGCCGGGTCGAAAAAGAACCCGGCCGCCGTCGTCGGCGCCCTCGTCGCCGCCGGCGCCGACCCGGGCGCGCAAAACGAGACCGGGGAAACACCGCTGGACCGCGCCGTGTACCTGGGAAACAAAGCCGCCGGGGCCGCTTTGATAAAGGCCGTTACGGAGGCGGGATTACGAAAGAACTTCGGCATCGCCCCGCTGCACGAAGCCGCTCTGGCCGACGATGCGGCCGCCGTGTCCTCCTTGCTGAAAACCGGCGCCGATCCGAACGCCCGGGACAGGAGAAGCGCCACCCCTCTTCATTGGGCGGCTCCGTCCGGCGGGACCCCGGCCGTCGTCACCGCCTTGTTGAAGGGTGGCGGCGAACCGAACGCCCGGGACAAGAACGGCGAGGCTCCGCTTCATTGGGCGGCCTGGAACGGAAATTCGGCGGTATTCGACGCATTGCTGCAAGGAGGCGCCGACCCGGACGCGCGGAACAAGAACGACTGGACCCCCCTTCACCACGCGGCCCGCCGGAACGGGAACCCCGCCGTCATGGCGCTGTTGTTGAAGGCGGGCTCGGACCTGACCGCGCGAGGCAAGTTCGGCGGGACTCCCCTGCACCAAGCGGCCTGGAACGAGAATATCTCCGTCATGACGGCCTTGCTCGAGGCCGGAGCGGATCCGAACGCCCACGAAGACGGCGTGAAGAAGGGGGACGCTCCCCTGCATGTCGCGGTCTGGCGAAAAGATCCCGCTTTCGTCGCGGCCTTGCTCGGAGCCGGCGCCGATCCCGGGGCGCGAGACTCGTTCGGCAAAACTCCCCTGCACCATGCCGCCGCCAACGAGAACCCCGCGATTGCCGACGCCCTGATCGAGGCGGGCGCCGACCCGAACGCGAAGGACAATTTCGGCGAACCCCCCCTGGACGTGGCGCTCGAATACGACAATCGCCTTACCGCCCGTGCGCTGCTCGAGGGCGGCGCCGGGAAAGCGGGGAGCACGGCGAACGCCGACCCGAATGCACGGGACAAGGACGGCAACACCAGCCTCCACCGCGCGGCCGAAGACGGAACCCCCAACGCCGTCGCGACGCTGATCGAGGCCGGCGCGGACCCCAACGCGGCAAACGAATCGGGCCGGACCCCCCTGCACGAAGCGGCTTGGCAAAACGGGAATCCCGCCGTCGCCGCAGCCCTGCTGAAGGGCGGAGCCGACCCGAAGGCGCGAGACGGCGACGGCGCGACCCCGCTGCATCTGGCAGCCTCCTGGAACGAGAATCCCGCAGTCTCCGACGCCCTGCTCGAGGGCGGCGCCGACCCGAACGCACGGGACGAGCGGAAGCGATCCCCGCTGCATGGGGCGGCGTCCAGAATAACGGAGTCCGCGGTCGCCGCCGCGCTGATCGAGGCCGGGGGAGATCCGAATTCGCGGGACCGGGACGGCTACACCCCGTTGCACCTTGCGGCCTGGAGCAGGAACCCCGGCGCGGTCGCCGATCTGATTGCGCCCTTGCTCGAGGCCGGAGCCGACCCCGACGCACAGGACAAGTACGGCAACACCCCCTTGCACAACGCGGCCGGGAACAAGAACCCGGCGGTGACCGCCGCGCTGCTCGAGGCGGGGGCCGACCCGAACGTGCCCGACAATTACGACGACACTCCGTTGCACAAGGCGGCCGCCAACATCGAGATCCCCGCTTCCGAGATCGTCGCCGCGCTGCTGGCGGCCGGCGCCGACCCGAATGTACGGGTCGACGAAGGCGACACTCCTCTGCACAAGGCCGTAAGCACGGCAAACCTCCCGGCGATCGCCACGCTGCTGGCCGCCGGCGCCGACCCCGACCTCCCGGGCGTCTTCGGCAGAACCCCCAGGTATCTTGCACGGAAGAAGAACGATCCCGCCGTACTCGCCGCCTTGCAACAAGCAAAGCGCCGGGACGGAACGCGGACCGCGCGGGCCGCATCCGGTCCGGCTTCCCCGCCCGCCGCCAAGAGGAACTCCGGCGGACCGACGGGGAAGACGGCTCCACGGCGAGCCTTGGCCGTCCCGGGGTCGGAAGGAGAGGCCGCGGTCGATGCGACGCACTGCGTCGAGCTTCGCGAGACCGGAGGAGTGTACGACGAAATATGCGTCGGCGACGGTCGCGAAGTCGACTGTAACGGTAGTGCGAAGAGAGATCACAGGTTCGAAATCATATCCCGGTCATTCAAGAATACATGCGATGAACCGGTCGTATTGCGGATTCGCCATTTCGCGAAATACGGCACTCACGGCGAAGATGCAGGCGATCACGGTTTCGTTTCCGACGCGATAATGCCACGAAACTTTGTCGGGGAAAGCGTCGAAGCGGGAGCAATTCTTTTGATCAACAATACCCGCCTGACGGACCTCGAAATGAAACAGTGGCGGAAACCCCCGGATGAAATTGCGTACTGCGCGGAGTTCGTCGATACGGACCTGACCCCCGAATACCTTTACAGCGACCCGGCCGACGGCAGATACAATTCCGAAGTCGTGGACGATCTCAAACGGCAGGGCATCAACGTCGGCCTCGAGTTGAAGACCTACTACGACAGTTATATTTCAAGCCTCGCGCGTTCGCACTGCTATTCCCACGTCGTCAGAGAACCACCGGTGAACTTCGAGCACTTTCCGCCGCTCGATCGGTACAAGATATTTCGCCTGGGCACATGGGTGGAGTACGTCAGGGAGCGGGACATATCGTCGGGTTTTCACGCTCTTTCGTTCGACGAGAAATCCGATTTCGGAGGCGCCAGCTTCCATGACGTGGGAGGCACGGATACCCACTACATCTCGGATCTTCCCAAACCGACCGGTCAAAACTGAGCCTGTTTTCCCGGCGCGACATGGGACAACAGAGGCCGCGTGCAATTCGACTTCATGGGTCAGGCGCCGGTTCAGGGCGACAGTGACGACCCGAAGCATATCAACGGAGCGTTCGTTCATGGTCCGGATACCGGGGAGGTACTCGACGTGTTCCGCACACCCCGCTACCGTGGAGCGCTCAGCCTCAAGCGGCGCCGGGGCGATGAATACCGAAGGGATGGCGCCGGCGCCGGATCGAACGCCGGTCGCGGCTCCGACGACAGCCGGTTTTCACCTGGAGTCCGGGAAGCATCTTTCGGGCCGGCAAGCGACGACACAAGAAAAGGAGAACGCGATGCGCAGGATCGTAATTTCCGGTTTGGCCGGTCTTCTCATAACGCCGCTGTTCCATGTCCCGGCCAGCGCATGCGCCGACGGGCCGATATGCAGCGAAGCGGTGAGAAACGGGGAGGAGGCCGTGGCGACGATCCAGGCCGTCATGGACAGCGGGAGGCTGGACATGACCAATACCAGTCTCGCCGCGGCCCTCGCAACCCGAAGCAGCATCGCCTGCATCAAGGTGTGCCTGGATCGGGAGGAAACGCGGAGCGACTGCAGGCAGGGCCTGGAGGGAGCGATCCGCGAGTTGAAGACGACCTATGAGTCCGCGCTCGTGTCAGCGCGGCAGGCCTCGCTTGACGACGACTACGTGGACAGCTTCGACAGGGACCCGCAGGGATCGGAGTTCGTGAGGACGTACTTCGGAGACACCGGCGGTCTCGGCCATATCGACACCTGCGGCGCTACCGGTCGGTGACGGTGCCGACGGTGCCTGTGCGGGACCGCTACAAGGATCCCGCCGGTCCGGCGCGTCGCCGAAGGCGTCAGCCGCCGGCGAGCGGCGGCCGCCGGCCGGCCCACGGACGCGCGGCCTCGAGCTGGGCGGCCAGGCGGATCAGCACGGCCTCGCCGCCGTAGGGGGCGACCAGCTGCACGCCGACCGGCAGGCCGGCCCCGGCGGTCCCCAGCGGCAGGGTGAGGGCGGGCTGTCCGGTGATGTTGAACCACACCGTGAACGGGCTGAAGCCGAAGACCCGGTCCCAGTATTCGTCCGCGTCCTCCAGCATCATGTCGATCCAGCCGAGCCGGGGCGGCAGCGTCCCCAGGGCCGGCGTGAGCAGCACGTCCCAGGATTCGTGGAAGGCCGCCATCCGGCGGCCCAGCCGGTGCGCCGCCTGCGTCGCCCGCACGTAGTCGGCGCCCGACATCTCCTCTCCCAGCTTCGCAGCGGCCGCGGTGACGCGCTCCACGTCGCCGGGTCCGGCCGTCCGGCCGGCGGGGTGGCTCCGCAGCGCCGCCGCGACGTTCGCGGCGCTGACGGCGCGGAACGTGGGGATCACCGACTCCCGGTCGATGTCGGGATCGGCCTCCTCGACGTCGTGGCCGAGGCCGCGGAGCAGCCCGGCGGCGTCCTCGAAGACGTCGAGGACCTCCCGCGCGACCGGCGCGCCGTTGGGCGCCCGCGAGGTCACAGCGACGCGCAGCCGGCCGGGATCGGCGCCCACCTCGTCGAGGAACGGGCGCGCGGGCGGCGGCGCGACGTAGGGGTCGCCGGACCCCGGCCCCGCCGTGGCGTCCAGGAGGGCCGCGGAGTCGCGCACGGACCGGGTCAGGGCGTGCTCGGTGGTCTGCCCCGCGTTGCCCTCGCCCGAATAGGGGTCCTGGGTGTTCCGCGCCCGGGTCGGCTTGAGGCCGAACAGCCCGCAGCACGCCGCGGGCACCCGGATGGACCCGAAGCCGTCGCCGCCGCTCGCCATGGGCACGATGCGGGCCGCGACCGCCGCCGCCGACCCGCCCGACGATCCCCCCGGCGTCCGCTCGAGGTCCCAGGGATTGCGCGAGGGGCCGAACAGCCGCGGCTCGCACGTCAGGCTGAGGCCGAGCTCCGGCGTGTTGGTCTTGCCGAAGACCACCAGCCCGGCCCGCTTCCCGCGCTTGACGATGACGCTGTCCTCGGGGGGCACCAGATCGCGGAAGAAGCGGCTGCCGCGGGTCTGCGCGTGGCCGCCCAGCGCCCCGCCGATGTCCTTCAGCAGATAGGGCACGCCGGCGAACGGCCCGTCGGGCAGCCCGGCGGCGACGGCGGCGCGGCCATGATCGTAGAGTTCGGCGACGATGGCGTTGACCGCGGGATTCCGCGCCTCCGCCCGGGCGACCGCGGCCTCCAGCAGCTCCGCGGCCGTGACGTCCCCGTTTCGGACGAGCTCCGCCAGGCCGAGCGCGTCGTGGTCCTCGTACTCGGGAAACGGTTCCATCGCGTGCTCCCCCCGTCCTCGCCCGCGGGCTCCCAGGCCCGCGACGGACTCTGGCGGAGCGGCGCCCGCCGCGCAAACGCCGGGACTTGCGCGCGCCCCTCCGGGGCGGCATGGTCGGCGCGCCGCAGGCAGGGGAGAGCCCGGACGTGCAGTACGACGTCGCCGGCCGAATGGTCCTGATCACGGCGGGCGCCGGCGGGATCGGCGCCGTCGCCGCCCGCGCGTTCCTCGACGGCGGGGCGCGCGTGCACGTATGCGACGTGTCCGGCGACGCCGTGGCGCGGTTCCTGTCGGAGCACCCCGAGGCCGGAGCCACGGTCTGCGACGTCGCGGACGAGCCGGCCGTCGGCGACATGGTGGCGGCCGCCGTCGAGGCCATGGGAGGTCTCGACGTGCTGGTCAACAACGCGGGCATCGCGGGGCCGATCGCGCCTCTCGTCGACATCGACCCCGACGACTGGCGGCGCTGCATCGAGGTCGATCTCAACGGCATGTTCTACGCCTGCCGCCACGCCGTTCCCCACATCGAGCGGGCCGGGAACGGCGCGATCGTCAACATGTCGTCCGTCGTCGGCCGCCTCGGCGCGGCGGAGCGCTCGCCCTACGCCGCCGCCAAGTCCGGCGTCGTCGGCTTCTCCCGGGCCCTGGCCGTGGAGCTCGGTCCCAAGGGCGTCTGCGTCAACGCGATCCTGCCCGGCTCGGTCGACGGCCCGCGCATACGCGGCACGATCGAGCGCCACGCCGCGGCCGCCGGCGTCGGCGTGAACCGGATGACCGAACAGTACGTCAGCGGGAACCTCCTCGGCAGGATGCAGCAGCCCGAGGAGATCGCGGCGATGATCCTGTTCCTCAGCTCCCCCATGGGACGGTCGATCACGGGACAGGCCATCCACATCGACGCGGGCCACCAGACGCTGCGCTGAGGGGCGTCCGGCACGAGCGCCGGCGGCCGGGCGCCGGCATGACGTCGTTTGCCGAAAAACTGCAACGCACCCCCACCCTGTCCCTCCCCTTTCCAGGGAGAGGGAACCCGAGCGGCCCGGCCGCGCCCCGAGGGTCCCCTCTCCCACTCTGCGGGAGAGGGACAGGGTGAGGGTGTCAGGGAACGATGCGCCGCCCCGACCGCGTTTCGCGGAGGAATCCTGACAGGGGGAGGAGTCCCCGCGCGGGCGCGGGGGCCGTTTTGACCCGAACGGCGCGGGTGCTACCGTACTCCCGGAACCATCGGGGGGAGGGCCGGGCCATGGCCCAGGCGGAAGCCTACGACGACGTCGCACCGTTCGTGCCGCCGGAGCCCGTCTGTTTCGTCAACCACGAGCGGGCGAAGGGAATCATGGCGGAGGACGGCCTCGACGCCCTGTTCGCGTCCGAGGACGCCAACCTCTACTACCTGTCCGGGCACGCGCCCGATTCGGTGCTGGCCCATTTCTACGAGCCGTGGGCGTGCGCCATCTACCCGCGCCACGACGGCGTCCCGCCCACGCTGATCACCGGCGAGTACGACATGACGTACTGCCTGACCCATCCCACGTGGATGGAGACGCGCTTCTACGGGACGGAGTGGACGGCGATCTCCGCCATGCTCAAGAAGGTCCACGGGGGGATGGGGCTCGGGACCGAGCTGCACCGGCCCCTGCGGGAGCTCTACGAGGCCACGCTGCCCAGGCGCAAGGCGACGTACTTCGACTCCGTGACCGACTTCATCGAGACGGAGATGCCGGGGGGCAGGCTGCGCATCGGCTTCGACGACCTGCGCATGGGCGGGGAGGTCCGGGAGCGGATCGGGCCGCGCCTCGAGGTCGTCGACGGCAAGCGCGCCTTCCGGCGCACCCGCCTGGTCAAGACCGCGGCCGAGATCGAGATCCTCAAGCAGGGGATCGTCGTCAACGAGAACGCCGTCCGCGCCGCGGGCGCCGCCGTCGCCGAGGGCCGGTCCTGCATGGAGATGGTCGAGGCCTACCGCGACGCCGTGCAGCGGGGCGGCGGCAAGTGGCTGGGAGAGCGCGGGATGCTCTTCGGCGCCGGCCCGGACGGGTCGTTCGTCCTCGACCACGACTACACCGAGCGCATGACCTTCGAGCGGGGCCAGACGGTGATCCTCGACTGCATCTGCCTCTACCGCATGTACCACGCGGACAGCGCGCGCACCGCCTGCGTGGGCGAGCCGAGCGACTACCAGAAGACGATGCACGAGGTCGTCAGGGAGGCGGTCGCGGCGGGCGAGGACAACCTCAAGGCCGGCGCGCACTCCGCCGACCTGGAGCGCCTGGGCATGGAGGTGTTCGAGAAGAGCGGCCTGCCGATCGAAGGCGCCACGGTGATCTACCACCCGATCGGGCTCAACGTCTTCGATTTCGGGACGCCGGAGGACGCCGCCGACGGCTGGGTCATGGAGACCGACACCATGGTCAACTTCGAGGTCTTCTACCGGCACCCCGAGCACGGCGGGATGCACATGGAGGACACGACCCGGGTGACCGACACCGGGCTGGAGCGCTTCACGACCCTGCCCCACGAGATCGTCGTCGCGGGATAGGCGCGTCGGCGGCGCGTCACGGAGGCTGGCCGCATGGACCTCGGTCTCGCAGGCAAGATCGTCCTCGTCACCGCGGCGAGCCGCGGCCTGGGCCACGCCATCGCCGAGGCGTTCCTGGCCGAGGGCGCCATGGTGACGATCTCGTCCCGCGACCGGGACACCCTGGAGGCGGCCGCAGCGAAACTGAAGGACGCGACCGGGCGCGAGGCCGCGTTCGCTGCCGCCGACTGCACCAGCCAGGACGACATCGACCGTCTCGTGCGCGGCGTCGAGGATCGGTTCGGCCGCATCGACGTCCTGATCAACAACTCGGCGGGCCCGCCCACCAAGCCGTTCGCGAAGCTCTCGGACGACGACTGGCGCGGCGTGCTGGAGGTCAAGTTCCTGCCGCAGGTGCGGTGCGCCCGGACGGTCCTTCCCGGCATGATGGAGCGGGGCGGGGGGCGGATCGTCACGATCGTCGGGACCCACGGCCGCCAGCCTCACGCCTACGTCTTCACCGCGGGCGTGGTGAACGCGGCGCTGCTGAACTTCAACAAGGCGCTGGCCGAGGAAGGGGCGCCGCGCAACGTGCTGGCCAACGCCATCAACCCGGGCCCCATCGACACGGAGCGCATGCGCTATCTCGCCGAGGAGAAGGCGCGGGAGGAGGGCATGTCCTACGAGGAAGCCCGCCGCATCCAGACGGAGGAGACCATGCTCAAGCGGTTCGGCCGGCCCGCCGACGTCGCCGCCGCCGCGGCGTTCCTCGCCTCCGACAGGGCGGGGTTCATCACCGGCGCGACCCTCGACATCGACGGCGGCCAGACGAAGGGCGTCTGAGGCGCCGCGGGTCCGGAACGGAGCATGACGGCCGCCGTTCGGCACCGGGCGAAACGCGAGGCTCCGCCTCCGGACGTCGCGCTCGCCCGGACGCTGTTCGAGTCCCTCCGCGACGCCACCCGGGACGGCGAGGGCGTGACGCGCGAGTCCTACGGCCCCGGCGAGAACGCGGCCCACGGCATCGTCCGCGCGGCGGCGCGGTCGGCGGGTCTGGAGACGGACGTGGACGCGGCCGGCAACCTCTACATGACCCTGCCCGGCCGCGACCGCGCGGCCCCGCGCGTGCTGGTCGGCTCGCACCTCGATTCGGTCCGGCGGGGCGGCAACTACGACGGCGCCGCGGGCGTGCTCGCCGGCCTGTCGGCCGCCGCCGGACTGGCGCGGGCCGGCGTCGCGCCGCCGCGGGACGTGACCGTGATGGCGATCCGCGCCGAGGAGAGCATGTGGTTCTCCGCCAGCTACATCGGCAGCCGCGCGGCGCTCGGCCTGCTCTCGCCCGGCGAGATCGCGCGGGTCCGGAGGACCGACACGGGACGCACCGTCGCCGAGCACATGGCGGACTGCGGCCTCGATCCCGACAGGATCGCGGCGGAGCCGCCCCGGCTCCGGCCCGAGTCCCTGGCCGCCTACCACGAGGTTCACATCGAGCAGGGTCCGGTCCTCGAGGAGCGGGGGCTCCCGGTCGGCATCGTCACCGGAATCCGCGGCAACTTCCGCTGCCGGGAGGCGCGGTGCGCCGGCGAATACGGCCATTGCGGCACGGTGCCGCGGCCGCTGCGGCGGGACGCGGTGGCGGCGGTCTCCGAGCTGGTCTGCCGGGCCGACGAGACGTGGGCGGAGATGGAGGCCGAGGGCCGGGACCTCGCCGTGACCTTCGGCGTGGTCTCGACGGACCCGGCGCTGAGCGCGGCCAGCAAGGTGGCGGGGGAGGCGCGCTTCTCCGTGGACGCGCGCAGCCTGTCGGCGGACACCCTGGCGCGGCTGCGGAGGCGCCTCGACTCCTCGATTGCCGACATCGAGGACCGCCGCGGCGTCCGCTTCGACCTCGGTCCCCGTTCGGAGACGCCGCCCGCGGAGATGGCCCCGGCGCTGCGGGCGCGGCTGGCGGAGGCGGCCGCCGCGCTGGGGGTGCCCGCCATGGAGATGCCGAGCGGCGCGGGCCACGACGCCCTCGTGTTCGCCGGAGCCGGCGTGCCCACGGCGATGCTGTTCGTCCGCAACGCCCACGGCAGCCACAACCCGCGCGAGGCGATGGACATGGAGGACTTCGCGCAAGCGGCCGCGGTGCTCGCGGCGGTCCTCATGGACGCGGAATAGCGGAGGGCGCGTCGTTCTCCGACACCCTCACCCTGTCCCTCTCCCGCTCTTGCGGAGGGGAGGGCCGGGGTGGGGGTGGACGGCGTGAAGGAGTCTTTGTGAGCAGGGAGAGGACACTTGAGGCGCAACCGGCCCACTGGGGCAGAGGGAGGATCGTGGCGACGGGACTGTCCCGTCGTCCGCGAGAAACGGCTCGTTGAATTCACACAGTTCGGACGACATCGGGGGGGTGTGGACTTGCGCCAGACTGGGGAAAGAGCGTCCGGGTGTGTACTGCCTCATGGATGGGTATATTGTTGCGAGCGGGGCTGCCCGTGTGGGTTGACGGGACCCCACGAGGCATCAGTCCGATATCTCTGTCCCTGGTGCTGACGACCACAGATTGTTTGCAGAACGGTGGTGGACATTTGGGAAAGTGCATTGATAGCAAGGAATCTCTCTGTGGCCGTCGCACAGGGGCGCTCGGGATCGCGCCGGAAGACAGCACCGCTCGGGGAGCTACCAAAGGGTTCGACTAGACGTGAGGCGAAGTGCCAGAGGCGAGAGGGTGAGAGAGGAGGCTAGACTCGCGTGAATGCTGCCTAATGAAACGAGTTGGAAATGAACCTTGTTCCCAGAGCTGCCTTTTGAATTCGTCGTGAACGGAACGGCTGTGAGCCATCAGGCCAAGAAGCCTGAATCAAGGGAGCAATGGCGGCGGGGGATTCGGGATGCAGCGAGAAAGCTCCTGCCCGAGGGGCATTTCGCGTTGGAGGAACCGGTGGCGGTGACAATTTACTTTTTCCCACAAGCCGAAATGCAAGCGGATATCGACAACTGCACCAAGCCGATCCTTGATGCGCTAGGCCGCTTCATCTATGTGGACGACAAGCAGGTTGATCGTATCGTTGTTCAGAAGTTCGAGCCCGAGCGACCTTTAGAAATCAGAGGCGAGCCGACTGTATCTCTTGCGACGGCTCTCGCCGCTGAACATCCAGTAGTCTATATCAAGGTAGGAACAGATCTTCGCGGAGAATGACCAAATGACCCTGTCAGGACCAGAAGCGGAGCGGATAGCGCTGGATCGCGTGGTGCCGCTATTGCGATCTGAGGGTTACGAAGTTATCGCTGAACCAAGTCCGGCTGACTTGCCGCCGTTCCTTGCGGACAGACGACCCGATGCAATCGCGATTGGGAAACATCCCTCACTTTTGGTGGAGGTGTTCCGGAAAGAGGGGAACAGAGAACTAACAAAAATTCAAGAACTGCGCGCACTCTTGCATGATCATGATGACTGGGAGTTAAGGGTGTTCTATTTCTCTTCCCTAGAACCGATGTTGGCACCAGTACCGAATGTTGCCACGATGAACGCTATCGAAGCAGCGCGGACCGTCTCGGCGACCGAGCCACGGGCAGCAATATTGTTCGCCTGGTCAATTGTGGAAGCCATGACTCGAGAAAAGATTGAAACGACTGGGTCGCGGGCATTGAACCCAAGTGCCCTCGTCAATCTGCTGGCGAGCGAAGGATATATTGACCAGAATCAGGCAAACGAAATGTTCCGTCTTTCCAAAATGCGATCGCAGATCGCACACGGTCAACTTGATTGCGTAGCAACCGTAGAGGATGTTTCATGGATCCTGTCGATAGCCGAGCAGATAGCTGAAAATTAGAACGGAACAGGATCTAATGTTCTGTCTGATTAATTAGTTGAGTAATGTGGTTGTCTGTTGTGCAATGGCGCCCTGACGATTACGAGGGTGTGTGCCATGGGACGACGGGCAACGAAGATTGTGCTGAGCGACGAGGAGCGGGCGGAGCTTCAGCGGTGGCGCCGACGGCGCACGGGGAGTTCGGGGCTGTACGTCCGTGCGGGGATCGTGCTGGACTGCGCGGCGGGGCATTCCGGCGCGGAGGTCGCCGAACGGAACCGGACCAGCCAGCAGACCGTGACCAAGTGGCGGCGGCGGTTCGCCGGCAAGCGCTTGGCCGGACTGTCGGATGCGCCCCGGACCGGCCAGCCGCGCCGCCACGGCGACGAGAAGGTGCAGGAGGTTCTGGACGCGACGCTGAACCGGCGCCCGAGGAACGCGACGCACTGGAGCGTGCGCAGCCTGTCGGCGGAACTCGGCGTCCCGCGGGACTTCGTGCATCGGGTTTGGCGAGCGTTTGGCCTGAAGCCCCATCTGTCGCACAGCTTCAAGCTGTCGACCGATCCGCACTTCGTGGAGAAGGTGCGCGACGTCGTCGGCCTCTACCTGGATCCGCCGGACAAGGCGTTGGTGCTGTGCGTGGACGAGAAGAGCCGGATTCAGGCGCTGGACCGGACCCAACGGTCGTTGCCCCTGAACTACGGCACGCCGGAGACGCGCACCCACGACTACCGGCGCTACGGCACGACGACGCTGTTCGCGGCCTTGGACATCGCGACGGGCAAGGTCATCGGCCAGCTCAAGCGCCGCCACCGCAGCGTCGACTTCATCGGCTTCCTGCGGCATATCGACCGGGTCGTTCCCGCCGATCTCGCGGTCCACCTGATCCTCGACAACTACGGCGCCCACAAGACCGCGAAGGTCAAACAGTGGCTGCTCCGTCACCCGCGGTTCCATTGCCATTTCACGCCGACCTACAGTTCCTGGATCAACCTGGTCGAGCGTTTCTTCGCCAGCTTGACGGAACACCAGTTGCGACGTGGCAGCCATCGTTCCGTCGTCGCCCTGAAGCGGGCAATCCGTGGCTACCTGGAGATGCACAACGAGCAGCCGACGCCATTCCGCTGGACCAAATCCGCCGACGAGATCATCGAATCGGTGAACAGTGTACTTCAATTAATTAATCGGACAGAACACTAGTCGCCTGAATCTAAAGTTCGCTACATAAGTTTTGATCGACGCGGAGGCAGAAGCGTTCGACGGCGGCGAGGATGTCGTCGGCGGACTTGGTCCATTTGAAGGGCGTTGGGTCCTGGTTGTGCCGGTCGATGAAGGCGCGGATGTCGTCCTCGAGCTGTCGGGTCGAGCGGTGTGCGCCGCGCTGCAGCTGCTTGCGGGTCAGTTCGGCGAACCACCGTTCGACCTGGTTCAACCAGGACGCCGACGTTGGCGTGAAGTGGACGTGCCAGTGCGGCCGCCGCGCCAGCCAAGCCTTGACCGCCGCGGTCTTGTGGGTGGCGTAGTTGTCCATGACGATGTGGATGTCCATCCCCTCGGGGACATTGCGGTCGATCGCCTTGAGATCGAGCGCAGCGACCAGTGGGTGGCGTCGGCCGGGGTGGCGGTCAGCGTCCGCTCGATCACCTCGGCGACCCGCTCGTCCGCGAGGGTCCGTGGCCGTCCCGACCGGGGTTCGTCCGACAGGCCCTCGATGCGGTCCTTGACGAAGCGCCGGCGCCACTTCCCCACCGTGTGCTCATGAACGCCAAGCTCCGCCGCCACCGCCTTGTTGCCCAGCCCCTCGGCGCAGCGCAGGATCATGCGGCACCGGTCCGCCATCGCGCGCGCCACCCGGTGGCGGCGAACCTGGCCCTCCAGAAACGACCGTTCCGCGTCGCTCAAGACCAGCGCCGCCAAAGGGCGCCCCATGCCGCGTGGCATCGCAATGACCTCCGTGCTCATACCCGGACGGTCACCATACAATGATTGCTACTTCAGTTCCACAAGACTAGCGGACGAAATCATTGCCGCACGCCCACGACAACTGATGGTAATCCCGGCAGCCGATCGACGCCACGATGCACAAATCCCGCCCGGACGAGCAGCGCCGTGTATTCGGAGGCTGTGCGCTCCCTGCCTCCGGTAGCGGTCAGAAGATGAAGATCGCAAAGCCCGCCGGCCGCTCTATCTTCGGGCAGCACCATCTCGACGACAAACACTCGCCCCCCTGACGGCAGGGCTTGGCGCGCATGGCGGAGAAGCCGAAGCGCCGGGCCGTCGTCCCAGTCGTGCAGCACGCGGGCGAGAATCACCGCATCGCCTATGACGCCCCAGGGCTCGAACAAATCCCCTGCCTGGAAGGTCACGCGGTCAGACCACAGCGCGCATGCCGTATGATCGACTACCTCGGAGCGGTCGAGTACCGTGACCCTGAGTTGCGGGTAAGCCTCCACGAGCAGCCCGGCGAGCGCGCCCAGGCCGCCGCCCGCGTCGATCACCCGCTCGTCGCCCCGAAGATCGAGAGCGGCGGGAACCGGGCCGTAGTCGTGGAGAGCGTAGCTCGCCAGCATCCGATGATGGGATGCCACCCGGGCCGGGTCGGCCGCAACCTCCCCGAATATGTCGGGGGGCTGCCACCCGTCGTCGGCCCGGAGCGCCCGGGGCAGCATCTCCCACATGCCCGGAAAATGCCGCCCGTATTCTACGGCCGCATCGGCGAGCGTCCACCGGTGACCGGTGGCCAGGAAGGCGCCGCGCCCAGGCGCGCGCCACACGCCGTCCATGTTCTCTGCGAGGCGCAGTTCAGCTAACGCGCGCAAGAGCCGCCGCATCCGATCCGGCTCCAGCCCGCAGGCGCGGGCAAGCCCGGCGGCGGTGGCGGGCAACGCCTCGAAGACCCCGAGCTCGACAGCGGCGCAAATCGTCTGTGTCCGCCAGAAGCCCGTCAGGTCGTCGGACAGCGCCGCGAACTCGCTCTTCAGCGCCGCGCGCAGCTCCATCACGGACACACCGGTTTCGTCGATGACCTCAAGACCACCGTCGACGCGTTCGACCCGCGCCTGCCCGTTGTAGAACGGCTCCACCGCCGCGAAGCGCCTCCGGTACAGCGGATGCCCGGAGGAATCGACATGCATCCACCCGTCCTCGTCCCGGGCACGGGCGCAGCCCTTGTGGAAGATGTCGAGGTCGAGGAACCAGGCGCCGTGAGTCTGAGCGCCCAGCGGGTCGATATGCGTCGAACGGCCGTCGTCCGACTGCACGACGGCGATACCGTCCCGGAAATCCCCCGCATAACGCCACCGGGCGCCGTACGCGGAAACACCTTCGAGCGTGAGGTGAAGGTAGGCCCCGCCGGATTCGCGCACGGCACAGCGACCGTCCTGGAAATTGCCGCACCAGGCGTAGCGCGCGTCGTAGAGGTCCGTGCCGTCCGGGTGGACATGCCGCCACCCGTCCGTCGCGGCAGCCGCGGCAAGACCCTCGTAGAAACCGAAGGTGCGGTCGAAGCGCCGGTCGTAGGCCGGCTCTCCGTCGCTTTGGATGTGCCACGCGCGGCCGTCCCGGCGCACCGCGGCGAGGCCCGGCTCGTGAAACTTGAGCACTTCGTCGAAGCGTTCCCCGTAGAGCGGCACTCCGTCCCGGACATGGTGCGTACCGGACGGCGCCACGGCCGTGCCGCGCCAGTTTACGGCGCGCTTTCGGCGGGCCTGCGCATGTTGCAACCGAGGCATAGCGCCCGGTTGCGGTAGGTGGCCGCCAGGGTCCGGTAGGCGTCGCCGCGCCAAATCTCCGTCAGGCTCCGTTCGTGCAGATTGCCGAACTCACCGAGCGTTCGCCGTTCCGCGTCCGGGGCGCAGCACGGATCGAAACGTCCCTCGGCGCTTACCCAGGCCTCGCGCCCGAGAAACGGGCACGGCCCGCCGGGCACGAGGTCGTGGGCGGCGCCGTCCTCGTCGAGGAGCTCGATGTTCTCCAGCAGCACCTCCCGGCCGTTCGGCAGCGTGCCTGCGGCGGCGGCTTCGCGCGCGTCAAGCACCGCCGCGTTCCAGCGCCGGATCGCGTCCCGGTCCCGGCGCATCGACTGCGCCTCGATCTCCTCGAAATGCGCCCAGAGATGGTGTCCCTTCACGCGGTCGACGCCGAGGCGGGCCGCCAGACGCACGATGCCGGCGAGTTCCGCCACGTTCGACTCCATGAAGGTCAGCTGGAACGTCACCCGGCACCGGTTGCCGCCGCTGGCCGCATGGGCGTCCCGGACGGCGACAAAGGTCCCGACATTGTCCAGCATCCTCTCCCAGCGGGCGCCGATCATGATCGCCTCGTGAGTGGCCTTTGTCGCGCCGTTCCAGGAAATCTTCACGTCGGAAGCCACGGGAACGATCCGCTCTGCCCACGCCTTCGCCCCGAGCCTCGGGAAGGTCCCGTTCGTCGTAAGGTTGAGCTTGACACCGTGCTCCGAGCACAGCCCCAGGATTTCCTCGAATTGCTCGTAGAGCAGCGGCTCACCCATCGTGGACGGGATGATCTCACGCAGCCCGTGCGCCGCGGCTTCCGCGACGACCCCGCGGATCAGCTCGAACGGCATCGTCCGGCGGGGGCGCCGCTCCCGCCGCCGCGCGGCCTGAAGCGGGCTGTGGGGCGAGTGCTCCTCGCACATCACGCATTTCATGTTGCAGGTGTCGGGGTTGGTGTCGAAGGTGATTCGCCACGGTCCCGGCTCGTCGCCGGGCAGGGCACTGTCGCGGCGTTCCAGAACGCGCTCGTAGATGCGCTCGACTGCACGGACGTGATCCTCGATGGCCGAGACGTCTCCGTTCTCGCCGTACAAATAGCCGCGCCGTCCGAGGCGCCGCGCGAACCCAGGATCGTCCACGAACTGCTGCATCCGTTCCGCCAGCGACCGCCAGGAGCGGTGCTCGAAGGTCAGGCCGTTGACCCCGTGCCGAACATGTTCGGCCATGCCCCCCGCATCGGCCGCGATCACCGGAACCCGCGCCTGCTGCGCCTCGTGGATAACCAGCGGCGAGTTCTCGACCCACACCGAAGGCACAACGATCGCGTCCACCCGGTCTAACACCTCGCGCACGATATCCGAGTTGCGGTATTCGGGGAGCCACTCCACGCGGTCTGCCTTCCCCGCAGGCAGAGCGCGGGCGAGCACCTTGAGCGCCTCGGTGTTCTGGCCCCGCGGGCGGCCCCAGACGCGCAGCCGGGCCTCACCGCCGACCTCCCCGAAGGCGCGGATCAGGTGCTGGATCCCCTTGGCCGGGATATGCGTGCCGATATAACCGAACACGAAGGGCTTGCCCTTCGGGCGGTCGCGCCGACCGCCGAGCCGCGCGAGATCGAACCCGTAGTCGAGATGCACGAGCTTGCCCGCCGGAATTCCGAACTCGTCTCGGTAGCGGTCGAACAGGTAGCGGGACGGCGCGATGAAACAGTCGACCAGCTCGGCCATCTCCCGCACATGGCGCATCCGGTGACGGACCCAGCCGGTCCAGTACGCGACGTCGGCCTCGCGCTCGTCCGGCGCGCCCCCGAAATAGCGGGCGTAGCAGCGCTCCGCGCACTTGCGGTCCTCCTGCCCGTCGCAGGCCGCCCAAAGGTCCTTGGGGTCGAGCGGGAAGGTCTGCATGAACTGCCCGCGCGGGCACATGAGCCAGTAGTCGTGCAACGTGTAGACCACCGGGATGGACCGCTTGGCGGCCTCGAACGGCAATGAGGTCGAGAGGTGGTTCAGGTGGCCGACATGCACGACGTCGGGCCGCACGCGGTCAAGGACCCCGACGAAGCGCCGGTCGATCCCAAGCTCCCGGAAGCGGTCTCGGTTGCGCGGGTTGTTGACGACATGCAGCGCGATCCAGGGATCGTCCCGGTCGCGTTCCTCGCGCAGGCGGAAATCGGGCGCGAACGGATCCTCCTCGCGGGTGAAGACGTGAACCTCATGGCTCTCGGACAATCCCTGGCAGAGGGTCTGCGAGTAGACCTCCGACCCGGCGTTGTAGCGCATCGGGTAGCCGTGAATGACCTGCAGGATCCTCAAGGCGCCGCCATCCCGAACTCGACAGCGTCGGATCGTGCGCGAAGGTCGCGGAACAGCCACCCGAAACCATCTCGAAGATCGACGCGCGGCGCCCAGCCGAGCAATTCCCGCGCCCGGGATGGGTCGCCGTGGAACCGGGACACATCGAACGACCGGGGAGGCGCCTCGACGACCGGCAGCCGCTTTCCGGCGAATGTCGCCGCCATCGCGGCCAGTTCGCGCAGTGTGGTAGGCGTGCCCGTGAGCAGGTGAATGGGCGGCAGCGCCTCGCCGGCCTCCAACCGCTCTACCGCCGCGATCATGCCCCGCACCGTGTCGTCGATATGGGTGAAGTCGAAGGCGCACTCCGCACCGTCAATGCGAATGGCGCTTCCATCGACCGCCGCTCGCGCGAACGCAGGGACGACGCGATCCGCATGGTCGAGGGCGCTTCCGTAGACATTGGACAAGCGCACGGTCGCCGTCCGAAGGCCGCCGGCCCGCGCTTCCTCCACCAGCCTTTCGCCCTCGACCTTCGAGCGCCCGTAAACATTGACCGGCCGCAACGGGGCGTCCTCCGTCGCCGGCAGGCGCCGGGGCTGCCCATACACCTCGCGGCTGCTGGCGAAGAGGAGCCAAGGACGCGCCGGCTGCTCGAGCGCCACTTCGAGAATGCAGCGCAGCCCTCCGATATTGGTGCTCCGGCATTCGTCCGGCGCTCGCTCGGCCCAAACGACGCGGGAGACGGCCGCCAGATGCACGATACCCCGGCACTCGGCGACGGCTTCCTGCATCCGACCCGAATCGCGGACGTCGCCAACTTCGTTTCCTGGTCCACGGAGGTCCAGACCGACGATCTCGTTCTCGCGCGCTTCCAGTGTTGCGCGCAGGGCGCGGCCGACCAACCCCTCGGAGCCGGTGACGAGAATGCGGTCCTTCATCTCGGGTCTGTCGCAACGGGCAAAGATCCCGGGGCGTCGCCGCCCCGGGACATCGACCGGGAACCTATCCTTTCCGCGGATTGGGCGGAGTTGCGCCCCCGGAGTTATCCGGGCGACCCGGCAATCCTCGGGCCTGATAGTACTTGTCGTTGTTGGGATTGAGTTGATCGGAGCGGTTGTCGTGCGCCGCCTTCGACGCACTGCTGCCGCCGCCCCGTCGTTGGCCTGAGCCAGTGTTGGATTTATTCTTCATAATGGCTTCTCCCATGTTGACGATTCGACCGTGACCATCGTTCCCTCCGCCGGGTTTACGGAGGTCGCCTGGAGAAACGGCGTGCGTTCACAAACGCGGTCTCGGCCGACCCGGGTCAGTGGTTCAATCCCCACGCTCCTGTACCTTTCCAACCGGCCTGCGGCATTTCCGCCGCCGCCCGTCGCCCGCCACCCGTTCGCGAACGTCAATGGGGGTAGGGAGCACCAGAGAATGTGGATGCCGAACGCGCGCGCGTCAAGCCATCGAAGCTGTTGTTACCGGCACGCACTTGCCTCGGTTTGCCCCGTCGCCAATTCCCATCTCATCCGTGCGCTGCACCATTCGATTGACCTCGTGTATGAGACTGCTCGTGTGCTCTACGAGGCGAAAGGAGATGTGCGGCGAGCGTCAGTGAGAATGGCCATCGGCCAGCTTCTCGATTACCGTCGCTTCGAACGAGGTCCGATCAGCCTGGCCGTCCTTCTTCCACGCCAGCCGTCCCAGGATCTGATCGATTTGATTCACTCGGTCCCGGCCTCCGCCGTCTGGAGGACCAAAGACGGTTTCACAAAGGCCAAGCAGTAGCTCGGGTCCGGGCATGACGAGGTGGGGGAGCCGGGAGCCGGAGAGGGAGGGCGGAGATGAGCTTCCTTAACGTGGGCGGAGAGAGCTGGGAGGATCTGGCGCTCGACGGCGGCCTCGTGCACATGGGGCACAACTGCAACCACCTCGAGCTCGACCCGGCCATCCACGAGGCGATGATCCGGGCGATCCGCGACGACGCCTACCGGAACTACACGCCGCCCTACGGTTTCGACGAGCTCGCCGAGCTCATGGCGGCCGACGTCGGCGTCCCCGGCACCGAGACGATGGTCGCCCAGGGAGCCACGGAGGCGATCTACCAGGCGATGGCCGCGACCCTCGGCCCGGGGGACCAGGCCATCGTCTCCGACCCGGGATGGCCGCACATCCCCAACTTCGCTCGCGCGCTCGGGTCGGAGGTCGTGTCCGTTCCGGTGTATTCGCCGAACGCGGGCTGGAAGCTCGTCCCCGAGGTCGTGCGGGACCACGTCACGCCGCGCACCCGGCTGATCACGGTGATCGACCCCCTCAACCCCCTGGGCTCCTGCTACGGCGAGGCGGAGATCGCGGCGCTCTGCGAGATCGCGGAGGCCAACGACGCCTGGCTGCTGCACGACGCCACCTACCGGGATTTCGCGACCCAGGGGCACTTCCCCGCGCCGGGCCGTTCCGAGCGCGCCGTCATGAACGTCAGCCTCTCCAAGATCTGCGGCTTCGCCGGCCTGCGCGTCGGCGCCTCCTTCGCGCATCCCGCCCTCATGGCGCGGATCCGCGAGCACCAGGTCGACCGGCTCGGGGGCAACTGGGTGGCCCAGCAGGGCGCCATCGCCGCGTACCGCACGAAGCCGAAGTGGAAGCCCCGGGTGCTGGAGACGAACCGGCGCAACCAGGACGCGATCAAGACCTGCGTCGATGCCATCGACGCGCTGGAGGCCGTCGCCTGGCCGCCCGCCGCCAATTTCGTCGCCATCGACGTCACGGGAACCGGCCGCGACTCCGAGGCCGTGGTCCGCGCCGTCCTCGACGAGGGATTCGTCATCCGTTCGGGCAACTACACCTCGGACCTCCACGGCCCCCGTTTCGTGCGCGTGACCACGACGGTGCCGGCCGGGGACGTCGACCGCTTCTGCGAGGCGCTGCCCAAGGCGCTGGACCGGCTTTCGTAGCGCGGCGTTTCCGAAGCCCGCATGAAACGACCCGACCGCACACCCCGTTCTCCACCCCCCTGGCAGGGATTCCTCTGCGAAACGCGGTCGGGGCGGCGCATCGTTCTCCGACACCCTCACCCTGTCCCTCTCCCGCACGCGGGAGAGGGGACCCTTGGGGCGCGGCCGGGCCACTCGGGTTCCCTCTCCCTGGAAGGGGGAGGGACAGGGTGGGGGTGGACGGCGTCTCGGCACCCCCTGCCCTGTTCCCGTGGCGCGGCCGAACCACTTTCGACTTTCGCAGAGGAATCCTGGCAGGGGGGTGGACGGCGCGGCAGGAGCGTCGTCGGGAACGGTCGCAGGGGGGACGGGTAAATGGACGGCAAGCTGTGCGTCGTCACCGGCGCCACGGACGGAATCGGCCGCGTCACGGCGCGGGTGCTGGCCGAGCGGGGGGCCGAGGTCGTGCTCGTGGGGCGGAACGCGGCCAAGGGCGCGGAGGTTCGCGAGGCGATCCGGCGGTCTTCGGGCAACGAACGGGTGCGCTTCGAGCAGGCCGACCTCTCCAGCCAGGCCGAGATCCGGGCGCTGGCCGAGCGCCTTGCCGCGGGCGGCGCGGCGATCGACGTTCTCGTCAACAACGCGGGCGGCGTCTTCACCCGCCGCCGCGAAAGCGTCGACGGGATCGAGATGACGTTCGCGCTCAACCATCTGGGCTATTTCCTGCTGACCGGGCTGTTGCTGGAGAGCCTGCGGGCGAACGGAGGCGGGCGCATCGTCAACGTCGCCTCCGCGGCCCATCGCGGCGCGCGGATGGACCTGGAGGACCCCCAGGGGAGGAAGCGCTACAGGGGCTGGCGCGCCTACAAGCGGAGCAAGCTCGCCAACATCCTCTTCACCTACCGCCTCGCGGCGCTGCTGGCGGAGGGGCCGGTCACCGCGAACTGCCTGCACCCGGGTTTCGTCGCCAGCAGGTTCGGCCACGACAACGGCCGGCTCTTCGTCGCGGCACTGAAGGTGGCGATGCGCCTGTCCGCGATCGACACCGAGGCCGGCGCGCGCACCGGCGTCTATCTCGCGGCCAGCAACGACGTGGCGGGCGTGTCCGGCCGCTATTTCGCCTCCTGCCGCGAGACCGCGAGCTCACCCGCCTCCCGCGACGAGGACGCCGGCCGGCGCCTGTGGGACATGAGCGAGGCCCTGACCGGCCACCGCTACTGACCGCGCGCCTCTCGATCCGGCCCGGCGCCCGCCCTGTCGTCCCGCCGACGAGAGGTGGTACGATCCGGGACGTATCGGAACACACGCGCCGGGTCCGCCCGCACGGGCCCGCGGAACGAAAGGCCGGACATGCTGAAATTCTACTACAACGCCGCTCCCAACCCGATGAAGGTGGCCCTGTTCCTCGAAGAGGCGGGCCTGGCCTACGAGCCGGTTCCGCTCGACACCCGCCTCGGCGACCAGCACCGGCCCGCGTACCTGGCGATCAATCCGAACGCCAAGGCGCCGGCCATCGTCGACGACGGCGTCGCGGTGTTCGACAGCAACGCCATCCTCCTGTACCTGGCCGAGAAGACGGGGAAATTCCTGCCCGACGACACGCCGGAGATGCGGGCGCGGCTGCTGTCCTGGTTGATGTTCGTGGCCTCGGGCGTGGGTCCCTATTCGGGACAGGCCGTTCATTTCAAGCATCATGCGCCGGAGGAGCTTCCCTACGCCGTCAACCGCTACGACTTCGAGGCGGAGCGTCACTACGGCATTCTCGACCGGCATCTCGCGGAGAACGCCTACATGCTGGGCGGGACGTACACGATCGTCGACATGGCGCTGTGGGGCTGGGCCCGCATGGTGCCGTTCGTCCTGGGCGAGGACGCCTTCCCGAAAATGCCCAACCTCAAACGCCTGGTGGACGAAATCGGCGCGCGCCCCGCGGCCGGGCGGGCGAACGCCCTCAGGGACCGCCATGCGTTCAAGACCGAGATGGACGACGAGGCCCGGCGCCACATGTTCCCGCAGAACGCGCGACTCGCCGGCTGAGGCGTTCCGGAGGAGTCCGGGCCGCCGCGCCGCCGAACGAACCCTCACGGCCGGGGCGAAGCGCTCGACGGAGAGCCGCCGCCGTCTTTCGCCAGCCAACCCCACACGAGCGTCGCGGCGGTTTTACGACGGGCCGGCGCTACCCCTTCGCGTTCTCCCGCCGGAGCTCGTCGACCACGTTGTAGAGGTCGCTCCAGTCGTTGTCGCCGTGGTCCCGCTCCAGCGCGGCGTCGTAGGCCGCGAGGGCGGCCGGCGCGGTGTAGCAGGGGAAGCCCTCCCGCTCCATCACCATGCGCGCGATGTCGACGTCCTTGCGCGCATGCTTGACGGCGAAACCGGGGTTGAGATCGCCGGCCAGCGCCTTGTTCGGAAAGTGCTGCTTCGAGTGCCCGTTGCCCGCGATGGTCCCGTTGATGACCTCGAGCGCCTTGTCGGGGCCGACGCCGCCGGCCTCGGCGAGCCGCAACGCCTCGGCGACCGTCACGGCGCCGACCGTCGACATGAAGTTGTTGACGATCTTGCAGGTCATGCCGTGGCCCACGTCGCCGCAATCGACGATGGTCGTGCCCATGACCTCGAGCGCCGGCATGACGGCGGCCTTGTCCTTCGCCGAGCCGGCGACCATGAACATCGAGTTGCCGTCGCGGGCGTCGTCCGCCGTCCGGCCCACCGGCGAGTCGACGTAGCCCCAGCCCGCGGCCCTGGCCTGCCCGGCGAACGCGACGACGGCGCCGGGATCGATGGTGCACATCACCATGACGATGCGCCCGCCGCCCGGACTCTTCAGCAGCCCGCCGTCGCCGTTCAGCACGGCATCGACCTCGGGCACGTCGGGCACCATGACGATGACGAGCTGGGAGCCCTCGCCGGCGGCGGCGGGCGTATCGACGATCTCGCCGCCGTTCGCCGCGACGCGGTCGCCGGCGCCGGGAAGGGGGTCGTATCCCTTCACCCGGAAGCCCGCCTTGAGCAGGTTGCCGGACATCGACGTGCCCATGAGGCCGAGGCCGATGAAGCCCACTTGTTCGATCTTGCTCATGTGTCCTTCCCCTTGCGGCTGCTTCCCGTGGCGGCCCGGCCGGCGGGCCGGGAGGCGCGAACCTACACGGCGCCCCGCCCCGCTTCAACGGCGCGGCGGGTCAGGTTTTCGGGTCGGCGTCCAGCCGGGCGACCACGCCGTCCAGGTCGGATCTCGGCGCCGGGTAGTACGCCATCACGAGGGGGTCGTGGCCCGGGACGACGCGGTCGTCGCTCCCGGCCATGGCGCGCATGCGCCGGTGCCCCTCCAGCATGTCGGCGACGTTGTAGACGATGGGGAACGGCGCGCCGGCGCGCATGTTCTCGTAGAAGTGGGCGGCGTCGGACGCCAGCACCAGCGGCCCCCGCCGGGTCATCACGCGGACGAACTGGAGGCCCATGGTATGGCCGCCGACGTGATGCACCGTGATCCCCGGCGCCACCTCGCCGTCGCCGTCGTGGAACGCGACGCGGCCGGCGAACACGTTCCTCACCACGTCGACGACGTGGTCGCAGGCGTACGAATGGCCCAGCGCCGGCCGGCACATGTGCCGTCCCGTGGCGTACGCCACCTCGCTGTCCTGGATGTGGAACCTGGCGGCAGGGAAGTCGCCCAGGGTGCCGGCGTGGTCGTAGTGCAGGTGGGTGACGATCACGTCCTCCACCTTCGCGGCGTCGACGCCGATCGTCTCGAGCCCCTCGCGCGGCAGGCGCTCGATCGTGCGGTCGCGCCGGGCGCCCTCCTCGGCGTCGAACCCGGTATCGACGACGACGGCACGCTCGCCGTTCACGATGGCCCAGACGAAATAGTCGAGGGGCATGTTCCCCTCGTGGGGGTCGGGCGGCACGATGAAGTTGTCGCGGCGCAGGCGCCCGGCGAACGTCCCGTAGCGGACGGCGTAGACCTCGTAGGTCCCGGACTCGCTCATCGTGTCGTCCCTCCCTTCCGGATCGGCGCCGGGACGTGCGTCGCCGGACGCCAGCCATTATACAGGGCGGCGGGCCGGGCCGGCGCGGGAGGAGACATGGTGAAGCTGAACGACGAGGAGCGGGCGATGCTCGCCGGCGAGGCGGGCGAGCCGCGCAGGCTCTCCATGGAGCACGTCCTCGAGGTCGGCAGGTTCTTCGACGCGGAGGACCTCGTGGAGGTCAGCCAGGTCCACCTCATGGCCGACACCGAGTCCACCGGCGAGGCCGGGCTCGAATACCTCGAGATGCTGGGCGCGTATCCCGAGGACGAGCGGCGGGTGCGGGTGCCGACGGTGACCGATCCGCTGGGATGCGACTTCGCCAAGGCGGGCCGCATCAACCATCCGGAGGAGTTCGTGGCCCAGGAGCGGCGCCTCGACGCCGCCCTCCGCAGCCTCGGCATTCTCGTCACCCAGACCTGCATCAACTACCAGACCGTCCTGCCGCCGGTCCTGGGCGAGCACCTGGCCTACGGCGATACGGGGTCGTCGATCTACGCCAACAGCGTCATGGGCGCGCGGACCAACTTCCAGGGCGGGCCCTCGGCCCTGGCCGCGGCGCTCACCGGCCGGGTGCCGCGGTACGGATACCACCTCGACGAGCGCCGGCGCGGCACCAACCTGTGGGAGCTCCGGTGCCGGCCGGAGTCCCTGTCGGACTGGGGCGCCGCCGGGGCCGTCGTCGGCCGCGCGCAGGGCTCCTACTGGGAGGTTCCCGTGATCGCAGGCGTCGACGGGTCGCCCACGTCCGACGAGCTCAAGCATTTCGGCGCGGCGCTGGCGAGCTTCGGCTCGACGCCCCTCTTCCACATGGTCGGCGTCACGCCCGAGGCGCCGGACCTCGCGGCGGCGTTCGACGGCGCACCGCCCGCCCCGGCGCCGATCGACCGCGCCGGCATCGACGGGGTCTACGCGGGATACCGGCCGGGCGACGACAGGCTGGACGTGGTCGTCTTCGCCGCGCCCCAGTTGTCCCTGGTCGAGATGCAGGAGGTGGGGTCGCTGCTCCGCGGCCGGACGGTCCATCCCGACGTCACGGTGCTGGCCGCCACGTCGCCCGAGATCAAGGCGGCGTGCGACCGCATGGGCATCACCGGGACGATCGAGGCCTCCGGGGCCGTCGTGCTCGAGGGCGTGTGCTTCTACCAGATGCACGCACGGGAGATCGGCGCGGCCAACGGCTGGCGGCGCCTGATGAGCAACTCGGCCAAGATCGTCAACATCCTGGGCGGCTACGGCTACGAACCCGTGCTCGGCACCATGGAGCACTGCGTCGACTCGGCCGTGGCGGGGAGGATCGCGTGATGGCGGACCGCATCCTCAGAGGCCACGCGGGGATCGGCCCCACGGTGACGGGAGAGGCGCTGGCGGCCGACGACAACTTCAGCGCCCGGTACGACCTCGACCGCGTGGCGGGCGTCTTCTCCCGGCCGGCGCACAAGCTCGCCGGGCGGAGCTACGTGGGCAAGGTGCTGGTGCTCAACGCCGCCAAGGGCGGCGTGGCGACGGCGTGGATGCTGCGCGAGATGGCGGCCCGCGGGAGGTGCCCCCTGGCCCTGCTGCTGAACTTCGCCAACCCGATCATGGCCCAGGGGGCCGCGTTCGGGAACGTCGCCCTGATCGACCGCTTCGAGGTCGACATCACGAGCGCGATCCGCACCGGCGAGCGGGTGACGGTCGACCCCGCAACGGGCACGGTGACGGTCCGCGGCGGGGGGTAGCGTCCCGGCCCGAAAGCCCGCCGACACTCCCCGTCATGCCCCGACTCCCTCCCGACCTCCCCCTGTCAGGATTCCTCCGCGAAACGCGGTTGGAGCGGCGCATCGTCCTCCGACACCCTCACCCTGTCCCTCTCCCGCGTGCGGGAGAGGGGACCCTCGGGGCGTGGCCGTGCCACTCGGGTCCCCTCCCCCTGCAGGGGGCAGGGCTGGGTGGGGTGCGTTTCAATTTTCGAAGTTGCGTTGACCGGGACGGGTCCCGTTCCTACAGTCCCGGGCGGCGAAAGCGGCCCGGAAAGGAGAGCGCCGTGAAGATCGAAGCCCATTTCGAGAAGATCGAGCGGTTCGACGCGCTCAGGAACCGTCTCGACCGCTTCGAGGATTTCGAGATCTGGTTCTGGACCACCATGAACGCCGGCACCAACGCGGTCAACGCGGCGCTGCACGCCGCGGGCGTGACGGAGGAGGGGCCCTGGTATCCCCAGCAGCCCGGCGTCTACATGGTGGCGGGCGACGAGCCCGGGTCCTTCGTTCCCGCCTTCAGGCCGCTGGGCGACGTGCTGCACGTGGGCCGGCCGAAGATCGAGAAGCCGATCCCGGAGAAGGTCCGGCGCATCGCCGAGCTCATGGACGCGATCGAGGAGTGGCGCGATCCCTGCGTGCGGGACGGCGAGCCCGTCACGCAAGAGATCGTCGACACGGTGGACGCCGCCTACCGGGAGGCCGTCGCCCTGGCCCGCGAGGTGGCCGCCGAGGCGGCGGGAGGCTGACATGGACAGCAGGGGACACCGGGAGTCCGCGGAGCGCATCGCGGGCACCATGGAGAAGCTCGGACCCGAGGACTACGAGATGACCATCGAGGGCGCCATGCTCGCCGCCACCCACTGGGTGAACTACGCGCTGCACGAGTCCGGGGTCACGGAGGCGGGCGACGACGTCCAGCACACCTACTTCCTGAGCGGCAACGAGTGGCAGAAGTACGGCATCGTCGCCGACGAACTGCTGCGGGCGCTCGACGAGATCGAGAAGATCAGGCCGATGTACGTGCGCGGCGACGCGGCGGGCGGCGACGCGGCGGCCGCCCGCGCCCGCGACCTTCTGGCCCGCTCGCGGGAGCTGGCCCTCGCCGCGGAGCCGCCGCCGGCGCCCTGACCGCCGCAGAACCCGCCCCCGCGCGGACGCCACGGAGAGGAGATCATGGAACGCATCGGATTCATCGGCATCGGGACCATGGGACGGCCCATGTCCGCCAACCTCGTCAAGGCGGGCTATCCCATGACCGTCTACGACGTCGCGGCGGGCGCGGCCGATCCGGTCGTCGCCCTCGGCGCCCGCGCGGCGCCCTCGATCGCCGAGCTGACCGGGGCCAGCGACATCGTCTTCACCATGCTGCCCGACTCGCCCGACGTGGAGGCGGCGGTCCTCGGCCCCGGCGGGGTCGCAGAGAACGGCCGGGAAGGGGTCATGGTCGTCGACACCAGCACCATCTATCCGGAAGTCACGGACAAGGTCGCCCGGGGCCTCGCCGAGAGGGGCATGGCGTTCGTCGACGCGGGCGTCGGCCGCCAGCAGGTGCACGCGGAGGCGGGCGAGCTCATGTTCATGGTCGGCGCCACGGACGCGGACATGGCGCGGGTCCGGCCCCTGCTGGAGGTCATGGGCGATACCGTCGTCCACGTCGGTCCGCCCGGCCAGGGCATCCGCATGAAGCTGATCAACAACCTGCTCGCCGGCTTCATCAACCAGGCCGACGCCGACACCATCGCGTTCGCGCTCAAGCTCGGCCTGCCCTTCGACAAGGTCATGGAGGTCCTGACCGGCACGGCCGCCCGAAACGGTCAACTCTCCATCACCTGGCCCAACAAGATCTTCAAGGGCGACGACACGCCGGGCTTCTCCATCGCGCTCCAGAACAAGGACGTGAACCTGGCGCTGCGGCTCGCGGAGAGCGTCGGCGCGCCGCTCGACCTCGGAGACGCGGTGCGCGCGTCCTTCGCGTCGATGATGGAGCGCGGGTACGGCGGCAAGGACTTCTCCGCCGCATTCGCCGCCGCCTGCGAGAAGGCCGGCGTCCCCCTTCCGCCGCCCGGCGCCGAGAAGGGGTAGCGGGCTACGTCGCCGCCGGGATCTCGGTCTCGTCGAGGCCGGCGTCGCGCGCCGCCCGGCGGATCTCGGCCCAGCTCACCGCGTCGATGGGCACGCCGGACTTCGTCCGGGCCGCGAACGATATCCGTTCCGGATCGCCGGGCACCAGGACCGCCTCCACGCCGGGCGCCGGGGGAGTCGCCTTCAGATATTCGTAGAAGGCCTCGATCTCGGCGTCGTAGACGGCGCGGTCGGCCATGAGCCCCGGATCGAAGATCAGCGAGAAGAGGCCGTTGAGGGTGGCGCCGTCGCCCGCCCGCTCCGCGAGCATTACGCCGCCGCCCGTGAGCGCGCCGGCGAACAGCTCCGCCGCGACGCCGAGGGCGTAGCCCTTGTGCCCGCCGGCGGGGAGCAGGGCTCCGGTGGGCGGCGTGTAGAGCGCGGCCGGGTCCGTCGTCGGATTGCCCTCGCCGTCGACGATGGCGCCCTCCGGCATTTCGACGCCCCGGTTGAGCGCCACGCGCACCTTGTTCATGGAGACCACGCTGGACGCCATGTCGACGACGACCGGCGGCGCGTCCCGGCGCGGGAAGGCCGCGGTGCAGGGCGCGGTCCCCATCCGGGCCGCGGCGCCGCCGAAGGGCGCCACGATCGGCGGGCGGTTGGTTCCGTTGGAGAAATGCAGCGAGACGAACCCGGCCTCGGCGCACATTTCCGCCCACTCCCCGATGCGCCCGAGATGATGGGTGTTGCGGATGCCCATCAGGACGAAGCGGTCGGCCTTCGCCTTCTCGATGGCCAGGGCCATGGCCTGCCGGCCGATCGCCTGGCCGTATCCCCGCCGGCCGTCGACGACGAGGACCGGGCCCTCGTCCCTGACGACCGCGGCGGTCCGGTTCGGCGCGATGCGTCCGTCGAGCGCCCGCTCCACGTAGCGCGGCACGAGGCCGACGCCGTGGGAGTCGTGGCCCATGAGCGAGGTCTCGACGAGGGACGCGGCGATCGCGCCGGCCTCCGCGCCGCCGGACCCGAGCCTCGCGAAGATCTCGCGGACGAAGGCCGTGAGAGTCGCGGGCGCGATATGGACGTCGGGCTGGCTCATGGACGCTCCGGGGCGTGGACGGGCGCAAGGCTTACGGCGGCGGGCCGCGCGAGGTCAAGCGCCTCGGGAACTTGCGGAGGGCGACAGGGCGGCGGCTTGAAGCTGCCGTCGAACGAGAGCATGCCGTCGGAGAGCGTGCGACCGCGCCGATCCTCTTCCCCGCCTACGCGGACGAATCGGCAAAGATTCTTCGGCTGCCCGGCGGTGTCGCCGGGTATCACGGTTCGAGTAGCGCCGCGAGACGAGCTGCGGCTTCCATGGCGAAGGGGTTGACGAACTCGACGCCGCTCAGGCGCCGGCCGTCCTGCATGTCTTCACTGAGGATCGTGGAACAGCCGGCCCGCCGGGCCGTGGCCCACAGCATCGCGTCCCAGAACGACAGGCGGTGCTGCTCGACCGCGTCCATCGCGTCGACGAGGGCCGCGTTGTCGGCCGAGGCGACGGGGAATACGTCGAGCCAGTCGCGCACGAAGGCGCTCGCCAGAGCGGGATGGAGCAGGTTCTTCCGTGTTGTCGCATGGAAGAACTCGGCGAGCGCCTGGGCGGTGAGAACGCAATCGCACCGGGCGGCCCGCTCCACGAGCTCCCGGGACCGGCCGTGGCGTTCGCCGGCATCGCGGTCGACGGCATAGACGAGAATGTCGGTGTCAAGGGAGAAACGCCCCCTAGCGGTCATGGAGCTCTTCCCGCCCGACTCGCAGCCCGCCGAGCGAAGCGCCTTCCCGCAGGCGCGCCGTCATCCGCCGGTAGGCCGAGACCCATTCGGGGTCGGCCGATTTGTCGGCCGTATGCGGCATCAGCCTGGCCACGGGGCGTCCACGCCGGGTGATCAGAAAGCCTTCTCCGCGCTCGACTTCCTTGATCAGCTTCGAGAACTCCTGATTGGCGGTCATCAGAGAGACGGTACGCATCGATCTCGTCCAATCAATAGTATATACTATTATTATTGCCGTGTGTCATCCGAACAAGGCCGCGGCGTGTGGTTTGGAGGACGGGCGCGGCAACATACGCCCGTACGCCCCCGCACCGCATCGGCCCGTTCGCACCGACACACCGGCATCCGGCGGGGCTCTACGCGGGCGCCGGGATCGAGTCCAGGCGAAGGTCTCGCAAAAGGGCCAGCGCCCTGGCGACGCGTTCGTCCGTCGCCTTGAGCGACTTGCGCTCCTTCGTCTCCTCGACCGCGTCGACTTCGCCCTTGCCGTAGTAGTCCCACTCGTCGCGTAGGAAAACGATGGTCGCGGCAAGCTCCAGAACGATATCGGAAACTCCCTTCATCGCCTCCGACAGGGTGCGGACCTCGTCGGCGGGCAACTCGCCGAGACGTTCCAGCCGCCCGGCCTCTTCTCCGCACCGGAAGATCGCGTAGGGCACGCCATGGCGGCCGCGCTTCTCTTCGATGTCGATCCGTCCGTCCGCCCGCGCGCCGTCCACGCCGCCGGCAAGCTCGAAGGAGTACGGCCCGTAGTGGTGATACGTATACGGCAGCCCGAAATTCGCGCCGCAGCGGTCCAGAAGATAGGCCTGCTTTTGCAGCCGCGTCCGGCCGACCAGCTCGCCCCCGTTCAACGCGATCAGACCGACGACGATATCCTCGGCGTTCATCGTTCAACCTCTCCCAAAATATTCCGAAGCTCGCTCTCCCGCTCCGCGTCCGGCGCGTAGACCCGCTGAATGCGCGTCTCGACCCGGAGCGTCTTCACGATGTCGGACACGTCGATGATGTCCTCCGGTTCCTCCATGTCCTTCCGCGTCTTCACCAGGACCTTGTTCAGGGCGGAGGCGTCATCGAAGTTGTACCATTTGTACGGCGCGACCGCCGCGTCGTCGAAAAGGAGCCCCTCGCAGACTCTAGCCGGCCCCTCGTTCAGCGCTCGCTGGAATCGGCGAAACAGGTTGCCGTCCGGTGACGGGTCGCGCACGCCGACATCGACGCACTTGTAGAGATCGCGATCCCGGAGCCGTTTCGCCAGACCGGATACGCGCCGGTCCGAAAGCTCCGAATAAACCGAGAGGGCGGCCCACACCGCCGAGTCGTCGAGAGCCAAATAGGAACCGAGTGTCGGCGTCTCGGACATAAGATAGTGCAAAACCGGTTCCCGACGCGCGAGCTCGCGGTCTTCCGCGGCGGAAGGGACATCGCTCAGGAGAGCTTCCAGCATCTTCTCGGCCGCCCTCGTGGTCTTGTGCATGTAGACCATCCGGTAGAGCCGGAGCCGCGCCTCCAGATACTCCTCCGCCACCGACAGGCCTTTGGAACCGAGACAGAGGCACGAGACCTCACGAGGAGGATGGTCGCCGATCGTGACCGACCCCACTTCCAGACAGTCGAAAAGCCAGTCTCGATCGACATGGCCGAACCCGACGCCGGTCGCCATGCGGTCCCGCTGGATGTAGTCGAGCCGGTCGGCATCGAACTGGCTGGAAACGACGGTCGCGTAGATGTCCTTGGGTTCCTCGTCTTTCAACAGACTGCCGATTTCTTCCGGCAACACCTCGTCCGTACCCCGCAGCACACGGTTGACCCCGGTATCGCCCCGGACGATTTCGACGCTCCAGTCCTCGTGCCGCCGGCGTGAACCGGCGGCTCCGGTGGCGGCCTCGAACACATGGCTGAACGGGCCGTGCCCGACATCGTGCAACATGGCGGCCAGAAGCGTGACCCGTTCCCTGTCCCGGTCGCGGCTCCCGCCCTGCCTCCGGGCGATGATGCGGATGAGCCGCCGCGCGGTGTGATAGACGCCCACGCTGTGGGCGAAACGGCTGTGCGTCGCGCCCGGGAAGACCAGATCGGAAAACCCCAACTGGCGAATGCGGCGCAGACGCTGAAACTCCGGCGTATTCAGCAACCGCCACGCAATCCGGTCCGTTTCGTCCAGGTGACGGTCGCCGCTGCCGCCGAACCGGATGAGGCCGTGGACCGGATCGCGGATGCGCTGTGTTCTCTCGTTGTTCTCTTGCATCGCGTGCCGTTTAGAGACCCGGACGCACCCGGTCAAGGCCGGGAGCATTCCGGCCGGTCGGTGGCCGGGATGGATTCGCACAGTTCGCACGGAGTCGGGGGGTGGCGCGTGTTGGGGCGGACCGGAGGGCGCGACTCGCCACCGTCCTCGGGGCGTGATAGCGTCCCGGACGATTCGCGCCGAGCGCGGCGCCCGAAGCGACGAGGAACACGATGGCCCAGGTTCTCACCAACACGCTCGAACACCACTGGCTTCCGTTCACCGCGAACCGCCAATTCAAGGAAGAGCCGCGCCTCATGTCGAAGGCGGAGGGGATGTACTACTGGAACCACCGGGGCGAGCGGGTCATCGACGCGTGCTCGGGGCTGTTCTGCTGCGCCGCGGGCCACGGCCGCAGGGAGATCGCGGAGGCCGTCCACAAGCAGTTGATGGAGATGGACTACGCCACGAGCTTCCAGCTCGGCCATCCCTCGTCGTTCCAGCTCGCCTCCCGGATCGCGGCGATGACGCCGGGAGACCTCAACCGCGTGTTCTTCGCCAACTCCGGCTCCGAGGCCGTGGACACGGCGATGAAGATCGCGCTGGCCTACTTCCGGGCCAAGGGGGAGGGCCAGCGCGTGCGCTTCGTGTCGCGCGAACGCGCCTATCACGGCGTGAACTTCGGCGGCACCGCCCTGTCGGGCCTGGTCCGGAACCGCGACACCTACGGGACCGGCCTTCCCGGCGTGGTGCACATGCGCCATACCGACCTGCCGGATCACCGCTTCGTGGCGGGAGAACCCGAGACCGGGGCCGAGCTGGCCGACGATCTCCTGCGCTTCGTCCAGCTCTACGGCGGCGACACCATCGCCGCCTGCGTCGTCGAGCCGGTCGCGGGCTCGACCGGCTGGCTGGTGCCGCCCAAGGGCTACCTCGACCGCCTGCGCCGGATCTGCGACGACCACGGCATCCTGCTGATCTTCGACGAGGTCATCTGCGGTTTCGGACGCACGGGCAAGGCGTTCGCCGCGCAGACCTTCGACGTGGTCCCGGACATGATCGCCATGGCCAAGGCGCTGACCAACGGCGCCCAGCCCATGTCGGCGGTCGCCATACGGGAGGAGATCTACGAGACCATCGTCGATCGGGCGGAAAACGCCATCGAGCTGTTCCACGGCTACACCTATTCGGCGCATCCGGCGGCGTGCGCGGCGGGTCTCGCCTCCCAGGACATCTACGAGAAGGACAGGCTGTTCGAGCGCGGCGAGGAGATGTCGCCCTACTTCTCGGACGCCGTCATGGACCTCCGGGACATCCCCGTCGTCGAGAACATCCGGGCGCAGGGGATGATGGCGGGCATCGATCTCGCGCCGGCCGGGACGCCCGGAGCCCGGGGGCTCGACGCGCAGATCAAGCTGTTCAACGCCGGCCTCCATCTCAAGACGACCGGCGACTGCGCCCTCGTGGCGCCGGCGCTGATCGCCGAGAAGAGCCACATCGACGAAATCTCCGGCACGCTGCGGGACGTCCTGAGCGGCTACTAGCCGGCGCGGCCGCCCGGACCGCGGAAGGAAAGCCGCCACGGAGGACGGGAATGGACCTCGCGCTCGACGGCAAGATCGCGGTCGTCGCCGGCGGCAGCCGTGGCATCGGCAAGGGGATCGCCCGCAGGCTGGCGGAAGAGGGCTGCGACCTTCTCCTGGTGGCGGCCACGGAGGCGAACCTCGCGGCCGCGCGCCAGGACATCGCGGCGAAGACCGGCCGCCGGGTGGAGACGTGCGCGGCCGACCTCGGGGACCCGGCGGGCGCGGACGCGGCGCTCGACGCCGCGGCCTCCGCGTACGGCCGCGCGGACATCCTGGTGAATTCCGCCGGCGTCGCCGTCGGCGGGGCCTTTCTCGACCTGACGGACGAGATCTGGCAGCGGGGCTTCGGACCCAAGCTGTTCGGCACGGTCCGCATGTGCCAGCGGTTCTGGCCCCTGCTCAAGGAGGCGAACGGCTCGGTCGTCAACATCGCCGGAACCCGGGGGAAGGTGCCGGCCCACGACTTCATGGTCAATTCGGCGGTGAACGCCGCGCTGATGAACTTCACCAAGGCCCTCGCCGGCCTCGGCCTCGTCGACGACGTGAACGTCAACTGCGTCGTACCCGGCCAGACCAGGACCGACCTCCTCAACGACAACTTCCGCCAGGCGGCGGCCATGGAGAACTCGACGCCCGGGGAGGTGGAGAAGAAGCGGCTCGCCAGGGCCGGACTGCGCCGCTTCGGCGAACCCGAGGACATCGCCAACGTCGTGGCGTTTCTCGTCTCGCCCCTGGGCCGGCACGTCCACGGCGTCATGCTCCCCGTGGACGGAGGCACCGACAAGGCCCTGTGACCGGCGCTTTCCCCGCAGCCGCGGGGCCGGCCCGGTTACGGCTTTCCGTCCCTGACGAAGGGATAGATGCGCGTGATGTCGAGCTCGGGGCCGGCGTCGTGGAACTCCCGGAAGCCCTCGACGATCTCCCTGCTGACCCGGTCCGCCGTCCCGGCCTCGGTCTGGGCCTCGCGATACAGGTCGATGTCCTTCTGCAGCAGCCTGGCGGTGAAGCCCCGGTCGAAGGTCCCGGGGATGATGTTCGCGGGGAACTTGGTCGCGGTGGCGTCGTTGCGCCCCGACGACGAATTGAGGACGTCGACCATGAGCTCGAGGTCGAGTCCGACGGCCTCCCCGAAGGCGACGGCCTCGCTCGTGGCGACCATCGCGGTGGCCGACAGGAAGTTGTTGAGGACCTTCATCGCCTGGCCCTGGCCCGGCTCGGCGCCCACCAGGAACGGCCGGCCCACGGTCTCCAGAAGCGGCCTGAGCCGTTCGAACGCCTCCTCGGGGCCGGCGAACATGATGGCGACGGTGCCGGCGACCGCGCCCGGGACGCCGCCCGAGAGGGGCGCGTCGTAGAATCCGATCTCCGATTCCCGGCAGCGGGCGTTCGCGGCCCGGGCGGCGGCCACGCCGCTGGTCGAAACGTCGACGATCGTGGAGGTCCGGCGGTCGTTGGTGGCGACGATCTCTTCCGTGACCTCCCGCACCACGTTCCCGTCCGGCAGGCTCATCACCACGATGTCGGACCGGACCGCCACGTCGCCGGCGTCGCGGCACACGGCGGCACCCTCCGGCAGGCGCTCCGCGGTGCCCGCGATGTCGTAGCCGGCGAGGGGGTAGCCGGCATCGAAGAGATTGGTCGAGATCGGCCGCCCCATGTTGCCGATGCCGATGATCCCCACCGTTTCCTTGCTCATGGGGCGCCCTCTACGACGGCGGCCGCTCGTCGAGGACCTGCCTGGCGATGCGGAAGCTCTCCACGCCGGTGGGGAACCCGCAATAGAGCGAGATCTGCAACAGCACCTCGTTGAGGTCCTTCAGCGTCAGCCCGTTCCGCATGGCGCCCCGGAAATGGCCGGCGAACTCCTGGCTCTTGCCCATGGCCGCCAGCATGCCCAGGTTGAGGATGCTGCGCTCCCGCCTGGAGAGGCCGTCCTCGCGCCCCCAGGCTCCGCCCCACGCCATCTCGGTGACGTATTCCTGGAACTCCTTCCCGAACTCGCCGGCGTTCTCCATGACCCGCGAGACGTACTCCTCGCCCATCACCTCCTTGCGCATCGCGAGGCCGCGTTCGTAGCGTTCCTGGTCCATCTCCGGCTCCTCCCTTCGGGTTTGCGGCCGGCGCCCCGCCGGGGCCGCGGGATTCGGCGCCATTATGGGCCTCCCGCCGGTTCGGGCAAACCGGCGCCGCCCTGCCCACGCCGCGGGAAAGCGGTTATGATCCGGGAACGCGCGGCGGCGTGGACCGCGGCCGTCCCGCCGCGCGCCGCCTCGAGGCCGCGGGGAGTTCGAGTTCTTTCCCATGACGATCCGCGTGACGCCCCTGGGCGAGTCGTTCGGCGTGGAGATCCACGGCGCCGACCTGGCGGCGCCGCTGGACGAGGCGACGTTCTCGGAGATCCGGCGCGTCCTCGTGGAGAGGCAGGTCGCCGTGATCTCGGAGGTGCCGGCGGACGTCGCGGTGCTGGTCGAATTCGGGCGCCGCTTCGGCACGTTCCGGCCGCATATCCTCGGCCAGTACCACCATCCCGAGGCCCCGGAGATCGCGGTCGTCTCCAACGACCCGGAGTCCGGTCTCGGCCGCGCGACGAAACGTCCGCCCGGCTCCTTCTGGCATGCCGACCTGACCTACGAGGAAAAGCCGTGCGACGTGTCGTTCCTGTATTCGGTGCGGGTGCCGGAGGAGGGCGGAGACACCCGGTTCGCCGACATGGCGGGCGCGTACGACGCGCTGCCCGCCGCGCTCAAGGACAGGATCGCCGGCCTGACCGCCGTCCACCGCTACGGCGGCCGCAACCCCGGCGACTCGATCGTGAAACTCTCGGACGCGCAGCGCGCGGCGCACCCCGAAGTGGAGCACCCGGTCGTCAGGACCGTTCCCGAGACGGGCCGCAAGTCCCTCTACGTGAATCCGGGCTGGACCGTGCGGATCGCGGGCCGTTCGGAAGAGGACAGCGACGGCCTGCTCCAGGAGCTCTACCGGCACGCGCTGCACCCCCGGTTCCAGTACCGGCACAAGTGGCGGGACCGCCAGATCGTGTTCTTCGACAACCGGTCGACCGTGCACAGCGCCACGCCCGACTATCCCGCCGACGCCATACGGGTGCTCTACCGCATGTTCGTGGCGTTCGACGGGGCCGCGTGAGCCGGGCGGACGGCCGGCATGACTCCCTTCAGCATGGGCCACGGGACGGCGTCCGACTGGCGGGGCGCCCTGCGGGACGCGCTCGTCATGGCGGACATCCCGCGCGGCGGGGCGAACGTCGGCTTTCTCTACGTCACGGACCATTTCGCCGAAGAGATCCGGGACATCCGGGTCGAGCTGCAGACCCGCACGGGGATCGGAACCTGGATCGGCACGACGGGAATCGGCATATGCGCCACGGGCGTCGAGTACTTCGACGAGCCCGCCCTCGCGCTGCTCGCGGGCGCGGTCCCGGACGACGCGATCCATTTGCTCGACACGGGTTCGGACGCGCCCGACGAGGCGTCGGCGAAGCTGGCCGGCGCGCTGGGAACGCGGGAAGGGCGGTTCGGCATCGTGCACGCCGATCCCCGCAACGCCCACCTGGGCGACCTGATCCCCGCGGTCGTCGAGGCCACGGGGGCGTTCCTCGCCGGGGGCCTCACGTCGTCGCGCGGCGCCCATCCGCAGCTCGCGGGCGCGGTGACCTCGGGCGGAGTCTCGGGCCTGCTGTTCGAGCCGGACGTCGCCGTGGCGACGGGGCTGACCCAGGGATGCACCCCTATCGGTCCCGCGCACGAGGTGACCGCCTGCCGGGAGAACGTCATCGCCGCGCTCGACGAACGGCCCGCCCTCGACGTCCTGAAGGAGGAGATCGGCGAGGTCCTGGCGCGCGACCTCCGGCGGATCGGCGGCTACATCCACGTGGCCTTCCCCGTAAGCGGGGCGGACCGGCCGGACTATCTCGTCCGCAACCTCGTCGCCATCGATCCGACCGCCGGCGCGTTCGCGGTCGGCGCCGAGGTAGACAGGGGGGACACCGTCATGATCTGCCGCCGGGACGGGCAGGCGGCGCACCTGGACCTCACCCGGATGCTCGAGGACCTCGCCCGGCGGGTGGGCGGGTCGCGGCCGCGGGGCGGCGTCTACCACTCCTGCCTGGCGCGGGGGCCGAACCTGTTCGGCCCCGGCTCGGCGGAGCTCGGCACCATCCGGGACGCGCTCGGCGACGTGCCCCTCGTCGGCATGTTCTGCAACGGCGAGATCAGCCACCGGCGGCTGTACGGATATACCGGCGTGCTCTCGCTGTTCCTGTAGCCTGCTTCGGACAGTCGTCCGCGACCTCCCGGATTGCCAGCCCTGGAGCGATTTCCCAATTCCCTCCCGTTTGACTGCGCGGCACGTTCAGACCAGTCCGCAACTGGTGTCATCGAAACGGATCGCCTCGGGAGGCAAACTTCGTGTCCGAGATCGGCGCATTCGACGCCAAGACCCACCTGCCGAAACTGCTCCAGCGCGTGGAAGCGGGCGAGCGCTTCGTCATCACCAGGCACAACCGCCCGGTGGCCGAGCTGGTGCCGTTCCGCCCACGTGACGGCGCCAAGGTGCGGTCCGCTATCGACGCCCTGAAGGCGTTCCAGAAGACCCATAGTCTGGGCGGGCTGTCGGTGCGTCGCATCGTCGAGGAGGCGCGCAGGCACTGACGGCCTTCGTCCTTGATTGCTCGGTCGCCATGGCATGGGTGTTTCCCGACGAGGCTTCCGAGGTGACGGACGGTTTGCGGGACTCCCTCGTCGATGGCCGCGCGTTCGTGCCCTCCCTCTGGCCGGTGAAGGTCGGCAGCGTATTGTCGGCCGCCACGAAACGGGGCCGGCTGCGCGCAGATGAGTGGCCCGGCATTTGCGCCAGTCTGGAAGCGTTGCCCATCGAGATCGACCCGGTATCGACATCCCGGGTCTGGGGGCCCGCGCTCGCTCTTGCCGGCGGGCACGGCCTGTCCGTCTGCGACGCCGTCTATCTTGAGCTTGCGCTGCGCCTGCGCCTGCCGCTCGCGACGCTGGACCGGGCGCTGGCCGTCGCGGCGCAATCCGCCGGGGTCGGCGCACCTTCGACGGTTTAGCCGAGCAATCGCAAATGCGAGACGGCCGAAGACCGTCGGGTGACGTCGTTGATTGCGCCGTCAGGCGATGTCCGGCCGTCGCCGAGGCCTGTCCTTCCCTTGCGCAGCCTCCCGGATTGCCGACCCCGGAGCATGCGCGTCGTAGCGTACTGCAGCTTCGCGCGGGCGGCCGTCAGGGGATGAGGACGCTCGAGCCGGTGGTCCGGCGCGCCTCCAGGTCGGCGTGGGCGCGGGACGCGTCCCGCAGCGGGTAGGTCCGGCTGACCTCGATCCCGACGGCGCCGCTCTCGATCACGTCGAACAGGTCCCGCGCGGCGCCGAGAAGGGCCTCGCGGGTCTCGATGTACTGGTGCAGGCGCGCCCAGGTGAAGAACAGCGACTCGGGCGCGAAGACCCCGGCGAGCCGCACCGGCTCGATGTGGCCGGACACGTTGCCGAAGCTGACCAGCATCCCGCGCGGCGCCAGGGCGCGGACGGACTCGTCGAAGGTGGCCCGGCCGATGGAGTCGTAGACCACGGGGACGCCGCGGCCGCCGGTCAGGTCCCGCGCCAGTCCCGCGACGTCGTCCCGGCCGTGGACGAGGACGTGGTCCGCGCCGTGGGCCCGGGCGACCTCGGCCTTGGCCTCGCTGCCCACGGTCCCGATAGTCGTCGCGCCCAGATGCCTGAGCCATTGACAGGCGATGAGCCCCACGCCGCCCGCGGCGGCGTGGAACACGACGACCTGGCCCGGCTCCACCCGGAACGTCCGGCGGATCAGGAACTGGACGGTGAGGCCCTTGACCAGCGACGCCGCGGCCACCGTCCCGTCGATGGAGTCGGGCAGCGGCACCAGCCGCTCCGCGGCGAGGACGCGCTCGTCGGAATAGGCCTCGAGGGGCATGGCGGCGTAGGCGACCCGGTCGCCGATCTTCACCTCGGTGACGCCGTCCCCGACCTCCTCCACCACGCCCGCCGCCTCGAGCCCGAGACAGCACGGGACCGGCGTCGGAAAATGATGGTCCCCCCGCCGCCGGTGCACGTCCGTGAAGTTGAGTCCCACGGCGGCGTGGCGGATGCGGGCCTCGCCCGGGCCGGGGGCGTCCAGGTCCCGTTCCTCCCAGGCCAGGACGTCCGGACCTCCGGTCTCGTTGATCCGCATCCAGTGGCTCATGTTCCCTCCCCGCCCGCGGACCCGGCGGGCGCTCTACGACAGCGGCACGTCGAACGGCTCCCCCACCTTCTCGCCCGCCTCGCGCAGCTCGGCGACGATCTCCGGCGGGATGGGAATGCCGTTCGCCGTCCTCTCCCGCTCGGTCTCCGCCGCCCGCCGGCCGGGAAGGCGGCCGCCCGCGCCCGTCGCCGTCAGGTACTGGGACACCCAGCCGTCCACGTGGCGCTCGAACGTCTCGCGGCCGACGACGCGCTCGGGATTGACGACGAAAAAGAACGCGCCGACGTGCATGGAGGCGCTGCCGATCGCGGGGGCCGCGCCGCGCATGACCGGCGCGAAGGTCCCGGAGAGGCTCGCGGCCAGGCATTCGATCATCATGGCGAGCCCGATGCCCTTCGGTCCGCCGACCGGCAGCATGGCGCCCAGCAGGGCCTGTTCCGCGTCCGTGGTCGGCTCGCCGTCGGGGCCGATGGCCCACCCCTCGGGAATGTCGCGGCCGGCCCGGTGCGCCATCAGGACGCGGCCGCGGGACGTGACGCACGTCGCCATGTCGAACAGCAGGGGGTCCCGTCCCGGCAGCGGCGCGGCGAAGGAGATCGGGTTGTTGCCGATCGCCCTCCCCTTGGAGCCGGGGAGCGACATGACCGGCGACGTCGCCTGCATCAGCACCGACACCATGCCGGCCTCCGCCGCCCGCAGCGGAAAGACGCCGACGGCGCCGAGGTGGCCGCCGTCCCGGATGAAGCACGGCACGAAGGCGGTCTCGCGCGCCATGGCGACGGCCCGGTCCATGGCCCTGGGGCCCACCACCTGGCCGAGGCCGTCGTCCCCGTCGACGACGAGAACGTTGTCGCGGCGCTCGAAGGCGATGTCGGGCGTGGGGTTGATCTCGCCGGACTCGAATTTCTGGACGTAGGTCATGACGCGGGTCACGCCGTGGGTCTCGTATCCGCGGGCGTTGCAGCGGGCCATCACCCCGGCGGCCAGGCGCGAGTCGCCGCCGGGCATCCCGCAGGCCGCGAACACGCGGGCCAGCCAGGACGTCAGCGCCTCGCGCGGGACGCGCCGCGGGCCGGCCGCCGCGCCGTCCGAAACCGCCGGCACCGGCCTAGCCTCCCGGAGCCAGGGCGTCGCGCACGGCCCCGGCGATCATCAGGCTCGCGCGCAGCACCGACTCCCGCGTCAGTCCCGCGCAATGGGGCGTCAGGGTCACGTTGGGGACGCCGTCGAACACGTTGCCCGCGGGCAGCGGCTCGTCCTCGAAGACGTCGATGAACGCGGCGCCGATCTCGCCGTTCCGCAGCGCCGCCGCCAGGGCCGCGTCGTCGACCACGCCGCCGCGGGCGGCGTTGATGAGCATGGAATCGGGCTTCATCTTCTTCAGGGCGTCGGCGTCGATGAGATGATGCGTGCCGTCGGTTCGGGGAACGCTCAGGCTCACCACGTCGGCCTCGGCCAGCACGCCGTCGAGGGTCGCCGGGGCGACGCCGTACTCCGCCCATGCCGGGTCGCCGTCGCCGACGAACGGGTCGTACGCCAGCATCCGCATGCCGAACGCCGCCGCCCGCCTGGCGACCTCACGGCCGATGGCGCCGAAGCCGACGAGGCCGAGGGTCTGGCTCATGGCTTCGCGGCCCGTCATCCGCGTGCGCGGCCAGTGGCCGGCGCGCACTTCCTCGGTGACGCCGTACATGGCCCGCCGGAGCATGAACAGCGCGGCGCCCATGACGTACTCCGCGACCGACTCCTCGAGGGCCCCGCGCGCCGGCTGGACCGTGACGCCCCGGCGTTCGCAGGCCTCCAGGTCGATGTTGTCGAGGCCGACGCCGAGGCGGCCGACGACGACCAGGTCCGGCGCCGCGTCGAGCAGGGGCGGGCGGACCTGGGTGCGGTTCCGCACGATGAGGCCCCGGCAATCCCGCAGCCGCTCGTGGAGCTCGTCCACGCGGTCGACGAGACCGGGGTCGTAGTGGACATCGAAGTCGGCGGACAGCCGGTCGACCGCCTCCTCGTCCAGGAATTCGCTGATGACGACGTCCGCCATTTCACCTCCGAAATCGATCCCCCTGGATGTCACGCCGGACAGTAACAAGCATCGGCAGTCCCGCGGTAGTGTAGCGTTTCCGAAACAGGCATCGTGAACATGTCCCCGCCTCGTCCCTCACTCTCGCGGAGTGTGCAGGCAACGAATGCCGCGGCGGCTCACGCCCGGACCGGGCCGTCCGGGGCCTCCCGCGCCGGCGCCGCGCGGGCGTAGCCGTCGAACAGGTCGAGAAGACGCTCGCACCAGTCGCGGATGGGGTCGGCGGGCGCGATCACGTCGTACCGGCCGACGAAGCGCGCGAACAGGAACGTGCCGAACACGATGTAGTCGGCGTAGGCCGGCGCCTCCCCGCCGAGGTAGGGCTGGGCGCGCAGCGTCGTCCGCAGGGGCTCCAGGCTCTCGCGCCACGGTCCGAGCCTCTCTTCCCGGCCCTCCCGGTAGTCCTCGATCCGTCCGAACCGCTTCTCGCGGTCCTCCCGCCACCAGCCGCGGTCCGCCGGGTCCACGGTCTGGAAGGCGTCCCACAGAACGATGTGGATCAGCCCGGGGTTCTGGATCCGCTGGGTCCAGGCGTTGACGAACAGCGCTCCCGCGCGCGCCGTCTCTCCGCCGAACAGGCTCGGCCGGTCGGGATAGGCGTCTTCCAGGTAGCAGGCGATGTCCCACGAATCGTTCACCCAGCGGTCCCCGTCCGCCAGCACCGGAATGCGCTCCTGGCCGCTGAAGGCGATGGGCGAGCGGTCGCGGAAGGACACGGGAACCCGCTCGAAGCCGTCCAGTCCCTTGTGCTTGAGGGCCAGCAGCGTGCGCCAGCAAAACGGGCTGAAGCGCACGTCGTCCACCCCGTCGAGCTCGTACACCGTGATCGTCATGGGCCTCCCCCCGTCCGGACGCGAATGCGGATCCGGACGCCAGTATAGCGGGGCGCCCCGTCACACGTCGTAACCGGGCTCGCCGCGGGCCAGGCCGTCGAAGAGGTCGAGCATGCGCTCCCGCCAGCGATGGACGGGATCGTCCTCGTCCAGCAGCCGGTACGGGCTGACGCATCTCGCCCACTGGAAATGGCTGAAGACGATGAAGTCGGCGTACGCCGGCATACGCCCGCACAGGAAGGGGTACGCGCGAAGGGACGCGCGCACGGGGTCGAGGCGGGCCCGGAAGCGGGGCAGCACGCCGGCGCGCCGGGCGTGGGCCTCCTCCAGCGTACAGCCCGTCCGCGCCTCCCGGGTCCGGCGGAAGTAGTCCCTGTCCTGCGGGTGCGCGTGCCGCCAGGCGTCGTACACCAGCATCGGGACGAGGTCGCGGGACTGCATCCGGTCGCCCCAGTCATGGACGAAACGGGCGTGGGCCCGCGCGGCGGGGCCGTCGAACAGCGCCGGCGCGTCGGGATAGGCCTCGTCGAGATGGCGGGCGATGGCCCACGAGTCCGGAAGAACGGCGCCGCCGTCGACGAGGACCGGCGTCAGGGTCTGGCCGGAGAACGCGAGGCTCTCCTTGTCGCTGACGGGGAGGGCGACGCGTTCCGCGGACAGGCCCTTGTGAGCGAGCGCCATGACGACGCGCCACGAATAGGGGCGGTTGCTGAAGGGGCGGCGGCGGTCGCCCGCAGCTTCGTACAGTTTCATGCGCGCTCCGCCGCCGGCAAGGACGGGGCCGAAGAAAAAAGGGCCCGGTCGCCACGGGGAGAGGGACAGCCCGACAGTGAGCGGCGACCGGACCCGAGGGAGGCCCAACGGTCGAAACCCTACGCTGACAATACGACTGGAACTCGACGGAACGGGGGCGAAATTTGGGCATGACGGGCCGTGCCGGCGTCCCGGCGGCGGGTTTGACGGGGTGCCGCCTTTCTTTCACCCTTGGCCGCCCTCGCTGGGAGAGCGCGATGCCCCGCAGAACCCTCGGACCCGGGCGGCGGCGCCGGGAACGCGTCGAGCGCCGCGGCGCGCGCGCGTCCCCATGAGCGTCTTTCTCGCCAAGCGGTTCGCCGTCTTCGTCGCCACGCTGTTCGGCGCGTCGCTCGTCATCTTCCTGGCGCTCGAGATCCTTCCGGGAGACCCCGCCTACGCCATCCTCGGCGCCGACGCGGAACCCTCGGCCTACGAGGCGCTGCGGCGGGAGCTCGGCCTGGACCGGCCCGCGGCCGAGCGCTACCTCGGCTGGATCGGCGGAATGCCGGCGGGCGATTTCGGCGTGAGCTACACGTACGCCGTGCCCGTCTCCGAGCTCGTGGTCGAGCGCCTCGCCGTGACCGTTCCCCTCGCCGTGATCGCCATGGCGCTGACCGTCGTCGCGGCCATCGGCCTCGGGGTCTACGCCGCCGCCCATCACAACAGGATCGGCGACTGGGGAGTGATGGCGTTCAGCCAGCTCGGCATCGCCCTGCCGAACTTCTGGTTCGGCATCCTCCTGATCCTGTTCTTCTCGGTCTATCTGGGCTGGTTTTCGTCCGGCGGATTCCCGGGCTGGGACGCCGGGGCATGGCCGGCGCTGAAGTCCCTGATCCTGCCGGCGGTCGCCCTGGCGACGGTCCAGACGGCCATCCTGGCGCGGGTCACGCGGTCGAGCGTGCTGGAGACGATTCGCGAGGACTACGTCCGGACCGCCCGCGCCAAGGGGCTGACGCGGACGGCGACCCTGTGGCGCCACGTGCTCCGGAACGCCCTCATTCCCGTGGTGACCGTCATGGGCCTCCAGTTCGCCAACCTGCTCGCCGGAACGATCGTCATCGAGAACGTCTTTTTTCTTCCGGGACTAGGCCGGCTGGTGTTCCAGGCCATCGCCAACCGGGATCTCGTCGTGGTCAGGGACGTCGTCCTGCTGCTCGCGGCCATGGTCGTCGTCGTCAATTTCATCGTCGACCTCGCCTACGCGGCGATCGACCCGCGGCTCGGGGCGCGGGACGCATGAACGCCGCCCGGCGGCCGGGACCCGCCGCCCGCGCGCTGCGCCACGGGAACCTCCTGCTGGGCGGCGTCCTGGGCGGCCTCGTCGTGCTGCTCGCGCTGGTCTCCCTGGTGTGGACGCCCCATTCCGCGGTCGAGCTGGATATCGCCAACAAGCTGAAACCGCCGTCGCCGTCGCACTGGCTGGGCACGGACCAGCTGGGCCGGGACATCGCCTCCATGATCATGGTGGGCGCGCAGAACTCCCTGGCGGTGGGGTTCGTCGCCGTGGGCATCGGGCTGGCGGCCGGGGTCTCCCTCGGCCTGTGGGCGTCGGCCAGGCGGGGTTGGGTCGAGGAGCTGGTGATGAGGTTCTCCGACTTCACGTTCGCCTTCCCGGCCATCCTGTCGGCGATCATGATCACCGCGATCCTGGGGACGGGCGCCGTCAACTCGATCCTCGCCATCGGCATCTTCAACGTCCCGGTGTTCGCGCGCGTCACGCGGGGTTCCGCCAACGCCGTCTGGGCGCGGGAGTTCGTCCTGGCAGCGCGCGCGGCGGGCAAGGGCCGCGTTCGAATCACCCTGGAGCACGTGCTGCCCAACGTTCTCGGCGTCATCGTCGTGCAGGCGACGATCTTCTTCGCCATCGCGATCCTCGCCGAGGCGGCCCTCTCCTACCTGGGACTGGGGACCCAGCCGCCGCGGCCGAGCTGGGGGCGCATGCTGCAACAGGCGCAGACCTTCCTCTACCTCTCTCCCCACCTCGCCCTGTTTCCCGGCCTGGCCGTGGTGATTTCGGTGCTGGGCTTCAACCTGCTGGGCGACGGATTGCGCGACCTCCTGGACCCGCGCCTGTCCCGGGCGCGGCTGGCGGGATACGCGGGATGAGCGTGATCGAGGTCGATCGCCTGACCGTGGCCCTGCCCACGGCGGCGGGACCGGCGCGCGCGGTCCGCGACGTGAGCTTCAGGCTCGAGCGGGGCGAAACCCTCGGCATCGTCGGAGAGTCCGGATGCGGCAAGTCGATGACGGCGCTCGCGTTGATGGGACTGCTGCCGGAGGGAGCCGACCTGCGGGGCGGCATCGCCCTGAACGGCCTGAATCTGCCGGACCTCGACGAGGATGCGATGTGCCGCGTCCGCGGCCGCGCCATCGCCATGGTGTTCCAGGAACCCATGACCTCGCTCAATCCGGTGCACACGGTCGGCAAACAGGTCGGCGAGCCCCTGATGCTGCATCTCGGCTTCGGCCGCGGCGAAGCCAGGGCCGAGGCGCTCTCGTTGCTGGAGCGCGTCGGCCTGGTGGACCCGCGGCGGTTCTACGCGGCCTATCCGCACCAGCTCTCGGGCGGCCAGCGCCAGCGCGCGATGATCGCCATGGCCCTGTCCTGCCGTCCCGAGGTGCTGATCGCGGACGAACCGACGACCGCCCTCGACGTGACGGTCCAGGGCCAGATCCTCGACCTGATCCGCGATGTCGTCGGCGAGCGCCGCATGTCGCTCATCCTCATTTCCCACGATCTCGGCGTCATCGCCGAGACCGTGGACCGGGTGGTCGTGATGTACGGCGGCGCCGTGGTCGAACAGGGACCGACGCCGGACGTCTTCGCCAGGCTCGCCCACCCCTACACGCAGGGCCTGTTCGCCGCCGTGCCGCGGGTCGGCGAGGGCCGGCGGCGGCTGCGGACGATCCCCGGGACGGTACCGGGGCTCGCCGACCTGCCCGGCGGCTGCACGTTCGCCGGCCGCTGCGCGCTGGCGCGCGGGACGTGCCGGGTCCAGGTTCCCGACATGCGTCCGTTGGGCGAAAACCACGCCGCGGCCTGCCTGCGGCTCGACGCCGCGGCGGCGGCGCCCCGTCCGCGCGGATGACCCTTCCGGACACGCCGGTGGTCGAGGCCGCCGGGCTGACGCGGCACTACACGCTGCCGCGCGACAGCCTGGCCGCGGCCCCGCGGCGCGTGTTCGCGCTCAACCGGGTCTCGCTGACCGTGCGGGCGGGCCGAAGCTTCGGCGTCGTCGGCGAGTCCGGTTGCGGCAAATCCACCCTGGCGCGTTGCGTGATGGCGCTGGAGCCGCTCACGGCCGGAAGCCTGCGCATCCTGGGAAAGGACCCCCACGCCATGCGGGCCCGGGCCCTGCGGCGGCACCGCCGGAATTTCCAGATGGTCTTTCAGGACCCCTTCGGCTCCCTCGACCCGCGGCACACGGTCGCACGCATCGTCGCGGAGCCCCTCGAGGCGGCGGAGAACGGTCCGAAGCGGGACGACCGGCGCGGGCGCGTCCGGGAGGTTCTCGAGTCCGTGGGTCTCGGGGAAGCGGACATGTCGAAGTACCCCCACGAGTTCTCGGGCGGCCAGCGCCAGCGCATCGCCATCGCCCGGGCCCTGGCGACGCGCCCGGCGCTGATCGTGGCCGACGAGCCGGTCTCGGCGCTGGACGTCTCCGTGCAGGCGCAGGTCCTGAACCTGCTCCAGGATCTCCAGGACCGGTACGGCGTGACCTATCTCCTCATCAGCCACGACCTCGCGGTGGTGGAACACGTGTGCCGCGAGGTGGCGGTGATGTACCTCGGCGGGATCGTCGAGCACGGACCCGCGGAAGAGGTGTTCGCCAACGCGGCCCACCCCTACACGCGGGCGCTGCTCGACGCGGTCCCCAGGCTGCCGCCGGAGCGCCGGGACGTCCGGCCGACGCTGAAGGGCGCGGTCCCCGACCCGACGGAGGCCGGCCCCGGCTGCCCCTTCGCCGGGCGCTGCCCGCTGGTGGAGCCGCGGTGCCTGCGCCGGGCGCCCGAACTGCGCGAGGTGGCGCCCGGCCACGCCGCGGCCTGCCATCTGGTCTAGGAGGGCCGCGCTCCCTCCCTTGTCCCTCCGCCGCCGGGCGTGGCATGCTTCGCGGCGGCACGACGACAACTCGGGGAGGCCGTTGACATGAGCGAGGTTGTCGCCTTCGACGGGCACCGGCCCGTCCGGCCGACGGCGAGCGGCCGGGCGGGCAAGGCACCGCTCGTCATCTTCAGCCGCCACGAACTCGACGCCATATTGCAGATGTACAGCCGCAAGGTGATGGCGGGAGAGTGGCGGGACTACGCCATCGAATTCGAACCCCACCGCGCCACCTTCTCGATCTTCCGCCGCGCCTCGGAAGGGGCGCTCTACCGCATCGTCAAGACCCGCAAGGCGTCCCAGCGCCGGGGATCGTTCTCGGCGATTTCGGCCGGGGGCCGGATCCTGCGGCGCGGCCACGAGCTCGGTCCCGTGCTGTCCGCGCTGAACGTCGAGCGGCTGAGGCTCGTGTGAGGCCCTACGGCGGCGGAGCGTCGAGCGGATAGATCGGCCGGCGCACGTTCCTGTAGTCCAGAACCGCGTTGTCCGAGGTGGCGACGCCCCGGCCGTCGCAGGCGACCTCGGCCCGGGCCATGTCCCCGAAGCCCGCGCGGTGGTGGATGCGGGACTTCAGCAGCAGGTAGGTCCGTTGCGCGGGCGCGATCCCGACGCTCGTGAAGACGCCGGCGTCCCAGGGCTCGTGGTGCCGGGACACGACGACGATCTCCATCCCGCCGGTGTCGAGCACCGCCGTCGGCCCCATCGCCACCTCGACGCCGGTGTACATCGGTCCCTCGACGGTCCAGTTTCCGTCGGTCAGGGCGGCGACCCGCCCGCTCACGGCAAGGGGGGCGCCGGCCGCCCCGACGGCCGGCATGTCGGTCCGGCCGCCCAGCTCCAGCGCGACCTCGGCGCCCGGCCCCGCGGCCCGCATGCGGCGAACCGCCTCCGGGTCCCAGACCGCCGCGACGGCGACGCCGTCGAGCCCCTGCCGGAGGACCTCGGCGACGACCGTCATGTCGTCCTGGGTGCCGCCCGACCCGCAGTTGTCCGCGTGGTCGAGCAGCAGCACCGGGCCGGACCGGCCGCGGGCGCGCGCCTCCAGCCCCAGCCGCTTCGCCCGCGCCACCGCGTCCCGCAGCGGCTCCCCCCGGTAGACGAAGGACTCGCGCCGCGCCCACGCGGCGTCCAGGAGCTCCTCGCAGGCGCGGGCGGCGCGCGCCCGGTCCCCGTCGGCGACGACGACGGCGGAGACGCCCGCGTCCCGCACGTCGGCCATGGGGAACCCTCCGAACACGGTGGCCGCGAGGGCCCCGTCCTCCTCCGCGCGGCGGGCCATGGCGACCAGCGAGCGCATCGGCTCGTCGTCCGTCCCCTGGCGCAGCGTCTGGGCGAGAATGGGACGGTTTCCCCAGGCCATGACCGGCTCCACCTCGCCCCGCAGGAACGCCGTCAGGATGCCGCCGACCCGGCGGCCGGCGTCGTGCATGTCCGTGTGCGGGTAGGTCTTGTATCCGACCAGCGCCGTGCAGTTGTCGACCATGCGCCGGGTCAGGTTGCAGTGCAGGTCGCAGGTGACCGCGACCGGCAGGTCCGGCGCGATGGACCGGATGCGCGCGAGAAGCGCGCCTTCGCCGTCCGGCGTGGACTCGCTCACCATGGCGCCGTGAAGATCGAGGAAGGCCGCGTCGCAACCGGCGCTCACGGCCTCGCAGACGGCGTCGGACACGAGGGCCTCGGCCTCGGCCGAAACCGGCCCGGACGGCATGGCTTCCGCGGCGACGGGCGTGACGACCTCCGCCCCCGCCTCCCGCGCGATCTCCAGGTAGGCGCCCATCGGCATGGCGGTGCCTTCGTAGGCGCGGCGCGCGTCGCCGCCGAAGTGGGCGCCCCACTCCTCGAAGCGCGCCCACGGCGTGGGGATCGGCGAGAACGTGTTGGTCTCGTGCTTCATCATGGCGACGACGAAGCGCATGCCGCGCCCCTCCGTCACCGGCGCACGGCAAAAGGCCCGGCGGTTCCGCCGGGCCTTTCGGGATCGCCGCTTTCTCCGGGGCCGTTCAGCGCCGTTCGCCGAACAGCCTGAGCAGCATGATCATCAGGTTGATGAAGTCGAGATAGAGCGTGAGCGCCCCCATCACCGCCTTCTTGGTGGCCACCTCGGCGCTGTCCGCCTCGAAGTACATGTTGCGGATCTTCTGGGTGTCGTAGGCCGTCAGCCCCACGAACACGAGCACGCCGATCACGGAGATGGCGAAATCGAGCGCCGACGACGCGAGAAAGATGTTCACGACGCTGGCGATGATGATGCCGATCAGGCCCATGAACATGAAGGTGCCCATGCCGGTCAGGTCGCGCTTCGTCGTGTAGCCGTAGAGGCTCATGGCGCCGAAGGTCGCCGTGGTGATGAAGAACACCCGCACGATGCTGGTGCCCGTGAAGGCGAGGAAAATCCACGAGAGCGAGGCGCCCATCACGGCCGCGAAGGCCCAGAAGAGGGCCTGCGTGGCCGCCGCGCTGAGCCGGTTCACGCCGAAGCTGAGCACCAGGATGAACCCGAGGGGGGCGAGCATGACGACCCATTGCAGGCCCGTCCCGTAGATCGCCTGCATCAGCGCGGGCGAGGACGCCATGAGGGCGGCGACGATGCCGCTCAGCGCCACGCCGGACGCCATGTAGTTGTACACCCGGAGCATGTAGGCGCGCAGACCCCGATCGATCGCCGTCCGCTCCGCCGCGGTCGCGCCGAGCGAGAGGCGCGCCTTGATGTCTTCGGCCATGGTCCCTGGTCCCTTCTTCCGACCTTCCTGAAGTCACGAATAATATTGGCGAAGATCGCGGCAATTCAAGGACCGCGCGCCGTCATTCCGCCCGGAGGACGGTCATGACGTTCTCGCCCAGGGCCCTCCACGTGCCGGCGAAGCCGAGCAGGACCGTCACGGCGATCCCGGCGGCGGCGGTCGCGGCGACCGCGGCCGCGTCGAACACCCAGTCGCCCTCCATGACGAAGCGCATCACGGCGTAGCTCGCGGCCGTGCCCACGAACGCGGCCAGCAGCGCCGTCACGGAGCCGAGGACGGCGTACTCGACGACGAACGCCCGTGCCACGTCGGCCCGCGTGGCGCCGAGGACCTTGAGGACGACGGCATCGTAGACGCGGCGGCGGTACCCCGCGGCCACCGCGCCGGCCAGGACCAGGAGGCCCGCGGCGACGGTGACGCCTGCGCTCGCCCTGACCGCCGCGGCGATGCGCGAGAACATGCCGGCGAGCGTCTCCATCACGTCGCGGACGCGGACCGCGGAGACGTTGGCGAACCGGTCGGTCACGGCGCGATGAAGCCGGTCCTCCGCGTCGGGGGCGGCCGCGACGGCCGCGACGTGCGTCTGGGGCGCGCCTTCGAGCGTCCCGGGCGCGAAGATCGTGGCGAACCCCACCCGGATGCGGCTCCAGTCGATGGCGCGCAGGTTGCGGATCTCGGCCGTGACGCGGCGGCCCATGATGTTGAAGGTCAGGGTGTCGCCGACGCCGATGCCGAGCTCCCCGGCGATCTCCGCGTCCAGGGAGATGGCCGGCGGGCCGGCGTACTCCCGGGGCCACCAGGCGCCGGCGACGATGTCCGCGCCCTCGGGCGGCGTGGCGGCGTAGGTGAGGCCCCGCTCGCCGTTCACGAACCACGAGGCCCCCGGGTCGTAGGCCGCCTCGTCCACGGGCGTGCCGTCGATGAGCGCGAGCCGCCCCCGCAGGTTGGGCATGCGCTGGAGCAGGTCCGCGCCGTCGGTGCGCGCGACGATCTCCTCGAACGGCCGCACCTGGTCCGGCTGGATATCGATGAAGAAGAACGCCGGCGCCCGCTCCGGGATGCGGTCGGCGATCTGGCGGGACAGGTTCGTGTCGAGCAGCGCCACGGCGATCAGCACCGACAGGCCGGCGCCGATCGACATGACCACCCCCGCCGTCGGCGCGCCGGGCCGCGTCAGGTTGGACAGGGCCAGGCGCAGGGCCGGCGAGCGCGGCCGTTTCAGCCTCGCGGCGCCGGCGACGACCAGCCTGGCCGCGATCCAGAACGCCAGCAGCGAGGCCGCCGCCCCGGCGACGAACCAGCGCGCGAAGGCGAGGTGCTCCGTCGTCCACAGCGCCAGTCCGGTCAGGAGCGCCAGCGCGAGCGCCGCGGCGAGCGCGTCGCGCCAGGGCGGAACGCGCCGCGCGGGCGCGACGACGTCCCGGAAGAGGCCGGCGGCCGGCACGTCGCGGACGCGCGCCAGGGGCCACAGGGTGAAGGCGGCCGCGGTGAGGACGCCGAAGGCCGCGGCGAGGGCCAGCGGCGCGGGATAGACGCCCGCCGCGGGGGGAACGGGGAGGGAGGCGCCAGCCAGCCGGGCCGCCGCGGCGGGGGCGGCGGCGCCCAGGCCGAGTCCGGCGGCGATGCCGAGAAGCGCCAGGACGCCGACCTCGATCGCGTAGGTCCGGAACACGAGGCTGGACGTGGCGCCGAGGCACCTGAGGGTGGCGATGGTCTCCGTCCGGCCCGCGAGGTGGCTCGCCACCGCGTTGGCGATGCCCACGCCGCCGATCAGCAGGGCCGTCAGGGCGACGAGGGTCAGGAATATGCCGAGACGGTCGACGAACCTCTTGACGGAAGGCTGCGCGTCGTCGAGGCCGTAGACGCGCCACGCCGCGCCGGGAAAGGCCGCCTCCAGCCGCTCCACCCACGGCCCGGCCGCCTCCTCCGCCGGCAGGCGCACGCGGTACCTGTGCCGCAGCATGGCGCCGGGACGGACGAGGCCCGTGGCGTCGAGCGTCTCGTTCGTCACCATGAGGCGCGGTCCCAGGGTGAAGGCGCCCGCCACGCGGTCGGGCTCGCGGACGATCTCGGCGCGGATCTCGACCTCCGCGGCGCCGACCCGCACGCGGTCGCCGACGGCGAGGCCGATGCGGGACAGCAGCGTTCTCTCCACCGCCGCGCCCGGCACGCCGGCGCGGGACTCCAGCGCCTCCCCGAGGGGGGCGGGCGGGGACAGCGCGACCGCGCCGTAGAGCGGATAGGCGGGGTCCACGCCCTTGAGCTCCACCAGCGTCCGCTCGTCCGAGGCGCTCGCGTAGGCGGTGGCGCGCAGCTCGCGGACCACGGTCAGGGTCTCGCTGTCGTCCTCCAGCCAGGCCAGCTGCTCCCGCGTCGCGCCGTGCGCGGCGACGCGGATCTCCACGTCCGCGCCCAGCAGCGCCCGGGCGTTCTCCGCCAGGCCGGCGCGGAACGCCTCGGCCAGGGAACCGACGCCGGAGATGGCGGCGACGCCGAGGACGATGCAGGCCAGGAAGATGCGGAATCCCCGCGTTCCGCCCCTGAGCTCGCGGCGCGCGAACCGCCACGCGACGCGCCAGGGACCGGGCGCGGAAGCGCCCGCGCGTGGAGAGCCCGCGGCCCCGGCGCCCATCGCGGGAGTCAGGCCGCCGCGGCGGGGGCGCCGCCGCCGGGCGGCACGATGCGCCCGTCGTTCAGGTGGACGACGCGGTCGCATCCGCGGGCCACGGCGGGGTCGTGGGTGATGAGCAGCAGGGTCGTGTCCTCGCGCGCCCGGATCTCGAACATCAGGTCGACGATCCGCGCGCCGGTGACCGTATCGAGGTTGCCCGTGGGCTCGTCGGCGAGGACCAGGTCCGGGCCGGCGGCGAAGGCGCGGGCCAGGGCCACGCGCTGCTGCTCGCCGCCGGAGAGCTGCGCCGGGTAGTGGCCGGTCCGGCCGTCCAGCCCGACGGCGGAGAGGCCCGCGCGGGCCCGCTCCGGCGCGTCGGGGACGCCCGACAGTTCCATCGGCACGGCGACGTTCTCCAGGGCCGTCATGGCCGGGATGAGGTGAAACGACTGGAACACGATGCCCACGTGGCGGCGGCGGAACAGGGCCAGCGCGTCCTCGTCCAGTCCGCCGAACTCGGTGCCGGCGACCGCGACCCGGCCGGCGCTGGGCCTCTCCAGTCCGGCGGCCACCGCCAGCATGGTCGACTTCCCGGATCCCGACGGTCCGACGACGCCGACGGTTTCCCCGGCGCCGACGGCGAGGTCGATCCCGCGCAGGATGTTGACCGCGCCGGCCCGGCTTTCCAGAGTGAGATGCACGTCGTCCAGGACGACCATCGGCGCCGGAGGATCGAGGGTGGCGGAGTCGGGCATGTTCGGGCGGTGTCGAGCGGCCTCGGGGGCGGTGCGCCGCCACCATACAGGCCGCGTCCCGCTCTTCGCCATCCTCGCCGCGTGCCTCGCGCTCGGCGCCGGCGTCCGCGCGGACGCGGCGGACGCGGACTTCGTCGTCGCGGCGCTCGGCGACAGCCTGACGGCCGGATACGGCCTTCGGGCCGCGGACGCCTTTCCCGCCCGGCTCGAGGCCGCGCTGCGCGAGGCGGGGCGGCGCGTACGGGTGATCGACGCCGGCGTGTCCGGCGACACCACGGCCGGCGGCCGCGCCCGGCTGGACTGGGTCCTCGCCGACGGGCCCGACGCCGCGATCGTCGCGCTCGGCGCCAACGACGCCCTGCGCGGGATCGACCCCGCGGAGACGTCCCGGAACCTCGCCGCCATCCTCCGGGTCCTGAAGGCGCGCGGCGTCCGCGTGCTGCTCGCCGGCATGCTGGCGCCGCCGAATCTCGGCGACCGCTACGCCGAGGCGTTCAACGCCGTCTACCCGGAGCTGGCGGCGGCCCACGGCGTGCCGCTGTATCCGTTCTTTCTCGACGGCGTCGCGGCGGTCCCGGCGCTCAACCAGCCGGACGGCATGCACCCGACCGCCGAGGGGGTCCGGCGCATCGTCGACGGGATTCTCCCCTACGTCGTCCGCGTCATCGACGGCGAATAGCGTGGCGTGTCCGACGTTCGTGCACATGCCGGCGGGATGTTCCGGCCCGCGGCGCCGTGGTAGACATCGCGCGGAACGGCCGCGACGGAGGACCAGGCCATGATCCGGTTGTTCGTCGCGGTGGACCTGCCCGAGGACGTGCGCGGCCGGCTCGCCGGCCTGTGCGCCGGCCTCCCCGGCGCGCGGTGGGTCGAGCCCGGGAACCTGCATCTCACCCTGCGCTTCATCGGCGAGGTCGCGGAACCGCAGTTTCCCGAGATCGATTCCGCCTTGTCCGCCGTCCGCTCCCCCGCCTTCGCCCTCGCCCTGGACGGCGTCGGCTGTTTCGGCGACCGCCGCCGGGCCCGGGCCCTGTGGGCCGGGGTGCGGCCGTGCGAGGGGCTGTCCGCCCTGCGGTCGAAAACCGAATCGGCCCTCGTGGGCGCGGGGCTGGAGCCCGAGACCCGCAAGTTCCACCCGCACGTGACCTTGGCCCGCCTCAAGGACACGAGGGCGGAGCGGCTGGCCGGCTACCTCGAGGCGCACGGCGCCTTCCTCACGGGAGAGTTCCCCGTCGGCGCGTTCGCGCTGTATTCGAGCCGCCTGGGGCGCGGCGGCGCCGCGTACGCGCGGGAGGCCGCCTACTCCCTGTCGCCCGCCTGATCCGTGACCGTATCCGTATCCGTCCCGTCGGCACCGGGGCGGATGAGGAGCGCCGGGATGTCCAGGTCCTCCACGACGGCGTCCGTGGACTTGCCGCGCAGCAGCGGGCTCTCGCACCCGAGGACGAACAGTTCGCCGTGCTCCGCGTGGACGATCGCCGCCAGGCGGGCGGCTTCGCGCCGGCCGATCCGGCGGAAGCGGGGCTGCAGCCCGAAGGCCGCCGACAGGGCGTTGGCCCGTTCCTCCAGTCTCGGGGCCGTCCGCTTCGAGTCCGGGACGAGCACGGTGAGGGGATGCTTCTCGCTCACGGCGATGCGGGCGGCGAGGCGCAGCGCGCGGTCCCCGGTCGGGGTGTCGTCGTAGGCCGCCAGGATGGCGCCGGGCGGCGAATACTCGGCGGCCACGAAACTATGGTGCGCGATGAGCACGGCGGTCGGCGACCGGGCGCTCAGGGTCCGCGCCGTCGCGCCGAGCCTGGCGCGCTGCGGGTACGCCCGGTCCGATTTGCCGACGACCACGATGTCGGCCTCGGAGGCGGCCGCGAGGACCTCGCCCGCCATGGCCCCGCGGGCGGTCCGGAACGACCAGCGCACGGAGAACCGCTCGGCGTTCATGGCGAGCATGTCCCGCGCCACGCGCGCCTGACGCCGCAGCTCGCGCTCCATCGACGGGAGATCCAGCCCCTGCGCGGAGGTCGTGGCGACGCTCACCACGCGGGTGCACGGAAGGTCCGCCATGCGCAGCAGGTTGATGTCCTCGACGAACAGCCCTTCGATCTCGGCGCGCAGCTTGGCGGCGAGCCGCGTCGCCAGGTCGAGGGAGGCCAGGCTGTCCTCGGTCGCGTCGAGGGCGACCAGGACGCGGTGGACCTCCAGCTCCCGCGGCTCGGGCGGTCCGGCGTCCCGCGCCGCCCCCGGTGTCACGACCGCCTCCCCCGGCCGCGGCGGCCGAACGCGCGCAGGCCGTCCGCCAGGCTCCGCAGGCGGTCCTCCACGATCCGGTTCACGCTACGCGCGCCGAACTCGCCGTTCCGGCCCCGCGTGCCGGCGCGGCGGCCGGTCAGGAGCTCCATCCCTTCGTCGACCGTCGCCACCGGGAACACGCCGAACCGGCCGGCCCCGCAGGCGTCGACCACGTCCCGCCGCAGCATCAGGTGCCTGACGTTCGAGGCCGGGATCAGGACGCCCTGGCTCCCCGTCAGGCCCCGCTCCCGGCAGACGTCGAAGAAGCCCTCGACCTTCTCGTTGACCCCGCCGATGGCCTGCACCTCGCCCTGCTGGTTGACGGACCCGGTCACGGCGAGGGACTGGCGCAGCGGCAGCTCCGACAGGGCCGACAGCAGCGCGTACAACTCGGCGGACGACGCGGAGTCGCCGTCGACGCCGCCGTAGGACTGTTCGAAGACGAGGCTGGCCGAAAGGGACAGCGGCCGGTCGAGGGCGTAGCGGGCGCTCAGGAACCCGGACAGGATGAGGACCCCCTTCGAGTGCAGGGGGCCGCCCAGATCCACCTCGCGCTCGATGTCGACGACCTGTCCCCGGCCCATCCGCACCCGGGCGGTGATCCGGTTGGGGCGCCCGAAGGAGAAGTCGCCCAGCGACACGACCGCGAGCCCGTTGATCCGGCCGACCTGCTCGCCGTCCGTGTCGATCAGCACGGTGCCGCGCGCGATCTGCTCCCGCGACCGTTCGCGCAGGCGGTCCGCCCGGCGGACGCGGGCGTCGATCGCGTGCTGGACGTCCGCCGCGGTCACGACCCGGCGCCGGTTCTCCGCCGCCCAGAAATCGGCCTCCCGCATGACGTCCGCCACGCGCCCCATGCGCAGGCTCAGCTTCCCGGCGTCGCTCGAGATGCGGGAACTGTGCTCGATCAGGCGCGCGACCGCCCGGCGGTCGAAGGGCCGCAGTTCCTCCCTGGCCGCGAGGCCCGCGATCAGCCGGGCGTAGGCGGCCGAGCCCTCCTCGGAACGGTCCATGTCCCAGCCGTAGTCCACGGACACCTTGAACAGGTCGTCGAACTCGGGATCCAGGACGCTCAGCAGGTAGTAGATCCTGGGCTCGCCGGTCAGGATCACCTTGACGTCGAGGGGGACCGGCTCGGGCTCCAGCGACACCGTGCTCACCAGGCTCAGGGCCTGGCCCAGGGACTCGATGCGGACCAGCCGGGAATCCAGCGCCCGCTTGAGGCCCTCGTAGGCATAGGGCTGGGTCAGGAGCTTGACCGCGTCGACGATCAGGTATCCGCCGTTGGCCCGGTGCAGCGCGCCGGCGCGGATCAGCCCGAAGTCGGTGACCAGCGCGCCCATCTCGGCGATGTGCTCGACGCGGCCGATCAGGTTGGCGAACGTCGGGTTGTCCTCGTAGACGACCGGGGCGCCGCCGTTGGCCGAATTGTCCACCAGCAGGTTGACCTCGTAGCGGCGGAACGCCATGGAGGCCTGGACCTGCGGCGGCGGGCCGCCGGGGACTCCGGGCGGACCGGGCGGCGGCTGCATGTGGGGCTGCGTCTGGGCCTGGTGGTCGGCGAGGAAGACGTCGACGTTGTCGGTGATGTCCGCCGACACGGCCTCGAGGTACGCGACGACGCGGGGAAACCCCTCGTACCGCTCCTTCAGCGCCTCGATCATGTGCCCCACCGCGAAGGCGGAGACGTCCCGGTTGAGGTCGCGGACGCGGTTGCGCCGCTCCTTGTCCCACTCCGGGATCTGCCGCACCGTCGCCCGCAGCTCGCCTTGCAGGACCTCGATGTCGGCCTCGAGGCGGCGGCGCTCCTCCTCCGGCAGGCCCTGGAACGCCTCGGGCGAGACGACCTCCCCGTCCTTCATGGGAGCGAGGGCCAGTCCCACCGGCGTCCGCGCCAGGGCGACGCTCTTCTCCTTCGCCGCCTCGGCCAGCTCCTCCAGGGCGTGCTCCTGCTTCTCCTTGAACTCCTCGTCGACCGCCTGGCGGCGGGCGCGGTAGTCCTCGCTGTCGAAGGCCGCGGGGATGGCCGTCTTGAGCTCCTCGATGAGGTTCGACATGTCCTCCCGGAGCGCGCCGCCCCGGCCCGGGGACAGCTCGACGGAGAGCGGCTTCTGCGCATCCTCGAAATTGTTCAGGACCACCCAGTCGGCCGGAACGTCCTCGTCCCGGGCGGCGCGCTCCAGGTACTCGCGGACCGTCGTGTGGCGCCCCGTTCCCTGGGGGCCGTGGACGAACAGGTTGTAGCCGTCCCGCTTGATGCGGGTGCCGAAGCGCAGGGCCTCGACGGCCCGCTCCTGCCCCAGCACCCCGGCGTGCGGCGTCAGGTCCGCCGTCGTGCGGAACGGGAGTCCGGACAGGCGGCAGCGCGTGTAGAGCGCGCTCTTGCTCAACGGCCGAGGGGCCATGACGTCAACCGGTGGGGTGATGTGCGGTGCGGCCGGGGCGGCGGGAGCGTCGATTCATGGGGTCGCGGGCGCGGAACGTCAAGGGACGCTAGTCCTCGCGCTCGATCGCCTCCATGTCCGCGTCCGACAGCCCGAAGTGGTGGCCGATCTCGTGGACCAGCACGTTGCGCACGATCGCCGCGAGGGACTCGCCCGTCTCGCACCAGTAGTCGAGGATGGGGCGGCGGTAGAGGAACACGATGTCGACGTCGGTCGGGGCGTCGAGGACGCTCCGCCGGTCCAGGCTCACGCCGCGGTAGAGGCCGAGCAGGTCGAACGGGCTGTCGACGTCCAGGTCGTCCATCGTCTCCTCGTCGGGGAACTCCGCGACCTGGATGACGACGTCGCGCGCGCCCGAACGAAAGTTCGCGGGAAGCGACCCGTAGGCTTCGGCGGCCAGGGATTCGATGTCCGCCGCGCCGGGTGGCGCGTCGGCGGGGGGCGCGCCGTCCCGCTCCATTCGCCGGCGCCTCGCGGCCGGGGCGGCGCCGGGCGCCCTACCTCGGCGCCATGCGCAGGGCGCCGTCCAGCCGGACGACCTCGCCGTTGAGCATCCGGTTTTCGCAGATGTGGAGGACCGTCGACGCGAACTCGTCCGCGTCGCCGAGCCGGGACGGGAACGGGACGCTCGCGCCGAGCGCCTTCTGCGCCTCCTCCGGCAGCGAGAACATCAGCGGCGTCGCGAACAGCCCCGGGGCGACGGTCATGACCCGGACGCCCCGGGAGGCGAACTCCCGCGCGAGCGGCAGGGTGAGCGCGGCGATGCCGCCCTTCGACGCCGCGTAGGCCGGCTGCCCGATCTGGCCGTCGTAGGCCGCCACCGAGGAGGTGTTCACGATGACCCCGCGCTCCCCGTCGTCGTTGACCGGCTCCAGTCCGAACATGTCGGCGGCCGCGAGCCGCGCGCAGTTGAAGGTCCCGATCAGGTTGATCTCGACGATCCTGCGGAAGTCGTCGAGGGGCAGGGGCCCGCGGCGGCCGACGGCGCGGCCGGGCGGGCCGATGCCGGCGCAGTTGACGAGCACCCGGGCGGCGCCGTGCGCCTCCCGCGCCGCGGCGACGGCGGCCCGCGCCGCCTCGTCGCCGGCGACGTCGCACTCGAGTGCCAGTCCGCCGATCCCGGAGGCGACCGAGCGGGCGGCCTCGGCGTCGACGTCGAGGATCGCCACCCTGGCGCCGGCCGCGGCGAGGGCGCGGGCCGTCGCGGCGCCGAGACCCGATGCGCCGCCGGTCACGATGGCGGCGGCTCCCGTGAGTTCCATGGCTCTGTCCCGTCGTTCCCCGCCGGCGCCGTCCGCCGGCGCCCCGGTTTAGCAGATCGGGCCGGGACACGCGACCGGACGCATTCGCGCGGTTCGCGCGGAATCGGGGGCTCGTTCGGCGCCCGGGCGGGGGGAGGCGCCCGGACCAACCGATTGAGGATGCGGGAGAAAGTCGATCCAATTCGCACACTTCGCGCGACATTGGGGGGGTGTGCGCGGTTTCGGGCCCGGGTCGGGGGTCTTCGGGAAACGTCCTGCCGCCGGTTCCCAAAACTCCGCCACCCTCACCCTGTCCCTCTCCCGCGTGCGGGAGAGGGGACCCTCGGGGCGCGGCCGGGCCGCTCGGGTTCCCTCTCCCTGGAAGGGGGAGGGACAGGGTGGGGGTGGACGGCGTCTCGGCACCCCTGCCCTGTTCCCCTGGCGCGGCCGGACCGGACGAATTCGCACACTTCGCACGATGTCGGGGGATGCACGGTCTCGTGCCGGATCGAGGGGACGGGGCGGAAAACCCTTTCATTTCAATGAATTAAATAACATTTAGCAAAAAATTCACCGATTCAGAAATTTTTCCTCGCACGATCCGCACGATTTTGCTACAGTCATGCTCCAGACTGGAGAGGACGCTGTCGACGACGGATCGCGGGGCGGAGGGCCCGCGGAGGCGTTGCCGAAGCCTTGACGACTCCCGTAACCTGTCATATTGACAGGTTGTGATGGGATCCGCGGTTATCCCCTTCCGCAACGCGAAGCGGGACCCTCCGCCAACCGACGAGTTGGCGGCGCGCGTCCAGGCGCTGTCCACGGCGGACAGTCTGAACATCCGCATGAGCGAACCCCACTTCAGGGACCGCATGGTCGAGCGCGGGGTCGACATGCGTTCGGTCGTCGAGTTTCTGCGGCGTGGGAGGGCCGGTTCGGGAGGAGAAGCATGCACGATGAGAAATACCACTACCTGGAGTGCGGACTGGACAACGTTTACCTGGCGAACGGCTTCGAGCGAACCGAGTCCGTTCGAGGCGCGGCGATCGCGATCAGGGACATCGATACGCTCCATCGGGCGATCGGCGAGCACCTGTGCCGCCGCAGGAAGGACCTGAACGGAAAGGAGGTCCGGTTTCTGCGTCAGGAGATGCTCATGTCCCAAGCCACGCTGGCACGCCTGTTCGGCGTGAGCGACCAGACCGTTCACCGATGGGAAACGGGCAAGACAGGCATGCCCAGAGCGGCGGAGGCGCTGTTGAGGCTTCTGTATACGGAACAGATACAGGAAATCGAGGGCCGTATTCGAGACCGGCTGAAGCGGATCGCCGACCTCGAAGACGAGATGGATCGTGTCCGGGAAATGATCTTCGAGCTCACGCCGGACGGCGAACGGCAATGGGCGCTGGCCGCATAGATGCTCCCCGGCGCCGCCCGCCGTTGCGGACCGGGCCGTCCGTCCCCATATGCGGAGGATGTCGGGTTCCGATCGCGAGGCCGGGCCGGACGACGGCGCGGACGGCGCCGTCGCGGGGTTCTGGGGCAAGGTCCGGCGCACGCTGGGGCGCGTGCCCTTCCTCGACGAGGCCGTCGCCGCCTACGTCTGCGCCGCCGACCCGGAGACCCCGCGCCGCGTCCGGGCGGTGCTGCTGGGGGCGCTCGGCTACTTCGTGGTCCCCGCCGACATGATCCCCGACTTCATCGCCGGCCTTGGCTTCACCGACGATGCGACGGTCCTGGCCGCGGCCGTCGCCACCGTGCGCCGCCACGTCACGGACGACCACCGGACGCGCGCCCGCGCGATCCTCCGACGCCTGGCCGGCGGCGGCCCGGAGGCAGGGGACGGCGACGGGGCGTGACCCGTCCGCGAACGATCTTCCGTTTCCGGAGAGATACGCGCCACGGCCGGAGGAGGGCCGGCATGCAGCTTCGGCGGCGGCATGCAGGGCGCGAGCAAACCCCATTCTCCGTCGGTGGGTGACGCCGACCTGCACATGGCGGGCGACCTCAAGAACACCGGCAAGGGCAACCTCTTCGTCATCTTCGGCGAACCCGACATCGATGTCCTGGAGGACGGCGGCGAGGCGATCCGGGTGCGGATCAACGGCGTGGACGTGTTCCACCCCAACACCGGCGAGGTGCGGAGCGACGGTTCCGACGGCATCGCCTGCTGGTTCGTCGACACCGACTACAACGAGGAGAGCTTCTTCGTCCGCCACGCCTACTTCCTGGGCGCGAACGACCCCTACAAGGCGCTCAAGACGACGCTCAAGGCCGAAATCGATCCCGACGCCTGGTCCACGCTGAACAGCGACACCTCGCGGCCCTTCCCCAAGCCCGCCTCCGGCCGCATCGCCGTCAAGGTGATCAACCACCTCGGCGACGAGGCGATGAAGGTGTTTCGGGTATAGGCTAATTGAAAATCATATTTTGAATTAGCCTATATCTCTGCTAAACTGTCCGCCATGATCGCGCGCGACCTTGCTCCACGGCTGACGGAAGCTGCGCGGACGTGGCCGTCCATCACGCTCACCGGACCTCGGCAAAGCGGCAAGACGACGTTGTGCCGTGCCTTGTTCCCACAACACCGGTACGAGACGCTGGAAGCCCCGGACGTGCGGGCCTTCGCCGCCGAAGATCCACGCGCGTTTCTGGCCCGGTTTCCGCAAGGCGCCATCCTCGACGAGGTACAGAGGGCACCCGAATTGCTTTCCTACCTGCAAGGCATCATCGACGCAAATCCGGCGCCCGGTCGTTGGGTCCTCACGGGCTCGCAAAACCTCGCCCTGCTGGAGTCGGTCAGCCAGTCATTGGCCGGAAGGACAGCGGTCTACAACCTGCTCCCCCTTGCGCGGGGCGAGACGACACGATTTTCGCGGCATCCCGAAACTCTGGACGAGAGCCTCTTCGCCGGATCCTACCCGCGCATATTCGATGGCGAATTCGACCCCGCGGATTGGCTCGGTTCCTACGTCGCCACCTACATCGAGCGCGATGTGCGGACAATCGGCAATGTGGGCGATCTCGCGACATTCCAGCGCTTTGTAGCACTCTGCGCCGGTCGGACGGCGCAGTTGCTGAACTACTCGTCTCTGGCCAGCGATTGCGGTATTTCGCAACCCACCGCGAGGGCGTGGCTCGGCATCCTCGAAACCAGCTTTCTCGTTTTCCGCCTGCCGCCTCTTCACTCAAATCTGCGCAAGCGGCTCGTGAAGATGCCGAAGTTGCACTTTTACGACACGGGTCTCGTCTGCTGGCTACTGGGTATCCGCACGCCCGAACAACTTCGCGCGCATCCGCTTCGCGGTTCGATATTCGAGACCTGGGTAGTCTCGGAAATCGCCAAGCACCGAGCCAATCGCGGCGAAATAAACGGTCTGTCGTTCTACCGCGACCGGAACGGGGCAGAGGTCGATCTCATCGTCGATCGCCCGACTGCCATGACGCTTGTAGAAGCCAGGTCCGCCGAAACAGCATCATCCAGCCTATTCGACGGCTCCAAACGCGTCCGAAGACACCTTGCCCAATCGACCAGGCCGTGCTCCGTTGTCGTGGTCTACGGCGGCGACCAACTCCAGCGCCGAGGAACGGACAGCCTGCTCCCCTGGCGAGAATTGCGCGAACTCGACCGGGACGCATCCGATTGCATGGTCATCGTCCGGGCCCCCGACCGACCCGTTTCCGGCGCCACCGTGCTCGCACTGTTCCCCAACAAGACCTGGAAGAGCGCGGTCACCGACGAAAACGGAATTGCGGTACTTGACCTGCACACCGCTCATCTTCCGATGACCGTATTCGTGGCAGCGGAAGGATTTGCCGCACACGTCGAACGCAACTGGACACCCGCCGAGGGTGCGCTCGATCTCGAGCTCACCGGACTGACCGATGGCGGAGCAGTCATCTTCCCGAATGCGACAGGACACGTGCCGGTCCTGCAGGGACGGCTCAACCCAATTCTGGACACTCGCGACCGCGCATACCTCCATGCCGACAACATCGCTATCAACGGCGGCCTCCGGCAACCGGTCGCCTTCGCGTTCGGCGAGGAGTTGCACCTCTGCGATGCCGAGGGGCAGGACGCGTCGGTGCGCATCGTTTCCATAGTGGGTCGGGCCGCGTTGGTGCAGTATCGCAGTACTACCTAGAGGCCAGGCGAGAGTGGAATTCCGTATCGCCGACTCTTTCACCGACAGCCTCGCCAAGCTGACGGGCGACGAGCAGAAGGCCGTAAAGACCACGGCCTTCGACCTGCAGATGGACCCGTCAGGGGCCGGGCGCTCGTTTCACAAGCTGGACCGGGCAAAGGATCGGAACTTCCGGTCGGTCCGGGTCAGCCGGGACATACGCCTGATCGTGCATCGGACGGCATCGAGCATTCTGCTCGCCCTCGTCGGCCATCACGATGCGGCGTACCGATGGGCAGAGCGGCGGCGGATCGAGCGGCATCCCAGGACCGGCGCGGCCCAGATCGTCGAAATCCGCGAGACCGTGCGCGAGATCGAAGTCCCGCGGCCCACCGCCCTGGAGGCACCCGCAGGGTCCGCACATGACGGTTGCCGCCGTAGCGCCGGACGATCCGGTCGAACGTGGTCCACGGCAGGAAATCCATGGTCTGAACGAAAAGGGTCCGTCCCGACATGCGCGCTCCCCCGAAGCGAGGAGGCGACCATGCATCATGTGAAACCGTTCCGCACACTGGCGGCGGGACAGAACCCGCCCAAGACAGTCAGAATCGACATCACCCCGTTCTCGACGTAAGGTACTGAAAACACCATACAATTCGTGACCTGCTCGCAATTTAACCGGACAGTAGTGCTTTATTCATTTATGTCTTCTGCTAAGCTACGGTCATGGGTTAAGAATGCACGGTCGCGCTCCGCGTCCCTTGCGTCCCGTGTCCGGGAAAGCGGGAGAGCGCGGTCGCTCACAGTCGCCGTGGCGGAGTCCAGTCCTGCAGCGGCCTTCTGTCACGAACCCCCGTATCCGGCTGTCCTCATCGACTCATGAAGCGCCCTGAATCGACAATCGCCTCATACCCCCCCCGCGCGGCGGCAGGGCATCCGCAGGCCGAGTTCGGATGCTGAGCGAGCGGAATACGGCCTCGACGTCGGTGAGCGCGGTGCAGGTGCGCCACAGCGCTTCGTGCTCAGGGAAAGCGAGTGACGTGAGGACGCGCGGATGACGGTTCCGACAATCGATGTCGCCCCTTTCCTGCACGGCGGGGACGGGGACAAGCGCCTCTCCGGCGGCAATCGGCAGAGCGTGTCCTCATGACGGTGACGTGGCGAGCGCCAGTCTCGGGGCATTCGAGGCGGTCGAGCGGTTTGGGAGCGAAGCTGTACAGACAGGGGACAGTCGAGATGAAACACTTGAGCATCGATGCGGCGCCGAAGATGAATGGCCCAAGATGGCTGTCGGCGGTGTTTCTTGGGTGTTTCCTGGGCCTGACCGGCGTTGATTCCGCAACGAAGTCCGCCTTCGCGCAGGAGGTCTGCACGCGCCCGGCCAGCGTTCCGGTCAATCCGCTGGCGACCCCCGGCACGACAGCCGGCGAGGTCGTTGCAGGCACCGGCGACCTGGGTGATTTCGCGCTGGCGGCGCGGGCTTATCTCGACAGCATCACGACGCCGGACGAGTTGGGATACGCCGGGTGCACCACCAGGAACGAAGGCCCCTGGAAGTCGGGCAACGTCTATCTCTCCGCCGTGTCTCTCGACGGCAGGGTGTTCTGGAACAATGACGACATGGCGACGGGTGGCAGGAAACTCAGCGACCAGGTTTACGGTGCGATCCTTGCGGCGCTGGGGTTCGATGTCCAGAACCCGGCAGGATTGCCCGGTGAGTTCGCCACCGTGGTCCAAACACGAATGTTCCCGAATCCGAACGGCGGCCTCGTGCCCGGAGTGGGCGGCTACGCCGTCGGGTATGGCACCACCTTTCCCTACATCCTTCTTGCCGGTCTGCACATTGACGAATCGATCCTCGTGGACGAGACCCTGCCGACCGACGACCCGGCCGTGACGGCTGCGCAGGTGGTGGACCGCGCAACGCTCAGACGATTCGTGGAAGGGGCGATCAGCTATCTCGAGAAGCTGGGCGAAACCCAACCGACCGAAGTTGTCGGAATCGCGAGAAACGTCTTGAGGAAGCCGCCCTGGAAGCACGGCCCCGTCTATCTGTTCCTGATGGATCCGAATGGCTACACGCACCTGCACGCGGGATTCCCGGACAAGTTCGAATTCCAGAAGCCCACGGATACGTTGAGAGACGAAGTCACCGGAGAACTGATTCTGCCGCAGATCATCGCGGCGGCGCAGCAACCGAGGGGCGGCTTCGTCAGGTACTATTTCGACAATCCCGACGACCACAGCGACAGCGCGGAAGTTCCCAAGGTGACCTACGCGCGCCAGGTTACATTCACGCTCGATGTCCCCCAAGGCGGGCAGATAACCAGCAGTCTCATCGTCGGCGCCGGCATCTACGGGGACCCGGACGTGGTGACGGAGACGGGTTCGAACCGGACGGTCGAGTCCGTGCTGCCGCAGGTGATGCGGGCCATGACCGCCGGCACGGTGGATGCGATATCGAACCGCTTCCGGCAGGCATCCCCGGGCTCTCCGCCGGCCGCGAAGGCCAGCCTCGGCGGCGCGTCCACGCTCACCGAGGCGCTGCTGGCGAACCGGACCGCGCTGGAGAACGGCACGCTCGACCTCGACCGGCTGCTCGCGCGCTCGTCCTTCACCCTGTCGCTCGACGCGGCGGAGGCCGGGGAACCCGGCCCGCTCCGCAACCTGACGGTCTGGGGAAGCGGGGACTACCGCAGCCTCTCCGGCGGCGACCGGCAGAGCGTGTCCTACGACGGCGACGTGGCGAGCGCCAGTCTCGGGATCGATACCAGGCTGAGCCCCGAACTGCTGGCGGGAGTGTCGGTGGCGCGGGCGCAGGGCTCGGTGGATTACACCGACGCCGACGCGCGGAAAGGCGCGTTCACCGCGACGCTCACCAGCGTCAACCCCTATATGGGCTGGCAGGGCCCCGGCGGCGTCAACCTGTGGGCCGCGGCGGGCTACGGCACGGGCGAGGTCGAACTCGAGGATGCGGCGGGCAGGGAAACGAGCGACCTGACGCAGCGGATGATCGCGGGGGGCCTGAACGTGCCGATGGCGACCAGCGACCGGCTGATCGAGGGCGGCGCCGTGAGCCTGAGCCTCAAGGCGGAGACGGCCTACACGTGGGCCGAGGTGGACGCCTCCGGCACGCTGGCGGGCGCGGAGTTGAGCGCCAGCCGGCAGCGCCTGGCGGTCGAGGGGTCGCACACCCGGAAACTCGCCTCGGGAGGAACGTTGACGCCGTCGATCGAGATCGGCGTGCGGAACGACGGCGGGGACGGGGAGACCGGCAGCGGCGTCGAGGCAGGCGGCGCGCTGCGCTACGCCGACCCGGCGGCGGGGCTTTCCCTGGAGGGCCGGGCCAGGACGCTGCTGGTCCATAGCGAAGACCACGAGGAACGGGGCGTGAGCGGCCTGATCGGGATCGATCCCGGAGCGGCGGGTCGGGGCCTTGCGCTCAGCGTGCAGCCGGCATGGGGCCGGACCGCCGGCGGCGTTCGGAGCTTGTGGGAGACCGGCGCCGCCCCGGGGGCGTCGTCGGGCGGCGGGGCGACCGGGCGCGTGCAGGCGGAGATCGGCTACGGTCTCGGCGCCTCGGGCGGCCTCGGGACGGTGACGCCCTATGCGGGGCTCGGGTTCGCGGGCGACGGCGCGCGGTCGTGGCGCGCCGGCACGCGCTGGGAGGTGGCGCCGGGGGCGAGGCTGGGCCTTGCCGGCACCTGGCGCGAGGCCGCCGGCCATGCCGACCCCGAGCGGAGCCTGACGCTGCGCGGCGTGGTGCACTGGTGACGCCCGAGGCCACCTCACTCTTCGGAGTCGCTGGCGTCGGGTTGTTGCATAGCTTCGTGCAGTCTTGACCACGAACCGGAGCACACCGTCGGACGGTCCCCGTGCGGCTGGCTGAGGGCGGCACCTTCTTCGCAACCCCCAACGTGCGGTTCCGAGGTGCATGGGTGACCGGAGGAAACCCGTGCTGCGCGTGAGCGCGGCCCAAATCCTGTGCATTGCCCTCACGGCGCTCGACGGCGAGGGCGAAACCGGCGGCTTCGCGTTGGCGGCGGAGGACGCGGCGCTCGCGGCCTGTCTCGACCGTCACATCGAGTGGCTGACGGACGGCGGGCGGATCGGCTACCCGGAATGGCTCGACGACCCCTCGGTGTTCATGCGGCGCGCCCGGCTGGCGCCCGCGGAAATGCGGCAACCGTGACGTCGGCCGCGGCGTGGCGGACGAGGGGGCGGCAGCCGTCGGCCCGCGTCGTCTTCACGACCTCGAAAGCCATCGGCGGACTCTCGATCGCCGCAGCGTGCCGGCCGCCACGGGACGACGGAACCGAAACCTCCTATCCGGCCACCGTCGCCCGCAATCGTTCGGCGAAGCCGTGGAACCCTCCGGCTCGCGCGGGAAGCAACGATCTATCAGGTTCGCGCTCTCCCGACAGGCTCCCAGTGATCCGCGCCGCGGCGTTCCGGATCGAATCCCGGGCAAGGTGCGCGTACCGGGCGGTCGTCCGAACCCGGGTATGGCCCAAGCGTCACCGACCGCCGATACTCCCCCCTGGGATTCCTCTGCGAAAGTGATTCGGCCGCACCGCGGGAACAGGGCAGGGGTGCCGAGACCGGCGCGCCGTCCACCACCCCCACCCTGTCCCTTCCAGGGGGAGGGGACCCGAGTGGCCCGGCCGCGCCCCGAGGGTCCCCTCTCCCGCTCTGCGGGAGAGGGACAGGGTGAGGGTGTCGGAGAACGATGCGCCGCCACGCGCTTCCCACCCGCCGTCCGGCGCGGCACACTTGGGCGGCGCGACGCGGGGAGGGGAGGGCGCGATGCAGGGCGACACGCAGCCGTTATGGACGCCGTCCGCCGGCCGCGCCCGGCGGACCGGCATGCACGCGTTCATGCGGGCGATGGAAGAGCGCTGGGACGTGCGCTTCCCGGACTTTCCGGCGTTCCGGCGCTGGACGGTCGAGGAGGACGAGAGGTTCTGGCTCTCGCTCTGGGACTTCTGCGGCATCGTGGCCGAGACGCGCGGCGACCGCGTCGTCGCCGGCAAGCGCCGGATGCCCGGCGCTCGCTGGTTCCCCGACGCGCGCCTGAGCTATCCGGAGAACCTGCTGCGGCGGCGCGACGACGCGGCCGCCATGGTCTTCCGGGGCGAGGACCGGGTGCGCCGGGAGCTCACCTTCCGCGAGGTGTACGACCGGGTCTCGCGGACGGCGCGGGCGCTCGCCGCCACGGGCGTCGGGCACGGCGACCGGGTGGCGGGGTTCATGCCCAACATGCCCGAGACCGTGATCGCCATGCTGGCAGCGACGAGCCTGGGCGCGATCTGGTCGTCGTGCTCGCCGGACTTCGGCGTCAAGGGCCTGCTCGACCGGTTCGGGCAGATCGCGCCGAAGGTCCTGTTCGCGGGCGACGGATACTTCTACAACGGCAAGTGGTTCGATTCCCTCGAGCGCGTCGCCGCGGTCCGGCGGGAGCTCGGCAGCCTGGAGCGGACCGTCGTCGTCCCGTACGGGCACGAGGAGCCTCCGGCCGGCGGCCTGTCCGGGGCCGTCCTCTTCGAGGACTTCACCGCCGGCTTCGAGGCCGGAGACATCGACTTCGCGCGGGTGGACTTCAACCACCCCCTGGTCATCCTCTACTCGTCGGGCACGACGGGGATGCCCAAGTGCATCGTGCACGGGCACGGCGGGTCGCTCCTGCAGAACCTGAAGGAGCACCGGCTCCATTCGGACATCGGGCCGGGCGACGGCTCTACTACTTCACCACCTGCGGCTGGATGATGTGGAACTGGCTGGCGGCGGGCCTCGCCTCGGAGGCGACGCTGCTGCTCTACGACGGGTCCCCCTTCCACCCGGACGGCAACGCCGTCTTCGACTACGCGGACGACGCGGGGATGACCGTCCTGGGCACGTCCGCCAAGTACATCGACGCGGTGAGGAACCGGGGCCTGTCGCCCATCGACACCCACGACCTGTCGTCGGTGAAGGCGATCCTGACGACCGGGTCGGTGCTGGCGCCCGAGTCGTTCGACTTCGTCTACGAGCGCATCAAGAGGGACGTGTGCCTGTCCTCCATCTCGGGCGGCACGGACATCATGGGGTGCTTCCTCGGCGGGAACCCCGCGGGGCCGGTCTGGCGGGGCGAGCTCCAGACCCGGGCGCTCGGCATGGCGGTGGACGTCTTCGACGAGGCGGGGAACCCCGTGCGGGGAGAACGCGGCGAGCTCGTCTGCACCTCCTCCTTCCCGTCCATGCCGGTCTCGTTCTGGAACGACCCGGACGGCTCGAAGTACCGCGAGGCCTACTTCGAGGTCTATCCGGGGGTCTGGCGGCATGGCGACTGGTGCGAGCTGACGGACCACGACGGCATGATCATCCACGGGCGCTCCGACGCGGTCCTCAACCCCGGCGGCGTGCGCATCGGCACGGCCGAGATCTACCGGCAGGTGGAGCAGCTCGAGGAGGTCGAGGAGGGCCTGGTGATCGGCCAGGAGTGGGAGGGCGACACCCGCGTCGTCCTGTTCGTCCGCCTGCGCGAGGGGCTGACCCTCGACGCCGGCCTGACCGACCGGATCAAGGCGCGGATCCGCCGCAACGCCTCGCCCCGGCACGTGCCCGCGAAGGTCCTCCAGGTGCCCGACGTGCCGCGGACCGTCTCGGGCAAGATCACCGAGCTCGCGGTGCGGGAGGCGGTGCACGGCCGGCCCGTGAGGAACAGGGACGCCATGGCCAATCCCGAGGCCCTGGACCACTACCGCGGCCGCCCGGAACTGGCGACCTGACCCGCGGGCGCCTCAGCCGGCCAGCAGCGTCTTCCGACTGGCGAAGAACTCGTCCACGGCGGCGGCGAGGCCGTCGGTCTCCGCCTCCGTCATCGGCAGGGACAGGACGATCATGCCGGTGCGCGCGAGGAAACGGTCCTGGTCCATCATGTCGAAGTGGAACAGGGCGCGCTTGCGCGGGTCCGCCTTGCGGGCGTCCTCCGGCGCGCGGACGGGTCCGTCGGTGAAGTGGACGTTGAGCATGGACCCGGCCCCGGTGAAGCGCACCGGCACGCCGTGCCCGCCGGCGAGCGCGTTGAGCCGCGCGCGCAGGTCGTCTCCCCGGGCGTTGAGGCCGCGCGCCGCGTCCTCGGTGTAGATCTCCTCGAGGGCCGCGAGGCCGGCCCTCATCGTCAGCACGTTGTTGTTGAAGGTGCCCGCCTGCGGCAGCGGGTTCCCGCCCGTCTGGTCGTAGCGTTCCATCAGGTCGGCACGACCGCCGAAGGCGCCGAACGTCAGGCCGCCGCCGAGGTACTTGCTGACCGTCGTCAGGTCCGGCACGACGCCGACCTCGCCCTGGTAGCCGTTCGGCCCGAGGCGGGACGTCATCACCTCGTCGAAGACGAAGACGATCCCCTTCTCCCGCGTGGCGTCGCGCAGGCCCTGGAGGAAGTCCCGTTCCCCCGGGATGCACCCGCCGGCACCCACCATCGGCTCGACGATCACGGCCGCGAGGTCGTTCTCGTGCCTGTCCATCAGGGCCAGGGCGCCGTCGAGGTCGTTGTAGGGCGCCATCACCCACGGAACGGGGTAGTTCACCGGCGTGGGGCCGCCCTCGAAGTTGAACACGCCGCCGTGGTAGCAGCCCTCGAACGCCATCACGTGGGTCCGGCCCGTGACGGCGCGGGCGAGGCTCAGGGCCCAGATGTTGGCCTCGGTGCCGGAGTTGGCGAAGCGGATCCGCTCGAAGGACGGGAAGCGCCGGCACAAGGCCTCGGCGAAGGGCGCCTCGTGCCTGTGGGGTCCGTTGAGGGCGATGCCGTCGTCCAGGGTCTCGGCGACGACGCGGCGGGTGACCGGGTGGTCGTGCCCGAAGATGCCCGCCGTGTAGTCGCCCATGAAGTCGGCGTAGCGGTGATCGTCCATGTCCCAGATGTAGGCGCCCTCACCGCGGGAGAAGGCGAGGGGAAAGGGCCGGAAGTAGAGGGAGCTGCGGCCGACGCCGCCGGCGAGCGTCCTGCGGGCGGCCTCGTGGTAGGCGCGGCTGGCGGGATTGGCGGCGGCGTACTTGTCCTCCGCCTCCCTGAGCGCGGCGTCGAGGTCGACGTTGGGCTGCATGGCCATCGGATGCCCTCCCGTGTCCGTCCCCCGGCAGGCTGCGCTTCGCGTCCGGGCGAGTCAATCGCCGGCGGCGGCCGGACGCGGGCCGCCCCGGGGCAGCAGGAAGACCAGGACGTTGGCGGCCAGGGTCGTGCCGGCGAGGAAGTAGAACACCGCGGCGAGGCCCCAGGCGTCGGCGACGAGGCCGCCGACGGCGGGCGTCAGGGTCGAGAGGCCGGCCTGGGCGCCGAACATCAGGCTCGTGGCCGAACCGCCGAGCCGGGGCGGGGTCAGGTCCATCAGCCAGCTGTGGATCACCGGCCGCGTGGCGAACATGGCGAAGCCCAGGAGCGAGACGCCGGCGACGAAGACGGTCTCGTCGTCGATGGACGTGAGGACCGCGATCAGCACCGTGGAGACGCTCAACGCGGCGATCACGATGGGCCGGCGGCCGACCCGGTCGGAGGCGGTGCCCGCGATGGGGGCTGCGACGAGGCCGCCCACCTGGAGCGCGGACAGTGCCAGTCCGAGGGTCAGCGGGCTCGCCCCGGCGACGTCGGCGAGGTAGAGCGGCAGGAACACGAACAGGCCGTTCTGGGTCATGTTGCGGAAGGCGGCCATGACGCAGAGGCCGAGCACCGCCCTGTCGCCGATCACGCTCCTGACCCGGACCAGGTATTCGCCGACGGACATGCCGACGTCGCGCGGCCCGCGGCCCGCGGCCCCCTCCCGCAGCAGGACGACGGCGACGGCCAGGGCGACCGCGAATATGGGGACCGCGCTCACCATCGCCGCGCCCCGCCAGGTGAACCAGACCAGGGCCGCGCCCGCCACGAGGGGCGCCAGGCTGTCGCCGACGTTGGCGCCCAGGGCGTGGATGGAGAGGGTGTAGCCCCGGTTGTCGGGGAAGCGGCGGGACAGGTAGGAGATCGCCGCCGGATGCCAGAGGTTCGCGCCCGTGCCGATGAGGACGATCGTCGCGGCGATGACCAGGAACTCGCCGGTCATGCCGAGGGCCAGCAGCCCCCCGGCCCCCATCAGGAGGGCGGCGACCTGAAACGCGGCCTGCCGCCCGACCACGTCGACGAGGGCGCCGCTGCCGATCGAGGCGGCGAACCCGCTGGCGTGGTAGACGGCCACGAGCAGGCCGGCCTCGGCATAGCTCAGCCCCAGCTGGCGCGCGATGAACGGCAGCAGGACGTAGAAGGCGCCGAAGGCCCAGTGCGTGCCGCCGTGACCCAGCGCCACGACCGCGACCGGGGTCTGGTCGCGCCACGGGATCCCGGTGAGCCGTTCGGACAGGGACAAGACGATCGATCGACGATGGCTGTGGGCCGGGCACTATACCCGGCGGCCCGGCCGCGCCCCAAGGGTCCCCTCTCCCTGCTCAGGGAGAGGGGACCCTTGGGGCGGCCTGGTGCTTCGCGGCCGGCAGCTTGCCGGGCACGGGCAGCCCCAGCAGGTCGGGATGGCAGCGCGCGTACTGGTGCGGATAGGCCGCCTCCTGGCCGAGGGCCACGGCCGCCTCCCACGTCCAGTGCGGCTTGTAGAGCATGCCGCGCGCCAGCGCGACCATGTCGGCCTGGCCGGAGCGGACGATGCTGTCCGCCTGGTGGGGATCGGTGATCAGGCCCACCGCCATCACCGCCATGTCCGTCAGGCTGCGCTTGATCTCGGCGGCGAAGCCGACCTGGTAGCCGGGCCCGGCGACGACGGCGGCGTCGGGCGTCGCGCCGCCGCTCGACGCCACGATGAAGTCGCAGCCCCGCTTCTCCAGTTCCCCGGCCAGGACGACGGAATCGCCGATCTCCCAGCCGCCCTCGACCCAGTCGCTCGACGAGATGCGGACTCCGAGCGGCTTCTCCTTCGGCCACGCGGCGCGGACCTTCACGAAGGTCTCCAGGAGGAACCGCATGCGGTTCTCCAGGCTGCCGCCGTACTCGTCGTCGCGCTTGTTGGACAGGGGCGAGAGGAACGACTGCATCAGGTAGCCGTGCGCCGCATGGATTTCGATGCAGTCGAGGCCGAGCCGCCCGGCCCGCCCGGCCGCCGCCACGAACGCGTCCTGGACGCGCTCGATCCCCGCCTTGTCCAGCGCCCTGGGCATGACCGAGCGGTTGGAAAACGGAACGGCCGACGGCGCCACGGGTTCCCAGCCGCCGTCCCCGGGCGGGACCGGACCCTGCCCCCGCCACGGCGGCTCGGTCGACGCCTTGCGGCCGGCGTGGGCGAGCTGCACGCCGATGGGAGAGTTGCCGTACTCCCGGACGAAGGTGACGACGCGCTTCAGGGCGTCCTCGTTCTCGTCGGAATAGAGGCCCAGGCAGCTGGGCGAGATGCGCCCCTCGGGGACCACGCCCGTCGCCTCCGTCAGCAGCAGCCCCACGCCCGAGACCGAGAACTGGCCGAGATGCATGAGATGCCAGTCGCTCGCGGTGCCGTCCGCGGCGCTGTACTGGCACATCGGCGCGACGACGATGCGGTTGGCCAGTTCGAGGCCGCGGAGCCTGATGGGCTTGAAAAGCTGGCTGTCCATACCGCAGCCGACTTACACCTTGCGCAATCGCGGCGTCAAACGGGCGCGGCCGGGAACGGCCGCCGCCACGTGGGTCCCCTCTCCCGCACGCGGGAGAGGGACAGGGTGAGGGTGTCCGCCGGGGGGCGCGGCCTCGAACGGCCCGCCGCCATGAACCGGGCGGACCCACCCCGGCGGCCGAATGCGGGCGGAGCGGTTCCGAATCGACCGGAACCGGACTAGGATGCGCGGCAGCCCCGCAGGGAAGCCGAAACCGGAGAACGCGCCCATGGCCGTGCAGGAAGCCCCCCCGACCCGAGAGGTGTTCGCGACGTGCCCCCACGACTGCCCCGACTCGTGCGCCATGGTGGCGACGGTGGAGGGGGACCGGGTGACGGGCGTCCGGGGGCGGCGCGACCACCCCTTCACCCGCGGCACGCTGTGCGTGAAGGTCAAGAACTACGAGGACCGGGTCCACAGCCCCGACCGCGTGCTCCATCCGCAGCGGCGGACCGGCGCCAAGGGGGAGGGCCGGTTCGAGCGCATCTCCTGGGACGAGGCCCTCGCGGCCGTCCGCGACCGCTTCCGCTCCGTCGCCGACGAGTTCGGGGCGGAGGCGATCCTGCCGTGCAGCTACATCGGACAGCAGGGCTTCGTGCACGGCCTGAATGCGGGAGACGCCTTCTTCAACAGGCTCGGCGCGACGATCATGGAGCGCACGCTCTGCGCCTCCGCCGCGAACTCCGCCTCCGTCATGACGACCGGCGTGTCCGGGGGCGTCGATCCGCTGAGCTTCGTGCACGCGCGCTACATCGTCATCTGGGGCTGCAACACGATTTCCACGCACATGCACCAGTGGCCGATGATCGCCGAGGCCCGGCGCAACGGCGCCAAGGTCGTGGTCGTCGACCCGGTCCGCTCGCGCACCGCGGCCCAGGCGGACTGGCACGTGCGCATCCGCCCCGGGACCGACGCGGCCCTGGCACTCGGCATGATGAACACGATCGTCGCCGAGGACCTGGTCGACGCCGAATACGTCGCCGACCACACGGTGGGCTTCGAGGCGCTCGCGGAGCGCGCGGCCCTGTATCCGCCCGACCGCGTCGCCGCGATCACGGGGCTTCCCGCCGAGGACGTGCGCCGGCTCGCGCGCGAGTACGCGACCGTCCAGCCGTCGGTCATCCGCGTCGGCGTGGCCGTGGAGCGCCACCGGAGCGGCGGCCAGACCGTCCGCGCGCTCGCGTCCCTGCCCGCCCTGGTGGGCGCCTGGCGCCACGTCGGCGGCGGCGTCCTGCAGAGCGCGGCGCGGTCCCTGCCCTCGCGCGGCGACCGGATCTCCCGCCCCGACTTCATCCGCCCGGGGACCCGCGTCGTCAACCAGATCGAGATGGGCCGGGCGCTGACCGGCGACCTCGACCCGCCGGTCAAGGCCCTGTTCGTCTACAACTGCAACCCCATGGTCACGGTGCCGGACCAGCAGGCGGTCGCCCGGGGACTCGCGCGCGACGACCTGTTCGTCGTGGTCAGCGAGCAGTTCCAGACCGACACGGCGGACTACGCGGACATCCTCCTGCCGGCCACGACCCAGCTCGAGCAGTTCGAGCTCGTCTATTCGTGGGGGCAGTTCTTCCTCGGCATCAGCGAACCCGCGATCGCGCCGCTCGGCGAGTCCGTGTCCAACGCCGAGCTGTTCCGGCGCCTCGCGGCCGCCTTCGGGTTCAACGAGCCGTACTTCCGCCGCTCCGACGAGGAGATCGCCCGCGACGCCATCGACTGGGACCATCCGGCGCTGGAGGGCATCGACATGGACCTCCTGCGGCGCGAGGGGTACGCGCGCCTCAACGTGGGCGATCCCGACACGCGGGCGCCGCACGCGGAGGGCGCGTTCCCGACCCCCTCGGGCAAGTGCGAGTTCCTGTCGTCGCGCGCGCTGGAGGGCAACCTCGTGCTGCCCCGGCTGCGCCAGGGCTACGAGGAGGACCAGCCGGCGGGCCCCGTCGACCCGCTCCCGGACTACGTCCCCGCGGACGCCGGCGACCCCCGCCATCCGCTCACGCTCATCTCGCCGAAGAGCCACGCCTTCCTCAACTCCAGCTACGGCAACCTCGACGTCCAGAGGAAGGCCGCCGGCGAGCCGTTCGTCCTCGTCCACCCCGCCGACGCCGGGGCGCGGGGCATCGCGGACGGCGACCGGGTCGGCGTCTTCAACGACCTCGCCGCCGTCGAGGCGCGCGCGCGGGTGTCGGACGACACGGCGGAGGGCGTCGCGGTCATGCCGATGGGACACTGGCGCAAGTCGGACGGCGCCGGGATCGGGGTCAACGCGCTCAATCCCGCCGCCCTCACCGACATCGGGCAGGGACCCGCGCTCACCGACACGCGCGTCGAGGTCGCCGCCCTCGCAGGGGATTCGGCGCGGGGAGCCTGATCCGGAACGGAATACGGCAGGGGCACCCGCCGCACGATCATCCAGGGGCGCGTGCCGGCCGGGTGAAGGACAAGTCGTTGGAGCCGGAGGCGGCTGCTCAGGCGATGAAGGTCCATGCAGAGGAAACAACCGGATCACTGCGACCCGGTCGACGACCCGCAGTCCGGGAGCCAATGACGATCGGCCTTGCCGGTGGCATTGCGCGCCCGGCTGCTTCGGCCGCTCGAGACGGTGGAGAATGTCGGGCTGGAGGCTCTCCGCGTACCGCATGTCGGGCATCTCGAGGGGAAGCTGTGGGAGCTTCGGGTGCGGGCCGAGGGCGGCATCGCGCGTGGGATCTACGTGACGGCGGCGGTCCGGCGGGTCGCGGTGCCGCACGTCTTCGCGAAGAAGTCGCGCAAGACGCCGCGTCGCGCGCTCGCCACCGCCCGGGAGCGGATGAGGCAGGTGACGACATGACGAAGCTGAAGGACCTGAAGGCGCGCTTCATGGAGGACCCCGAATTCCGGGAGGAATACGCGCGCGCCGACGAGGAGTATGCGCTCATCGAGGCGCTGGTCCGCGCCCGCACGGCGGCGAAATTGACGCAGGCGGAGCTTGCCCGGCGGCTCGGCACGACCCAGTCGGCGGTCGCGCGGCTGGAAGGCGGCCGGGTGTCGCCGTCCTTCGCGACCCTTCGCCGCTACGCCGAGGCAACCGGCACGCGGCTGACCGTGGACCTCGTGCCGGCGGACGGCTGAGGCGGGCCAGGCCGGCGCTTCGAGATTCGCAAGCGTCCGTTCAGGCCGTGGAAGCGCGGCCTGCCGAGAGACGGGGAGGAACCGCCGTCTCGGCGAATTCGGAAGATTCGCGCGGCATGGCCCCGGTGTCCTGTCACACGACAAATGTCGGGCACCGGCCGAACCGCACCGTCAGAGTCCCCTCTCCCTGCTCAGGGAGAGGGTCAGGGTGAGGGTCAAGTAAAGATTCCTTCACGCCGTCCACCCCCACCCTGTCCCTCCCCCGCAGAGCGGGGGAGGGGACCCTGTGGCGCGACCGGGGTGGGGTTGACGGCGGTGTGCGGGTGTCGGACGACACGGCGGACGCGCTCACCGACATGCGCGGCCGCCGCGTCCCGAGCCGCTACGGTCCCGCCCGCAGCAGCAGCAGGTTCAGTCCGTTCAGCACGCGGAAGACCCGGTCGAACCGGCCCTTGAACGCGAACCAGTCGAGGCCGAGGGCCTCCCGCAGGTCGCCCAGCGAGCGCGTCCCGTCGACGAGCGCCGCGATCCGTCCCGCGCCTTCGGGCAGATCGAGGGACAGCGGCAGGCCGTCGAAGTCGACCTTGAGCCGCCGCGTGTCCGCGAGACGCCCGGCGAGCGCGCGGCCCTCCCCGTCCCGCCAGACCGGCACCCTCCCGGGACCGTCGGGCGCCGCGACCGCGGACTCCGCGCGGACCGAGGGAACGGCATAGAAGACGTGGGTCTTCAGGTTGCCCGCGACGGACTCCGCGAGGGCGCACCGCTCGATCCAGGGCAGGGCGGCCGCCCGCGCGATCAGGGTGTCGTCCCGGAGGTACGTCGCGGGATCGTAGCGGAGGGGTTCGACGAAGCCGGTCACGGACAGGCCGGCAGCGGACGCCAGCCCGGCGAGCGCGGGGACGGTGTAGGCGCGGTCGCGGGGGTGCAGCAGGAGGTCGGCGAAGGCCGCGTCGTCCCCCCGCAGGTGGTCTCCGAGCGCAGGGTTCCGCCTGAGCCAGTTGCTCTCGGGGAGGTCCCGCACCAGGCGCCTGGCAAGCGCGAGGCGGCCTGAGCCCACGTCCCCGCCCGCGAGGCGCCGGATCGCGTCCTGGAGCGGGTAGACGCCGGTCCGGCCCAGGGCGCCGTAGAGCATGAGGCCCATGCCGCCGTTCGGGCGTAGGGCGCGGGCGAGCGCCGCGAGGCCCGCCGCCGGGTCCTCGAGATGGTGCAGGACGCCGCAGCAGTCGATGTAGTCGTAGGCGCCCGGCGCGACGCGCTCCAGCTCCAGCAGGGAGCCCCGGAGGAACGTCACGTTGGCGAGATCCCGCGCGTCCACGCGGGCGCGCGCGACCTCCAGCGCCGCGCCGCTCACGTCGAGGTAGACGACCTCGCCGGGGCCCCGGTCGGCGAGCTGCTGGGCGAGCATGACCGTGGCGTCGCCGGTGCCGCCCCCCGCGACGAGGGCGCGGAAGGGCCTGGAGAAGTCGCGGGCGCCGCCGAAGACGTAGTGGTTGAGTTCGTCGACGTGGCTGGGCGAGCCGGCGATCAGGCGGCGGCGCTCGTCGGCGGGATCGCGCGGGGGATAGGGATGTTCCTCGTACTGCGCGCGGACGGCGGCGTCCGCCGCCCGGCCGGGGCCGGCCTCCGCGTCCGCGGACATTCCCGCCCCTCCCGGGCTCAGACCGTCAGCACCATCTTTCCGGTCGACTTCCGGTCCATCATCAGGGCCAGCGCGTCGCCCGCCCGTTCCAGGGGCATGACGCGGCTGATGTGGGGCCGGAGCCGTCCCGCCTCCCACATGCGGACGAGCTCGGCCATGGACTCGCCGATGGCCGCGGGCCGGTGCATGGAGTACGACCCCCAGTAGAAGCCCATGACGGCGATGTTCTTGACCAGCAGGATGTTGGTCCGCGCCTGGTTGAAGTCGCCGCTGGCGAAGCCGATCACGACGATCCGGCCTTCCCAGGCGACGGAGCGCATCGCCGCGTCGAAGGCCGCGCCGCCGACCGGATCGTAGATCACGTCGGCGCCCCTTCCGCCGGTGATCTCCCTGACCCGCTCGCGGATGTCCTCCTCGCCGTAGTCGACGACGTGGTCCGCGCCCCGCGCCGCGCAGAGATCGAGCTTCTCCCGCGTGCCGGCGCAGGCGACGACCTCGGCGCCCATGATCTTGCCGATCTCCACGGCGGTGAGGCCGACGCCGCCGGCCGCCCCGAACACCACGAGGGTCTCGCCTTCCCGGAGGCCGGCCCGGTAGCCGAGCGCCATGTGCGAGGTGGAATAGGCGACCGCGAACGACGCCGCCGTCTCGAAATCCATCGCGTCCGGGATGGGGACGACGGCCTGGGCCTTGACCGCGACCCGCTCCGCGAACGCGCCGATGTTGGGGATGCCGACGACGCGGTCGCCGACCGCGACGGTGTCGACGCCCGCTCCCAGCTCCGCCACGGTCCCGGCGACCTCGAGGCCGGGAACGAACGGGAACTCCGGCCTGAGCTGGTAGGTCCCCTGGATGATGACGGTATCGGCGAAGTTCACCCCGGCCGCCTTCACGTCGATCGCCACCTCGCCCGCCGCCGGCGCGGGCGGATCGACGTCGCCCACGCTGAGCTTCCCGGGTCCGCCCCATTCCGTACAGAGAACCGCCTTCATCCGCGCCACCCGTCGCTATTCGTCCGCCGTCAGCCCGGCCCGCCCCGCGCGAAGACCGCGAGCTCGCGCCAGTACCGCGGCTCCCAGAACCCCCGCGCCGCTCCCGAGGTCGACGGAAGCACGAAAACCGCGCTGGTGCCAAGGTCCCCGGCCTGCCGCCCGTACGCCACGCGCGCCGCGCCGAGGAACGACATGGCCGAACGCTTGCCGTTGAAGGCCAGGGCCCGGGGCCGGAACTCGAGGATGCGCCGCCGCAGCCGGTCCGGGTCGAAGGCCCGCGCGGGCAGCGCCGCGTCGGGGCCGGACGCCGTCTTGACCACGTCGGTCAGGCCGATGCCGTGGTCGAGCGCCTCGGCGAACTCGCCGGGCGCGAGGCGGCGCGGCGTCAGGCCGGTCTCGAACAGGATCTCCCAGAACCGGTTCCCGGGGCCCGCGTAGTAGGCCCCCGCCCGGGCGGAGGCGGTCCCGGCCGCGGAGCCGCAGAAGACCACCCGGAGGCCCGGCCGCAGCACGTCGGGAAGGACGCTCACGCGGGATTGGACAGACATGCGGGCCACGGGTATTTAGGGACCATGATCGGAAAGCTCGCGACGGCGGCGCTCGCCGCCCTGCTGGCGGCGGCGCCGGGCGCGGCCGCCGCCCAGACGCCCAAGGAGATCGGCGCCTGGCGGGCCTGGCGGGCCTATGTATACAACGAGTCCGGCGGCGGGAAGGTCTGCTTCATGGATTCGGAGCCCACGGACACCCGCCCCAGGAACGTCCGGCGGGGCCAGATCTACGCCCTGGTGACCCATCGCCCCCGCGACAAGGTGCGCGACGAGGTCAGCATATTCGTGGGCTACCCCTTCAAGGACGGCAGCACCGTGAAGGTCACGATCGGCGGCAAGAAATTCACGCTGTTCACGGACGACGAGTCCGCCTGGAACTACGACGCGCGCGGCGACCGGAACATGGTCCGGGCCATGATCAAGGGCAACGTCATGGTCGTGGAAGGCCGGTCCAGGCGGGGCACCCGCACGCGGGACCGGTACTCCCTGGCCGGATTCACGGCGGCCCACAAGGCGATCTCCAAGGCCTGCGGCGTCAAGTAGCCGCCGGGCGAGTCGGCCGCCGATGACGGAACCCGTGAATCTCGTCGGGCTCGACCGGCGGGAGCTGCGCGCCGCGCTCGCCGCCGCCGGCGCGCCCGAAGGCGAGCTGCGGATGCGGACGTCCCAGCTCTGGCACTGGATCTACCGCCGCGGCGCCACCGACTTCGCCGCGATGACCGACGTCTCCAAGGGGTTCCGCGCGGCGCTGTCCGACCGGTGCCGGCTGTCGCGGGGAGACGTCGTCTCGGAGCTGATCTCCTCCGACGGCACCCGGAAATGGCTGGTCCGGCTCGCCGACGGAAGCGAGGTCGAGACCGTCTACATCCCGGAGGAGGGCCGGGGCACCCTCTGCGTCTCGTCCCAGGTGGGCTGCACGCTCAACTGCCGGTTCTGCCATACGGGAACCCAGAGGCTGGCGCGGAACCTGACGGCGGCCGAAATCGTCTCCCAGGTCATGATCGCCCGCGACTCGCTGGGAGAATGGCCGAGCCCCGGCCGGGACCGGCTGATCTCCAACATCGTGCTCATGGGCATGGGCGAGCCGCTCTACAACTACGACAACGTCGCGCGGGCGCTGAACGTCGTGATGGACGCGGAGGGCATTTCGATATCGCGCCGGCGGATCACCCTGTCGACCGCGGGCGTCGTGCCGATGATGTCCCGGGTCGGCGCGGAGCTCGGGGTCAACCTCGCCGTCTCGCTGCACGCGGTCAGCGACGCCGTGCGCGACCTGCTCGTGCCCCTCAACCGCAAGTATCCCATCGCGGCGCTGCTGGAGGCATGCCGGACCTATCCGGGCGCCGCCAACTCCCGGCGGATCACGTTCGAGTACGTCATGCTGAACGGGGTCAACGACTCCCTCGCGGACGCCAGGTCCCTGGTCAGGCTGATCTCGGGCATCCCGGCGAAGGTCAACCTCATCCCCTTCAACCCCTGGCCCGGCGCGCCCTACCGGTGCTCCGACCCCGAGACCATCGACCGGTTCGGCGAGGTCGTGAACCGGGCCGGCTACGCGTCGCCGGTCCGCGCGCCCCGCGGCCGCGACATCATGGCGGCCTGCGGCCAGCTCAAGTCCGCGAGCGAACGGCCGCCCCGCCCCCGGAACGGGAGACGCCCATGACGGCGGACGTCAAGAAAGTGGTGCTCGCCTACTCGGGCGGGCTCGACACCTCGGTGATCCTCAAGTGGCTGCGGGAGACCTACGGCTGCGAGGTCGTGACCTTCACGGCGGACATCGGCCAGGGGGACGAGCTCGAGGACGCCCGGGCCAAGGCCGAACTGCTGGGGGTCGAGGAGATCCACGTCGAGGACCTGCGCGAGGAGTTCGTCCGCGACTTCGTCTTCCCCATGTTCCGCGCCAACGCGGTCTACGAGGGCCTCTACCTGCTGGGCACGTCCATCGCCCGCCCCCTGATCGCGAAGCGGCAGATCGAGATCGCCCGCCGGACGGGCGCGGACGCCGTCGCCCACGGCGCCACGGGCAAGGGCAACGACCAGGTCCGCTTCGAGCTCTCGTACTACGCGCTCGAGCCCGATATCCGCGTGATCTCGCCGTGGCGCGAATGGGACCTCACGTCCCGGACGGCCCTGATCGCGTTCGCGGAACGGCACCAGATTCCCATCCCCCGGGACCGGCGCGGAGAGGCGCCGTTTTCCCAGGACGCGAACCTGCTGCACGTCAGCTCCGAGGGCAAGGCGCTCGAGGACCCGGCGGTCGGGGCCGAGGAGCACGTCTATACGCGCACCGTGTCCCCGGAGGACGCGCCCGACCGGCCCACCGTCGTCGAGATCGCGTTCGAGGGCGGGGACGCCGTCGCCATCGACGGCCGGAGATACTCCCCCGCCGCGCTGCTGGCCGAGCTCAACGCGCTAGGCGGCACGAACGGGGTCGGGCGGCTCGACCTCGTGGAGAACCGCTTCGTCGGTATGAAAAACCGCGGCATCTACGAGACGCCGGGCGGGACGATCCTGCTCGCGGCCCACCGCGGCATGGAGAGCCTGACGCTCGACCGGGGCGCGGCCCACCTCAAGGACGAGCTCATGCCGCGGTACGCCGAGCTCATCTACAACGGCTTCTGGTTCTCGCCGGAACGCGAGATGCTCCAGGCCGCGATCGACAGGAGCCAGGAGCACGTCTCGGGCACGGTGCGCGTCAAGCTCTACAAGGGCAACGTCGACGTGATCGGCCGGGAATCGCCCCGGTCCCTCTACTCCCTGGAGCACGTCACGTTCGAGGACGACGAGGTCTACGACATGCGCGACGCCGAGGGCTTCATCAAGCTCAACGCGCTGCGCCTGCGGCTTCTCAACAGGCGGGGTTAGCGACCGCTCCGGAGGCCTGCCTCGACAGGCTTCCCGGCGATGCGCGACACGCAGGACATCATCCTCGATGTGAACCACGATGCGCCAGTCGCCAACACGGTAACGCCAGAGCGGAACCGGTCCGGCAGCGCCAATATGCTCGAGGGGCGCGCCGAAACGCCGTGGATCTTCCAAAACGCCGACACGGTCGCGCAGGAACAGAGTGATGCGCCGCGCGACCTGCCTGTCGAGCCGGCGCATATCTCTCAGTGCGCCGGCGTCGAATTCAATCCGCCAAGCCAAGGTCGCGCTCTACCTCCTCGAGCGTGTAGGTACGCGATTTCCCGGCACGGTTGTCGTTCAGGCGCCGTTCCGCAAAATACAGATCCTCAAGATCGTCCAGATGTTCGAGGATCGCCTCACGGGCGTAAAACGTCTTGGTGCGCCCCGTCGCCTTCGCCAGCCGATCGAGACGGTCTTCGATGTCGGCGGGCAATCTGATCGCAAGCATCGTCCAACTCCACCGGTTCGGCAGACGAGCATGGCACCTCCCGCATCGCCGTGACGGCCGCGCCTGGAGACGGGCGTCTTTCGGGCGGACGCCCGGCGATCACGTGCCCAAGATCGAGCCCCAGCCGGCCGGGATTCCAGAAGACGCGGGCGGCGTCCGCCCCCACCCTGTCCCTGAGCAGGGAGAGGGGACCCCGTGGGGCGCGGTTCGGCCGGCGCCCGACGTTCGTCGCGTGACAGGACATCAGTCCTCGGGGACGTCGATCCCGTTCTGGCGGCAGCAGGCCGTCACGGTGTTGTGCAGGAGGCAGGCGATGGTCATGGGGCCGACCCCGCCGGGAACCGGCGTGATCGCGCCCGCCACCTTCGCCGCCTCGTCGAAGTCGACGTCGCCGACGAGCCGGGTCTTCCCGTCCTCCCCGGCCGGCACGCGGTTGATGCCGACGTCGATCACCGCGGCGCCCGGCTTGATCCAGTCTCCCCTGACCATCCGGGGGCGGCCCACCGCGGCGACGAGAATGTCCGCCTCCCGGACCTCCGCCGGAAGGTCCCGCGTCCGCGAATGCGCCACGGTGACGGTGCAGCTTTCCCGGACGAGCAGCATGGCCATGGGCTTGCCGACGATGTTGGAGCGGCCCAGGACCAGGGCCTTCCGCCCCTCCAGGGGTCCCAAGGCGTCCTTGAGCAGCATCAGGCAGCCGAGCGGCGTGCACGGAACGAGGGCGTCCTGGCCCGCCGCCAGCCGTCCGGCGTTGATCGCGTGGAAGCCGTCGACGTCCTTGGCGGGGTCGATGGCGTCGATGACGGCGTGCTCCTCGATCCCGCCGGGGAGCGGAAGCTGGACGAGGATGCCGCTGACCCTCGGGTCCTCGTTGAACTCGGAGACCCGGCGGAGCAGCCCGTCCCGGGTCGTGTCGGCCGGCAGGTCGAGCCTGAACGACTCCATCCCCGCCTCGGCGGTCTGTTTCGACTTGTTGCGCGTATAGACCTGGCTCGCCGGGTTGTCGCCCACCAGCACGACCGCGAGGCCCGGCGTCACGCCGTGTTCGGCCTTCAGGCGGGCGACGCGGCGCGCCACCCCCTCGCGGATCCCGCGGGCGAACGCCTTGCCGTCGATGATCCGGGCCGCGCCGGAGTTCGATCGGGACTCGGTCATGCCGCTCTCCTCCCGGTGCGTGCTCGACGGGGCCGGCGGCGCCTCAGAAGCCGCCCTGGCCCAGGAAAACCTCGAACATGAAGTTGCGCAGGAAGACCAGGACGAGGATGAGCACCAGGGGCGAGATGTCGATGCCGCCCAACATGGGGACGACCCTTCGGATGGGCCTCAGCGCCGGCTCGGTGACGCGGTACAGGAAGTCGCCCACCATGTAGACGAAGCGGTTCCGGGTGTTGATCACGTTGAACGCGACCAGCCAGCTCAGCACCGCCGAGATGACGAGCGCCCAGATGTAGAGCGTGATGACGGTGCTGACGAGTTGGAGAAGCGAATACATCACCCGGCCCCGAGCCTGCGCGTCCCGGCAATCGGCCCAATCTATAGCACCTCGCCGCGCGCCTTGACACCGGCCGGGGGCGTGCCCATTATCCGCGCGCTTTCCGCTGCCCCGCGGGCGGACGCGCGGCATCCGGGGCCGTAGCTCAGTTGGGAGAGCGCGACGTTCGCAATGTCGAGGTCAGGGGTTCGATTCCCCTCGGCTCCACCATCCCTCGCCCGCGCCGCACGGGTTTGCCTCCGCTACCTTCCGTAGCTCACGCGCCAGATCGACTGGTCCACGTCGTCGGCGACGAGAAGGCTGCCGTCCCGGGCGACGGCCAGCCCGGCGGGGCGTCCCCAGACCCGCGCGGTGCGGCTCCCCTCGGCCCAGAATCCCACCGCGAAGTTCTCGTACCACCCCTCGGGCCGCCCGTCCCTGAAGGGCACGCGGACGACCTTGTAGCCGGTCGGCCGGCTGGCGTTCCAGGAGCCGTGCAACGCCACGAAGGCATCGCCGCGGTAGCTCTGCGGGAACATGCCGCCGTCGTAGAATACGAGCCCCAGGGGCGCCGAGTGGGACTGGAACAGCACGTCGGGCACCGCCGCGCGCGCGACGAAGCCCGGTTCGCCGGCGCCGAAATCCGGATCCGGGTTCGGCCCGATGTAGGCGTAGGGCCAGCCGAAGAAATCCCCCTCGCGCACGCGGGCGAGGTAGTCGGGCACGAGGCCGTCGCCCAGTCCGTCCCGTTCGTTGACCACGACGTAGAGGTCGTCCGTGTCCGGGTGGAAGGCGATTCCGACCGGGTTGCGCAGGCCCGCGGCGAAGGTCGACTGTCCGCCGCCGTCGGCGTCGAAGCGCTGGACGGTCGCCCGGGGCGGCGCCTCCGGGCCGGTGTTGCCGGCGCTGCCCACGGCGACGTAGAAGGCCGTCCCGTCGGGGGCGAACGCGATGTTCCGCGTCCAGTGTCCGCGGCCCCCGCCGAGCGAACGGTCTCCGCCGACCGTCTCCGGCTCGCCGCCGGCCCGGAGGTCTCCGGGCTCGTAGGAAACCCGGACGATCCGGCGGGGCTCCCCGATGTAGAGGTATCCGCCGCGGACGGCGAGGCCGTGGGGACGGTCGAGGCCGCGAAGGAACGTCTCCTTCAGGTCCGCGCGCCCGTCGCCGTCGCCGTCGCGGAGAAGCGTGATCCTGCCCGGCCGCGGCTCGGCGAGAAGCACGTCGCCGTTGCCGGCGACGGTCATCCAGCGGGCGTGGTCGAGACCGCCGGCGAAGAGGTTGACCCGGAACCCCGGGGGCACGTCGATGGGAACCGCGCGGGGCTTGGCCGTCCGCCGCGCGCCGTTGGCGACGCTGGGGGTCGCGTAGGGAGCCGGCATGTGCTCCGGCTTCAGGTGGAAACGCAGCCCCGGCACGTCGACACCCGGCCCGCCGCGCGTCTGAGGCTGGGCGAGGGAAGCGGACGGCGCCGCCATCAGGGCAGAAACCGCCGCCGCCAGAAACCGACTCGACCGCATGTCCCGTCCTCCGCCCGAGACCCCCGCCGGTGCGCCCGCATTGTCGCCCCGGCGCCCCGGCGAGTCGATCCGCCCTTGATTCCCTCCGGCCGGCGGACGCACATTCGGGCGATGGGGGGCGCTTCCCGCGGACGGATTCCGACATGACCCGGGCCGGGCGGCTCGACGGCAAGGTCGCCCTGGTGACGGGCGCGGGCGCGGGTCTCGGCCGGGCCGCCGCGTTGCGCATGGCGGAGCAGGGCGCGCGCGTCGCGGTCACGGACATCTCGGACGAGGCGGGCGGCGGCGTCGCCTCGGAAATCGGCGCGCCCGCGCGCTTCGAGCGGCTCGACGTGACGCGGCCGGAGGACTGGGCGCGGGCCATGGAGTCCACGCTGGAGACCTTCGGCCGGCTCGACGTCCTCGTCAACAACGCCGGCGTGGCGGTTCTGGGGGACATCGAGTCGCTGTCCCTCGAGGCGTGGCGGCACGTCCACGCCGTGAACCTCGACGGAGTCTTCCTCGGGTGCCGGCACGGCGTCGCGGCGATGAAGCGGAGCGGCGGCGGGTCGATCGTCAACCTGTCGTCGGTGTCCGGACTGGTCGGCGGCCACAACATGGCGGCGTACAATTCCTCGAAGGGGGGCGTCCGCCTCCTGACGAAGTCCGTCGCGCTCCACTGCGCGCGGGCGGGCTACGGCATCCGCTGCAACTCGGTCCATCCCGCGTTCGTCGAGACGGCCATGGTGCGGTCCATGATCGACGCGTCGGACGATCCCGAACGGACGCGCCGGACGCTCGCGCGGCAGATCCCCCTCGGCGGGATCGGGGAGCCCGACGACGTGGCGCACATGATCGTCTATCTCGCCTCCGACGAATCGAAGTTCGTCACCGGCGCCGAGTTCGTCGTGGACGGCGGAGTCACGGCGCGATGAACGGATACGGTTGCGGCGGGTACGCGCCGCCCTATATGGTCTCGGCGCCATGACCGACCCCGTGCTGCTCGTCGTCCACCAGAAGAGGTCCGATCCCGGCCGCGTGGCGCGCGTTCTCCGGGCCATGGGCCACGGCCTCGACGTCCGCCGCCCCAGCGGAGGGGACCGGCTTCCCGAGACGATGGACGGGCACGCCGGGGCGGTCGTCTTCGGCGGGCCGATGAGCGCCAACGACGACACCGACTTCATCCGGGCGGAGATCGACTGGATCCCGACGGTGCTGGACTCGGGCAAGCCGTTTCTCGGCATCTGCCTCGGCGCCCAGCTTCTCACCCGCGCGCTCGGGGGCGCCGTGTGGACGCACCCGGAGGGCCTGACCGAGGTGGGCTACTACCGCGTGCGGCCCACCGACGCGGGCGCGCCCCTCTTCCGGCACGCGACCCACATGTACCAATGGCACCGGGAGGGCATGGACCTGCCCTGGGGCGCCGAACACCTCGCCAGCAGCGAGCGGTTCGAGAACCAGGCATATCGATACGGCAACGCCTACGCGCTGCAGTTCCACCCCGAGGTGACGCACAGGATCATGCGCCGCTGGACCTCGGGCGACGGCTGGAAGAAGCGGCGCGGCGCCCAGTCGCCGGAAGAGCAGATGCGGGGCCGGCGGCGCCACGAGGCGAGCGTGGTGCGCTGGACGCGGGAGTTCCTCGGGACCTGGATCCGCGGCGCGGCGGCGGCCGACGCGCCCGCGCGGAAGATCGCGTAGCGCCTCGCCGCGAAGCGGGCGCGGGCATCGGCGGCGCGGATGCCTCGGCCTTCCGTGAGATACCGGCGGAGACGCCCAGGCGGTTTACGCGTTTCATGCCACCGGAGCGTTACGGGTCTCACGCCTCAGGCAGGACTCCGCCCCATGTCTCCTGCGAACGCCCTGAACGCGGTCCGTCCGGCGTGACAACGGATATCCACGGCCGCCTCAACGGGGCGTTTCGGAGTCCGACCGCCGCTCCAGCGCCCCGCCCGCGGACGCCCACGCCTCAATGCCGCCGACCATGTGGCACGCGTTGTCGAGCCCGGCTTCCCGGGCGGTCCTGACGGCGAGCGTCGAACACTCGCCGAAGGCGCAGCAAAAGACGATCCGCCTGCCGTCCCGGGCGGCCCCGTGATGCAGCACGCCGCCCGGCCGGACGAACGCGTCAAGGCCCCGGTAGGGCACGTGGACGGACCCGGGGATCACGCCGTCCCGCGTCCGCTCGGCATCCTCCCGGAGATCGACCAGCAGCGTATCGGGCCCGTCGATCAGGGCCATGACGTCCCCCGGGGCCAGTGCCCAGGAGGGATCCTCGTCGTCCCTCTGCGGGGCGCCCATCCGCCGGTTGGCCGGAACCGCGACGTCGATCATCTTCGGCTTGGCCAGGTTCAACCCGTTCATCACGTCGACGTACTCTTCGACGGACGACACCTGGAGGCGGGGATTGTAGGCCGCCTCCTCGCCGATGGTGCTGACCGTCTCCCCCTTGTAGTCGTGCGCGGGGTACACCAGCGTCTCGGCCGGGAGCTTCAGCAGCTTGCCGAAGATGGAATCGTACTGGGCGCGGGGATCCCCGTTCTGGAAATCGGTGCGGCCCGTGCCGCGGATGAGCAGCGTGTCCCCCGTGAAGACGCGATCGCCCAGGACGAAACTGTAGGAGTCGTCGGTGTGGCCCGGGGTGTACAGCACGTCCAGCGAGAGTCCGTCCACGCCGACGGCCTCGCCCTCCCGGACGCGTATGGACACGACGTCGGCCGAGCTCCGCTCCCCCATGACGGTGACGCACCGGGTCCTGTCCCGTAGCGCGACGAGGCCCGTGACGTGGTCCGCGTGAATGTGGGTGTCCAACGCCTTCACGAGCCGGCAGCCGAGCTCGTCGAGGACGCGGAGGTACTGGTCCACCCGGTCGAGGACGGGATCGACGATCAGGGCCTCGCCGCCCCGGCGGCCCGCGAGGATGTAGGTGTAGGTGCTCGATACGGCGTCGAACATCTGCCGGAAGATCATCGCGGCCGTCCCCGGTCAGCTCCAGGGGAAGGGGCTGTTGGAGACGGGAAGCAGCCGCCCCTCGGCGAACCGCGACATGCGGAACGGCTCCAGCAGCGCGCTCGGGGCGCCGAGCAGCTCGTCCGCCACCAGGGCGCCGACGCCGATCATCTTGAAGCCGTGGTTCGAGTCGGCGATGACGTAGACGTTGTCGTGGAAGCGGTCGAAGACCGGAAAGCTGTCGGGCGTGAAACAACCGATGCCCCCCGACGGCTCCTTCCGGTACCGCGGGAACTGCCCTGCGAAGCGGGACTGGCAGAAGGCCAGCGCCGAGCACCACATGTGGGCGAAGTCGTCGCCCACCACGAAGTCGGGGGAGGCGGGGCCGTAGGGGTCGACCGCGACGTCGTCCGGGTCCGCCGCGACCTCGCAGGGCATGGCGCCACCCTGGATGCCGCCGAAATTGAGGTCCGGCTTGTAGTAGACGCCCCAGGTCTCCTCGGTGACGAGGGAGCCGTCGACGTCCGACGCGAGGGGCGCGTCGGTGTCCAGGTGGATCACCGGCGCGGCGCCGCCGTCGTTGGTCCTCTGAAGGCCGGGATCGACGCCGAGAGTCCCTTCCTGGAGGCTCCAGTACACCCACATGGGCACGTCCGCGCGGACCGCGCCGCCGGCCTCCTTGACCGGGATGGCTGCGGGCAGATCGAGCATGTCCCAGATCGTCTTCACCCAGGGTCCGGCCGCGACGACGACCTGCTCCGTCTCGATCGCGCCGCGGTCGGTCTCGACCGCGGCAACCGCGCCGCCCTCCATGCGGAAGCCCGTGACCGTGACGCCGGAGAGAATCCGCGCGCCAGCGGCCTCGGCCTTGCCGGCGAGGCCGCGGACGGCGGCGGCGTTGTTGGCGTAGCCGCCCTTCTTCTCGTGCAACACGGAGGTCACGCCGTCCGCCCGCCAGTCGTCGAACAGCCCCTTCATGTAGGCGGCGCTTGCGGCCGCGCCGTCGATGAAGGTCGACTCGTAGCCGATCGCCTCCTGCTCCCCGGCTATGGCCGCGACGTCCGCGAACATGGCCTCCGGGCTGATCTGCATGTAGCCCACCGGGTGGTAGCTGAACGCCTCGGGGTCGCTCTCCCAGACGGCGACGCTGTGGGCCATGAGCTCGCGCATGGCCGACTGGGCGTAGTTGTTGCGCACGACGCCGCAGGCGATGCCGCTCGCGCCGGCGGCAACGCCCGTCTTGTCGAGGACCAGGATGCCGGGCGCCGCACCGTCGGCGCGCGGCGGCCGGCCGCGCGCGGCGAGGGCCTCCCCGAGATGCCAGGCGGTGCTCAGCCCATGGATGCCGGCACCGATGACGAGATATGTGGCGTGGGTGGGAATCGTCACTCTACCCTCCCGCAACCAGTCCGATCCGCAGAGCGCCGCGGTCCGGCGCAGAGAATGTGCGGTCGTGGGTCAACGCCGGAATCATGCGCCGCGCCTCCGCAACCCCGGCGGGATCGACGTCCGCGACGACGACACCGGGCTCCTCGCCGCCCTCCGCGAGAATCCGGCCCCAGGGATCGACGATCAGCGAGTGGCCGTAGCTCTCGGCCTCGCCGTGAGCGCCGCACTGACAGGCCGCGAGCACGTAGCACCCCGTCTCGATGGCGCGTGCCCGCAGCAGAACGTGCCAGTGGGCCTGACCGGTGGTCCTCGTGAAGGCCGCCGGCACGGTCAGGAACCGGGCCCCGGCGTGGGCGAGGGCCCGGTAGAGATGGGCGAACCGCAGGTCGTAGCAGACGCTGAGCCCGAGCACGCCCCACGGCGTCCCGACCGCCACGGCCGACCCGCCCGGCTCCACGGTCTCCGATTCGCGGTAGCTCTCGCCGCCCGCGAGGTCGACGTCGAAGAGGTGGATCTTGTCGTAGACCGCTGCGATGCCGCCGGTGTCGTCGATCGCGTAGGCGCGGTTGCGGATCTTCCCGTCGGGAGAGCGGACGGCCAGGGATCCCATCTGGATCCAGACCCCGAGCTCGCGGGCGAGTCCCCGGAACAGGGGAAGGGCGGGGTGCTCGTCCTCCGCGCGCGCGCCCACGTCGAAGGCGCCGTCGCGGAAATCGAGGCAGGAAAAGAACTCCGGCAGGCAGATCAGGGAGGCGCCCCGGTCCGCGGCGCGGCGCGCCAGGGATTCCGCCTCGGCGAGGTTGGCGGCCATGTCCGGGCCTGCACAATTCTGCACGCAAGCCGCCCTGAAAGGATCGTTCATCGCCGTCACCCTTCGCGCCGCCTACGCCCTGGCGGCGCGGACGAGCGCGTCCCGGGCCTTGCGCAGATGCCCCCGCATGGCGCCCGCCGCGGCCGCGGCGTCGCGCCGGACGACCGCCTCGAAGACGGCGCGGTGCTGCCGATTGTAGCCAGCGATTTCCGGCGGCGTAAGGGTCAGCCGCTTCATGGTCTCCCACTGGTTGTGGCGGCGCACGTCGTTCACGCGCTCGTACATCCAGATCATCAGGGAGTTCTGGGTACAGTTGGCAAGACCGAGATGAAACTCCTCGTCCGCGGCGGAGAACGCGCGATAGTCCTCGGCAACGTTCTCCACCGCCTCCAGCGCCAGCCGCAGCCGCGCGAGGTCGTGGCCGGTGGCATTGAGGACCGCGAGACGCACCATCTGAGGCTCGAGCGCGAACCGCGTATCCACGAGTTCCAGAGGGCTGGTGGACTGGATGATGGTCCGGGTCCGGTCGGCCGCGGCGCTGGCGACGTAGGTGCCGCTGCCCTTGCGGCGTTCGACCAGCCCCGCGTCCTCCAGGCGGTGCAGGGCCTTGCGCACCGTTCCGCGGGCGACCCCGAACTGCCGGGCCAGCTCCCGTTCCGGCGGAAGCCGGTCGTCCCGCGTCAGCCCCATGGAGACGATCCGGGACCGCAGCGACGCGACGATGTCGCTCGAGTTCGGCTGCCCGGCTCCGCGCTCCGCACCCGCCGCCCGTCCCGCCCCGTCGTCGCTCATGATCCCGGCATATGGGCTGATTGGTCCAAAATTGGCACTATAAAATCCCATGGCGTTCTGCAGTGTGGGACATCTTGTACCAAAATCGGCCCAAAACGCAAGAAATGTTGATTTTGGGTCCAAGGTTGGTTAACCTGATCTATACAGGAGGACGCCACGGGAGGCAGGGGATGGCCGAGACGGATCTTGAGAAGCACGTCAACGCGGCGGGCCGCTCCGACCTCGTGAGACAGGTTCGCGAAAAGATCGACGAGCTGGATATCCGGTACATCTACTACCAGTTCATCTCGGTCACGGGCCGCATCGTCGGCAAGGGCATCCCGGCGGATCACTGGGAGACCATCGCCGAACGCGGGTTTCAACTGGTCTACGGCGCCACGGCCAACCTCTACACGGACCGGCATGCCAACTACATCGGTTACGGCCCGGAGGCGTCGGAACTGGTCGGCATCCCCGATCCGGAAACCTTCGTCCAGTTGCCCTGGGACAAGCGCGTCGCCCGCGTCTTCTGCACCTGTTTCCGGAACCGGGAGGAGCTCGAGAACCCGGGCGGAGTCCTGACGTCGGACTGCCGCGGCAACCTTCGCCGCATCCACGACGCGTTCCGGGACAGACATGACGGCCTGCATCTGCGGCACGGCACCGAGCCGGAGATGATGTGGCTGAAGAAGGGCGAGGACGGGCTTCCGGAGGGCGGCGTGTCGAAGCCCAACTGCTACCATCTCGACCAGTTCGAGATCCTGCGGCCGGTCTTCCTCAGGGTCATCGAATACGCCCAAGCCATGGGCCTCGACATGATCCAGGGAGACCACGAGGACGCGCCCGGCCAGCTCGAGCTCAACTTCACCTTCGACGACGCGCTGCGCACCTGCGACCGGCTGACCACCTACCGCCAGATCTGCGCCGCCGTGGCCCGCGAGTTCGACATCATCGCCTGCTTCATGTCGAAGCCGTTCATGGGCGTCTCGGCCTCCGGCTGCCACCACAACGTATCGCTGTGGCGCGGCGGCGCCGAGGAAATCGTCGACACCGCGCACGGGGACTCGAGGCCGGGACTCGACGGCGCCTACACATATATGAAAGGCGGCGAGAACACGTTCCTCCCCGACCCCGGTATCGACGCGCGCAAGCCCGGCCCGATCGGTCTGCACTGCATCGGCGGCGTCATGGAGCACCTCGGCGCGCTGACGGCCCTCGGCGCCTCCACCGTCAACTCCTACCGCCGGCTATGGGACACCGGGTTCTGGGCGCCGGTCTACGCCGACTGGGGCTATCAGAACCGCACCTGCGCCCTGCGCGTCTCCGCGCCCGGCCGTTTCGAGTACCGCTCCGTGGACTCGATGGTCAACCCCTACCTGATGGCGGCGGGCCTGCTGAAGGCGTTCGACGACGGGATGACGCGGAACCTCGATCCGGGCGAGCCCGAGGAGCGCAACATCTACGAGGCCATGGAGGCGGGAAAGACGGTCAAGAAGCTTCCCATGTCCCTGGGAGAGGCTCTGGAGCGCCTGGACGGCGACGAGGTCGTCAAATCGGCCCTGCCCGGCGAGATGTACCGGGTGTTCACCCACTACAAGGGTGACGAATGGGCGAAATTCAACGCCACCGTCACCAACTGGGATCTCGAGTCCTACTGGGACTGCCTGCCGTAGCGGACGGGCGGCGCCGACGGCGCGAAGGAGACCACATCCATGTGCGGCATAGCCGGTCTCATCCATCGCGGAACGACCGCCGACATCGGCACCGAAGTAACGAACATGCTCCAGTCGCTGAAGCACCGCGGTCCCGATTCCACGGGCTTCGCCGTCTACGGCGAACCCGTCGCGGACGAGTACGTGATGCGCTTCAAGGTCGCCGAACAGGAGGACATGGCCACCGGATTCCGCATCCACGACGAGATCAGGGAGCGCCGGGCGATCGTCGATTCCCGTTTCGAGGAGATGGGCGCGGTGCCCGTCTCGCGGGAGGAGGCGACGGAGTACGCCTACCGCTACCGCTTCGCCTTCGACGGCGACCTCGAGCGGCTGGCCCGCTATATCGAGGACGTGGAGGGCGCCGAGATCCTCTCCCTCGGCCGCGGCCTGGAACTCGTCAAGGACCTTGGCGACGCGGCGACCGTGTCGGGCCAGTACGGACTCGAGGGGTTCCGGGGCACGCACGCCATCGGGCACACGCGCATGGCGACGGAGTCCGATGTCGATATCCGCTCGGCCCATCCCTACTGGGCCTACCCCTACAACGACATCTCCGTGGTCCACAACGGCCAGATCACCAATTACTGGATCATGCGCCGCGAGATGGAGCGGCGCGGACACCGCTTCCTGTCCAACTGCGATTCGGAGCTGCTGGCGGTCTACACGGCGGACAAGTTGAACGACGGTTACGCACTGGAGGAGTCGCTCGCCCAGTCCATCGAGGAAATCGACGGCGTGTTCACCTACGTCGTCGCTACGGCCGATTGCCTGGGGATGGCCAAGGACACCATGGCGGCCAAGCCCATGGTGCTCTTCGAGAGCGAGGACACGGTGGCGCTGGCATCCGAGGAAGTCGCCATCCGCGCGCTCATCCCGGAAGAGATCGAGACCCGGGATCCCTACGACGAGGAGGTGCGTGTATGGCAGGCCTGAGCCATGGGGACCGCGCTTCCCACGAGATGGGGATGCACACCGAACAGCTCGCCGGGCGCACGCAGGAGATCTTTTTCTCGCCCGAAGAGGAGGAGAATTTCGTCTATCCGGATTCGTTCGACGTCGACTTCGACAAGCGCGCCGAGTTCGACGCCGCCGGGCTGGAAATCTCCGACATCAACCTCAGGATCCGCGAGCTCATGGCGTCCGGACACGGCACCGTCACGGTCAGGAACCCGGGCGCGCGGCACTCCATCGGCGTCGGCATTCTCAACCGCCTCAACCTGATCATCGACGGCAGCCTGGGATACTTCGCCGTTGGCCTCATCGACGGGCCCAACGTGCGGATCAACGGCCGGGTCGGCTGGTCCTGCGCCGAGAACATGATGGCCGGCACCGTGGTGGTCGAGAAGAACGGCGGCTCGACGTTCGGCGCCGCGCTGCGGGGCGGCGACCTCGTCTGCCGCGGCAGCGTGGGCTCGCGCACCGGCATAGACATGAAGGGAGGCACCATAATCGTCGGCGGCGACACCGGCGCGTACTCCGCGTTCATGATGCAGCGGGGCCGCATGGTGGTCTGCGGCGACGCCGGCAAGAACCTGGGCGATTCCATGTACGACGGCACCATCTTCGTGGGCGGCGAGATCCGGAGCCTCGGCGTCGATGCGGTGCCCGGCGAACTGACCGGCCCGGACCGGGTCTGGCTCGAGCGGAAGCTCGCCATGTACGAACTGCTGCCGGCGCAGGGAGCGGGCCATTTCAAGAAGGTTGTCGCCGGCAAACAGCTCTGGAACTACGACAGTCTCGAGCCCGCCGAGAAGAAGATCGTCCTCTGAGGGGGGAACGGACGATGCCGGATTCGGAAGCTCCCGCCACGGGCCCGCGCACGCCGCCCCGCGGCAGGGACGTACTCGGGCGCAGCCGGATATTCACGCGCGAGGTCATCGACGACATCCACGTCAAGGCGGAGCTCGGACGCTACCGGATGCGCGGGTTCTCCCTGTTCAAGAATATCCCGCACTGGGACGACCTGACGTTCCTGCCCGGCACGCTGACGCGCTTCGTCATCGAGGGCTATCGCGAGAAATGCCTGACCGAGACGGTCATCGGCCCGCGGGCGAAGACGCCGATCGTGCTGGACATCCCCGTCTACATCACGGGCATGAGCTTCGGCGCGCTCTCCCACGAAGCCAAGACCGCCCTGGCGCGCGGCGCGACCATGGCGGGCACGGCGACGTGCTCGGGCGAGGGCGGCATGATCCCGGACGAACGCCGCTATTCGACGAAGTGGTTCTACCAGTGCATTCAGTCGCGCTACGGCTTCAACCCGCACCACCTCAGGCTGGCCGACGGCTGCGAGTTCTTCATCGGCCAGGGCTGCAAGGTCGGGCTCGGCGGCCACCTGATGGGCCAGAAGGTCACCGACCAAGTGGCGGAAATGCGCTCGCTCCCGGCCGGCATCGACCAGCGCTCGCCCGCCCGCCATCCCGACTGGCTGGGCCCCGACGACCTGGCGCTGAAGATCCAGGAGGTCCGGGAAGCCACCGACGGCCGGATCCCCATCCAGCTCAAGCTCGGCGCGGCGCGGGTCTACGACGACGTGCGCATGGCGGTGAAGACGGACCCCGACAGCATCTACATCGACGGCATGGAAGGGAGCACCGGCGCCGGGCCGCACCTGGCGACGGAAGAGACCGGCGTGCCGGGCATGGCCGCGGTCCGGCAGGCGCGCCGGGCGATCGACGATCTCGGCAAGCGCGGCGAGATCACCCTGATCTACGCCGGGGGCATCCGCAACGGCGGCGACGTCGCCAAGGCGCTGGCGCTCGGCGCCGACGCCGTCGCCATCGGCCACGCGGCGATGATGGCCCTCAACTGCAACAAGGACATCCCGGAAGCGGACTTCGAGGCGGAGGTCGGCGTCGAGGCGGGGTACTGCTACCACTGCCATACGGGCCGCTGTCCGGTCGGCGTCGCGACCCAGGACCCCGTCCTGCGCCGGCGCCTCGACCCCGACGCGGCGGCGGAGCGCGTCTACAACTTCCTTCACACCCTCGCCATCGAGTGCCAGATGCTGGCCCGGGCCTGCGGCAAGACGAACGTCCACAGCCTGGAGCCCGAGGATCTGGCGGCGCTGACCATGGAAGCCTCCGCCATGGCCGGCGTGCCGCTGGCCGGGACCGACCACACGGTCGGCGTGGCCGACTACCACCACCTTTAGGGAGGGGACGGACCCATGGCCCAGGGCACGCACGAAGGTTCCGAACGCGAGATCGAGATCGGCCAGCACATCGGCTACCGTTACGATGTCAATCTCCTGCCGGACTACGACCGCCTGACCCCCTTCCTCAAGACCTACATCGAGACGATGGACTGGCACGACCTCAACTGGCTCGAGGACGTCCACATGGGCTACGAGGAAGGCCAGCCGGCCGTGTTCGACCGCAACATCAACGGCTGGGTCGCCATTCCCGAAGACACCGAACTGCCAGACGACCAGCAGGACCGGGACATGCTGGCGCGCGAGTTCCTGGTCAAGTTCCAGATGTCCCGGCGCCACCCGCTGGTGGAATTGAACAAGGCGTACCGGAAGTTCTGACCGGTCCCGCGCCGCCCGCCCGGAGCGACGGACCTCATCTCGACGGGGAGACGCTTGGAGCCGCCGCGCTCAAACGAGCCTGGGGCCGTCCAGCCCGAGAGCGCCGACCGGGCGCTGGCTCTGGCCTTTCTGGGCTGGCAGTGCCGGCTGCGCCAGATCGCGTTCCGCCGGGACGGCGGCCGGCCGGGCGGCGGCATCTCTCCGAGGGTGTTCGTCGGTGACAGCCGTCGCGCGGCGAGCCGCATCGTTACCGTCATCAACAAGGCGGACCCCGTGGCCGCGGTCATGGAATTCCGGCACCTCCACCGCCGCACGCAGGATCCCGCCGAACGCCGCACCGATGCCGTCCGGCTCCTGTCGGAAACCTATTTCCAGGGGCCGCGGACCTTCACCGACCGGCTGACCGCGGTGTTCCCGCCCGGGTCCCGTGTCGCTGGACTGCTCGAGTCGGCGGGCTCCTGCCGGCTCGCGTTCGAGCAGTTCGGCCAGCGCTACGACCTGACGTGCGAGGCGATACGACTCGGGGAAGACGCCCCCCTGTATCAGTCGACGTTCTGGCACAACGCGCTGTTCAATCCGGATCTGTCGAAAGAGTGCGGGATTCTGGCGCTTGCACCCGATTGGCCGCGCTGCGCCGCGAATCCGGCGCCTGTCTGAGCGCCGGGTGTGGGGGTTTGCGCGGAACGAACGCTTGTTTCGGAACCCGGAATCGGGGAACATACCGGCCGACGCCGACGGGAGGCTTGGAGATCGTGGCGAAATCCTCGATCTGAGTTCGAACACCGGACCCGCCGCGTGGACGGGGTGCGCGGCGGCCGGCGGCCCCATGGCCACCCCGTGGAGAGACCTTCATGGATACAGATGTTGCCGCGATTACGACGGTATTCACCGAATTCTATTACTGGATAACCGTCGCGCTGATGTTCCTGATCCACGTCGGCTTCTGCATGTACGAAGTGGGAGCGAGCAGGCGCAGGAACCACATGCACACCCTGATGAAGAACTCCATGCTGATCCCGCTGGTCACGGTGACATGGTTCTTCTTCGGCTGGTGGATCTACTGGGCGTTCGCCGGCGGACCTGGCATCACGGGGCCGCTTGGCCATCCCGACCCGTCCGTCGCAGCGGCCTACACGCCGTGGGGCGAGAGCATGGGTCCCCGCCTCGACGACCGCATCAGCGGCGTCTTCTGGGCGGCGTTCCTGCTGTTCGCCTGGACCGCCGCGTCCATCGTCTCGGGCGCGGTGATCGAACGGATCCGCCACTTCGCGTTCTGGATCTTCGCCATCATGATCGGATCCGTCACCTGGTCGATCGACGCCGCCTGGGGCTGGCACTTTAACGGCTGGATGGTCGAGCTCCTCGGCTATCACGACGCCTACGCTTCAGGCGTGATTCACGGGATCGCCGGCGGGACGGCCCTGGGCGTCCTGGTCGTTCTCGGGCCGCGCCTTGGCAAGTTCGCGGCGGACGGCACGCCGCGCGACATCCTCCCCCACAACGCCTGGCTGGTCTGTATCGGGCTGTTCCTGATCTACACGGGCTTCTGGGGGTTCTACGTGGCCTGCAACGTGCCGGTCGCGACGACCGGCTACATCGATGGCCAGATCACCGGCGCGACCCAGACCGCGACCACCATCTATCTCACGCCGACGACGCTCGGCGCCATTACGGTGAACTTCCTGATGTCTCTGGCCGGCGGGATGCTGGTCGGCTACATGGTGTCGAAGGGCGATGCCTTCTGGACCTACTCGGGCGGGCTCGCCGGCATCATCACGGCGTCCGCCGGAAACGACCTCTATCATCCGATCCAGGCGATGATCGTCGCCGGCATCGGTACCTTCCTCATGTACAAGATCCATTACTGGGTCGAACGGAGGTTCAAGGTCGACGACGCGGTCGGCGCCGTGGCGGTCCACGGCTATGCCGGCTTCATCGGCCTGGTCATCGCGGGCTTCGTTCTCTGGGGGCACCCCTCGTCGCCCTACGAGGGCTTCGCCGCCATCAATCCGCTCGGCCAGTTCGTCGGCGCGGTCATCATGTTCTGGGTCCTCGGCTTCATCCCGGCCTGGGTCGTCGCCAAGATCCTCCACTCGCAAGGACTGTTGCGCATCCCGCGCGAGATCGAGGTACTCGGGCTCGACTTCCACGACAACAAGGAGGCCGAGGCCGCGCGCGCGGACGTGGTGGCCGGGGTCCGCTCCGAGTCCACGGGCGCCTGAGGAACGGACAGGAAATAGGGGAGAACCATCATGTCAACCACACCTCTCGACTCCTGGGCGGTCGACCTGGCGGAGGTAACGCACATCTATCCGTTCGCCGGAGCCGAAGGCCTGATGGCGCTGATCGGCATCGTCCTGTGGCTCGCCTGGCACGTCTGGCAGGTCAGGCACGAGAACGAGATCCTCAAGGAGAGCGTCGAGAAATACGGCGACGAAGCGACGTTGCAGAGCGCCATCGACGATCACCACTGAGCGGTCCCGCCGGCAATGGCCGCGGGGGCATCGGGTTTTCCGGTGCCCCCTTTCCTTTGGGTCGCCGTCCCAAGCCGTAGCGCCCCGCCGCCGGTAGGGGGAGGAATCGGGCTTGACCGAACGGATACCCCGCGCGCGCCGCGGGGAACACGCCTTCGGGGTCTCCCGTTCGCGCCGCCTGCACGCCTCGATCATTGCCGGATTGCTGGCGGCGATCGGGCTCGGGACCATGGCGTTCGGCGACGGCCATGTGCGGGACCACGAGCTCATCGCCGCCGTCTGCTGGGTACTCGCCGCCGGCGCTCTCTACGTCTCCCGGGGCGCCTGGTCGCGCGGGACGGCGATGATCGTTGGCGACACGGGCCTCTGGTATCGCGACTGGGGCCTTCCTGCGGTGCCTTGGCGACACGTGGCGGGCGCGCGCGCCGTGGGCATCAGGTTGCGGCCCCTGCTGCGCGTCGACCTCCGGGACGCAGAGGCGTTCTTCGCCACACTCGACAGCGCCGCGCGTCGGCGGAGCCGCGGCAACGCCCTGATCAAGGGCGATCACCTCCTGGTCCCAAACAACGCCGTGGAAAAACCGGTCGCGGAGCTTGCTGTGTTGATCCGCGAACGCGCGGGGAGCTGACGGGACGGGGCTCCCTCCGCCGGACGGCTGGACACGACCGGGCGCAGCCATCATCTTGCAAGCGGCTTGCACATGATGCGCCGCGAGGCGGAGTGGGCGGCGATGGCAAAGGCTGAGCGGCTGGACTACCAGCACCCTCACGCGACCACCCAGGCCGACGACATCGGCCTCGAGGTATCGATCGGCGGGGAAGTGCGGGAATTCCGCAGGAAGCTCGACATGACGGTGGTGGAACTCGCCAAGGCGTCCGGGCTGTCGGCGGGCATGCTGTCCAAGATCGAAAACGGTATGACGTCGCCCTCCCTGGCCACGTTGCGAGCCCTGTCGCGAGCCCTGCACGTACCCGTCACGGCGTTCTTCCGCAAGTTCGAGGAGGAGTTGGACGCCACCTACGTGCGGGCGGGCCAAGGTCTCTCCATCGAGCGGCGGGGAACCCGCGCCGGCCACCAGTACCAGCTTCTGGGCCACAGCGTGGGCAAGAGCGTGGCCGTCGAGCCGTATCTAATCAGCCTGACGCAGGAGTCGGACGTCTTCCCCCTGTTCCAGCATGCGGGGCAGGAGTTCATCTACATGCTGGAAGGCGAGTTGAACTACCGGCACGGGGACAAGATCTACGCGCTGCTGCCCGGCGATTCCCTGTTCTTCGACGCGAACGCACCCCACGGACCGGAAGAGCTGCGCGAACTGCCGACCCGCTTCCTCTCCGTCATCGTCTATTCCAGGGACTCGGAGTGAAAATTTCATGAGAGGAAACTTTTTTTCCTCTCATGACTTGATTTCCGGGGATCAGGCCCCATACTCTTCGCCGTGCTCCACAGGGGCTCAGAAAATGGCGGCGTGCGAGGTGTGCCATGTGCGGAATCGCTGGCGTCCTCTTCAAGAATCCCGAACTCAACGCGAAACTCGGCGAGACCCTGATCGAGATGCTCGACGGGTGTCAGCACCGCGGACCCGATTCCACGGGGTTCGCGCTGTACGGCGGCGACTCGGAGGCCTCCGAGTTCGTCCTTCGGTTCTACGTCGGCGCGGGGGACGAAGGCGCCGGAAACGTGGACCGCGTGGTTCGGGCACTGAAGGAGTTCGAAGCCGAGATCGTCGACGGCGAGCACGTCGGCGGCACCTACCGGGTGACGGTGCGTTACGACGGCGACGTCCAGAAGCTCGCCTATGCCATGGAGCATGCGGCAAAGCTGTTCTCCATCGGCAGCGCCCTCGATATCGTCAAGGACGTGGGTGGTGCCCACGATGTCGACGAGGTCTACGACATCCTGTCAACGGACGGCAGCCACGGCCTCGGACACGTGCGCCTGGCCACGGAGTCCGACGTCGAGCCGGAAGCGGCGCACCCGTTCTGGGCCACCGGGTTCTCCGACGTGGCGATCGTCCATAACGGTCAAATCACCAACTATTGGAAGATGCGCCGGCTACTGGAACAGCGCGATTACGAGTTCCACACGGACAACGATTCCGAGCTCATCGCGGTCTATCTGGCCGACAGGCTCAAGCACGGGGAAACGCTGAGGCAGGCCCTCGAGACCTCGATCGACGACCTCGACGGCACGTTCTCATTTCTCGTGTCGACCAAGGACGAGATGGGCTACGCCAAGGACCGCTTGGCGGCCAAGCCGATGGTGCTCTACGAGAACGACGATCTCATCGCCATCGCCTCGGAAGAGGTCTCCCTAAACCGCCTGTTCCCGGGCCGGGCCCTTGATACGACCGAACCGCCGCCCGGGACCTGCGCGACATGGTCACGGTAGACCTGGCTGCACTACCGGTCCGCGAAGCCAACGACCTGATCCGGAAAGCGGGCGCGGACGGCGAGGACGTCGAGGTCCTCAATCCGGACGCGCGGCACCACATCGGGGTCGGCCTGACCCACCCTGTCACGGTGCGCATCCGGGGATCGGCCGGGTACTTCTGCGCCGGCCTGACCGACGGGCCGCGCTTCGAGGTGGCGAGCAACGCCGGCTGGGGCCTCGCCGACAACATGTACCGGGGTTCCGTGGTCGTCGGCGGCAACGCCAGCGCCATTCCCGCCGTCGCCATCCGCGGCGCCGAGGTCGTGGTCAAGGGGAACATCGGTTCCCGCGCCGGCCAGGTCATGAAGGAGGGCACGCTGCTCTGCGGCAAGAACGCGAACTTCATGGCCGGCTACATGATGTATGGCGGGCGCATCGTCATTCTCGGTGACTCCGGCGAGCGCGTGGGCGAGGATATGACCGGCGGCGAGATCTTCGTCGGCGGCAAGGTCCAATCCCTGGGTGCCGCGGCCATGCGAACCGACATGGAGAGCGCCGAGGACGACGAGCTGCGCGCGCTGCTCGACAAGTACGAGATCCCCTTCAAGGGGACCTTCAGCAAGATCGTCAACGAAGGCGGCAACCTGCGCTACGCCAACCCGGAGCCGCGGCGCCGGGCCATCCCGTTCTTCACCTTCTCGGGCAAGTCGAGCTATTGGAACGAGAAGGTCCAGGAGGACATCTACGTCAAGTCAAAGATCGGCCGCTACCGCATCCGGGGCTATGGCGGCGCGCGGGCGCTGCCGCATCTCAACGACATCGCCTTCAAGAAGGACCTGAGCGCCGCCGGCCACGAGGCGGATGTCGTCGGCAAAGTCAACCTGCGTACCGAGGTCGGCGGGCGCCACGGGGCCAAGCCGATTGGCCTCTCCATGCCCGTGATGATCTCGCCCATGAGCTTCGGAGCGCTGAGCAAGTCGACCAAGCTCGCCATGGCCAAGGCTGCGGCCATGACCGGGATCTCGGAAAACACCGGCGAAGGCGGGATGATGGACGAGCAGCGCGAGGCTGCCGACCAGCTCATCTTCCAGATGCTGTCGGGGCGCCTGGGTTGGAACGTCCACGACATGCAGCGGGCCGACGGCCTCGAGATCTACATCAGCCAAGGTGCCAAGCCCGGGTTCGGCGGCCAGCTCATGGCGGCGAAGGTCACCGAGGAGATCGCACGGATCCGCGGCATTCCCCACGGCATCGACCTGCGCTCGCCGTCCCGCCACCCGGACATCCTGGGCGCCGACGATCTGGTCATCAAGATCGAGGAGATGCGCGAGGCCACGGGCTATCGCATCCCGGTCTCCGTCAAGCTCGGCGCGGGCCGCGTGCGCGACGACATCAAGATCGCCGTGAAGGACGGCTTTGACTTCATCGAGCTCGATGGCATGCAGGGCTCCACGGGCGCCGCCGGCAACGAGGTGCTCGACTACTGCGGCATCCCGACCATCGCCGCCATCCAGGAGGCCGAGGAGGCGCTCGCGGAGATCGGCCGTCGCCAGGACGTCGACATCGTGCTGATGGGCGGCATCAAGGATGGGATCGATACCGTGAAGGCGCTGGCGCTGGGGGCCGACGCCATCGGCATGGGAACCTCGGCGATCATCGCCGCGGGCTGCATCGCCTGCATGCAGTGCCACGTCGGCTCCTGCGTCGTGGGGATCGCTACGCAGGATCCTGAGCACGAGAAGCGCTACGATGTGGATGCCGAGGCGTTGAACGCGGCGCGGTTCCTTGAGAGCGTCCGTTGGCAGATCGCGGCGCTGACCCGCGCGCTCGGCTACGACGACATCCGCCAACTCAATCGCGGGGACTTGGTCGCGCTGACGCCGGAGGCAGCGGCCATCAACAAGCTTCCCTACGCACCGGAGCATCGGTCCGGCGAGCGCCAGATACAGGAGACCGTGGGCATTCAGCGCTCCGGGCCACGGCTCCAGTGAGCGTCCGGGACGCGCCGTCGCGGGCGAACGTGGAGATTCCGCCCGAACTCCTCGACGACACGGGCGACGCCAACTTCGTACCAGCGCCCTGCCAGGTGGCCTGCCCCATAGGTACGGACGCGCCGTCCTACATCGCCTACATCTGGGAGGACAAGGTCGAGGAGGCCTTCGAGGCGATCACCGCGACCAATCCGTTCAGCTCCATCTGCGGCCGGGTCTGCGATGCCCCGTGCGAGCCGGCCTGCCGCCGCGCCGATTCCGATGGCCCCCTGGCAATCCGCAACCTCAAGCGTTTCGTCATGGACCGGCTCGGCAGGGACCACCATCTGCCTCCGGTCGCCGTCACGAAGGACCGGACCGTGGGCATCGTCGGCTCGGGGCCGGCGGGCATGACCGCCGCGCAAGACTTGGCCGAGGCTGGCTACGAAGTGCACCTCTACGAGATGACCGACCGCCTCGGCGGCATGATGGTCTGGGGCATCCCGGCCTTCCGGCTTCCGGCGGGGATCATCCAGGAGGACATGGACCGAATCCTCGACCACTGCCCGGGTATCAAGGTCCACCTCGACACCGGGCTCGGACGCGACGTGACCCTCGACGAGCTCAAGAAACGGCACGACGCGGTGCTGCTCTGCATCGGCTCCTGGTGGGGTAAGACAATGGGCGTGCCGGGCGATGGCGACCCGCGTGTCGTCGACGGCGTGTCCTTCCTGCGGCGCGTCAATGGCGGTGAGCGTCCCGAACTGCCGGAGACCGTCGTGGTCGTCGGCGGCGGCGATGTCGCCATGGACGCCTGCCGGGTGGCCAAGCGCCTGCCCGGCTGTAAGCACGTCAAGGTCGTCTACCGCCGGGGGCCGGAACAGATCCCCGCCCGCAAGGACGAGCTTCACGGCGCCGTCAAGGAAGGCGTCGAGTTCGTCTACAACACGCAGCAGGTCGCCGTGGTGGAGAGGGGCAACGAGATCACGCTGCGCTGCGTCATCACCAGGATGGGGGAGCCGGAAGAAGACGGCCGCCGCAGGGCCATTCCGGTGCCAGGGACGGAGCATGACATCCCCTGCGGCATGGTGATCTCCGCCGTCGGCCAGCAGGCGGAGAGTGAGCACCTCGACCGGCTCGGCCTCATGGACCGGGACCGCGTTCGCGCCGATTTCGACTCCATGCGCACAAAGGTCCCCAACGTCTTCGCGGCGGGAGACGGCGCCTTCGGGGGCTCGACCATCGTGGTCGCCATGAACCACGGTCATCGCGCGGCCTACTACGTGAAGGCGTATCTTGAAGGGAACGAGGATCCCGCGCCCTACCGCACCCCCTACCGCACGCGCCGCGTACCCGTCGCCCAAGATCCGAATTGGGAGCTCTTCCCACGCCAGGAGCAGGAGTTCCACGGGCTCGGCGAGGACCCGGCGGCGTTCCCGGAGATCGAGTCGCGCTATGACGCGCGGACGGCGCGCGACGAGGCGGCGCGCTGTTACCGCTGCGACGCCGAGAACGGATCGGCCGACTACACGGTATGGAACCGCGAGGACATCTTCACCATGGCGCGCATGGCGCCGTCCGACGAGGCCGGGCGGCGGGCCATGCTGTTCAAGCGGATGCAGAACCGCAACAATCCGTTCCCGGAGGGTCGCCCGCCGACCATCGACGATCTGGTGTTCCTCTCGGCCAACCTCTCGCGCCTCGTGATCGACCCCTACCGCGATTCCTGCGTCACGGAAACCGGCATGATGGGCGGGTCCCTGGTGATGAAGTACCCCTTGATGGTCACCGGTTTCGATAGCGCGCCGGACGAAGTCCGCGAGGGACTGGCCCATGGCATGATGGAACCCAACATCGCCTACTTGGGCTTCCGCCGCCTGCACCGCGATGTGCCCTGGCTGCAGCTCGTTGCGCCGGGCGGGAGCGGGCCCGACCCGGACGCTGCGGGCGTCGTCCACGTCACCGGCGACTCCTTCCGCCCCGTGCCTCCTGCACGGGCGAAAGAAGGACAGGCCCTGGGCCTCGCGGTCCGCGCGTCCAACATCGACGAGACGGTGCCGTTCGCCCTCGACAACGGTTTCGACCTTCTGGTCATCGATTCGACGATGGGGATCGAGACCGAATGGCCGGAACTCGAAGGCCCCCCCGATCTGTCGGTGGCACGCGACACGGTGCGCAAGCTGCGCGCGCTGAAGCGCGAGGGCGACATCGAGATCGCCTACTTCGGCGGCATCCGGTCGGGGACCGACCTTGCCAAGCTGCTCGGCCTCGGCAGCCACGCCGGCATCGTCGGCGTCTCGATGGGCCTCGCCCTCGGCGGCGAGATCGTGCCTTCGGGGAATCGCCAGGCCATGGCCTTCCCGCCCGACCTGACGCGCGAGGATCTGAGTACGGGCGCTGCAAACTACCTCAAGGCGTCCAACAGCGAGTGCTCGATGATGGCGCGTTGCGCCGGCAAGACCAACGTCCACAACATCGAGCCCGAAGACCTGCGCTCCATCACCATCGCCACCGCGGAAGCTACGGGCATTCTGCTCGCCGGCACGCAATAGGTGGCCCCCGTCCCTCTATTTCCCTGCCGGGACGAAGTTCCTAAACTGCGGCACGTCGCGAGACAGCGAAAACATCAGGGAGGAACTCGACATGGCCGTCGATCTGGCGAAGGCCGCCAAGGACCGGAAGATCAAGTATTTCCTCGTCAGCTTCGTCGATCTGTTCGGCGGTTTGCGGGCGAAGCTGGTACCTGCCCGCGCGATCGGCGACATGCAGAAGGAAGGCGCCGGCTTCGCCGGCTTCGCGGCTTGGCTCGACATGACGCCCGCCGATCCCGACATGTTCGGTGTGCCCGATCCCGGCACCCTCGTTCAGCTGCCCTGGAGGAAGGAGGTCGCCTGGGTCGCGGCCGACCTCTGGATGAATGGCAAGGAGGTCGAGGCTTCGCCCCGCATCATCCTGAAGCGCCAGATCGAGAAGGCCGCCAAGAAAGGCTATCGCCTCAAGACCGGCGTCGAATGCGAATACTTCCTGATCACGCCGGACGGCTCGGCGGTCTCCGATCCCTTCGACACCCAGGAGAAGCCCTGCTACGACCAGCAGGCATTGATGCGGCGCTACGACGTCGTCAGCGAGATCTGCGACGCCATGAACGAGTTGGGCTGGGGGCCCTACCAGAACGACCACGAGGACGCCAACGGCCAGTTCGAGATGAACTGGGATTATTCGGATTGCCTGACCACGGCGGACCGGCACACGTTCTTCAAGTTTATGGTCAAATCCATCGCCGAGAAACACGGCCTGCGAGCGACCTTCATGCCAAAGCCCTTCCCCACGTTGACGGGCAACGGCTGCCACTGCCACGCGTCGCTCTGGGACAAGGCGGGCCGCAAGAACCTCTTCCTAGACAAAAAGGACGAGATGGGGCTGTCCAAGCTCGCCTACAACTTCCTGGGCGGGATCCTCAATTCGGCGGGTCCCTTGTGCGCGTTCTTCAATCCGACAGTGAACTCGTACAAGCGTATCAACGCGCCCGCCACCGCGTCCGGCGCGAGCTGGGCGCCGAACGCGGTGACCTACGGCGGGAACAACCGGACCCATATGGTCCGCATCCCCGACGCCGGCCGCTTCGAATTCCGCCTCATGGACGGGGCGGCCAACCCGTATCTGCTCCAGGCTGGCCTGCTGGCCGCGGGTCTCGACGGCATTCAGGAGAAGCGGGATCCGGGCAAGCGGCTCGACGTCAACATGTACCAGTACAGGCGGGCCGCAGAGCTTCGCCGCCTGCGCGTCCGGAAGCTGCCGCTGAACCTCCTCGACGCCCTGCGCCTCCTTGACAAGAGCAGGATCATCCGCACCGGAATCGGCGACGAGCCGGTGGACAGCTACGTCAAGTTGCGGATGAACGACTGGCTGAGCTACGCCGGCCACCTCACCGACTGGGAGCGCGAGCATACGCTCGACTGCTGACGCGCGTCAGCTATGCCGAACGCTCGCGCCGGGCGCTACGACCGGCGGTCCGGGCGGGACCTCGCGGCGCGTCCCGGGTCCGCGTCTGTTCGCGGCACTCGCCGCACAGCCCAGTCACCTCGACGGTCTGCCGGCCGATACTGAATCCGAGGCCGTCCGCCTTCTCGCGTATGAGCCTGCCGATGTCAGGATCGTCCAGTTCGGCCACCCGGTCGCAGTTTCCGCACACGAGGAACTGTCCGTTGTGCCCCTGCCCGGGCTCGCCGCACCCGACATAGGCGTTGAGGGTCTCGATGCGATGGACGAAACCGTTTTCGAGGAGAAAGTCGAGGGCTCTGTACACCGTCGGGGGATCGGCCCGCCGCCCGTCGCTCCGCAGGGCATCCAGGAGATCGTAGGCCCCGACCGGCGTGTGCCGCTGCCAGACAAGCTCCAGAACCCGCCGCCGCAGAGGCGTCAGGCGCACTTCCCGCTCCCGGCAGATGGCAGCCGCTATTTCCAGCGCCGCGTCGACGCAAGCTTCGTGGTTGTGATCGCTCGGCCTAAAATCGCTGAGCACGTTCTCGTCCGTCACGATCCTCCTCCGGGGCGAGCGAGGGAAGCAGACTGGACTGATATTACATCATCCCCTCCGAAACTCGTACGGCGCCGCGGGACGCGGGACGGTACCACGGCCGGAGACCGGCCGGCGGGATGCGGCACGGTTGCGAACCCGCGCCGAATTCGTCATAAGTTGAGGCACATTGGCGGAGGCCCTTCATGACCCGATTTCGCTTTCGCCGAGATCACGGGAAGCTCGAAAGGGGAGGAGATGGAACTACAGCTCAGAGACCGGGCGTGCCTTGTGACTGGCGCCGGCACGGGAATCGGACGCGGCGTCGCTAAAATGCTCGCGGCGGAGGGCGCCAGGATCGCCATCAACGGAAGACGGGAACACCTGTTGAACGAACTCGCCGACGAGATCGCGGCAGACGGCGGCGAACGGCCCACGGTCATCGCCGCGGACGTCACCGCGCCCGAGGCTCCCGACACGATCAGGAAGGCTGTATATGACGCCTACGGCCGGCTCGACGTCCTCGTCAACAACGTGGGTGCCGCCGCGGCCTCGCCGATGGACGCCCCCGACGAGGTCTGGGACAACCTCTTCAACATCAATTTCGTTCCGACACGGCGGCTGACGAGCGCCTTTCTCCCCGGCATGCAGGAACGGAAGTTCGGCCGCATCGTCAATCTGACGGGCACCCAGGAGCCTCCGGCGGCCAGCGCGTCGACCGCCGCGAAGGCCGCCGTTCAAGCCTGGTCCAAAGGCCTCGCCAATCAGGTGGGCGCCGATGGCGTGACCTCCAACTGCGTCTGTCCCGGACGGATCATGAGCGAGCAGATCGTGGAACGGCTGCATCCGACGGAGGAAAGCCGCCGGCAGTTCGCGGAGGCGAACATTCCCACGGGATATTTCGGCGAACCGAAGGACATCGCCTGCATGATCGTGTTCCTGTGCTCGCCCGTCGCGCGCTATGTCACGGGAACCGTGATCGAGGTAGACGGCGGCATGAAGCGCTACTCGCACTAGTGTCGTGTCCCGGAACTACGTATGCGAAGACTTTCACCCCGTCCCTCCCCCTGTGCAGGGGGAGGGACGGGGTGAGGGTGGCGACACGGGGGACGCACGGATGACAAGCGCAAGTCAAGGCGACTTCATGATGCTTGTTTCCGGGACGCGACACTAGACGTTCCCGCGTTCCGCGCGGGCGCGCCGTGATTCGGATGTAAGGGCGGGTTTCGGAGGGCAGCACCCGGTGTCGGACGAACTGCAACAACCCAGGCGACGGCGGGGACGCGGGTTCGTCCGTCTCGTGCTGCTGCTGATCGTGCCGGTGGCGGCCGCGGCCGGCGGCCTCTACTGGTATGCCCTCGGCGGCCGCTACGTCACGACCGAGAACGCTTACGTCAAGACCAACATGATTGCCATCGTCCCGAACATTTCGGGCCGGGTCATCGACGTGAAGGTCGAGGACAATCAGTCCGTCGACACCGGCGACATCCTCTTCCAGATCGACCCCGAACCGCTGCACATCGCCATCGCCCGGACGGAAGCCCGCCTTCTCGCGGTGCGCAACGAGATCGAGTCCAAACGGGCCGAATACGCCCAGATTGAGGCCGAGATCGACGAGGTCCTCGAGCGTCAGAAGTTCCTGAAGCGGCAGTACGAACGCCAGCAGCAATTGCAGAAGCGAGGCGTGGCAACGGCTGTCAGGCTCGACGAGGCGGAGAACCAGCTCGCCACGTCCCAACAGACGGTGCGAGCGTTGCGCCAGAAGATCCGCCGGGTGGTGGCCGACCTAGGTGGCGACCCGATGACGCCCGTGGAACGCCATCCCGACTACCTCCAGGCCGAGGCCGAGCGGGGCCAGGCCAAGCTGATGCTCGGCTATTCCACCGTGTCGGCGCCGACGAGCGGCATCGTCAGCCGCATGCAGCTACAGGCCGGCGAGTGGGCCGAGGACGGCGAACCCGTCTTCACCGTCATCGAAAGCGAGAACCACTGGATCGAAGCGAACCTCAAGGAGACGCAGCTCACGCATGTGGTCGTCGGACAGAAGGTCACGGTGGAGGTCGATGCCTACCCGGGCGTCGTGTGGGAAGGCCGGGTCGACTCGATCAGCGCCGCGACCGGCGCCGAATTTTCGATTCTGCCCCCGCAAAACGCTACCGGGAACTGGGTCAAGGTCGTCCAGCGGCTGCCCGTCCGCATCGTCGTCGAACGGAGCGACGACAAACCACCCCTGCGCGCCGGCATGACGGTCACCGTCTCCATCGACACGGAACGTGAACGCGAAATGCTGAGCATCGGGCGCGAGGCCTGGGATTCGATCCGGGGCGGATAGACCCGGCCGACGGCGCCGGGACATGCGGGCCGACCCGTCGATATCGTGCCGGACGGCCCTGTTGAGTTGGAAGTGGTCGCGATCCCAACCCGACGGAACGCGCGCCAGTGGTCACACCTGAAACCGCGGACTCCCACTCTTCCCTCGAACGCGCGCTGATCCTGACGATCGTCGTCTTCGCGGGCGCCGTCTATGCCAGCACGCAGACGATCATTCTCGTCTCCCTGCCGCAGATGCAGGGCGACCTGTCGGCCAGCATCGATCAGATCTCCTGGGTCGTGACCGGCAACATCGTCGCTTCGGCGATCGGAATTCCGCCGACCGCCTGGCTTTCGGCGCGATTCGGACGCAAGCGCCTGTTCCTGTTCTGCATTGGCTGTTTCATCGCCTCGTGCCTGTTGCTCAGCGTCTCGACCACCCTCGAGGAGGTCGTGATCTGGCGCATCATGCAGGGCCTGACCGGCGCCCCCCTGATCGCGATCACCCAAGCCATCTCCCTGGACATCTATCCCCGGGAAAAGCAGGGCATGGCCATGGCGGTATGGTCCGTCGGGTTGATCGTGGGACCCGTCGCGGCGCCGACGGTGGGCGGGTACCTGACGGAATTCGGCGACTGGCGGCTGGTGTTCCTGGCCATGGTGCCGCTCGCCGTCTTCTCGTTCTTCGCGAGCCTGGCGGTGGTGCCGGAATGGGCCTCGGACCGCGGCCTGCGCTTCGACTGGTTCGGCTTCGCCGCCGTGACCCTCGGCATCGGCGCCGCCCAGCTCACCCTGGACCAGGGGCAGCGGCTGGACTGGTTCGAATCGACCGAGATCGTCGTTCTGACCGTGGCAGCCGGGTTCGGGCTCTACGTCTTCGTCGCCCACATCCTGACCGCCCGGACCCCCTTCCTCGACCCGGGCATTTTCCGGGACCGGAACTTCTCCGTCGGGCTGTTCACGATGTTCGTCTACAGCCCGCTGATCTACATCCCCATGGTCCTGCTTCCGAACATGCTGGAGGACCTGAGGGACTTCCCGGTCGTGACCATCGGTCTGCTCCTGCTGCCGCGCGGACTGGGGCAGATCGTCGGGCTGTCGATCGCGGGCCGCTTCGTCGGCAAGGTGGATTGCCGGAAACTGCTGGCGGCGAGCCTGCTGCTGCAGGCCTTCACGACCTGGGCCATGTCCCGGTGGGATCTCGGCATCGGCATCTGGGACATCGTCTGGCCGAGCGTTCTCCAGGGCATCGCCATGGGGTTCATCTTCATGTCGATCATCACCATTACCTATTCCACGCTGGAGCGGGAGCGCCGCACCGAAGGGGCGGCGCTGTTCTCGCTGGTGCGCAACTTCGGGACCTCCATCGGCATCTCGGCCGCCGTGGCCCTGTTCGTCCGGTTCGCCACCGCGAGTCAGGCGTCGCTGACGGAGCATGCCGAACCCTTCAACGAGCTATTCCGCCTGCCGGAGAACCTGGACCTGTGGAACCTCGAAAGCCTGTCCGGCGTCGCGGCGCTGGAATCCCAGATCGTGCGGCACGCCGAGATGGTGGGCTACGCCAACGACTTCTTCGTCATGACCGTATGGGCGCTGCTGCTGATCCCCGTCGCGGCCCTGGCGCGGAACACGATGCCGGGGCGCTGAGCGAGCCCGGGAATCGGGACGACCCCCTTCCGGAAAAGGGGGCCGTCCCGGAGACGCCGTCGTTCGCCGGTCTCAGTTGCCGACCGTCCTCGACCATTGATCGGTCCAGTCGCTGATGTCGATCCGGCTGAAGTCGAACGTCAGTATCCGCTCCATTTCGGCCGGGTCCAGGATCATCATCTCCTGTAGCAGCGGCTCCTTCTGCATGCGGGCGATGGCGTTCCTGTTGACGGGGACGACCCCCGTCTTCTTGGCCAGCTGGAACTGAAACTCCTCGCCGATGTACTCGTTGAGGTACGCGGTCGCGGCCTCGGGGACCGCGCTGCCGTTGACCACGATCATCAGCGTGTAGGTGGCCGCTCCGGTGTGGTCGTCGGTGATCTTGGGGTAGGCCATCGATACGTTGAGGCCGGCGTTCTTCATGCGGACGCACCAGCCCGCGTGTACCACCGCGGCGTAGATGTCACCGGTTTCCAGGTGCGTCACGTTGGCGCTGCCGCGCTTCCAGTAAGTGAACGGATCGATCTGTTTGATCAGATCCAGGCCCGGCTTTATGTCGTCGATACCGCCGCCCGCCGCGTAAGCCACCATCGCCACGTTGCTCAAGCCGGGGCCCGCAGTGATGTCCGGCCACGAGAGTTTCCTCTTGAGGTTGGGATGCGTCAGGTCCTGGAAGGTCTGCGGCACCGGGATGCCGTTGTCCGCGAACTTCTGCTTCTCGTAGCAGACGCCGTACTGGGACGTCAGGGTCACGAACTTGTCGTCCTCGTAGAGCGCCGAAGGCATGTGCGCCTTGTTGGGCACGAGGCCATGATCGATCTTCGCGGCGTACCCGCCCTCCGCGATCGCGGGCAGAAGAGGCTCGCCGACCTCCATCACGTCGATGGGCACGTCCCGGCCGCGCGCGGCCACGAGCTTGGCCAGATTGTCGTGCGGGCTGGCCGTCACGAATTCGATTTTCAGTCCCTTGGCGGTCAACTGCGGGACGATGTGGTCCTCCTGGACCTTGCGCCAGGAGCCACCCCACGTGCCGACGCGCAGCGTCATGCCGTCGAACTCGCCGGCGGACGCCGTGCCGGGGGAAAACGCGATTGCCGCCGCGCCGAGCGACGCTCCGACGGCGACCGCCGTCACGATCTTCGAACGTTTCATAGTCCTGCCTCCCTGCATGAGGAAAAAGACGACCCCGCGCTCGCCCCGGGCAGCCGCGGGAACACATCGAACCAAGCTCTCGACCGACGAACCGGCACCGCGCCGGAACCTCGGACTCAGAACGGCCGGTCTCCTTTCATCGTCACCCGGTGAAGGCGCCGGCGGCCGGGGCGGAAACCCCGTTCGGAGTAATAGTAGTCGGCGCTGACCCGGTGCTGGGTGCAGCGGTTGTCCCACATGGCGATCGAGTTGGTACGCCAGCGAAAGCGGCACGAGAAATCGGGACTCTCCGCGTGGCCGTGGAGAAAATCGAGGATGGCCGCACTTTCCCGCGGCTTCATGCCCTCGATGGCGCTGCAGTTCTTGCGGTGCAGATAGAGCGCCTTCCCGCCGGTGACCGGATGGGTTCGCACCACGGGATGGGCGGCGGAGAAGTCGCCGGCGTCCTCGATTGCGGTCATGCCCCCGAACCGGCTGTAGTTGGCGACACCCGACCTGAAGACGCATTTCAAGCCGTCCAGCAGGCCCTTCATGGTATCGGAAAGGGTTTCGTAGGCCAGGTACATGTTGGCGAATTGCGTATCGCCGCTGAACGGGGGAACGTCGCGCGCGTAGAGCACCGAACCCAGAGGCGGCTCCGTGAGAGACGGCAGGTCGGTGTGCCAGCCGTCTCCCCAGTTGTGATGTTCCTCCGGCTCCTTGACGACCTCGACGATCTCGGGATGTCCCGGCATGCCTTCGGTGAGCGGGTGGACGTGGAGGTCGCCGAAGCGGCGGGCGAAGTCCTTGTGCTGGTCCGGAGTCAGGTGCTGGTCGCGGAAGAACAGGACGAGATGATCGAGCCACGCGTCGTACATTTCCGAGAACGTCTCGTTGTCGAGGGGCTCCGCCAGATCGACCCCCGACACCTCCGCGCCCAGGGCGCCGGACACCGGTTGCACGTCGATCCTGTCGTAGTCCTCGCGCATCGGCGTCCCGTCCGCTCAGGGAGCGGGCGTCCCGCGTCCGGCCGCGGGAATCGCCCCGTAGTCGACGGGCGTCGTCCACTCGGGGTCTTGGTGCTTGGACCAGTAGAGGTCGCGGATCTGCTCGGTCCTGGGTCCGGGCCGGCCGCCGTTGACCGGCTCGCCGCCGATCGTCGCGACCGGCATGATCCCGCCCGCCGTCGACGTGAGGAACACCTCGTCGGCGCCCCGGAGGTCCGCCACCGGCACCGGGGCAACACGGGTCTTGATCTGTAGTTCCTCGCAGAGCCTGAAGGTGACCTTCCGGGTGACGCCCTCCAGCATACCGCGGTGCGGCGTGACGGCTTCGCCGTCCCTGATGACGAAAACGTTGAAGCCGGGGCCTTCGGTGACATTGCCGTCCTCGTCGGGCAGCAGCACGTTGTCGCCACCCCGGTCGAAGGCCTCGAGTAGGCCGGCCACGAAGTCGAGCCGGTTGTAGTTCTTGATCTTGGGATCGACCGCGTCGGGCGAGATTCGCGGTGCCGAGGCGACGATCAGATCGAGCCCCCGATCCTGGACTTCCCTCTTGATGGTGTCCGAATAGGGCTGGGCGTAGGCGAAGAAGTTGGGCGCCGCGTCCCTGGGGTCCCGCGAGCCCGGCGCCGCCACGCCGCGGGTGCAGACGGGCTTCACCAAGGCGCGCCGCAGACCGGAACGGCGCACACATTCGTCCAGAACCCCGATCAGCTCCTCGCGCGTCACCGGCAGCTCCAGCCGCAGCGTCTCGCACGAGGTCAGGAACCGGTCGACGTGCAGGTCGCGGCAGAAATACCTACCGTCCCAGACCTTGAGCGTGTCGAAGGTGCAGTCGGAGCGCGTGAACCCGAAGTCGAGGACCGAGATCTTCGCGTCGCGGAGCGACCGGTAGCCGCCGTCGATGAAGGCGATGCCCTCCGCGGGGTCGGCATCCGGACCGGGCGCCCCCGGCGCCGACATGGAGGAGTCGTTCGAGGCGCTCATCGCGGCCTCCGCCCGCTGTCCCGCATCGCCGGGCCACCATATCACGGACGGTGCCGGCCATCCACGTCGTCGCCGACGGCACCGTTGGCAACACGGGATATGACCGGTTCATGGAGGGTCTGAAAAGGCGTTTCGGATGGCCCAATTCGTGAAGCGTAGGCGTCACCTTCACAATCCCGGCCATGGCAGGCGGTTCGTGTGGCGTTTTCGAAGTTCGTGCGATCCCGCACGGCATTCCCGCCACGTCATGGCCCGGCCCCCCGGAACAAGTCCGTCGCTGTCCGGTTCAGAAGGGGCGGACACGGTGCATGGCCTGGATTCCAGCGGGTCTTGGAAGATCGAGTCGAATAAAGGCGCGAAACGGAGCCCGAGCCCTGCGCTATCGGATGAATTCGCACAGTTCGCACGGAGTCGGGGGGGTCGCCCGCACCCGGCTCCCCTGGGTACGCGGGTATCCCGCCCACACGATGCGGGCCGGAGGCCCGCATACCCGGGTTCGTTTTGAATTCGCACACTTCGCACGACATCGGAGGGGATGTGCCAGACTGGAGAAAGAGCGTCCGGCGCTCAAGACCCGTCCCTGGGAAGCCGCCAACATGACCGGATGGGTGGAGGAGGAATATTTTATATATGAATCAATATGTTATCGGAAGTTCCACAGATACGAGCCTCCTGCCCGCACATGCGGGCGGAGACTCCTCTTCTCATCGCGATACCCGCTTGTGCCCGAAATTCCGCCGACACTCCCTCGGTCACGCCCGACCTCCGGATCAAGTCCGGAGCCGATGTCATTCGAAGAGGTATGCGGCAACGCGCCGTCAGGCGCTGGGGGACGGCGGGTCGTTCCGGTAGAGCAGCCGCGTCGCGACGGCCGACACGGCGAAGCAGACCACCATTAACGGTCCCGCCGGCAGATCGGCCGCGGTCGAGATCAGCACCCCCGCCACCACTGCGGCCGCGCCGCTCGCGAACGCCCGGCGGAGGTCCCAGCTGCCGCCGGCGCGCGCCGCGAGCGCGGGCAGGATGAGGCTCGCGAACACCACGTAGACGCCCACCAGCTGAACCGACGCCGTGATCGCAAGCGCGAACAGCACGAAGAAGCCGGCGCCGCTTCGCGCCCGCGGAACCCCGATCCAGACCACGGCGACCAGGGCGTAGACCGGCAGGAAGGCGGCGATGTCGCCCCACGAGACGAACAGGATCTGGCCCGAAAGCAGATGTCGCAAGGCTTCGCCGCCATGAGGGTCATCGGCGAGCGCCAACAGGGCCACGGAGGCGGCGAGAATGAAGGAGCTTCCGATCACCGCCTCCTGCTCCTCCGGTGTTTTGCGCTCGATCCAGCGGAAGAACAGTGCGACGCCGATCCCCGCGCCGAACGACGCGGTCTGGCGCAGCAGCCACGGCGGTTCGTCGAAGGCCAGACCGAGCAGCACCAGCGCCAAGCCGATGATCTGCGCCGTCGCGAGGTCGATGAACACGATGCCCCGCTTCAGGACCTCGATCCCGAGCGGCGCGTGGATCGCCGACACGATCAGCCCGACCGCGAAGGCCGGGCCGACGATGAAGATCAGCTCAGGATCGATCGCGGGCTTTCTCCAGCAGCGCGAGCGTGACGTCGAACAGGGCGAAGAGATCGCCCGCCTCGTCCTGCCCGCCGACCGTGAAAGGAAGCTCGACGACCGGAACGCCGGTCCGTTCCGCCAGCCAGTCCGCCGCGTCGCCCGGATCGTGCGGCGCGAGCAGAATGGCGGCGGCGCCAGTCGTCCGCACCCGTTCCACGAGACGCCGCAGGTGGGAGGCCGTCGGCGGAACTCCCGGGGTCCGCTCCAGCGTGGCGACCCGATCCAGACCGGTCCAGCCGAGCAGGTAGACCCAAGCGGCGTGGTGGACGACGACCTTCATGCCGTGAAGCCCTTCGGCGCGTGCGCGCCAGCGCTTCGTCGCCGTGTCCCATCGCGCCCGGAAATCCGCAAGCCGGGATCGATATGCTTCCTCGTTGGCCGGGTCGACACGCGCCAGCCGCCCCGCCAGCTCGACCGCGAGGCGCGCGACATTGTCCGGATCCAGGTGGACGTGCGGATTGCCGCTCGGATGGACATCGCCGAGGCTGCGGTCGATCCTTTCGGGCCGCTCCATGACTTCGACGTGATCGGCCGCCATGAGATATCCAGGCTGGCCGGGTTGCACCCCGCGCCGGGCGCCGCGCTCCATCAGCACCGGAAGCCAACCGACCTCCAGCTCCGCGCCGGAGCAGAACACGATGTCGGCGCGGCGCACCTGCGCGATCAGGCTGGGGCGCGCGCGGATGTAATGGGCATCCTGGCGTCCGTGGGTTGCCGAGTAGACCGTCACGTTGTCGCCGCCGATCTCGCCCGCCAGCGCCGCCCATTCCGGCTCGCAGGCGAACACCCTGGCATCGGCCGCCGCGCTGGCCGGCGCAATGACCGTGAAGGCGGCAAGCAGCGCCGGCGCCAATTGTCTCGACATCGCCGCCACCGTCTAGAAGCTGTGCGCGGCGTGGGCGCCGAGGCTCATCACGTATTGCAGGATGAACTGGTCATCCTTCTCGTGGCCGTCGAGCGCTTCGTGGTTGTACTGCAGCCGGACACGCCCGAATTCGCTGTTGGTCCAGTCGACCATCATCCCGAAGGCATAGGGGTCATGGTCGATCTTGGCGTCGTCCGGCGGCGAAAGCCGGGCGTACCGCGCGCCGATCCGCCAACGCGGCACCGGCTTGTAGACCCCCTGGATGTACCAGCCATGTGCGATGGAGTCGGTCCTGTGTTCCTCGTCCTCCTCCTCTTCCGCCAGCGTGTAGGTTCCGTCTTCCTGGCGCCAGAAATACTCGGCTTGGAGGATCACCTCGCTCTCCCGCGCGTTGCCGGTCGGCGCCATGGTGAAGCGGACGTCGATCCCGTAGAGCCGCGTGTCACCGGAGAACGCGCCGGCTGAGAAGAACTCGCCAAGATCCTCCCCGTGCTCGTGTTCCTCTTCTTCCTCTTCATGGGCATGCTCGTCTTCGTGCTCTTCTTCCTCTTCGTGGGCATGCTCGTCTTCGCCTTCGTGTTCCTCTTCGTGGGCATGCTCGTCTCCGTGCCCGTGCTCGTCTTCGTTTGCCGCTTCCTCGTGCCCGTGCGCGTGCCCGCCTCCGCTCCGGTTCAGCGACTTGCCGTCCAGCAGATACCCGCCGATGCGCCAAGCGGCGTTGCGGCCGATGTCGCTGCCGACGCGTGCGTAGACGGAGCGCGCCCGCAACCCGTTGTCCGAACCGCCGAACACCGGCCTGTCGTCGCCCCGGAAAAGGCCGCCGCCGACTTCGCCATAGAGCGCCGACGGCAGGACGAAGGACAGCTCCACGCCGTCGTCGTTGAACGCGTTGTCCAGAAACACCCGGTAAGGAAGCGGCCGGTCCGCGAAATCGTCGCCGTGAGCGTGCTGCTCGTTGAGATAGCCGAAGGTCCAGAGCGCCCGGCCCGCCTTTACCCGCATACCCTCGGGGAGCCCGGCGCCCGGCAGGGTCTGGATATAGGCTTCCTCGAGCTCGACTTCCGTCGCCTCGCCCGGGTGCGCACCGAGACCGAGGGTGAGGCTGCCGCGAAACTTGTCGTCGACATTGCCGGATGCGGTCACTTCGCTGTGGCCCAGCGAAAGGCCCTCAGGGGCGCGCTCCGACTCATGACCGAGCACGAAGCCGGGAATCGACGACCCTTCGGCCGAGAAGCTCCCATACCGGCCGTCCAGGACGATACCGATCGCCGGGTTGAATGCGTTGTCCTGTGCCGGCTTGCCGGGCGCCGCGGGCTTCGAAACCGCGCCCCTCGTCTCCGCCTTGAGCGACGAAAGCTGCGATTCCAGCGCTTTCAGCCGCGCCTCGTAATCCCGCTTCAGGGACTCGATCTCCGCCGACAGCGCCGCGGCGCTCGGCGCCGACGAAGACTGGGCGGCCGCCTCGGCGGAAAGCATCGCCCCCAGCAACGCGAACAGAGCTAAGCGTCCTATTCCGGCACCCTTGCGCATCGCACCTTCCTCCATAGGGGGTTAGCTTGCTACGAATTCTGATCGGTCTGCACACGACATCCGCACAGACAGGCCGCGTCCCTGGCGAATCGATACCGCGAGCGCCACCCGTTCGCGCGGCGAGTGCCGCCCGCGGCAATCCGGATCGGTACAGGGCCCGGGTGACAGTTTCGCCATCTCTTAGTCTCATCTTACGAGGCGTTAAAGCAATGTTATAATATTTCCTAATGCAACGCAAGAGAATCCCCACCCGGATCAGCAACATTTTTGTCTCGATCCCCGACCCAAGTCACGGTGCGGAGACGAGTGTAGACATGAGGGGCAACAACCCCGGATCTGATATGCGACATTTCAGACAGTGACGCATCGGCCTTGGCGCGGACCCGTGCACTTGTGGCATCCTCGGCGTGGCCAGGGAGGATCGCGTGACCGTTCAAAACTATCTCGTCGGGATCGACGTCGGTGGAACCTTCACCGACGTCCTTTGCTACGACCTCGCGGAAAAGCGGTTTCTGTCCGCCAAGGTGCCCTCGCTCCCCGGCGAGCAGTGGCGCGGCGTGCTCGACGCGCTCGAGGCGCTCGGCATCGAGCACGAGGCCATCGTCGCGTTCGTGCACGGCACCACCATCGCGACGAACGCGCTTCTCGAGCGCAAGGGCGCGAAGACCGGGCTGGTCACCACCGAGGGATTCCGCGACGTGCTCGAGATCGGCAAATGCCGGCGCCTGATCGGCGGGTTGTTCGACATCAAGTTCGTCCGTCCCGCGCCCCTGGTGAGCCGTGACATCCGCCTCGAGGTGCGGGAGCGGACCGCGGCCGACGGCAAGGTCCTGCGGCCGGTCGAGGGCATCGACCTCTCCGAGGTTGTCGAGAAGTTCGACGCTGAAGGGGTCGAGGCGGTCGCGGTCTGCTTCCTGAATTCCTACGTCAACGGGGAAAACGAACGGACGGCGGAGGCGGCCCTGTCGAAGCTGATGAACGGCGCGCACATCTGCGCGTCCTCGGGAGTGGTGCGCGAGCGCGGCGAGTTCGAGCGCTTCTCCACCGCCGTGCTGAATGCCTACTTGACCCCCAACTTCATCGGCTATCTCGACACCCTCGCCAACGAGCTCGAAGGGCGCGGGGTGTCGGCGCCGGTCAACATCATGGGGTCCAACGGCGGCGCCATGACCCTTGGGAAGGCGCGGGAGTTCGTGGTCAACACGTTCCTGTCCGGCCCGGTCGGAGGCGTCAACGGCGCGGTGCGGGTCTCCGAACTCGCCCACCAGCGCGACGTCATCACCTTCGACATGGGAGGCACCAGCACCGACGTGGCGCTGGTCTCCGACCTCGACCCGCGTATCTCCCACGCCAACCAGATCGACGCCTACCCGCTCCAGGTGCCGCAGCTCGACATACACACCATCGGCGCCGGCGGCGGCAGCATCGTCTGGGTGCGCCCGGACGGCACTCTCGAGGTCGGCCCCCAAAGCGCCGGCGCGGTCCCTGGCCCGGCGTGCTACCGGCGGGGCGGCACCGATCCCACGATCTCGGACGCCAACCTGCTGATGGGACGGCTGCCGACCGAACGCAAGCTGTCGGGCGGGCTCGTGTTGTCCCGCGAACTGGCCGAAAAGGCCTTCGTGGACGTGGCGGAGAAGCTCGGGGCCGAGGACGCCGACCCGGTCAGGCTCGCCGATTCGGTGCTGCGCATCGCCGTTGCGAAGATGGCGGGTGCCGTGCGCGAGGTTTCCGTGCACCGGGGCTACGATCCCCGCGACTTCACCATGGTCGGATTCGGTGGCGCCGGGCCCATGCACGTCTTCCTCGTCGCCGAGGAGCTCGGCATCGCCAACGTGATCGTGCCGCGTTTCCCGGGCCACCTCTCAGCGCTCGGCCAGCTTCTGGCCGACCAGCGCCGCGACTACGCCGACCCCTTCAAGGGCCGGCTGCGCGAGACCGGCACGAAGGACCTGCGGGACCGTTTCGAGGCGCTACGCGAGGCCGGCGCGCGCGAGCTGGAACGCGACGGCTTCGGCCCCGGCCGCCAAGCGTTCGATTACATCTGCGACATGCGGTACGTCGGCCAGTCGTTCACCCTGCGCATCCCCTGGCGGCCGGAGTGGACGTCCAACGAGCCGCTCCGCGACGCGTTCAACGAACGGCACGAACGGACCTTCGGTTACGCCGATACGGAGAACGACGCCGAAATCACTACCATCCGCCTTACCGCGGTCGGCGTGGTCGACAAGACCGAGCTCAGCTTCGAGCCCGAGTCCGGCGGCGACCCGCTGCTTGAGACACGCAGGGCCTGGTTCGACGGCGAGTGGCTGGACTGTCCGGTTTACGACCGCGCCCGCATACGGCCCGGATACAGGTTCACGGGTCCCGGCATCGTCGAGGAGGCGGGAGGAACGTCCATCGTCCCGCCCGGCTGGCGCGTGGGCCTGCATGACTCGGGCGCCCTGGTTTGCGAACATGGAGGCGAGGGCTGAACCGCGCCCGCGCGCCGGTGGCGACGGGAAGGAGTGAACCGATGAGCCGATCCGAAACGACCGCCGCGCAAGCCGCGGACCGCCCGCGCGGCATGAAGGAATACTACGAGATCGCCGAGCGGGTGCTGCCCGGCGCGGGTCTCGCCGTCTACTCCAATCCGGACGACATCCGCTTCGTCGTGGACAAGGGGGAGGGCGCCAGGCTCCGGGACGTCGACGGGAAGTGGTATATCGACTATTCGATGGCGGCGTCCGTCAACATCCTGGGCCACGCCCACCCGGCCATCGCCGACGCGATGAGCGAACAGCTCGCGCGAGGCCACCTCCACTTCGGCAACCTCAACGTGCCTGTCATCGAGCTCGCCAAGGAGCTCGTCGACGCCATCCCCTGCGCCGAGATGGTGGTGTTCGGCTCCACGGGCTCGGAGGCGAACGCCTACGCGCTGCGGCTCGCGCGCTCCTTCACGGGCCGCGACAAGGTCATGAAGTTCGAAGGCGCCTATCACGGGGCCCACGACTATTCGGCGATCAGCACGTTCGGCGGCGGGGCCGTCGGCACGCCCCACATAGCCAACTTCCCCCACGGCGTCCCGGATGGCGCCGGCATTCCGCAGGCCGTCCGGGACACGGTCCTTGTCGCGCCGTTCAACGATCTCGCGGCGGTGCGCAGGATCATGGAGGAGCACGCGGGCGAGATCGCGGCCCTGACCACGGAGCCTGTGCAGCGCAACATCCCGCCACATCCTGACTTCCACCAGGGCCTGCGCGACCTCTGTGACGAGTTCGACGTCCTGCTCGTCTATGACGAGGTGGTCTCGGGCTTCCGCATGTCCTACGGCGGCGGCCAAGGGTATTACGGGGTGACGCCCGACCTCGCGGCGTACGGCAAAATCATCGGCGGAGGCGCGGCGCTCTCCGCTGTCGCCGGGCGGGCGGAGATCGTCGGCCAGGCGAATCCGCGCCGCCGCGGGGAGGACGACTACGTGTTCGTCAACGGCACCCACTGCGGCAACCCCCTGGCCGCGGCCGCCGGCCTCGCCTGTCTGCGCGAGCTCAAGAAGCCCGGCGCCTATGACCTGCTGAACGGCCAGGCGGAGAAGATGCGCGGGGAAGCCCAGAAGGTGTTCGACCGGCACGACATGCCGGTCCTGTCCTATGGAGTGGCATCCTACTGGAACATCCTGTTCCGCGATGCCCCGCCGCGGAATCAGGCGGACATGGACGCCACCGGCGACATGAGGTCGAGCAGGGAATTCGACTTCGAGCTCGTCCGTCAGGGCATCTACGTGCTGCCCATCAACCGGCGCTATTTCTCGCTCGCCCACGACGACGAAATTCTGGAAGAGAGCCTGCGCCGGCTCGACGCGGCCTGCCGCGTCTGGACGGCCCGGCACTAGGAACCTTCGCTCGTGGCCCGACCGCGGATCGACGGGATCGACGCGGCCGGCCGCCTCATCGTGGCGCTCGACGTGCCCACCGTAGCGGAGGCGCGCGGGATCGTGCGCGCGCTCGACGGCATCGTCACGTTCTACAAGGTCGGCCTGCACCTCCAGTGGGACGCCGGCGTCCAGCCCTTCATCCGGGAACTGCTTGGAGATGGCCGGCGAGTCTTCGTCGACTACAAGTACGCCGACATCGGCGCGACCATGCGGGGCGGCGTGGCCGGCGCGAGCCGGATCGGGGCGACCTTCCTGACCATTCAGGGCAGCGGCGAGGCGACCGGCGCGGCGATCGCCGCGGCCCTGGAAGGGCGCGGCGGCAGCGCGTACCCGAAGCTCCTGCTGGTGACGGTCCTGACCAGCGTCGACGACGCCGACGCGGCGGCCCTCGGCCGGCGCGGGACGGTGGCCGGGCTCGCCGTGGAGCGGGCCGAGCGCGCCGCAGCCGTCGGCCTGGACGGTGTCGTCGCGTCCGGGCGCGAGGCGGCGGCGATCCGGGCAGCGGTGCCCGAGGACTTCGTCGTCGTGACCCCGGGCGTGCGGCCGGCGCCGACGGCCGGCGACGACCAAAAGCGCACCGCGACCCCGGCCGAGGCCGTCGGCGCGGGGGCCGACTACCTCGTGGTGGGGCGGCCGATCGTCGCCCGCCGCAACCGGCGTACCGCCGCCGAGGCCATCGTCGCCGAGATGCAATCCGCCTTCGACGCGCGGCCGAGTGGCGCCTGAGTCAGGCTCGTGTCAGCGATTTTTCACCGAACGTCCGGAGCGTGGTATGCTCGGCGTCCCGGTGCGGGAAACCGCCCTGTTCCTTGCATTGGGGTTGATGGACACGATGAACGGTCGGGGCGTCGTCGTGCCGGACATGTAACGCTTGATCGGGAAAGCAAGTGGAGGCCATGCTATTCGGGGGTTCAGACGCCGTTCTTGCTTGCCAGGACAACATTGCGTTCATGCGGTCCCTGGAGGATGCAACCTTCAAGCTGATCGTTACTTCTCCTCCTTACAATCTAGGAAAATCCTACGAAGGAAAATCCAAGCTCGACGCCTATCTCGCCGCACAGGAAAAGGTCATCGGGGAATGCGTCCGTCTTTTGGATGAGCATGGCTCGATTTGCTGGCAGGTCGGAAACTACGTGGAAAAAGGCGAAATCGTGCCGTTGGATTCCCTCCTGTACCCGCTGTTCCGGGTCCAGGGTCTGAAGTTAAGGAATCGTATCGTTTGGCACTTCGGACATGGACTTCACTGCACCAAGAGGCTGTCGGGCCGATATGAAACCATAAACTGGTGGACGAAGAGCGACGACTATACTTGGCATCTGGACCCGATCCGCGTACCGTCGAAGTATCCCAACAAACGACATTTCAAGGGGCCGAACGCGGGCAAGCTCTCCGGCAACCCGAAAGGGAAAAACCCGAGCGATGTCTGGATGTTTCCAAACGTGAAGAACAACCACCCCGAAAAGACGATCCATCCGTGCCAGTTTCCGGTCGAGCTCGTGGAACGCCTGGTCCTGTCGATGACCGACAGGGACGACGCAGTGTTCGACCCTTACATGGGCGTGGGCTCCGCGATCGTTGCCGCGCTGAAACACGGCCGCCGAGCCTACGGCTGCGATACGGTAAGGGAGTATGTCGACATCGCGCGGGAACGGGTGGACGCTCTCGATGCGGGGGTGTTGCCTACGAGACCGATGGGCAAGCCCATTTATGACCCCGCGCTGCCGAACGGCGGGCATTGATGCGGATCGGCGCCAGCTATTCCCACTTGAACGGAGAAGAGTATCTGCTGGTTCACAGACCCGAGCTATGGCGGGAAGTCAACGACGTGATCTCGGAAGTGGATGCGCAGACGTGCAAGACGAAGAAATCCAAAGAGAAAACCATGATGGGGAAGCTGCTGTACTCTCCGTCGGACATGAACGCCGCTTTCAAGGCGGGTTTGAAGGCACGGGGATGGAGAGAGCGCCGGAACACCTTCTGGGTCACCGACGACGAGAAGCTGATGCGCGGCCTCTATGGCTTGCCCGAGGAAGCCCAGAAAGAGGCAATACAAGAAGCCGGGCGTGTGCCGATCATGTCGTACAATCAGACCGACTTTGTCAAGAACAGAGTGGCGGTGGAGATTCAATTCGGCAAATACGCTTTCGTGGCGCACGATCTGTTCGTCAAGCACCTGAGCTTCTATGTCTCGGACATTATCGACGTAGGGGTCGAGATACTGCCCATGAAAGCACTTGAGAAGGAGATGTCGAGCGGGGTTCCATATTACGAACGCGATCTTCTGAACATTCTTCGCCAGGGACGGGGCGTTCCCGCCGTACCGCTGGTGCTCGTCGGCGTACTTCCTTGAAGCTGAAAATATCATGAACACGAAAGATGCAAGGTTTTGGAACACGAACCCCGCTCCAAGGGGGTACCACGTTCGGCAAGGACCGGCCAATCGGACGAACTAAGGGTTTTCGGGTTCCCTTGCGATGGGCCGGGCGACTCTCCGTTGCCCAAGATGAAGTGTCGACATGCGGTGCGCAATGTGCCTCCAGGTAAGCCCGTACATTTCAGGAAAGGCTCGGGTCCGATTTGACCGAATGGCGCGCATGAGGGTCATGCACCAATTGCGGGACCTATGCCACGGATACAACGCGGTTACCGCACGATACCCGGTTCGCGCTGGTACCCGGCAGTGACGCCCGTTCGATAGAAAATCGAGAGGCGCGCGCGGGTCGAGCATCATGGAAAGGGGCGGCGACGGCCGGATCGTGCCGGCGCGTCGCCACTCGGGCCGAACCGGCCGCCGGCTCGCGAAATGCCGTTCTTTTGCGATCTCGTGAAATCGTGGACAATCGCCGCCTGTCTCGAGGAAATCGGGTAGCGGCGTTCGGGAGCCGGAGAGTTGAGACCGATCGGGCGATTGACGACACGTGCGTTCGATCTGGCGTCGGGCGCGCCGGCGCGGGGATCGAGGCAGGAGCCTTGGCGCCTGGATGGCAACGGCCGGGGCAAGGCCGTTCCGCCCGTCGCGGAGGTTGACGCATGACGCGCTCTTCGGTCCGCTTTCTCCACCGTGGCGAGGTCGTCTCGCTGACCGACGTGGCCGCGAACGAGACCCTCCTCGACTATCTTCGACTGCGCCGTCATGCCCGCGGCACCAAGGAGGGCTGCGCCGAGGGCGACTGCGGCGCCTGCACCGTGGCGCTCGGTACCCTTCACGGCGGCAGGCTGGAATACGCACCGGTCAACAGTTGCGTCTGCCTTCTGGGCACGATCGACGGCAAGGAACTGGTCGTCGTGGAAGACTTGGCCGGCCCGGACGGCGCGCCGCACCCCGTGCAGGACGCCGTCCTGAGGCACCACGGCAGCCAATGCGGTTTCTGCACGCCGGGCATCGTGATGAGCCTCTTCGCCCTGTACCACGCCCGCGGGCGCTGCGACCGGCAGACGGTGAACGACGCACTCGCCGGCAATCTGTGCCGCTGCACCGGCTACCGGCCGATCGTCGATGCCGCGCTGGAGGCGTGCGCCGGAACGCCGCGCGACGCATTCGCGGCGCGGCGCGCGGCCATCGCCGAACGCCTGGCGGCCCTGGACGACGGCGAGGACCTCTTCATCGGCGACGAGGCTGCGGGTTTCCTGGCTGCGCCGGCCACGGTCGATGCCCTGGCCCGCCTTTACGCGCGGCACCCGGACGCCACGCTGGTCGCGGGCGCCACGGATGTCGGGCTGTGGATCACCAAGCAAATGCGGACCCTGCCGAAGATCGTTCACCTGGGGCGGGCGGCCGGCCTGGCGGACGTGCGCGAGACCGGGCGGAGCTTCCATTTCGGTGCCGGCGTCACCTATGCCCGCGCCGAACGCGCCATGGCGACGATCGATCCGGATCTCGCCGAGCTGTTCCGCCGTATCGGCGCCAAGCAGGTCCGGGCGGTGGGGACGCTCGGCGGCAACATCGCCAACGGCTCCCCGGTCGGCGATACGCCGCCCGCCCTGATGGCGCTCGGCGCGACGCTGCACCTGCGCCGGGTCCATGCGACGCGGTCGATGCCGCTCGAGGATTTCTTCATCGACTACGGCGAGCAGGACCTGGCGGCGGGCGAGTTCGTGACCGGTATCGACGTACCGCGCCTCGGGTCCGGCGAGGTCTTCCGCTGCTACAAGATATCCAAGCGCTTCGATCAGGACATCTCCGCCCTCCTGGGCGCCTTCAGGTTCACCCTGGCGGCGGGCCGCGTCGCCGATGCGCGCGTCGCCTTCGGCGGCATGGCGGCCACTCCGAAACGGGCCGCCGCCACGGAAGCCGCCCTCGAGGGCCTGCGGCTTGGGGACCGGCGCGGCCGGGACGCGGCTTGCGAGGCCCTGGCGTCGGATTTCCGGCCCATCGACGACATGCGAGCCAGCGCCCGGTACCGGCTCGAGACGGCGCAGGCGCTCCTGCGCAAGGCCCTGCGCGAGGCGGGCGGCGAAGCGGGCGCCGCGACACGCCTACCCAGCCCGCGGCCCGTGGGACGGAGCGCGGCGCCCGGCGTTCCCCGGCCGGACCGGACCGTTCCCGCCGACGATAACCGCTCGGTCGGGCGGGCCCTGGCCCATGACAGCGCCCTGGGTCACGTCCAGGGCACGGCGCGCTTCATCGACGACGTTCCCGAGCCGGCGGCGCTGGTGCATGTGGCGCCCGGCCATGCCGCGCATGCCGCTCGCGGCCGGATCACCGCGCTCGACCTCGATGCGGTGCGGGCCGCGCCGGGCGTCGTGGCGGTTCTGACCGCCGCTGACATCCCCGGACGGAACGATTGCAGCCCGTCCTTGGGCGACGACCCGATCCTGGCCGACGGCCGCATCGCGTTCCACGGCCAAGTGGTCTTCGCGGTGGCGGCGCGCAGCCGGGACGAAGCCCGCCGCGCCTGCCGCCTGGCGCGCATCACGGTCGAGGAGGAGACGCCCCGCGTCTCCGTCGAGGCGGGTATCGCCTCGGGCGAGACGGTCCTCCCCGACTACCAGTTCCTGCGCGGCGAGCCGCGCGCGGACATGAAACGGGCCCGACACACCGCGTCGGGCTCCCTCCACGTCGGCGGTCAGGAGCATTTCTATCTCGAGGGGCAGGTCGCCATGGCCCTGCCCGGCGAGAGCGGCGCGATGCGCGTCCTCTCGTCGACGCAGCATCCCGCGGAAATCCAGCACCTCGTGGCCGGCATGCTGGCCAAGCCGGACTCGGACGTGGTGTGCGAATGCCGGCGCATGGGCGGCGCGTTCGGCGGCAAGGAAAGCCAAGCAGCGCAATGGGCCTGCCTCGCCGCGCTCGCGGCCAGCGTGACCGGCTCGGCCGCCAAGCTCCGCCTCGACCGCGACGACGACATGATCATGACCGGCAAGCGCCACGACGTCCGGGTCGACTACGGCTACGGTTGCGACGAGACGGGCAGGCTGCTGTCGGTCGACGCGGCGTTCAACGCGCGTTGCGGCTGCTCCGCCGATCTCTCCATGGGCGTCTGCGACCGGACCATGTTCCATGCCGACAACGCCTATTACTTTCCGAGCGCGCGGATCCTTTCGCGGCGGGTCAGGACCGACACGGTCTCGAACACGGCGTTCCGGGGTTTCGGCGGGCCGCAGGGCATGATGTTCGCCGAACGGATGATGGACGACATCGCCTGCCGGCTCGGTCTGGATCCGCTGGACGTACGCAAGCGCAATCTCTACGGCCGCGGGCGGGACGTCACGCCCTACGGCATGAGGGTCGGCGACGGTACCCTGCCGCGGCTGGTGCGCGAGCTCGAGAAGACCAGCGGCTACCGGGAGCGGCGCAAGGGCATCGCGGCCTTCAACGAGAACAACCGGTTTTTCAGGAAAGGGTTGTCTCTCACGCCTGTCAAGTTTGGGATCGCCTTCACGCTGAAGCACCTCAACCAGGCGGGCGCGCTCGTGCATGTCTATACCGACGGCTCCGTGCTGGTGAACCACGGCGGCACCGAGATGGGGCAAGGGCTTCACACCAAGGTCGCGCAGGTCGTGGCGGAAGAGTTCGGCATCGACTTCGACAGGGTGAGGATCACCGCGACGAGGACCGACATGGTGCCCAACACCACGCCGACGGCCGCGTCGTCCGGGTCCGATCTGAACGGCATGGCGGCAAAGCGGGCGGCGGCCGCGATCAGGGACCGCATGGCCGCCCTGGCCGGCCGGCTCTACCAGGAGCCCAGGGCGCGGGTCCGCTTCGCCGACGGCATGGTCGCGGTCGGCGGGCACAGCGTCTCCTTCGCCGAGCTGGCGAAGACCTGCTTCCTCGAACGGGTCTCGCTCTCGTCGACAGGCTACTTCGCGACGCCGAAGATCACCTGGGACCGCGCGTCGGCGAGCGGGCGGCCGTTCCTCTACTTCGCCTGCGGCGCCGCCTGCTCGGAGGTGACGATCGATACGCTGACCGGAGAGATGCGGGTAGACCGGGTGGACCTCCTGCACGACGTCGGCAATTCGCTCAACCCCGCGATCGACATCGGCCAGATCGAAGGCGGTTTCGTGCAGGGCATGGGCTGGCTCACCACCGAAGAACTGGTGTTCGACGCCGGGGGCCGGCTCACGACTCACGCGCCGTCCACCTACAAGATACCGGTCGCGGGCGACGTGCCGGAGGACTTCAGGGTCGCGCTATGGGAGTCCAAGGGCAACAGGGAAGCGACCGTCTATCGCTCGAAGGCGGTCGGGGAGCCGCCCCTGATGCTGGCGATATCGGTGTTCTCGGCGATCTCGAACGCCGTCGCCAGCCTCAATCCCGGGCGGGTGCCGGCGCTCGACGCGCCGGCGACGCCGGAAGCGATCGTTCGCGCGGTCCGCTCCATGCAGGACGCCTGAGGCGAAGAGATGAACACCTGGGCGACCATCGGCCGAGCGCTCCGCGGCGGGCAGAGCTGCGCCATGGTCAGCATCGTCGAAGCCAGGGGCTCGGCGCCGCGCGAAGCCGGTGCCCGCATGGTCGTGATGGAGGACGGCTCGTTCGCCGGCACGATCGGCGGCGGTACGCTGGAATGGCGGGCGATCGAGCGTGCCCGGGCGGCCCTGGCGAAGGGCGGAGCGGGCGGGGGGCCTCCTCCGGTGGACCTTGCCCGAATGGCGCTCGGCCCCGATCTCGGCCAGTGCTGCGGCGGCTCGGTGCGCGTCCTCCTGGAAGTGTTCACGCCCGGACGATCCGCCGAAGTGCGGGCGCTCGCCGATGCCGAAGGGGCGGGCCTTTTCGTCACCGAGGGCCGCATCGCGGAGCGGCGCGTGGCGCGGACCATCCTGAATCGCGATCTCCCGGACGGCGAAGACTGCCTGCTGGCGGCCGACGGACGTCTGCTGGAGCGCTTCGGGACGCGGAAGCGGGTTCTGGCGCTCATCGGCGCCGGCCATGTCGGACGCTCCCTGATCGTCGCGCTCGCGCCGCTCGACTTCAGCGTCGTGTGGATCGATCCGCGAGAGGACGCCTTCCCCTCCATCGTGCCGGGCGACGTGCGCGTCGTCGTGTCGGCGGCGCCGGCGGCCGAGTTGGACGCGGTGCCCGACGGCGCTTTCGTGCTGGTCATGTCGCACAGCCATACGCTCGACTTCGACGTCGTCCTCGCCGCGCTGCGGGCACGGCGGTTTGGCTATGTCGGCCTGATCGGCTCGGACTCGAAGAAAGCCCGCTTCAGGAGCCGCCTGCGGCAGGCGGACCTGGGGGACGAAGACATCGCACGGCTTGTCTGTCCGATCGGCATCGCCGGCATCGCGTCGAAGCGACCGGCGGCTATCGCCGCGTCGGTGGTCGCGGACTTGCTGCGCCGCAGGGACGCGGCGGCGCCCGTGGCGCACCGCGCCGAGGCTCCGTCCCGGGGACCCACGCCGCGGGTGCGGGACGGATGAGCACCGGCGTCATGGGATCGGACGACGGTGGGGAACCGGCTTCGAGCGCGTACATTCTCGAAGCCCGCAACGTCGTCAAGGTCTTCGGCGACCTGCGGGCCAACGACGGTATCGACCTGAACCTGAAGTCCGGCGAGATCCACGCGCTGCTGGGCGAGAACGGCGCCGGCAAGTCTACCCTGGTGAAGATCCTCTACGGCGCCCTGCAGCCGACATCGGGGCAGCTCTTCTGGAAGGGGGCTCCGGTGACGATCCCGAACCCGGCCGCGGCGCGGGAACTGGGCATCGGCATGGTGTTTCAGCACTTCTCGCTGTTCGACGCGCTGACCGTCACCCAGAACATCGCGCTTGCCCTGGCGGCGGAGAGGAACCTGGCGGCGCTCGCCGAACGGATCGGGAAAGTCTCCGCCGACTACGGCCTGCCGCTCCGGCCCGACGCGGTCGTGGCGGATCTTTCGGTGGGCGAACGCCAGCGCATCGAGGTCGTGCGCTGCCTTTTGCAGGAGCCGCGCCTGCTGATCCTGGACGAGCCCACCGCGGTCCTGACGCCGCAAGAGGCGGACCGGCTCTTCGTCACCCTGGAGCGCCTGGCCGGCGAAGGCTGCGCGCTGCTCTACATCTCCCATCGCCTGGAAGAGGTCAAACGCCTCTGCCACGACGCAACGATCCTGCGCCACGGGCGCCTGGTGGCGCGGGTCGATCCGCGGCGGGAATCCGCCGCTTCCCTCGCCGGGCTCATGATCGGCAACGAGGTCGCGGCGCTCAAGTCCGGGAGCGGCGCGGCGCCCGGCGCGCCCCTGCTCGAGCTCGCCGGCCTCTCCATGCCGGCCGACGACCCGTTCGGCGTCGCGCTGAAGGGCATCGATCTCGCGGTGCGGTCCGGCGAGGTCGTCGCGGTGGCGGGCGTCGCGGGCAACGGCCAGTCGGAACTCTTCAATGCCGTCTCGGGCGAGCGGACAAGCGCGTCCGCGGATGCGGTCAAGCTGGCGGGCGCGCCCTGCGGCCACGAGAACATCACGCGGAGGCGCCGGCGAGACGCCGCATTCGTGCCGGAGGAGCGCCTCGGGCACGCCGCCGTTTCGGACCTGCCGCTCTCGGACAACGTGGTTCTCACCCATCACGCCGTGGGGCAGGACGTCGTGCGCAACGGCCTCGTCGACCGCGGCGCGTCGCTGGAGGTGACGGCCAGGGTCGCCGAGCGCTACGACGTGCGCAAGAGCTCGCCCGATCCGGAGGCGCGCACGCTTTCCGGCGGCAACCTCCAGAAGTTCGTCGTCGGCCGCGAGCTGGAGCGCCGGCCCCGCATCCTGGTTGTGCACCAGCCGACTTGGGGAGTAGACGCGGGCGCGGCGGCGGTCATTCGCCAGTCCCTGATCGACATGGCGCGGAGCGGCTCGGCGGTGCTGATGATCAGCCAGGATCTCGACGAGATCTTCGAGATCGCCGACCGCATCGCGGTGATCTCGCGGGGCGAGCTTTCGAAAGCCTACCCGGCGGGGGAGCTCGACCCGGAACGGATCGGCCTGCTGATGGCGGGCACCCACGAGAGAGCCGGTCGGGGCGCCGGGCTCGCGCCAGGGGCGTGATCGTCCGGCTGGAAAGGCGCGGCCAGCGTTCGACGCCGATGGCGCTGCTGTCCCCGGTGCTGGCGGTCGCCGTCACGCTCGCTCTCGGCGCCGTCATGTTCGCGGGCCTGGGATTCGATCCCGCCGAAGCGCTCTACATCTACTTCGTCGAGCCGTTGACCAGCGTCTGGTCCGTCGAGGAGGTGATCGTGAAGGCCGCGCCGCTCGTCCTCATCGGCGCCGGCCTCGCCGTCTGCTACACCGCCAACGTCTGGAACATCGGCGCGGAGGGCCAGCTGACCGCCGGCGCCCTGCTCGGCGCCGCCGTCCCGATCTATTTCACCGACTGGCAGTCGCCGCTGGTCCTGGTCCTCATGCTCGCCCTCGGCATCGTGGGCGGCGCGCTCTTCGCCGCCGTCCCGGCGTTCCTGAAGAACCGCTTCTCCGCCAACGAGATCCTGACCAGCCTGATGCTCGTCTACGTCGCCCAGTTGCTGCTGGACTGGCTGGTGCGCGGGCCCTGGCGGGATCCCGACGGCTACAACTTCCCGCAATCCGTACCGTTCGAGGGCTGGCAGCTCCTGCCGCTTCTGGGCGAGGGGAGGGTGCATATCGGCGCCGTCTTCGCCGTCGCCGCGGTCCTCGTCCTCGCCTTCGTGATGGGACGGACGCTGCGCGGCTTCGAGATCCGCGTCGTCGGCACCGCGCCGCGCGCCGGCGCCTTCGCCGGCTTCCGGGAGACGCGGGTGGTCCTGTTCTGCTTCATGCTGTCCGGCGGCCTCGCGGGGCTGGCCGGCATCTGCGAGGTCGCCGGCCCGAGCGGCGAGCTGCAACCGGCCGTCTCGCCCGGTTACGGCTTCACCGCGATCATCGTGGCCTTTCTCGGCCGCCTGAACCCGATCGGCGTGTTGTTCGCGGGCGTTCTCCTGGCGATCAGCTACATGGGCGGAGAGGGGGTTCAGGTGGAGCTCGGCATCTCCGACAAGACGACCCAGGTGTTCCAGGGCATGCTGCTGTTCCTCATCCTGGCCTGCGACACGCTGATCCGCTACCGCATAAGGCTCGTGCACACCCGGAAGACGGCCGAGGAGGTCTGAGCGGCGATCGATGGGAGTCCTGGAAGCCGTCATTCTGACGATCATCACGGCCTCGACGCCGCTGCTGCTGGCGGCGACCGGAGAGCTCGTCACGGAACGCTCGGGCGTCCTCAACCTTGGCGTCGAAGGCATGATGATCATGGGCGCGGTATGCAGCTTCGCCGCCGCCTACACCTCCGGCTCGGCGCCGCTCGGCATTCTGGCCGGGCTGGCCGCAGGCATCGCCATGTCGCTGCTCTTCGCCTTCCTGACCCAGACCCTGATGACCTCGCAGGTGGCGACCGGGCTGTCGCTCACCCTGCTGGGACTGGGGCTCTCGGGCCTGATCGGCGAGGGGTTCACGGGGCTGCCCGGGGTGAGGCTCGTGCCGGTCCACGTCCCCGTCCTGAGCGACATCCCCTTCATCGGGCCGATCCTGTTCGGCCAGGACGTCCTGGTCTACGCCTCCCTGGCGCTGACCGCGGCCGTCGGCTACGTGCTGTTTCGCACCCGAAGCGGCCTCGTCGTCAACGCGGTGGGCAACAACCACCATTCCGCCCATGCCCTGGGCTATGGCGTGGTCAAGGTGCGCTATGCCTGCATCGCCTTCGGCGGTGCCTGCTCCGGCCTGGCCGGCGCGTACCTGGCGCTCGCCTACACCCCGCAGTGGATCGAAAGCATGAGCGCGGGCCGCGGCTGGATCGCCCTGGCGCTGGTCGTCTTTTCCACCTGGCTGCCCCGCCGTCTGTTCGTCGGGGCCTATCTCTTCGGCACGGTCTGGATCATGGGCCTGTACGTCCAGGGCCTCGGCGTCGCGATCCCGTCGCAGCTATTGTCGTCCCTGCCCTACCTCGTCACGATAGCGGTGCTGATCGTCATTTCGGGGAACAGGTCCCTGATCAGAGTGAACACGCCCGCATGTCTCGGACAACCCTTCGCGCCCGAGAGGTAGGGGGGAGGAAAGCCGCTGGCGCGCCGCGCCGCATGAAAACTTGCTGAAATGGAAGGAACCATCATGAAAAGGCTCATTGGAACGGTCGCGGTCGCGCTGGCGATGACGCTCGCCTCGGGCACCGCCTCCGCCGCCGAGACGCTGAAGGTCGGTTTCGTCTATGTCGGACCCGTCGGCGATCACGGCTGGACCTACGCCCACGACCAGGGCCGTCTTGCCGTCGAGGAGGAATTCGGCGACAAGGTCGAGACCGTGTACGTCGAGAGCGTGCCGGAGGGCGCGGACGCCGAGCGCGCCATCGAGCGGCTGGCGCGGCAGGGCGCCGGGCTGATCTTCACCACGTCCTTCGGCTACATGAACCCGACGATCAAGGTTGCCGAGCGCTTTCCCGACGTGAAGTTCGAACACGCGACCGGCTACAAGAGATCCGGGAACGTCTCGTCCTACAACGCGCGCTTCCACGAAGGCCGCTACGTCATCGGGCAGATCGCCGCGCGGATGTCGAAGTCGGGGATTGCCGGTTACATCGCGTCCTTCCCCATTCCGGAAGTCGTGATGGGCATCAACGCCTTCCTGCTCGGCGCGCAAACCGTAAACCCGGACTTCAAGCTCAAGGTGGTCTGGGTCAACACGTGGTTCGACCCAGGCAAGGAAGCCGACGCCGCGAAGGTGCTGATCGGCCAGGGCGCGGATATCCTCACCCAGCACACCGATTCGACGGCGGCTCTGCAGATCGCCGAAAAGGAAAGCGTGCTCGCCTTCGGCCAAGCCTCCGACATGATCGCTTTCGCCCCCAAGGCGCAGTTGACGGCCATCATCGACAACTGGGCGCCCTACTACGTCGCGCGCGTCAAGGCAGTGCTCGACGGGACCTGGGAGTCGTCGGACACATGGAACGGCATGGCCGCAGGCACGGTCCAGATGGCGCCCTACACCAACATGCCCGATGACGTCGCGGCGATGGCGGCGAAAACGGAAGCCATGATCACCTCCGGGGAACTCAATCCGTTCGCCGGTCCGGTGTACCGGCAGGATGGCACGCTGGCCGTGCCCGAAGGCGAGATCATGGACGACGGGACGCTGCTGGGCATCAACTGGTATGTCAAGGGCGTCGACGGAGCCTTGCCGGAATAGGCCGCCGCCGATACCGGCCGGCCCGCCGGTCCCGCCGTGACGGGGGACCGGCGCGTAGGCCGGCGTCGGGACGAGGCCGCGGGATGACGACGGGCGCCGACGCCGCGGCGCGGATTCTGCGTGGCCGCACGGTGAGCTTCGAGGACGACCCCCGCGTCGTCGGTCCCGACCGGGCGGTGCGCGGCCACGACGACGGCGCGGTGGTCGTCGGCGGGCGGGGCCGCATCCTGTGGCACGGCGCCTTCGCGGACCTGCCGCGGAAGCACGCCGAAGCTCCGTGCGACCGCTACGGCGGCGCGGTCATCCTGCCCGGATTGATCGACGCGCACGTTCACTTCCCGCAACATCGCATGCTGGCGACGCCGGCGCGCGACCTGCTCGAATGGCTCGACCGCTTCGCCTTCCCCGAGGAAGCGCGCTACGCCTCCGAGGACCATGCCGCGGCGGCGGCCGAGAGCTTTCTCGACAAGCTCGTGAGCCACGGCACCACCAGCGCCCTCGTCTTCTCCTCGGTGCACGGGAACGCGGCCGCCTGCCTCTTTCGGGCCGCCCGGCGGCGCGGCCTCTGTCTGACAACGGGGGCGACCATGATGGACCGCAACGCCCCGCGGGCGCTGACCCGGGACGCCGAGGCGAGCGCCCGGGAGAGCGCCGAGCTCATCGCGTCGTGGCACGGGGTCGAACGCCTGCGCTACGCTCTCACGGTGCGTTATGCCGTCACGTCGAGCGAAGGGCAGCTACGCCTCGCCGGCGAGCTCCTGGCGGACCATCCTGGTTGCCTGCTTCACACCCATCTCTCGGAGAGCGCCGCGGAGATCGATCTGGTGAAGCGGCTGTTTCCCTGGTCGAAGGACTACACCGATGTCTACGCGCGGTTCGGCCTCGTGGGCGAAAACGCCGTCTTCGCCCATGGCGTCCATCTCTCGGAACGGGAGTGCCGGGTCCTTCACGACGCCGGGTCGACGGTCGTCCACTGCCCGACCTCGAACGGTTTTCTGGGGTCGGGCCTGTTCGACATCGGGCACGTGGGCGCGGCGCGGCGTCCGGTCAGGGTCGGCGTGGCCACCGACGTCGCCGGCGGCACCAGCTACTCCCTGCTCCAGACCCTCGCTGGGGCGTACAAGACCGCCCGGCTGAAGGGGCGCAGTTTCGACGCCTTCGATGGGTTCTATCTCGCCACGCTGGGCAACGCGCGCGGCCTCCGTCTCGACGCCGAGATCGGCACGCTCGACGCCGGACGCTGGGCCGACGTCGTCGTCCTCGATCCGTGGGCGACGCCGGTGCTGGCCGCTCGTCAGGAGCTCTCGGAGAGCCTGGAGGACCTGCTGTTCGCGCTGATGATGCTGGGCGACGACCGCGCCGTTCGGGCGGTCTACGTCAAGGGCAGGAAGGTCGTCGACCCGAACCGGAGCGGCGGCTGAAGGCTTGCCCCATGCGGTCCGGATCCGGAGCCGCGCGGAGGAGCCGCAGGAAAATTGAAACACACCCGCCCAGCCCTTACCCCTGCAAGGGGAAGGGCGAATGAAGGGCCCCCGCCAAGGGAGGCCGGGAGGGGTGTCGGCGGAGTTTATGGCCCGGGTTCCATTTCGAGCCATGCGCTGTCAGATGAATTCGCACAGTTCGCACGGAGTCGGGGGGGCCGCCCACATCCGGGTTCGTTTTGAATTCGCACAGTTCGCACGACATCGGAGGGGACGGTGAGAAGAAATATTTTATATATGAATCAATATCTTATCGGAAATTCCACCGACACTTCCTCCGTCATGCCCGCCGCCGGATCGGAACGCGAGCGGCGCAAGGCATCTACTGGCGGAGTTTCGGGGGGGATTGAGTAAGAAATCCAAACCGGACAGCAATGGACTTGTTCCGGCCATGACGTGACGGGAGAACCGCATTGTGCCGGAAGGGGCCGATTCGGTGAGCGAGCGCATCCGCGACGCCGGGGCACCCTTGTGCGAATGTCGATGGCCGGAATGCGTCAGGGAATCCCTGGCCGGCCCCCGCGCGGCAACAGGTCGTCGCCGGTGGCGTCCGGCGACGCTGCGGCGGCCGACCTCTCGACGGAATAGCCGAGGCTCTCGTAACCTCGCACGCGTTTCTCGCTCATGCGCATGAGGGCCGGCACGGCGCTGTCGACGTAGTCGTGGACCAGCACTTCGCGTTTGGCTGCGTGCAGCCGGTGGAGCCGGCCGACATATTGGGCGAGCGTTCCCTTCCAGGAGACCGGCATCGCCAGGAACAGCGTATCGAGGCGGGCGTCGTCGAAACCCTCTCCGACATAGCGGCCTGTGGCGATCAGCACCCGCTCTTCCGTCTCGGGGATCTCTTCGAGACGCTGCATGATCGCCCGGCGCTGTCTGGCCCCCATCCCCCCGCGGAGAACGAGCACGTTCCGGGCGAAGCGGGCGAGGCGCTCGGCAAGACGATGGGCATGGTCCTTGCGCTCGGTGAGCAGGATCGGCGAGCGACCCGCCTCCAGCGCCTCCAGCACGCCGTCGAAAATCATGCCGTTGCGATCCTCGTCGGCGGCCAGCGCGGCGTAGATATGCTGGATCGCCGGTCGTTCCGCGTCCATACCGGCCGGCAGCCTGAATTCCGTCGCGCGCAGGATCGCCCGGTGTCCGAAGGGTCGTTGCCGGGCCTGCGCCTTCGCGCTGGTCCGGAACCGGACGGGACCGCACTGCATGAAGACGATCGGATGGTGACCGTCCCGGCGCGCGACCGTCGCGGACAGGCCGAGGACATATTTCGCCTTCGCCCGGCGCGCGACCGCCTCGAAACTGACGGCGGAGATATGGTGGCACTCGTCGACCACGAGCTGGCCATAGTCGGCGACGATGTCGTCGACCCGACCCTTTCGCGCAAGGCTCTGGATGAGGCCGACATCGACGATGCCGCCCGGCTTGCGCTTGCCGCCGCCGACCCGCCCGATCGCGGTTGCGGGAAGATCGAGAAACGCGCCCAGACGCGCGATCCACTGATCCATGAGCTGGCGCCGGTGGACCAGCACCAGCGTATTGGTCCCGCGGGCGGCGATGACCGACGCCGCTATGACTGTCTTGCCGAACCCTGTCGCCGCCGAGAGCACGCCCGTCTCGTGCGGGAGCAGAGCTTCGGCCGCGGATTGCTGTTCCGGAGTCAGCTTTCCGAGGAAGCCGATATCCGCGGGCCGGCCGGGATAGCGCTCGTCGCGCATGTCCACGCCGACGCCCAGTTCTTCCAGCAACTGCTCCATGGCCTCACGGCATCCTCGCGGCAGGGCGATGTGGTGAGACAGCAATTCGGCGCAGGCGACGATACGCGGAATGCCGAAGGTGGAGCGCCGCATCGCCTGGGCACTGTAGAAGGCGGGGTTCTGAAAAGCCGCGAGACGGATGAGCCGGTTGACCAGGCCCGGCGGCAGGCCGGCGCGAGGGATGTAGATCTGGTCGCCCAGAACCATGTCGATCCGCTCCGGAACCGGTTCGGCAATCTCCGGCAGTGGCCTATTCCGCGACGGTGGCGCGCTCCAGGGCTCGTCGTCTTCGTCATCGAGCGGCAGGCGCAGCCCGACAACACGGCCTTGCCTGCCCGCCTCTTCGGCGATGTCGGCCGCCTCAGCCAAGGAGAGGCGGCGCAGAGACGAGAGAAACGCCCACTGGTCGGCATGAGGCTCGAAACTGTCGTCAAGAAAGACGCTGTTGCCGCCCTCGCGGGGACCGCCCTGCAGGGGCAGCGCAATGAGATTGCCGAAGCCGCCCGCCGGCACGGTGTCCTGGCTCGGGAAGAGCCGGTCGTAGGACTCGAACCCGATATCCGGGTTGCGCTCCATCGTCTCGGTGACCAGATGGGCGCCGAGACGGCGCGCGAGAACGGCCGGCACCGGCTCGGCGAAGAATATCCAGACATGCCCGCCATTGCCCGAACGCGATCGCTCGAGAGCCGTCGGCACACCCTTCGACCGGCAGGCTTCGAGGAAAGCGTTCGCGTCCCGCCGCCAACTCGCCTTGTCGAAATCGGCGGCGAGAAACCGGCAGGTATCGCCGGGAAGCATGGGATAGACGCCGATGGTGTAGCTGCCTCGCAGGTGCCCGTCGACCGCTTCGTCCGTCACCTCCCGGAACGCCTGGTTGGGACAGGCGCCGCACTTGACGCGCGGCTTGCCGCAGATGCGGGGCGACCACTCGTTGGCGCAGACCGGCGCATAGCCCGACTTGCCCGCCCCGGCGTTTTCCCAGCGCTTCGGGTAGACGTCCTCGCGGCCGTGAAACAGGGATCTGAACAACGCGATCTTGTCGCGCGCCGACGAACGGCCGGTGACCGGCCCTGCGGGCGACGGCCTGTCCCCCGAGTCCGACCGATGCGCCTCGATATCGGCGAGACGGGCCTCAAGGGCCGCCTTCTCGGCTCCAAGGCGCGCAAGCCGCTCGCGTATGAACGTGGCTTCCTCGTCGTGAGATGAAGCGTGCGCCAACTTGTCCCCGTTTCGCAAATCGGCCCGCGCATGCCGGCAAGCGAGCAGGATAGTGCGGCTCGAAAGCTCCGGTAAACATCGCCGTCGTCGCGCAGGGTTCGGCGTGGCAGCCGCAAGGGACAGCACCGTGGAGAAAGATCGGATGTCTATATTCAGCGTGGTGAATCGGGTGCCGGGGGAAATGGGATGATTCCACGGGCGATTTGGGAATCTGATTAAAAGGAAGAAAGCGCCATCCGGGTCCGGCCACCGGCTGTCCGGCGCGCGCCGCAACGAATGGAGCGTTTCGGTGTCGGGCAACCGGCGGATCGCCTTCGAGGAGCGGGACGGCGGCATCGAGCGCGTGAACCCGGAGGACTGCCACCGATGAGCAGCGGCGGCATCAAGATGGGATGACTCCCCCGCATCCCGGAACATTCATCCGGATCGAGGCCCTTGAGGAGTTGGGGTTGAGCGTTGCGGCGGCGGCGCGGATTCTCGGCGGGCGCCGCGCGACGTTCTCGGACCTAGCGAACGGCAACGCCCCGCTGTCGCCCGAAATGGCGCTACGGGTCGAGAAGGCCTTCGGCCTCCGCATGGACCTGCTGTTGCGGATGCAGGCGTGGCACGACGCGACGCGGATACGCGCGCGCCGACGAGATCGACGTTCGTCGCTATCAACCCGCGTGATCGCCTCGCAGCGAATTTGAAATGCCGGCCGGCGCCACTATGATGCCGCCGCGCTCCCCGCGCGCGGCGGAGCAGGTCACGCTGGCGGTCCCATGAACCGTATTCTCGCAGGACTCCGGGTGGTCGAGGGCTCCGCCTTCATCGCGGCCCCCCTCGGCGGCATGACCCTGGCCCAGATGGGCGCCGACGTCATCCGCTTCGACCCCATCGGCGGCGGACTCGACTGGAACCGCTGGCCGGTCACCGACGACGGGGTTTCGCTCTACTGGGCCGGGCTGAACAAGGGCAAGCGCTCCATCGCCATCAACCTGCGGGAGGAGGAGGGGCGGGAGCTCGCGCGCGCCCTGATCACGGCGCCCGGCGAGAACGGCGGGCTGTTCCTGACGAATTTCCCGCCCTCCGGCTGGCTCGCCTACGACCGGCTCAGGGAAGGGCGCGGCGACCTCGTCATGATGAACATCCTCGGTCACAACGACGGATCGTCGGCCGTCGACTACACCGTCAACTGCGCCGTCGGGTACCCCTACGCTACGGGAAGCGCCCACCGCGACGCGCCGGTCAACCACGTCTTCCCGGGCTGGGACGCGGTGTGCGGCGTCACCGCGGCCGCGGGCATCCTCGCCGCCGAGCGGCATCGCCGCCTGACCGGGGAGGGCCAGTACGTCGCCCTGGCGCTCTCCGACGTGGCCTACGCGATGGTCGGAAACTTCGGTCACATCGCGGAAGCCCAGATCAGGAAGCAGGTCCGCCCGCCCTACGGCAACGACCTCTACGGCGCCTACGGGCGCGACTTCGGCACGCGAGACGGCAAGCGCGTCATGATCGTCGCCATCACCCGGCGGCAATGGACCGAGCTGGTGAAGGCCGTGGGCATCGCGGAGAAGGTGGCGCACATCGAGGCCCTCACGGACCGGGACCTGAGCAGGGAAGGGGACCGGTTCGAGGCGCGCGACGTCATCTCCGCCGTGATCCGGCCGTGGGTCGAGGCGCGCGCCCTGGCGGAGGTCGAGGCGGCGTTCGACGGCACCGGCGTCTGCTGGGGGCTCTACCGAGATTTCGTGGAGATGGTCGAGGACGATCCCCGCTGTTCGACGGCCAACCCCATGTTCGAGGAGCTCGAGCAGCCGGGAATCGGGCGCTACCTCGCGCCGGGCTCGCCGCTGGATTTCGGGGCGTCGCCCCGCGCGCCCGTCAAGCCGGCGCCGGGGCTCGGCGAGAACACGGACGAAATCCTGGCGTCGGTCCTGGGGCTCGCAGACGGCCGGATCGGAGACCTGCACGACCGCGGGATCGTCGCCGGACCGGCCGAGAAACAGGACACGGAGCGGACATGAGCGTGGCGGAAAAGCCCTATACCGACTGGATCGGGAACACCCGGACGGTGGAGGACACCATCTCGTCCGCCCCGGCGCGCCTGCTCCAGATGACCCTCGACGACGCGGGGACCGCCCTCGGGGACGGCGATTCGCTGCCGCCGGCCTGGCACTGGTGCTATTTCCTCGAAGCGGCGGCCCAGTCGACCCTCGGCCCGGACGGCCACGCCCCCCGCGGCGGCTTCCTGCCCCCCGTGGCGCTGCCCCGCCGCATGTTCGCCGGCGGACGGCTGAGATTCCGGGCCCCGCTGCGTATCGGCGCGGCGGCCCGCCAGACCGCCGAGATCGCGAGCGTCGTGGAGAAGGAGGGCCGCTCGGGACGGCTGTGCTTCGTCACCGTGCGCTACGCCACGGAACAGGACGGCGCGGTCTGCATCGAGGAGGAGCGCGACTTCGTCTACCGCGGGGAGGGCGCGCCGCTGCCTGCGCCGGAACCCGTCGAGCTGCCCGGCCCGCCCGAGGGGGCGTGGTCGCGCACCGTGACGCCGGATCCGGTGATGCTGTTCCGCTATTCGGCCCTGACCTTCAACGGACATCGCATCCACTACGACCAGCCCTACGCCACGCAGGTCGAGCGTTACCCCGGCCTGATCGTCCACGGCCCCCTGATCGCGACCCTGCTGCTGGAGGTCGTGCGCCTCAACCAGCGCCGCCCCGTGGCGGCCTTCTCCTTCCAGGCACGGGCGCCGCTCTTCGACCTGGCGCCGTTCCGCGCCGTCGCGACGCCGGGCGGGGGCGACGACGTCGACCTCAAGGCGGAAGGACCCGACGGCGCGCTCAGCATGCAGGCCACCGCGACCCTGGGATAGACGCTACTTCTCCCGGCTCCTCGACACGGGACCGCCGAGCGGGATCTCCATGAGATCCTCGCCGTAGTAGAGATTCCCCTCGTAGATCGCGCCGATCTCCCGCAGCACCTTCTCGCGGACGCCCGGCCTGTCGATCTGCGGCAGCACGTGGGTGACCACGAGGCTCCTGGCGTTCGCCTCCCTGGCCACGCGGGCGATCTCGAGGTGGCCGGCGGCGCCCCGGGCGTATTCCTTCGACCTCTCGGTGCCGCTGTAGTACGGGCACATGTAGACCAGCACGTCCGCGTCCCGGGCGAGCTTGACCATCGCCTTGCACGGCCCGCAATCGCCCGAATAGGCGAACACCCCGTCCGCGGTCTCCATCCGGAAACCGTAGGAGACCAGGTAGGGCTGGACGTGCGGCACCGACCGCGCGGTGACCTTCCAGCCATCGCCCGCGACGGTCTGGCCGGAGCGGATTTCCATGACCGCCGGCCTCGGCTTCTTGCGAACGCCGGTCCCGCCGCGCGAGCGGTACACGTCGATCGAACCCCGATGCCTGGTCCGCGCCTCGAGGTCGGGGCCGAAGACGCCGTTCTTGCCGATGAGGGCCCGGGTCATGCGCCGGGTGTGGGGCGGGCCGTAGACCTTGAGCTCGGGAATCCTTCCGGCCCCCTGGTCCCAGCGGGTGAGCAGCAGGCGGGCGTAGTCGAGGCAATGGTCGTAGTGCAGGTGGCTGAAGAAGACATGGGTAACGTCGACCGCCCGCTTGCCCGCCTCCATCATGCGGTGATAGGTGCCGGGCCCCTGATCGAACAGGACGACGTCGCCGCCCGTCTCCACCATGTAGCCGGAGCTCGCGCGATGGAGCTGCGGCTTCGGCACGCCGGTGCCGAGCAGGGTGATCTTCATCGAGCGCGGCCTACCGCTCCCGGTCCGTCGCCGCCGGTGCCTCGAGCGGGATCTCCATGAGGTCCTCGCCGAAAAAGAGGTTCCCCTTGTAGACCTCTCCCATGTCGCGCAGCACCTTCTCGCGCAGGCCGGGTTCGTCCATCTGCTTCAGGACGTGGCTGACGACGAGGTTCTTCACGCCGGCCGCCTGTCCGACCTCCGCGACCTCCATATGGCCGGCCACGCCCTTGGCGAAGGCCTTGCTGGGTTCCGTGCCCGACAGGTAGTGGGTCATGTAGACCATGACGTCCGCGCCCTTGGCGAGCTTCTTCATGGCGGTGCAGGGGCCGCAGTCGCCCGAGTACACGAACGAGCCTTCGCCGGTGTCGAGCCGGAAGCCGTAGGAGATCAGGAACGGCTGCACGTGCGGCACCGAGGTCGCGCGCACGGTCCAGCCGTCGCCCCTGACGACCTGACCGCTGCGGATCTCCGTGACCTCCGGCCTGGGCTTCTTGCGCGTTCCCGTGCCGCCGCGCGACTCGTAGACGTCGATCGAGACGCGATGTTTGGTGCGGGCCTCGAGATCGGGGCCGAATACGCCGTTCCTGCCGATGATCGCCCGGGTCATGCGCTTCGTGTGCGGCGGGCCGTAGACCTTGAGCTCGGGAATCTCTCCGGCGCCCTGGTCCCAGCGAGTCATCAGCAGGCGCATGTAGTCGAGGCAGTGGTCGTAGTGGAGGTGGCTGAAGAACACGTGGGTCACGTCGACCGCGCGCTTGCCGGCCTCCATCAGGCGGTGATGGGCACCGGGCCCGTGGTCGAAGAGGATGAGGTCGTCGCCGACCTCGACCATGTAGCCGGAGCTCATGCGCTTGAGCGACGGCGCCGGCGTCCCCGTTCCGAGCAGCGTGATCTTCATCTCTCGTCGCCCTCCCGACGCGAAGCGGTCCGTTGTCCTGCCACTATCCAAAGCGTGGCGCTCGCACGCAAGGCTTCGCCCGCGCGCGGACCATGACCGCGGCGGGAGAGGCGCGCTAGGATGCCGCGCCCATGACCGAAGCCGCCGTCCCCGTCCGGCACACCGTCGCCGGCATCCCGACATCGGCCATCCGCCGGATAGCCGCCGTCGGGATGCGGATGGACAACGTCATCCCGCTCTGGTTCGGAGAGCCCGATGTGCCGACGCCGGACTTCATCTCCGAGGCCGGCGCCAGGGCCCTGCGGGAGGGAAAGACCCGCTACACCCTCAACCGCGGCATTCCGGACCTGCGCGCCGCCCTTGCGGCTTACATGGAAGGCCTCTACGGCGGAACGGTCGACGTCGAGCGCGTCACCGTGACGGCCTCGGCCATGAACGCCATCGCGCTGGTCATGCAGTGCCTCGTCGATCCCGGCGACAACGCTGTGATGGTCGGGCCGCTGTGGCCGAATATCCCCGCGTGCGCCCGGATCATGGGCGGCGAGGCGCGGGAGATCTCCCTCACTCCCGGAGAGGACGGCTGGGGCCTCGATCTCGACCGCCTGTTCGACGCCGTTGACGGGCGCACCCGGGCCGTGCTGGCGAATTCGCCGAACAACCCGACGGGATGGGTCATGTCGCGCGGCGAGCAGCAAGCCGTCCTCGACTTCTGCCGCGAGCGGGGGATCTGGGTGATCGCCGACGAGGTCTACGACCGGATCGTCTACGACGGGACCTTCGCGCCGTCGTTCCTGGAGATCGCGGACCCGGAGGACCTGGTCCTGCGCGTCAACTCGTTCTCGAAGTCCTGGGCCATGACGGGCTGGCGGCTCGGCTGGATCACCGCGCCGGCGGCGTTCGGGACGGTCATCGAGAAGATGATGGAGTTCAACATCGCCAACGCCCCGTCGGCGGCCCAGTACGCGGGCATCGCGGCGCTCGCCGGGGGCGAGCCCTTCATCCGCGAGTCGGTGAGCCGCTACCGCGCCGCCCGCGATCTGGCCTTCCGGCGGCTGGGCGCGATGCCCCGGGTGAGCCTGTCCCTTCCGCGAGGTGCCTTCTACGCCTTTTTCGCGGTGGACGGCGTCGCCGACTCGCTCGCCTTCGCGGAGGGCCTGCTGCGCCGCACCCGCGTCGGGCTTGCGCCGGGAGTCGCGTTCGGGCCGCAAGGCGAGGGCCGCCTGAGGCTCTGTTTCGCGAGCGCCCTCGACACGCTGTCCGAGGCGTTCGACAGGATCGAGCCGTCGCTGTCGTAGGGTTTGCCGGCGGCGAACATCCCCGCGACACCGAAGTGGACTCCCGCTTGCGCGGGAATGACGAAATGAAAACGGCCGCCGCCACTTGGGTCCCCTTGCGGGGGGAGGGGCAAGGTGAGGGTCGCCGCCGCATTGCATTCCTGACCCTCTCTCTGTGCCGGGGACCCGGAGGCCTTGCGGACTTTCACGGACGGGCAGGAATATTTGTCAGAAGCGAAAAACGGACATAGAGTCGGCGGCTCAATCGGCGTCGTCCGTCATCCGCCGGAATGGCGGTCCGGATGACGGTGTTCAACGCGGTGCCATATGCGTCCGTCGCTCCGGAGTCACGGGGGCCGGACGCGTGAGGGGAGGAGTAGACATGCCGAAGTACAAAGGTCTCCGGAAGGAGAAGCAGAAGGCCCGGCCCGATGCCGCGGGCCGGGATCGCCGCCGCTTCCTGAAGGGCGGCGCGACGGCCGCCGCGGCGGCGACCGCGGCCGTGGCCTTTCCGCAGGTCTCCAGGGCCGAGACGGTGACCCTGAAGATGCAGTCCTCGTGGGGCGCGACCAGTCCGTTCCAGGACATGGCCAAGCAATACGTCGACCGCGTCGAGGCCATGGCCGGCGGGCGGCTGAAGATCGACCTGTTGCCGGCGGGCGCCGTCGTCAAGGCGTTCCAGGTGCAGGACGCCTGTCACAGCGGCGTGCTCGACGCCGCCCACACGGTGACGGCCTACTGGTACTCGAAGAACAAGGCCGCCTCGCTGTTCGGCACGGGCCCGGTGTTCGGCGCCAACGCCGCGCAGATCCTGGCCTGGATACACTACGGCGGGGGCAAGGAGCTGCTGACCGAGCTGCAACAGGACATCCTCAAGCTCGACATCCTCAGTTTCTTCGCCATGCCCATGCCGACGCAGCCGCTGGGCTGGTTCAAGGAGCACATCGAGAGCGTCGATCAGCTCAAGGGCCTCAAGTACCGGACGGTGGGCCTCGCCACCGACATCATGCAGGGCATGGGCCTCAAGGTGACCCAGCTCCCGGGCGGCGAGATCATGCCGGCCCTGGAGAAGGGCGTGATCGAGGCGTTCGAGTTCAACAACCCGACGGCCGACAGCCGGTTCGGGGCGCAGGACGTCTCCAAGCACTACCACATGGGAAGCTACCACCAGGCAGCGGAGTTCTTCGAGATCATCTTGAGCAAGACCAAGTTCGACTCGCTGCCGAAGGAGCACCAGGCGATCCTCGAGTACGGCGCCGAGGCCGCGAACACGGCCAACTACGGCTGGGCCATGGACCAGTACTCCAAGGACCTCCAGTGGCTCATGGCCGATCCGCAGAACGTGAACGTGTACCGCACCGACCAGTCGATCATGGACGCCCAGCTCAAGTCCTGGGACAAGGTGCTCGACAAGCTCATGGCCGCGGATCCCTTCTTCAAGAAGGTGGTCGAGAGCCAGAGGGCGTGGTCGGAGCGGGTGGCGTTCTATGATCTCGTGAACTCGGCGGACTACAAGCTGGCCTACGAGCACTACTTCCCGGGCAAGCTGCCCTTCTAGCGCGGCGGCCAGGGGAGCATTGCGGCAGGGGCGGCGCCCGCGCGGCGCCGCCCCGTTCGCGCCCGGCCGCGGTCCGCGGCGCGGGCGCGCGCCCTCCGGCTCCCGCGGCGACCCGGAGCGGGGGCACCGGAACGGGCGTCTTCAGGACTTGGGCATGGACCGGTTCATCTTCCTCGTAGACAGCTTCACCGCCTGGACCGGCAAGGCTTTCGCCTGGTGCATCCTCATCCTGACGTTCGGCGTCGCCTACGAGGTCTTCGTGCGTTACGCGCTGCGCGACCCGACGTCGTGGGCGTTCGACCTCAGCTACATGATGTACGGGACCCTGTTCATGATCGGCGGCGCCTACACCCTGGCGCGTGACGGTCACGTGCGGGGCGACGTCCTGTTCCGGCTGTGGAAGCCGAAGGTCCAGGCGGTGATCGAGCTCTCCCTGTATTTCCTGTTCTTCTTCCCCGGCATCCTCGCGTTCATCATCGCCGGCGCCGACTACGCGGGTGAGTCCTGGTCCTACAACTACGGAATGGGCGAGGTCAGCATCAACAGCCCGGCCAACGTGCCGATCTCGCAGTTCAAGACGATCATCCCCGTCGCCGGCGCGCTGCTGCTCCTGCAGGGCGTCGCGCAGGTGTTCCGCTGCGTCATCTGCCTGCGCACGGGGGCGTGGCCGGCCCACCTCGAGGACGTCGAGGAACTGGAGAAGGTGCTCCAGGAACAGCACGAGGAAGAATTGCGGGAAGCGGCCGGAGGAGCCCGCCGATGAGCAACCCCGAAGTCGCGGTGCTCATGCTGGGCATCTTCATCCTGACCATCATGTTGGGATTCCCGATCTGCTTCACCCTCATGGCGATGGGCATCTTCTTCGGCTACTACGCCTACTACGAGCCGGAACGGATGCAGACCGTCTTCGACAACCGGGTCTTCGATCTGCTCGTCAACCAGACCTACTCGGTCATGGCCAACGACGTGCTCGTGGCCGTCCCCTTGTTCCTGTTCATGGGCTACATCGTCGAGCGGGCGAACCTCGTCGACCGGCTGTTCTTCACCCTGCAGATCGCCGCCCGGCACATGCCGGGCTCCATGGCGATCGCGGCGCTCATCACCTGCACCCTGTTCGCCACGGCCTCGGGCATCATCGGCGCGGTGGTCACGCTGATGGGCCTGCTGGCGTTCCCCGCCATGCTGAAGGCCCGGTACGACACCGGCTTCTCCTCCGGCGTGATCTGCGCCGGCGGCTGCCTCGGCATCCTCATTCCGCCGTCGATCATGCTGATCGTCTACGCGGCGGCGGCCAGCATGTCGGTGGTGCGGCTCTACGCGGGCGCCATCCTGCCCGGCTTGCTGCTGGCCGGGCTCTACATCCTCTATGTCTCTGGGCGGGCCATGCTCAACCCGAAGATCGCCCCGCCGCCGCGCCGCGAAGACATCGAGGCCATGCGGACCGGAAGCATCGTCGTCATGATGATGACTTCGTTCTTCCCGCTCGCCTTCCTCATCTTCTCGGTGCTCGGCGCCATCCTGTTCGGACTGGCGACGCCGACCGAGGCGGCCTCCATGGGAGCGGCCGGCGGCATCGTCCTCGCGGCCGGGTATCGCATCGGCGAGATCCGCTCGGGAAAGACCCGGCCGGAGTGGGTGAACGAGGACGGCGGCACGCGGCCCTGCAACCCGTGGCACTACGCCCTCGGCGCCGGCGGGGTTCTGACCGTCGTCCTGTACGCCGCCTATTTCCTGGTCCGGTTCCTGGCCCACTGGGCCGCCGACGTGCCGCTGCCCACGGAGCGGACGCTGCCCTTCGCGCCCGGCGTCGCCGTGGGCATCGCGCTCGCCGTCGCCGCGGCCGTCCGCTACGGCAGCGGCCGCTGGCCCCTGATCGCGCTCCTGCAGCCCCGGACCCCGGCGCTGAAACCCCTCTACGCCCACGGCGGGCAGAGCGCCCTGTTCGGGCTCGGGGCCGGCGCGGTCTACCTGCTGATGTTCCCGGTCCTGGGGCTTGGAGAGACCTTCGCCGAGCACGAGCACAGCAACTGGGCCTTCGACGTGGGTTTCTTCACGGCTCTGCTCGGCGCCATGGGCTGGCACGGCATCGACAGGGAGGCGCTCAAGGAATCCGTCTATCTGACGGTCCGCACGTCGGCCATGGTGTGCTGGCTGTTCGTGGGCTCCTGGACCTTCTCCTCGGTGTTCTCGTATCTCGGCGGACACGCCCTGATCGAGGAATTCGTGCTCGGGATGAATCTCTCTCCGATCACGTTCCTGATCCTCGCCCAGGTCATTATTTTCCTGCTCGGGTGGCCGCTGGAGTGGTCGGAGATCATCATCATCTTCGTCCCCATCTTCCTGCCCCTGCTGCCCCATTTCGGCATCGACCCGCTGTTCTTCGGCATCCTGGTGGCGCTCAACCTGCAGACCTCGTTCCTGACGCCGCCCATGGCGATGGCGGCGTACTACCTCAAGGGGGTGGCGCCCCCGCACGTCCAGTTGATCCAGATCTTCAAGGGCTGCATGCCGTTCCTGTCGATGGTCTTCCTGGCGATGATCATCCTCTACGTGTTCCCGGAAATCGCCCTGTGGCTGCCCAAGATCGTCTATGGACGGTAACCGGCGGACCTTGGGGGCGGCACCCGCATGAGCCTGGCCGACCTGGACGCGGAGGAAGCCGCCGCGGGCGTCGCGAGGGGCGAGTTCGCCTCCGTCGCCCTCGTCGAGGCCTGTCTCGAGCGCGTGGCGGAGCGTGACGGCGACATCGAGGCCTGGACCCACCTCGATCCGGACCACGCGCTCGAGCAGGCCCGCCAGCGCGACGCCTTCCGGGCCACCGGCCAGGCGCTGGGGCCGCTCCACGGCGTTCCCGTCGGCCTCAAGGACATCATCGACACCCGCGACGCGCCGACGGAGAACGGCACCGTGCTCGACTCCGGACGGCGGCCATCCGCCGACGCGCGTGTCGTGACCCTGCTCAAGGAAGCCGGCGCCGTGATCATGGGCAAGACCGTGACCACGGAACTCGCCGTGTACGCGCCGGGCAAGACCCGCAACCCGCACGACCGGGACCGCACCCCGGGCGGCTCGTCCAGCGGCTCCGCAGCGGCGGTGGCCGCCGGCATGGTTCCCCTCGCCCTCGGCACGCAGACGAACGGGTCGGTCATCCGTCCGGCCGCCTATTGCGGCGTCGTCGGGTTCAAACCCACCCATGGGAGGATATCCCGCCGCGGCGTGCTCGCCCAGTCGCGCCCGCTCGACACCGTCGGCGTCATGGCCCGCACGGTGACGGACGCGGCCCTCATTGCCGACGTGCTCGCGGTCCACGACGACGGCGACCCCGACATGGCCGTCCGCGGGCGTCCGCGCCTGGCCGAGACGGCCGCCGCGGACCCTCCGTTGCCGCCGGCGTTCGCCCTGGTGCGGACGCCCGCGTGGGGCCAGGCCGACGAGGAGACCCGCGAGGCCTTCGAGGAGCTCGCCGCGTTTCTGGGCGAGGCCTGCGACGACGTGCCCCTACCCGAACCGTTCGACCACGCCGTCCGCTGGCACCGCACGGTCATGTGCGCGGATCAGGCAAAGAGCTTCGCGGGCTATTACGAACGGGGCAGGGAGGACCTGAGCGGGATACTGCGCGGCATGATCGAGGAGGGGCGGAAGACGCTGGCGGTCGATTACAACCGCGCAGTCGAATGGCGCGACGTGTTGAGTTCGGGTCTGGACAGGATCTTCGAGCGCTACGACGCGATCGTCACGCCGGCCGCGACCGGCGTCGCGCCCGCCGGCCTCGACTCGACGGGGAACCCCGTCTTCTGCACACTCTGGACCTTCTGCGGCGTTCCCGCGGTCTCGCTGCCGCTCCTCGAGGGAGGCGGCGGACTTCCCCTCGGCGTGCAGTTGGTGGGGCGCCGCGGCGACGACGCCAGGCTGCTGCGGACCGCCCGGTGGCTGGCCGGCCGCACCGCCGGGGAGGCCGGAGAATGAGGACCGTCATGGACGGCGGGGACTGACATGCTGGACAGAATATTCGCCGCGGCCGGCATTCTGGGCCTGATCGCGTTCATGGGCATCGTCACCGTCTACGTGATGGAGCCCGACCTCTGGTTCGTCGTCCTCGTCGGGGTGTCCATCGCCGTCTACTTCGTCTGGCGCGACGTTCTGGCCGGCGAAGCGCGAAAGGACGGAGGAGGCGGGTGAGCGTCGGTATCGGCATCGGCGTCAGCGAGCTTCCGTTCGAGACGGGGCGGGGGTTCTGGCGCTGGATCGAGATGTGCGAAGGGTCCTCGGTCGATTCGATCTGGCAGACCGATCGGCTGATCACCGACAATCCGATGCTGGAAAGCCTGACTACGATGGCCGCCGTCGCCGGCGCCACCCGGCGCCTGAAGTTCGGCGTGAACGTCGTCGCGCTCGGCTGGCGCGACCCGCTGGTCGTCGCCAAGCAGTGCGCCTCCATAGACTTCCTCAGCGAGGGCCGCCTGTTGCCCGCCTTCGGGATCGGCACCCCCCGGGGCGAGGAATGGCGGGCGACGGGCCGCGACACCGGGCGCCGCGGCGCGCGCGCCGACGAAGCCCTGGACATCATCTCCCGCCTCTGGGCCGGCGAGACCGTGGAGTACCACGGCGAGCACTACCGGTACCGCGGGGTCCGGATATCGCCGTTGCCCGTCCAGAAGCGCCTGCCGCTCTGGATCGGCGGCGACAGCACGGCCGCCATCCGCCGCACCGCCCGCATCGGCACGGGCTGGCTGGGCGGCTTTCAGTCGCCGGACGAGGTGACGCCGGTGGTGGCCGCCATCAAGGTCGCCGCCGGGGAGGCGGGACGGCGGATCCCCGACGACCATTACGGGGCCGGATTCCACTACCGTTTCGGGTCCTGGAACGACGCCCCGGTGGCGCCCCGGGCCGAGACCGTCGTCAAGCGCAACGCGCGAAAGCCCGAGGACTGCATGGTCGTCGGCGATGCCGCCGACATGGTGGAGAGACTCCGGCGGTTCATCGCCGGGGGGATCTCGAAGTTCGTGCTGCAGCCGGTCGCGGCGGGCGACGAAGACACCCTCGACCAGACCCGCCGCCTGATCGACGAGGTGCTGCCCGAGGTGCCGGCCCTCGACCGGTTCGCGTCCCGCGCGCGGCCCTGACCGCGCGGGCGCCGGGGCGGCCCGCGGGCGCGACGTTTCGAGGTCCGGCTCGTGTATCTGGACAACCGGCTGTGGGCGTTCACCAGGGGCGTGCGGCTTCGTATCGCCTGGACCGTGTGCGTCGGCCTGGCGGCGGTCGCGGTAGGCATCGCCCGGCTCGGCCTGCTGGGCTGGCTTCTGGGCAAGGTACTCGGCGGCGCACCCGTCGGGAACCTGATCCCGCCGGTCGCGCTGGTGGCCGCGGCGATGCTCTTGCGCGGCTGGCTCGAATATTACCGGAACGTGGTCGCTCACCGCACCGCCGCGATCGTTCAGGCCCGCCTGCGGTCGCTGATCTACGATCACGTCGCGGAGCTCGGGCCGGCGCACTTCACCGGGGCCCGGACCGGCGACGCCATCCTCTCCATGGTCGAGGGGATCGAGCAGCTCGAGGTCTATTTCGGCCAGTACGTGCCGCAGCTTTTCGTCGCGGCGCTCACGCCGCTGTTGATTTTCGCCTTCGTCGCGTTCGTCGACGTGCCGATCGCCCTGGTTCTCCTGATCGCGGCGCTCGTCACGCTGGTCGCGCCCGCCGTCTGGCACGGCCTGGACCGCAGGAACAGCGCCGCGCGGCAAAAGGCCTACGGCGCGTTCGCCGCGGAATTCCTGGACGCGATCCAGGGTCTCGCCACGATCAAGGCGTTCGGGCAGACGCGGGAGCGTGCGGAGACGCTGCGGGCCAGGGCGGACGCGCTGTTCAAGAGCACGATATGGGTCATGGCGACGAGCACGCTCTCGCGCGGCATCACCGACACGGGCATCGGGATCGGCGCCGCCGTGGCCCTGGGCTGGGGCGCCCTTCGGGTCGAGGCCGGGCACATGGACCTCACCGCCCTGCTCATCATCCTGATGCTGGGCGTCGAGGTGTTCCGGCCCCTGCGGGACCTCCGGGTCATCCTGCACCGGGGCATGGTCGGCCTCGCCGCAGCGCGGGGAATCTTCCACCTGCTCGACATGCGGCCGCTGGTGCGCGAGGCGCCGGCGGACGGGGACGGAGAGGCCCCTCTCCACCCGACGGTGACGTTCGAGAACGTCACGTTCTCCTATCCGGGCGGCCGGCGGCCGGCGCACGCCGGCCTGAACTTCGACGTGCAGGCGGGCGAGCGTGTGGGCGTCGTCGGACCCAGCGGATCGGGAAAGACCTCGATCGCGCGACTGCTGCTGCGGTTCTACGATCCGCGGGAGGGCCGGGTCCTCATCGGCGGCCGGGACCTGCGGAACCTCCCGTTCGACCGCATCCGCGGCCGGATCGCCGTGGTGAACCAGGACACCTACATGTTCCACGGCACGGTCGAGGACAACCTGCGCATGGGCAAGGCCGACGCCACCGAGGCGGAGCTGGAGGCCGCGGCCCGTGCGGCCAACGCCCATGAATTCATAGCCCGGCTGCCCCAAGGCTACCGCACCGTGGTCGGGGAGCGCGGCGTCCGTCTGTCCGGGGGGCAGCGGCAGCGGATCGCTATCGCCCGCGCGCTGCTCCGGGACGCGCCCATCCTCGTCCTGGACGAGGCGCTGTCCGCCGTCGACGCGGAGAGCGAGTCCGTCATCCAGGACGCTCTCGAGCGCTTGATGGAAGGCCGCACCACGCTGATCTTCGCCCACAGGCTTTCGAGCGTCGCGACCGCCGACCGCATCCTGGCGCTGGACGGAGGACGGGTCGCCGAGAACGGAACGCACGCGGAGCTGATGGCGCGGCGCGGGACCTACTGGCGGCTGATGGCCGCGCAGGCCCGGGACGGCGCCGAGGGTGTCGATGCCAGCGCCCGGATCGCCGGACTCGCGCGGGACGAGACGGCGGCGGTCGACGAGCTCGAGGCGGCGGCCGCCGCGCCTCCCGAGCCCACCGACGCCATCGTCCGGGCGGAGGGGCTGGGCTGGTTCCCGCTGATCGGGATCCTGCTCGGGATGGTCCGCGGGTATCTGGCGCAGCTCGCCCTCACTTTCGTTCTGGGCATCGCGCGGGTCGCGGCCTTCATCGGCGTGGGCGCGGTCGGTGCGCTCATCGTGCTCGCGGTCAGGAACGGCGAGCCCTTCGACGGCTTCCTCGTCGTCCTGGGCATCGCCGCGCCGCTGGCCGGCGTCTTCCACTGGACCGAGTCGTGGTTCGCCCACGACATGGCGTACAGGCTGCTGGCGGACATGCGGGTCGACATCTTCCGGAAGCTCGACGCGCTGGCGCCGGCCTACCTGACGCGGCGACGCAGCGGCGACCTTGTCGGCGTCGCGACCCACGACATCGAGCTCATCGAATATTTCTTCGCCCACTCCGTCACGCCGGCCTTCGTCGCCGTGCTGGTCCCCGCCGTCGTCCTCGCGACTCTGACCTCGTTCGGCTGGCAAACGGCCCTGGCCCTGCTGCCCTTCCTCGTCTACGCCGGACTCGGCCCGGTGCTCGGCCGGGGCCGGATCGACCGGCTGGGATCGCGCGCCCGCGAGGCGGCCGGCGATCTGAACGCCTTCGCGGTCGACACCGTCCAGGGTCTCGGCGAGATCGTCGCGTTCCGGCAGGTTCGGCGCCGGGGCGAGGCGTTCGCGGCGAAGGCGCGGGCGTTCGCCAGGATCCGGACGCCGTTCCTGAACGACCTGGCGATGCAGACCTCGCTCCAGGAGGTCGCCACCGGGCTGGGCGGCCTCTCCGTGGTCGTGGTGGGCGGCGTCCTGACGGCGCAGGGGCGCCTCGACAGCGGCGTCCTGCCGTTGCTCACGCTGCTCGCCATGTCGGCGTTTCTGCCGATCTCCGAGATCGCCGAGGCGGGCCGGCAGCTCGCGGACACCCTCGGCGCCGCCCGCCGGGTCCACGCGGTGAACACGGAGCCGGTCGCGGTCGCCGACGGCCCCGGCGTCCCGGAGGGCGGCCGCCCGTGCGGGACCGCCCTGGAGATGTCGGACGTCGACTTCACCTATCCCGGCCGGACCCGCCCGGCGCTCTCCGGGGTGTCGTTCGCGGTGCCGGCCGGCGCCACCGTGGCGCTCGTCGGGCCGTCCGGCGCGGGCAAGACGACCGTCGCCAACCTCTTCCTGCGTTTCTGGGATCCCGCGCGCGGCGCGGTCAGGATGGGGGGCCGCGACCTCCGGGACTACGGGCTCGACGACCTGCGCCGGCGAATCGCGCTGGTGGCCCAGGACGGCTACCTGTTCAACGACACGCTTAGGAACAATATCCTGATCGCACGGCCGTCGGCCAACGGGGCGGAGCTCGAGGAGGCCGTCGAAATGGCCGCCCTCTCGGAGTTCGTCGCGACCCTGCCGGAAGGTCTCGAGACGGTCGTCGGCGAGCGCGGCGCCCAGCTTTCGGGCGGCCAGCGCCAGCGCGTCGCCATCGCGCGCGCCTTTCTCAAGGACGCGCCGATCCTGATCCTGGACGAAGCGACCTCGCACCTCGACGCGGTCAACGAGGAGGCGGTTCGCGGCGCGCTGAAGCTGCTCATGCGCGACCGGACGACGGTGGTCATCGCGCACCGACTCTCCACCGTCCGCGACGCCGCGCGGATCGTCGTGCTCGACGAGGGCCGGGTGGCCGAGGCCGGCCGCCACGACGCGCTGCTCGAGCGCGGCGGCCTCTACGCCCGCCTCGTCTCCGGGCAGCTCGCCGCGGGGGCCGCGACTGCGGCGGACAACGCGGGTTGACCGTCGTGCCCGCCGGAACGGCGGCGACGGTGGTCGTCCTGGCAGGGGGTGTTTCAGGCGGTCGCGGGAAGAGACAGGAAAGGGTTTCGCACCGTCACGGTGCCGTACATGCGGTCGTGCTGGAAGTCCTCGGAAAGCAGCTCTCCAATGCCGTGGACCTCGGCACTGGCCCAAAGATGCGCATCGAACCAGGACAGGCCATATGCCGCGGCGCCGCGCAACGCCATTCGCAGCACGGACGCGTCGGGATAGACGATCGGAAACTGCGCTATGAATTCCTCGGCCTCGCGCCGGGCAGCGGCCGGATCGAGCAGTCGGTTTTCAGGCTCGCCCCGGGTCGTCGCCGCGACGAACTCGACGATCGACTGGTGCGCGATGCGCGCGCTTCCGGTCGCGATGCCCTCGCGAAGCACTTCGCTCGCGACCCGCTGCCTGTCCGGAAACCGGTCATCGTGACGACAGACCAGTATGTCGGTGTCAATCAGCGTCCGCGCGGCCACGCTCGTAAAGCTCCTCGCGGGTCCAGCCACGCGTACTCGCACGCCGCGCCGGCCGGCCAGCCTCGCGTTTCCGCTGCCGGGCGGTCGCCGCATCGAACAGGCGAAGGCGCGCCGCTACGTCGAGCCCTCGACCGGCGTGGCAATATCGGCGGGCACCACGCGCATGACCTCGCCCGCCTCCTCGAAACGGATGTCGTCCCCGGGGCGGATCCCGTAACGCTTCGCGAGCGCCTTGGGCAGCGTGACCTGGAGTTTGCTGGTCACCTTGCTCATGTCCTTACTTTACAAGGACATGATCCTTGTCAATATGTTCGACCGCGGCTGTCGATCGCCATCGCCAGACGCGCGACATTCGAAAGCGCCGCGCAACGACCAGCCGGCCGCGGCACATGATCGCTACGTGACTAATTTCGACGTAGATGCTCTCACGGATCGCAAGATGCGGCCGTTTCCGCAACTTCGACACGGATCGCAGAGGGACTGGAGCGGGCGAAGGGATTCGAACCCTCGACTTCGACCTTGGCAAGGTCGCGCTCTACCCCTGAGCTACGCCCGCGTCCCCGAAACGGCCGCCGCCGCGGCGGCGCATGATCATAACCGAAGGCGGGCGGGACGCAAGCGGCAACGGCCGCGACCGGGCCGCTTGTGCCTCCCTCTCCGCGTTGGCTATCGTCGCGCCAGTCCCGGCCACATGCCGACGATTGGACCATGCCCGCCACCGAGCAGGACCTGTTCGACCGCCTCGCCGACCTCGGCATCCCGTGCACGACCCACCGCCACCCCCCGTTGCGGACGGTCGAGGAGAGCAGGCGCCTGCGCGGCGACCTGCCCGGCGGCCACTGCAAGAGCCTGTTCCTCAAGGACAGGAAGGGCGCGCTCTACCTCGTGGTCGCCCTGGAAGACCGCGAGATCGACCTGAAGCGGCTGCGCCGGCCGGCCGGGGCGGCGGCGCTTTCGTTCGGACGGCCCGAACTTCTGATGGAGACCCTCGGCGTGGTCCCGGGGGCCGTCACGCCGTTCGGGCTGATCAACGACACGGACGCCAGGGTACGCGTGGTCCTCGACCGGGAGATGCTGGAACGGGACCCGCTCAACTACCACCCGCTGACCAACGCGGCGACGACGGCCGTCGCGCCGGGCGACCTGCTGAAATTCATCCGCGCCTGCGGTCACGAACCCCGGATACTGGACTTCGAGGCGCCGGACGAACCGGGTGGCTAGAACCGGACCTGGTTTCGCCGGGCGTGCTATCATGTTCGGCGAACCGCGGCCTCGGCGCCGCGCATAGCCGACGACTCGAAGAGACATCATGGAACAGATCATCGGAGCCGGGGGACCGCCCGGCCGGGGCGGCGACGGGTCGCTGGTCAAGGACGGCGACACGGCATCCTTCGGCGAGGACGTCATCCGGGGCTCCATGGAGACGCCCGTCATCGTCGACTTCTGGGCACCCTGGTGCGGCCCCTGCAAGCAGCTCGGGCCGGCCATCGAAAAGGTGGTCACGGCCGCCGCCGGCGCCGTGAAACTCGTCAAGATCAACGTGGACGAGAACCAGCAGCTCGCCGCGCAATTGCGGGTGCAGTCGATTCCGGCGGTGTTCGCCTTCAAGAACGGCAATCCGGTGGACGGCTTCGTCGGCGCCCTTCCCGAAAGCCAGATCAAGGCGTTCGTCGAGCGCCTCGCCGGCGAGATCGGACCGTCCCCCGTGGAAGCGGCGACCGCCGAGGCGCGGGCGCTTCTCGAGGCCGGCAACCCCGCGGCCGCGGCCGGACTGTTCGGCGAGGCGCTCAAGGCGGAACCCGGAAATCCCGACGCCGCGGCCGGGCTCGCCAAGTGCTACATGGAGAACGGCGATCTGGAACGGGCGCGCCAGACCCTGTCGGTCGTGCCGCCGGAACACCGCAACCATGCCGAGGTCCGCAGCGTCCAGGCCGGGCTGACGTTGGCGGAGACCTCCGGCGATACGGGCGACGTCCGGGAACTGCGCGCCAGGCTCGACACCGACCCGGCCGACCACCAGACGCGCTTCGCGCTGTCGGAAGCGCTGATGGCGGCGGGCCGGCGCGAAGAGGCGGTGGACGAGCTTCTGGAACTTGTTCGCCGGGACCGCAAGTGGAACGACGAGGCAGCCAGGAAGCAGCTCGTCACGCTCTTCGAGGCGTTCGGACCGACGGACGAGCTCACCGTCGACGGACGCCGCCGGCTGTCGTCTCTCCTGTTCTCGTGACCGCGCCGCCCGCCGCCACGGCGGAGACGCTGTCGCCCACCATTCCGGTGTTTCCGTTGTCCGGCGCGCTGCTGCTGCCGCGCGGCGAACTGCCCCTTCACATCTTCGAGCAACGCTACCGCGACATGGTGCGCGACAGCGCCTCCGGCCACGGCCTCGTCGGCATGATCCAGCCGGCGCAGCCCGAATGGACGGCGGACCGTCCCGATCTCTACGGGACCGGCTGCGTGGGACGCATGTCCGACCTGCGTCGAACGGACGACGGCCGGTACTTCCTGACGCTGATCGGGTTGTGCCGGTACGATGTCGTGGAAGAGCTTCCGGCGGCGCACGCCTATCGCGAGGTCGTCGCGGACTATGGGCGGTATCTCTCCGACATCGAGCCGGCGGGGGCCGCCGCGGCGGACCGCGGGAAGCTTCTGTCCGCGTTCCGAGCCTACCTCGCCGCGCGGGGCCTGGAGACGGACTGGCGCCAGATGGACCGGGCCGACGAGGAAACGCTCGTCAACACGCTGGCCATGATGTGCCCGTTCGATCCCCGCGAGAAACAGGCGCTCCTGGAGGCGGCGGACATCCGCGCGCGGGCGGAACTCCTGACGTCCCTGCTGACGATGAACGGCTTCGCCGCGCGGGCGGCGGCGCCGTCTTCCCTGCAATGACCCGCGTCGGAGTCGGAACACGCGGCCGGTCCGCGCCCGCACGCCGTTGGAGAACGCGATGAGCGACAGGGAAAGCACGGTCGATCCCAGGCTCCTGGACATCCTGGTCTGTCCGCTGACCAAGGGCCCCCTGCGTTACGATCACGCGGCGCAGGAACTCGTCAGCGAACGGGCGGGACTGGCCTACCCCATTCGCGACGGCATTCCCATCATGCTCGTCGACGAGGCCCGGCAACTCGACGGCGGCGGCCCGCCGGAAACCCGTTCCGCGCACGATGAATGAGCGTCCGCGACCGGTTCCGCGGCCCACCGAGGTCCGGCTCAAGAAGGAGGAAAAGGCGCTCGAAATCGACTTCGACGACGGGAGCTCGTTCCGCTACCCGGCGGAGCTCCTCCGGGTCGAAAGCCCGTCCGCGGAAGTCCAGGGCCATGGCCCCGACGGGAAGGTCATCGTCGCCGGCCGCCGGCACGTGGGAATCATCGGGCTGGAGGCGGTCGGCCACTACGCATTGAGAATAAGGTTCGACGATCTGCACGACACGGGCCTCTATTCGTGGGACTACCTTTACGGCCTGGGCCGCGGCCGGGACGAGGTCTGGCGGCGTTACCTGGAGGCCCTGGAAGCGCGGGGTCTCGGCCGCGACCCCTGAACCGGGTATCCGGCCTCACAAGGCGTCCCCGCGGAGTATCCGCGGCAGCTTGCCGACGGTGCCCCGGGCGTGGCGCATGAAGAACCTCTTCAGCGGGGGCAACCGGTTCACGGCGGCCAGGCCCGCGTCCCGCGCCGCCTTCACGGCACCGAACTCGTTGGAGAACAGACGGTTGAGTCCGTCGGTCACAGCGAGGAGCACCATGGAGTCGAACCGCCGCCACGCCTCGTAACGGGAGAGGACGCCGGGGCCGCCGATATCGAGTCCGAGGCGGGCGGCGTCGACGACGACTTCCGCCAGCGCCGCGACGTCCCGGAACCCGAGATTGAGGCCCTGCCCCGCGATGGGATGCATTCCGTGCGCGGCGTCTCCGACGAGCGCCAGCCGCCGGCCGCAATAGGTCTCGGCGTTGTGCAGCGCGAGCGGATAGCTCCAGCGGGGACCGACGGCCGTCACGTGCCCGAGAAAATCTCCGAACCTGTCCCGCATCTCGTCGTCGAAGGCGGCTTCGTCCAGTGCGATCAGCGCGCCGGCCGCGACGGAAGGCTCGGTCCACACGAGGGACGAACGATCGCCGGTCAGAGGCAGAATGGCGAACGGCCCGGCGGGGAGAAACCGTTCGTGCGCGACGCCGCGATGGGGCCGTTCGTGAACCACGGTGCAGACGATCCCGGATTGCGCGTAGGACCAGCCGTGGACGCGGATGCCCGCCGCTTCGCGTAGCGGCGAGGCGCGGCCGTCCGCCGCCGCCACCAGACGGCCGCGCAGGACGCCCCCTCCGGCCAGATGGACGGCCGCAGCGTCGCCGGACCCGTCCAGGCCCCTCGACTCCGCGGGCGCGAACAGCTCGATGTCCGGAATGTCCGAGACCGCAGTGAACAGTCCCCGCCGCAGGTAACGGTTTTCCAGCATGAACCCCAGGGGACCGTCGCCCAGCTCCCGGTGGTCGTAGTGCAGAAACAGACGCGAGTCGCCCTCGCTGACCCGGATGTCGAGGATGGGTTGCGCGCAGGCCGCCAGGTGCTTCCAGGCTCCGACCGCCTCCAGGGCGCGGCGGCTCGCGTGAGAAACGGCGGACGCCCGTCCGTCGAACGGCTCATCGACCATTGCGGCCGGGTCCTCGCGATCCACCAGCGCCACGCGGAGCCCGGCCCCGCCCAGCGCCACGGCGAGCGTGGACCCGATCAGTCCGCCCCCGACGACGACGACGTCGAAATCCGCTTCGGTCGGGTTGCGCCTCGCCGCGGCCATGGCCCCAACATCGCGCTCCCCGCGCGCGGTGTCCAGCCGCGCGGACGAGTCGTTGCCGGTGTCCGGCCGGACGGGTACTCTCGCGGCATCATGAACGCATGGCACGAGATGACCGCCCTGGAACTGGGGGCCGGCATCGCGGACGGCGGGATCGACCCGGTCGCGCTCGCCGAGCACTTCCTCGACAGGATCGAGCGGGAGGATCGGGACCGCAGCATCTACATCCGGGCGACCCCCGAGCGGGCGGCCTCGGAGGCGGCCGCAGCCCGGGACCGCGCGAGGTCCGGACTGCGCCGGGGTCCGCTCGACGGGGTCCCCATGTCCTGGAAGGACCTCGTCGCCATGGCGGGTGAACCCACGACCGGCGGCTCGCCCCTGCTCGCGCAGCGGCCGCCGGCGGTTCGGGACGCGCTGCTGCTCTCACGCGCGGCCCGCGCGGGGATGGTCTGCCTGGGACGGACCAACCTCCCCGAGTTCGCGTTCTCCGCCATGGGGATCAACCCGCACTTCGGGACACCGCCGAATCCCTTCGATCCCGAGACCGCCCGGGTGCCCGGCGGGTCTTCTTCCGGCGCGGCCGTCTCGGTCGCGCGCGGACTGGCGCCGGCCGCGATCGGATCCGATACGGGCGGCTCGGTGCGCGTTCCCGCGGCCTGGAACGGCCTCGTCGGCCTCAAGACGACCGCGGGCGTGCTGCCGAACGAGGGCGTGCTGCCGCTGGTCCGAGATCTCGACACCGTCGGCCCCCTGACCAGGGATGTCGCGGACGCCGCGGCGGTCTTCGCGGTCCTGGCCGGGGAGGAACCGGCGGATCTTCACGGCGCCTCGGTTCGGAACGCATGCTTCCTGCTCCCGGAGATGCTGTGGCGCGACGTCGACGCCGACATCGCCGGCGTCATGGACCGGGCGCTCGGGCGGCTCGAAGCCGCGGGCGCCCGAATCGTCCGCGAAAAGGTCCCGGAGCTCGACGAGGTGACGGAGATCTTTCTCTCCTTCGGCGACCTGTTCAGCGCGACCGCCTACGCTGGGCTTCGCGAGAAGGTCGATGCCCAGCCCGATCTGGTCTACGAACAGATTCTTCGGCGTCTCCGCCTGTCCGCCGGCGCGGCCGCCGTCGACGTCATCCATGCCTGGCAGGAGATCGACCGCCGCGCCGCGGCATATCGCGCCCGGGTCGCCCCCTACACCGCCGTGCTGTGCCCGACCAGCACCATCTCGCCCCCGGTCATCGCCCAAGTGGAAAACGACGCCGGGGCCTACGCCGAGGCGCAGCGACGGATCCCGGTCAACACCAGAACCGGGAACCTGCTGCGGCTGTGCGCCGTGACGGTGCCGGCCGGCCTCGCGAACGGGCTCCCCGCAGGCCTGATGGTCTATGGCCTGCCCGGCCAGGACCGCTACATTCTCCGGGTGGCGAAGGGGGTGGAGGACGCGCTTCGCGCCGCCTGACATTTCTGCCTGTATTTTAGTCAGACGATAATTTATGGCCAATTTCTAAGCGGAATCCTCACGTCCGCAGACGCGCGAACGGCGTCAGGCGCGAATTTCGTCCAACAATATCGCACACTTGGACCGCCTTCGCCGGAACTGGCACGCGGTTTGAATCGTATGGCGGCGGCGGGCCTCGCGCGTAGCGTCACTCGCCAGCGGGACGAAATCCGTGAAATTCATCGTGGCCGCGATCGAGTTTCCCAAACTCGGCGAGGTGCGCGAAACGCCGAACAGGAGCCGGACATGACGAGACCCGAAAAATGCACCCTGACCCTGGCCGCCGCCGTCGGCGCGACGGCGGCGGCCGATCCGGCATTCGCCCAGGACAACGGCCTCAGCCCGGGCGACACGGCCTGGATGCTGATGTCGACGGTCATCGTCCTGATGATGACCGTCCCCGGCGTCGCCCTCTTCTACGGCGGCATGGTGCGCAAGAAGAACGTGCTGAGCACCGTGATGCACAGCTTCGCGGCGGCCTGCCTCATCACGGTGATCTGGATGATCGCCGGCTACAGCCTGGCGTTCGCCGAAGGCACCGGTTTTGTCGGGGGCCTGGGCAGGCTTTTCCTCCAGGGCATGGCCGTGGACGCCATGAGCGGATCGATTCCGGAATCGGTCTTCATGACGTTCCAGATGACGTTCGCCATCATCACGGCGGCGTTGATCACGGGCGCGGTCGCGGAGCGGATGAAGTTCTCGGCTCTACTCCTGTTCCTCGGGCTATGGTCGGTCCTGGTCTACTCGCCCATCTGCTACTGGGTGTGGGGCGGCGGATTTCTGGGCGACGCGGGCGTCCTGGACTTCGCGGGCGGCACCGTCGTCCACATCAACTCCGGCGTCGCGGCGCTGGTCGCCGCCGTCGTGCTGGGCAAGCGGGTCGGCTACGGCCGCGAAAATCTGGCGCCGCACAACGTCGTGCTTACGGTGGTCGGCGCGTCGTTCCTCTGGGTCGGCTGGTTCGGGTTCAACGGCGGCTCGGCCGTCGCCGCGAACGGCGCGGCCGGCATGGCGATGGCGGTCACGCAGATCGCGACGGCCGCCGCGGCGCTCTCCTGGATGTCCGCAGAATGGCTGACCCACGGGAAACCGAGCGTCCTCGGGATCGCGTCCGGCGCCGTCGCCGGCCTGGTCGCGATCACGCCGGCCTCGGGGTTCGTCGGACCCGGCGGCGCCCTGGCCATCGGCCTGATCGCCGGCGCGGTCTGCTTCTGGGGCGCGACGTGGCTGAAACAGAGGATCGGCTACGACGACTCCCTCGATGTCTTCGCGGTCCACGGTCTCGGCGGCGTCGCCGGCGCGGTCCTGACGGGCGTGTTCGCCGTCGAGGCGATCGGCGGGACGCCGGGCGCGCTGGAAGGCAACGTCGCGCAGATCGGCACGCAGCTCTACGGAATCGTCGTAACGATCGCCTATTGCGCCGTGGCTTCGCTGATCCTGCTCAAGATCGTCGACGCCGTGGTGGGACTCCGTGTCGACGAGGAGCAGGAGCGGGAGGGCCTGGACATCGCCCTCCACGGCGAAAGCGTCTCGTAGTCTCGCGCCCCGGAACGACGTATGCGAAGATTCCCACCCTGTCCCTCCCCCGCAAGCGGGGGAGGGACAGGGTGGGGGCGACGACAGGGGGGACGCGACACCAGGTTATTTCACGTATAATCGAGCTTCAATATCCTGTAGGTTCAAGGGGGTCTGAAACCAAACCTTGTGGCGTGTGCGCTTGCGCGCGGAGTCGCTTCGACATAGATATGTTTGTGTTTTGTACCTACCCGGCGAAGAGCCCCATAGCCAGGACATGTCCACCGACAGGCTCGACACCCTGGGCGACGGCCCCTTCCGGAAGCTGGCGCGGCTCCTCGAGTCGACGGCGCCGGCCGCCGGGCTGCCGCCCATCGACCTGTCCATCGGCGAGCCCCAATGGGGCTGTCCCGCATTCGTGGGCGACGTGATCGACGCGCACCGCCATCTCTACGGAAAGTACCCGCCGCCCCGGGGCACCCGCGACCACCGGCGGGCGGTCACGGCGTGGCTGAACCGGAGATACGGCCTGCGGCCGGGATGGCTCGATCCCGACCGGCACGTTGTCCCGGTGTCGGGAACCAAGGAGGGGATGTTCACCCTGGCGCAGGTGGCGGTCCCGCGGTCCGCGGACCCGGCTCCCGCGGCCCTGCTGCCCAACCCATACTACCATGCCTACGCGGGCGCGGTCGTGTCGGCGGGCGCCGAACCCGTGTTCGTCCCCGCGACGCGGGACACCGGTTTTCTTCCCGACTTCGCGGCGCTGGGCCAGGATCTGCTCGGGCGGGCGGCACTGTGCATCGTGTGCTCTCCGGCGAACCCGCAGGGCGCCGTCGCGGACGCGGAATACCTCCGCCGCCTCGTCGCGCTTGCCCGCGAGCACGACTTCGTCCTCCTGGTCGACGAATGTTACGCCGAGATTTACGCGGAACGCCCTCCGACCGGCGCGCTCGAGGTGTGCGCGGCGGACGGCGCGCTCGACAACGTCGTCGTGTTTCACTCCCTTTCGAAACGGTCCAGCGCGCCCGGCCTGCGGGCCGGGTTCGCCGCCGGAGACCCCGGTCTGCTGGACGACTACATGAGATTGCGAACCTACGGCGCCGCCGTGATTCCCCTCCCCATGGACGCGGCCGCGGCCGCGCTGTGGCGGGACGAAGCCCACGTGAAGGAGATTCGGGCGGGCTACCGAGGGCTGTTCGACGCCGCGGAGACGATCGTCGGCGGGAGGCTGGGCTTCTACCGGCCGGCCGGCGGCTTCTTCCTGTGGCTGGAGGTCGACGACGGCGTCTCGGCGGCGGCAGCATTGTGGCGCGACGCCGCCGTCAAGCTCCTCCCCGGAGAATATCTGGCGCGCGAGGTCGACGGCGACAACCCGGGCGCGAACCGTATCCGGGTCCCCCTCGTTCATGAGCCGAAGACCACGGCCGAAGCGCTCGAGCGCATCGTCGATACCCTGTAGCCGGCGCGGTTCAACCATGACGCAGACATCCAACGCCCACGGCAAGGCCCCGCTCCTCCCACGGGGACTGAGCGATTTCATCAGGCGGCGCGTCGTGGAAACCGCCGGTCTGGGTCTGTCGATCGCCGCGATCTGCTTCGCGACAGCGTTGCTCACCTATGCGCCCGAGGATCCGAGCTTCAACAACGCGACGGGAAGAGCCCCCGAGAACCTTCTTGGTCTTCCCGGCGCCTACGCGGCCGAATTCTCCCTGCAGACGTTCGGCGTCATGGCCGGCCTGCTGCCGCTGGTCCTGGTCTCCTGGTCGTGGCGCCTGGTTTCCGACCGCCGCGTTCCCCGATTCTGGCTGCGTCTGACCCTGCTGCCCGCCTCGCTGATTCTCTCCGCGATCGCGGGCGCCCACATCGCGCCGCCCGGCTTCTGGCCCCTCTCGGTCGGCATGGGCGGTCTGACCGGAGACATCCTCCGCGACGGGATCGCGGCGGCCGGCCATGCGCATCTTCCGTCCCTGCCCCCGGTTCTCTACACGGCCGCGTTCGGACTTCCGGCGCTGCTCTCCCTCTTCTTCGCCATGGCGCTGACCGTCGACGAGTGGCGCGCCCTGTCCCGCCGGGGCGCCCGGATCGCCATGGGCACGCTGCGGGCGGTCGACGCCCTCGCGCACGCCGGGGAGCGGCTGGACGCCCGGCGCCGGTCGCGCAAGGCGCGAACGGACCCCTTCAATCGGCGCGAGCCGCTCCTGGAGCGCGGGGCCGCGGCCGCCGCGGACGGCCCGCCGTCCGGAGACGGGGACCCGGAGCATGGAGCCGCCGTGCCGTCCGCCGCGACGACGCGCCGTGTCCGCGCACGGCCGGGCAGGCCCAAATCGGGCAAGCGCGCCGACGCCGAGCGTCAGCCGGCCCTGGACCTGAGTCCGACGGACGAATACCAGCTCCCCGCGCTGTCGCTGCTGTCCTCGCCGCCGGCGGGCAGGTCGTCCCGCGCCGTGAGCGACGACGCGCTCGAACAGAACGCACGCCTGCTCGAGTCCGTCCTGGAGGAATTCGGGGTCAAGGGCCAGATCAGCGAGGTCCGGCCCGGGCCTGTCGTGACCCTTTACGAACTCCAGCCGGCGCCGGGCACGAAAACCTCGCGCGTCATCGGCCTTGCCGACGATATCGCGCGGTCCATGAGCGCCGTCTCCGCCCGGATCGCCGTCGTCCAGGGCAAGAACGCGATCGGGATCGAGCTTCCGAACAGCGACCGGGAGGTCGTCCACCTGCGCGAACTCCTCTCTTCGACGGCCTACGAGAGCACGGTGGTGAATTTGACCCTCGCCCTGGGAAAGGACATCGCCGGCGCCCCGGTGGTCGTCGATCTGGCGCGCATGCCCCACCTTCTGGTCGCGGGCACGACAGGCTCCGGAAAGTCGGTCGGGATCAACTCGATGATCCTGTCGCTGCTGTATCGCCTCCCTCCGGATCAGTGCAGGCTGATCCTGATCGATCCGAAGATGCTCGAGCTCTCCGTCTACGACGGCATCCCGCATCTGCTGACGCCGGTCGTCACGGAACCCGGCAAGGCCGTCATCGCCCTGAAGTGGGCCGTGCGCGAGATGGAGAACCGCTACCGCGCCATGTCCCAGCTCGGGGTCCGGAACATCACGGGCTACAACCAGCGCCTGTCGGAGCCCGCAGCCAGGGGCGACCGGATCAAACGCACCGTGCAAACCGGCTTCGACGCCGAAAGCGGCGAGCCCGTGTTCGAGGAGCAGGAGCTCGACCTCCAGCCCTTCCCCTACGTCGTCGTCGTGGTCGACGAGATGGCCGACCTCATGCTGGTGGCGGGGAAGGAGATCGAAGGCGCCATCCGCCGCTTGGCGCAAATGGCGCGCGCCGCGGGCATCCACCTGATCATGGCCACCCAGCGGCCGTCGGTGGATGTGATCACGGGAACGATCAAGGCGAACTTCCCCTCCCGGATCAGCTTCCAGGTCACCTCGAAGATCGACAGCCGGACGATCCTCGACGAACAGGGCGCGGAGCAGTTGCTGGGCGCCGGCGACATGCTCTACCAGGCCAGCGGCGGCCGCGTGCAGCGGGTGCACGGCCCCTACGTCTCCGACGGGGAGGTCGAAAAGGTTGCCGCGGCGCTGAAGAAGCAAGGCAGTCCCGAGTACCTCGACGCCGTGACGGAAGACGTGGAGGCAACCTTCGAGTCGCCGGAAAGCGAGGGCGGGGACGACCTCTACGACCAGGCGGTGGCGCTCGTGATGCGGGAACACCGCGCGTCCACCAGCTTCATCCAGCGCCATCTGCAAATCGGCTACAACCGGGCGGCGCGCATCATCGAGCAGATGGAGGCGCAAGGCATCGTGTCGCCGGCGGACCGGGTGGGCAAGCGCGAGGTCCTGCTGCCCGACGGCGGCGGCTTCGAATAGTCCGCGGTCCCGCGACGAACCGCCCTTCCCCGCCCGGAGCCCCATGGCCGCAAGACTCCATATACCCCTCGCATTCGCCGCGGCGGTCGCGGTCGCCGCCGTCTGTTTCGCCCACGGCGCCGGGGCGGCGGAGCTTTCGTCCCGGGACCGGCACGACATCCGCCGGATCGAGGCGTACCTCAACGGCATTCGCACGCTGTCCGCGGACTTCATCCAGGTGGCTCCCGACGGTTCCATCAGCCGCGGGCGCTTCTATCTCCAACGGCCCGGCCGCCTGCGCTTCGAGTACGACCCGCCGGCGCCGGTTCTGGTCGTCGCCGACGGCACTTACGTGAACTACTTCGATGTCGAACTGGGCCAGCTCAGCCAGATCGGCGTCTACTCCACGCCGCTCGGCGCGGTCGTCGCCAGGGACGTGAAGCTGCGCGGCCGGATCGAGGTCACGTCGGTCGAGCGCGGCCCCGCAGTCATTTCGCTCGAGACCGTGGACACCGAGGAACCGGGCCGCGGAACGCTGACCCTGATATTCAGCGAACGCCCCCTCGAGCTCAGGAAGTGGGACGTGAACGACTCCCAGGGGCTGACGACGACGGTCGCCCTCGACAACGTATCGATCAATCCCGACCTCGATCCGGAGCTGTTCGTCTTCCGAACGCCCGGTGCCGAAGACGTTTCGGGCGGCGATTGACCGCCCGGAACCGCGGCCCCGCGATCGAACTGGACGGAGACCGACGGCGCGTCTAAAACGTGTCGTCCGCCGCCGGCGCCCGGACGGTCCGGGATCCGGCCCGGCGAGTCGAGGAACGACGGCACATGGCGCCAGGGAACCGGCCCGCGGTCGTGGGGATTCCCGCGAGCGTGCGGTGCATGAACGGGAACGAATTCCACGCGGTCTCGACCCGTTACGTCGAGGCGGTCGTCCGCCATACGGGGGCGGAGCCCGTCATCGTTCCCGCCATCGGCGGCCGTCTCGACTTCGAGGACCTGATGCGGCGGGTCGACGGCTTTTTCTTCACCGGCTGCCCGTCCAACGTCGAGCCCCATCACTACGACGAACCCGTCAACCTCACCCCCGACAGGCGGGACCCCGGCCGCGACGCCACGACCCTGCCGCTGATCCGCCACGCGCTCGCCAATGCCGTTCCCCTGCTCGCCATCTGCCGGGGTTTCCAGGAACTGAACGTCGCGCTCGGCGGCAGTCTCCACCAACTGCTGCACGAGGTCCCCGGGAAATGGGATCACCGGGGCGGCGGCCACAAGCCGCACGAAGAAAGGTTTGCCCCCAGGCATCACGTTTCCCTGAGCCCGGGGGGCCGGCTTGCCGGCCTTGCCAAGTCGACGCGGATCGTCGTGAATTCGCTTCACGGTCAGGGAGTCGATCGCCTGGGACGCGGTCTGCGCGTCGAGGCCCTGGCCGACGACGGCACCGTCGAGGGGGTTCGGGTGGACGGCGCGGAGGCCTTCGCGCTGGGCGTCCAATGGCATCCGGAGTGGCGCACGGAAGAGACATCCCACTACGGCGCGCTGTTCGGCGCCTTCGGCGCCGCCGTGAAGGAACGGGCCGCCGCCCGTCCATGAGTTTCGACACGGAGAACTTCGACGACGCTCCGTCGCCGGATCCGGAGGATTTCCCCACGCTCCGGGCGGCCGCGCGATTCGCGCGGGCGCTGCCGCGCGTTCCCTGGTTCCTGCACCTCGGCGAGCCGTTGACGGACGATGTCCGCCGGACCGCGGAGTCCTACGTTCACGCGCTGGGATTCCCCGATTGCGCCATCGCCGCCGTGGGCGGCTGGGAAGAGGCCGGAGACGCCGCCGAGAGCCCCGGCTTCGACGACGCCTCCTGGGAGGTAGAGGAACAGTTGACCGCGGGCCTCATGGACGACGCCCTCGCCGTCGTGGAGGAGACGGAGCTGGCGGCTGCGCTGGCCCATGTCTCGGCGGCCGCCGGCGACGCCGCGAAGCTGGCGATAGAGGAAGCCGCGGCGCTCGCCGGCCACTCCGACCCGGCGCTTCTCGACGCGGCCGCGGGCGCCGCGGCGAAGGCCTGTTATCAGGCCGCCCTGCTGCTGGCGGGCGGCGGCGACGAGGATCATGCCGTGGCCTTCAAGTACAGGCTGTTCGAAAGTGGCCGCTGGCCCATCGGCATCGTCGGAAGCACCTTCAACGTGTTCTGACCCGCCTGTCCGCGAAAGTCCGCGTTTCGGCACGCCGGCGCCGCGAGGGTCTCCTCCCCCGCGCAGGCCGTCCATGGTCAGGTAACCAGACGGTAGCCGCCGGGCCCGGTGACCAGGATCCGCGCTTCCGCCGGATCGCGCTCGATTTTACGGCGGAGGCGGTAGACGTGCGTCTCGAGCGTGTGGGTCGTCACGCCGGCGTTGTACCCCCAGACCTCCGCGAGAAGCGTCTCGCGGGACACGCCCCCCGGTCCCGCCCGGTAGAGATACGTGAGAATCGCGGCCTCCTTTTCCGTCAGGCGAACCTCTCGCCGTCCGTCTTCCCCGGTCAGAAGCCTCGCGCCCGGACGAAAGACATAGGGCCCGATGTCGAAGACGGCGTCTTCGCCTTGCTCGCGCCGCCTGAGCCGGGCCCGCATCCGCGCGACCAGAACCCCCATCCTGAACGGCTTGGCGACGCAGTCGTCGGCGCCCGTCTCCGGTCCCGGGACCGCGTCCGCGCCGGCGTCGGTCAACAGGATGATGGGGCACTTGACTCCGGCGTGCCGCATGGTCCGGCAAACGTCACGGCCGTCCAGGTCGGGGAGGCCGACATCGAAAAGCACCAGGTCGTAGGGCTCGCCCTTCACGGCCTCCAGCGCGCCGCCGCCGTCGGCCACGGCGTCGGTGCGGAACTCCCCGTGCCTGTCGAGCTGCTCGGACACCGAATCGCGCAGCGCCCCGTCGCCCGCGACCAGTAGCACTCTCCTTGCCGTCATCCGGTGTCCACGGTTCCGCCTCCGCGCCGGCCGAGAATGCGCTACGCGCCGCGGTCCCGCAACCTTCCCGAGACGCCAGCGACGCGGAGCGGACCGCCGCCGCGATCGGCTATACTCCCGCGCCATGAACGCCCGCAGCGAAATACGGGAGCGGCGGCGCGACGGACGGCGCGCGACCCGGTCCGTCGACCGCGCGATCTCGGACATTCGGCGGGGCCTTCCGGTGGTCGTGACGGGCGCCGGCGCGGAATTCGCGGTCGCCTTCGCCGCGGAACAGGCGACCGACGAGGCCCTCGCCCGGCTCGCGGACCTGGGCGGCGGCGCTCCGGCCCTCGCCATAACGCCCGAGCGCGCGGCCGTCCTGCATATTCCGCCCGCCGGCGGCGATGTCGCGGTGCTGGAGATCGGGGACAGGCTCGATTCGGCCGCCCTGAGGGAATTGTCCGACCCCACCGCGGACCTCGCCCACCCGTTGCGCGGACCTTTCCCCGTCTCCGCCGCGCCGCCGACGGCGGCCGTCGCCGCCGCCGTGGAGTTGTGCAAGCTCGCCAAGCTCCTTCCGGCAGCGGTGACGACGTCCTTCGCCGCCGGGAACCGGTCGCGGGCCGCCGCCGTCGCGGCGGCCAACGATCTGCTCCTGGTGGCCGCCGAAAGCATCGACGGGTTCCGGGAAAGCGCGGCGGAAACACTGGTCCAGGTGACGTCCGCGCGCGTGCCGCTGGCGGGCTCCGAAATCGCCGATATCGTCGCCTTTCGACCCGGCGACGGCGGGATCGAACACCTCGCCGTCGTCGTCGGCGAGCCGCGCCGGCGCTCCGCCGTGCTGACCCGGCTGCACTCCGAGTGTTTCACCGGGGACCTGCTCGAGTCCCTGCGCTGCGACTGCGGGACCCAGTTGCGCGCGGCCATGGACACCCTGGCGAGGGACGGGGGCGGCGTGCTGCTGTACCTCGCGCAGGAAGGCCGCGGCATCGGCCTGATCAACAAGCTGCGCGCCTACCGCCTTCAGGACCAGGGCTTCGACACGTACGACGCCAACGCGCGGCTGGGCTTCGAATTCGACGAACGCATCTTCGAGCCCGCGGCGCGGATGCTGGAACTTCTGGGCATCTCGCGGGTGCGCCTTCTGACCAACAATCCGAAGAAAGTGGAGGGGCTTCGGCGCTGCGGAATCGAGGTCGTCGCGCGGGTGCCGCACGCCTTCCCGGCGACGCCGCACAACGCCCCTTACCTCGACGCGAAAGCCAGGCGGGCCGGCCATGTCTTCTAGGCCGGCGCCGATGAACCGCATCGTCGTTCGCGCGGAGGCGACGCTCGCATTCCGGGGCGCCGTCTATCCTTGCGCGCTGGGCCAGGCCGGCGTGACCGCGGACAAGCGGGAGGGCGACGGCGCGACGCCGGCCGGGGTCCACCGGCTGCGGGAGGTGCTCTACCGGCGGGACCGGGTATCCCGCCCGGCGACCGGGCTCCCGGCCCGGCCGATCCGGGCGCATGACGGCTGGTGCGACGATCCCGAAGATCCCTCCTACAACCGGCGGGTCGCCCTGCCCCACGCCGCCGGCGCCGAACGGCTGTGGCGGGACGATCACGTCTACGACGTCATCGCGACGATCGGCTACAACGACCGGCCGCCGTCTCCGGGCCGGGGCAGCGCGATCTTTCTGCACGTGGCACGCGACCCGGCCGCCCCGACCGCCGGATGCGTCGCGCTCGCCATGGACGATCTTCTCGCCGTCCTCAGGGACTGCGACCGGGATACCGTCATCGACATCAGGGAATGACTCCGCGCGGCCGCGCGCGGCAAATCACCGCGGGGCGCGGGGGCCGAATATGGCGGTGCCGACCCGGACATGGGTCGCGCCGAAGGCAACGGCGACCTCGTAGTCGCCGCTCATCCCCATGCTGACCGAAGGAAGACCGTTCCGTTCCGCGATCTTCGCCAGCAACGCGAAATAGGGGGACGGTTCCAGGCCGAACGGAGGGATGCACATCACGCCACGCACGGGCAACAGATACCGGTCCCGGCATTCCGCGATGAACCGGTCGGCCTCCATGGGCGGCACGCCCGCCTTCGGGGGTTCCTCGCCGATATTCACCTGGACGTGGCAGTCCCGTTGCCGGCCCGCGCGCGACATCTCGTCCGACAGGACCCTGGCGAGTTTCGGCCGGTCGACCGTCTGGATGACGTCGAACGACGCGACGGCGGCCCTCGCCTTGTTGGTCTGAAGCGGGCCGATCAGGTGGAGCTCCACGGAGGGAAAGGCCTCCCTGAGGGCGGGCCACTTGGCCTCCGCTTCCTGGACCCGGTTCTCCCCGAAAACCCGGTGGCCCGCGTCCAGCGCCCGCGCGACGGCCTCGGCGCCGTGGGTCTTCGAGACCGCGACCAGGCTTATGCCCGACGCCTCCCGGCGGGACTCCCGTGCGGACCCGTCGATCCGCTCCCGCACCTCCCGAAGATTGGCCGCGACGTCGACGGCATACCCGCGGCGGTCCGCCGATTGCGGTGACTCCACACTCATGGCACTGTCGCGGAAGCTCTCCCGATCCGGCCCATGACCCTACCAGAGCTCGCCACGCGCCTCAATTCGCGCCATCCCGGCCGGGGCGGGCTGCCGCCGGTCCTGTTGCTGACGGACGACGCGCGCCTGCCGGACCCGCTGCCGGCCGCGACGGGGCTCCCCCGGGGCGCCGGCGTCGTCCTGCGCCACTACGGGGATCCGGACCGGGCCGCTCTCGCCCTGGAGCTGGCCGCCCTGTGCCGGCGCCGCGGGCTGCGGCTGCTCATCGCGGCGGACGGTCCCCTGGCCATGCGCGTATCCGCCGCGGGCGTGCATTTCCCCGAGACGCGGTCCTCGGAGGCGGGGCGGTGGCGGCGGCGCTGTCCCCACTGGATCGTCACGGCCGCGGCCCATTCGTGGCGGGGCCTCGTCGCGGCGTGGCGCGCCGGATCGGACGCCGCCCTGCTCGGGCCGGTGTTCGCCACCTCCAGCCATCCGCGCGTCCGGCCGCTGGGAGCGGTCCGGTTCTCCGCGCTCAGCAGGACGGCGGGGCGGATGCCCGGGGGATTCCCCGTCTACGCCCTCGGAGGAGTGACGTCCCGAACGGCGCCGCGCCTCCTGAACTGCGGGGCGGTCGGGCTCGCCGCGATATCGGGGCTCTCCGCCCCCGGTCAAGTCGGGGGCGGACTGCCGCCGTTCACGGACAAGACGGCCTCCACGTAGGCCGTCACCCTTTCGACGCACGACGCGACGTCGCACGACGCCGTGTCGACGACGAGGTCGGGCGCCTCGGGCGCCTCGTAGGGAGCCGAGATTCCGGTGAAGTCCCTGAGCTCTCCGCTTCGCGCCCGGGCGTAGAGGCCCTTGGGATCGCGGCGTTCGCAGACCTCGAGCGGCGCCTTGACGTGGATCTCGTGGAAATCGTCCCCCGCCGCGGCGCGGGCGCGGGCGCGGTCGGAACGATACGGCGAGATGAAGGCCGAGATGGCGACGAGGCCGGCGCGCGACAACAGCGCCGCGACCTCCCCGACCCGCCGTATGTTCTCGGAACGGTCCTCGGGGGAAAAACCGAGGTCCGAGTTGAGCCCGTGGCGCAGGTTGTCGCCGTCCAGCACGCAGACCTCGTATCCCTTCTCGAACAGCGACCGTTCCACCTCCACGGCCAACGTGGACTTTCCCGCGCCGGAGAGGCCCGTGAACCAGAGCACGCCCCCCCGGTGTCCGTGTCTTTCGACGCGGGCGCCGGTCCGGACCCGGTGGGCCACCCGCGTCACGTTCGTCGCCCGGACCGTGACGACGTTCCTCTGGTCGGCATAGCCCTCCATGCCGATGAAGCCCGAGGCCGAGACGCCGTCGCCGTCCAGGAACCGGACCCGCGAGTTCTCCGGACAGGTCGCCGGCGTGTCGAGCGCGAGCATGCGCGGCGCGCGGACGACGACTTCGCCGATCCGGCCGCGGGACAGCACGCCGGCGTCGACGCTCGCGAGTTCGGACGGGTCCATGACGCGGTCCACGGACTGAACCTCGACGTCCGCCACCCGGTCCCCGATATCCGCGCGGATCCGCGATCCCGGCGCGAGGGGCCGGGAACGCCGCCACAGGACCCTGGCCCGGAAGACGTCCGTCTCCACCGGAGGGTTCTCGACGTGGCTGAGGAGCTGGCCGGGCGCGGCGTCCCCGTCCCGGTCCAGCAGCAACGACACGCGATCGCCGGCCCGCGCGGCCCGGGCGCCGCGCCCGCCGTCCAGAACCTGCAGCCGGGAGACACGCGCCACGGTGTTGGACGGGGAAAGAACGACCCGGTCCCCTTCCGCGAGCACGCCGCTCTTCAGCCGGCCTTCGCGGCTCGGCCCATCCCCGCCGGCGGCCGCCGCGAGGGGGAGGCGCAGGGGCTGGCCGGACGGCGGGGGCGCCGCCGCCAGATCGCCGATCGCGCCGGCGAGCGAGGGGCCGCCGTGTCCGGGGATTCCGTCCGAGGAGTCCCGGACGTTCCCGCCCGTCCGCGCCGAGACCGGCACGACCGCCGGGCACGTCACTCCGGCCCGGACGAGAGTCTCCCGGACGCGCGTCCGCGCCGCCGCCAGTTCGGCCGGCGCGGCGAGGACATCCGCCTTGTTGAGCGCGACCAGAACCTGGCCGATGCCCAGCACGGACACCGACCGGGCCGCGCTCTCGAAACGCTCGGGACGCCGGTCGGACGCATCGCACACCAGCACGACGCCGGACGCGTCGACCGTCCCCTCCATCACCCCTCGCAGCACCCGGGCGGAGTCGGCCGAAACGTCGACGGCGAGAACGTCGCCGCCCCTGACCGAAAACGGACCGCCGTCCTCTCCGGCGAGGCGGCGGGCGAGCGCCGTCGCCCCGGCCTTCGCCGGGCCGGCGATCAACAGGTTCAGGAGCGGGCGCCCCGTTTTCGCCACGGTGGAGACTCGCTCAGAATACGGGGGCGCCCCGTTCGTCGAGATAGCCGTGCGCCTCCATGACCTCCCGGTGGTCGCCGACGACACGGGCCGCCTGCTCCTCGGTCAGCCGGTCGCGCCAGGCCCCCAGTTTCCCCGAACGGAAAAAGCGAAGCCGGCGCTCGCCCCGGAATCTGGCGGTTTCCGGCACCCCTTCCGTGGGCCGGCCCCGAAACGCCGGATGCTCGCTGGCCGGAATGGCCTCCACGAATCCCTGGACCTTCTCCTGCTTCGCCAGCGTTTCGAACGAGCTGAACCGGATGGCCTTCCGCCGCCGCTTCGGCTCCTCGGGAAGGCCCAGGAACGCGACAAGCCCGGAGAACGCCCGGACGGGTTCGAGAAGCATGTCCTCGTAGCGCATGACGTGGATCTTGAGGCCCGGAGCCTCGACCCAGCTCCGGACGTGCTGGCTCCAGCTTCCCAGGTACTGGAGGACCTGCCGCTCGCTTCCGCCCAGGACATTCTCCTCCGAACCCAGCCTCCGGATCGCCTCGTCGTGGGTCATGCCGTAGTGATGCGCATAGCTCGGCACGACGTCGAGGGGGTTGCGCACGATGTACACGGCGCCCTCGGTGGCCTCGGGATTGATGGTCGGAATGTCGTCGAGGTACGCGATCGCGTTGTGGGTCTTGACGATCGTCGTGTTCTCGCTCTCGTGCGCGAACTTTTCGTGCACGAGGAGCCGCAGCTTCTGGGTTTCCTCCGGCGACAGGGGTTCGGTTATGGGGTAGCCCAGGACGTCTTCGTAGTAATGCTTCGGGCCGTCGCCCCGCACGAATTCGGGAAGATCGTTGATCGGAACGGGCGACTTCGCGTCGACCAGGTAGTTCGCGAGGAAGGCGCGCACCCACGTGTTGCCGGACTTGGGGTACGACGCGAGCCACAGGACTCCAGGCACGGATCCTCCTCGATCTCGCGGGAAAATTCACCGGTATCTACCGCAGTCGGAACCCGGCGGCAAGCGGGGCGCCGCCCCGGAATGCCCGGTCGAGGCGGCCTCCTCCGTCCTCCGGCCCGGGCCGTCCGTCCGGCGCGGGCCGCGAAGCTATCCCGCGCCGACGGCGAGCACCGAGGCGAGAACGACGAGCACGACCGCCGCGTTCATTCCCGCTACCCACCTGACGATCTCCGTCTTGGCGTTCGCGACGACGGACGCGGTCTCCAGCCGCAGCGCCTCGATATCCGCCCTGGTCTCCAGCCGCAGTTTCTCTACGTCCGCCCGGACGGCCGCGATGTCCGCTTTGGTCTCTTGCCGCAGCGTCTCGATGTCCGCCTTGGTCTCTTGCCGCAGTTTCTCTACGTCCGCCCGGACGGCCGCGATGTCCGCTTTGGTCTCTTGCCGCAGCGTCTCGATGTCCGCTTTGGTCTCTTGCCGCAGCGTCTCGATGTCCGCCTTGGTGGCTTGCCGCAGCGTCTCGATGTCCGCCTTGGTGGCTTGCCGCAGCGTCTCGATGTCCGCCTTGGTGGCTTGCTGCAGCGTCTCGATGTCCGCCTTGGTGGCTTGCCGCAGCGTCTCGATGTCCGCCTTGGTGGCCTGTTGCAGCGTCTCGATGTCCGCCTTGGTGGCTTGCCGCAGCGTCTCGATGTCCGCCTTGGTGGCGAGGTCGTGCTCGATGAGGTGGACCTGCTCCCGAACCACGGCCTCGGCGTAAGGCTCGGGCATGCCCGCCTCCGTCAGCCGGCGAACCGCCGCATGCGTGTCGTAGATGCCTCTCGCTGTCTCCGGCATGGCCGCAGGATAACCCCGCGGCGACGGTTTGGGAACGGGGCGGCCGCGCGCGACCGCCCCGCCGGGATGAATTCGCACAGTTCGCACGGAGTCGGGGGGTGCCCGAGTTTCGCGGCCGGCCCCCCGGCCCTTCCGGCGCCTTCCCCGCCGGGATATCCTCGCGAACCCGCCGGTCCCGCCGGCAGCGTCCCGGGAACGGGGATCGCGCCATGCCGAGGCGAAGCGAATTCAGGATCACCGAGCATGCCGTCGCCGGGCTGCGCGCCGAGGGGAAGGACACCGTCTTCTGGGACCGCGACCTCGCGGGGTTCGGGGTGCGGGTCTATCCGTCGGGCCGCAGGGTCTACGTGGTCCAGTCCCGGGGGCCGGGCGGGCTCCGGCGCGTCAGCCTCGGGACGCACGGCGCCCTCTCCGCCGGGGAGGCGAGGACGCGGGGCGCGGCGGCCCTGGACCGGATCAGGCGCGGCGTGGGTCCCGTTCCGCGGCCGCCCGCGTCCGGGCTCACGGTCGCCGGGCTGGCGGAGCGGTATCTCCGCGTCCACGTGGCGATGCGCTGCGGACCGCGGACCGCGAGGCTCTACCGGCTCGCCCTCGAGAAGCACATCCTCCCCGCGCTCGGCGGCAGGGCGGTCGGCGAGGTGGCGCGCCGGGACGTCGCGGAGCTGCATCATCGGCTGCGCGGGACGCCCTACATGGCGAATACGGTGGTCGGGGTCCTCTCGAAGATGTACCGGCTGGCCGAGGCCTGGGATCTGGCGCCGCCCGGCCGCAACCCGTGCCGGTCCGTGCGCCGCTACAGGGAGCGCGCGCGCGAGCGGTTCCTGACCCCGCGGGAGTTCCGGCGGCTGGGCCGGGCGTTGCGCGAGGCGGAGGCCGAGGGGTCGCTGTGGCCGCCCGCGGCCGCAGCCATCCGCCTGCTCCTGCTGACCGGGTGCCGCAAGGGCGAGATCCTGACCCTGCGCTGGGACGACGTGGACCGGACGGCGGGCGAGCTGCGGCTCAGGGACGCCAAGTCGGGGCCGCGCATGGTGCCGCTGACCCCGCCGCTCCTGGAGGTGCTGGAGGGCATTCCCCGGACCGCGGGCACCCCGTGGGTGATCGCGGGCCGGAGGCCCGGCACCCGTCTGTCCGAGCTCGCCGGCCACTGGAAGCGCGTCGCGGCGCGGGCGGGGCTCGACGGCGTGCGCGTCCACGACCTGCGCCATTCCTACGCCAGCCGGGCCCTGGCCCTCGGCGAAAGCCTGAGCATGATCGGACGGCTGCTGGGCCACGCCAAGATGGCCACGACGGCGCGCTACGCACATCCGGCGCGGGACGCCGAGAAGGCGGCGGCCGGCCGGGTCGGCGACAGCATCGGCGTCCACGTCGCGCCGGGGACCGCCCGCGCCGCGCCCGAGGCCGAGGCCGCGTGAGGCGGACCGTCCCGGACCGCGCGGCGGCGGCGCGGCTCGCGAACGGGCCGGCGGTGTCGGACCTCGCGGCGCGCTACCTCGAGGAGCACGTGGCGGTGCGCTGCAAGCCGAAGACCGCGAAGACGGCGCGCACGGTCGTGGACCGGCACATCGTGCCGGCGCTCGGCGGGCTGCCGGCGGCGGCGGTGAAGCGGGCGCGCGTGACGGACCTGCACCACGGCCTGCGCGAGACGCCCGCGATGGCGAACATGGTCGTCCATACGCTGTCGCACATGTACACGCTGGCCGAGGGGTGGGGCATGGTCCCGGAGGGGACCAATCCGTGCCGGTCGGTGGCGAAGTATCCCGCGCGCCGCCGCGAGCGGTTCCTGACGGACGCGGAGTTCGAGCGCCTCGGCCGGGTGCTGGACGAGGCGGAGGTCCGGGGCGGCGCCTCGCCGTCCGCGGTCGCGGCGATCCGGCTGCTGACGCTGACCGGGTGCCGCAAGAACGAGATCCTCACGCTGCGCTGGGAGGACGTGGACCTCGACGCGGGCGAATTGAGGCTGGCCGACACGAAGACCGGCCCGCGGGCGGTGCCGCTCTCGGCGACGGCGGCGGCGCTCCTCGCCGGCCTGCCGCGCCGCCCCGGCGACCCGTGGGTGATCCCCGGCCGGCTGCGCGGCACGCACCTGCGCGACGTCGACGGCGCCTGGCGGACCGTCCGCGCGCGGGCCGGGCTCGGCGACGTGCGGCTCCACGATCTCCGGCACTCGTATGCGAGCCGCGCCCTGGCGCTCGGCGAGAGCCTGCCGATGATCGGCCGCCTGCTCGGCCACGCCCGGATGGAGACCACGGCGCGGTACGCGCATCTCGCCCGGGACTCCGTGCGCGACGCGGCGACGCGGGTCGCCGAGAGCATCGCGGCGGACGTGCTCTGAGGCGGGCGTGACGGAGAACGGCTTCACCGGGAAACAGGCCGAGACCCTGGCCGAGGAGCGCGCCGGACGGCGCGTCCGTCCGCGCCCGGCAAAGAGAAAGGGCGGCGCCCGAAAGCGCCGCCCTCCCCCGACGAACGTGCCGGCCGGCCCGGTCAGAAGCCGACGTTGACGCCGACCATGAACGCCTGTCCGGCGTTGTCGACGGTTTCCCCGTCCAGTTCGGCGTCCTGGTACGACGCCACCAACTTCAGGCCCGGGCCGAGGGCGTAGCCCATGCCCAGGGACCACGCGGTGTATTCGGCATCTCCGGGATCGGCGGTTTCCTCGACCGAGCCGTCGATCGCCGTCACGCTGACGGCCCACGGTCCCTGGCCGTACATGGCCCCGGCCTGCATGGCGGTGCCGCTGCCGCAACGGAATTCATCGTCCACGTCGGCAACCTGCGCGCCGACGGTGAACCCCTGTGCGCTGAGCCTGGCGCCGGCGTTCAGGGCACCGTAATTCTCGTTGCCGCACGCGCCTGCGTCGTTCGGGGCGCTGGCGCTGGCCGCACCGAGCATCACGCCGAAGGAAATGCCGCCCATCGGAGCCCGCGTAGTGAATGGAGCCGTCCACGGCGTTGTTGTCATCCTCGTCGCCACACGTACTTCCGGTCGTGCGTACCATCGTTGATCGCATGGATACGCCGTGAGCTGGAAGCCGTTGAAACGCGGCGTGTAGTACGTAATGGTCGGTTGGTCTTCCCCGACGTCTTGACCGAGCCGAGCGTCCTCAGAAATCTGTCGGCCACCACGTCGTCGAACCAGAAGTACGCCCGAGCTCACGCCGTAAGCCATCGGCGCCGCAACGGCGAACGTATGACTGTAGCGGCCGGAGTTGCGTAGCCCGACCATGCCCCAGTCGCTCGAGATCCCAGGACGCGAGCTGCCGCCGGAAGCCGCCTTCGAGCTCGATCCGCCCGCCGATCTTGAGGCCGTTGTCCAGCTCCCCGCCCATGTTACTTCGATGTTGTTCAGGCGGGACGACACGTTGAACCCTTGTTCTTGCCGTCGTTGTCCTGGCTGACGAAGTGCGTCGAATGGTTGGCGAAGCCGCCCAGCGAGAGGAACGGTTTCATCTCCGCGGCCGCGGCGACGCCGGACGCGACCGTCATGGCGGCCGCCAACTGGTGCCCAGAAGCCGGTGTTTGTACGTGCTTGGTCCTCCGAATCTATCTGTTGGCATGCCTTTACGCCGCGTAGGCAAACGCGCGCGGAGGACCGGGGCGAAGTGCCGGCAAGCACTTGATATCGAGGAAGGATTTTCGTTTCGGACCGCCGTCCGTCTCCCGGCGGTCCGTCATCAAGCCGCAGGCGGCTCCGGTCCGGTTCCGGCGCATCCCCGGACGCCGCATCCCGCCCGGCGGTTCTTGCCCCGCGCCGGCGGGGTTCCTATGATCGGCGCATGACCGAGGCCATCGCCTTCGACACCCACCGCTTCGTCAAGCACCTGACGGAGAACGGCTTCACCGAGGAACAGGCCGAGACCCTGGCGGAGGAACACGTCGCCCTGCTCAACGCCAACCTGGCGACCAAGGGCGACATCGAGGCGGTCAAGGCCGACATCGAGGCTCTGCGGCTGGCCACCAAGGCGACTCGAGGCGACCAAGGCCGATATCGAGGCTCTGCGGCTGGAGACCAAGGCCGACATCGAGGCCCTGCGGCAGGAAACCAGGAGCGCATCGAGGTCCTGCGGCAGGAGACCCGGGCCGACATCGCGAAGGTCGAGGCGCGGGTCGCGACGGTGAAGGCCGATCTCGTGAAATGGCTGTGCGGCGCGCTGATCGCCCAGGGCGGGCTGGTCGTCGCCCTGGTCAAGCTGCTGTAGCGGCGGGAAACGCGCCCACCAAAACAGAAAGGGCGGCGGCCGAAGCCGCCGCCCCTTCGTCGAGCGGCGCGCGGGGCGCCGCCCGGCGAATACGCTCAGAACTAGAACTTCACCGCGACGCCCGCGGTGAACGTCTGGCCCTCGTTGCTCGCGCCGGCCTCGTTGGTCAGCTCCGCGTTCTGGAACGACGCCAGGACGCTGACGCCCGGACCGCGCGCGCCCACGGCCCACACGGACAGTTCCGCCTTCGAGCTCGACCCGACCGCCGACCTTGAGACCGTTCTCCAACTCGCCGGCGAGGTTGAAGTAGACCTCGATGTTGTTCCGGGACGAGATCTTGCACCGTTGCCCTTGTCGCGAACCCGATGTTCGCGCCGTTGCCCTGGACGGTGGGACGGTGGGTCACCGAGAACTGGAAGCCGTTGAAGCGCGGCGTGAAGTAGGTGATGGCCGGATCGTCGTTCGAGATGTCGGAATGGGCCGAGCCGAGCGGCTGGCGGAAGAAGTCTTCGGTCCGGGTTGAATGGTTGAAGAACCCGCCCAAGGAGAGGGCCGGTTTCATCTCCTCGGCCGCGGCGACGCCGGACGCGACCGTCATGGCGGCCGCCAGGGCGCTGGTGTCCTGGCTGGTGAAGTGGGTGTCATGGTTGAAGAAGCCGCCGACCGACAGGCTCGGCTTCATTTCGGCGAGCGCGGCCCCGCCTCCCATCGTCGCGGCCGTCACCAGGGCGGTGCTGGCCAGAAGCGTGTGTTTGTGGGACGTCATGGACGCTTGAACCTCCGAAATGTTGGCATGCCTTTACGCCGCGTAGGCAAACGCGCGCGGAGGACCGGGGCGAAGCGCCGGCAAGCACTTGATATCGAGGAAGGATTTTCGTTTCGGACCGCCGTCCGTCTCCCGGCGGTCCGTCATCAAGCCGCAGGCGGCTCCGGTCCGGTTCCGGCGCATCCCCGGACGCCGCATCCCGCCCGGCGGTTCTTGCCCCGCGCCGGCGGGGTTCCTATGATCGGCGCATGACCGAGGCCATCGCCTTCGACACCCACCGCTTCGTCAAGCACCTGACGGAGAACGGCTTCACCGAGGAACAGGCCGAGACGCTGGCGGAGGAGCACGTCGCCCTGCTCAACGCCAACCTGGCGACCAAGGGCGACATCGAGGCGGTCAAGGCCGACATCGAGGCTCTGCGGCTGGAGACCAAGAGCGGCATCGAGGCTCTGCGGCAGGAGACCAAGGCCGAGGCTCTGCGGCAGGAGACCAAGGCCGACATCGAGGCTCTGCGGCAAAGGAGACCAAGAGCGACATCGCGAGGGTCGAGGCCGGCGTGGAAGCCCTGCGGCTAGCGACCAAGAGCGACATCGAGGTCCTGCGGCAGGAGACCCGGGCCGACATCGCGAAGGTCGAGGCGCGGGTCGCGACGGTGAAGGCCGATCTCGTGAAATGGCTGTGCGGCGCGCTGATCGCCCAGGGCGGGCTGGTCGTCGCCCTGGTCAAGCTGCTGTAGCAGCACCGGCAAAAGAAACGGGGCGGGAGTGACCCCGCCCCGGTTAAGGACAGAAGCGCGCGGCTTGGCTCAGAAGCCGAGACGCCCACGGTGAACGCGCTGTCGGCTGGCCGCGTTGTCCATATCGAGGGTGCCGCTCTGGAACCCCGCGTTCACTTCACGCCCGGACCGACGCTGTAGGACCCGCCGATGGCCCAGGCGTCGTACTCGTGCTCGCCGGCCGCCGCGGTGCCCTCGACCGAGCCGGAGAACATGTCGACGCCGACATCCAGGGACCCTGGCCGTAGGTGGCGCCGACCCCGAAGGAGTTTCCGACCGGAAGGTCCGTACCCTCGCTGGCGATGTGGCCGCCGACGGTGAAGCCCATGGAGCTGAGCCGGAGCCCGCCGTGGACGTGCTCATAGTCGCCGTCGGGAAAGTCGCCGAGTGTTCATGGCCCTCGATCGCCGTACCTGCGTGGTTCTTCATGGTCGGGGCCTCCGCCGAGCCGGCGCCGACGGACCGCTGACGCCCACGCCTCCCAAGCGCCGTCATAGCGCACGGCCACGTCCACGGCGTTGTGCGTGTCCTGGTCTCGTCGCTGGCCCGCGGACGGTATTGCCCCGTGGCGGGCGGAAGCCGATAGGCGAACTGGAAGCCGTTGAACCGGGGCGAGTAGTAATGGATGCCCGGTCGTCGGTCCCGGCGTCGAGTTGACGCGCTCCGTAGAGGGCGCACCGGAACACTGCACGCCGGACCGTCAGCGCGTGTGAAATAGACGGTCTGGCCCGACGTGACGCCGTACGGGCCGGCGGGCGCCGTCACCATCGTCCGTTGCCGACCGGATCCGTGGCCCCATGAGGATCTGCCCCAACCGCTTTCGAGGGTGATCCAGTGATCGTCGGTCTGATCCGGCGACTTCGAGGTCGATTCGGCCGCCGACCTTGAGCCCGTTGTCGAGCTCCCCGCTTCGTTGAAGTACACCTCCGCGTCGTGGCACGGGATGAACGTTGCCGGTTTCGTTGTCTTTGGCGTCCTCGTCGGCGAAATGGGCATGTCCATGTTGTAGAAACCGCCCAGCGTGAGGTGCGGCGGTTTCATCTCCTCGGCCGCGGCGACCCGACGCGGCCGTCATGGCGGCCGCCAGGGCGCTGGTGCCCAGAAGCCGGTGTTTGTACGCTGTCATGCTCGGTCCTCCAATCAATCTGTTGGCATGCCTTTACGCCGCGTAGGCAAACGCGACGCGGAGGACCGGGGCGAAGCGCCGGCAAGCACTTGATATCGAGGAAGGATTTTCGTTTCGGAACGCCGTCCGTCTCCCGGCGGTCCGTCATCAAGCCGCAGGCGGCTCCGGTCCGGTTCCGGCGCATCCCCGGACGCCGCATCCCGCCCGGGCTCCGGCCATGGCGGACATGCTCGAGGCGGGCGTGACGGACGGCCCGTGCGGGGTCCGGCCCGGCGGTTCTTGCTCCGCGCCGGCGGGGTTCCTATGATCGGCGCATGACCGAGGCCATCGCCTTCGACACCCACCGCTTCGTCAAGCACCTGACGGAGAACGGCTTCACCGAGGAACAGGCCGAGACGCTGGCGGAGGAGCACGGCCCTGCTCAACGCCAACCTGGCGACCAAGGGCGACATCGAGGCGGTCAAGGCCGATATCGAGGCCCTGCGGCTGGCGACCAAGCGACATCGAGGCGGTCAAGGCCGATATCGAGGCTCTGCGGCTGGAGACCAAGAGCGGCATTGAGGCTCTGCGGCTGGAGACCAAGGCCGACATCGAGGCCCTGCGACAGGAGACCAAAGCCGACATCGAGGCTCTGCGGCTGGAGACCAAGGCCGACATCGCCAGGGTCGAGGCCGGCGTGGAAACCCTGCGGCAGGAGACCAGGAGCGGCATCGAGGTCCTGCGGCAGGAGACCCGGGCCGACATCGCGAAGGTCGAGGCGCGGGTCGCGACTGTAAAGGCCGATCTCGTGAAGTGGCTGTGCGGCGCGCTGATCGCCCAGGGCGGGCTGGTCGTCGCCCTGGTCAAGTTGCTGTAGCACCGCGCGACGGCGCGTCCGTCCGCGCCCGGCAACGAGAAAGGGCGGCGCCCGAAGGCGCCGCCCTCCCCCGACGAACGCGCCGGCCGGCCCGGTCAGAAGCCGACGTTGACGCCGACCATGAACGCCTGTCCGGCGTTGGTCGTCGGCGCTGCCTTCCCCGTCCAGTTCGGCGTCCTGGTACGACGCCACCAGCTTCAGGCCCGGGCCGGAGGGCGTAGCCCATGCCCAGGGACCACGCGGTGTATTCGGCGTTTCCGGCAGCCGGGGTGTGCGGTTCCTCGCCCTGTCGAGCGCCGTCACACTGACGGCCCACGGTCCCTGGCCGTACATGGCGCCGGCCTGCATGGCGGTGCCGCTGCCACAATTGAACTCGTCGTCCACGTCGGCAACTTGGCCGCCGACGGTGAACCCCTGTGCGCTGAGCTTCACGCCGGCGTTCAAGGTCTGGTAGTCGTCGTTGCCGCAATCGCCTCCGGCGTTCGGGGCGCTGGCGCTGCCCGCACCGAGCATCAAACCGATGGACGCCCCTCCCAAGGCACCCGCGTAATGGATCGAGCCGTCCATGGCGTTGTTGTACTGCGTGTCCTCGTCGGCCACGCGGCCATAGCCGGCCGTAGCCGAATTGTCGATGCGGTAGCGATAGGACCCCGTGAGCTGGAAGCCGTTGAAGCGCGGCGTGTAGTAGGTAAGGGTCGGCTGGTCATCCCCCACGTCCGTGTTGACCGATCCGAGAGGGCCCAGGAATCTGCCGCCGACAGCGCCATCGTCGAACCAGAAGTGCGTGTGGCCCGAGCTGACGCCGTAGGCCGCGCTCGGAGCCTGCACGGCCCACGTATGACCGTAGCGCCCGGAATGCGCATCCCCGGACGCCGCATCCCGCCCGGCGGTTCTTGCCCCGCGCCGGCGGGGTTCCTATGATCGGCGCATGACCGAGGCCATCGCCTTCGACACCCACCGCTTCGTCAAGCACCTGACGGAGAACGGCTTCACCGAGGAACAGGCCGAGACGCTGGCGGAGGAGCACGTCGCCTTGCTCAACGCCAACCTGGCGACCAAGGGCGACATCGAGGCGGTCAAGGCCGATATCGAGGCCCTGCGGCAGGAGACCAGGAGCGGCATCGAGGTCCTGCGGCAGGAGACCCGGGCCGACATCGCGAGGGTCGAGGCGCGGGTCGCGACGGTGAAGGCCGATCTCGTGAAATGGCTGTGCGGCGCCTTGATCGCCCAGGGCGGGCTGGTCGTCGCCCTGGTCAAGCTGCTGTAGCGCCGCGCCCGGCGCAAAAGAAACGGGGCGGGAGTGACCCCGCCCCGGAAAGACAGAAGTACGCGGCTTGGCTCAGAAGCCGACCGCCACGCCCACGGTGAACGCGCTGCCGTCGGTGCTGGTTCCGCTCTCGAGTTCCAGGGAGCCGCTCTGGAATCCCGCGTTCACCTTCACGCCCGGACCGATGGCGTAAGACCCGCCGACGGCCCATGCGTCGTACTCGTGCTCGCCGGCGGCCGCGGTGCCCTCGATCGAGCCGGAGAACATGTCGACGCCGACCATCCAGGGACCCTGGCCGTAGGTGACGCCGAGCCCGAAGGAGTTTCCGTTCTGCGGATGCTTGTCCGTACCCTCGCTGGCGATGTGGCCGCCGACGGTGAAGCCCATGGCGCCGAGCCGAAGCCCGCCGTGGACGTGCTCGTAGTCGCCGTACGGGTAGGCCACCTTCTCACGGAGTCGGGCGTATGATCGTGGTCAGCGCCCTTATCCATGTTCTTGTCAGCCGCGATTCGCCATCATGGTCGGGGCCTCCGCCGAGCCGACGCCGACGGACGCGCTGATGCCCACGCCTCCCAACATGCCGCTGTAGTTCACGGCCATGTCCACGGCGTTGTGCACGTCCGTGCTCTCGTCGACCCGGCCCTGGTTCACGCTTCCCGAACCGGTCGCCTCGGGCCGAAAGCCCACGGCGAACTGGAAGCCGTTGAACCGGGGCGAGAAGTAGTGGATGCCCGTCTCGTCCGTCCCGGCGTCGAGGCGCGCTCCGTAGAGAGCGCATCTGAAGGTGCATTTGGTATCCGTCACCGCCTTGAACCAATCGGTCTGAAGGCCCGACGTGACGCCGTACGGGCCGGAGGGGCGCCGTCACCATCGTCTTGCCGCCGACCGGGTCCGTGGCCCCCATGAGGATCTTGCCCCAGCCGCTTTCGAAGGTGATCCAGTGATCGTCGACGCGGGCGCCGCCGGCTCCCTCGAACTCGACGTGGCCACCGACCTTGAGTCCGTTGTCGAACTCGGTGCCCCCGTCGAAGATCACCTCCATGTCATGCACCATGAACATGCCGGGATCGGTGTCGATGCCGTCCTCGTCGGTGAAGTGGGCGTCCATGTTGTAGAAGCCGCCCAGCTTGAGGTGCGGCTTCATCTCGTCGGCCATGGCGGCGCCCGACGCGACCGCCACGGCGGCGGCCAGGGCGCTGGTGCCCAGAAGCCGATGCTTGTACGCTTTCATGCTTGGTCCTCCAAATGCGTTACCTTGAGACCGCGCAGTTTAAGCATGAGCCATTCCGCGCGTTCAACACGCATGGCGACGGAACCCGCCCGCCGAAAGCAGAAAACCGCAAAGTGTGTCTTTTCTGACACACTGCTTCCGGCGAGTCCGGGCGGCGAACCGCGCGCCGGCCTTTACCCTTGCGCCGGCCCCGTTCGGCCGGAGGGGCCGCGTATTCGTGTTGCGCGTTCCGGCCGGCCGTTGCAGACTGCCGCCGTACCGGCCGAAGGCCGCGAACGAGAGGCGCCCAAAACGATGTCGGCCCAAGGAACGCGCGGCTTTCGCTGACCGCCGCCCTCGGCGGCGCGCTGCTGCTGGCCGCCGCATGTACCGGCATGAAGGTCGAGGACCCCGGCGAGTTCGAATCCGATCGCATAAAGAAAGCCCGAGCCGGCATGGAAGACGGCGGACTGTTCGGCAATATCGGAGCGCCCCTCTTCGAAGACCCGGACGCCCGTGGAGGAGGCGCCGCGGGCATCGGCGTGAACGCGTTCCTGTGGCGGGCCTCGCTCGACACCGTGTCGTTCCTGCCGCTCTCGTCCGCGGATCCCTTCGGCGGCGTGATCATCACCGACTGGTACTCGCCTCCGGAAGTGCCCTCGGAGCGCTTCAAGATGACGGTCTACATCCTCGACCGCCGGCTGCGCGCGGACGGCGTGAGGGTATCCGTGTTCCGGCAGGAGCTCGCGGCGGCCGGCCGGTGGGTCGACACGGGCGTGGACCCGGGCACGCGGACGGAACTGGAGAACGCGATCCTCACGCGCGCGCGCGAGCTGCGCTCGGCCTCCGTCCCGGAGTAGCCGGGACACGCGCCGGCGGCGGCGCGGCATCCCCCCGAGCGGAAACGGGCGCGCAACCGTCGAGGCCGCGTTGCGCTACGTGGCCTGGGCGCTTTTCCTGTCGTCATTCCCGCGCGAGCGGGAGTCCGCTTCGGTTCTTCCCCCTCGTTGCTGTCGTCACCCTCACCCTGTCCCTCTCCCGCGGGAGAGGGGACCCCGGCGGCGCGGTCCTCCCCCCGCACAGCGGCGGCGGCACGCTGGATGGCCGTTTCCCGCCGTGATAGGTTGCGCCGCCCCCCGCCTTCCGGAGCCGCCACCGCCACCGCCATGACCCCGCCCACCCGATACGACGCCCGGAAAACGGAGGCGAAATGGCAGCGGGTCTGGGCCGAACGCCGGACGTTCGAGGCCGGCGAAGACCCCGGCAAGCCGAAATACTACGTCCTCGAGATGTTCCCGTACCCCTCCGGGCGCATCCACATGGGGCACGTCAGGAACTACACCCTGGGGGACGTGCTCGCCCGCTACAAGCGGGCCCGGGGGTTCAGCGTCCTGCATCCCATGGGCTGGGACGCCTTCGGCCTGCCCGCCGAGAACGCCGCGCGGGACCAGAAGATCCACCCGGCGGCGTGGACGTACGGCAACATCGCCGCCATGCGCGGCGAGCTCAAGGCCATGGGCCTGTCGCTCGACTGGTCGCGCGAACTGGCCACGTGCCATCCGGGCTACTACGAGCAGCAGCAGAAGCTGTTCCTCGACATGTACGAGGCCGGTCTCGCGTACCAGCGGGAATCGTGGGTGAACTGGGACCCGGTGGACCACACGGTACTGGCGAACGAGCAGGTGATCGACGGCCGCGGCTGGCGGTCCGGCGCCCTCGTCGAGAAGCGCAAGCTGAGCCAGTGGTTCTTCAGGATCACCGCGTTCGCCGACGACCTCCTGGAGGCGCTGACGGCGCTCGACCGCTGGCCGCCCCAGGTGCGGACCATGCAGCGGAACTGGATCGGCCGTTCCGAGGGTCTCACCATGTCCTTCGAGATCGTCGGACGGGACGACGGCCTCGACGTGTACACGACGCGGCACGACACGATCTTCGGCGCGAGCTTCATGGCCCTGTCCGCCGACCACCCGCTCGCGTCCGAGGCGGCGGACCGCGACCCCGAGGCGGCGGCGTTCATCGCCGAATGCCACCGCATGGGAACCAGCGAGGAGGCCATCGAAACGGCGGAGAAAAAGGGCCACGACACCGGCCTTCGCGTCCGGCACCCGTTCGTCGAAGGCAGGGAGCTGCCGGTCTACATCGCCAATTTCGTGCTGATGGAGTACGGCACGGGGGCCATCTTCGGCTGCCCCGCGCACGACCAGCGGGATCTGGATTTCGCGCGGAAGCACGGCCTCCCCGTGCTGCCGGTCGTCGTCCCCGCGGGCGCCGACCCCGCCCGCTTCCGGGTCGGCGACGAGGCCTACCTGGAGGTCGCGGGCGCGGTCCTGGCCAACTCGGGGTTCCTCGACGGCCTGCCGGTGGACGCGGCGAAGGAGGCGGTCGCCGACAGGCTCGAACGCGCGGGCACGGGCAGGCGCACCGTCAACTACCGCCTGCGCGACTGGGGGGTGTCCCGGCAGCGGTACTGGGGCTGCCCGATTCCGGTGGTCCACTGCGACGGCTGCGGCATCGTTCCGGTGCCGAAGGAGGACCTGCCCGTGGTTCTGCCGGAGGACGTCACCTTCGACAAACCCGGCAATCCCCTCGACGACCACACGGTCTGGCGGCGGGTGGACTGCCCGAAGTGCGGGGCATCGTCCCTGCGCGAAACGGACACGCTCGATACCTTCGTGGATTCGTCGTGGTACTTCGCGCGCTTCTGCGGCCCGCGCGCGGACGTTCCCGTCGACGAGGCGTCGGTCCGGTACTGGATGCCGGTGGACCAGTACATCGGCGGCATCGAGCACGCCATCCTCCACCTGCTCTATTCCCGGTTCTTCATGCGGGCCATGAAGCGCTGCGGCCATCTCGAATTCGACGAACCCTTCGCGGGCCTGTTCACCCAGGGCATGGTCTGCCACGAGACCTATCGCGACCGGGACGGAAACTGGCGCTATCCCGAGGAGGTGACGCGAGACCCGCGGGGCCGGCCGGTGCTCGCGGAGTCGGGATCGCCCGTCGAGGTCGGACGCTCGGAATCGATGAGCAAATCCAAGAAGAACGTCGTGGACCCGAGCTCCATCATCGACCGGTACGGCGCCGATACGGCCCGCTGGTTCATGCTGTCCGACAGTCCGCCGGAGCGCGATCTGGAATGGACGGACGCCGGGGTGTCGGGAGCGTGGCGCTTCGTGCAGCGGGTGTGGCGGCTCGTGCCGGAATTGAGCGTTCACGCCGGAGAGGCGGGGGCCGGCCGGGAGCCGGCCGCACCGGACGGGACCGACGGCGAGCTGCGGCGCGCGACCCACCGGGCGGTCGCGGCGGTCGGCGACGACATCGAGGCTTTCCGCTTCAACAAGGCGGTGGCGCGAATCCACGAATTCGTCAACGTCCTGGGTTCGTGGACGCCGCCGGACGGAGCGGAAGGCTCCGGCGGCGGCAGCGCCGCGCTTCGAGAGGCCCTCGAGGCGCTGGTCCTGCTGATCGGACCCATGATGCCCCATATCGCCGAGGAGTTGTGGCGGCACCTCGGTCACCGGACCCTGCTGGCCGACACGCCCTGGCCGGCCGCGGATCCCGAGCTGGCCGTGGACGAGAGCGTCACCATCGGCATCCAGGTGAGCGGGAAGCTGCGCGGCACCGTCGAGATGGCCCGCGATTCGGACGAGGCGCTGGTCCGGGAAGCGGCGCTCGCCCATGCCAACGTGCGGCGCAGCATCGGCGGCCGGGCCGTGCGGAAGGTGATCGTGGTTCCCAATCGAGTCGTCAATGTGGTTCTCTAGGCTGGCGGCCGCCGTCGCGCTGATGTCGGCCGTCGCCTGCGGGTTCCGCCCGCTTCACGCGCCCGACGGCGGCGCCGCGCCCGAGGCCCTCGCGGGAGTCGAGATCGCCCACGCGCCGGACCGCCTCGGGCAGGTCGTCCGCAACCACCTGCTGGACCGCCTGACGCCCCGCGGCGCGTCCGCCGCCGCGGCCTACAGGCTCCGCGTCTCCCTGCGCGTCTCCAAGGAGCCCCTCGCCATCGCGAGGGACGATTCGGCGACGCGCTTCAACGTGTTCGTGGAAGCGGACTACGACCTTTCGTCGATTTCGACCGGGGAGACGGTGTCGCGGGGCACGGCGAGATCGGTCGCCGCCTACAACGTCGTTTCCTCGGACTACGCGAACGCGGTCGCCGAGCGCGACGCGGAACTCCGGGCCGTCCGGGAGATCAGCGACGAACTGAAGACGCGCGTGGCGATCTTCCTGGCGCGGGACGACCGGCCGTAGTCCGGAGGGCACACCGTGAAGATCAGCGGCCGGAACGCGGACTCGTTCGCGCGGAATCCCGACCCGAAGTTTTGCGCCTTCCTGGTCTACGGACCGGATTCCGGGCTGGTCGGGGAACGGGCGCTGGCGCTGGCGCGGTCCAGCGGCGCCGATCTCGAGGATCCGTTCGCCGCCACGACGCTGAGAGAGGAAGATCTCGCCGGATCGCCCGGACGCCTGTTCGACGAGGCGTCGGCCATCCCGCTGGGCGGCGGCGTCCGGGTCGTCCGGGTCCGGGGCGCGACGGACAGAACCGCGGAGGCGATGTCTCCGGTTCTCGAACGCCCGCTCGAGGACGCGTTCGTCGTGGTCGAGGCGGGGGACCTCGGGCCCCGCTCCCGTCTGCGCCGCCTTTTCGAGGACGCGGCCCGGGCCGCCGCGGTGCCGTGCTACCTGGACGACGATGCCGCGCGGGAACGGCTGATCCGGGAGACATTGCGTTCGGGAGGACGGGAAATCGAACCGTCGGCGCTGGCGTACCTGTCGCCGCGCCTGAGCGGCGACCGCGCACTCGTCCGCCGGGAACTGGACAAGCTCGCCCTCTACGCATGGGACAGTCACGGCCCCGTGACACGGGAAATGGCGGCGGACTGCATCGGCGACGAGGCCGAACACGTCCTCGAGGACGTGGCCCTGGCCGCCGCGGCCGGGAGCTTTTCGGAACTGGCGAGGGCCTACGACCGCTGCGTCGCGGCAGGACAGCAGGACGTCGCCGTGTTGCGGGCGCTGGCGCGCCATCTCCAGAGGCTGCACGCGGTGTCGGCGGCCCGCGACGCGGGCGGCAGCGTCGAGAAGGCCATGTCGGCGCTACGGCCGCCGGTGTTCTTCAAGAGCAAGGCGGCGTTCGCGGCGCAGGTCGCGAAGTGGACGACCGTGCGTATCGAGGAGGCGTCGGACCTCGTGCTTCGCGCCGAGCGGTCGTGCAAGACCACGGGAATGCCCGGCGGCCCGATCTGCGAGCGCACGCTCTTCCGGATCGCCGGCGCCGCGCGGCGCGGATAGCCCGCCCCGGCCGCCGGGACGAATTCGCACAGTTCGCACGGAGTCGGGGCCGGAGGAGATCCTTCATTCTCCCTCCCCCTGTGAGGATTCCTCTGCGAAACGCGGTTGGGGCGGCGCGTCGTTTTCCGACACCCTCACCCTGTCCCTCTCCCGCACGCGGGAGAGGGGGACTCGGGTCCCCCCCCGGGAGAGGCCCTTCATTCTCCCTCCCCCTTCCAGGGGGACGGGACCCTCCCCCCGGAAGGGAATGGGACGGGGCGGGGCGGGCGGCGGCGCAGGCGTCCGCACACGTCGTCAAGCTGCTCGAGCGTCCTGTATCCGATGGCGAGCGTCCCGCCCGCCTCCCCCCTGTGGCGGACGGTGACGCGAAGACCGAGGGCCACGGAGAGGTCGCGCTCCAAGGCGCGCGTGTCCGCGTCCTTTTCGGCGGCGTTCCGTTCCCCGCCGTTCACCGGACCCCGTTCCTTCGCCAGGGCCTCCGCCCGGCGGACCGAAAGCCGTTCGCCCACGACGCGCTTCGCGAGCCCTTCCGGGTCGTCCGCCCCCAGCAGGGCCCTCGCATGCCCCGCCGACAGTTGCCCGTCCTCCACCAGCCGCTTCACCGAATCGGGCAGGCCCAACAGGCGCACGGCGTTCGCCACGTGGCTGCGGCTCCGGCCGACGGCGAGGGACACGGCCTCCTGCGTCAGGCCGAATTCCTCCATCAGGCGGCCGTATCCCTCCGCCTCCTCGATCGCGCTCAGGTCCTCGCGCTGAACGTTCTCCACGAGCGCGACCTTCAGGGACCGGGCGTCGTCGAGATCCCTGACGACGACGGGGACCCGGTGGAGTCCCGCCCGCTGGGCGGCGCGCCACCGGCGCTCTCCGGCGACGATCTCGAATTCCTCCTCGCCGTCCCCCGCGCGCCGCACGAGTATCGGCTGAAGCATGCCGACTTCCTTGACGGACTCGACCAGGGCCGCCATCTCGGCCTCGTCGAAGCGGCGCCGCGGCTGAAAGGCACTGGGCCGGAGCCGCTCGATCGGGACGATCCTCGACGGCGCGTCCCGGTCCAGGCGGTCGAAATCGCCCGCGCCGTCGCCGAGAAGCGCGGACAGTCCCCGGCCCAGGCCGCGGCGGCGGCCCTGGGTGTCCTCGGTCATGCGGCGATGGCCCCCTCGCGCCGAAGGACCTCTCCGGCGAGGCTGATGTAGGCCCGGCTGCCGGCGCATCGAAAATCGTACAGGAGCGCGGGCTTTCCGTGGGAGGGCGCCTCGGAAACCCGGACGTTCCTCGGGATCACCGTGTCGTACACCTTGTCGCCGAGCACGCCGCGCACGTCCGTCGCCACCTGGTCCGACAGGTTGTTGCGCCGATCGAACATGGTGAGGACGACGCCCTGGATCTCCAGCGTCGGATTGAACCCGGCCCGCACCCGCTCGATCGTCCTCAGGAGCTGGCTCAGCCCTTCGAGCGCGAAGAACTCGCATTGCAACGGCACGAGCACGGCGTCCGCCGCGACCAGGGCATTCAGCGTCAGGAGGCCGAGAGAGGGAGGGCAGTCGATCAGGACGTAGGCGTAGCCGGCGGCCGCGCCGCCGACGGCGTCGCGCAGCCGGTGACCGCGCCGCTCCGTATTCACGAGCTCCAGCTCGGCTCCGGACAGATCCACCGTCGACGGGACGACGTCGAGACCGGGAATGTCGCTCGCGACCGCCGCCTCCTCCACCGTCGCCGCGCCCGCCAGGACGTCGTAGCTGCTCAGGGGCCGCTGTCCCCGGTCGATCCCGAATCCGGTGCTCGCGTTGCCCTGGGGGTCCATGTCGACGACGAGCACCCGGCAGCCGGCCGCGGCGAGGGCGGTCGCCAGATTTATGGCGGTCGTCGTCTTGCCGACGCCGCCCTTCTGGTTCGCCACCGCGATGACCCTGCTTGCCCTCGTCCGGGACACGCGCTCCCCGTCCCCCTCAACCGCGCTCCCCATCCGCCAATCCTCCGATCCGCAGGATCGTCGCGCCCGCCGCCGTACGGCTCGGCAGCCGGTCCACGTCGATACTGGGGTAGTTCGCGGCCATCGTCAATTCGCGCTCGACATCCCGGCCCTTCGGAAACAGGCATACCGTGTCCCTGCCGCACAGCGGAGCCGCCAGGGCCAACAGCCTGCCGAGGGGCGCCAGGGCCCGCGCCGTGACGACCTGCGGCGGCGGAAAGGGCCGGTCCTCCCGGCGCGACTCGCCGATCTCCTCTATTCGAGCCTCCACCACCTCGGCATCCGCGCCCGTCAGCCGGACGGCCTCCCTGAGAAAGGCGCATTTCCGCGCGTCCTTCTCGACGAGAAAAACCCTGCCGCGGCCGAGAACGGCCAGGACCAGACCCGGAAACCCCGCACCGCTTCCGAGGTCGGCCCAGATCCGCGCGTCCGCCGGGACCAGATCGGAGAGCTGGGCGGAGTCGAGCATGTGGCGGCGCCAAACGTCGGCGAGCGACCGGGGACTCACGAGGCCCGCCCCGCGCCGCCACCTGGTCAGGAGCTCCGCGTACGTTTCCAGGCGCTCCAATGTTTCACGTGAAACACCGGTGTCCCTCCGGAAGTCGTCCGCGGTATAGGTTCCGGCCACGGCGTTCTCCCGCCGGCTCAGGCGCTCTTCGGCAGCCTCCGGCACTCCGCCTCGCCGCGGCGGATATGGACGAGGAGCAGGTTCACCGCCGCCGGCGTGACGCCCGGCACCCGGGCGGCCGCGCCGAGCGTCGAAGGCCGGACGGCCGCCAGCTTCTCGCGCTGCTCGTTGGACAGGCCGTCCACCCGGTGAAACTCGAAGCCGCCGGGGATGCGCAACGCCTCGTCGCGCCGGAAGGCCCGGATGTCCGCGTCCTGCCGGGCCAGATATCCGCGGTAGCGGGCCTCGCATTCCAGTTGCCCGGCCACGTCCGGCGCCATCTCCCCGAGCTCGGACCAGACGCGCGTGAGATCGTCGACCGTCATCCCGTAGCCGCCGAGCAGGTCGAGCGCACTCCGCCGCGAACCGTCGCGGTTCACCGCGATCCCGTGCCGGCGCGCTTCGCCCGGAGTCAGCGACAGCGCCTCCAGCCGTTCGCGGGCCGCCCGGAGCGCCCGCGACCTGGCCTCGAACGCCGCGGCCCGCGCGGACCCGACCAGCCCTCTCGCGATCCCCAAAGGCGTCAACCGCCGGTCCGCGTTGTCGGCCCGCAAGGTCAGGCGGTACTCCGCCCTGGAGGTGAACATCCGGTAGGGCTCGTCGACGCCGCGGGTGACCAGGTCGTCGATCAGCACGCCGATATAGCCGGCGGCGCGGTCGATGGTCACGGAGTCCGCGCCGGACACCCGGCACGCCGCGTTCAGCCCCGCCATCAGCCCCTGGGCGGCCGCCTCCTCGTAGCCGGTGGTCCCGTTGATCTGGCCCGCGAGGAACAGCCGTCCCACCTTTCGGGTCTCCAGGGCCGGGGAGAGTTCCCGCGGATCGACGAAATCGTACTCGATGGCATATCCGGGCCGGATCATTTCCGCTCTTTCGAGGCCGGGAACGGTTTTCAGCAGCGCCGCCTGCACGTCCCTCGGGAGGGAGGTGGAAATCCCGTTGGGATAGACCGTATCGTCGTCCAGCCCCTCCGGCTCGAGGAATATCCGATGGGAGCTCCGCCCGCCGAAGCGCACGACCTTGTCCTCGATGGACGGGCAGTACCGGGGACCCACGCCGGCGATCCGGCCCGAGTACATGGACGACCTGCCCAGATTGGCGCGGACGAGCTCGTGGGAGGCCTCCGTCGTCGCGGTGACGTGGCAACTCACCTGCGGCGTCGCGATCTCCGCGGTCAGATAGGAAAACGGCACCGGCGGGTCGTCGCCCGGCTGCGCCTCCAGCCCGGCGAAGTCGATGCTCCCGCCGCGGAGGCGCGGCGGCGTGCCCGTCTTCAGGCGCCCGCGGCGGAACCCCAGCCGCCGGAGCGTATCGGCGAGACCCACCGCCGGCGCCTCGCCGACGCGCCCCGCCGGCGCCTGCTCCTCGCCCATGTGGATCAGCCCCCGCAGGAACGTGCCGGTCGTCAGGACCACGGCTCCCGCCCGAATCCGCCGCCCGTCGGCGAGCGCGACATCCCGCGCCTCGGAGGCCCGGCCCCGGCGAACGATCCCGAGATCCTCGACCGACGCCTCGGCGACCGTCAGGTTCTCCACTTCGCCCAGCGCCCGTTGCATGGCCCGCCGATAGAGGGCGCGATCCGCCTGGGCCCTGGGGCCCCGGACCGCCGGACCCTTCCGCCGGTTCAGGAGACGGAACTGTATCCCGGCGGCGTCCGCCACCCGGCCCATGAGGCCGTCCAGCGCGTCGATTTCCCGGACGAGATGCCCCTTGCCGAGACCGCCGATGGCGGGATTGCACGACATCTCGCCGATGGTGCCCGCCTTGTGCGTCACCAGCAGCGTCTTCGCGCCCATGCGCGCCGCGGCGGCCGCGGCCTCGCACCCGGCATGGCCGCCCCCGATCACGACCACGTCGAAGGCCGCGCCGTCGGGCGGCCGGGCGGCCTCGTGTTTCACGTGAAACATTCCTTCGCCCTGTATCGACACCCCGGCCCGATCATTTTCCGATGCAGAAGTCCCGGAACACGACATCCAGGAGCTCTTCGACGTCGATTTTTCCGGTGATCCGGCCGAGCGCCCGCGCCGCGAGCCTCATGTCCTCCGCCAGGAGCTCGATGCGGGCGTTCGTCACTTCGCTGTCCTCCGACCCCGCCAGGAATCTCCGCAGACATGCCGCGGTTTCCTCGATCGACGACCGATGACGGGCCCGGGTGATCGGCGGCGCCTCGCCGCGGCCCAGGCGCCGCTCGACCTCTTTTTCGAGCGCGGCCAGAAAGCTGTCAAGCCCCGCGCCCGTGGCCACGGACATGGGCCACGCCGGCCGGCCCCCGACGCGGACGTCCGCGGCGACCTCATGGAGGTCGGTCTTGTTGACGACGACCATGGCATCCTCGTCCAGCAGGGATCCGATCCGCGACTCCAGCTCGATGGCCGGCGCCGCTTCCACCATGACGATCTTGAGGTCCGCCGTCCCCGCCCGCGCCCACGCGCGCCGAATCCCTTCGCTCTCGATTTCGTCGCCGCCCTCCCGCAGGCCCGCCGTGTCCGCGACGACCACCGGGAGCCCTCCGAGGTCGAGGCGGACCTCCACCACGTCCCGGGTCGTCCCGGCGCGCTCCGAGACGATGGCGGCGTCCCGCCGCGCCAGGGCGTTCAGCAGGCTCGACTTGCCCACGTTGGGGGCGCCGGCGATGACGACCTGAAGACCTCCGCGCAGGCGTTCGCCTCGCCGGCCGTCCTCGAGATGCGCGTTCAATTCGCCGAGCAACCCGTCCGCGCCCTCCCGAATCGAGGAGACCAGGTCCTCGGGCAACTCCTCGTCGGGAAAATCGATGGCGGCCTCCAGGTGCGCCAGGGCGTCCCGCAAACGGCCCCGCCACGACTCGTAGACGGCGCTGAGCCGCCCCTCGAGCTGGCCCACGGCCTGCCGGCGCTGCTCCTCCGTCTCGGCGTCGACGAGGTCGGCCACGGCCTCGGCCTGGACGAGGTCCATCTTGCCGTTGAGGAACGCGCGGCGCGTGAACTCTCCCGGTTCCGCGACGCGAACGTCCCGTTCGGCGCACAGCGCATCCAGCACGCCGGACACCACGGCCAGGCCGCCGTGGACGTGCAGCTCGGCGACATCCTCGCCGGTGTAGCTGGCCGGCGCCGGAAACCAAAGGACGAGGCCGTCATCCAGCACCCGTCCGCTCCCCGGGTCGCGGAGCGCCGCGCGAACCGCCACGCGGGGCGCCGGGACCGCGCCCGCCAGCTTCTCCAGCAGGCGTCCCGCGGCCGGCCCCGAGATGCGGATGACAGCGACCCCGGCCCGGCCGCGGCCGCTCGCAAGCGCGACGATCGTCATGGCGAAAGGCTCGATTCGCGAGTCGCAGGCATCGGCGTCGAATGAGCCATTTGTCCCGTCATTCCCGCGGAAGCGGGAATCCATACGGACGCAGGGCGGGGTGCCCACGTTTGACGCATTGAGCCTTGCGAAAAGGTGGCAGGCAACCCCCGCCCGCACAAGCGGACCGATTCCCAATCCGGGTTTCCCAAGCTACAGTCGCGCACCGACGCCGGCACGATCCCGACCTGCCGGTTTTCCAAGACACAAGATATAGTATATCTATGAAAGGAAACCACAATATGCGGCCGCGCGACCGCTTGGTCCAGATCGTGTCCGAGAGGTCGCTGCTCCGGGACGCGGACATCACGCTCGCCTCCGGCGCCAGCAGCACGTTCTATTTCGACATGAAGCGCACCGCGTTCCACCCGGAAGGCGCGAGCCTCATGGCCAGGCTCATCCTCCGCGAGCTCGCGGACACGGACGTCGACTACGTGGGCGGCCTCGAGATGGGCGCCGTTCCGCTGGTCGCCTGCGTGGTCCAGCAGGGCTTTCCCGACCGCCGCCTCGGCGGGTTCTTCGTCCGCAAACGGCCGAAGGACCACGGCACGCGCCGCCTCATCGAGGGGCTGGCCCCGGACGACTCCCTCGCCGGCAAGACCGTGGCGCTGCTCGAGGACGTCACGACCACCGGGGGCTCGGTGCTCAAGGCGGTGTCCGCCGTGCGCGGCGAAGGCGCCGCCGTGACCTCCGTCGTCACCGTCCTCGACCGCCTGGAAGGCGCCGCCGACAACCTGAAGAGAGAGAACGTCGCCCTGCGGGCGGTCCTGACATCCCGCGATTTCGAGCTGTGAACCCCCCTCCCGGCCTCCCCCCTGTCGGGGATTCCTCTGCGAAACGCGGTCGGGGGGAGGAGGAAACGAAGCCGTAAATCAGGGCGTCCCCCGCTCCAGTTGGCCCGGCCGCAGCATGAGCCGCTCGACGCGCCTCCCCTCGATCAGGTGGGTCCGCAGCACCTCGTCGATCTCCCGTTCGCTCGCGCAGCTGTACCAGACGCCCTCCGGGTAGACGACCATGGTCGGACCCAGCTCGCACCTGTCAAGGCAGCCCGAATTGTTGATGCGCACGCGCTTGATGCCGAGCTCCTTCGCCCGGCCCTTCATGTAGTCGCGCAGCTCCTGGCCGCCCCTGGCCTTGCAGCACCCCCGCGGATGGTCCGCCGCCCGCTCGTTCACGCAGCAGAACACGTGACGCCGATAGAACAGGGGCGGATCTCCATTGACGTCGTTCATCGGACTCCAGGCCTCGTCTCCGTTGCCGCCACTGGCGCGCGCGCGCCATCGCCGTGTATCTTGCGCCGTCGGCGCGGGGGCTCGACACGGGAGCCGGAAAAGTAGGCCAGCCAGGACATGAGCGCAATGCGCAACGTTCTCAACACCGCCGCCAGCCCCTACCTCATCCAGCACAAGGACAATCCCGTGCACTGGCAGGTCTGGGGACCCGACGCCTTCGAAGCGGCGGCGCGGCACGACAGGCCCATCCTCCTCAGCGTCGGGTACGCGGCCTGCCACTGGTGCCACGTCATGGCCCACGAGAGCTTCGAGAACGACGACATCGCGGCGCTCATGAACGAGCTCTTCGTCAACGTCAAGGTAGACCGGGAGGAACGCCCCGACGTCGACACCATCTACCAGCAGACGCTGCAGCTTCTCGGCCAGCACGGCGGCTGGCCGCTCACCATGTTCCTCACGCCGCGGGGCGAGCCCTTCTGGGGCGGCACCTATTTTCCGCCGGAGTCGCGGTACGGACGGCCGGGGTTCGCGGACATCCTGCGGCGGATGCATGCGATCTACAAGGAACAGCGCGACAAGGTCACGGAGAACTCCGAAGCCATCAAGACCGCCCTGGAAAAGCTCTCCGGGCCGCCCGACACCGACGGCCCCGTCCGGTTGTCCACGGCCGTCCTCGACCAGGCCGCCACCCAGTTCCTTCGCGCCTTCGACCCCGTCAACGGCGGCCTCGCCGGCGCCCCGAAATTTCCCCAGCCGTCGATCTTCGATTTTCTCTGGCGGGCGCACATGCGCGGCGGCGAGAAGATATTCGAGCACGCCGTCTCGCTGACCCTCGACCGCATGTGCCGGGGCGGCATCTACGATCACCTCGGCGGGGGATTCGCCCGCTATGCGACGGACGAAGTCTGGCTGGTGCCGCATTTCGAGAAGATGCTGTACGACAACGCGCAGCTCGTCGAGCTGATGACGCACGTCTGGCGCAAGACGGGCAGCCCGCTGCTGGCCGACCGCATCCGCGAAACCGTCGGCTGGACGCTGCGCGAGATGCGGGCCGCGGGCGGCGCCTTCGCCGCTTCCCAGGACGCCGATTCGGAAGGCGAGGAAGGGCGGTACTACGTCTGGACCGAAGCCGAGATCGACTCGCTCCTCGACGACCCGTCCCTGTTCAAGAACGTCTACGACGTCTCGCCGGACGGCAACTGGGAAGGGCGCAACATCCTCAACCGCTCGGCCCATCCGGACCCGCTCGACGACGCGGCCGAGACGCATCTGGCGCGGGCCCGGGACGTCCTGTTCCGGGCCCGCGACAAGAGAGTCAAGCCGGGATGGGACGACAAGGTCCTGGCCGACTGGAACGGCCTGATGATCTCGGCGCTCGCCGGCGCCGGCGCCGCGTTCCGCGCGGCGGACTGGATCGCGGCGGCGGAACGCGCCTTCGCCTTCGTCAACGGCAGCATGAGCGACGGCGACCGGCTCCTCCACTGCTACCGCGACGGCCGCGCGACGGACGTAGCGTTCCTGGACGACTACGCCAACATGTCGAAGGGCGCCCTCGCCCTGTTCGAGGTCACCGGCGAGCCCACGTACCTGGAGCGCGCCCGCGCCTGGGCGGACACGGTGGAGAACCATTACCTGGACGGCGACAACGGCGGCTACTTCTTCACCGCCGACGACGCCGAGACCCTGATCACCCGGCCGCGAAACGCCGCCGACAACGCGACGCCGGCGGGGAACGGCGTCATGGCGAACGTCCTGGCCCGCCTCTACCACCTCACCGGAGACGACGCGTACCGGCGGCGCGCCGAAGCCGTCTGCCTGGCCTTCTCGGGAGAAATCCAGCGGAACTTCACGGGCATCACGTCGCTGCTCAGCGGCTTCGAGCTCCTGGCGGCGGCCGTTCAGGTCGCGGTGGTCGGAGAGCGCGGCGACGACGGGACCCGGGCCCTCGTCCGCACGTACTTCGAAAGCCCCGTACCGACCGGCGTGCTGCAGGTGATCGACCCGAACGCCGACCTCCCGGAAAGCCATCCGGCGTCCGGCAAGATCCGGACCGACGGGAAAGCCACCGCCTACGTCTGTCTGGGAACGTCCTGCTCCCTGCCCATCACGGATCCCGTAAGCCTGCGCGCCGCCCTGGCCGACCCCGCCGGGGCATCGGTCCGGGCGGGATCCTGAACGCGCTGCCGGCGAAGCCCTCAACCTCCCAGCAAACAGGAAGGAACCCATGGTCAAGGCGATCCAGATCAAGAAGACAGGCGGTCCGGCGGTCATGAAATGGGGAGACGTCGACCTCCCCGCCCCGGGACCCGGAGACGTCCAGATCAAGCACACCTACGTGGGGCTCAACTACATCGACTGCTACTTCCGCTCCGGGCTGTATCCGGTGGCGGAATTTCCGGCGATCATCGGCATGGAGGGCGCCGGCGCCGTGGAAGCCGTCGGTCCCGGGGTTCGGGATTTCGCACGGGGCGACCGGGTCGCCTACGCGCCGACGCTCGGCGCCTATGCCCAGAAACGCAACATCCCGGCGGACCGGATCGTCAAGGTCCCCGCGGAGGTCTCCGACAAGCAGGCGGCCGCGATGATGCTGAAGGGGACGACGGCGGAATACCTCATCCGCCGCACCTACCGGGTGAAACGCGGCGATACCGTGCTGTTCCACGCCGCCGCGGGCGGGGTCGGCCTCATCGCCTGCCAATGGCTGAAGCATCTCGGAGCGACGGTGATCGGAACCGTGGGTTCGGACGCGAAGGCGCGGCTGGCCAAGCGGCACGGCTGCGACCATCCGATCAACTACAACACGGAAGACTTCCGGGAGGCGGTGATGGACATCACCGGCGGCAAGGGCGTGCCCGTCGTCTACGATTCCGTGGGCAAGACGACCTTCGACATGTCCCTCGACTGCCTTCGCCCGCGCGGCGTCATGGTGCTGTTCGGGCAATCCTCCGGCCCCGTGCCGGAGTTCAACCTCGCGGCGCTCGGCGCCAAGGGATCCCTATACGTCACCCGCCCGTCCCTGATGGCGTACAACGCGACGCGGCGCGACTACCGGGCGAGCGCCAGGGCCCTCTTCGACGCGGTCGGATCGGGCGCCGTCAGGATCAAGGTCAACCAGACCTATCCGCTCAAGGAAGCCGTCCGCGCGCACAAGGATCTGGAGGGGCGCAAGACGACCGGCTCTACGGTCTTCCGGGTCTGACGTCCCGTCCATACCCACTCAGGGTGTTCTGCGCGACCCACCCCGATCCTCACCCTTCCAGGATTCCTCTGCGAAACGCGGTTGGGGCGGCGCTCCGTTCTCCGACACCCTGTCCCTCTCCCGCACGCGGGAGAGGGGACCCTCGGGGCGCGGGCCGGGCCACTTTCGCAGAGGAATCCTGACAGGAGGGGAGTCCGGCGCGTACTAGTGTTCTGTCTGATTAATTAGTTGAGTAATGTGGTTGTCTGTTGTGCAATGGCGCCCTGACGATTCGAGGGTGTGTGCCATGGGACGACGGGCAACGAAGATTGTGCTGAGCGACGAGGAGCGGGCGGAGCTTCAGCGGTGGCGCCGACGGCGCACGGGGAGTTCGGGGCACGGGGATCGTGCTGGACTGCGCGGCGGGGCATTCCGGCGCGGGGTCGCCGAACGGAACCGGACCGCCAGCAGACCGTGACCAAGTGGCAGCGCTTGGCCGGACTGTCGGATGCGCCCCGGACCGGCCAGCCGCGCCGCCACGGCGACGAGAAGGTCTTCCGGGTCTGACGTCCCGTCCATACCCACTCAGGGTGTTCTGCGCGACCCACCCCGACGTCGTCGGCCTCTACCTCACCCTTCCAGGATTCCTCTGCGAAACGCGGTTGGGGCGGCGCTCCGTTCTCCGACACTTCATCGGCTTCCTGCCATATCGACCCTGTCCCTCTCCCGCACGCGGGAGAGGGGACCCTCGGGGCGCGGGCCGGGCCACTTTCGCAGAGGAATCCTGACAGGAGGGGAGTCCGGCGCGTACTAGGTATTCATCGAATCGAAGAAATCCGAGTTGTTCTTCGTCGACTTGAGCTTGTCGAGCAGGAACTCCATGGCATCCGTGACGCCCATCGGCATCAGGATACGCCGCAGCACCCACATCTTCGAGAGCGTCGCCTTGTCGACGAGCAGCTCCTCCTTGCGGGTCCCGGACTTCGTGATGTCCATCGCCGGCCACGTCCGCTTGTCGGAGAGCTTGCGGTCGAGGATGATCTCGGAATTGCCCGTTCCCTTGAACTCCTCGAAGATGACTTCGTCCATCCGGCTTCCCGTATCGACCAGCGCGGTGGCAATGATGGTCAGCGAGCCGCCCTGCTCGATGTTGCGGGCCGCGCCGAAGAACCGCTTCGGCCGCTGCAGGGCGTTGGCGTCCACGCCGCCCGTCAACACCTTGCCCGACGAGGGAACGACCGTGTTGTAGGCGCGGGCCAGACGGGTGATGGAGTCCAGCAGGATCACCACGTCCCGCTTGTGCTCGACCAGACGCTTGGCCTTGGCGATCACCATCTCCGTGACCTGTACGTGCCGGGACGCCGGCTCGTCGAAGGTCGAGCTGATCACCTCGCCGTCGACCGACCGCTGCATGTCGGTCACCTCCTCCGGCCGTTCGTCGATGAGGAGGACGATCAGGTAGACCTCCGGGTGGTTGGCCGTGACCGAGTGCGCGATGTTCTGCAGCATCATCGTCTTGCCCGTCCGGGGCGGCGCCACGATGAGCGCCCGCTGTCCCTTCCCCAACGGCGCGATCAGGTCGATCACCCGCGAGCTCAGGTCCTGGCGCGTGGGGTCGCCGATCTCCAGGCCGAGCTTCTCCTCCGGATACAGCGGCGTCAGGTTGTCGAAGTTGACCTTGTGCCGGCTCTTTTCCGGAGACTCGAAGTTGACCTCGTTGACCTTCAGCAGGGCGAAATAACGCTCACCGTCCTTCGGCGCCCTGATGGGCCCCGTCACCGTGTCTCCCGTCCGCAGGGCGAACCGCCGTATCTGGCTGGGCGAGACGTAGATGTCGTCGGGTCCGGGGAGGTAGTTGACCTCCGGCGATCTCAAGAACCCGAAGCCGTCCTGCAGGATCTCGAGCACCCCGCCGCCCGAGATCTCCTCGTCCTTGTCCGCGAGCTGCTTGAGGATGGCGAACATCATGTCCTGTGTCCGCATCGCGCTCGCGTTCTCGACTTCGAGCTCCTCCGCGAACGCGAGCAGATCGGTGGGCGACTTTCTTTTCAATTCCTGGAGATGCATGGCCAGCCTGCCTAAGACTCGGTGTTCGGTGAACGAAGCTTCGGGTTCGATGACGGGATGCGCGCCGGGCGACGCGAAGACGGAGCGGAATCTACATGCTGTCGTGAGAAGTTCGAGGCGGGAGCGGACTTCCCGCCGAAGACCAGCCGCGACAGGGTCGCCCAAGCGTATATGAAAGTCAAACGAAGATTTTACAAGGGGTTAGCCTTCAGTCCCACGCCGGTTTGACGACGACGGCGATGACGATCACGATCAGAAGCACCGTCGGCACCTCGTTCGCCGCACGGTAGAAGGTCCGCGAATGGCGGTTCGCGTCGTCGGCGAAGTGCCTCCGCCACCGGGCGAAGCACCCGTGAACGGCCGTCATGGCGACCACCGCCGCGGCCTTCAGCCACGGCCAGATCTCGGACCAATCGACGACTCCCGGCGTCACGGTGAGCAGGACGCCGAACAGGAACGCGGCGATCATCGCTGGATTGACGATGCCCCGCAGCAGCCTCCGCTCCATCACCTTGAAGGTCTCGGACTGCGCCGATCCCGGCTCCGCATCGCAGTGATAGACGTAGAGGCGCGGCAGGTAGAGCATGCCCGCCATCCAGGCGATCACCGAAACGACGTGAAGGGCCTTGATCCACAGGTAGGCATCGACGAGCCAGGTCACGCGCGGTCCCCGGACATGCCACAACAGACGAAGGCACCGGGGCATTGCCGGTCGCCGGCCGACGAACGCACGGGGCCGGATCCTCCGCGCGGCTCGGCGACGAGCGCGGCCAGTCCCGCGATGAACCCGGGATGCGTCCGGACCGTGGCGGCGCGCTCGTAGGCCGGCGCCCCGGCCGACCAGGCCGTCCGACGATACCGGACGTCGAGCTCCACGAGGGTCTCCGAGTGCTCGGAGACGAAGGCGATAGGGACGACGACCACGGGCAGGCCGTCGGCACCGGCCCTCCTGATCTCATCCTCCGTTTCCGGCCCGATCCATTTCAGGGGTCCCACGCGACTCTGATAGCACACGATCCAGGATCCCGCCTCGAGGCCCGCTGTGCCGGCCACCGCCTCCGCCGTCCGCTCGATCTGCCACTGGTACGGATCGCCGCGGTCGACGATCCTCCGCGGCAGGCCGTGGGCCGAAAACAGGATGCGCGGCGCCCGCCCGCCACTCGCGGAAGCGCAGCGCGACAGCGCCTCCGCAAGGAGCTCGGCCTGAGCGGAGACGAAGGACTCGTCCGCCGGATAGCAGCACACGGCGGTCGTGGGCGCATCGACGCCCGCGGCCCTCGCGGCTTCCCGCCACGCGCTCAGGGACGACGCAGTCGTGGTCGTCGAGAACTGGGGATAAAGGGGCAGCAGGCATATCCGGTCGGGCGCGTAGCGCGCGACCTCGCCCGCGGTCTCCTCGCTGAAGGGATGCCAGTGGCGCATCGCCACGAAGACACGATACGCTCCGCGCCCGTCGAGAACCTTCTGCAACGCGGCCGCCTGCGCCCAGGTTTCGCCGAGGATCGGAGAGCCCCCGCCCAGCTCGGCGTAGATCCGGGTCGCCTCCGGCGTCCTGCGCCTTGCGATCCACCGTGCGAGGGGGGACCGCAGAAGTCCCGGTACCCGCAGGATCGCCGGGTCGCCGAAGAGATTGGCCAGAAAGGGGCGCACGGCGGCGGGACCGTCCGGTCCGCCCAGATTGAACAGGATCACCGCCGTCTTCAAAACGAGCGCACGGCCGCCACCAGGGCGGAGACGTTCTCGGGCGGCGTCGTCTTCAGAACGCCATGCCCCAAGTTGAAGACGAGCGGCCCCCCGCCGAGAACGGAGACGATATCCCGGGAGGCCGCGATCATCGCGTTTCCTCCCACCAGCAACGAGACGGGGTCGAGGTTCCCCTGAACGGCACATACGCTCTGCAGGTCGCGCGCCGCCCAGAGCAGCGGGACCGAGCTGTCGATACCGACCGCGTCGACGCCCGTCGCCTTGACATAGGTCCCGTAGCCGACTCCGGCCCCGCGCGGGAACCCGATGACGAGAGTCCCGGGGCGCCGGTCGCGAATGCGCGAAACAATCTCTCTGACCGGTTCCACGCACCAGCGAACGAAGTGCGCCTCCGGCAAGACTCCCGCCCAAGTGTCGAAAATCTGCACGACGTCGGCACCGGCGTCGATCTGAGCGACAAGGTGCTCGGACGTCGCATCGACGAGAAGGTCGATCAGCTCCCCGAACCCGGCTTCGTCGGAGAACGCCCAGCCCTTCACGGCCGCGAAGTCGCGGCTGCTCCCTCCCTCGACCATATAGGACGCGACGGTCCAAGGAGCTCCGGCGAAACCGATCAGCGAAACCGCGCCGGACAACGCGGAAGACACCCGTTTCACCGCAGCGTACACGGGCGACAGGCGCTCGCCGAGGCGGGCCTTGTCGAGAGCCTCCAACTGCCCGCTCGTACGAATGGCGTCCAGGACCGGGCCTCTCCCGTCCTCGAAGCTCACGCCCTGTCCCAGGGCATGGGGGACGACCAGGATGTCCGAGAACACGATCGCGGCGTCCAACCCGAACCTCCGGACGGGCTGAAGCGTCGCCTCGGCCGCAAGATCGGGCGTGTAGCAAAGCGTGAGGAAGTCCCCGGCCGCCCTCCTGATCTCCCGGTACTCGGGCAGGTACCGGCCGGCCTGCCGCATCAGCCAGACGGGCGGCGGCCGAACGGTTTCTCCACCCACCGCCCGCACGAGCGGTTTCATCCGGTTCTCGGCACGCATATCGGGGGGAACTGCGTCACGTTCTTCCATGTCCGATGGACAGCATAACAATTACCAATGAAAGAAAGTTGGATGTGGTAGTGGTTGTGCGGTGATCCATGGGGATTCTTTTTGCTTCACAGCCTGTCCAGCGTCCGCTCCGGATCCGGTTCGCGGTGGCGGACCTTGTGGAGGCCTTCACCGCGAATCTCCGAAAGCGGCGGCACACGCGGCGCGAACCTGTGGGTGAAATACGGTGGTAACATGAGCATGGCTCCCGGATCGTGAGGTTGCTCACGCAGCCGAACGCGTGCGGGGCGTCTCGTTCACAGTCTGACGAGTCGAGAAGAAAATTCGGGTATCCATGGATCGATCCACCGGAAGTCCCGCCGCGTACGGTTATCCAGAGGCTCTCGGCCGGTTATCCCCGGAGAGATGCTCATGTCGAGAGGTCCGGTGACGAAGTTTCATCTGCATCTGGTGTCCGACGCGACCGGCGAGACGCTGATCGGACTCGCCCAGGCCGTGATCGCACAGTTCGACGGCGCGCGGCCGGTGCAGCACCTGTGGGCGCCGGTCAGAAACACCGAGCAGGTCGACAAGGTGTTGGCGGAGGTTCGCGCCAACCCGGGGATCGTTCTGCTGACGCTGGTCGATATCGAGGTACGGGACGCCCTGACGGCGGGTTGCCGGAAGCTCCAGGTTCCCTGCATTCCGGTTCTGGAGCCGCTGTTCGCGGCGTTCAGCCGGTTCCTCGACCAGCAGCCCCGGCACCTGCCGGGCATCCAGCACACGCTCGATTCGACCTACTTCGATCGCATCGAGGCGATGAGCTTCTGTCTCGCGCACGACGACGGGCAGTCGCTCAAGACGTTGCGGGACGCGGATGTCGTCCTGGTCGGCGTCTCCCGGACCTCCAAGACGCCCACGTCGGTGTATCTGGCCAACCGTGGATTGAAGGTCGCGAACGTTCCCCTGGTCCCCGGCGTTCCGGAGCCCCAGGAACTCGCCGCGCTCGACGGGCCCGCCGTCATCGGCCTGACGACCAATCCCGACCGTCTGGCCCAGTTGCGCCTGAACCGGCTCTCGGCCCTCAACCGGGACGAAGAGACGGACTACGTCGCGCTGGAAGCGATTCGGGAGGAGGTGGCGCGGGCGCGAAGGGTCTTTGCGCGTCACGACTGGCCGGTCATCGACGTGACGCGAAGATCCATCGAGGAGACAGCGGCCGCGGTCCTGAACATCTACAACGAGCGGCGGCCGGCGTGAGCACGTCCGGCACCCTCGTGCTCGCCAGCGCAAGCCGGGTCAGGAGCCGGATTCTCGGGAATGCGGGTCTCGCCTTCGAGGTCGATCCCGCAGAGATCGACGAGGCCGAAATCAAGAGGAAGTTCCGCGCGGCGGCACCGGACGAGGTCGCGACGACGCTTGCCGAGGCCAAGGCGTCGGCCGTGTCGCGGCGCCGGCCGGGCGCCTGGGTGATCGGAGCGGACCAGGTCCTGCTGTTCGAAGGAACCCTTTTCGACAAGCCCAAGGACATCGAGGAGGCCGCGTCCCATTTGCGCCGGTTCCGGGGGCGTTCGCACGACCTCGTCAGCGCGGTCTGCGTCGCGTTCGGAGGCCGGCCGCGGTGGCTCTATTCGGAGGCCGCCACGTTGCACGTCCGGGACTTCTCGGACGCGTTCCTCGCCTCGTATACGGCCGCCGCGGGCGAGGGCATCCTCGCCTCGGTCGGAGCGTATCGGCTGGAAGGATTGGGCGCGCAGCTGTTCTCGCGAATCGACGGGGACTACTTCGCCGTGCTGGGGTTGCCGCTCCTGCCTCTGCTCGGCTTCCTGCGCGGGAAGGAGGCGGTCGCGGCGTGAGAAACTCGGCTGCCGGGCGGATCGCCGGCATATTCGGCTGGCCCGTCGCGCATTCGCGATCACCGCTCCTTCACGGCTTCTGGCTGGACCTCCACGGCATCGACGGTGCCTACGTTCCGTTGGCCGTCGCTCCGGAGCACTTCGGCCAGGCGCTCCGCATCCTGCCGCGGCTCGGGTTCGCCGGCGCCAACGTCACCGTCCCGCACAAGGAGGCGGCGCTGGAGGTCGTGGACGAGGCCGACGAGGTGGCTCGGAGGATCGGGGCCGTGAACACCGTCGTGGTCGGCGAGGACGGCGGCCTTCACGGGTCCAACTCGGACGCGTTCGGATTCATAGAGAACCTTCGCGAGGCCGTGCCGGACTGGACGGCCGCCAGCGGTCCGGCGGTCGTCATCGGCGCCGGCGGCGCCGCGCGGGCCATCGCGTTCGCGCTGGCCGACGGCGGCGCGCCCGAGATCAGAATCGTCAATCGGACGGCGGCGCGGTCCGACGCCCTGGCCGGCGAACTGGGTCCCGCGGCACGGACCTGGCCGTGGGCCGACCGCGCCGGATCGTTGAACGAGGCCGGATTGCTGGTCAACACCACGAAGCTCGGCATGCGGGGCGAGGCGTCCCTCGACCTGCCGCTCGACGCCCTGCCGCGGGAGGCCGTCGTCACGGATGCCGTCTACGTGCCCCTGGAGACGACCCTTCTCGCCGAGGCGGCCGAGCGCGGAAACCGCGTCGTCGACGGCTTGGGGATGCTGCTGCACCAAGCGCGGCCGGGGTTCGAGGCCTGGTTCGGGGTGGCCCCGTCGGTCACGGACGAACTGCGTGCCCGCGTCGAGGACGACCTCAGGGGCTTGCCGCGAACGTGATCGTGCTCGGCCTCACGGGTTCGATCGGCATGGGCAAGACCACGGCCGCCAATGCCTTCCGCCGAATCGGAGTCCCGGTGTTCGACGCGGACGCGGAGGTTCGCCGTCTGCTGGCCAGAGGCGGCGCGGCCGTGGCGGAGACGGGGGCCGCGTTCCCGGATGTCGTTCGCGGCGGCGCCGTCGACCGCGAGGCGCTGGGCCGGCGGGTGTTCGCCGACGCGGACGCTCTCGAGAAGCTCGAGGGCATACTCCACCCGAAGGTCAGGGCGGCGCGGGCCCGATTCCTCCGCTTGTCCGGGTCCCGTGGCGAGGGTCTGGTCGTCCTCGACATTCCGTTGCTGTTCGAGACCGGCGGGGCGGCGGAGTGCGACTTCACCTGCGTCGTGAGCGCCCCCCGTTTCGTGCAGCGGGACCGCGTGCTGGGACGTCCCGGGATGACGCCGGAAAAGCTCGCCGGCGTGCTGGCGCGTCAGATGGCGGATGCCGAAAAGCGGCGGCGGGCCGATTTCGTCATTCCGACCGGGAACGGAAAGCGCTTTTCCTTGCGGCGAATCGAGTCCCTCGTCACAATGCTGCGGCGAGGCGCCAAAGGCAGACGCGCGCCGCGCCGCCTCGGCCAAGTGAATGCGTGAAATCGTCGTCGATACCGAAACCACGGGACTGAGCCCTGCGGCCGGACACCGCATCGTCGAGATCGGCTGTCTCGAGCTCGTCAATCACGTGCCCACGGGCTCGGTGTTCCACGAGTACCTGAACCCCGAACGGAGCGTGCCGGAAGAGGCGTTGCGAATCCACGGCCTCACGGACGAATTCCTGGCGGCGAAGCCGTCGTTCGAGGCGGTCGCCGACGCCTTCCTGGAATTCGTGGCCGGGTCGCGGTTGATCATTCACAACGCCGAATTCGACCTCGGCTTCCTGAACGCCGAGTTGGCGCGCGCGGGCCGCGGCGCCCTGCGCAACGGCGTGGTCGACACGGTTGCCCTGGCGCGCAAGAAATACCCCGGCGGGCAGGCCAGCCTGGACGCGCTGTGCCGGCGCTTCGCCATCGACAACTCGGAACGGACGAAGCACGGAGCCCTCCTGGATGCCGAATTGCTTGCGGAGGTGTACCTGGAACTGATCGGCGGGCGGCAACCGGGTCTGACGTTCGGGACCCGGGCGGCCGTCGTGGAGGATGCCGCCGCCGGCCTTCCGCGGAGGGAGCCCCGGCGCCACGAGCCGACGGCGGACGAACTCGCGGCTCACGAGGCGTTCCTCGACACGCTGGAAAATCCGGTCTGGCGCAGATAGGGCGCGCCGGAAGGAGCCCCGCCCGTACGTCAGCCGGGAACGGGGACGGGCGCGTCGGGATCCGTCCCGGCGCCGTCCCGCTCCTGCCGGTGCCGGCGGTAGAGCGCGGAGAAATCGATCGGATCCAGCAGCAGCGGGGCGACGCCCCCTTGGCGGGTCGTCTCGGCGATCACGTTCCGGGCGAACGGGAACAGAATGCGGGGACACTCGATCATGCATGCGGACTCGAGTCGTCCCGGCGGGAAGTTCTGGATCAGGAACACGCCCGCGTACTGAAGCTCGACGACGAACAGCATGGCGCCGCCGCGGGACGCACGCGCCGTGATTCGGAGGCTCACTTCGTAGCTCGAATTCCCCAGGGACCGGGCGTTCACCGCGACATCGACGTCGATGCTTGGCTGGCCCGGTTCCGACCGCAGGCTGCTCGGGGCGTTCGGATTCTCGAACGAGAGATCCTTGACGTACCGCGTCCTGACGCTCAGCCGGGGCGCCGCCCGCGCGCCGGGTTCAGCGGTGTCCGACATGGTGCCCTCCCCCGCGTTCGACCCGCTCACGCCGCTCAAGTCCGCGTTCCGCCGGGCGGGTTCCGCCCGCCATCGTCCCCGGCGGAGTACTTTCCTTCGATCGTCACCGGCCCGCCATCCCTCCGGGGAGCGTGTCCGGGCGGAGCGCCGCCGGTCCTCCGAACTCCCGGCCCGCGCAGAAACCGCGCGAGCACGGCCGTTCGCATGAAGTCCCGGACGGCCGGAACGAGGAACAGTGCGCCGACGGTATCGGTCACGAAGCCCGGCGTCAGCAGGAGCGCGCCGGCTACGAGCAGGCAGATGCCGTCGAAGATCTCGCGGACGGGCAGCCGGCCCGCGGCGAGATTCTCTCTCGCCTGACCGAGGATGGCCAAGCCCTGGCGGCGGATGAGCGCGGACCCCACGGCGGCCGTCAGGACGACCGCGCCGAGCGTGAGCCAGAGGCCGATGGCTCCGCCCACCTCTATGAACACGCCGATCTCGATCAGCGGGATGACGATGAATGCCGACAGCAGGAGAAGTGGCATGGTTCGCGCTCGTGGTAACCTGTCGCCCGGCGGGACGGCGGATTTCGGGAGGTCCCGACCCTGGACCGCGCCCCGACAAGCCGTTAGTGTACCATTCATCGACACGCCCCGAGTTTTGGCGCCGTGACGGGATCCGGTCCGCCGGACCGGGCTGCGGCCGTGGCGTGGCTTCTTCCACGGGATCGACGGACAATGGGCGAGGGCTTCCCGTTTCTTGACATCGTTTTGTTCGCCATGGTGGCCGCTTTCATCATCCTGCGGCTGCGCGGCGTCCTGGGCCGGCGTCCGGGAAACGATCGTTCCCGTCAAGGCGCCGTGCCGCGCCGGCAAGGCACGGAAGAGGCGGAGACCGTCGTCGGTCTGCCGGACCGCTCGCGGGACGCGGCCGACTCGGCCGGGGAGGAGGACGCCGGCCCCGCGGGCCTCGCCGAAATTCGCCTCTCCGACCCGCGGTTCGATGCCGGCGAGTTTCTCCAGGGCGCCCGCGCGGCGTACGAGATGATCGTCACCGCATACGCCGTGGCCGACGACGCGATTCTTCGCCAACTCCTGTCCGACGAGGTCTACGAGAACTTCACCGGCGCGATTCAGGAGCGGACCGCCAAGGGACACACGCTGGAAACGACGCTGTCGACCATTCGAACCGCGGACATCGTGGAGGCCCGGATGTCCGGCGAGGTCGCGGAACTCACGATCAAGTTCGTCGCCGACGTCATCAATGTGGTCCGGGAGGAGAACGGAGCGGTCGTTACGGGCGACCCGGACCAGACGCAGGAAGTTACCGACTTCTGGACCTTCGCGCGCGAGGTCCGAAGGTCCGATCCGAATTGGCGGTTGGTCGAGACCCGCAGCCCGCAGTAGCCCATGAACGGGCGGCATATCGGAGGGACCGGTGTCTCTTTCGCCGCGTTGCTCGTCGCGCTGGCGGCCTGGTGGTTGCTGAAGCCGCCGCCCACCACCGTATCGTCCCTCGGATTCCGTCCCGTGGGCTTCGACGCGCTGCGCGGATGGAACGACGACGACCCCCGTCCGGCGCTCGAGGCCTTCGTCCGTTCCTGCGACCGGCTGGAACAGCTCCCGCCACGGCGGCCCGTCGGATCCGGTGCGGTCGGCCTCACGGCCTCGGACCTGCGGGAGGCGTGTACGCGGGCGCGGCGGGTGAAGAAGGACGATCCCGTTGAGGTCCGCCGCTATTTCGAGACCGAGTTCGAGCCGGTCGCCGTCACGGGCGCGGGCGCGGCCGAGGGCCTGTTCACCGGCTACTACGAACCCCTCATCCAGGGCAGCCGCCAGCGAATCGGCCGCTTCGACGTCCCGGTCTACGGGCGGCCCGGGGATCTGGTCACGGCGAACCTGGGCGACTTTCGTCCCGAATGGGACGGGATCCGGTTGGCGGGGCGGCTGAACGGCGGAAGGCTCGTGCCGTTCGAAACCCGCGCCGCCATCGAACGCGGAGAGCTCGCGGGCCGAGCCGAGCCGATCGTCTGGCTGCGGGACGAAGTCGATGCGTTTTTTCTCCACATCCAGGGCGCCGGCCGCATAAGCCTCAACGACGGAACCCTAACCCGCGTCGGGTACGCCGCGAGCAACGGACATCCCTATACGGCGATCGGCAGGGAACTGGTGAAGCGGGGCGCGTTGCCGAAAGACGGCGTCTCGATGCGGTCGATTCGGCGATGGCTCAAGACCAATCCGGGGACGGCGAAGGACGTGATGTCCACCAATGCGCGGTATATTTTCTTTCGCGAGATCGCCGGCGAAGGCCCGGTCGGCGCGGGAGGGGTCGTTCTGACGCCGGGCCGCTCGCTCGCGGTCGACATCACGCTGCTGCCGCTCCACGCGCCGGTCTGGCTGGAGACGTCGATGCCGTCCACGACCGGCCGTCCCGAGGGGGCGCCGCTGCGCCGGCTGCTCATCGCGCAGGATACGGGCAGCGCCATTCGCGGAGCGGTGCGCGGCGACGTCTTCTGGGGCGGCGGACCGGCCGCCGGAGAGGTCGCGGGACACATGAGCGAGACGGGGCGCTACTTCCTGCTGCTTCCGAGGGGCGCGCGGGAGCGCATCCTCTCCGGCATGCGGGCGGCGAACTGAAGGACTGTTTCGACCGGCGGCCGCGGGCGTGTCCGGCTTGCGCGGCGGCACGGCGTGGGATTTATTGAGCCGCGCGCGACCAACCCACGCGAGGACCGGCAGGTGAACGCGGGACGGCTTCCAGAGATGTCCAGCCCCCCGGACGCGGGCGGTCCACGGGGCGACGGGACCCGGCGCGTGGGCCTGCTCGTCACCTGTCTGGTGGATCTGTTTCGCCCGGCGGTGGGTTTTGCCGCCGTCAAGCTCCTGGAGGATGCCGGTTGCGTCGTCGAGATTCCCCCGGTCCAGACCTGCTGCGGACAGCCCGCCTATAACTCGGGGGCGCGGCCGGAGGCCCGGTCGATCGCCCGGCAGGTCGTCGCGGCCTTCGAGGGGTTCGACTGGGTGGTCGCGCCGTCGGGAAGCTGCGCCGGCATGCTGCACCGCCACTATCCCGACCTCCTCCGGGACGACCCTCGGTGGGGACCGCGGGCCGCGGCCCTCGCCGGCCGGACGCGGGAGCTCCTGTCCTTCCTCGTCGATGTCTGCGGCGTCACGTCCGTGGAGGCCTCGTTCCGCGGCGTCGCGGCCTATCACGATTCGTGCTCGAGCCTGCGCGACATGGGCGTCCGGGACCAGCCCCGCCGGCTGCTGGCCGGCGTCGGCGGCCTGGAGCTGCGGGACGTTCCCGAAGCCGAGGCGTGTTGCGGTTTCGGGGGCTCCTTCTCCGTGAAGTACGGGCCCATATCCGCGGATATCGTGAGTCGCAAGGCCGACGCCCTGGCTTCGGTCGAGCCGGACCTGGTGGTGGGCGGTGACCTCGGTTGCCTGATGAACATCGCGGGCAAGATGCGCCGGGACGGAGCCGGGATCGCCGTTCGCCATGCCGCGGAACTTCTCGCGGGCATGACGGAGGACGCCGCGGTCGGGGCGCCGGAGCGGGCGGAAGGCCGGTGCTGACGAGCCGGGCCTTTCCCGAAAACGCGGTCCGGGCGATGGCCGACGACGGGCTTCGCGCCGCCCTGGGCAAGGTGCGCGAGGGGTTCGGCGGCGCCAGGCGCCAGGCCGCGGTCGACCGTCTGCCGGAATTCGAGGCGCTGCGTGACGCGGCCCGGGACATCAAGGATCACGTGATCGCGCACCTCGACATCTATCTCGAGCGATTCGAACGGCGCGTGGAGGAAAGCGGCGGGGCAGTTCACTGGTGCGAGACCCCGGGCGAGGCCCGCGACCTGGTGCTGCACCTCTGCCGGGAGGTCGGCGCGCGTACGGTCACCAAGGGCAAGACCATGATCGCCGAAGAGATCGGCCTCAACCCGTTCCTGGAATCCCACGGTATTGCGCCGGTCGAAACCGACCTGGGCGAGTACATCATCCAGCTCGCGGACGAACCGCCGAGCCACATCATCGCGCCGGCGATCCACAAGACCAAGGACCAGGTCGCCGACCTGTTCCACGAGCACCACCGGCGGTACGGCAGGACCCGGCGGCTGGACGATCCGGGGGAGCTCGTCGACGAGGCCCGCCAAGTGCTGCGCCGAAGATACCTCGAGGCCGACGTCGGCATCACCGGCGCCAACTTCCTGATCGCCGAGACGGGGAGCACCGTGATCGTGACCAACGAGGGCAACGGCGATCTGACGCAGACGCTCCCCCGGCGGCACATCGTGCTGGCGACCCCCGAGAAGATCGTTCCCACGCTGGAGGACGCGGCGACCCTGCTGCGCGTTCTCGCGCGCTCCGCCACGGGACAGGAGTTCTCGGTCTACACGACGTTTTCGACCGGACCGCGGCGGCCGGACGACCTCGACGGCCCCGAGAGCTTTCACGTGATCGTTCTGGACAACGGCCGAAGCCGATTGGTCGGGAGCCCGTTTCAGGAGATGCTGCGGTGCATCAAATGCGGCACCTGCCTGTTTCACTGTCCGGTCTACGCCTCCGTCGGAGGCCATGCCTACGGGTCCGTCTATCAGGGCCCCATGGGCGCCGTGCTGACCCCCAACCTGGTCGGGCTGCCGGCTGCGCGCCATCTGCCCAACGCCTCCAGCCTGTGCGGCCGTTGCGAGGCCGTCTGCCCCGTGCGCATACCGATTCCCGACATGCTGCGGCGCCTGCGCGAGCAAGGCCACGACGCGCGCCTGGCGCCGTCGCGGGAGCGCTGGGCGGTCGCGGCCTGGGCATGGATCGCGCGGCGTCCTCGGGTCTATCGCCTCTGGGCCCGGTTTCTCGCGGGTGTCCTCCGCACCGCGGCGGGACGGTCGGGACGGATACGGCGGCTTCCGTTCTCCGGGGGCTGGACCGGCGGACGGGATTTTCCGGCGCCCCAGGGGGAGACTTTCATGGATCTCTGGCGGCGCGCCGGACGAGGCGGGACGTGAGTGCCCGAGACGCCATCCTCGGCCGCATCCGCGGCAACCTCGCCCGGGGCGGTACCGGGGAAAGGGCCGTCGACGAGCGGCTCGCGCGGCGCCCGGCCGGGCCGCGCCCGAAGCGCGCCGAACTGCCGCATTCCGACCGGGTGGCACTGTTCTCTGCCATGGCGGAGGAGGTCGACGCGACCGTGGCGCGGGTGAGCAGCGTTTCCGAGGTGCCTGAGGCGGTGGCCGGGTATCTGGCCGCGCACAACCTGCCGGCACGGCTGGTGGCCGCTCCCGACGGGCGTCTCGACGACATTCCCTGGAAGAGGACGCCGGCGCTCGAGGTTCGCCGGGGCGCCGCCGTCGAGACCGACGCGGTGTCGGTCACGCCGGCGTTCGCCGGGATCGCGGAAACCGGCACCGTGATGGCGACATCCGGAAGGGATGCGCCGACCACCCTCAACTTTCTGCCCGAGAACCATGTGGTCGTCCTCCAGGAGCGCGAGATCGTGGGTACCTACGAGGACGGCTGGCGGCTGCTGCGCGAGCGGGCCGCAGCGTCCGGACGCGCCGGGCAGGTGATGCCCAGGACCGTCAACTTCATCACCGGTCCGTCGCGGACGGCCGATATCGCCATGACCCTCTACCTCGGCGCCCACGGGCCGCGGCGCCTTCACATCGTACTGGTCGGTGACGGTCATGGGCGGTAGCCGGCCGGCCGGGACGCCGTCCCGCGCGGAAGCGGAGGACGGGGCGGATCTCTGGCGGCGCGCCATGCGAGACACGCGGCGCCTCTCCTCCCGGCGCCGGCACGGGGGGGAGGTCCAAGAGCCCGCGGAGGACCCCTCTCCACCCGTATCGGAGGTGCCGCGGGACGGGGCGCGTCCGGCCGCCGCTCCGGGCCGGAGCCCGCGGCCGCAGGAACCGGCCCCGCCGGGGACGCTGGACAGGCACGTCGCCCGCCGCCTCAAGCGGGGCGCTCAGGATATCGAGGCCCGTCTCGACCTTCACGGCATGACCCGGAAAGACGCGCATGCCGAATTGCGCCGGTTCGTCCGGGATGCGGCGGCCTGCGGCCGTCGCTGCGTTCTCGTCATCACCGGCAAGGGAAGCCGGGTGGATGCCGGGTCCGACTCCCGGGATGCGGCGCCCGGCGTTCTGCGCCGGTCCGTTCCGCGCTGGCTCGAGGACGCCGACCTGTCGCCGTACGTCGCCGGATTCGGGCCGGCCCTGCCGAAGCATGGCGGGGCGGGCGCCCTCTACGTGCAGCTGCGCCGGCGCCGGCCCGGCGGGCGCGGGTGAGGCTGGGGCATGGAAGTCCTGCGGCAGCGGATCGGCGCCCTTCTCGAGGGATTGCTGCGGCCCGTCGCCCAGACCCTGGCGAGATCGGACATCTCGCCCAATCACGTCACGGTGGCGGGTCTGGTCGTCAACGCCGTCGCCGCGTGGCTGATCGTGCGCGGCGACTTTTTCCTCGCCGGCGCGATGTATCTGCTCGGCGGCGGCTTCGACCTTCTCGACGGCATGCTCGCCCGGGCGGCCGACAGGGTGACCGCCGTCGGCGCCTATCTCGACTCGACGCTGGACCGGATTTCGGAGGGCGTGGTCTTCGCGGCGATCGCCTACGTGTTCGCACGCGAAGGCCAGGCCGTCGATGCCGGCATGGTCCTGTTGGCGCTGCTCGGGTCCCTGCTGGTCAGTTACACCCGCGCCCGCGCCGAAGCCCTCAACCTCGCCTGCAAGATGGGGATCGCGACCCGGCCGGAACGGGTCGTGCTCATCGCCCTCGGACTGGCGACCGGATGGCTGGCGCCGGTGATCTACCTGCTGGTGGTGCTCACCGGCATTACCGTCGTCCAGCGCATTCGCGCCACCGTGGTGGGACTGTCGGGCCGGGCCTGACGAAGACCCCTCCCGTCCTGACGGACGGGGTCGGGAACCTTCCTCCTTCGGAAACTACAGAATGAACTTGGACAGGTCGGCGTTCTTGGCCAGATCCGCGACCTGTTCGCGGACGTAGGCCGAGTCGATGGTGATCGACTCGCCCGCCCGGTCGGACGCGGTGAAGCTGATCTCTTCCAGAAGCCGCTCCAGTATCGTGTGGAGGCGCCGGGCGCCGATGTTCTCGACGCCCGAGTTCACCTCCTCGGCCAGGGTCGCGATCTCGTCGACCGCGTCGTCGTCGAACGCCAGCGTCACGTCCTCCGTGTCCATCAGAGCCGTGTACTGCTTGATGAGGCTGGTTTCGGGTTCCACGAGGATGCGCTTGAAATCCTCGTGGGTCAGGGCCTGGAGCTCCACGCGGATGGGAAGCCGTCCCTGAAGCTCGGGCAGAAGATCGGCGGGCTTCGCCAGGTGAAACGCTCCCGAGGCGATGAACAGGACGTGGTCGGTCTGAACCGTGCCGTGCTTGGTGGCCACCGTCGTGCCCTCGATCAGCGGCAGCAGGTCCCGTTGCACGCCCTCGCGGCTCACGTCCGCGCCGTGGCGTTCCGAGCGGGCGCAGATCTTGTCGATTTCGTCGAGGAACACGATGCCGTTCTGCTCCACCATGTCGATGGCGTCCTTGACGAGCTTGTCCTGGTCGAGGAGCTTGTCGCTCTCCTCGGCGATCAGGACTTCGTAGGACTCGCCGACGGTCATGCGGCGCTTCGACGTCTTCTGGCCGAACGCCTTGCCGAAGATGTCGTTGAGGTTGATCATGCCCATGCTCGCGCCGGGCATGCCAGGGATGTCGAACGTGGGCATCGCGCTCCCGCCGGAGTCCGAGACCTCGAGCTCCACCTCCTTGTCCTCCAGCTCCCCTTCGCGCAATTTCTTCCGGAAAGTCTGGCGCGTGCCCTCCGAGGCGTGCTCGCCCACGAGGGCGTCGAGGACGCGGTCCTCCGCCGCGAGCTCGGCGCGCGCCATCACTTCCTTGCGGCTCTGGGTGCGCTGCATGTGGATGGCGATCTCGACGAGGTCGCGGAGTATCTGCTCGACGTCGCGGCCGACGTAGCCCACTTCGGTGAACTTCGTCGCCTCCACCTTGATGAAGGGGGCGTTCGCCAGGCGGGCGAGACGGCGGGAGATCTCCGTCTTGCCGACGCCCGTGGGACCGATCATCAGGATGTTCTTGGGCAGGACCTCGTCGCGCAGGTCGTCGGGGAGTTGCTGGCGGCGCCACCGGTTGCGAAGCGCGATGGCGACGGCGCGCTTGGCGTCGTGCTGCCCGATGATGAAGCGATCGAGCTCGGAGACGATCTCGCGGGGGCTGAACTCGGTCATGCCGTCAAAGGGTCTCGAGGACCACGTGATCGTTGGTGTAGATGCAGATGTCGGCGGCGATCTTCATGGCTTGGCGGGCAATGTCCTGGGCGTCCAGCTCCTCGCGGCCGACCAGGGCGCGGGCCGCGGCCAGGGCGTAGTTCCCTCCGGACCCGATGCCGATGAGCCCGTCGTCCGGCTCCAGAACGTCGCCGGTCCCGCTCAGAATCAGCGAGACCTTGTTGTCGGCGACGGCCATCAGGGCCTCGAGACGGCGAAGGTAGCGGTCCGTGCGCCAGTCCTTGGCGAGCTCCACGCAGGCGCGCGTGAGCTGGGTCGGGTACTGCTCCAGTTTGGACTCCAGGCGCTCGAACAGGGTGAAGGCGTCGGCCGTCGCGCCGGCGAACCCGCCGATGACGGAGCCGTTTCCCAGGCGGCGGACCTTCCGCGCCGAGGACTTGACGACGGTGCCGCCCATCGAGACCTGCCCGTCTCCCGCGATGACCACGGAGCCCGCTTTCCGCACGGAAAGGATTGTGGTGCCGTGCCAGACGGCGGTCGATGCCTCGGTCATGATCGGCTCCGCAAGCCAGGTCGCGGTGGTCTCCGGTCCCGGGGGTCCGGGCGCGGCAAACCATGTGGTGTTTGCCGCGCCCCGGTCAAGGGGCGCCGGGCGTCCCGGCTGGCGCCGAAAACGCGTTGCTGCTACAAGGGCGCCGATTTTCGGGGAGGGCGCCATGCGCAAGGCCGTGGTCGAACGGGCCACCAGGGAAACGCGCGTTACCGCCGAGGTGAACCTCGACGGAACGGGGACGTACCGGGTTGGCACCGGCATCGGGTTCCTGGACCACATGCTGGAGCAGCTGTCCCGGCACTCGTCGATCGATCTCGCCCTCCAGGCCGAGGGCGATCTTCATATCGACTTCCATCACACCACCGAGGATACGGGAATCGTCATGGGCCAGGCCGTCGCCGAAGCCTTGGGGGACAGGCGCGGCATACGGCGTTTCGGAAGCGCGACGATTCCCATGGACGAAACGTTGACGCGGGTTTCCGTCGACGTGTCCAACCGCCCCTATCTCGTCTGGCGCGTGGAATTCTCCCGTCCGAAGCTGGGCGAGATGGATACGGAGCTCTTCAAGGAATGGTTTCAGGCCTTTGCCCAGAACGCCGGGATCACCGTGCACGTCGAGAACGCCTATGGCGAGAACAACCATCACATCGTGGAGTCCTGCTATAAGGGCCTGGCGCGCGCGTTGCGCGACGCCATCGAGCACGATTCGCGAAGCGCGGGAGAGGTCCCGTCGACAAAGGGCGTGTTGAGCGCCTGAGGACGATGGCCTGCCCGGTGTCTTGCCTGCCGGGACGGACGCCGGGGAGCGGTCATGACGGTTGCCATCATCGACTATGGATCCGGCAATCTTCGCTCCGCAGCCAAGGCGTTCGAATGGGCCGCGCGCGAAAGCGGCCGCCCCGAGTCCGTCACGGTGACGAGTTCGGCCGACGACGCGGCGTCCGCAGACAGGATCGTCCTGCCCGGAGTGGGGGCCTTCGCGGATTGCCGCGGCGGACTCGACGGACTCGACGGGATGGTGGAGGCGCTGGAGGAGGCGGTCATCGTTCGCGGCAAGCCCTTCCTCGGGATCTGCGTCGGCATGCAGTTGATGGCCACGACGGGCCGCGAGCACGGCGAGCATCCGGGGTTCGGCTGGATCGACGGCGAGGTGACCGCCATCGATGTCCGGCCGTCCGCGGAAAAGACTGGAACCGGGTTGAAGATTCCCCATATGGGGTGGAACGAGTTGATTCTGGACCGGGCGGACCATCCGTTGTTCGCGGGGCTGCGGGACGGGCGCCATGCCTATTTCGTGCACAGCTACGCGATCGTCTGCCGCCGGCCGGAAGACCGGCTCGCTCACGTGGACTACGGCGGACCCCTGGTCGCCGCCGTGGCCCGCGGCAATCTTGTGGGGACCCAGTTTCATCCGGAAAAGAGTCAGGCCGTGGGACTGCAAATCATCGGTAATTTCCTGTCATGGCGACCGTAGTCGAGCGAACCGGCGTCGAGTGGGTCGCCGAGCTCGGGGATCAGGATCTTGAGGACCTCTGCGAGGCCACCGAGGAAGCGATCCTGGACGGGAACGGCTTCGGCTGGCTGACTCCGCCTCCGCGGCGGGTCCTCGAGTCCTACTGGCATGGAGTTCTGCTGGTCCCCGAGCGGGAGCTCATCGTGGCGCGGCTGGAGGGAAGCATCGTCGGGTCCGCCCAGATGTTGCGTCCGGCGTCCAACAACGAGGCCCAGGCCTTCGCCGCGCACATCACCACGTTCTTTCTCGCGCCTTGGGCGCGGGCTCACGGATTGGGCCAGGCGATGCTCGAGTCCATGGAGCGGCGGGCGCGGGACGCCGGTTTCCGTGTGCTCGACCTCGACGTCCGCGCCACGCAGACCGCCGCGATCCGTCTGTACGAGCGTGCCGGCTTCAGGAAATGGGCGACGAAGGACAAGTATGCTTTCGTCGGCGGCGCGTTCGTGCCCGGATATTTCTTCGAGAAGGATCTCGGAGCTTCGTCGAGGTGATTCTCTACCCGGCGATCGACGTCAAGGGCGGCCGGTGCGTGCGCCTTCTGCGCGGCGACATGGCATCGGCCACCGTCTTCAACGACGACCCGGCGGCCCAGGCCCGGGCGTTCGAATCGGCGGGCTTCCGGTGGATTCACGTCGTCGACCTCGATGGCGCCTTCGCGGGGAGACCGGTCAACGCCGGTGCCGTCGAGGACATCCTCTCCGCGGTCTCGATCCCGGTGCAGCTCGGCGGCGGCATCCGGGATCCGGAGACCGCCGCCGCGTGGCTCGACCGGGGCGTGCGGCGGGCGATATTCGGAACCGCCGCGGCGAAAAATCCCGGCGTCGTGCGTGAGGTGTGCCGCGAATACCCGGGACGAGTCGTCGTCGGCATCGACGCGCGGGGCGGCCGGGTCGCCACCGACGGCTGGGCCGCAGAGTCGAAGACGACCGCCGGCGAGCTGGCCGCGGCGTTCGAGGGTGTCGGGGTCGCGGCGTTCGTCTATACCGACATCGACCGAGACGGCGCGATGGCGGGCCCCAACGTGGAGGCCACCGAAGCCTTCGTCCGACGGACCGAGGTGCCCGTCATCGCCAGCGGAGGCGTGGCTTCGCTCGACGATCTGGCGGCCCTGAAACGCATCGGTCCGCGCGGTCTAGACGGCGTGATCTCGGGCCGGGCGCTGTACGACGGCCGTATCGACCCCGCCGCCGCCCTCGAATTGCTGGCCGCCTGAGGAAGGGACTCCATGCTGAAGCCGCGCGTCATTCCCTGCCTCGACGTCCGCGGCGGCCGCGTGGTGAAGGGGATCAACTTCGTGGATCTTGTGGACGCCGGCGATCCGGTGGAGCAGGCCGGAATCTACGACTCCCAGGGCGCGGACGAGTTGTGCTTTCTCGATATCACCGCCAGCCATGAAGGTCGGGAGCCGCTCCTGGACGTCGTCTCGCGCACCGCGGAACAATGCTTCATGCCGCTGACCGTGGGCGGCGGCATTCGCGCGCTCGACGATATCCGGGCGTTGCTGCTTGCCGGGGCCGACAAGGTCTCCATCAACACGGCGGCCGTGCGCAGGCCGGAGTTCGTCGCCGAGGCCGCCCGCAAGTTCGGCAGCCAGTGCATCGTCGTGGCGGTCGACGCCAAGCGCAGCGAGGCCGGACGGTATGAAATCTTCACGCACGGGGGGCGCGAGGCGACGGGGATAGAGGCGGTTTCCTGGTGCCGCCGCATGGTCGGGCAAGGCGCCGGGGAGCTTCTCCTCACGTCGATGGACCGGGACGGCACGCGCGAGGGATTCGACATCGAGCTCACGCGATCCGTCGCGGACTCGGTGTCCGTGCCGGTCGTCGCCAGCGGCGGCGTGGGAACGCTCGAACATCTGGTCGAGGGCATCCGGTCAGGTCACGCGGCTGCGGTCCTGGCCGCTTCCATCTTCCACTTCGGGGCATTCAGCATTCCGCAGGCCAAGGCCTATATGGACGAGGCCGGTATTCCCGTCCGGCGATGACACGGACTCCGCGATCTGCTACGCAGACGCGTTGCATCGTCAGGGCAACCCTCCGGATCGGTGAGGCGCATGACCGAGGATACGCTGGACGGTTCGGCGATCGACCGCCTGTTCGCCGTCGTCGAAGACCGGAAGAACGCCGACCCGGAAGAAAGCTACACGGCGGGGCTGTACGCGCGCGGGCGCGCCGGGATCGCTCGAAAGGCAGGGGAGGAGGCGGTCGAGACCATCGTCGCCGCGATGGCGGGGGACGCGGAGGAAGTGGCGAAGGAGAGCGCGGACCTGCTCTATCATCTGCTCGTGCTCTGGTCCGAGGCGGGCGTCCGCCCGGCCGACGTCTATGCCGAGCTCGCCAGGCGCGAGGGCGTATCGGGCCTGGAGGAGAAGCGGCACCGGGGCGGCGGCGGGGACCGAGTCAAGCTGGAGGGACCGGATGGCCTATGACGACGAGAACGTTTTCGCCAAGATCCTGCGCGGCGAGATTCCATGCGACAAGGTGTACGAGGACGACCACGCGCTGGCGTTCAACGACATCGATCCCCAACGTCCGGTGCATGTGCTGGTCGTTCCCAAAGGCCGGTATGTCGACGTCGGTGATTTCGCGGAGAGCGCCACGGACGCCGAGATCGCCGGGTTGTTCCGGGCCGTTGCCGAAGTCGCGAGGAAGACCGGTGTGGCGAAGGACGGTTATCGCATCCTTTCCAATGTCGGAGCGCACGGCCACCAGGAGGTTCCGCACCTCCACATCCACGTGTTCGGGGGCGACGATACCGGCCCCATGATCAAGCGCCGGGACTAGCGCCCTTCACGCGATCCCGCCCAACTCGCGCTTGGCCAGTACGGCGAGCGAAGTCTCCGGGCGCGCGCCCATGTGGCCGATCACCTCGCTCGCGGCGATGGAGCCGAGCCGACCGCAGGCGGCGGGATCCAAACCCCGCGAGAGTCCGAACAGGAAACCGGCCGCGTAAAGGTCTCCGGCCCCGGTCGTGTCGACGACGGTCGCGGCGGGCTCCGGGTCGACGACGTGGACCTCGTCGCCGGAGACAACAACCGATCCCTTTTCCGCGCGCGTCAACGCCGCGATCTCGCAGTGTCCCCGGATGCGCCGCAGGGCGACGTCGAAGGAGTCCGTCCGATAGAGGGACTTGATCTCGTCCTCGTTGGCGAAGAGCACATCGATCTCATGCTCCGCCAGGTGAACGAACTCCTCTCGCCAGCGGTCCACGCAAAAGGAGTCGGACAGCGAGAACGCGACCTTTCGTCCAGATCCGTGCGCGACCGCCGCCGCCTTCCGGAACGCCGCCTTCGCGGCGGGGGGGTCCCAGAGGTATCCCTCCAGGTAAGTGATCCGCGCGCGCGCGATCCGCGCCTCGTCGATATCCTCGGGGCCGAGATCGGCGCCCGCGCCCAGGTACGTGTTCAGGGTCCTCTGGGCGTCGGGCGTGACCAGGATCAGGCAGCGTCCGGTCGGCGGTCCTTCCGTCGCCGGGGCGACGTCGAAGTCGATGCCCAGCGCCCGCAGGTCGTGAGCGAACACCGCGCCGAGCTGGTCGTCGCGGACCCGGCCCGCGAAGCCGACCCGTCCGCCGAAGCCCGCCAGTCCGGCGACGGTGTTCGCGGCCGAGCCGCCCGACACTTCGATGGCCGGCCCCATGGAGTCGTACAGGGTCTCCGCGCGGGCGGCGTCGATCAGGGCCATGCCGCCCTTGACGAGGCCCTCGCGGACCAGGAACTCGTCGTCGGCGTGCGACAGCACGTCGACAATCGCGTTTCCGATGCCGAAGACATCGAGAGGAGCATCGTTCATCGCCAACCGTCCTCGCCGGGCCGCGCCGCAAGCTATCACGGCGTGGTTCGCGGAGACAGAGCGCGCGGCGGGCCGCGGTCTTGTCGCGGAAGGAGCAAGGCGGTACATGGGGTCGTCTCCTCGAGTGATCGTGTCTCGTGATCAGGTCCTTCGCGCTCGCCATACGCCAGCTCTCCGATCCCGCCGTCCGCCGGGTCCTGCTGCGCTCGTTGTCGCTGGCGGCCGCGGTGTTCGCGGGCCTCGCCGTCGCGGTCTGGTTCGTCCTCGCGGGAACGGATCTCTTCGCGTTTCCGCCGGTCGAATGGGTTGTGGACGTCCTGGGCGGCATCGCCGTGGCCGTGGTGACCTGGCTGCTGTTTCCGGCGGTGGCGTCTTTCTTCGTCGGCCTGTTTCTCGAAGAGATCGCGGTGGCCGTGGAGGAGCGTCATTACCCGGACGACCCGCCGGCGCGGCCGGTTCCCGTCTCGACGGCAACTGCGGTGTCGCTACGCTTCGCCGGCGTCACTCTCGTGCTCAATCTGCTGGCGCTCCCCTTCTACCTGATGACGTTCTGGTTTCCGCCGTTCGCCCTCGCAGTTTTCTACGGCCTCAACGGGTACCTGCTGAGCCGCGAGTACTACGAGCTCGTCGCGCTGAGGCGGCTGGACGCGGACGCGGCGGCAAAGCTCCGCAAGACCAACGGGCGACGCCTGTTCCTGTCCGGGGTCGTCATCTCCTTTCTGTTCACCGTGCCGGTCGTCAATCTGTTCGCGCCCGTCGTCGGCGTCGCGGCCATGGCGCATGTCTTCCGGTCGTTGCACCGGGGCGAGGCGGTTTGAACGCCGGATCGAAGAACGTCCGCGGGTGGATCCCGCTCGGCCTCGTGGCCTTGGGCGCCGCGGGGTGCTTCGGCGCGGGAGAGGATCCGTCGGCGGCCTCCCGAATCCCGCTGCCCCCGGCCGTGGCGGCGGAAGAGTTGCCCCTGCCTGTGACGCCGGCGGCGCCTTCCGGACCGAAACAGGCCGCTCGGAGCGCCGCGGAGACGCCGGAACCCGAACTGCCCCCGGCGGAACGCCCGTCTGCCCGGGAGTCTCGGAGCGCCGATGTGGCGTCGGCGGGGCCGCGACGCGTTCCGTCGGGGAAACCCGGACCGGAGGTGCGTCCGACGTCCCTCCTCGGCGTCGGGCGCGGTGCCCTCCGCGTCCGGCTCGGAACGCCCGCGGTGTTGCGGCGAGAGCCTTCGGCGGAGTTCTGGCGGTTCTCCGGGGAGGGTTGCGTCCTGTACGTTTTTCTGCACGAAAGCGGCGCGGGAGCGGACTACCGGGTGACCCACGTCGAGTTGCTGCCCCGCGGCGGGCTCGATGCGGTGCCGCCCGGCTGCTTCCAGCGCCTGCTCCTCGACCGCCGCCGTGAAGCGGGGTGAGCCCGCCCCTTCAGGCGACGGTCTTGGCCCCGTAGGCGCACAGATCGACGATGGCGCAGGCCGGACAATCTGGCTTGCGCGCCCTGCAGACGTAACGCCCGTGCAGGATGAGCCAGTGATGCGCGTGCCGCTTCCAGGTCTCGGGAACGGCTTTCTCCAGGTTCCTCTCGACGGCGAGGGGCGTCTTCCCCGGCGCCAGGCCGGTCCGGTTCGAAACCCGGAACACGTGGGTGTCCACCGCGATCGTCGGACGGCCGTAGACGTTGTTGAGGACCACGTTCGCCGTCTTGCGCCCGACGCCGGGAAGCCTTTCCAGCGCCTCCCGGTCGTCGGGAACCTCGCCGCCGTGCTCCGCGATCAGCATCCTGCTGAGGGTGACGATGTTCCTGGCCTTTGCCTGGTAGAGGCCGATGGACCGGATGTAGGTCCTGACCTTGGCCTCACCCAGCGCAACCATCTTCTCCGGCGTGTCGGCCGCGGCGAACAGCGCCGGAGTCGCCTTGTTGACGCCTACGTCCGTGGCTTGGGCCGAGAGCACCACGGCGACCAGCATCGTGTAGGGTGAGGCGGCGACAAGTTCGGTCCTGGGCGCCGGGTTCCCGGCGGACAGCCGCTCGAACATCTCGTCGATCTGGGCGCGTTTCATGACAACATGGTATATCGAGTCTGACGGGCGTCGACATGGGATTGTACCCATCCGGCGGAGGATCTGGGATGGTTTGCCGGTCCTGCCACACCCGTCTAACATCGGAACATGCACCTTCCCCCGCACGCAATCCGGGATCCGGATCGTCCAAGACCGTTGTTCGACGCCGAATTGCGGCCGCACCGGTCGCTGAGTCCCCTGGGGTTCTGGCTGCTGATGACCGCAGTCTCCGCGGTCTGCTTTACGGCCGGACTGGCCTTTCTGTCGGCCGGGGCGTGGCCCGTGTTGGGGTTCTTCGGACTCGACGTGGCGCTTCTCTATCTGGCGTTCCGCCTCAACTACCGTTCGGGACGCCTCGTGGAGACCGTATCGCTCAGCGGCAACGAACTGACCGTGACCCGGCGGTTCCCCGGCGGCCGGTATCGGGAGTGGCGTTTCGCCCCTTATTGGGTGCGGGTGACCCTGGAATCGCCCCCGCGCCGTGACAGCCGTCTGGTCCTCTCGAGCCACGGCCGGCACGTCAGTCTGGGGGGGTTTCTCACGGCGGAGGAGCGTCTGGAATTTGCGAGCGCGCTCCGGGATGCCCTGGCGCGCTGGCGGGATGCGCCGCAAACGCCGCAACCGTGACGGGACGCCGCCGGCAGGTCGGCAAGAATCGGGTGGCCACGCCCGCCACGAGCCCTCACCATCGCTCCCATGAACCGGGACAACGACACGAACGGCACCGCGGAAAAGGGGGCGGCTGACGTGACGCGGGGGACCTCCAGACAGTCGGCGCGGGACTACGAGCGGGTCGGCGCGGCCATCCGGTATCTTGAGGACCATGTTCGCGAGCAGCCGGAACTGTCCGATGTCGCCGCCGCCGTGAACATGAGCGAGTTTCACTTCCAGCGGCTGTTCCGCCGCTGGGCGGGGATCACGCCCAAGCGGTTTCTGCAATACCTTACGGTCGGCTACGCGAAGGAGGCCCTGGACGACTCGCGCAGCGTGCTGGATGCCGCCTTCGAGGCCGGGCTATCGGGTCCGGGCCGCTTGCACGACCTCTTCGTGTCCTGCGAGGCCATGACGCCGGGCGAGTACAAGGAGCTCGGTTCTGGTCTGGTTATCCGTTACGGGTTCCATCCGTCGCCGTTCGGCGAGTGTCTGATCTTTCTCACCGAGCGGGGAATCTGCGGCCTCGCCTTCGTGGAGGGTGGCCGCGAGGCCGCGTTGCAGAATCTCGGCGCCCAATGGTCCTTGGCCACGTTTCGGTCCGAGCCGCGGGCGACCTCTCCGGTGGCGGCGCGGATCTTCGGCGGCGACGGCGGGGGCCAGGCCCTGCGTCTCGTTCTCAAGGGCACGAACTTCCAGATCAGGGTCTGGGAGGCGCTGATGCGGATACCGCCGGGCCGCGTGACCACCTACGAAGCCTTGGGCGCCTATCTCGGAATGCCGACGGCCGCGCGCGCGGTGGGGTCGGCCGTCGGCCGCAATTCGGTTTCCTATCTCGTGCCGTGCCACCGCGTGATCCACAAATCGGGCTTGGTCACCGGCTACCGCTGGGGCCTTGCGCGCAAGCGCGCCCTTTTGGGGTGGGAGGCCGCCCGGCGCGCCACGGCGTGACCCGCGGCGGCGCGGTTGCCGCTCCTCCGGACGCTTGATACACACGCGCGGCTCGGGTCATCGCACCACAGTCCGCAGGCGTGCCGCTCATGTCCCTTCGACCGGCTCCTACCGTCGGCGACTATCTGTCGCTCGCGGCGCTCGCGTTCATGTGGGGAGCCGCCTTTCTGCTGATCAAGATCGCCGTCGCGACGGTGCCCCCGCTCACGATCGTGGCCGGACGCCTGGCGGTCGCCACGGTGCTCATGCTGTCCTACGTCGTGCTGCTGGGCGACCGTCCGCCGGGCACGCCGCGCGCGTGGATGCTGTTCACCCTGATGGGTCTGTTCGGCAGCGTCGTTCCCTTCGCATTGATCGGGTGGGGCGAGATCCGGGTCGACAGTGGGCTCGCCGCGATTCTCATCGCCACGGTACCGCTATTCACGGCGGTGCTGGCTCACGTTTTCACGGAAGACGAGCGGCTGAGCGTCCGGCGGCTCGGCGGGACTTGCCTTGGCCTCGCGGGCGTCGTCGTCCTGGTCGGTCCCGAGGCGCTGGCCGGCCTGGAGACCGCGGTCCTGTCCCAGCTCGCCATCGTGGGTGCGGCGCTTTCCTATGCCTGCACGAATATCCTGGCGCGCCGCGTGACCTCCGGGTCGTCGGCGAGCGTGGCCGCGGCCGCGCTCGTCTGCGCGACCGTCCTGGCGTTGCCGCTGAGCGCCGCCGTGGATCGCCCGTGGGAGCTCAGGCCGTCGCATGAGGCCGTGGTCGCCGTCGCGGCGCTCGGCGTGCTGAGCACGACGCTCGCCTACATCGTCTATTTCCGGCTCGTCCGCGCCGTGGGCGCGACATTCGTGTCCTTCGTGAACTACCTGATTCCGCCGATCGGCGTCGGTCTCGGCGTCGCGTTGGCGGGCGAGACTCCGACTTGGCGGTCCCTGTTCGCCCTGCTGATCATCCTCGTCGGGATCGCGGCGACGCGGCGGTCCTGACCTCAGGCCTCCAGGCCGAGGACGTCGGCCATCGAGTACAGTCCCGGTGGCTTGCCCCGCAGCCAGATCGCGGCGGCGAGGGCGCCGCGCGCGAATATCGCCCTGTCGGTAGCCTTGTGGACGAGCTCGATGCGTTCGTTGTCGGCGGCGAAAATCACGGCGTGCTCGCCTGCGACGTTGCCGCCGCGCAACGCGGCGTATCCGATATCGCCGCGCCGGCGCTCGCCGGTGAAGCCGTCGCGTCCCCGGTCGGCGACGTCGTCGTGGCTGACCCCGCGGCCCGATGCCGCCGCGCGGCCGAGGGCCAGCGCGGTGCCCGACGGCGCATCCACCTTGTGCCGGTGGTGCATCTCGAGGATTTCGATGTCGAAGTCCGGTCCGAGCGCGGTGGCGGCGCGCCGGGTCAGGGAGAGAAGCAGATTGACGCCGACGCTCGTGTTCGCGGCCCGCACGATGGCCGTCCCGGCGGCCGCGTCCGCGATGGCCTGCTCCTGGCCCGGATCCAGCCCCGTGGTTCCGGCGACCAGGGCGGCCCCGGTTTCCGCCGCGAGCTCCGCGTGGCGGGCGGTTGCGGCCGGCGACGTGAAATCGAGAATCACGTCCGCTGCCTCGAACACGGGCCGGGGGTCCCGCTCCACGGCAAGCCCCAGGGTTCCGATGCCGGCGAGTTCGCCGATGTCGAGGCCGATGGCGTCGCTGTCTCCGCGCTCGCTGCCACCGACGACGGTGCACCGCTCGTGTCCGGCCGCCTGCCGCAGCAGCGCCCGTCCCATGCGTCCCGCGCAGCCGGTAATGCCGGCCTTGATCTCGTTCATCGCCCCGGCAGCCATTGTCCCGCTCCCACGTCGTGCTGACGCGGACACCTTAGCGGCTCGTCGGCGGCAGGCAAACGAGGGAGCAGCCACCCCGCCGGGCTATTCGGTGAGGTCCTCCCACATGTCCTTCACCTTGGACAGGAAGCTTTCGGACTCAGGATTGGTCTTCTCGCTGCCGCCTCTTTCGAACTCGCGCAGCAGGTCCTTCTGACGCGCGGTCAGGTTGCAGGGGGTCTCGACGGTGGCCCGGATGTACAGGTCGCCCACGCCGCGGCCGCGCAGGGCCGGCATGCCCTTGCCCCTCAGGCGGAACTGCGTGCCGGTCTGGGTGCCGGAGGGGATGGACACCCGGGAACGCCCGACGTCGGGGGTCGGCACCTCGACATCGCCGCCGAGGGCGGCAGTGGTCATCGGGATTGGCGCCCGGCAGTAGAGATCCAGACCGTCGCGCTGGAACAGGTCGTGGGGCCGGATGGAGACGAAAATGTAGAGATCGCCCGGAGGCGCGCCGCGCGCACCGGCCTCGCCCTCGCCCGAGAGCCGGATTCGCGTCCCGTCCTCGACGCCCCGGGGGATATCGACGTTAAGGGTCCTCGTCCTGGCCGTCCGGCCGCTGCCCCGGCAGGCCGGGCAGGGATCCTCGATGACGTAGCCCGCGCCCTGGCAGGCCGGACACGTGCGTTGGATCGTGAAGAGGCCCTGCTGGGCGCGAACCTTACCCATGCCCTGACACGTGCCGCAGGCTTTCGGTTCCGCGGCGTTGCGGGCTCCGCTGCCGCGGCACGCGTCGCAGGACACGTTCGAGGGCACGCTGACCTCAGCCTTGCGGCCGTTGAAGGCGTCCTCGAGGGAGATCTCCAGGTTGTAGCGAAGGTCGGTCCCACGAGCGCCGGCGCTCCGGGATCGCCGCTGTCCGCCCATGAACTCGCCGAACAGGTCGTCGAAGACGTCGGTGAAGGACCCTCCGCCGAAGGAAAACTCGAAACCGCCCGGCCCCGGCCCCCCGCGCTGGTCGAAGGCGGCGTGGCCGAACTGGTCGTAGGCGGCACGCTTCCGGTCATCGGACAGGACGTCGTAGGCCTCGCTGACCTCCTTGAACTTTCGCTCGGCGTCGGCGTTGTCCGGATTCTGGTCCGGATGGTACTTCATGGCCTGTTTGCGATAGGCCTTCTTGATGTCGCCGGACGAGGCGCCGCGCTGGACGCCCAGCAGATCGTAGTAATCCGACTTGGCCATGCGCTGGTGTTCCGGCAGGCGGCGGTTCGCAGTTCGGATACGGTCGGGGCGGACCCGTTCCAGGCAAGGTCCGCGGAACGGGTCCGGCTAGGCCGACGTGTCCCGCTTGTCCCGGTCTTCGACCTCTTCGAAATCGGCGTCGACGACATTGTCTTCCGACGCCGACTCCCTGGCTCCGGCGCCCGCGTCCGCCGCCGGCCCGTCGCCCGTCCCGCCCATGTCCGGCCCGGCCCCGGCCTCCTCGGTCTGGGCCCTATACATGGCCTCGCCGAGTTTCATGGACGACTGGGCCAAGGCCTCGGACTTGCCTTGAATCTCCGCGGCATCCTCGCCCGCCATCGCCGACTTCAGGGCCTCAAGATCGCTTTCGATCGCGGATTTCTCCTCGGCGCCAATCTGGTCGCCGAATTCGGCGAGGTTCTTCTCGGTGGCGTGGATCAGCGCCTCGGCCTGGTTGCGGCTCTCCGCGATCTCGCGGCGCTTCTGGTCTTCCGAGGCGTGCTCTTCCGCGTCCTTCACCATCTGCTCGATTTCCGAATCGGAGAGCCCGCCGGACGCCTGGATGCGGATCTGCTGCTCCTTGCCCGTGCCCTTGTCCTTGGCCGAAACGTTCACGATGCCGTTGGCGTCGATGTCGAACGTCACCTCGATCTGAGGGATGCCGCGCGGTGCCGGCGGAATGCCGACTAGGTCGAACTGGCCCAGTAGCTTGTTGTCGGACGCCATCTCGCGCTCGCCCTGGAACACCCGGATGGTGACGGCGTTCTGGCCGTCCTCCGCCGTGGAGAAAACTTGGCTCTTCTTCGTGGGAATGGTCGTGTTGCGTTCGATCAGGCGCGTGAACACCCCGCCGAGCGTCTCGATGCCCAGTGACAGCGGTGTGACGTCCAGGAGGAGGACGTCCTTGATGTCCCCCTGAAGCACGCCCGCCTGGATGGCCGCGCCGAGCGCGACGACTTCGTCGGGGTTGACGCCCTTGTGGGGCTCGCGCCCGAAGAAGTTCTTCACCGTCTCGATCACCTTGGGCATGCGGGTCATGCCCCCGACGAGCACGGCGTCCTGGATGTCGCCGGCGGAGAGGCCGGCGTCCTTGAGCGCATACTTGCAGGGCTCCACGGTCCGCTCGATCAGGTCCTCGACCAGAGCCTCGAGCTTGGCCCGCGTCATCTTCATGGTGAGGTGCTTGGGTCCCGACTGATCCGCCGTGATGAACGGCAGGTTCACTTCCGTCTGTGTCGCGCTGGACAGTTCGATCTTGGCCTTCTCCGCGGCCTCCTTGAGCCTTTGCAGGGCGAGCTTGTCCTGGCGGAGGTCGATGCCCTGCTCCTTCTTGAACTCGTCGGCGAGATAATCGATGACGCGCTTGTCGAAATCCTCGCCGCCGAGGAAGGTGTCTCCGTTGGTCGATTTGACCTCGAACACGCCGTCGCCGAGCTCGAGGATAGAGATGTCGAAGGTGCCGCCGCCTAGGTCGTAGACGGCGATGGTCCGGTTGTCGCCCTTGTCCAGACCGTAGGCCAGCGCCGCGGCGGTCGGCTCGTTGATGATGCGCTTGACGTCGAGACCGGAAATGCGGCCGGCGTCCTTGGTGGCTTGGCGTTGCGCGTCGTTGAAGTAGGCGGGCACCGTGATGACCGCTTCGTCCACCGTCTCGCCCAGGTAGGACTCGGCCGTCTCCTTCATTTTTTGCAGGATGAAGGCGCTGATCTGGCTCGGCGCGTAGGTTCCGTCGCGCGCCTCCACCCAAGCATCGCCACTGTCCGCCCTGGTGATCCTGTAGGGCACCATATCGATGTCCTTTCGGGTCATCGGATCGTCGAACGTGCGTCCGATGAGGCGCTTGATGGCGAACAGGGTGTTCTCGGGGTTCGTCACGGCCTGACGCTTGGCGGCCTGTCCGACGAGGCGCTCGCCGTCCTCGGTGAACGCGACCATGGACGGCGTCGTCCGCCCGCCCTCGGCGTTCTCTATGACTTTGGCGTCCCCCCCCTCCATGACGGCGATGCAGGAATTGGTGGTGCCAAGATCGATACCGATGATTTTGCCCATGACAAACTCCTTTCGCGGCGAATTCGGGCAACCCTGGGTGGCCCCGCCCGAAACCCTCGAGTCGTTCGGCGTTGGATGTCCCGTGGACTGTGCCGAAGCGCCGTCGGCTTATATAAGTACCGGGACATGGCCTCGCAAGGACTCGAGACGCCGATTGTCGCCGTATGTGCGCCGTCCGATCCTCGCGAACGATCGGGTCCCGGCGAACGGGCGTCCGCTTTGGGCACGGGCCGGCGGGGATGATCGTTTCCGCAAGCTACCGCACGGACATACCGGCGTTTTACGGCGGCTGGTTCATGAAGCGCCTCGCCGCCGGCGGGTGTCTGGTGACCAATCCCTACGGAGGTCCTCCATACCGGGTTTCGTTGGCGGCGGACGACGTCGACGGGTTCGTGTTCTGGACGCGAAACCCGGCCCCGTTTCTGCCCTCTCTGGAACGCATCTGCGACCTCGGCTATCCGTTCGTGATCCAGTTTACCGTGTTGGGGTATCCGGTGGCCGTGGACCGCTCCGTGCCGCCGGCCGATGTCCAGATCGAGACGTTCCGGCGGCTCGCCCGGGTCCACGGGCCGGACACCCTGGTCTGGCGCTACGACCCGGTGCTCTTGAGCTCGCTGACGCCCCCCGCGTTCCATCGGGACAACTTCGCCGGGCTCTGCCGGAAGCTGGCCGGCCTGACCGACGAGGCCGTGATTTCCTTCGTCAATCCCTACCGCAAGACCCGGCGGAACCTAGACGAGGCATCGCGAACCCACGGATTCGGCTGGTGGGAAGCCTCTGCGTCCGAGGCGTCGGATTTGGCCGGGGAGTTCGGTCGAAGCGCCGCCGCCGCCGGTATGGAGGTTGCCGTCTGCTCCCAGCCGGACGTCCTGGCTCCGCTGCTCCGCGCCGCCCGCTGCGTCGACGCGGAGCGGCTGTCCCGAGTCGCGGGCGTCGGCATCGCGTCCCGCCGGAAGGGCAACAGGCCGGGATGCCTTTGTCACGAAGCGCGCGACATCGGCGCCTACGATACGTGTCCCCACGGTTGCGTGTACTGCTACGCCGTAAGCGACAGGAGCCGGGCGGTCGGGCGGTTCAAGCGAAACGACGGGGACGCCGAGGCTCTGGGGACGCCGCTGCCCGCCCGGGAGAAATAGGGAACGCCCGTTCGGAGAACGCGTTTCGCCCTCTGGGAGCCGTCCGTCGGGGGAGTCGCCGTCAGACCCCGGTATCGGCCTCGCTCCCGCCCTCCCCGTCCGGCCCGTCTCCGGACCCCTCTTCCGCCACGTCGGGAGGCGGCGGTTTCTTGGCAACCCCGACCATCGCGGGGCGCAGCAGCCGTTCGCCGATGACGTATCCTGGCTGCACGACCTGGACCACCGTACCCGGCTCCGCGTCGGGACTCTCGATTTCAAACATGGCCTGATGGAAGTTGTGGTCGAACTTCCCGCCGAGGGGATCCACCGGCCGTATGCCGTGGCGGTCCATGGCGGTCCGCAGCTCCCGTTGCGTCAGTTCGACGCCGCGGTACAGCGTCTCCACGGCGTCGTTGTCCGCGCGCGCGTCCTTCGGCACGGCCTCGAGCGCCCGCGAGAGATTGTCGCTCACGGCGAGAACATCGCGGGCGAAACCGGCGATCGCGTACTTGGCGGTATCCTCCTTCTCCCGCCGTGCGCGCCGCCGCGTGTTCTCGACCTCCGCGAGCGCCCGCAGCAACTGGTTCTTGAGGTCGCCGATCTGGTCTTCGGCCGGCGCCTCGGCGGCCGGCGCCTCCGTCCCGGCGTCGGCCTCCTCCGTCTCGTCCCGCGCCCCTGAAGCCGCATCCCCGCCCCCGGGTTGGGTGGAGATGTCTTCCGCGGCGCCGTCTTCAAGCTCGGTGGAGTCCTCTCCGCTCGTCTCGGTTTCTGGTTTCCTGTCGTTCAAGCGTTCGATCTCCGTGTTGTCGTTGGCGCCGCCGGCCGCGGCCGGTCAACTCACGAGGAGTCCCACGACCTTTGCCGTGTAGTCCACCATGGGAACGATGCGGGCGTAGTTGAGGCGTTTCGGGCCGATGACCCCGACCGCGCCGATCACCGTGTTGTTGGAGTTGCTGTAGGGCGCGACGACCAGTGAACAGCCCGCCATGTTGAAGAGCTTGTTCTCGGCCCCAATGTAGATCTGGACGCCCTCGCCGCCTTCCGTGAGCTCGAGCAGCCGGATGACCTCCTTCTTGGTTTCCAGGGCGTCGTAAAGCTCGCGCACACGTTCTAGGTCCTCGAGCGCGCTGATGTCCTCGAGCAGGCGCGCCTGTCCCCGGACGATGAGCGTCTCGCGGCTCGAGTCCCCGCTCCACGTGGCGAGTCCCGCTTCCACGATCCGTGCCGTCAGCTCGTTCAGCTCGGTGCGGTCGGCCTCCAGCTCCGCGGCGATGCCGGCGCGGGCCTCGTCGAGGGTCCGGCCCAGGAGACGCGCGCTCAGGTAGTTCGAGGCCTCCACCAGCACCGAGGGCGGCAGGTCGACCGGCGTCTCGATCACGCGGTTCTCCACGAGTCCGTCGCCGCTCACGAGGATGACCAGCGCGCGGCCCGGCGAGAGGCTGACGAATTCGGCCTGCTTGAGGACGGCGTCCTTGCGTTTGGGGGCCACGACCAAGCCCGTGTAGTGGGAGAGGCCGGACAGAAGCTGCGTCGCCTCGGTCAGGACGTCTTCCGTCCCCCGTCCGGACGCGGCGCACCGCACCCCGATGTCCGAGCGCTCCTGCTCGGTGAGATTGCCGACCTCCAGGAGGCCGTCGACGAAAAACCGCAACCCCGCCTCCGTAGGCAGGCGGCCCGCGGAAGTATGGGGCGAGAACAGCAGGCCGAAACGCTCCAGATCGGCCATCACGTGCCGGATCGATGCCGGAGACAGCGTTATAGGCAGGCGGGTGGCGATCGTTTTCGATCCCACCGGTTCGCCGGTCTCGACATAGATCTCGACGATCTGGCGCAGAACCTCGCGGGAGCGTTCGCTGAGCTCCGTGATCATCTTCGTTGCGAACCTCGGACGGACGGCCGCATGAATCCTCGTCTCGCAGTGAAATGAATGTAGTAACGGGGTTTGGGTCCGTCAACGCGCGCCGCCGGCCCATGTCGCCGCTCTCCAATCCGACCTCGTTCTGCGCTATCGGGTGAATTCGCACACTTCGCACGGAGTCGGGGCAGGGTCGTCCTGCACCCTTCTCTCCTGGGTACGCGGGCGTCCCACCCGCGTGTGCGGGCCGGAGGACCATGTCCATGATATTTCAGCAATTCATTGATTCATAAAGAAAATATTTCTGAATTCATCCCCCCCGATGTCGTGCGAAGTGTGCGAATTCACCGGAAGGCACATGGCCTGGGTTCGCAAGGGAGCCCGAGGCATGACCTCCGCCGACACTCTCCTCCGTCATGCCCCGGCCTTCGGATCAAGTCCGGCGAGAATGTCGGTGGACTTTCCGGGACGGGCAGGATTCTATTGCCGCCGACACGCGCGGTGCCGGCGCTGGACCGACAGGGCCGTCGCCGTATGCGGGCCGTCCGTCCGGCCCGAACGCTTGTTCACGGAGGGCGTCCTGTCGCAGTCGCACGATCCATGCATGCTGCCGATCGCTGGGATGAGCCGGGCGCTCGCGTCCGGCGACCTGACCGCGCGTGCCCTGACCGAGGCGCATCTTGAGCGCATCGGGCGCCTCCAGCCCGCGCTCAACTGCTTCATCGCGTGGGACGCGGAGGGCGCGCGCGCCGCCGCGGCGCAAGCCGACCGGGACCGGTCCGGCGGGCGCCGCCGGGACGGGCTGCGGGGCATTCCCCTTGCGCACAAGGATGTCTTTCACCGGGAAGGCGTTCCCGTCACCTCGGGCATGCGCGTGCTCGATGGGCCTGCCGCTCGCACCGCGACAGTGATCGGCCGCCTCGAACGGGCAGGGGCCGTCAATCTCGGCCGCCTCAACCTCGACGAATTCGCCGGACTCGGGAATAACGAGCATTTCGGCCGCTGCGTCAATCCATGGAGCCTGCGGCACATCAGCGGCGGCTCCTCCAGCGGACCGGGGGCTGCGGTTGCCGCGCGGCTGGCCGGCGGCGCGCTTGGCTCCGACGCCGGCGGCTCGATACGCATGCCGGCGGCGATGTGCGGGGTTGTCGGACTCAAGCCCACGTTCGGGCTGGTCAGCCGCTACGGCAACGTGCACACCACTTGGTCCGTCGACTGCCTGGGTCCGCTGACCCGCTCGGTCGAGGACTGCGCGCTGGTCCTTCAGGCCATCGCGGGCGCGGATCCGAAAGATCCGACGACGGCGGGGGTCGAGGTTCCGGACTACCGCCGGGCGCTCTCCGGCGGCCTGCGGGGCGTCACCGTCGCGCGCGCGGTCGGGTCCGTCTTCGCCGCCGTCGCCGACGAGGTCGCCGGAGCCATGGAGGCGGCCCTTCGACGGTTGCGGGATCTCGGAGCCGAGGTGGTGGACGTTGCCGTCCCCGACGTGGAGCGGCTCAACGACCTGCAGCAGGTGCTGACCAAGGCCGAACGCGCGGCGATCTACAGCCGGGCGCTCAGAACCAGGCCCCAAGAGGTCTCTTTCACCGCGCGCAGCGTTCTCTACGAGGGATTCCTGGTTCCGGCCACGCGCTACCTGGAAGCCCTCTCCCTTCGCCAGGTTCTGTTGCGCGATCACCTCGCCGCTGTCTACACGGACGCCGACGTGCTGTTCGCCCCCGTCGTCGCGGTCCCGGTGCCTGCGGTAGCCGACATCGAGACCGCCGATGCGGACGCGTTGGAACGGACGTTCACCCGGTCCGCCGGGTGCGTGCGCTTCGCCAGCTACCTGGGAATCCCGGGGATGTCGGTGCCGTGCGGGTTCACGAGGAACGGCCTGCCGACGGCCTTTCAGCTTCTCGGGCCGCCGTTCTCCGAAGAGCTGCTGTTCCGCGTCGGCCATGCCTACCAGCAGGCGACGGACTGGCACCGTTCGGCACCGCCTGTGTGACGCCGCGGCCCTTCCGATCTGGACCGGCCATCGTCTAGTCTGTAGAAACTCGGGCTCCGGCAGCCGCGGGCAAATCGAGGGGAGTGGCATGCGTCCATCCGGTCGCCGCGCGGACGAACTGCGCGACGTGGTGCTCGAGCCCGGGTTCGCCAAGCATGCGGAAGGATCGTGCATGGCGCGCTTCGGCGATACCCATGTCCTGTGCACGGCGAGCGTCGACGAGCGCGTGCCGCCTTGGTTGCGCAACCGCGGCCGCGGCTGGGTCACGGCGGAGTACGGCATGCTGCCGCGCTCCACCCACGAGCGCACGGACCGCGAGGCGGCGCGCGGCCGTCAGGGGGGGCGGACCCTCGAAATCCAGCGGCTGATCGGCCGCAGCCTGCGGGCGGTGTGCGACCTGACCGCTCTCGGAGAGCGCCAGATCAGGGTGGACTGCGACGTCATTCAGGCCGACGGCGGAACGCGCACCGCCGCAATCACCGGGAGTTTCGTGGCGCTCCAGGGCGCGTTCGCGCGAATGGAGTCCGAGGGACTCGTGGCGGTCAATCCGCTGTCGGATCACGTCGCCGCCGTGAGTTGCGGTATCTGCGACGGGACGCCGGTCCTCGATCTCGACTACGCGGAGGACTCGAGCGCCGAGGCGGACTCCAATTTCGTGTTCACGGGCTCCGGCGCCATCGTGGAGATACAGGGCACGGCGGAAAAAGTTCCGTTCTCCGAGGGGCGGTTCCTCGAGCTTCTTGCCTTGGCGCGCGCCGGCTGCGGGCAGCTGGTCGAGTTGCAACGCGCCGCGCTCCGCGGAGACGCCTGACGCCGGGCCGGGGACGTGGCGCGGATCTTTCGCGAAAAGCGGCTGGTGATCGCGAGTCACAACCGGGGCAAGGTGCGCGAAATCGCCCACCTGCTCCGTCCCTTCGACGTGGATGGCGTCCCGGCGGCCTCCCTCGGTCTGGAGGAGCCGGAAGAGAATGGCAAATCGTTCGCCGAGAACGCCCGCATCAAGGCCGTGGCCGCGGCGAGCGCCGGCGGGATGCCCGCGCTCGCCGACGACTCCGGCCTGGTCGTCCCTGCGTTGAGCGGCGACCCCGGAATCCGTTCGGCGCGGTGGGCGGGCCCCGAGAGGGACTTCTTTCAGGCCATGGCCGAAGTGGAGCGCCGGCTGTCACAGGGGGACGGGGACGACCGCATGGCGCACTTCACTTCGGCCCTCTGCATTGCTTGGCCCGACGGTCACGTCGAGGCGTTCGCCGGGCGCGTGGACGGCCGTCTCGTCTGGCCGCCGCGCGGGGACAACGGGTTCGGCTACGACCCCATGTTCGTGGCCGCTGGGCGCCGGATGACGTTCGGTGAGATGGACCCTAAGGACAAGCACGCCATCAGCCACCGGGCCGACGCCTTCCGCAAGCTCGCCGATGCCTGCTTCCGCCGTTGAGCCGGGCCGCGGGCTCCAGGAGCGTTCTGCGGCCGCCGCGGATCCCGGGTTCGCGGTCTATATCCACTGGCCGTTCTGCGTCTCCAAGTGCCCCTACTGCGACTTCAATAGCCATGTCCGGAACACGGTCGACCAGGAGAGATGGACGCGTGCCCTCGCCGCCGATCTCGAAAGCGCTCTGGACGCGGTCCCGGAGGGGATCGTCCGGCCCGTGGCGAGCGTGTTCTTCGGCGGCGGCACACCGTCGCTGATGGCGCCGGAGACGGTGGACGGCGTCCTCGACGTCCTGTCGCGGCGAGGCCTCGTCGGCGAAGACTGCGAGGTGACGCTGGAGGCCAATCCTTCGTCGGCGGAGACCCAACGGTTCGCCGACTACCGGGCGGTCGGGGTAAACCGCCTGTCCGTCGGGGTTCAGGCGCTCGACGACGAGGCGCTCCGCGGTCTCGGGCGCGCGCACGACGCCGCGGAGGCCGTGGAAGCCGTCATGACCGCCCGCGAGGTGTTCGATCGCGTATCCTTCGACCTGATCTACGCCCGGCCGGGGCAGACGCCCCGGTCTTGGCGCGGCGAACTCGAGCGGGTGCTGGAGCTTTGCCCGACGCACGTCTCCCTCTACCAGTTGACGATCGAACGGGGAACGCGGTTCCATGAGGCGCATGCGCGCGGAGATCTCGTGCCGCCCGGCGAGGACGACGCGGCGCTGATGTACGAGGAGACGGTGGCCCGTTGCCGGGTCTCGGGTCTCGACGCCTACGAGGTCTCGAATTTTTCGGCTCCGGGGGAGACGTGCCGACACAACCTCGTCTATTGGCGCTCGGGCGATTGGCTGGGCGTCGGTCCGGGGGCCCACGGACGCTTGGGACGAGGGGAGGGCCGAACCGCGACCCGCCGATGGCGCAGTCCCGAAACGTGGCTCCGGGCGGTCGAGGAGTCGGGTTCGGGACTCCAGGCGGCGGAAGTCCTGGACGGACCGACGCGCGCTGCCGAGGCACTGATGATGGGGCTTCGCCTCACGGAAGGCGTATCGGCCGAGCGTTTCAAGCGGACGGTCGGCCGGGCCTTGAACGATTGTATCGGCCCCGGCCGGCTACGGTGGCTCGCCAACGCCGGCTTTCTTGAGACTTCGGAGGCCGGCATCCGGACGACGCTCCGGGGGCGTCTCGTGCTGAACGCACTGCTCGCCGAGCTCCTGCCCTGGAGCGGTGCCGGGCCCACCGCTCCCGTGCTCCCCGCCGCCCGGCCTATGACGCCCCCGCAAGCGTGAACGCGTCCGGCGCCTTGTCGATCACCCGCAGCCCCCGCGGTCTGACCTCGATTACGGCCAGCCCGCGCTCGGCGACGCCGTCACGCCGGAAACGGAATATGCCGTCCGCGCCGGCAAAGCCGCTTGGTTGGGTCAACGCTGTTCCAGAGAAGTCCGGGCCCGCCGCGCCCTGCATGAGAACCGCGGCGAGGGCCGTCGCGTCGTAGGCCAGACTGGCGATCCGCGGCGGCGCGTAGCCATGGAGTTTCTCGAAGCGTTCCGCGAACGCCACCGCCGCCTCCGGCGGCGGGCCCGCGAACCAGCCGCCGACCAGCGCGGGCTCCCGGCCCAGCGTGGGGTCGTCCCAGAGCCCGGTCCCGAGGAACCTGATTTCGGCCGGGTCGACGTCGAAGAAAGGAAGGAGCGGAGCGATGGCGCGGAGGCGTGCGCCTCCGTCCGCCAGCATGACGGCCTCACCGTCCAGGGGGCCGGCCAAGCGCCGGACCGGTTCCGAATAGTCGGCCGCGTCCGGCGGGTAGCGCTCGATACTGGCGATTCGTCCGCTGTTTCTCAGGATCGAACTTTCCAACGCGGCGGCGACGGCCTCGCCGTAGGCCGTTTCCGGAACGAGCGCGGCGAATCGCTGAATGCCCCTTTCGGCGGCGAACGCGACCACCCGCTCGACCTGCTGGTCGGGCATGAACCCGAGAAGATAGACCCCCCTCCCCGCCACGAGCTGGTCGGTGGAGAACGCGACGACGTTCACGTCCCGATCCCGCGCCGGTCCCGCCGCGGCGGCGACGGATGCGCTGAACACCGGCCCGAGGACCAGCTGAACCCCTTCCCGTAGCGCGGCCTCGGCGGCGGTCCGGGCGCCTTCGGGAGTTCCTCGCGTGTCCCGGGGGAGGAGGGTGAGACGCGGATCGCCGATCTCGAACAGGGCGATCAGCGCGGCGTCGAGCAGGGCCTGTCCGAGGGACCGTTCCCGTCCCGAAAGGGGCAGCAGGAGAGCGACGCGAACGGGTTCCCCACCGTCCGCAGGCGGTGTCAATCCGGCGGCCGGAGCGGCCTCCGGCGGCGTTTCCACGGCGGTCCCCGGAACCGGTGGAACCGCAACGGGCTCCGAGGCCTCCCGCGGAGGCGTCCCCGCGCCATCGTCTTTCGGGGGCGCCGGCGGGGCGGCGGTCCCGAAAGACGACGGCGCGGGTGGAGGAGCCGGCGCGGCTTCCGGGGCTGGATCGTCCCGCCCGGGGTCTGGCCAACCGGGCGGCTCGGCGTGTAGGTTCGTCTGCGCGCACGCTGATACGGCGAGGGCGGCAGCAACCCATGTCGCGGCAAAGATCTGGCGGGCGAACGGATGCCCGGACATCGGCGGTTGGTGCAACCGAGAGCTCCTCCGCGGCCCCCTCCCCGGTCCGTCAAGGTAGCCGCCGCGCATCGGCAAGTAAACGACCGGAGCCCGGACTGTCCGCCCCGGCCGGATTGATCGTGACCGCGACGCCGATTGGCAATCTGGGGGACATAACTGTGCGGGCGCTGGAGACCCTGGGGCGGGTGGACGTCATTGCCTGCGAGGACACGCGCGTCACCCGCCGCCTCCTCGGCCGCTACGATATCGGCACGCCGACGCTCGCCTACCACGAGCACAATGCCCGGCGGGTTCGGCCGAGGCTCGTCTCTCGACTGCTGGACGGGGACTCCGTCGCCTTGGTGACGGACGCGGGAACTCCCCTGATATCCGATCCCGGGTTCAAGCTGGTTCGCGCGGCCCTCGACGCCGGCGTCCCGGTGACGGCGTTGCCCGGACCGACCGCCACGATTGCAGCGCTGACCGTCGCCGGACTGCCCACGGACCGGTTCATGTTCGCGGGGTTCCCCCCGGGCAGGTCCGCCGCGCGCCGGCGGGATCTGGCGGCGTTGCGCGCCCTCGACGCCACCCTCGTGTTTTACGAATCGCCCCACCGTCTCGCCGCGACACTGGCGGACATGGTCGAGGCGCTCGGACCACGGGAGGCCGCCGTGGCGCGCGAGCTGACCAAGTGGTACGAAGACGTCGTGCGCGGCCCCCTCGCCGAATTGGCGCGGCAGGCCGCCGAAGCACCGCCGCCGCGAGGCGAAATCGTCATCGTGGTCGGCCCGCCGGCGGAACGGGAGCTCGACGGACGAGCGTTGGACGACGCGCTGCGCGAGGCGCTGGCGCGGTCGAGCCTGCGCGACGCCGTCGGCCGGGTCGTCGCGGACACGGGCATGCCCCGCCAGCGCGTCTACCGGCGCGCCCTGGAACTGGGGAAACCGCCCGCTTCCGGTTCCGCTGCGGGCGGTGCGTAGTGCCGCGGGACGCGGCGGCGCGTCGCGGAGACGAGCGAGCCGGACGTCTCGCCGAGTCGCTTTGCACATGGCACTTGAGGCTCCGGGGATACGCCGTTCTGGCCAGGCGGTTTCGGTGCCCGGCCGGCGAGATCGACATCGTCGCGCGCCGGGGGAACACCATCGCGTTCCTTGAGATCAAGCTGCGGCGCACCTTGGCCGACGCGCTCGAGGCCGTCGGGCCCCGGCAACGGCATCGGATCGCCGCGACGGCTGAGGTCTTTCTCGCCTCCCGGTCCGGGTTGTCCGGGTTCGAGACGCGCTTCGACGTCATGCTGGTGATTCCGTGGCGGCTCCCCGTGCATGTCGCCAACGCATGGCATATATAGTTTGCTCGGCACGGGAGTGGGGACGCCGTCGACCGTGACGACCGTGCCGCGGCCCGACCATCCGGAGCAGAATGTCATGACGCCGCGCACACCTCACCGAACCACGGTCGCTCTCCTCCTCCTCTTCCTCATGATGCCGGCGCTTGGCGCCTGCAGCGGAGCCGCCCTCGTCGCCGGCGGCGCGGCGACCGCGGGAGTTGCCGTCGCTCAGGAACGCTCGATCGGCACCGCGGTCGATGACGCGGCCATCCAGATACAGATCAAGCACGAGCTGCTCCAGGCGAGCGACGATCTCTTCATCAAGGTCAGCAGCGAGGTCCACGAGGGGCGGGTCCTGCTGACCGGCGTCGTTCCCACCCCGGAGGATCGGGTCGAAGCGGTCCGGTTGGCTTGGCGGGTCAGGGGCGTCGAGGAGGTTCTCAATGAAATTCAGATCTCCGACCGCGGCGGCGTTACCGACTACCTGAAGGACGTGAAGATCACCACGCAACTGAAGTTCCGGATGCTGCGCGATCCGGATATTTACGACGTCAACTTCTCCGTCGAGACGGTGCATGGGATCGTTTACCTCATGGGGATCGCCCGCACCGAATCTGAGCTTCGGAAGGTCACGACCTATGCGCGGAATATCGCCGGCGTGCAAAAGGTGGTCAGCCACGTGCGCCTCAGCGACGATCCGCGCCGCGGGAAGAGCTGACGCCTGTCCGGCGTCGCGGCGAGCGGGCGAGAGCATTGGACCCGGACGAGCCCGAACGGATCCTGACCGAAGCGGGAACCGGCCTGGACTCGGAGGTCGCTCTCGCTCTCACGGCCTTGGCGCTGGCGGCCATCGACCGCCCGCGGGTGTCGTTGGACCGTTACCGCCGACACCTGCACGCCCTTGCCGGCGACACGGCGCGTTGCGCTCGCGGGGCGGACGACGCCAGCAGGCGCGCCGCGGTCCTGGCCGAGATACTGGGAAAGGAATACGGATACGAGGGCGACCGGGCGACCTATGACGACCCTCAGAACGCGAACCTCATGCGCGTGATCGATCGGCGCCGCGGGCTGCCGGTCGCGCTCGGCATCCTCTATATCCACGCCGGGCGGGCTCAAGGGTGGCCGGTGGTCGGCATCAATTTCCCCGGGCATTTCCTCCTTCGCGTGGAGGGGGACGGCGGGCGAGTCATCCTCGATCCGTTCGCTCCCGAGCGCGGCCTCGAGGCGACCGGCCTCCGGGAGTTGTTCAAGCGCCTCGCGGGACGGGACGCGGAGCTGGAAACGCGATTTTTCGATGCTGTCGGCAACCGCGAAATCCTGCTGCGGTTGCAGAACAACATCAAATCGCGCGCGCTTCGCTCCGGAGACGTCGTCCGCGCCGCGAACGTTCTGAAGTCGATGATCCGGATCGCGCCGGAGCATGCGAACGCCTGGTACGAGCTCGGCCTGCTCGAGGCGAGAGCGGACAATCTCGGATCGGCCATCGCCGCACTCGAGACCTTCCTGGACAAGTCCACCCGCAATTCCGCCAGGCACCGCGCCGCGGCGCTGATTCAGGAGCTGCGCGTCAAGCTGAATTGAGCGGGGCCGCCGGCTGGCGTATGGTCCGCTCGTGCGGGGACCGGAATCGGCGCGGGAGACGCGCTTTCGCCGGCACGGCAATCGGCCCTTGAGGTTCGGGAGGAGGTTGCGGATGAGCTTGGCCGTCGCAATTCAAATGGACCCGATGGAGTCCATCGATATCGACGCCGACAGCACGTTCGCACTGGCACTGGAGGCCCAGGCGCGCGGCCACGGACTCCATCATTATCTGCCGCGGGATCTGAGCCTTCGGGAAGGCCGGGTGGTCGCCGTCGTTTCCCCGCTGACCGTCCGTCGCGAGGCCGGCAACCATTTCTCTCTGGGAGACCCCGACTCCATCGATCTCGCGACCTTGGACGTGGTGCTGATGCGCCAGGACCCTCCGTTCGACATGGCCTATATTTCGGCCACTCACCTCCTTGAGCATGTGCATCCGGAGACGCTGGTGGTCAACGATCCGGTGCACGTGCGCAACGCCCCCGAAAAGCTCTTCGTCACGCGCTTCGGCGAGCTCATGCCACCCACCCTGATCACGACGGATGCCAGGGAAATCCGCGACTTTCGAGAGAAGCACGAGGATATCGTCATCAAGCCGCTGTTCGGGAACGGAGGCTCCGGTGTCTTCCATGTCGGCCCCGGGGACGAGAACCTCAACGCGCTTCTAGAGATGTTCGCCGAACTCTACCGCGAGCCCATCATGGTACAGAAGTACCTGCCCGCAGTTCGCCGGGGTGACAAGCGCATCATCCTTGTGGAGGGTGAGGTCGTGGGCGGCGTGACCCGCGTCCCAAAGGAAGGCGAGGCCCGCGCCAACCTTCACGTGGGTGCTCGGCCGGAAAAGACCTCCATCACGGCGCGGGAGCGGGAGATCTGCGACGCCATCGGGCCCAGCCTCAGGGAGAACGGCCTTGTCTTCGTCGGCATCGACGTGATTGGGGGATTCCTCACCGAAATCAACGTCACGTCGCCCACCGGGATTCAGGAAATCGACCGTTTCGACGGGGTCAATCTCTCGGGCAGGATCTGGGACGCCATCGAGGAGCGCTATCGCGCCACGAGGGTCTCCTCCCCCTGAACGGGGAGAGGAGGCCGATGGGGCGCTAGCCGCCGATCGGTCCGCCGTCCTTCTTCGTGATCGCCACGACCGACGGCCGGGGCGGCATGCCGGGACGGAAATCGGGCCAACGGGTCGCCGGATCCTCGAAGGTGGAAGCCCGGCCGAAGGGCACCCACTTCTTCGCGCCGGCGTCGGCGGGATGCTGAACGGCGACGAACAGCGTGCGGTCGTCGGGCGTGAATCTGGGACCGCACAGCTCCGCGCCGACAGGCGCCCGGAAGAAGTGTCTGCCCGTACCGCGCAGGGCACCGTCGGTCTCCATCGCCCAAAGGCCGTCGCTGCGGTTCGAATGGGCCCCCGGTTTGTTGCCGTCCGTGGAGACCCAGAGGCGGCCCTTGCCGTCGACGGCCGCGTTGTCGGGGTCCTCGAACCAGCCGTTCTCTGTCGTGGCCGCGCCCCATTCGGAGCCCGTGCCGGGGTCGTTCGGACTGCCACACCGGACGAGGATCTCCCAACGGTACTCCAGGGCGCCGTGATCGCCGTCCGGCGATGTCATTTCGACTATGTGGCCGTGGGGGTTGGGGCCGCGGGGGTTGGCGGCGTCTGTGTCGTCGCCCTTGCGTTTGGAATTGTTGGTCAGCATCACGTAGACCCGGCCGGTCGCCGGGTTCGGCTCGACGTCCTCGGGACGGTCCATGGGCGTCGCGCCGAGCAGGTCGGCCGCCCGCCGGGTTTCGATCAGGACGTCGGCCTGGCCTTGGAACCCGTGCTCGGCGTCGAGGGGGCCCGAGCCGTGGACCAGGGGCAGCCAAGCGAGCGAGCCGTCGGCGTCGAAGCGGGCCACGAACAAGGTGCCCGAGTCGAGCAGGTCGCCGTTCGCCGCCGGGTCGCTGAAATCGTAGCGTCCTTCGCTGACGAACTTGTAGACGTAGTCGAAGCGCTGGTCGTCGCCCATGTAGCAGACCACCCGGCCGTCCTTGTTGACGACGGTTTCCGCCCCTTCGTGCTTGAAACGCCCGAGCGCCGTCCGTTTGATGGGCTCCGAGGCGGGATCGTAGGGATCGACCTCGACGATCCAGCCGAAGCGGTTGGGCTCGTTCGGTTCCTTGCCGATGTCGAACCGGTCGTGGTGCCGGCCCCAGTCGTAGCGCTGGCCTGGCACGCCGTAGCGCTTGAAGTTCCGTTCCTCAGCGTGCCCCGCGACCGCGTCCTCGTTCTGGAAATAGCCGTGGAAGTTCTCTTCCGCAGTGAGGAAGGTGCCCCACGGCGTCTGGCCACCGGCGCAGTTGTTGATCGTGCCGACGACGCGCGTACCGCTCGGATCGGCTGCGGTCTTCATGCGGTCGTGACCCGCCGCCGGTCCCGAGATCCGCATGTTCGTGGACAGCGCGGTGATGCGCCGGTTGTAGGGGCTGTCGTGCCTGACCCGCCACTTGCCGCCGGTCTTCTCGACCTCGACGACGGAGGCGCCGTGCGCCGCCATCTCGATGTCGACCAGCTCCCGGGTCATCCTGGAATAGCCCGTCTCGTCCTGGCCGCCGAGGCCCGGAAACATCAGTTCTTCGTTGGTGTATTCGTGGTTGACGAAGAGCAGCCCGCGGTCGGAGTTGCCGCTGCCGCGCGGCAGCGGCAGGTAGCCGATGAAGTCGCAGTTGTAGCCAAACTGTCGCGCCTGCGCGGCGGCGGTCTGGTTCAAAGGATCGAAGGCGGGGGCGCCGGGCACGACGGGATCGCCCCAGCGGATCAGGACGTCGGCGTCGTAGCCGGGTGCCACATGGTGCGTCTCGTCGATCCCGGCTTCGATCTCATCGAACGCGAACACCGAACCTTGGGCGGGGGCCTCCCGGCCGGCCGCCGGCCACAGCCCTGCGGTCCCCGCTGCCGACAGCGCCGTGACCGCCAGCATGCCCTTCACGGTGTGCCGCCGGCCGAGCCGCCGGTTCACGATGTCCCCGAACGTGGGGGTCCGCAGTGGGTTGGCCGGCGTGTCGTCCGACAGCTCGAAGTCCGCCGCTCTCGACATCGCGTCGGTGTCGTCTTGGCTCATGGCATGTCCTTTCCGGGTCCGGGATCTGGCGCCGGAGTCTCCCGGCGCGTCTCGCATAGGGCAATCGCGTGACACGACGATGACAGGGCGCGGAGATCCGGCTACGCCGCGCCGCCGTGCCGGAAATCGCCCCTGATCGTTCCATTGACCCTTCGGCGAAGGCGGAGTCGGAAGCAGGGGGGTGCCGGCATGGTCGCGCGGGTGGGCACGGTGGCGTTTCAGGGCGTCGAGGTGCTCGACGTCGATGTCCAGGTGCAGGTCGCCCGGGGCATGCCGGCCTTCCGTATTGTCGGGCTGCCCGACAAGGCCGTCGCGGAAAGCCGGGAACGGGTGCGGGCGGCCCTGTCCGCCATGGGCCTGGCACTCCCGGCGAGGCGTATTACCGTCAATCTCTCTCCAGCGGACCTGCTGAAGGAGGGCAGCCACTTCGATCTGCCCATCGCCCTCGGCCTGCTCACAGCCATGGACGTGATGCCGGCGGACAGCCTGGACTCCCACGCGGCCCTCGGCGAGCTGGCGCTGGACGGCGCGATTGCCCCCGTGGCCGGCGCCCTGCCGGCGGCCATTCACGCCGCGGCGGCCGGCCGGGGCTTGGTCTGTCCGGCGCCCTGCGGCGGAGAGGCCGCGTGGGCGGGCGACGTCGATATCGTGGCCCCACCGTCGCTGCTCGCGTTCGTCAACCACGTCAAGGGAACGCAGGTCCTGTCCCGGCCCAAACCCGTGGCGGCGGACGCCACCGCCGCGATTCCGGACCTCCGCGACATCAAGGGCCAGGAGACGGCCAAGCGCGCCCTCGAGGTCGCGGCGGCGGGCGGCCACAACCTGCTGATGTGCGGACCGCCGGGCGCCGGCAAGTCGATGCTCGCGGCCCGGTTGCCGGGCCTGCTGCCGCCGATGGACGGACGCGAGATGCTCGAGGTCAGCGTCGTCCAGTCGGTTGCCGGGCTGCTCGCGGGCCGCGGTCTCACCAATCGCCGCCCGTTCCGCGATCCCCATCACTCCGCCTCGGCGGCCGCCCTGGTGGGAGGCGGCGCCCGGGTCCAGCCCGGAGAGGTCTCGCTGGCCCACAACGGCGTACTCTTTCTGGACGAGCTGCCGGAGTTTCCGCGGGTCGTCCTCGACTCCCTGCGCCAGCCCCTGGAGGTCGGACGGGTCACCGTGGCGCGCGCGAACGGACACGTCACCTATCCCGCGCGGGTCCAGCTCGTCGCCGCCATGAACCCCTGCAAGTGCGGCTATTTCGGCGATCCGGCGCGAGGGTGTTCGCGGACGCCCGGCTGTGCCCGCGACTACCAAGCAAGGTTGTCGGGTCCGCTCCTGGACCGGATCGACCTGCAGATCGAGGTGCCGGCGGTCGAAGCCGCCGACCTCCTGCTCCCGCCTCCCGCCGAGGGAACGGGGGAGGTCGCGGCGCGGGTGGCCGCGGCCCGCGAGGTCCAGCGAAGCCGCCTCGAGACCCTGTCGGCGGGCGGGATACGGACCAACGCGGCGGTGGACGGCGAACTTCTGGAACGCATCGCCGCGCCCGACGCCGCCGGCGCGCGGCTACTGGCGGAGGCGGCGGAGCGCCTCCGCCTCACGGCCCGGGGCTACCACCGGGTGCTGCGCGTCGGCCGCACCCTGGCCGATCTCGACGGCGCCGACGGCGTCGGACGGCTCCACGTGGCCGAGGCCCTGAGCTATCGGCGGATCTCGGGGTTTGCATGAGTTACCTGCGCGGGCCGCGACGACGGCGGGAAGCATGGGTCAGAGGGCGGAGAGCCCCGCTGCCGCGACCCGTTCGTCCAGTTCCGCTTTCGCGCCGCTGACGCCGATCGCGCCGACCATCGCGCCGTTCCCGCGGCGGATGGGCAGCGCCCCCCGCCAGGGAATGAGTCGGCCGTTCTCCCTCATGGAGAGGGCCTGGAACGCCGGTTCGCTCCAGCGTTCGGCGAGTTCGCCGCTGGGCCTGTTCCATGCGGCGGACGCGGCCGCCTTTCCCTCCGAAATGGGAACGGAACGCCACAGCGCCCCGTCCATGCGGTGCGTCGCGATCACGTCACCGCGCGAATCGAGTATGGAGATGGCGACCTTGATGTTCAGCTTCTCGGCCTCGGCTCTCGCGGCCGTAGCCATGCGCACGGCTTCGTCGAGGGTCAACGCGTCCATGATCCGGGTACCTCCCGACGACTCAAGGAACAGACTCCCGGCGCTCCGACGCCGGTCGGAGCCCGCCCTCGCGGGCTGCTTTGTTGACAGGCGCGAACGTCGCTTTCTATGATTTTCTTCGCCCTTGGGCAACTCTCGCCGCGTTTCGCCACCTCGTTTTCGTCCTCGAGCCGTGCCGCTTGGCGCGTGCGCCGGACGAGGAGAAAGCCCGACATGATCGAAATGACCCTTGAGATGGCGCTGACCGCGATGCGGGCGGCGCAGGAGAAGGCCAGGAGCCTCGACGCTCCGCCCATCACCGTGTCCGTCGTGGACGAGGCGGGCCGGCTGGTTCTGACCGCACGGGCCGACGGAGCCGGAATCTTCAATACGAACACCTCCCAGGGCAAGGCGGTGGCGGCGGTGGCGTTTCGCCGTCCTTCGAGGGACTTGGTCGAACTGCTGCAAACGCAGCCGGCGTATTGGAACGCGCTGCCGTCCCTGCTTCCGGGCCAGATACTTCCCAGCACGGGAGCGGTGCCCATCGAACGGGACGGGCGGGTCATCGGCGCGATCGGATGCGGCGGTGGCAGTGCCGACGAAGACCACGAGTGCGCGGTGGCGGGCAAGGAAGCGGTCGAAGCCGCCGGGTCCGGTTGACGCCCGGACGCCGGACGAGCGTCGGGGGTCGAAGAGGTGGCGATGACCGAGGAGGCGGGATACGGGAAGGTCGGGGTTCGCCCACGCGAGAACGCCGAGCTGACGCACGTGGAGTTCGGCACCCCGATGGGGGAGCTCCTTCGGCGCTACTGGCAGCCCGTGGCGTTGTCCGAGGAGCTGACGGACCTGCCGCGGGCGATACGCATCCTGGGCGAGGATCTGGTCGTGTTCCGGGACGGACGCGGGAAGGCCGGCGTGCTGGACAAGCACTGCGCGCACCGGGGAACGTCGCTGGAGTACGCCAGGATCGAGCCCGACGGCATCCGCTGCTGCTACCACGGCTGGCTCTACGACACGGAAGGCCGTTGCCTCCAGCAGCCAGGGGAGCCGCCGGAGAGCACGAGCAAGGACCGGGTGAGGCAGCCATGGTACCCGGCGCGGGAGTCCGGCGGGCTGGTGTTCGCCTACATGGGGCCCATCGCCCTGATGCCGGAATTCCCCGCCTACGACATCCTCCACGAAGAGGACACGGTTCTCACGGCCTACCGCAACGTCAGCCGCGGTGCCGTGGCCGAATGCAACTGGCTGCAAATCCAGGAGAACGCCATGGATCCGGTCCATACGGCGATCCTGCATTCGTCCGGCGGCGGCCACTTCACCGACCTCTTCAAGGCGTTGCCGCAGCTCGACTTCGCAGAAACGCCGACCGGCATGACTTACATCAGGACGTCGACGCTGCCCAACGGCTTCACCTACAGGCGGGTCCAGGAGGTATTCCTTCCCAATGCACGGTCGGTCGCTGACCCGTACCTGCCGGGCGACGAGGCCCGGAGCGAGAAGGCGCGCCTCATCGGCTGGTGGGTCCCGGTGGACAACACGCGCACCGTCGGGTTCCACATCGAGGCCCTGCGCGTCGTGGACGGAGAGCCCGTGCCGTCGGTGCTAGCCCGGGCGCCCGAGGGCCGTTCCAGCGGAACCCAGGCGGCGCGGCGGAGCTACGAAGACACCCAGCGCGACCCCGACGACCAGGAAGCGCAGGTCAGCCAGGGGCCGGTCGCCGTGCACGATCTGGAGAATCTAGCCTCGACGGATCGCGGAGTGGTCATGTTTCGCCGCCTCCTGAAGGAAGCCATCGAGGCGGTGCGGCGGGGAGAAGATCCTAGGGGGATCGTCAGGGACCCCCGGGACGGCATCGTCGAGGTGTCCGCCGGCAACACGCTGATTGCTCCTTCTTAGCCGTGGAGAGAACCGATGGCAGGAACGCTTTCTGATCAGATTCTCGTCATGACCGGCGGCGGCATGGGGTTCGGCGAACATATGGCCAAGGCTGTCGCCGGGGAGGGAGCCCGCGTGGTCGTGGCCGACCTGTTGCCTCAGGAGGCGGAGCGCGTGGCCGGAGACATCAACGCGGCGGGGGGCACGGCGGTCGCGGTGGAGGCCGACGTGACCGACGAGGCCCAGGTCCGGGCGATGTTCGAGGAGACGATGGACCGGTTCGGCCGTATCGACATTCTCGTCAACAACGCCGGAATCTCGGGTCCGAGCTGCGACTTCGTGGACATCGAGACGCCGGACTGGAACGGGGTCATCGACGTCAACGTCAACGGCGTGTTTCACTGCTGCCGACTCGTCCTGCCGCACATGATCGCGGGGGGCGCGGGGCACATCGTCAACATCTCTTCCATGACGGCCCGCGTCGGATTCACGCATCTGCGCAGCATTCCCTACACCACGACGAAGTTCGCCGTGGAGGGTCTGAACTGGACGTTGTCCGTGATGATGAAGGACCACGGCATCCGTGTGAACGCCATCTGTCCGGCGCTGGCGGTGACGAACTTCCAGGCGAAATCGCCCAAGGAGTACTTTGCCGGCGCCCAGTGCTGGACCCCCGACCACACCGTGGGACCGCTGCTCTACACCCTCACCGAGCTTGAGGGCACGGGGCATTCCATCGAGGTCATCTCTTGGCACGAAGAGCGCGGCACGGTCGACAAATACGCCTACATCCACGACTGACGGTCCGTGTCGGGCAGCGAAGCGTGTCCGAGTCAGCGCGGTTTTTCGTTGGTCCCGGTGGCGGAATCCCTCTCGGCCGCCGCCGGCCGGGCGCGGATGTACTGCGCCCCCCAGACGCCGAGCAGAACGATCAGGCCGACCGCATCGCTTCGCAATTCGGGTGAGATCAGCAGGACGGCGGCCGCGGCCAGCAGGATGCGTTCGATCCATCCGATACGGCGCCTCCAGTAGCCGGTGACGACGCCGGCCAAGGCCAGCGCGCCGAGGGCGGCGCTCGCCGTCACCCAGAGAATTTCGCCCCAGGAGCCGTTGAACAGCAGCGCTTCGTTGGACACGAACGCGAAGGGCACGATGAAAGCCACGAGGCTCAGGCGGAATCCGGCCAGACCCGTGCTCCAGAGGTTGGCCTTGGCGACGCCGCCCGCAGCGTAGGCCGCCATCCCCACCGGCGGCGTCACCATCGAGAGGATAGCGAAGTAGAAGACGAACATGTGCGCCGCCATGGTAGAGATGCCCAACTCGGTCAGGGCGGGCGCCATGAGCACCGCGACCATGAGGTAGGCGGCCGCCGTCGGCATGCCCATCCCCATGATGAGGCAGGCGATGGCCACGAAGAAAAGCGCGATCAGCAGCGACGTGGCCGACCAGTCGACGAGCAGGGCGGTCAGCTTGAGTCCGAGGCCGGTAAACACGATGAGTCCGACGACACTGCCGGCGACGGCCGATGGCACCGCGATGACGATGGACTGTTTGGCGGTCGCTTCGAGCGCGTGCCACCAGTCCCTCGGACCCATTCTGGTGGCCGCGCTCAACAGGCTCACGATGGCGACCGCGACGGTGGCCCTGATGCCCACCGTCCCCAGGGAGTAGCCGCTGAAAATCAGGTGGACTAGGTATCCCAGCGGGACGATCAGATGCAGCCGTTTCAGGATCCCCCGCCAGATCTCGGGACGCGCGGCGTTCGGATCGCCCGTCATTCCCCGTTTGCGCGCCTCCCGGTCGACGCTGACGAAAAGCGAAAAATAAAAGAGGACGGCGGGCAGGGCGGCGGCGACGACGACATCCCTGTAGGGCGCGCCCATGACTTGGGCCATGATGAAGGCCGCCGCCCCCATCACCGGCGGCATGAGCTGCCCGCCGGTCGAGGCCACGGCCTCGATAGCCCCGGCGACATGGCCAGGAAACCCGGTGCGTTTCATCAGGGGGATCGTGAAGGTTCCGGTTATCAGGACGTTCCCGACGGCGCTGCCGGAGATCGTGCCGAACAGCGAACTGCTCACGATCGCGGCCTTCGCGGGGCCGCCGCGGGCCCGACCGGTGACGGCGTAGGCGAAGTCCGTGAACAGGCGCCCGCCGCCCGAACGGTCCAGGAATGCCCCGAACATGATGAAATAGAACACCATCTCGGCGGAGACGCCGGTGATCATCCCGAACATGCCGTCCGGCGGGTTGGAGAGAATCTCCAGCTCGATGAAGTGGTCGAGAGTGATCCCGCGATGCGCGAAAATTCCCGGCATGTACTGTCCCGCGAAGGCGTAGACGATGAAGCCGACGGCGACGAGCGACAGGCTGATTCCCACGAGACGCCGGGAGCCCTCGAGAACGAGCAGCACCGCCAGGATACCGGCGACGTAGTCGGCCGGCTCCACAGAGTCCACATAGGCGGTACGTTCGATCAACCGCGTGTGTTGCGACAGGACGTAGGCGCCGACGGCGACGGAAAGGACGGCCAGGGCGGCGTCGTCCCAACCGACCCTCGGGTTCGCCGTCTTGCGGAAACCAGGGCGTAACAGGAACGTGAGCGCGGCTGCCCAGAACACGTGAACGGGCCGCAGGACGAGGTTGTCGACCGGGCCGAAGAACGCCACCCAGATCTGGAAGACGGCCCAGGCGACCGCGAACGCGGACACCCAGACCGCTGGAACCAGGTCCCGCGTGCGGCCGCTCATGCCCCTGCCGCGCGGCCGGACCCCGCGGGCACGGAACGCGGAGGACCGGGCACCGACGGACGCCCGGCGCAGATCCGCGGGATGTCCGCCGTTCGCCTAACCGTCATGCCCGGCGCGTCGGCGATGGCCTTGTCGGCATTCGCCGGCGCGGGCCGGACCCCGGGCCCTACTTCATCCAGCCCCGCTCCCGGTAGTAACGCTCCGCCCCGGGATGCAGCGGAACGCTGAGTTTCTCGGGCTTCCAGGCGGTCTCCGGATCGAAAGGCTTGAGGCCGGCATGCCCCTTGGCCAGGGCGTCCTTGTTCTCCAGTAGCGCCTTGGTCACCTCGTAGACGACCTCTTCGTCCAGGTCGGCGCGGACGATGAGAATCGTTGGAGATCCCACACTGGGCACGTCCTCGTCCTGCCCCTCGAAGGTACCGGCGGGAATGGTCACCGGAGCCAGCCCGGTCTTCGAGAGACTGTCGATGACCTCGCCCTTGAGGGGCAGAAACCGGACGTCCACGTTGGCGGCGAGCTCCACGACCGTCGGGTGGTTGACCATGATGCTGTGGCTGTAGGCGTCGGCCTTGCCCTCGCGTATCAGGCCGGGCACCGAGGGCCGCGGCACGGGTTTCGCCGATCCGCCGGCCTGCTCCAGGCTGTCGTAGCTCATGCCGTACGTGTCCAGGATCATCCGGGTCACGAGCTCGCCGGTGCCGCCGCGCTGGGCCGTCAGGAGGCGCAGGGGATAGTTTTTCTCCTTGACCTCGTCGATCGACATCAGGCCGCTTTTCTTGTCGACGATGAACGCCATCCAGAGCTCGTCGAAGCCGCCGGCGATCGCCCTCACGTTGCTCAACGGCTCGTCGTAGGTCTCGATTCCCTGGGTCGCCCAGAATCCCGTCACGGTCTGGGCCAGCCCGAATTCCGCGTCGCCCTTGTTGACGAGTTTCGGGTTGCCCACCGAGCCGGCGATGGGCAGCACGTCGATCGTGGATCCCTTCGGAAGCGCCTTTCGGACCACGGACGCGAAGGTGGCCGCGTAGATGTACCAGCCGCCGCCGATTCCCGCACTGGCGATCCGGAGATGCACGGGATCCTTGAGCGCCGCCGTGCCCGCAGACGCGGACAGTCCCAATACACCCAGAGCGAGCAAGATCGAAATACCGATTCGCTGGATCAGATGTCTCACGGCAAGTCCTCCTTGATGTCGGCCCTATCCGAGCCGGTCGAGCTGACGTGTTTCGTCTCGGTGCAACTCACTCCGCTATTGGGTACGACCACGGACACATTTGCTCGGCCGTGCGGCCGAGGGGGTCCCATTCCTGAAGATTGTCCCAGATGTCCTCCGCCACGGATTGCGCCCTTCGGGCAATCTCGGACATGTCGACGCCGTCGATCCTGCGATTCTCCATTCTGACGATGCCGTCGACGAAAACCGTCTCCACGTCGTCCGAAATCCCGCACTCCACCAGACTCTTGATCGGGTCGCGGACCGGGCCCCAGCGAAGGTTCTCCCGGCCCCCGGTGTCGATGATCAGGACGTCGGCCTTGGCGCCCGGCGCCAGCCGTCCCAGGTCGTCGCGCTGAATGGCCTGCGCCCCTCCCAGCGTCGCCGCCTTGAAGACCTCCGCGGCGGTTCCCGCGAGGTAGCTGCCGCTGACGACCTTGCCGAAGTACGACGCCATCCGCATCTGCATGATCATGTCGCGCGGGTAGGTGTCCGTGCCCAGCGCGATGTTGATCCCCGCCTTCTTGAAGCGGTCCCACTCCAGGTATCTTGCCCGGCGGACGAGGTTGACCGGACAGTGGGCGACCGACGTCCCGGTGTCCGCGAGAATTTCGAGGTCGCGGCCGGCCGCATAGTTCATCAGCCGGTTCTCGCCCACGAAGTTGCCGTGGCCTATGGACGTGCCGGGGCCCAGGACGCCCGTTTTCTCCAGGAATTCGATGGGCGTCAGGCCGTGCTCGTGAACGATCTGGTAGAATTCAAGGACGCTGTAGGACGCATGGATCTGGATCGGCACCCCGAGCTCGTCAGCGGCTTGGCGCGTGTCCCGAATCATCTCGAAGCTGCAGATGTCGGTTCCGTCCGGGCACAGAAGCCCGCGGACCCGACCGTCGCACGTTCCGTCGATCTTGCGGATGTATTCCCGGGCGGTCTCGAACAGCTTCGTCCCCGCGGACTCGTCGACGACCCGCTTGAGGTGTCCGCCTTCGCCGCCGACCCAGCGCCCGGAGTTGTATCCGGGACCCAGGTAGGCCCTGATCCCGAGCTCTTCCGTCGCCCGGGCGAGCTGCTCCTGGATTCTGACCTGCCCCACGATCTCCAGGTAGGTCGTCGTGCCGTTGCGCAGCAGCTCCGCGACCGTGAACAGCGCGAAGAAGTAATCGGACTCGTCGACACCGTCGGGGTCCGGCTCGTGGAACCGCTTGTCGCCCAGGACCTTCGTGCCCTCCCGAGGAATGGTGAATTCGAGAAAGGGCTGTCCGAAGAACTCCGGACGCCCGGCGTCGGAGATGAGACGGTGCGTGGCACGGTGCCCGGAATGAACGTGCGTATCGATGAAGCCGGGGCAGACCAGCTTGCCCCGGGCGTCGATTTCGCGGTCGGGGACGCCCTCGAACTCTCTTCCCACATGGAGAATCCGGTCGTCTTCGATGACAACCACGCCATCTGGGACCAGGGTGTGACGGCCCTTCTCGAAACCGACAACCCAACCCCCGCGAATCAGCGTTCGCATGGTCGATGCGCCTCCCTTGACCGGATCATGTCATACATGGCGCGGGTCTGGAAAGCCGACCCGGCGCCGTGTCATTCCCCGGCTTCCAGGCTGCCGGCCGGCCTCGTACGTGGGATCGGTCGCGGCGTCGCCGACGAAGAAGAAAGCCATGCGGGCGACGGTCCGGTCCGGCGCCAGCGGCTCGGTGATGATCGAGCCGATATTGTTCCTCACCACCGTGATCTCGACGTTGGGGAAAACCAGATTAGGCGCGGTGACCCGGTCCGCGCCATCGGGGACGGGGATCATCGGCAGGTTCGACTCGCGTTCGGATAGGGCGGCGCCTTCCGCGAATCGCGCTTGATGGTGAGGACCGGGTCCGCCTGCATGGGAACCGACCAGGGCCTGCTGCGTCTTCGGATCGAGGTTGTCGGACATCTTCGTGAACGCGCCCTTGTGGGCACACATGTGGTGTTAGTTCTCCCGATTGTCGTTCATCAGGTTCCAGTTGGTGTTGTATTCCCAGTCCACCCGCTCCGCCACGCGCGTCGCGCCCAGGTCGGAGCCGTTCATCAACCCCGTCAGCGGCCGCATGTGTTCTTCGATGGGCGGGGCGTTGCCGTCCAGGTTGACGAAGGTCCAGTGATACCAGACGGTGCACCGCGCCCGGACCAGCCCGAGGGAATCGCGGTCCAGCAATCCTCTAGCGAGGCCGCTTCTGCTGCCGTTGAAATAGGGCGCCGCCCGCAGGTTACCGTCCAGGTTCCAGGTCCGGGCGTAATAGGGGCATCGCAGCCGTTTCGCCTTCTTGCACGGCTCGGTCAGTATCATGGCGGCACGGTGGCGGCAGACGTTGTGAAAGGCCCTGACCTCTCCCGAATCGGTACGCGCCAGGATGACCGGCAGACCGGCCACGGTGATAGGCATGGCATCGCCGGGATCTGGGATGTCGCAGGCATAAGCGACGCCCATTCAGGTGTGGGCGAAGAATACGCGGGTTCGTGGGGCGCCGGTAGTGGCCGGACGCCGTGCCTGCGGACAGCCGGGAGACCCTGGCGAGTCCGTGGCCCTGCCCGCGCCGGCGCTTTGAACGGGGTGCGAATCGCGCGAATTGGCGATAGCATTCCCGGAGGCCGAGGGAGGAATTCGATGCCCTACACGCTCGAGGCGTTCGCCGCCGACTGCAAGGCCGCGCTGATCGCGGAACCTGGTCCGGAGGGCCGTGAGAAGGTCCGCGGGATGCTGGAGCGAGTCCTGGCAGACGGCGCGTTCGTGCACGCGCACTTCGGAACCGGCCGGGATTCCGAACGCAACGTCCTCTACCGGGATCCGGAGATCGGTTTTTGCATCGTCGCGCATACCTACACCGAAGGGGTCGCGGCGAATCCGCACCATCACGGGCCGGCCTGGGCCATCTACGGCCAGGCGGAAGGGACCACGGAGATGACGGACTGGCGGCTCCTTCGGGAGCCGTCGAACGGTGAGCCCGGAAAGGTGGCGGCGGAGCGGACCTACACGCTTGGGCCGGGCGACGCCAAGGTCTACAACGAAGGCGACATCCACTCGCCGCGGTGGGAGGGGCCGACCCGCCTGTTGCGGATCGAGGGCCGGGATATGACCACGGTCCACCGCGACCCCCTGGAACCGGCCACCTGAACCGGATCGCCCGGTCTCCCGCTGCCGCGGGGAACGGCTCGTTGACCGCGCCGGGTCCCCGCCGTGCCGGCGAGGCGCGTCTCGAGCCGATGACGTCCTGGCTCGCCGCCGCCGCTGTCTATCGGCATCCTCGCGTCATCGCCATCCTGTTCCTTGGGTTCTCCAGCGGGCTGCCGCTGGCGCTCACCGGCGAGACTCTGTCGCTCTGGCTCAAGGACGAAGGGCTCTCGCTCACCGCCATCGGGCTGTTCGCGGCGGTCGGCACCCCCTACGCGCTCAAGTTTCTCTGGGCGCCCGTGATGGACAAGGCGCGTCTTCCGGGACTCACGGTGATGCTCGGCCGCCGCCGCTCCTGGCTGGTCGTCACCCAGTCCGCCCTGATCGTGGCGACCCTGGCCCTCGGCTTCAGCGCTCCCGCGGCGAACGTGGGCCTCACCGCCGCCTTGGCTCTGGCGGTGGCGTTCGCATCGGCGAGCCAGGACATCGTCATCGACGCCTATCGGGTCGAAATCCTCAAGGAGCATCAGTTCGCCGCCGGGGCCGCCGCCGTCGTGTTCGGCTACCGCATCGGCATGCTCGTGTCCGGGGCGGGCGCCCTCTATTTCGCCAGCGCCGTCGCGTGGCCGGCGGTCTACGCGGCGATGGCCGCCCTGATTCTGGTGGGGGTCGCCACGGCGCTGCTTAGTCCCGAGCCGGCCGTGCGGGCGACGCCCGACTCCCTGGCACGGGAATCGGAGGTCGGCGCTTGGCTCGCCGGTCGGCCCCGCCTGTCGGGGCGGCTCGGTGCCGCCCTCGGCTGGCTCTACATCGCGGCCGTTTGCCCGTTCGTCGAGTTCATGGCCCGCCCGGCGTGGGTCGCGATCCTCCTGTTCGTGGTGTTCTACAAGTTCGGCGATTCGCTGGCCGGCGTCATGACCTTTCCCTTAATCTCCACGACATCGGGTTCACGAAGATCGACATTGCCAACGTGGCGAAGGTATTCGGCTTCGCAGCGACGCTCACCGGCCTCGTCCTCGGCGGTGCCCTCATGGCGGGCGTGGGCCTCTACGCGAGCCTGTGGATCTGCGGCTTCCTGCAACTGGCGTCGAATCTGATGTTCGCGGCGCAGGCGGTGGTGGGTGCCGACCTGACGCTGCTCGCGATTACCATCGGTCTCGAGAACCTCGCCGGCGGCATGGGGACGGCCGTGTTCGTCGCCTACCTCTCGTCGCTCTGTAACGTCGCCTACACCGCGACGCAGTACGCGCTGCTCTCCTCCTTCATGGTGGTCGCCCGCACGTGGCTGTCCTCGTCGGGGGGCGCGCTGGCCGAATGGCTCGACTGGGCCGGCTTCTTCGTCCTCACGGCCGGGGCGGCCGTCCCCGGCCTGATCCTGCTGTGGTGGCTCGGCCGGCGGGGAATGCGGACACGGCCCGGCCGCAAGGCCGCGCCGGAGCGGCGGAGCCGGAAAGTCGGACGCGCCGCCGCGCCAAGCCCCCCGGCGTGAAGTAGATGCAGTGCGCCGACGGGCAAAAGGAATTCCAGTCGAGGATGTTGCCCAGGACCCGCCGGTGGGCGATGTCCGGAGTGGTCAGGTAGAGCGCTCCGGCCATCCTGGTAGCCCGCGCGACGGCGGCCATGAAGCCGTTCACGTCGGGAACGTGCTCCAGCACCTCCGAACAGTAGACGGCGTCGAAGGGTTCCGCGCCCTCGGAAGGCCTCCACGAACTCCTCGACGAACCCGTGGAACACGTTGATCCCCGGATAGTGCTCCCTGGCGTACGCCGACGGTACGGGATCGGGCTCGATCCCCCACGGCTCGAACCCCTCGGCGCTGGCCGTTTTCGCCATGAACCCGCCGTTGGTTCCGATTATCGAGAAAACGTCCCGAGCCGACGTGGCGCCGGGTGGCCGCATCCGCCCGCGGCACCGCCGTAGCTTGCTCTCCACCTTGGCGAAGTATCCCGTGGTCGCCCCGTCGTAGGCGTCGGAATAGATCTCCGCGACGGTCCCCGGATCCGGCGTGGGATCCATGAAGACGCCGCCGCAGGCACGGCACCGGAAGAGGTTCATGCCGTCGGCTTCCACGAAGAGATCGCAGTCCGTGGTGCCGCAGACTTGGCAGGGAGCAGGCTCGGACTTGGGAGAAAAAGGGCTGACGGGGATACTGCCACGCTGGGCACTCTGGGTCCAACGGACGGGCGGGTCAAGGTCGCCGCCTCGTTCCTCGCGGCCCCCTTCTTCACGTGACCCGGCGGCGGCGCTACCTTTGGTATCCATCGAAGCCCCGCCCGGAGAGGACACCATGCGCAAGCGCATAGAGGTATTCGAGGGTGACATCACCACGCTGCCGGTGGATGCCATCGTCAACGCGGCGAACAACGCGCTTCTGGGCGGCGGCGGTGTGGACGGCGCGATCCACCGGGCAGCGGGACCCCGGCTTCTGGAGGAATGCCGCTCTCTCGGCGGCTGCGAGACGGGAGACGCCAAGATTACCCGCGGCTACGACCTGCCGGCCAGGTACGTGATTCACACCGTCGGCCCGGTGTGGCGGGGCGGCGGCCAGGGCGAGCCGGACCTGCTCGTGCGGTGTTATCGCCGCTGCTTCGAGATCGCCGACGGCAGGGGAATCGCGTCGATCGCGTTTCCGGCCATCAGCGCCGGCGTCTATGGCTACCCGCTAGACCGGGCCGCCCGAATCGCCGTCACCGAAACCAGGGACCGTCTCGAGGGGGGAAGCTGCCTCGCCAAGGTCGTATTCGCGTGCTTCGGCGCCGAGGCGCGGGAGGCGTACGCGGCGGCGGTCGCCGACATCGCCGTGGCGTGACGGCTGCGTGAAGAGTCCGCGGGCGCTCCCGGGCGTGAAAACCGTCGGCCGGACCCCGGTTTCATGCGAATGTCGCCGCTTCGTAACGGCGGCGACGCACGGCTCTGCTTCGGTCCCCGCGTGACTGACATTCTCACAGCGCCGGTGAAGGCGTCCCCGGAGCGCGCGCACGGGGAACTCCGGGGGGTCTCTCCCGCCGCGTCGGGTCGTCTCGAGGTTCGCTTCGCCCGGGACCGGGACGAGGTCGCCGCCGCGCAGGCCCTTCGGTTCCGCGTCTTTCACGAGGAGATGGACGCCCGGCCCGACCCCGCCGTGCGGGCGGCCCGCCGGGACATGGATCCGTTCGACGAGGTCTGCGACCACCTGCTGGTCGTCGACCACGGCCTGCCAGCCTCCGAGGCCGTCGTCGGAACCTACCGACTGCTCCGCGAGGACGTAGCGGCCCGCTACGGCGGCTTTTATTCGGCGGCGGAGTACGACCTGGGTCCGCTGACCGGTGGGCCGCGGCGGCGCGGAAACCTTCTGGAGCTCGGGCGCAGTTGCGTGCACCCCGCCTACCGCACGAACGCGACGATCCAACTCCTCTGGCGCGGCATAACCCGGTACCTGGACGTCCACGGCGTCGACGTCATGTTCGGCTGTGCCAGCTTTCCGGGGACGCGCCCGGAGGCGCACCGGGTCGCCTTGAGCTATCTCCACGGCAATCATCTGGCGCCGGCCGGTTGCCGCGTACGGGCCCGGGCCGGCCGGTTCGCGGCGATGGGTACCCTCCCGCCCGGCGCCTACGCCCCTCGCGAAGCCGTCCGCGGACTGCCGCCCCTGGTGAGGGCCTATCTCCGTCTCGGGGCCTTCGTCGGAGACGGCGCCGTGGTCGATCACGCCTTCGGGACCACGGACGTATTCATCCTTCTGTTCGTAGATCGGATCGCGCCGCGCTACTTCGACCGCTTCGGCCGGCGCGCGGCTCGGGTTCCGTCCCACGCGGAGCGCGGCGGCGCCGGTTGTTTCGCCGCCGCGGGCGGCGCATGATCGGCGCCGGTCGTCGGTTGGCGCGGTGGTCACGTGGACTTGGCATTTCTCTGGGTGGTGGCCGGAGCCCTTGCGGCCGGTTTCGTCACCGGCCTCGCGGGGTTCGGCGTGGGGGTCACGTCGCTCGGCTTCTGGCTGCACGTCATGGAGCCGGTCGCAGCGGGCCCCTTGGTGGCCATCTGCTCCGTCGCAGGCCAGATCCGGGCCATTGTCCATGTCCGCCGCGACATCTCCGTCCGGCGCGTGCTGCCCTTCGTCGCTGGCGGCGTGGTCGGGATTCCTCCAGGCGTATTTCTTCTGGGCTACGTCGATGCGTCGGCACTCAAGATCGGCCTCGGCGCATTTCTGATCGCCTACAGCCTGTTCGCCCTGATCGTGAGACTCGGGGCAATATTCCGGGGAGCCGGACCGCTCGGCGACGGTGCGGCCGGATTCAGTGGCGGTGTCTTCGGCGGCATCGCCGGGCTGTCGGGACCCCCGGTCACGATCTGGTGCGGCCTGCGGGGCTGGACGAGGGACGCGCAGCGGGCGACGTGGCAGCCCTACAACCTCGTCGTCCTGACGCTGGTCGTCGCGGCGTACGCCGCCCAGGGGTTGCTAACCCGGGAGGTCGGCGTTCTGACCTTGGTCAGTGTCCCGGTCCTTCTCGTCGGGCTGCAGCTCGGCCTCATGGCCTACAAGCGGGTGGACGAGGATGGCTTCCGCAGGGTGATCCTGATCCTGCTGCTGGCTTCGGGGGTCTGGCTCATCGTGAACAACGCCGTCACGGACCAGGGCGGTTCAGGCCCGGCCTGACCGGTGCGGGGCCGAAGGCCCGTCAGCGCACGGCTTCGTGGGCGGCGATTGCCGACAGGTTGACGATTTCCGTCACCGTGGCGCCCATCGGAACGATCTGCGCCGGTTTCGCCAGACCCACAAGCAATGGGCCGATCACCGTTCCGCCGCCGAGCTCGTGCAGCAGATTCGACGCGATGTCCGCCGAATGCAGTCCCGGCATGATCAGCACGTTGGCCGGCGCCGAGAGGCGCGAAAACGGGTAGTGGGCGAGCAACTGACTGTTGAGGGCCACATCGGCGGACATCTCGCCGTCGAACTCGAAATCGGGTTGCCGACGGGCCAGCGCCTCCACCGCCTCGCGCACCCGGTCGGAGCGCTCATGGGGCGGATTCCCGAAGTTCGAGAACGACAGCAGGGCGACGCGCGGCTCGTGGCCCATCTCGCGTGCCAAGGTGGCCGCCTGCTGGGCGATGTCGGCCAGTTCGTCGGGTCGGGGCGAAGCATGCACCGTCGTATCGGCGATCAAGACGGTCCGGCCGCCCCGCGCCACGACGATGCTCACCCCGATGACGCGGGAGCCTTCCTTCGGCCCCAGCGCCTTCAGGATGTCCTCGTAGACCTCGGCGTGGCTCCGCGCGAGTCCGGCGACCAAAGCGTCCGCGTCGCCCAAAGCCACCATGCAGGCTCCGAACACGGTGCCGTACACGTTCACCATGCGCCGACAGTCGCGGAACAAGGCCCCGCGCCGCTGCAACCGGCCGTACAGGTAGTCGTAATACTCCTGGTTTCGGGGATTGATCGCCGCGTTGACGATCTCGACACCCGACAGCGTGTCGTCGATTCCCATGGCGTCCAGCGCCCGGCGGATGCGCGGCTCCCGGCCGATGAGGATGGGCGTGCCGAAGCCCGCGTTGCGGTACGCCAGCGCGGCGCGAATGACCCGCTCGTCCTCCCCTTCGGCATAGGCAACGCGCTTGGGTTCGGCCATCACCTGTTCAAAAATTCGCTGCAGGGTGCCCATCATCGGGTCGAGACGCGCCCGAAGCTGGTTGCGGTACGCCTCCGTATCGACGATCGGGCGGCGCGCCACGCCCGACTCCATGGCCGCGGTGGCCACGGCTGGCGGGATTCGCGAGATCAGTCGCGGATCGAACGGCACGGGGATGATGTAGTCGCGGCCATAGTAGAGACGCTCGCCCGGATAGGCGGCGAGCACCTCGTCCGGCACGTCCTCGCGAGCAAGTTCGGCGAGCGCCTGGGCGGCGGCGATCTTCATCTCGTCGTTGATGGTCGACGCGCGCACGTCGAGGGCGCCGCGGAAGATATATGGAAAACCGAGCACGTTGTTGACTTGGTTCGGGTAATCAGAGCGCCCCGTCGCCATGATCGCGTCGTCCCGGACCGCCTTGACCTGCTCGGGCGTGATCTCCGGGTCCGGATTGGCCATGGCGAAGATGATGGGATTGTCGGCCATGTCGGCTACCATCTCCGGGGTCATCGCGCCGGCCACGGAGAGCCCAAAAAATACGTTCGCCCCCTTGACCGCGTCGGCCAGGGAGCGTGCGTCCGTTTCCACCGCGTGGGCCGATTTCCACTGGTTCATCCCCGTCTCGCGGCCGTTGTGGATGACCCCCCGGGAGTCGCACAGGATGGCCTGATCGTGAGGCAGGCCCAGCGCCTTGACCAGCTCGGCGCACGCCACACCCCCGGCGCCGGCGCCGTTGATCACGATCCTGGCGTCCTGGATCTTCTGTCCGGTGAGCTCGAGGGCGTTGATGAGGCCCGCGACGGCGATGATCGCGGTACCGTGCTGATCATCATGGAAGATCGGAATGTCCATCAGTTCGCGCAGCCGCTGCTCGATGACGAAACACTCGGGCGCCTTGATGTCCTCGAGGTTGATCCCGCCGAAGGTCGGACCGAGGTAGCGCACGCAATTGACGAATTCGTCGACGTCCCGGGTGTCCACCTCGATGTCGATCCCGTCGATGTCCGCGAAGCGCTTGAAGAGGACAGCCTTGCCTTCCATCACGGGTTTGGAGGCAAGTGCGCCGAGATCGCCGAGCCCCAGCACCGCGGTGCCGTTGCTGATCACGGCGACGACGTTGGCGCGGGCCGTGTAGTCGTAAGCGCCGTCCGGGTTCCTCGATATTTCGAGGCAGGGCACGGCCACGCCCGGCGAGTAGGCGAGGGTCAGATCCCGTTGAGTGGTCAGCGGTTTCGTGGGCGAGATTTCGATTTTTCCGGGTTTGCCGGCGGAATGAAATCGCAACGCTTCTTCGTCTGACACGCGGATCGTGTCGCTCATGTCCACCCCGTCCACGTACGTTGGATCGCAAGGAAGCGCGCCGGGTTCGGCGGGTCTCTCGCGGGCCTTCGGGAAACACTAGCGGGGTTTGGCGCCGCGCGTAAACACGCAAATGCGCCGAGCCGCCTGCGCGGCCGGTCGATCCGGCGGGATTCCCGGTAGCGGCGGCCGCCGTTTGCGCCCGCGCGCGTCCCGTGTGATACCTTCCCCGGATGACCCGGACCGAGCCGTCCGTCCCCCCCTCCCCACCCCGTTCCGGAATGCCGGAATTCTCCCCCACCATCGTCGTCGATGGACGGGCGCCCGCGAAATCGGCGCCGCCGGCGGAGACGGCATCGCCCGTTATGGCCCAGTATCTGGGTATCAAGGACGAACACCCGGACGCCTTGCTGTTCTTCCGCATGGGCGATTTCTACGAACTCTTCTTCGCCGACGCCGAGGCGGCCTCGGCGGCGCTCGACATCGTGCTCACCAAGCGGGGACGCCACCGGGGACAGGACATCCCGATGTGCGGCGTGCCGGTTCATTCGTACGAGAGCTACCTCCAGCGCCTGATCCGCCGGGGCTTCAAGGTCGCCGTCTGCGAGCAGGTCGAGGACTCGGCGGCGGCGAGGAAGCGCGGCGCCAAGGCTGTGGTAAGGCGGGAGGTGGTGCGCGTCGTCACCCCGGGCACCCTGGTCGAGGACACGCTCCTCGATTCGCGAGCCAACAACTATCTGGTTGCGGTCGCGCGGGCTGAAGGCAACCTAGCCGTCGCCTGGGCCGACGTTTCCACGGGCGACGTGGCCGCCGCGCCGACGGAGCGAATGGGCTTGGCGGGTGAGCTGGGCCGGCTGGACCCCGGCGAGCTGCTCGTTTCGGACCGGCTGGCGGAGACGCTGGAACTGGGCGGGATCCTCGCGGACTGGGAGCCCGTGCTGACCGTCCTGCCCGCGGCGCGGTTCGATTCCCAGGGGGCTGAGCGGCGTCTCGGGGAGAGCTACGGCGTTGCCACCCTCGAAGGGTTCGGCGCCTTCGGCCGGGCGGAGCTGGCGGCCCTCGGCGGGCTGCTCAGCTACGTCGAGCTCACCCAGCGCGGGACGCTTCCGGGCCTCAAGCCTCCGGTCAGGGTCGAGGCCAACAAGGCCATGCTCATCGATTCCGCGACGCGGCGCAGTCTCGAACTGACGCGGACGGCCGCCGGCGAGTCGGCGGGCAGCCTGCTTTCGACCATCGATTTCACCGTCACGGGACCGGGCGCAAGGGTGTTATCGCGCCGGTTGGGCGCACCTTCGACGGACGTGGGCGAGGTCCGGGACCGGCACGACGAGGTGGCGTTCTTCGTCGGCGAAGGGAGCCTGCGCGAAACGGTGCGCCGCGAATTGCGGAGGACTCCCGACGTGGAGCGGGCGCTCGGCCGGCTGACGCTGGGCCGGGGCGGCCCCCGCGATCTGGCTGCGGTGCGGGATGGACTGCGCGCGGCTCACGTGTTTCGCCGCCTGCTGTCCGACGATGGCCTGCACGCCGTTCCGCGCGGTATCGTCGGCATCGGTGCGGACCTCGGCGAGCACGGCTCGCTGATCGACCGACTCTCTCGCGCCCTCGGCGAGGACCTGCCGCCGCAGGTGCGCGACGGCGGTTTCGTCGCAGCCGGTTACGACGCGGACCTGGACGAGCTCCGGACGTTGCGGGACGAGAGCAGGCGGCACATCGCAGCAATGCAGTCGGCCTATGCGGAGGACACGGGCATTCCCTCGCTGAAGATCCGGCACAACAACGTGCTCGGGTATTTCGTCGAGGTAACAAGCACCCACGCGGACAAGTTGCTCGGCGGCGCGGCCGACAGGTTCATCCACCGTCAGACGATGGCCAACGCGGTCCGGTTCTCGACTGTGGAACTGTCCGGCCTCGAATCGCGGTTGAGTTCGGCGGCCGACAGGGCCGTCGCGCTCGAGGTCGAGATCTTCGCGGCACTGTGCCGTGAGGTCGAAACGCGCGCGCGCGCCGTTGCGGCTGCGGGCGGCGCGATGGCGCGGCTGGACGTGGCGGCCGCCTTGGCGGAACTGGCGGAAGCACGACGGTACGTGCGGCCGGTGGTCGACGACTCGCTTGCGTTCGAGATCGTCGGCGGCCGGCATCCCGTGGTGGAGGCTGCGTTGGCGCGGACTGGCGACAGCGCGTTCGTCGCCAACGGCTGCGACCTTTCGGACGGCCAGCGCCTCTGGCTGCTGACCGGCCCCAATATGGCGGGCAAGAGCACCTTCCTGCGCCAGAACGCGATGATCGCGATTCTCGCCCAGATGGGGTCCTTCGTGCCCGCCGACGCTGCCCGCATCGGCGTGGTCGACCGCCTGTTCTCCCGCGTGGGCGCGTCGGACGACATCGCGCGGGGGCGCTCGACCTTCATGGTCGAGATGGTGGAGACCGCCGCCATTCTCAATCAGGCGGGGTCGCGCGCCCTCGTCATCCTGGACGAGATCGGCCGCGGGACCGCCACCTACGACGGCCTGTCGATCGCCTGGGCGGTGGCCGAGCACCTGCACGAAGTCAACCACTGCCGCGCCCTGTTCGCCACCCACTACCACGAGCTCACGGCGCTCTCCACGAAGCTCGGTCACCTGTCCAACCGCACCATGCGCATCAAGGAGTGGCAGGGCTCGGTCGTGTTCCTGCACGAAGTGGCCACCGGCGCCGCGGACCGTTCCTACGGCATTCACGTCGCCAAGCTGGCTGGTCTGCCGGCCAGCGTCGTCGACCGCGCCGCCGACGTCCTGGAGGCCCTTGAGACGGGCGAGAAGGCCGGGACGGCCGGCGCGCTCGCCGAGGACTTGCCGTTGTTCTCGGCCGCGGCCGAGAGACGGGCATCGAGCCTTGCGGCGGGGCCCGACCCCTTGGCGGCGGCGCTGGAGGCCGTTCACCCCGACGAGTTGAGCCCCCGCGCCGCCCTCGATCTAGTATACCACCTTGCCGCCCTGGCGCGCGAGGCGTCGTCCGGCGGCAGTTGAGTCCGCTTGCCGGTGCCGGCCCGTTCGCGGGCTCGCGGCGTACTCAATCGTACGTGACAACCGATCTGATGGATTCGCCTTCGTGCATCAGGTGGAAGGCGTCGTTGATGTCGTCCAGCGGCATGGTGTGCGTGATCAGGTCGTCGATGTCGATCTTGCCCTGCATGTACCAGTCGACGATTTTGGGCACGTCCGTGCGCCCCTTGGCGCCGCCGAAGGCCGTCCCGCGCCAGACGCGGCCTGTGACCAATTGGAAGGGGCGCGTCGCGATCTCGGTCCCGGAGGGCGCGACGCCGATGATCGTGCTCTCGCCCCAGCCCTTGTGGCAGCACTCGAGCGCCTGACGCATGGTGTCGACGTTGCCGATGCACTCGAACGAGTAGTCGGCGCCTCCGTTCGTCAGGTCCACGAGATGGGAAGTGAGGTCTCCGTCGACGTCCCTGGGGTTGACGAAGTGGGTCATGCCGAACTTCTCTGCCAGCGCCCTCTTTCCGTCGTTGACGTCCACTCCCACGATCATGTCGGCGCCCACGAGCCGGCAGCCCTGGATGACGTTGAGGCCGATGCCGCCCAAGCCGAAGACCACGACGTTGGTGCCGGTTTCCACCTTGGCCGTGTTGATGACGGCCCCGATCCCGGTCGTCACGCCGCAACCGATGTAGCAAACCTTGTCGAAGGGCGCGTCCTCGCGGATCCTAGCGACGGCGATTTCCGGCAGCACCGTGAAGTTGGCGAACGTCGACGTGCCCATGTAGTGGTATAGCTTCTCCCCGCCGAGGCTGAAGCGGCTGGTCCCGTCCGGCATGACACCTTGGCCCTGGGTTTCGCGAATGGCCTGGCACAGGTTGGTCTTCCCCGAAAGGCAGTATTCGCACTGCCGGCATTCCGGCGTGTACAGGGGGATCACGTGATCGCCGGGTTTGACGCTGGCGACGCCATCCCCTACGTCAACGACGATGCCGGCGCCTTCGTGTCCGAGGATGGATGGAAACAATCCCTCCGGGTCGGCGCCGGACAGGGTGTAGGCGTCGGTATGGCAGATACCCGTCGCCTTGACTTCGACCAGAACCTCGCCGGCCTTAGGGCCATCGAGTTGGACGGTTTCGATCGAAAGGGGCTCGCCGGCTGTGTGGGCAACTGCGGCACGGACGTCCATGGGTCCTCCCTGTCGTGTTGGGGGCGCACCCGGCAACCCGCCGCTGGAGCCGGCCGGCAACCCGATGAGCGCTGTTGGCGACGCACGTTGGCCGATATGATGATGCAAAACCCACCGGGACAGCGCAAGCAGTGAATCCCCGGACCGACACTCCGACGGCGGCAACACCGCGCGACGCGGCGGCATTCCGGGACCGTCACGAGGTTCTGGACGCGAAACGACTCGCCGACGCCCTGACCGCCCTGGTGGAGGCAGACGGCGCTTCGGGCGGCGGGACGCGCGCCGGCGCGTTGTCCTTGAGCAGGCGCGCGCTCGACGACGCCCGACGATCCGTTCGAGAGAGATTCGAGGCCGGCATGTCGGGCCGCGCCACCGCTCGGGCGATCGCCTGGACGATGGATCAGCTCATCTGCGCCCTGTTCGGTTTCGCGGCGCGCCATGTCTACCCGCGGTCCAATCCGACGGCGGGCGAGCGGCTTTCGGTCGTGGCCGTCGGGGGATACGGCCGCGGCGAGATGGCGCCGTTCTCGGACGTCGACCTGCTGTTCCTGTTGCCCTACAGGCAGACGCCGTGGGGGGAGCAGGTCGTCGAGTATCTGCTGTACATGCTTTGGGATCTCAACCTTAACGTGGGGCATGCCACCCGGTCGGTCGACGAGTGCATGCGCCTGGGCCGGTCCGACATCGCGATCCGCACCGGTCTTCTGGAGGCGAGGTATCTGTGCGGCGACGCCGCGCTCTATCGCGAGCTGCGGCGGCGCTTCCGGAAGGAGATCGTGGTCCCGACCGGCCCCGGCTTTGTCGAGGCCAAGCTCGCGGAGCGAGACCGGCGGCACAAGCGGTTCGGCGATTCACGCTACGTCGTGGAGCCCAACGTCAAGGAGGGCAAGGGGGGATTGCGCGATCTGCACACCCTGTTCTGGATCGGCAAGTACGCCTTCCGGGTTCCCAGGGTCGCCGGCCTCGTGGACCGCAGAGTCCTCACCCGGGCCGAGTTCCGGCGCTTCGCCAAGGCGGAGGACTATCTCTGGGCCGTCCGCTGCCATCTGCACTATCTGGCGGGCCGTGCGGAGGAACGCCTGACCTTCGACGCCCAGCCGGAGATCGGACGGCGCATGCGGTACGCGGACCGGCCGGGTTCGCGCGGCGTAGAGCGCTTCATGAAGCACTATTACCTCGTAGCCAAGGAAGTAGGCGACCTCACGCGTATTTTCTGCGCGGCTCTCGAGGAACAATTCAGGCGGAAGCCCCGTTTCCGCCTTCCCCGGATCGGCCAGCGGCGGGAACAGCTCGACGGATTCGTCATCGAAGGGGGGCGCATCGACGTCGCCACCGCCGATCTGTTCCAGCGGGATCCGGTCTCGCTGATCCGGCTCTTCCACCATTCGGACCGCCACGGGGTGGACATTCATCCGCGTGTCCTGAGACTGGTCACCCGCAGCCTCCGGCTGATTGACGCGCCGCTACGGGAGGACCCTGAAGCCAATCGGCTGTTCCTTGAAATACTGACGTCGAGACGGGATCCCGAGACGACGCTCCGGCGCATGAACGAGGCCGGGGTGTTCGGGCGGTTCGTGCCGGATTTCGGGCGGGTCGTCGCGCAGATGCAGCACGACATGTACCACGTCTACACCGTGGATGAGCACACAATCCGCGCGATCGGAATGCTGGCCAGGATTGAACGGGGCTCGCTGGAGGAGGACCTCCCCCTGTCGCACGAGATCATTCACAAGATCCCGTCCCGTCCCGTCCTGTTCCTCGCCGTGCTGCTCCACGACATCGCCAAGGGCCGGGGCGGGGACCACTCCAAGATCGGCGCGGACATCGCCTTCGATCTCGGCCCCCGCCTCGGTTTGAGCGGCGCGGAAACGGAAACCGTGGCATGGTTGGTTCGCCATCACTTGGCCATGAGCTCCATCGCCTTCAAGAGGGACATACAGGACCCCAAGACCGTGTCCGACTTCGCGGCCCTCGTCCAAAGCCCGGAGCGCCTCAAGCTCCTTCTCGTGCTCACGGTTGCCGACATCAGGGCGGTCGGCCCCGCCGTTTGGAACGGATGGAAGGGTCAGCTCCTGCGTGAACTCTACCATCGGACCGAAGAGGCACTGTCCGGCGGCCTGTCCGGGGAGGGAGCCGGCGAACGTGCCGCCCGGGCGCAGGGGGCGCTTCGGGCCTGTCTGTCCGAGTGGTCGGACGCGGAGTTCGAGACCTACGTGGCGCGCAGTCATTCTTCCTACTGGCTGTCCGCGGACACGGCAACGCTGTCGCGGCACGCCGAACTGGTGCGCCGCGCCGACGCGACCGACCAGCGGTTGGCGATGGGGTTCCGGTCCGACCCGTTCCGCGCGGTCACCGAAGTCACCATCTATACGCAGGATCATCACGGGCTCTTCGCCCTCATGGCCGGCGCCATGGCGGTGTCGGACGCCAACATCGTCGAAGCCAAGATCTTCACGACGAACGACGGCATGGCCCTCGACACGTTCTGGATTCAGGATCCAGCGGGTGGACCCTTGGAGGACGCCCGTGCCCTAGCCAGGCTGGAGGCGACGATCGAGCGCACGCTCACGGGCGTGGTGGATCCCGATCGCGTCCTCGCGCGCCAAGCCGGAATTCCCAGCCGCACCCAAGTGTTCGAGGTGACGCCGCGGGTCATCATCGACAGCACCGCGAGCCATGTTTTCACGGTGATCGAGGTGAACGCGCGCGACCGGCGGGGGCTCCTCTACGACGTGACTCGCGCCATCGCCGATCTCGGCCTGTCGATCGCCACGGCGCGGGTCGCCACGTATGGCGAAAGCGCCGTCGACGTCTTCTACGTCAAGGACGTGTTCGGCCTGAAGGTCGCGCATGAAGCGAAACTGGATCGCATTCGCACCGGGCTACTGACGGCGATCAGGGGCCCGGCCGGCGGGACGGCCCCGGGCTCCCGGACCCCTCGGGAAACGGCGACGGCTGTTTGAGGCGGCCATTTTTCCGCCGTCGTCCCGCGATACGTGACGGGCCGTGAAGCTTTTCCCCGCAATCGCCACCGTCGGCGGCTACACGATGCTGAGCCGCGTCCTCGGCTTCGTGCGGGACATCCTGATCGCGGCGTTCCTCGGCGCGGGCATGGTGGCCGACGCCTTCTTCGTCGCCTTCAAGCTGCCCAACTTCTTCCGCCGCTTGTTCGCCGAGGGCGCGTTCAACGCAGGATTCGTCCCTGTCTTCTCCGAGATCCTGGAACGGGACGGACGCGACGCCGCCCGCGCCTTCGCCCAATCCGCCCTGGCGGTTCTCGTGCTCGTCCTTGTCCTCCTGGTCGCGGCGTTTCAGGCCCTGATGCCCTGGTTGATGTACGGACTGGCTCCTGGGTTCGCCGCTTGGCCGGAGAAGTTCGAGCTGACAGTGGCGCTGACGCGCATCACGTTCCCCTACCTGCTGTTCGTCAGCCTAGTGTCGCTGATGGGGGGCGTGCTGAACAGCCTGGGACGCTTCGCCGCCGTCGCGGCCACGCCGGTGCTCCTCAACCTCTGCCTCATCGGGGCGCTGCTGTGGCTCGCGCCGTTCACGCCGACGCCGGGCCATGCGCTCGCGTGGGGAGTCGCCGGGGCGGGGACGATTCAATTCGTCTGGCTGATCGTCGCCCTCCATCGCACCGGCATGCCCCTGCGGCTGCCCGTTCCCCGGCTCACGCCGCACGTCAGGCGCCTGCTGCGGCTCATGGCTCCGGCCGCGGTCGGCGCGGGCGTCGTTCAGATCAATCTCGTGGCGGACGTCGTTCTGGCCTCCCTGCTGCCGTCGGGCTCGGTCTCCTATCTCTTCTACGCGGACCGGCTCAACCAACTCCCCCTCGGCGTGGTCGGCGTGGCCGTCGGCACGGCATTGCTGCCGTTGATCTCGCGGGACATCGGCGGCGGTCGGCGGGAGGCGGCCCTGCATCATCAGAACCGGGCGGCGGAATTCGCGCTGCTCCTCGCCCTGCCCGCGGCGGCGGCATTCGTTGTGCTCGCGCACCCTTTCGTGTCCGTATTGTTCGAGCACGGAGAGTTCGGCCCCCGCGAGTCGGACTTCACGGCGCTGGCTCTGCAGGCCTACGCGCTGGGCCTTCCGGCCTACGTCCTCGTCAAGGTGCTGACTCCCGCGTACTTCGCGAGACAGGACACGGCCACGCCGATGCGGATCGCCGCCGTTTCCGTGGCGGTCAACTTCGTTCTCAATCTCGCCCTGATGTGGTGGCTCAAGCACGTCGGGCTCGCTCTCGCCACGGCCCTCTCGGCGTGGCTCTACACGTGGCTGCTCGCCCGCGCGCTGTCCCGGCGCGGCCACTTCGTCGCCGATGCCCGGCTGCGGCGGCGGCTGCCGCGGATGCTGCTGGCGACGGCGGTCATGGTGGCGGGCCTCGCCGCGGCGCGCGCGGGCCTCGACATCTGGCTGACGGGCGCGCTCCTGCCGCGCATCCTTGCCGTCGCGCTGCTGGTCGCCGGAGGCTTCGGGCTTTTCGCCCTCGCCGCTTGGGCAAGCGGCGCGGCGCGACCGGGCGATCTGCGGCCTTTCCATCCCGCGCCCGACGGTTGACCCTCCTGCGCGCAAACGCCATAACTCGGCGCCCCAGCGAGCACGAGGCCGGCGATGAACCGCATTTTCTCGGGCGTCCAGCCGACAGGGAATCTGCATCTCGGCAATTACCTGGGCGCGATACGCAACTGGGTCGCGTTGCAGGCCGACTACGAGTGCATCTATTGCGTGGTCGATCTGCACGCCATCACGGTCGCGCAGGATCCCGCCGAGCTACGGGCCAGCACGCGCGAGGTCGCCGCGAGCCTGCTGGCGGCGGGGGTCGACGCGAATACGGGAATCCTGTTCAACCAGAGTCAGGTCGGCGCACACGCGGAACTCGCCTGGATATTCAACTGCGTCGCGCGTCTGGGTTGGCTCAACCGCATGACCCAGTTCAAGGAAAAAGCCGGCAAGCACCGCGAAAACGCCAGCGTCGGCCTCCATGCCTATCCGAACCTCATGGCGGCGGACATTCTCGCCTACAAGGCCACCCACGTGCCCGTCGGAGAGGACCAGAAGCAACACCTGGAGCTTTGCCGTGATATCGCGCAGGCATTCAACAGCCAGTACGGCATCGATTACTTCCCGCTGACGGAACCACTGATTTTCGGCGAGGCGACCCGCGTGATGAGTCTTCGGGACGGAACCGCGAAGATGAGCAAATCGGACCCGTCCGACCATGCGCGCATCAATCTGACCGACCCGCCCGATCTGATCGCAAGGAAGATTCGTCGGGCGCGAACTGATCCGGATTCGCTGCCCGGCACGCCGGACGGGCTGGTGTCCCGCCCGGAAGCGGCCAATCTGGTCGGCATATTCGCGGCCCTAAGCGGCGACTCCGTGGAAGACGTATGCCGGCGATTCGACAGCGTCGGGTTCGCGACGTTCAAGGAGGAGCTGGCGGAACTCGCCATCGCCGAACTGGCGCCGATCGCCGCCGAGATGCGGCGCTTGACGGACGACCCGGCCCATGTGGAGTCCGTGCTTCGCGACGGTGCCGAACGGGCGCAAAGCCTCGCGGAGCCCGTCATTCGCGAGGTCCACGAGATCGTCGGATTCCTGATCGTGTAGGCCCGCGTACCATGAGAGAGCCCCTGGGTGCGGGCGTCCCGTCCGCGGTCCCGGGCTTCGGCGCGATGGACTCGACGGAGCCGTTCGGGGTATCGTCGATCAAAGTCGGGGGCACATAATTCCGGTACACCGAAACCGAAGGGTCCCCCGCTCGCCAGTTGGTCGGCGACAGGGAGTTGGTTCATGTCCAGCCTTCGAATGCCCGGCCGCCTCGGTGGCCGGTTCGAGTGTGGCGTGCTCAGAGTCCTCGGTGCGGGCGTCTCGTGCCTCTATGCGCTGGGCGCGGCGTTCTTCGCCATGCCGGTGGAGGGCTCGACTCCGCTGTCATACGAACTGGCGGTCGAGGGCCCCGACCGGCGCTTCCGGGATATCTCGGCGCCGACGGGAACGACGTCTGCCCCGGCGGGGCGGAGTCTGCCCGCGCTTGAGATCGCTCTCCGCCCGCCGGCGACGGGACCGCGCCGCGAAATCGAGGCCGGAGGTGTCGCGTTGCGGGTGGCCAGCGCCGGCGACCTTGATCGGAAACTGGCGGCGCTGGACTACAGCCTCGGCGACGTCCGGAGGGGGGGCGCATCGGTGCCCCGCCTGCGGCTCGCCAGCTTGCCGCCGGATCTGGCCCGGTTGAACTCCGTCGAACGGCGGAAGCGGCTCTTCGTCCAGTCCATGCTTCCGCTCATCCTCCAGGCCAACGAGGAAATCTTCGCCGATCGCCGGAGGCTGCTCCGTCTCCTGGACTCGCGGGGGGGGCTGTCACGGGAGGACGAGGCCTGGATCGTGGCCTTGGCCGACCGCTACGACGCGGACCCCTCCAACCCCTCGGACCTTGCCGGCCGTGTCGATGCGGTGCCCCCATCCCTGGCCATCGCCCAGGGGGCCGAGGAGTCCGGTTGGGGGACGTCGCGCTTCGCGATCAAGGCGAATGCGATCTTCGGTCAATGGACGTTCCGCGAGGGCTCGGGGATGGTGCCGAGGCGGCGCGACGCGGGCAAGCGCCACGAGGTGCGGTCCTTCGAGGAGTTGCGCCAGTCCGTATCGGCCTACATGCACAACCTGAACATCCATCCGGCCTACGAAGAGTTCCGCCGAGCGCGGCAGGAGCTACGGAAATCCGGCATGGCGATGACCGGGAAACGCTTGGTCGGGACACTCGACAGGTATTCAGAGCGCGGATCCGACTACATCAAAACGCTTCGCACGATCATGCGCGTGAACGATCTCGGAGCGTTCGACCGCGCCCGGCTTCGAGGTCCCGGCCGTGCCGGGCTCGGGACGTAGGGCGGTTCCGGCCAGACCGGAACCGCCGGGAAACGCCCCGCGGTGCTTCAGATCCCGTTCGAGTCGCCCCCCGACCGCGCGTTCTCCAGATTCGCGCGGACGCCGTCGCGGATGAATTCCACGTCCGAGCCGATGCCGACGAGCGAGTAGCCCCGCTGCAACATGCGGCGGGCGGCTTCGGGGCTCCCGGCGCTGCCGCCCAGCGGTTTGCCGGACTTGAGAACGGCGGCTTCCGCATCCGCCAGTAGCGCCGCGACCTCCGGGTCGTCCAGGCAACCGAGCTTGCCGACGCTTCCGCTCATGTCGAGAAGTCCGACATAGAAGCCGTCGATGCCGTCCACTGCGGCGACCTCCCTGAGGTTTTCGACGGCGGTCCGCGACTCGGCCTGGGCGAGGACGACGATGTTGCCGGCGGCATGGGCTACGTATTCGCCGGCCTCGAGACCGTAGTTGGAGGCGCGGACCAACGAATAGGCGGCTCCGCGCTTGCCGTCCGGCGGATATCTGCAGGCGGCGACGGCGGCGCGCGCCTGTTCGGCGGTGTTCACGGACGGAAACATGATGCCGTCGACTCCCGCGTCGAGCGCGCGCTTGACGTAAACCGGGTCGTGACCGGGCATCCGCATGATCGTGGGGGTGCCGCGGCCGGATACGGCCTGCATGATGGCGACGGCCGACATGAGGTCTGCGGGGCCGTGTTCGTGATCAACGACGATGGCGTCGACTCCGGCGAGCGCCATGATCTCCGCGGCCATCGCGTTTCCCATCAGGCACCAGCCGCAGAAGGAGCGCTCGCCCGCCTCGAGCCGGGCCTTCAGACGATTGGGGCGCATCGTTTCATTCCCGTGAGTTCCCGCGCGGGTCCGGGGTCAGGGTCCGGGCACGTAGAACTGCGTACCGAACCAGCGCCACCTCCCGTCCCCCATGGGCAACGTGCAGTTGAATCGCGCCCGGCCCGGAGGGAAGGCGCGGTCGATGCGCACTTCGATCCGCCGTGCTCCGAGGCGCTGGACTCGCGCCGGACCGTCGCTGCCGGGCGACGCAAAGCAGCTCAGCCGTTCCAGGGAGCCGATCTCGGGGGACACGGTAAAGCCGAAATGGGGCGGGTTTCGAGTCAGGGAGAAATCGAACGGCGTGACGTCCGCGACGGGCAGGGGCAAGGCGGTCGCAGCCAGCCTCAGCCGGTCGACGGAGCCGAAGTTCTCGTTGAACGGGAACCGCGGCAGGTAGAACCGGTCGGCGCCGGCGTGCGCCACGCCGGAGTGCTGGCCGAAGGCGGCGACGAAGCCCGCCTCCACGATCTTGCCGCGTACGTCCCGGCTGGCCTCGCCGAACGGGTAGGCGAAGATACGGGGGATCTCGCCGAGTTCCCGCTGGTACCGTTCGCTGGCCTTGTGGATTTCCTGCCAGATTCGTTCGTCCGACGCGCTCACCATGTGCAGATGTGAGGCGGTGTGATGACCGATGCGGCCGCCGCCGTTCCGAATCTCCCGGAGCTGGTCCCAGGTCAGGAACCCCGCCAAGCCCTGGTCCACCGGGTCTGTCGCGACGAACAACGTGAACGGCAGCCCGGCGTTCCTGAACCGAGGCCAAGCCTCGGTATACGTGGATCGATAGGCGTCGTCGATGGTTATGGCCACGGTGTTGGAGGGAAGGTCGCGGCCCGTCCGAAAGGCGTCGACGACCTGCTCCAGCGGGAGCACGTTGTACGCCCCGGACGTGAGTTCACGTATGTGGGCTTCCAGTTGTTCGACGCGAACGTTCGTCTGCGGATAGTCCTGTTCTCCGAACCGGTGGTACATGATGACAGTTGCCGCCGACCGGTCGGCCGTCACCGCCGCGGTCGAGGAAACGGGCGCGGCGAACGAGGATAGCGCGAGTGCGAGTGCGAGGCCTACGGCACTCCGGAGCAGGCCTTCCCGAGGGGTCGGCGCCAGCCGAGCTTCCCAAGACTGGATCGTCATGGCGATCGTGTGTGCGCGGTTTCGCCATGCGGACGGCGGGCCGTTCGACGATGGAAGCACGCGCCGGTAAGATCATGCTCCGTCGCATCGACGGGTCCGACATCAGCATCGAGCCCGGATCGCGTGATCTCGGCGATCAGCATGTTTCGCGTCTCATGTGCCACAGGGCGACCGGACAAAGCTACCAGAAGCCGGGGCGGCAACCAAGACGAACCGATGAGGATCCTCGCATTCGACACGGCGCTCGATGCATGTTCGGTGGCGGTGTGCAGCGGCCGGAACGTGCTCGCCCGTCGGCATGAACTGCTCTCGAAAAGCCACGCGGAGGCGCTGATCCCGGCGATCCGGTCGGTGTTGTCCGCCGCGTCGACCCGGTTCGACGACCTGGAGCTCGTCGCAGTCACGGTCGGACCGGGAACGTTCACGGGAATTCGCGTCGGGCTGTCGGCGGCCCGGGGGATCGCACTGACGACCGGCATACCGGTCGCCGGGGTGACGACCTTGGCCGCCATCGCGGAAGGCGCCAGGCGGCCCGGGACAGACGAAGGGCGGGCGATGGTGGTCTTGCACGATGCCCGGAGGGCCGAGCTGTTCCACCAGGTGTTTCCGTGCGGCGGCGGGGCCGCCGCTCCGGAGCCGGCCGTCATCGCCCGGACCGACGCGCCGTCCGTGCTGCCGTCCGGACCGGTCACGGTGATCGGGAGCGGCGCAGAACTGGTTCGGGACCGGATCGCCGAAAGGCGTCCCGACGTTCGGTTCCCGGATGCTCCATCCGTTCCCGACGCCGTCCATGTCGCCCGAGTCGGGCTAGCGCTGGCGGAGGCGGGCGGGATCGGAAACGGCCTGCCCCGCCCCTTGTATCTGCGCCCGCCGGACGTCCGCACGCCGGGCGCGCGGACGCGCTGAAACAGCGGCGTCACGTCTTCTGGATCAGCAGGATGTAGCCGTCCATGCCGGGATCCGGCTCCAAGCTCAGAACGACATGGCCTTCCTCCCGCGCGGACCGCGGGACGTTTTCGGCGGGCTCGCCCGATGGCAGGCGAACTTCCGCGATCTCGCCCGGCCGCATCCGCTCCAGCAACAGCTTGGTCTTCACGAAGGTGATTGGACAAACGTCACTTGTTATGTCGAGAAAATGATCGGGAGTCCGTGTTGCGGGAGACATGATTCAATATTAAGGCCCTGATTTCCTTGCAGAACGAAGTATAAGATATTATTTATACGTGCAGTACATGGCGTTCAGAGGGCAGAGAATTGAATGGTGGAGCAATCGGATAGCGGTGAACTGCTTGCGTTGACGACGGATATAGTTGCCTCACACGTCTCGAACAACTCGGTGACGGTGGCCGAACTGCCGCGATTGATACAGGACGTGTATGGCGCTCTGGCGATCATGGGCGGTGTCGCCCAGCCCCTGCCCGAGCGTCTGAAACCCGCGGTGCCGATCAGAAAATCCATTACGCCCGACTATATCGTCTGTCTGGAAGATGGTAGAAAGTTGAAGATGCTCAAGCGCCATATCAGGACGCGGTACGGTTTGACCCCGAACGAGTATCGCGAGCGCTGGGGACTGGCGCCCGACTATCCCATGGTCGCGCCCAACTACGCGTCCCAAAGAAGTGATTTGGCGAAGAGGATCGGTCTGGGCCAAAAGCGCCACCGCCGGCGGACATAAGGATGCGTGTCGTTCGCCGGGCACAAATCTAGGCCGTTGTGATGGCTTCAAGGCTCGAACGCCTGTGCGTCGAAAAAGGCATGAAGATGACCGGTCAGCGCCGGCTCATCGCGCGCGTGCTGTCGGAATCGCAGGATCATCCGGACGTGGAGGAGGTTTATCAGCGGGCGGGCAAGCTCGACCCGAAGATCTCGATCGCCACCGTGTACCGGACCGTCCGGCTGTTCGAGGAAGCGGGCATTCTGGACCGCCACGATTTCCGTGACGGCCGGGCACGCTACGAGGAGGTGCCCCTGGAGCACCACGATCACCTCATCGATATTCGAAGCGGCCGGGTTCTGGAGTTTCAGGACAAGGAGATCGAGCGTCTCCAAGAGAAAATCGCCGAGAAGCTGGGCTTCAAGCTTGTCGATCACCGCCTCGAACTCTATGGCATACCCATCGGGTCCGACGGTGACGAGAACACGGGGTCCTGACCGACGGGCCTTCCGACTGCTCAGGGCGCTGGTGCGCGCGCTGGCCGCGCTCTCCTGGACGTTCCTCTTGTTGCCGTTTCAGTTGGTTCTGGCGGCCGGCGGCGGCCGCTCCCTCGGGGAGCGCCTGCCCCGGCTCTATCATGCGGGCGTCCGCCGGATACTGGGGATCCGCATTCGAGTCGCCGGATCGCCGCTGCCCCACCGTCCCGCACTGCTGGTCGCCAATCACAGTTCTTGGCTTGACATTCCGATACTGGGAAGCATGGTGGACTGCTCGTTCGTGGCGAAGGCGGACATCTCCGTCTGGCCGGGTATCGGGACCTTGGCGCGTCTTCAGCGAACCGTGTTCGTGGAGCGGAGACGTCGAAGCGTGGACGCGCATGTCCGGCGCCTCCGCGACCGGCTGGAGGACGGGGCGCGGCTGGTGCTGTTTCCCGAGGGAACTAGCACCGACGGGAGCCATGTGCTGCCGTTCAAGAGCGCGTTTTTCTCCGCGGCTGAGACCGCCGTGGGGGCCATACCCATCGTCCAGCCGGTGACCGTGGCATACGTGCGAATCGACGGCTCTCCGGCCGGTCCGCGGACAAGGCCGGCAGTGGCTTGGTTCGGGGACATGGAATTCGTCCCCCATTTGTGGGGCGTCTTGCAACTGGACGGCTTGGGCGTCGCGATCACCTTCCACGATCCCGCGCCGCGGGTGCATTTCGAGTCGCGCAAAGCCCTTGCCGCATACTGTGAGAAAGTGATTGCGGCGGAGCACGCTCGTCTCGTCGGGGCGAGCTCGCCTTGACAGGGTAAGGTCAAGTGCTAGTGTCTCTTGAAGCATCCGGGGGACTCGCAAGGCCGATGCAAACGATGGCATGTCGGATTGGCTCTCGGCGAGGGGTCTAGGGACTGTCCTTGCCCAAAAAGCTCTTCGTCAAAACATACGGCTGTCAGATGAACGTCTACGACTCCGCTCGTATGACGGATATCCTCACGCCGTTGGGGTACGCGCCCGTGGATGGCCCGGCGGGCGCGGACATGGTCATTCTGAACACATGTCATATCCGCGAGAAGGCGGCAGAGAAGGTGTATTCGGAACTGGGTCGTCTGCGCTCGCTCAAGCGCGCGCGCGAGAAGGACGGCGGCGCCATGGTGCTGGCCGTCGCTGGATGCGTCGCGCAGGCTGAGGGCGAGGAAGTCCGCCGCCGGGCGCCGTGGGTCGACGTCGTGTTCGGCCCACAGGCGTACCATCGGCTTCCCGATATGGTCTCTCAGGTCGAACGGCGCGCGGTCGTCGATACGGAGTTTCCCGTCGAGCCCAAGTTCGACTCGCTGCCCGGGGAGTCGGCGCTGCGGGGTCCCGCCGCGTTTCTCACCGTTCAGGAAGGATGCGACAAGTTCTGCACGTTCTGTGTAGTGCCGTACACGCGCGGGCTGGAATACTCGCGCCCGGTCGCCGACGTTCTCGAAGAGGCACGCAGGCTCGTCGCGGCGGGGACCTGTGAACTCACGCTCTTGGGCCAGAACGTGAATGCCTACCACGGCGAGGGCCGTGACGGATGGCCCCAGACGCTGGGAGGGCTGATCCGCGAACTGGCGGAGATTGATGGACTTCGGAGGCTCCGCTATACCACGTCCCATCCGCGCGACATGAGCGACGATCTCGTCTCGGCACACGCGGACGTCGATGTTCTGATGCCCTACCTTCACCTCCCGGCGCAATCGGGCTCCGACCGCGTTCTCCAGGACATGAACCGCGGGCATACGTCGGGAGACTACCTGCGGCTCGTCGATCGGATCCGCGCCGCGCAGCCGGACATCGCCCTCTCCAGCGACTTCATCGTGGGATTTCCGGGGGAGACCGCCGCCGATTTCAAGGCGACACTCGATCTGGTGCGCCGGGTCGGGTACGCGAGCGCTTATTCGTTCTGCTACAGTCCGCGTCCCGGCACGCCGGCCGCCGGCCGCGAGGACCGGGTTGCGGCCGATGCGGCGTCGGACAGGCTGGCCGAGCTCCAGGATCTGATCGGACGGCAGGCGCAAGCTTTCAACGCGGCGACCGTCGGCCGGACGCTCGATGTCCTGCTGGAGCGGCGGGGGCGGCACGAAGGGCAGCTCGTCGGCCGCAGTCCGTACATGCAGGCCGTCCATGTCGAGGCGGACTCCTCCTGTTGCGGGCGGATCGCGGCAGTTCGCATCGAGGCGGCGCTGCCCAACAGCCTGTCCGGCCGCTTGGCGGGACCAGCGGGCCGGCAAGGCCGCTCGGCGCGCGCGGCATGAGGACTGGACGGCATTGACGGCGATGAACGAAGCGGGCGCGGCGGCGCCCCTTTATATGGACTTCGACGACAACGGCCTCCTGACCGCCCTGTTCGGAGAGCACGACCGGAACTTGGCCCGCATCGAACAGAAGCTCAACGTCTCCGTGAAGGCTCGGGGCAACCGGTTGTCCATCGAGGGGGATGCTTGGCCTCAGAAGGCGACGCGCGCGGTTCTCGACGAGCTCTACGCTAGGCTCAAGAAGGGCCTCGACGTTGGCGCGGGCGAAGTGGATGGCGCCATCCGCATGGCGGAGGCCACGGTGACGGAAGATGGCGATTCGCGCTTGATCGCCGGCGAAGGCACGCGGATTCGAACCCGCCGGCGTGTGATTACGCCACGTTCCCCCGTTCAGGCCGCGTACGTCCGTGCGCTCCATTCTCATGAAATGGTCCTTGGGTTGGGGCCCGCCGGAACCGGCAAGACGTTTCTGGCGGTCGCGGTGGGCGTCTCGATGCTCTTGGAGGGCCTCGTCGAGCGCATCGTTCTGTCGCGGCCGGCCGTGGAGGCGGGCGAGCGGCTCGGCTACTTGCCGGGAGATCTGCGGAACAAGGTCGATCCTTACCTGCGCCCCCTTTACGACGCTCTGCATCATATGCTGCCCACGGATCAGGTCATCCGTCGGCTCGAGGCGGGAGAGATCGAGGTCGCGCCCGTCGCGTTCATGCGTGGCCGCACTCTGACCAACGCGTTCGTCATCGTCGATGAGGCGCAGAATACCTCCCCCGTCCAGATGAAGATGCTGCTCACGCGCCTCGGCGAGAACTCGCGCATGGCGGTCACCGGCGATCTCTCCCAAGTCGATTTGCCCCGTGGTGAGGTCTCGGGGCTGGCGGATGCGGTGGAGATGCTCGATGGCGTTGCCGACGTCGAGATCGTGCGTTTTTCGCACGCGGACGTAGTGCGGCATGCGCTCGTGACGCGAATCGTGCAGGCCTATGACCATCGTGAACGCGAGCGCCGCACGAGGGCAGGACGCGATGGTTGAGGTTCCCGGCCCACCCGGTGGGACGGTCGCCCCGCTGCGGAATCGTGTCGCGGAGCCGGAGATCGCGGTGTCCATCGAGTGGCCGAAATGGCGCTCGCGGGCGCCGGACGCCGAAGCACTGTGCCGTCAGGCGGTCGGCGCCGTCCTGGCGGCCGCCGGCCCGGGGGATGGATCCCTCGAAGTGTCCGTAGTCCTGGCCGGCGACGCGTTGCTGCAGCGTCTCAACCGGGAGAGCCGGGGGGTGGACCGACCGACCGACGTGCTCGCATTTCCGTGCGATTCGCCCGACGAGCCGGTGCCGGCTGAGGCGCCCCGGATGCTCGGAGACGTCGTGATCTCGTGCGACACGGTTTTCCGGGAGGCCGGTCGGCGCGGCGCGGCGTTTGCGGACCGCCTGAGGCATCTGGCGGTTCACGGGACTCTGCATTTGCTCGACTACCGCCATGATTTGGAAACCGATGCCAGGGTCATGGAGAGGCTGGAGGCATCGATCTTGGCGGAGATGGGAATTCCGGACCCATACGCGGAAGGCGCCGCCCCGGCGGGCGAAACGGCATGACGAAGCCGATCGGGGCCGCGGGCCAGGATGTAGCGGAGTCGGACGCCGGCCGCGGCGAAGCCGATGACTCTTCCCTCGCGCACAATCTGCTGACTTGGCTGCGCGGGACCTCCCGCGGGCGCAACGGCGACGGGATGCTGCGCGAGAGCCTTTCCGAGCTCATTGAGGAATCCGAGGACGAGCGCGGGCCGGTCAACCCGGAAGAGCGGCTGATGCTGACGAATATCCTCAAGCTGCATCGGCTGCGGGTCGATGACGTCATGGTTCCGCGTCCAGACATCGTGGCCATCGGGGCCGACGCGCCGCTCGACAAGGTGGTCGAGGCGATGCACGAGGCGTTCCATTCCCGGCTGCCCATTTACCGGAACACGCTGGATCACGTTCTGGGGTTCGTGCATATCAAGGATCTCCTCGCGTATTGGCGGGGTCGGAAGGACTTCGACTTGGCCGACGTCGCACACGACGTTCTATTCGTGCCGCCAACCATGTCGGTGCTCGACCTGCTGTTGCGGATGCGCGAAGGACGAATTCACATGGCGCTCGTCGTCGACGAGTTCGGCGGCACCGATGGCCTCGTCACCATCGAGGATCTCGTCGAGGAGATCGTGGGCGAGATCGAAGACGAGCACGATCAGGCCGAGGCTCCCACCATCGAAGAGCGGCCCGACGGAACCCTGGTCGCCGACGCGCGCGCCGACATCGACGAATTCGAGGCGCGGGTGGGGGTCGATCTGCTCCCGGAGGAGCGCGACGAAGACGTCGACACCCTCGGCGGGTTCGTGTTTTCCCTGTTCGGACGTGTCCCGCAGCGGGGGGAACTGATATCCCATCCCTCGGGCCTTGAGTTCGAGGTTCTGGACGCGGATCCCCGGCGCGTGAAGCGCCTTCGGGTTCGCGGTCTTCCGGAAGGGCGCGCCGCGCCGGATACGTCGTCGGCCGCGGCGAAGTAATCGGTCCTCCCAAGGCAGCGGACGTGGCGACATGGCTTGGCTCCGTCGGCGGCTGACCGATATCGGAGGCTGGCGGCGGTACCTTCTGGCATTCGTGCTGGGAGCCTCGATCACCGTCTCCCTCCCTCCCCTTCACCTGTGGCCGGCCCTGATCGTTGGCTTTACCGGTCTGGTCTGGGTGCTTGACGGCTGCGCCGGCCCGAGGCCGGCATGCTTGGCGGGATGGTGGTTCGGATTCGGATATCTCGGGTTCGGACTCTATTGGATCTCGTTTGCGCTGCTGATCGAGCCAGACCGGGTCGGCTGGATGATACCCTTCGCCGTGCTTGGCCTGCCGGCGGCGCTTGCGGCGTCGATAGCGCTGGCGACGCTCGTGGTCCATCTATCGGGGGTTCGCGGAGCCGGACGGGTGGTCGTCCTGGCTGGCGCCTGGAGCGCCGGCGAATGGCTCCGCGGTCATGCCTTCACGGGATTTCCGTGGAATCTCGTCGGATACACCGCCACGGCGTCCGACGCTCTCCTGCAGGCCACGGCGCTCGTCGGCGTCTACGGCCTGGGGTTCGCCGTCGTTCTCGCCGCCGCCATGCCGGCGACGCTCGCCGGGGACGGGGACTCCGTCTCCCGGCTCCGCCGCTACGGTCCTGCGGCCGCGGCCGCGGCCTTGGTTGCCGTCCTGTGGACCGGCGGCACGCTTCGTCTAGCGGCTGCGGATCCCGGAAACGTGCCGGGCGTGACCCTGCGCCTGGTCCAGGCCAACATCGCCCAGCACCACAAGTGGCGCGAGGAACGCCGGCGCGCCAACCTCGCGCGGCATTTTCAACTGAGCTCCCGATCCGGCTCGAACGCCGTGACTCATGTCATCTGGGCCGAGACGGCCGTACCCTACTTTCTGGCCAACGATCCCGATATGTCGCGCACGATCGGGAGGCTCGTCGACCCCGGGGGCTTGGTCATTACCGGTGCACCCCGGACGACGATCGTGAGGGAAACGCCACCCAGGATATGGAACTCCGTTCACGCCGTCGATCACGCCGGACGAATCGTCGGCACATTCGACAAGTCGCACCTCCTTCCATTCGGAGAGTACGTACCCTTTCGACCGTTCCTCCGCCGCATCGGCGTCGAGCGAATCGCCTCGGGGCAAGGTGACTTTCAGGCGGGGCCGGGCAATACGACGTTGGACCTTCCGGGGCTGCCGCCGGTCGGCATCCTGATTTGCTACGAAGCCATATTCCCGGGCGACGTCACGTCCGATGCGCCGCGACCCCGGTGGTTCCTGAACGTGACGAACGACGCCTGGTTCGGCCATACGGCGGGACCCCATCAACATTTCGCCATGTCGCGGGTCCGGGCTGCGGAAGAGGGGCTGCCGCTGGTTCGGGTCGCCAATACCGGAATCTCGGGGATCGCCGACGCCTACGGCAGGGTCGTGCTGAGAACCGCCCTCGGAGAGATCGCGGTCGTGGACGCGCCGCTCCCCGTGTCCCTGGACCGGCCCACACCCTATGCGCGCTGGGGCGATTCCGGATTGTTGGCGATTCTCGCCGCGGTGTCGATCTATGCGGCGGCGTCCCGAGCCCGCCGCTTCACGCGAAGCGCCCGGAGGACGGAAGATGCGTGAGCGCTGGACGTCCGCCGGCGCGCGACCGCCTTCGTCCGCAGAACGGCGCGAACGGACCTATGGCCGGCGCCACGGACGTAAGCTGCGTCCCGGACGTCGGCGGCTCCTGGAAGACGTGCTGCCCCGGCTGCGGCCGCCGATGGCGCAGCTCGGCACGCTCGCGCGGCGGCTGTCGTCGGGGCCGTTCGGCGGCTATTCAGATGTCTGGCTCGAAATAGGCTTCGGGCAGGGAGAGCACCTCGCGGCACAGGCTCAGGCAAATCCCGGCATCCTCTTCATCGGCTGCGAACCCTATGCCGACGGTGTATCGAGCCTGCTCCGCGCCATCGAATCCCGGGCGATCGGGAACGTGCTGGTTCACGACGACGATGCCAGGGTTCTGCTCGATTCCCTGCCCGACGCCGGCATAGGCCGCTTGTTCCTCCTGTTTCCGGATCCCTGGCCGAAGCGCCGCCATCACAAGCGGCGATTCGTCTCGCCGACGAACCTGGACCGCATCACGCGCGTTCTTCTCGATGGCGCAGAATTCCGGTTCGCCACGGATCACGCCGAATATGCGCGCTGGACCTTGCGGCGGGCGATCGATCATCCGGACCTCGAATGGCCGGCCGAACGTCCTGCCGACTGGCGGGCGCGGCCCGCGGACTGGCCTCCGACCCGCTACGAGGAAAAGGCGCGCGCCCAGGGGCTGGCCTCCACCTACCTGAGATTCCGCCGCCGGACCCGCGCCTGAGAGAGTCGGCGAGGCCGGTCCCGTTTCGCGGGGTGTGATATCCTCGAGCGGTCCGTTCGGGAGCCCGGTCAGCAGGAGAATGCCGATGAAGCCGCACGCGCGCGTGGCCGTCATCGGAGGCGGCGTCATGGGAGTGGCGCTCCTGTATCACCTGACCAAGGAGGGGTGGTCGGACGTCATGCTGATCGAGAAGGGGGAGCTCACCTCCGGCTCGACCTGGCATGCGGCCGGGCTCATTCCCCACTTCATCGCCAGCCTCAACATGGCCAAGGTCCATCACTACGGCTCCCGGCTCTATCAGACCCTGGAAGCGGAGACGGGGCAGGCGACCGGTTGGCACGGCTGCGGCGCCATCCGTCTCGCCACCGACCGGGACGAGGTGGATTGGTTTCATTACGTGCAGGGGGTACTGCGTTGCGCCGGCGCCGAATGCCACCTCATCGGTCCAGCGGAGATCGCCGAACTGCACCCGCTGTTGGACACCGAGGACGTACTGCTGGGGGCTTACACCCCGGGCGACGGGCATGCCGACCCCGCCAGCGTCACCAACGCCATGGCTGCGGGCGCGCGGTCGGGTGGGGCCGAGATCGTCCTGCGCAACCGTGTTGTCGACATTGCCCGGCGCGCCGACGGGGACTGGGAGGTGATCACCGAGCACGGGACCATCGTTGCCGAGCACGTGGTCAACGCCGCCGGATGTTTCGCGCCCCAGGTCGGAGCCATGGCCGGTCTGCCGGTCCCCATCGTCAACGTCGTGCACCAGTATCTGGTGACCGAGGATCTCGATGCCGTGGCGGCGCTGGGGCGCGAGCCTCCAGTCGTTCGCGACCCTCGCGCTTCGTGCTACTACCGCCAGGAGCGGCAGGGTCTGATCGTGGGTCCCTACGAGACTGAGGGTGCCCGGACGTGGGGCCTTGGGGGTATCGACTGGTCGTTCGACACCGAACTGCTGCCGCCCGACGTCGACCGTCTGCTGCCGTGGCTCGAGCTCGCGGGCCGGCGCATCCCGGCGTTCACCGATGCCGGCATCAAGCGGGTCGTCAGCGGACCCATCACCCATACCCCCGACAGCGGCTTCCTCGTGGGGCCCGCCTCGGGGCTACGGAATTTCTGGATGTGCGCTGGGGCCGGCATCGGCATTACCCAGGGCCCCGGTGCCGGAAAGTATCTGGCGCAATGGATGGTTCACGGCCAGACCGAGATCAACGTCCGCGAAATGGATCCCAGGCGTTTCGGCGACTGGGCCATCGGCGACTATGGCGTGGCGCAATGTCTCGACGAATACCACCGGATGTATCAGGTCGCCTATCCCGGCGAGTTCCGCGATCCGGGCCGGCCGGTGAGGACCACGCCGATCCACGGCAGGCTCGCCGCCCGTGGCGCCGTTTTCGCCGAGACCTTCGGCTGGGAGCGGCCGAAATGGTTTTCCGCCGACGGCGGAGAGTGCTACAGCTTTCGCCGCACAAACTGGTTCGCGCCGGTGGCCGAGGAATGTCGGGCGGTGCGCGAGCGCGTGGGCGTGCTGGACCTGTCGAGCTTCGCCAAGCTCGAGGTCACCGGGTATGACGCGGCGGCGTTCCTCGACAGCGTCGTCGCCAACCGCGTGCCCCGGCGCGATGGCAGGATCGTGCTCGCCCACGCCCTCACCGACCTCGGTGGCATCGAATGCGAGTTCACGGTGACGCGGCTGGACGAACGCCGTTTCTACCTGTTGTCCGCCGCCGTGGCCCGGATCCACGACCGTGACTGGCTGGTGTGGAACAGGCGGGACACCGAGGACGTGGCGATCACGGACGTGACCGACGATTTCGCGGCTCTCCTCGTGTCGGGACCGCGGTCGCGGGAGGTGCTGGCCGGATTGACTCGCGCCGATCTTGGCAACGATGCCTTCCCGTGGCTCGACGCACGTGAGATCGAGGTCGCGGGAGTTCCGACCCGCGCGCTCCGGGTCTCCTACGCGGGCGAACTCGGCTGGGAGCTTCACCACCCCATGGACTGCATGGAAGCGCTCTATGAAGCCCTCATGAATGCCGGCGAGGCCCACGGCATCGCCAACTTCGGCATCTATGCCCTCAATTCGTTGCGCATGGAGAAGGCGTACAAGGCTTGGGGGCAGGAGTTGACCACGGAGACCACACCGGTCGAAGCGGGTCTGGAACGATTCGTCGATCTCGATAGCCCCTTCGTCGGCCGGGACGCCGTCACGGCACGCGCGGAAGCAGGTGTCGAGACCCGCTTGGTCTATCTTGTCGTGGACGATGGGGATGCCGACCCCCTCGGCAACGAACCGGTCCGGTTCGGGGACCGCGTCGTCGGCCTCACGACCAGCGGCGCCTACGGCCACGTGGTCGACCGGTGCGTCGCCTTCGCATATATCGACCCGCGGCACGCGAGCGCGGGAACGGAACTCGAAATCGACATCCTGGGCCGGCGCCGCGCGGCCAAGGTGCGGGACGGGGCGCTGTACGACCCGGGAAACCGGCGGCTCAGGGCGTAGGGTTCCGACCGCGGGGTCCGTCCCGGAAGGACCGGACACCGCTCCGGCCGTCCTCCCGCAAGGGAGATTGCTCCGCAAAACGCCTCGAAGGAAGGAAGAGAGGGCGGAGCGGTTCCGGCCGGTCGGCACGGAAACGAATTCGCACAGTTCGCACGGAGTCAGGGCGGAGCGCGGGTTTGGTGTACGGCCCCGCAGCCCCCTGGGCGTCCCGCCCGCACGATGCGGTGCCGGAGGCCCGTGCACCTGGGCGGCGGGGACGAATTCGCACAGTTCGCACGACGTCGGGGCCGGTCGTGCGAATCGAAGAATTTGCGAATTGCTAATTCTTGCCTTGCACACTTCGCAAAATTCTTCTAAGGAATTGAAATATAATTAGAAAATATGTTCTAATCTCGTAACTGCCCAGGTACCCCAACCCTGACTGGGTCCTGAGGTTTTCGCCGACGGCAACATCTTGTCGTCGGTGCCGGTCGTCCTTGATCTCCTCTCTTGACAGTATAGGCGCGCGCGCCTATGGGTTGCCCTCTCGCATGAGGGGAGCAGCCGGTGGGGTATTTCGGATCGAAGGCGACGACCGGCCTGAGCCAGGCGCTGATCGCGCTGATGCCCCCGCACTCCGTCTATATCGAGAGCCACCTGGGGGGCGGGGCGCTGATGAAGCGCAAGCCTGCGGCCGTGCGCTCGGTCGGGATCGACCGGGACGAGCGGGCGCTTGAGGCCTTTGGCTGCGACTACCCGGTGGAGTTGGTGCACGGCTGCGCCCATTCCTTCCTGGCGTCGTTCCCGTTCCTGGGCCCGGAGCTGGTCTACAGCGATCCGCCCTATCTGCACGCGACCCGGCGTTCGTCGCAGCGCTACCGCTTCGAGTACGAGGAGGCCGACCATGTGGCGCTCCTCGAACTGCTCAAGGGTCTGCCCTGCCAGGCGATGGTCTCGGGCCACCCGTCTGCGCTCTATGACGAGTTGCTGGCGGGCTGGCGCCGGCTGGCGCTTCAGGTGACGACCCAGGCCCAGGTGCGCACCGAGGTCGTGTGGTTCAACTTCGCGCCCGACCGGGTGCACTGGGCAAGCTTTGCGGGCCGGAACTTCACCCACCGCCAGTGCATCAAGCGCAAGGCGGCCAACTGGGGCCGGCGCTACGAGGCCATGCCGGCGGGCGAACGCCTTGCGGTGCTGGCCGCGATCATGGCCGTCGAGGCCGAGGACCCGTGACGGTGTCGCGCTGGCACGAGGACCTCGCCGCCCACGGCGAGGCCTTCGCGTGCCTGCAGGACCTTCTCACGCCACACTCCCTGGCAATGACCGCCAAAGCCATCCGGGAATGGGGCCAGGGGCTGCTGCGCCTGAGCGCGGCGCCGGTCAAGGAGAATGACGCGCTCGAGCGGGAGAACGCCCGCTTGCGCGAGCGGATCGCCGAACTGGAGCGCAGCAAGGCCCTCGACAGCACCGCCAGCTCCAGGCCGCCGGCCAGCGACGGCCTGAAGAAGAAGGGCGGAGACCGGGAGAAGCGCACCCGGAGCCGGCGCGGCAAGTCCGCCAGGCCCAGTGGCGGCCAGCCGGGCCACGAGGGAAGCACCCTGGTGCAGACCGGGAGCCCGGACCGCGTCGCGGATCATGATCCCGCCGCCTGCGCAGGCTACGGCGAGCCGCTGTCGGACGCCGACCGTCACGGAGACCCCGTCCGCCGGCAGGTCTTCGATGTGCCCGAGCCGCAGCCCCTCCAGGTCACCGAACATCGCGGTCATCGCTGCCTCTGCGCCGCCTGCGGCACCGTGACGACAGCCGCGTTCCCGAACGGCGTGAGCGCCCCGGTCCAGTACGGGCCGCGCATCGCCGCGTGGGTGACCTACCTGTTGCACGCCCAGTTCATTCCCGAGAAGCGCGTCGCCGAGGTCATGAGCGACCTCTTCGCGGTGAAGCTCTCAACCGCCACCGTCGCCGCCATGGGCAGCCGCACCGCCCGGCGCTTCGAGGGCTTCCTCGATCGTGTCGCGGAGATCGTCCGCACCACGGCCCCGGTCGAACACCTCGACGAGACCGGCATACGCATCGCCGCCCGGACCCAGTGGCTCCATGTGCTCTGTACCCCGCTGCCGACCGTCCTGCGCATCGCCACCGGGCGCAGCCACTTCGACGAGGAGCTCAACGGCATCGTCATCCACGACGATTACGCCTCCTGCTTCGCTCTCGAGGGCGTGCGCCATGGGGCCTGCAACGCCCATCGCCTGCGTGAACTCCAGGCCCCGATCGAGATCGAGAAGGAAGACTGGGCAACGAGCGCGCACCGGCTCCTCACCCGCGCCCACAGGGCCGCCCGCTTCGCCCGCGGGAACGACCGCGACGTGCCCGTCTCACTGGTGGCCCGCGTCTCGCAAGCCTGGGACCGCGTCCTCGAGCGGGCCATCGCCTCTCACGAAGAGATGCCGCCGCTCCAGAGCGGAAAGCGCGGACGAACAAAGCGCCGCATCGGTCACAACCTCGCGCTCCGGCTCCAGAAGTACAAGGAAGGGTGCCTGCGCTTCCTCACCGACCCGCGAACGCCGTTCTCCAACAACGAGGCCGAGCGCGACCTGCGAATGGGCAAGCTGCGTCAAAATCTCGGGCGGCTTCCGCTCGATGCAAGGCGCCTGGGACTTCGCCAACCTGCGCTCCGTCATCGCCACCGCCCGAAAGCAGGGCTGGAACGTCCTCGAAACCCTGGCGCACCCCGACCCCATCCAGCCGATCCCGCAATTGCGCTTCTGAAACCTCGCGTCAACGCCGCCGGAAGCAAAATCCGTCACGTGTGAGTACTCGGCAGAATCAGACCTGGGCAGTTACCTAATCTCAGAGAATTGCAATAATCTCCGGTACATTTCGCAGGGGAATCCAGGGAATGGGGAGCGCCGTTTCTCCTTTTCCAGCCTCCTGTCCGAGCGGCCTCGGGAGATTCGGGCGCGGCCCGCGGATTTGTGTTGACGGCCGCGGAGTCTTTGGACAAATAGCGAATCGCACGAAGGGTGCGCCCAAAGACGCAGGAGTGTCTTGGCATGAACGATATCGCGACGAGAGCCGAGTTTCGTTTTGGTCCTCGTTATCGCAAGTCGCCCTTTTTCGAAGCCACGCGCCGCGCCGGATGCAGGTCCTGGGGCATCTACAACCACATGTATATCCCGGACTACTAGGACGATCCGGTCGAGGAGTACCGGAGCCTGACCAACGACGTGACGCTTTGGGACGTCAGCGTCGAGCGGATCGTCGAGATCACCGGACCCGACGCGTCCGAGTTCACCAACCGGCTGACGCCGCGGGACCTGACCAAGTGCGAAGTGGGCCAGGGCAAGTACGTGCTGATCACCGCGGAGGACGGCGGCATCGTCAACGAGCCGGTGCTGCTTCGGGTGGGCGAGAACCGGTGGTGGCTGGCGCTCTCCGATTCCGACGCGGGTCTGTGGGCGCGGGGCTATGCCGCGGGCTGCGGCCTGGACGTCAAGGTGCGTGAGCCCGAGGTCTATCCGGTCCAGGTCCAGGGACCCAGGTCCAAGGACGTGATGACCGCCCTCTTCGGCGAGAAGATCCTCGGCATCCGCTACTACTGGACCATGGAAACCGACCTCGACGGCATTCCGGTCATCATTAGCCGCATCGGCTGGAGCGCCGAGATCGGGTACGAAGTCTACCTCCGAGATCCGCGCCGCGGGGAGGAACTGTGGGATCGGATCATGGAAGCGGGCGAGAAGTACCGCATCCGGCCGATCGCACCGTCGCAGATCCGCCGCATAGAGGCCGGCATCTTCCGCTACGGTGCCGACATGACCATCGAGAATAATCCTTTCGAGATAATGGGGCTGGAACGCTTGGTGGAGGAGCAAAGCGCGGACTACATCGGCACGGAAGCGTTGACGAGGATCAGGGCTGAAGGCGTGAGCCGGAAGCTGGTCGGCTTCGTGCTCGACAACGACGAACCGGTCCTGGGATCGCCGGACGCGGCGCCTGCCTTCAGGGATGGCCAGGAAATCGGTCGCATCACTGCGATCGTCTGGTCGCCGCGCCTGGAGAAGAACATCGGCTTCGTATGGGTGCCGATCAGGCTTGCCGCCCCCGGCAACAGGCTCGAAGTCGGCACCTTGACCAGTACCCATGGGTCGCACTGCGGCGATCCCCTTCGTCGATCCCGGGAAGTCGGTTCCCAGCCGAAACCTTTCGACGAATTGAGCCGGCATTCCGGGTTCGGGCAGACGCGCCGGTGCTGCGCCCGGCTCCCTCGAAAGGTCCTTGAAATCTCCCGTGCCGCGGATATGATGCGGGATGTCCGTAGGGTTGGTATGGCTCGATAAAACTTGTGAGTTTCCGCGGTGGGCCGACGGCCCACTTTTTTTGGGAGAAGCCGAGGCGATGGAGCCGGTGGCTCGCATCGAAGAGCTGATCGCCCCACCGTTGGAGCACGCGGGCTTTCGCGTGGTTCGCGTGAGGTTGACGGGAAGCGGGCGGCGCACCCTCCAGGTCATGGTCGAGCCGCGCGACGGCGGTCCGATGACGGTCGATCACTGCGCGGCGGTGAGCCGGACGGTCTCCGCGATACTCGACGTGGAGGACCCGATCTCCGGTCCCTACATGTTGGAGGTGAGCTCGCCGGGCATCGACCGGCCGCTGGTGCGCCGCGAGGACTTCGAGCGGTTCTCCGGCTTCGAGGCCAAGCTGGAGACGCGCCGGGCCGACGCGGGGCGGCGGCACTATCGAGGCCGGTTGTCGGGCTTGGCCGGGGGTCGCGTGAGGCTCTCCACGCCATGTGGCGCGGGCGAGGACGTACTCGAGATCCCGTTCGACGACATCGCGTCGGCCAAGCTCATGCTGACGGACGACCTCATCGAGGCGGACCTGAGCCACGGGAAGCCGGGTGACAACGGAAATAGCGAATAGGCGGCTGGGAACATGGAATCGGAAACTGCGACAAGCTGGAACCGCATGGAACTCCTGCAGATCGCCGATTCGGTGGCGCAGGAGAAGAGCATAGAGAAGGGAACCGTCATCGAAGCGATGGAGGAAGCCATCCAGAAGGCGGCCCGCTCGAAGTACGGACACGAAAACGATATCCGGGCGGAGATCGACGGGAGCACGGGAGAGATCCGGTTGTTCCGCTGCCTCGAAGTTGTCGACCTCGTCGAGAACGACGGCACGGAAATCGGCATGGCCGCGGCGCGCGAACGCAATCCCGACGCGCAATCGGGCGACATCCTGGCGGAGCCGCTTCCGCCCATCGCCTTTGGTCGGGTCGCGGCGCAGACGGCCAAACAGGTCATCGTCCAGAAGGTTCGCGACGCCGAGCGCGAACGTCAGTACGAGGAGTACAAGGACCGTATCGGAGATATCGTCAATGGCTTGGTCAAACGGGTCGAATACGGCAATGTGACCGTCGATCTGGGACGGGCCGAGGCCGCGGTCCGGCGCGACGAAATTCTCCCCCGGGAGTCCTTCCATCAGGGCGACCGCATCCGTGCCTACATCTACGACGTGCGCCGCGAGCTGCGGGGCCCGCAGATTTTCCTCTCGCGCACCCATCCCCAATTCATGGCGCGCCTGTTCGGGCAGGAGGTGCCGGAAATCTACGATGGAATCATCGAGATCAAGGCGGTCGCGAGAGACCCCGGAAGCCGGGCCAAGATCGCGGTTCTGTCGAACGACACGAGCATCGACCCGGTGGGGGCCTGCGTCGGTATGCGTGGCAGCCGTGTGCAGGCGGTGGTGAACGAGCTCCAGGGAGAAAAGATCGACATCATTCCCTGGTCCCCGGATCCCGCCACGTTCATTGTCAACGCCTTGGCCCCCGCAGAAGTGGCGAAGGTCGTGCTTGACGAGGACGCCCGCCGCATCGAGGTCGTCGTGCCGGACGATCAGCTCAGTCTTGCGATCGGCCGGCGCGGTCAGAATGTTCGCCTGGCCTCGCAACTGACCGGATGGGACATCGACATATTGACGGAAGCCGAGGAGTCCGAACGGCGACAGGAGGAATTCCGGGGCCGCAGCCAGATGTTCATCGACCTGCTCGATGTGGACGAGTTGATCGCCCAGTTGCTGGTCATCGAAGGATTTTCCTCCGTCGAGGAGGTCGCCTACGTCCCGGTCGAGGAAATGACCGAAATCGAGGGTTTCGACGAGGACATCGCCCGGGAGTTGCATCGGCGGGCCGAAGCCTGCGTCGAGGAAGAAAACGCGCGGCTGGAAGCACGGCGGCGCGAGCTCGGGGTCACCGACGATCTCGTCGCGATGGACGTGCTGTCTCCCGCCATGCTGGTCGTTCTGGGCGAGAACGACGTCAAGACTCTCGACGACCTCGGCGATCTGGCCAGCGACGAGTTGATGGACCTTCTGCCGGATGCCGAATTCACCCCCGAAGAGGCCGACGCCATCGTCATGGCCGCTCGAGCCCACTGGTTCGACGACGAGGCGCCCGTCGAGCCCGAGGGAGAACTCGGCGCAACCGGCGCATCGGATCGGTCCGCCGTGGCGGAAGCGGCGGGATAGCGCATCGGGCCGAAGTTCGGCGCGGCCCGGGGCGCCGCGTCCGATGAGCAAGGCGACTCGCAAGCGCCGCTGCATCGTCACGAACGAGGTCGCGGACGAGGCTTGCCTGATTCGGTTCGTCGTGGACCCCGAAGGCCGGGTCGTTCCGGATATCGCGGCGAAGCTACCCGGACGCGGCGCCTGGGTGCGTTCGGAGCGTTCCGTCGTGAATTCCGCTGTCGGCGGCAAGGCCTTCGCGCGTGCGTTCGGAAGGCGGACCGACGTCCGCGACGATCTGCTTCCGCTGGTCGAGGCCGGACTGGCGCGTCGCTGCCTGGACCTGCTGGGTCTGGCGCGGCGGGCGGGCGACGCGGTCTCCGGCTTTCAGGAGGTTCGCGCTTGGGTGCGCTCGGGCCGGGCGGCGGTCGTGTTCCACGCCAGCGACGGTTCGGAGCGCGAACGGGAGCGTTTGGCGTCTGGGAGAGGCGGCGTCGCATCGGTGACGTCGTTCGAGAAGGCGGAATTGAGTTTGGCGCTCGGACGCGAAAGTGTGGTACATGCTGCCGTGGCTGTCGGCGGGTTCGCGGACCGCATCCGTCGCGAAGCGGTACGCTTGGACGGAATTCGCGCGGCTGGCGGCCGAACGGCGGATCGACGGGACGGCGGATTGGCTGGATGACGGATCGCGGTCGTCCGATCCGATGTGGCGAATTGAGTTGCGGACTATGAGCGACACGACGGAAACTGACGAGAGAAAATCGCTTAGCCTGTCCAAACCCGGGCGGCTTGAGCTCAAGAAGTCGTCGGTGGAGTACGGTCAGGTTCGCCAAAGTTTCTCCCGCGGCCGAACCAAGGCGGTGGCGGTCGAGCGCGTCAAGAAACGATCCATCCGGCGGAACCGCCAGGCGCCCCAGAGCGCGCCAGCTCCGGAACCGGAGGAAGCCGCCGCGCCGGCGAAGGCCGAGGAGGTCGCGCTGCCGCCGGAGCGGGAGACCGCCGAAGAGGTGGCCGGCGAGGGTGGCGACACGCGGGGCCGGGTCGTTCTCAAGTCCTTGACGGACGACGAGAAGGCGGCGCGGGCCAAGGCGCTGGAGGGTGCGCGTCGAGCGGACGAGGAGGCCCGCCGTCGGGCCGAGGAGGAAGCGCGGCACCGGGCCCTGGAGGAGGCGCGCCGGGCCCGGGAGCAGGCGGAGGCGGAGCGCCGCAAGGCCGAGGAAGAGCACCGCAAGGAGGCCGAGGAGCAGGCACGGCGCAAAGCCGAGGAGCAGGCGCGCCAGTCGCTCGGCGAGGAAGAGCAGCCGGCGGAAGGCGGCCAGCGTGCTGCCGCCGACGAGGACGACGACCGGCCGCGCGCACGGCGCGGACGGCCCGAGCCGCGCCGCGCGCCTGCAGAGCGCCGCGCCGCGAGTCGGCGCCGTTCGGGAAAGATGACGGTGACCCAGGCGCTCTCGGGACGGGAGGAGCGGCAACGCTCTCTGGCCTCCGTGCGGCGCGCCCGCGAGCGCGAGAAGCGCGCCGCCCGTGACCAGGAGGACGCGGGTCCGCCCAAGAAGGTGGTTCGCGAGGTCGTGGTGCCGGAGACCATCGCGGTTCAGGAGCTCGCCAACCGGATGGCCGAGCGCGCTGTCGACGTCATCAAGGAACTCATGAAGATGGGCGTGATGGCGACGGTCAATCAATTGATCGACGCCGATACGGCGGAACTGGTCGTCGCGGAGTTTGGCCACCGCGTACGGCGCGTCGCCGAGGACGATGTGGAAATCGGGCTGAAGGGCGAGGACGATCCCGAAGAGGCCCTGAAGCCGCGTCCGCCCGTCGTCACCGTGATGGGCCATGTCGATCACGGCAAGACGTCGCTGCTCGACGCGCTTCGCGAAACCGATGTCGTCACCGGCGAGGCCGGCGGCATCACCCAGCACATCGGGGCCTACCAGGTCGAACTTGCCTCCGGTCGCCGCATCACGTTTCTCGATACGCCGGGACACGAGGCATTCACGGCGATGCGCGCACGCGGTGCCAGCGCCACCGACATCGTCGTGCTGGTGGTCGCCGTCGACGACGGAGTCATGCCGCAGACCGTCGAAGCCATCCATCACGCCAAGGCGGCGGACGCGCCCATCGTGGTCGCCATCAACAAGGTTGATATTCCGGATACCAATCCCGCCCGCGTGCGCCAGGAGCTCCTCAACCACGGCCTCGTCCTGGAAGATCACGGGGGTGATGTCCTGTCGGTCGAGGTTTCGGCCAAGGCGAAGCAGCACCTCGACAAACTGGAAGAGGCCATCCTCCTCCAGGCAGAGGTCATGGAGCTTCGCGCCAACCCGGACCGCGCGGCCGAGGGGATCGTGGTCGAAGCGAAGATCGACCGGGGGCGCGGCCCGGTGGCGACGGTGCTGGTCGGCAGCGGCACCTTGCGCGTGGGTGATGCGTTCGTCGCGGGCAATGCTTGGGGGCGTGTCCGCGCCCTGGTGGACGATCACGGACGGAACGTGGCGGAGGCGGTTCCGTCGCAGCCCGTCGAAATTCTCGGGCTCGACCGGCCGCCCGACGCCGGGGACGAGTTCGTGGTCGTCGAGAACGAAGCCCGGGCGCGGGGGATCGCGGAATTTCGCGAACGCCGTCACCGCACGGAGCGGACTGCGGTCACGGCACGCACGACGCTCGACCAGATGCTGGCGCACGCGCGCGAGGGTGTGGCGGACGAGCTGCCGGTGGTCATCAAGGCCGACGTGCAGGGCTCTCTCGAGGCCATCGAAGGCGCGTTACAGAACCTCGCTACGGACGAAGTGAAGGTCAACGTGCTGCATGCGGCGGTGGGTGGCATCAGCGAGTCCGACATGACGCTCGCGAGGGCGTCGGATGCCATCATCATCGCCTTCAACGTGCGCGCCGACCCACAGGCGCGGGAGTTCGCGCGCCGGGCGGGCGTGGAGATCATGTATTGCTCGGTCATTTACGAGATCACGGACGCGGTCAGGCAGATCCTCTCTGGGATGCTGGCGCCCAGCCGCCAGGAGAATTTCCTGGGCAACGCGGAAATCCGCAAGGTGTTTGGGGTCTCGAAGATCGGCAAGGTCGCCGGATGCCTGGTCACGGACGGGACGATACGTCGGGGCGCGGGAGTCCGGCTGCTGCGCGACGACGTGGTCGTTCACGAAGGCAAGCTCGCCTCGTTGAAGCACTTCCAGGACGACGTCCGGGAAGTCCGCTCTGGGCAGGAATGCGGCATGTCGATCCTGAACTACCAAGACATCAAAGTGGGCGATGTCATAGAAGCCTTCGAGGTGGAAGAGGTCGCGCGGACCTTGTAGCCGCGTCGAGCTCTCCTGGCGAAGCGGCGCTGTCGAGGCGCCCATGAGGCCGATGAAGCGCCATTCGAGCGAAACAAGTCAGCGCCGGCTCCGCGTGGGAGAAGAATTGCGTCACGCGCTCGCGGATATCTTCGGCCGGGGACTCCTCAGAGACCCTGCGGTCGTCGACCGGTCCATCACGGTGACCGAGGTCCGGCCCAGTCCGGATTTGAGAAACGCCACGGCCTACGTCATGCCGCTCGGCGGCGGCGATTCGGCCGGCCTGCTCGACGCACTGCGCCGCTCCGCCCCCTTCCTGACGGCCGAGGTCTCCAGGCGTGTCCACCTGAAGTTCGCGCCACGTCTGCGTTTCGAGCTGGACGGTTCCTTCGACCGTGCCGACAAGATCGACTCCCTCCTGCGTTCCCCCGAAGTCGCCCGGGACTTGAGAACGGAGGACGGGCACCGACCTCTCTCCGGCGGGGACCGGAACTCCGGGGCGACCTGACCCGTGGCGCGTCGTGGTTCCTCCCGAAGACGGCGGGGAAGGCCGCTGAACGGCTGGCTCGTCATCGACAAGCCGTCCCGCGTGACGTCCGCTGGCGTGGTCGCCGAGGTCAAACGGCGAACGGGAGCGGCCAAGGCGGGCCACGGTGGCACTCTGGATCCCCTGGCCACGGGTCTGTTGCCCATCGCCTTGGGGGAGGCCACGAAAACGGTACCTTACCTGATGGAACGATCGAAGACCTACCGGTTTACCGTCAGGTGGGGAGAGGCCCGCACCACGGACGACGAAGAGGGAGACGTGACGGAAACAAGCCCGACGCGGCCCGAGGCCTCCGACATAGAGGCGGCGCTCCCCAAGTTCCGCGGTGATATCCGGCAGATGCCTCCAGCCTATTCCGCGATCAAGATCCGGGGACGGCGGGCCTGCGACCTCGCCCGCAAGGGGAAGTCCGTCGAGCTTGTGCCGAGGCGGGTCCGGGTCACGCGATTCGTGCTGACGTCGTGCGGCGGCGGCGATCGTTCGGGGTTCGAGGTCGACTGCGGCAAGGGCACGTACGTGCGGGCCCTTGCCCGCGATCTGGCGGGCGCGCTCGGGACGTGCGGACACGTTGCGCGAATGCGGCGGACGTGCGTCGGACCGTTCGACGAGGACTCCGCGATTTCGCTGGATAATCTTTCGGAAATCGGCCATAGTGCGGTGCTTTTCGAAGCGATTCTTCCGGTGGAGACCGTGCTGGACGACATCCCGGCACTGGCCTTGACCGGCCCGCAGGCCGAACGCTTGGGAAGCGGGCAGATGGTTCGCGCGCCGAGCGCCGCGGACGGCGTCTACCGCGCACGATCAGCGGAACGTCTTGTGGCCTTGGCCGAGGCCAGGGATGGCGACGTCCGGCCGTTGCGGGTCTTTCACCTCGAATGACGGAGACATGATGTCGATCACGCAGGAACGAAAGCAGGAACTCATCGGCAAGTTCTCGACCAAAGGGGACGACACCGGCTCTCCCGAAGTGCAGGTCGCCATCCTGACGGAACGGATCACCAATCTCACCGAGCATTTCAAGGTCCATAAGAAGGATCTTCATTCGCGGCGTGGCCTCATCAAGATGGTCAATCGGCGCCGGAGCCTGCTCGACTATCTCAAGCGCGCGGATCAGGCGCGTTACCGGTTGCTGATCCAGGAGCTCGGATTGCGCCGGTAGTTGCCGGACCTTCCGTGAGACAACGGATGTTCCCGCCGACGGCGGGCGCATGGAACCCGCCGGACCTCGCGGGGACTCCGGCACAAGGCGTGCCGCATGGGGCGGCGCGCCTCGCTAGCAAGGGAATAGAGATGTTTGATATTCAGCGAAAGGAAATCGACTGGGGCGGACGCGCGCTCGTGCTCGAAACGGGCAAGATCGCCCGGCAGGCGAACGGCTCCGTCATGGCGACCTACGGCGGTACCACCGTGCTCTGCACCGCCGTGGCCGAACCGTCTCCACGGTCCGGTATCGATTTCTTCCCCCTCACCGTCAACTACCAGGAGAAAACGTTCGCGGCCGGAAAGATTCCCGGCGGGTTTTTCAAGCGCGAAGGCCGCCCGTCGGAAAAGGAGACGTTGACGTCGCGCCTCATCGACCGTCCTATTCGCCCCCTCTTCCACAAGGCGTTTCGCCACGAAACCCAGGTGATCTGCACCGTCCTGTCCCACGATCTCGAGAACGATCCGGATATCGTGGCCCTGGTCGGAGCATCGGCCGCGCTCACGATTTCGGGGCTTCCCTTCCTCGGCCCGATCGGTGCCGCGCGCGTCGGCTACATCGACGGCCGCTACGTGCTGAACCCCCAGCTCGACGAATTGCCGGACTCACGGCTGGACCTGGTCGTCGCGGGAACGCGCGAACACGTCCTGATGGTGGAATCGGAGGCGCGGGAGCTCTCCGAGGATGTCATGCTGGGCGCGGTGACGTTCGGCCTCGAGGCGTGGGGTCCCGTCATCGACGCGATCGTGGAGCTCGCCGAAGCCGCCGCCAAGGAGCCTTGGACACTCCCCGCGGAAGAGGACGACGCCGAGTTGCGGTCGCGGATCGCCGGCTTGGCGGAGGCCGACCTGCGCGCTGCCTATACGGAGCGAGTGAAGCAGGCGCGTGTCGAAAAAGTCGAGGCCGCGAAGGCGCGCGCGATGGAGGCGCTGGACCCCGGGGAGGATGACGTCCAGGCCGTGGCGAACTGCCTGAAGGACCTGGAGAAGAACATCGTCCGCAAGGCGATTCTCGAGACCGGTTCGCGAATCGACGGCCGTTCGACATCGGACATACGTCCCGTGTCGTGCGAGGTCGGCATCCTGCCGCGGGCCCACGGGTCGGCCCTGTTCACGCGGGGCGAAACCCAGGCGCTGGTGGCCACCACCCTGGGCACGGGACAGGACGAGCAGATCGTCGACGCCCTGGACGGCGAATACCGGGAAGCGTTCATGCTGCACTACAACTTCCCGCCCTATTCGGTCGGCGAGACATCGTTCCGGCTCGGCCCGGGGCGACGCGAGATCGGACACGGCAAGCTCGCGTGGCGTGCCATCCATCCGCTCATGCCGTCCGGCGAGACCTTTCCCTACACCGTCCGGGTCGTCTCCGAAATCACGGAATCGAACGGATCCTCCTCAATGGCCACGGTCTGCGGCGCGTCCCTGTCGCTGATGGACGCGGGCGTGCCCCTGCCGAAGCCCTTGGCCGGCATCGCCATGGGGCTCATTCTCGAAGGCGGCGACCACGCGGTTCTCTCGGACATTCTGGGAGACGAGGACCACCTTGGCGACATGGATTTCAAGGTTGCCGGGACCGAAGACGGCATAACCTCTCTGCAGATGGACATCAAGGTGGCGGGCATCACCGCTGAGATCATGAAGACGGCGCTCGCCCAGGCCAGGGACGGGCGGGCATACATCCTGGAGCAGATGGCGAACGCCCTCAGCGAAGCGCGGGCAGACGTGGGCGAGCACGCGCCCCGCATCACGACGATGACGATTCCCAAGGAGAAGATTCGGGAGGTCATCGGCACGGGCGGCTCGGTGATCCGCGAGATCTGCGAAGTTTCGGGAGCCAGGATCGACATAGAGGACGACGGGACGATCAAGGTTGCCGCGACCTCAACGCCATCCGCCGACAAGGCACTCGAAATGATCCGCAACATCGTTGCCGAACCCGAAGTCGGCGAGATCTATCGCGGCAGGGTCGTGAAGACGGTCGACTTCGGCGCCTTCGTGAACTTCATCGGCAGCCGCGACGGCCTCGTTCACATTAGCGAGCTCGTGAACCGGCGGGTGGGCCGTGTCACCGACGTGGTGCAGGAGGGTGACGAAGTCTACGTCAAGGTCCTCGGCATCGACGACCGGGGCAAGGTCCGTCTGTCCATGCGGGTGGTGGATCAGGAAACAGGGGGGGAACTGTCCCAGGACCGGCCGGCGGAGGCGAGCTGACCCACCGGGTATGCGGGGGAGAGACCCGCGCCCCAAGTGTTTCATGGTGCACGGGGTTCCTGCCGTGCCTTGTGTTTCTCGCCTGTCCCCGAAACACCGCAGGAGTTTCGGGGACAGGCGGGTTGGGTTTTTGAGGTATTTGCGTTATATGCCTGAAGGTGCGGCGGCACATTGCCGCCGCGCGGGACCTTGGACCGCCCCCGGCGGAGGGAATGACGGAGAGAAGGTCCGGTGAAGGCTCTCAACCCGATACTGATGTCCGGTGCCGAGGTTCTCCCGCTCGTGGAAGGGGGAAAGGGCATCTCGGCGACCAATGGGCGAAGCTCGGGAGCCTGGGCGGCGTGCGGGGGAATCGGCACGTTTTCCGGGGTCAACGCCGATGCCTACGACGAGCAAGGGAATGTCATCCCCCAGGTCTATCGGGGCCGAACCCGCAAGGACCGGCACGAGGAACTTGTCGATTATGCGATCAGGGGCGCGGTCGCCCAGGCCCGGATCGCCCACGAGACGGCCGACGGCCGGGGCCGGATCCACGTGAACATCCTCTGGGAGATGGGCGCAGCGCAGCGGGTGCTCCAGGGGGTGCTGGAAGGGGCCAGGGGGCTCATTCACGGTGTCACGTGCGGGGCCGGAATGCCTTATCGCCTCGCGGAGATCGCGGCGAACTACGGCGTCTACTACTATCCCATCGTCTCGTCGGGACGGGCGTTCCGGGCCTTGTGGAAGCGCGCTTATCACAAGTTCTCCGAGTTCCTGGGCGCGGTGGTCTACGAAGATCCCTGGCGCGCCGGAGGGCACAACGGGCTCAGCAACTCCGAAGATCCCGTCAAGCCGGAACCGCCCTACCCGCGCGTGTTAGCGTTGCGCAGGCAGATGCGGGAATTCGGTCTCGGCCAGGTGCCGATCGTCATGGCGGGCGGAGTGTGGTTCCTGAGGGAATGGGAGGAGTGGATCGACAATCCCGAGTTGGGGCCCGTTTCATTCCAGTTCGGGACCCGGGCGCTGCTCACGGAGGAAAGCCCGATTCCGGATGCTTGGAAGAAACGGCTCCTGTCGCTCAGGGAAGGCGACGTTCTTCTCAACCGGTTCAGCCCGACCGGCTTCTGGTCTTCCGCCGTTCGCAACGACTTCATCAACGAGCTGGAACAGCGCAATTCACGGCAGATCGCGCACACCGAGGAGCCCGTGGGCGAGCACAACGTGCCCTTCCCGACCGGCGCGCGGAAGCGCGAGGTCTACGTGACCGAGGCGGACCGCCGGGTCGCGGAAGGTTGGGTCGCGAAGGGGTATGCGGAAGCGCTCCGGACACCTTCGTCCACGCTGATTTTCGTGACGACCGAGAAGATGAACCAGATCCGCAAGGACCAGAGCGAGTGCATGGGGTGTCTCAGCCAATGCCTGTTCTCGAACTGGGCGGAGAACGAAAACCATTCCAGTGGACGCAAGGCGGATCCCCGCAGCTACTGCATCCAGAAGACGCTGCAGGACGTCGTCCACTCGGAACGCACCGATACCAACCTGATGTTCGCGGGACACGGGGCGTACCGGTTCGCCAAGGACCCGTTCTACGCCGGCGGTTTCGTGCCGACCGTGCGCCAGCTTTTCGAACGGATCGTCACCGGCGACTGAGCGCCGGGTGCAAGCCGCGCCGTTTCGCGATTTGGAGCGTTTCCAGGAAACATGCTATCCCTTTGAAGAACGGTTTTCTGTTTTCGTCCGGACAGTCTATATTCAAGGGAAGCCCGGGAACCGGGCGCGCTGCTCCAGGTGACGATCCCATGACGCGGCAACGGCGGTATTCCGACGCGCTCTCGCACCTTCGGGCGGCCGGTCTGAGACCAACGCGCCAGCGTCTGGCCCTGGCGAGGCTGCTTTTCGAAGGCGAGGACCGTCACATGACGGCCGAGGCGCTTCACGCCGAGGCGCGGGCCGCCCATGTGCGGGTGTCGCTCGCCACGGTCTACAACACCCTGCATCAATTCACGTCGGCTGGCCTCCTGCGCGAGGTTGTTGTCGAACCGGGGCGGTCCTGGTTCGACACCAACGCCTCGGATCATCATCATTTCTTCTTTGAGGACGGCGGGATGCTGCGGGACATCCCGGGCGAGTCCGTCTCGTTGCGGAGCCTTCCGCCGCCGCCGCCGGGGACGGCGGTCAGCCGGGTGGACGTGATCGTCCGTGTCAGGGATGCAGGGCGGTCCGATTGACCCGTCGCGGCGTCGCGAGAATCTTTTCTAGAACTATTCTAAACTATTGACTTTTGCCGGCGGGTGGGTCATACAGGATGGCGCGACGCCGCCGCCTGCGGGATGCGCGCCGTCGCGGGGAATGTGCAATTCCGAATTTGATCGCCAGAACTGCCACTGAACGGGAGGACCCACATGCCATCGCTGTCAGGCTCCGCGACGGAGCAGAATCTCAAGGACGCGTTCGCGGGAGAATCGCAGGCGAACCGCCGATACCTGTATTTCGCTCAGAAGGCCGACGTCGAAGGGTACAACGATGTTTCCGCGGTTTTCCGTTCCACCGCCGAAGGGGAAACGGGACACGCCCACGGCCATCTGGAGTATCTCGAGGAGACGGGAGATCCGGCCACGGGAAAGCCGATCGGCACGACGCGCGACAATCTCGGTGCCGCCATCGCCGGCGAGACCCACGAGTACACCGACATGTATCCGGGCATGGCCCGCACCGCCCGCGACGAGGGTTTCGACGAGATCGCCGACTGGTTCGAAACGCTGGCGAAAGCCGAGCGGAGCCATGCCGGGCGTTTTCAGAGAGCTCTGGACTCCATGGAGGACTGATCCCCGGCAACCGCCGGCATCGCGTATCCGGAAGGGACGCCATCGGAGAAATGGGGGGAGCGGATCGCGTTCCCCCTCCCTTTTCTCCACTCCGGTCCGCCCGGACGCCGGATCTCAGAGGCGACAGATGAAGGAAGGAAGCACCGAAGCCCCCGTTCGCCATGCCATTCCGTGGCGGGACCCGGCCTACACCGACATGGATCGGGTCCTGGCCGAGATGACCCGGGTCTTCGATATCTGTCACGGCTGCCGCCGGTGCTTCAATCTCTGCGATTCGTTTCCGCGGCTGTTCGATCTGATCGACGGGGGGGAGACCGGCGAGCTCGATTCGGTCTCGACGGGCGACTACAAATCGGTGGTCGACGCGTGCACCCTCTGCGACATGTGCTTCATGACGAAGTGCCCATACGTCCCGCCTCACGAGTTCGATCTCGATTTTCCCCACCTGATGCTTCGCTATCGGGCCGCCGAGCGCCGCGCCAGCGGCGCGTATTTCGCGGTCGACCAGCTCACCAGAACCGACCGCAACGGCAAGATGGCGCGGCATGTGGCGCCGCTCGCCAACTGGGCTTCCAGGCGGGGCAACGCGGCGACCCGTCCCGCCATGGAGGCCGTCGCTGGTATCCACCGGGACGCGGCGCTGCCCAGGTTCCACCGGCGGACCTTCGAGAGGTTCGCCGCGGACGGCGCGCCGGAGGTGAACGGGGAAGCCCCTGCGCACGGCCGCAAGGCCGTCCTCTACGCAACATGCTTCGTGAACTACAACAACCCAGGTATCGGCGTGTCGGCCCGCGCGGTTCTGGCGCGCAACGGAGTCGAGACGGAGGTCGTGTATCCGGAGTGCTGCGGCATGCCGCAACTGGAGCAGGGCGCCATCGAGGACGTGGCGGCCAAGGCGCGCGCCGTCGCCGCGGCCCTCGGCACCTGGATCGAGCGGGGACACGACGTCGTCGCCCTGACGCCGAGCTGCGCGCTCATGCTGAAGTTCGAGTGGCCGCTCCTGATGCCGGACGATCCCGCGGTGAAGCGACTGTCGGAGGCGACGGCGGACATCTCCGAGTACGTCGTGGGCATCGCGCGCGGAGAAGGGCTCGCGGAAGGTCTTTCGCCTCTCGAAGGCGGCGTCGCGCTCCATCTGGCCTGCCACGCGCGCGCCCAGAACATGGGGGCCAAGGCGGCCGACATGCTGCGCTGCATTCCCGGCGCCGAGGTGACGGTCATGGAGCGCTGCTCCGGTCACGGCGGGTCGTGGGGAGTCCTGAAGGAGAACTTCGAGGTTGGCCTCAAGGTAGGCCGGCCGGTGGCCCGGCAAGCGGCGGAGAGCGGCCGTTCGTTCGTCGCCTCGGAGTGTCCGCTCGCTGCGGAGCACATCCTGCAGGGCATGGAGCGGGTCGACGGGGCCCCGGCCCACGAACGGGCGTTCCACCCGGTCGAGCTTTTCGCGCAAGCCTACGGCATCGCTGCCGGACCGCCGAGCGGGTAGGCCGATGACGACTCGTCGCCGGGAAATCACGGCGGACGACGTTCTCCCGGTGGAGGCGTACGGTCCGGTCCGCAAGGAACGGCGCGCCGCCGTCAATGAGATCAAGCGGAACCGGCGCGTGGACGTGGGGCCTTTCGTCAGCTTCTACTTCGAGAGCTTCGACACCATGCTCCACCAAGTGCAGGAGATGATGTACGTCGAGCGGGGCGGTCACGAACAGGTGATCGAGGAACTCGCCGCCTACAATCCGCTCGTTCCCCGGGGGCGAGAGCTGGTGGCCACCATGATGATCGAGATCGACGACCCGAAACGCCGCGGGCGGGAGCTCCTGCGTCTCGGGCACATCGACTCGACCGTGACGCTGACGGTGGCGGGCGAAACCATCAGCGCGTGGCCCGAGCGGGATCAGGAGCGCACCGCCGCCGACGGACGGACGTCGACCGTGCATTTCCTGAGGTTTCCCTTCGCCGACGCCCAAGTCGCGGCATTCCGCAGGCGGGATGCCGGGATCGTCCTCGGCATCGGACACGTCCACTACGCCCACATGGCGCGCCTGCCCGAGCCGGTCCGGTCCGCACTGGCGGCGGACTTCGCCTGATCCCGGGGCCACGATTCAGGCGCGGATCCGCGGGTCCTCGTGCAGCTTGGCGAGGCCGTCCTTGATCCGGGCGGTCCGCTGGTCCGCCGTGGGCAGGCGGTCGGCCTCCAGTATGAGCTCCATGGCCGCGTCGGAGATACGGCCCCGGAGCGCCTCGTCCTCCTTCTCGTCGGTGCCCCGCGGCGGAATGGGGAACACGGTGTCCTGGACGTAGCCGTAGTACAGGTCGCCGTACCGGGGCGGGCGTACCGGCTCCTGCGTCCCGTCGGCGAGGCCGCGGATCTGCTCGCGCAGGCGCTTCCTCAACGTGGCGACGCCGACGTCGGTGGTGCCGAGATTCTCGGCGGCGTGCACGTTGGTAGCGCCCTGCGAGACCTGGGCTTCGTAGTCGCCCGGCTCGATCTGCCGCTCCCTGTAATCGCGGAACATGGTCTGGCCGATGAAATCGACCTTCTCCTTGCCGACGTCGCCGGGCTTTCCGAGGTTCTCCGGGTCGATGTCCGGGCCGTAGTGGCGCCACGAGATGATCATGCATTCCGTGTCGTCGCGGGGCACGGTCCACTTGGTGAGGGCCGAGCGCCAGAAGTAGCGGGGCTCATCCGCTTCGTAGAGAAAGGCCCCGATGCGGGCGTGGTTCGGTAGGCAGACATCCTGGGCCCGCAGCCAGACGTGGTCGCCCCAGCGGTAGGTCGAGGTCGTGACGATGTGATTGTCCGGCGTGTACCACTTCACGACCGGCATTGCGCCCCACGAGTTCGCGAACTGCACCTCCGTGATCCGGGTGTGCAAAAACACCGTGTGGATGGGGTCGACCGTGTTCTCCATCACCTGAAGCCAGTTGCAGGGATAGGTGATGGAGTACGGCACCATGGCGTCGTTGGGCTGCTCGTGAATGTCGTAGATCGGGAATTCCGGCTGCTCGTCCGCCGGTCCCATGTAGGCGAAGACGAGCCCCTTGTAGTCGAAGGCCGGGTAAGCGCCGTGCTTCACGCGGTCCGGGATCCTCGTTCCCTCGGGCTCCCCGGGCGCCTCGAGAATCGTGCCGTCGATGTCGTAGCGCCAGCCGTGATAGCAGCAGCGGATACCCTGCTCCTCGACGATGCCGAATTCGAGCGACGTGTTACGGTGGCTACAGTTCGCGGCAAGGAGGCCGTAGCGGCCCGATTTGTCGCGGAACGCGACCAGATCCTCGCCCATGATCCGCAGCCGCAGAGGGCGGTCGTCGGGGATTTCCGAAGCCATGCAGACGGGCTGCCAGTAGCGGCGCAGGTATTCACCGCAATGCGTGCCTGGTCCCGTCGACGTGAGCTCGGGGTCGGGCTCCGGCCGCCGGTTCCTCGCGTGGCCCCCGTACTTTCCCGTCGGGACGACGATTCCGCGCTCCTGCAAATCCTCGGCGACGCTCATGTCCTGCTCCTCCGCTGGCGTTCGACGCTACGCACCCGGGCGCCAAGAGTAACGGCCAATGCCCCTCCCCGCCAAGGGGCGGAGTATCGGATGTCAGGCGGCCGCGCCGTAAAGGATGCCGCCGGCCAGGGCGCCCGTGAAGGCGAAAGCGAGGTAGCAGAGGAACACCGGCACCCGCGCCAGGGCGAAGACGGCGACGGCGGCCGGAATGCTGGTCACGCTGCCGGCTAGGAGGAAGGCCATGGCCGCGCCGGGCGTCATCCCCTGCGCGATCAGGCCGCCGACCAGGGGCAGCGCCGCGTACCCGTTGAGGTAAGCCGGCACTCCGAGGACAGTCGCCGTGAGGACGGGCAGCCGGCTTTCTTCGCCGAAGAAAGCCGCGACCAGGTCCGCCGGGACGTATGCCAGCATGAGGCTTTCGAGCACGAAGGCCAGAGTCAGCCACTTGCCGAGAAACAGCAGGTTCTTGCGTGCGTCCCCGGCGAACGTCCGGCGCCGGGCGCCCTCGTTCCAGAACGTCCACCGGACCTCCCCGGAGCCCAGTACCGCGCCGCCGCCGCAGCCGCCGTCTCCGACGCCGTCGCGCAGAGGATTGCGAAAGGGGCCGGCCCCGTGCAACGCGTAGGCGCCGAACCCGCCGAGCAATCCCATGCCGAACGCGGCCGCCGTCTTCCCGATGGCGAAGGGGAGCCCGAGGACCCCCGCGGTGAGAACGAACATCGACGGGTCCATGATGGGAGAGGCCAGCCAGAACGCCATCACCGGGGCCAGCGGCACCCTCATGGCGAGCAGGGAGGCAATCAGCGGGATCACGCCGCAGGAGCAGAACGGCGACACGGCGCCGAACAACGCGGCGAACACGATCATTCCGGCCGTCCGGCCCCGAAAGGCCCGGGCGATCAAGGAATCGGCGCCCGTGGCCCGCGCATAGGCGGCGACGCCGACCGACGCCAGCAGGAACGGCAGGATGCCCCACAGGCTCTCGCCCGTGAACGTCAGGCTCTCCAAGCCCTGCGCGGTGCCGAGCGCGAAGGTCCCGGCGACTAGGCCGGCGGTCGCCAGCCACACACGGTCCACTCGGAGGAACCGGCCGGACCGTTGCGCGCGCTCCAGAATGCCGACGCTCATGCCGCCGTCGCCGCTCCCTCGCAGCATTCCGCGGTGAGGAACCCGACGAGACCGTCCATGGCGGCGTAGTCCGCGCGGGAGACGACTTTCCGGCCGTGCCGCTCCTGTTCGACCAAGCCCACGCGGACCAGCCATGCCAGATGATGCGCCAGGGTCGAGGCCGGGACCTTCAGCATCCCCCGCAGCTCGCCGACGTTGAGGCCGGCCCGTCCTGCCCGCACGAGCAGGCGGTAAAGGCGCAGCCGCGTCACGTTTCCCAGCGCGGCGAGACGGGCGGCGGCCTGTTTCTCCTGCATGACGGCGTACGCTCCCGATCGTTCAAATAACTATATATCTAGTTATATCATTATTTCAAGACTTTCCGCCGGCGGCCGGACCGGGTATGCGGGCGGGACGCCCGCATACCCGGGTTTCCACGGTACGCGGGCCTCCGGCCCACATTTTCGTTTCCCGCACGTTCCCGAAACTGCGGCGGAGGCGGAGTTTCGGGGATCGGCGGGAGATTTTTACGCCCGCGTCCGGGCCGGGCCGGCGGCTACTCGACCAGTTCTTCGGCGCCGACGCCCCACAGGTGATCCTTGGGCATCCAGCCGACCCGTCCGGAAATCCGCATCTCGCACCATGACTCGGCGCACGACAGCACGTCGCCCTGGACCCCGGGCTCCGCATAGAGAACGGCTGGCGAGGAGGGCGACGCTTCGTGATGCAGGGCGCGCATGGCGCCCATGACGACGGCCGTGCGCCGCCCGCTGATCAGGCTCCTGTGAATCCAGCCCTCGGCGCCGTCGCGGTCGCGAATCTTCCGCCAGAATTCGAACTCGGCGGTGATTTCGATGGGCAGGCCCTGGCGCACGAAGACCCAGGAGATGGGGTACCGCATGCCGGGGCCGGAGCGGACGTTGACGCGTTCCGCCCGCAACGACGCGAAGCGCGGCACGTCGGTCTGGGCCGTTACGAGCGCCGGTGCCGCCGTTCCCGCGAGGAAGCAGAGGATCAGAAAACCTGCGCGGATCCTGCACGCGAAGGTCGTCACGGACATGCGCAATCTATGCAAGCCTCGAGTCGGAGGGTCAAGGGAGCCGTTCGCCCGGACCGGCGGGTCGGTCGAGGCGCCGCCGCCGATTGTGCGGCCTCGGCACATTTGCTAGAGAGACAAGAGACAGGAGTCCTCCGAAAGGTTCCTGCGTCCGCCCGACAGCGTCCTTCATGGCCCAGAGCAGCCCGACTGTCGTCGTCACGCGAAAACTCCCCGACGCGATCGAGACGCGGATGATGGAGTTGTTTGAGGTTGACCTCAATCTGGACGACCATCCCTTCAGTCGCGACGAACTGGTCGACGCCGTGGGCCGGGCCGATGTCCTGGTGCCGACGGTCACGGACAGGCTGGACGCCGACGTGCTCAACCGGTCGGGCGAGAAGCTGCGGTTGATCGCGAGCTTCTCCACCGGTGTCGACAATGTCGATCTGCGGGCGGCGTCGCGTCGCGGCATCACTGTCACCAACACGCCGCGCGTTCTCAGCGAAGATACCGCCGACATGGCGATGGCGCTGATTCTCGCGGTTCCACGGCGGTTGTCGGAAGGCGAGCGCGCCGTCCGGCTCGGCGATTGGAAGGGCTGGTCCCCGACTTGGATGCTGGGCCACAGGATATGGGGCAAGCGGCTGGGTATCGTCGGCATGGGCCGGATCGGCCAGGCGATCGCCCGCCGCGCCCGGGGATTTGGATTGTCGGTCCACTACCACAACCGGAATCGTCTGCACGAGGATATCGAAAACGAGTTGGAGGCGACTTATTGGGAAAGCCTGGATCAAATGCTCGCGCGGATGGACATCGTCTCCGTGAACTGTCCCCACACGCCGGCGACGTTCCACCTTCTCTCGGAGCGGCGGCTGAAACTCCTGCGGCCGCATGCCTACATCGTCAACACGTCGCGCGGCGAGGTCATCAACGAAGACGCGCTCACCGGGGCCCTGCGCTCGGGCCAGATCGCCGGCGCGGGGCTGGATGTCTTCGAGCACGAGCCCGCCGTCAATCCCAGGCTTCTTGAGCTCGACAACGTGGTCCTGCTGCCGCACATGGCGTCCGCAACTATCGAAGGGCGGATGGAGATGGGCGAACTCGTGATCATCAATGTCAAGACGTTCGTCGATGGCCACGCGCCTCCCAACCGAGTCATACCGGGCGAGTTCGACTAGCCCGCGACGATAGAGGAACGGGCGGACTACAGAAACGTGATCGGGCTGTCTCCCGCCTGGGAGAAGAACGTCACCAGGCCGCCCTCGACGATGTCCAGGTCGCCGCGGAGGTCTTCGCGCGTCAGTCCCATGGCCCGGAGGCCCATCTCGCAGACCATGAGGCGGACGCCGAGGGCCGAACACGCGTCGATAAGCTCGTCGAGGGTGGCGACGCCGCAGCCGCGGTAGTCGTTGTCGAGCTCGGCGCCGCTACGCCCGTCTCCGGCGGTCATCGCCGCCCAGCCGGGCGCCCCGGAGTCGCCGACGAGGGCGCGCACCGCTCCCATGGTGAAAAACAGGGTCGCCGGAATGTTGACGGCAGCCGCCGCGCTCGCCATGGCGAAGGCGTAATGGACCTTGTCGACCTCTTCGGAATGGACCACGACCGACAGGCGCCGGGGCCGGCCGGCGCTCTCCGGCGGTTCAGACCGGGTCGCGTCGAACATGGACCGAGAGATCTCGGATCGTCGGCGAGTCGCCGCAGAGGGGACAGTCGGGATCGGGCTTGACCTTCACCTTGCGCCAGTTGGCACCGAGCGCGTCGTAGATGACCAGCCAGCCCGACAGGGACTCTCCCGTTCCCAGGATCTCCTTGACGACTTCCGTCGCCTGGAGCGAGCCCATGGCCCCGGCGAGTGCCCCGAGCACGCCTCCCTCTGCGCAACTGGGGACGACGCCCGGCGGTGGCGGTTCGCGGTAGATGCAGCGATAGCACGGATGGCCGTCGCCCCGATAGGCCTTGAACGTGGAGAGCTGTCCGTCGAATCGCAGCAGCGAGGCCGAGACCAGCGTCTTGCGGGCGAACATGCAGGCGTCGTTGACCAGAAACCGTGTCTCGAAATTGTCGCTGCCGTCGGCGACGACGTCGTAGTTCGCCACGAGGCCGAGGACGTTGTCGACGGTCACCCGGACCTCGTGGGGTACGAGGTTCACGTCGGGATTCAGCGCCGCGACGGTTTCCCTGGCGCTGGCCGCCTTGGGAACGCCGATTCGCTCCGTCGAATGGGCGATTTGCCGCTGCAGGTTGGACAGGCTGACCGTGTCGTCGTCGACCACGCCGATCGTGCCCACGCCCGCGGCCGCGAGATACATCAACAGGGGAGAGCCCAGACCGCCGGCGCCGACGATCAGGACGCGCGCGTTCAGGAGCTTGGCTTGTCCTATGCCTCCGACTTCCCGAAGCACGATGTGACGGGCGTAACGCTCGATCTGTTCTTCGCTGAATTCCATGCCGGTCTCAAGCACCCGAGGAATCGGTCGAGCCGAAGCCGCCGTCCCGGCCGCTTCCGGGAAGGTCGGCCGACTCCCGCCATTCCGCAGTGACATGGCGCGCGACCACGAGTTGGGCGATTCGATCCCCGCGCTGGACGGTTGCCGTCTCGCCGCCCATGTTGACGAGAAGGACCTGGATTTCCCCACGATAGTCCGAATCGATTGTGCCGGGGCTGTTCAGCACCGTGAGGCCGTGACGGAGCGCGAGGCCCGAACGTGGCCGGACCTGCGCTTCGAGGCCCCGTGGCAGGGCGATGCGGAGGCCCGTGGGAACGAGGGAACGCCGGCCCGGCATCAGAACGAGGTCGGATTCCAGGGCCGCAGACAGGTCGAGCCCGGCGGCGCCTTCGGTCGCGTATGCCGGGAGGTCGAGATCCTCGGCGTGCGGCAGCCGGTGGATCGGGACGGTGACGACGTTCACGCCGCCGGCCTTTTTCCCGCCAGGTATGCAGCGATGGCCTTCCCCAGACGCCCGGCGACGTCCGACTTGGCGAGCCTCGGCCACGCCTCGGCGCCGTGCTCGGTGATTAGATGGACGATGTTCTCCGACGCACCGAAAGTCCCCGCTTCCGCCGAGACGTCGTTGGCGACGATCCAGTCGCATCCCTTCCCGCGCCGCTTCGCAGTCGCATTGTCGATCAGGTTTTCCGTTTCGGCCGCGAAGCCCACGACGAGGCTCGGACGATGGCGCGGATGCCGGGCGAGCGTGGCAAGGATGTCGGGGTTTTCGGCCAGCTCGAGGGCGGGCGCCGTACGGCCGTCCTTCTTGATCTTCCGGCCGCGCCGCGTAGCGGCCCGCCAGTCGGATACGGCCGCGGCGCAGACCGCCACATCGACCGGCAGCGCGGCGTCGCAGGCCGCCATCATCTCCATCGCCGACTCGACGCGGACCATGGTCACGCCCGTGGGATCCGGCTCTCCGGTCGGGCCGGACACCAGGGTCGTCTCGGCTCCGAGGCTCGCCAGCGCGTCCGCGATCGCGTGCCCCTGTTTCCCCGACGAGAAATTGGAGATGTAGCGCACGGGGTCGATCGCTTCGCGGGTCGGGCCCGAAGTCACCAAGACCCGGCGCCCCGCTAGGGCGCCCGGCGCGCCGTGGGCGAAGTGGCGCTCCACGGCCCGCACCAACTCCTCGGCTTCGACCATGCGCCCCGGGCCGGTCTCGCCGCAGGCAAGATCCCCGTCCGCGGGTCCGATCGCCCGGATGCCATCAGCTTTGAGGGTCGCCATGTTTCGCCGGGTCGCCGGGTGCGCCCACATCTCGACGTTCATCGCGGGCGCGACCATCACCGGCTTGTCCGTCGCGAGCAGGGCGGTCGTCGCGAGGTCGGTGGCCAGCCCGCCCGCCATTCTCGCGAGAATATCGGCCGACGCCGGCGCGACGACCACGAGGTCCGCTTCGCGCGACAGGCGGATGTGGCCCATCTCGGCCTCGTCGGTGAGCGAGAACAGGTCCGTGTAGGCCTTTTCGCCCGAAAGCGCGGCCACTGAGAGCGGCGTGACGAATTGTGCCCCGCCCTCCGTGAGGATGCACCGGACCCGGCATCCCCGGTCCTTGAGGCGGCGGATGAGCTCGAGCGACTTGTAGGCGGCGATGCCGCCCGAAACGATAAGCAGGATGCGTCTTTGGTCGAGCATGTTTCCGCTCCTGCCGGACTCTGCGGTGCCGCGGCGGGGAAACCGTCCGCGGCGCTGGGTCAGAGTTTGAACAGTATAGCCAGCGCGACGACGGCGAGCACGAAGATCAGAGCGAGCTGCACGGGAGTCCGGCGGCGGCCGACATGAGCGCCGATCGCCCTCTCGGAGTCGGGATGCAGGCGGAGCCCCTCCTGCGACAGGACGCCAGCGACCATCTGGGCTTTCTCCAGCATGCCGGGAATCCTGCGGGCGGTCGCGGCCGCTTCTTCGAGGGTGTCCCGCACGCGCGCGTCGGCGCCGAGATTGTCGCGCGCCCATTCGTCGAGGAAGGGTTTCGACAGCTCCCAGAAATTGGCCTCCGGCGCCAGCCGGCGGCAGGCGCCCTCCACCATCATCATAGTCTTCTGCAGCAGCAGGAGCTGAGGCTGCGTGGGCATGGCGAAGGCCTCGGTTATCCGGAACAGTTGCGCCAGCAGGCGGCCCACCGATATCTCGTTGACGGGCTTGCCCAGTATCGGCTCGCCGATCGACCGGCAGGCCTGGGTGAACGCCTCGACGGATTTGGTGCGCGGCACGTATCCCGCCTCGAAATGCACCTCCGCTGCGCGACGGTAGTCGCCGACGAGAAAGGCGAGCAACAACTCGGCCACGAACCGCCGCGTCTCGCGGTCGAGACGGCCCATGATGCCGAAGTCGACGGCGATGATGGTTCCGCTCTCGTCCACGAAAAGGTTGCCGGCATGCATGTCGGCGTGGAAGAAGCCGTCCCGGAACACCTGCTTCAGGAAGACGTTCAATATCCTGCCGGCGATGTCTTCGAGGTCGTGTCCGGCATCCAGAAGCGCTTCGCGATCATCGATAGGCACGCCGTGGATCCGTTCCGCGGTCAGCACCTGACGTTGAGTTCGCTGCCAGTCGATCTCCGGGATCCGGTACCTCGGCTCGTCCTCGAAGTGCTCGCGGAGCTCGGACGCGGCCGCCGCCTCAAGCCTCAGATCCATTTCGAGGTCGACCGTCTCGTTGAACGTCCGGACGACATCGACCGGCCGTAGCCGGCGGAAAGCCGGCTGGAGGCGCTCGATGTTCTCGGCGAGCCAGTAGAGCAGGTCGAGATCCCGCCGGAACGCCTGCTCGACACCGGGCCGGAGTACCTTGACGGCGACATGGCGGCCGTCCGAAGTCACGGCATGGTGGACTTGTGCGATGGACGCCGCCGCGATGGCCTCCTCGTCGAACTTCGAAAACAGCTCGTCGAGGCGCAGGTCGAATTCCGATTCGACGATCCGCCTCGCTTCCGGCGCGGGAAAGGGTGACAAATGGTCCTGCAACTCCGCGAGATCGGCCGCGGTGTCCTCGCCGACGAGATCGGCCCGCGTCGACAGTGACTGGCCGAATTTCACGAAGCTCGGGCCGAGTTCCCGCAGGGCCGCCGTCAGGCGCTGACCGGGGCGAAGGTTAGGCACCGGCCTGGGCCGTCCCGCCAGGAAGCCGACGGCCCGCATGGCCGTGGCGGGCAGATGCAGGGACTTGAGAGGGAACAGGGCGTCGTGACGCGCGAGAGTCCGTGCGATGCGCACGACCCGGAACAAATTGCGGACAGCGCGGATCACGCCGCCGCAGCCTCAGATGCGCCACGCGGAGTGAAGCGCCGCTATTCCTCCGGAGAGATTGCGCACCTTGACCTGAGCCAGGCCTGCGTCGCCGATCATCGCGGCGAACGCCCGCTGGTCCGGGAAACGGCGGATGCTCTCGGCCAGATACCGGTAGGCCTCTCGGTTGCCGGTCACGATGTCCCCGAGCGCCGGCAGGACCCGGAACGAGTAGGCGTCGTATGCGGCGGCGAGCACCGGCGGGAGCACCCGGCTGAATTCGAGGCACAGGAACCGCCCTCCCGGCTTGAGGACCCGGAACGCCTCTTCGAGGGCCCGATCGATCCTGGCCACGTTCCTGATCCCGAAGGCGATGGTGTAGTAGTCGACACACCCGTCGCCGATGGGAAGGTCCTCCGCATCGCCGCGGACCCAGTCGACGCCCCGAAGGATCCCGGCGTCGATCGCACGGTCCCTGCCCGTCTGGAGCATGGCTTCGCTGGTATCCAGAAGGGTGACGGTGATGTCGCCTGCCGCCTTCGGGCCGGCCGCGGACAGGCGATCGAGGATCCTGAACGCCACGTCGCCGGTTCCGCCGGCCACGTCGAGGAACCGGGCGGGCGCCCGGGGGGCGAGCCAATCGATCATCGCCGCTTTCCACAGGCGGTGGACTCCCGCGCTCATGAGATCGTTCATGAGGTCGTAGCGGCTCGCCACGTCGTCGAACAGGGCCCGAACCAAGCCCGGCTTGTCCGCCGTCCTCACGGTTCGAAACCCGAAATCCGCAAGATCTTCAACCGTTCCGGGGGTCATCCGGGCGACCATAGCGCAGCCCTGCCCGGCCGCGCTACTTTGGGCCGGTCCGCGTTCCCGGGTACCAGGACGGATCGGAATGCCCGAGCTTCCCGAAGTCGAGACCGTTTGCCGGGGCCTCCGCGCCAGGCTCTTGGGCAGGCGAATCGACTGCGTGGAGGTTCGGCGGCCTGACCTGCGCATCCCGTTCCCGCACGATTTCGCGCCGAGATTGACGGGGAGGAACATCCGCTCCATCGGCCGGCGGGCCAAGTATATCCTGATACGCCTGGACGACGGGGCCGTCGTGATCTGCCACCTCGGGATGTCCGGCCGCCTGCTGACATTCCATGCACCGCCGGATTTGGGCCCCCACGACCACGTGCTGATCGGCCTGGACGACGGAACCCATGTCGTGATGCACGATGTGCGCCGGTTCGGCCTGATGACGTTGGCATGGGACTCCGAGCTGGATATCCACCCCCTCCTTGCGGGATTGGGTCCCGAGCCCTTGTCCGCGAGCTTCGACGGCGCCTACCTGAGCCGCGTCCTGCAAGGACGCCGCACGCCGATCAAGGGAGTCCTCCTGGATCAGCGCGTAGTGGCCGGCGTGGGCAACATCTATGCCTGCGAGGCCTTGTATCACGCACGGATATCTCCGCTGCGGTCGGCAGCCTCGGTTTCGGGCCGCCGGGCCGAGCGTCTGGCGCCGGCGGTGAAATCCGTTCTGGAAAAGGCGATCGCGGCCGGGGGTTCCAGTCTGCGCGACTACGTGCAAACGTCGGGCGCGCTGGGGTACTTCCAGCATCAGTGGGCGGTCTACGGCCGGGAGGGCGAACCCTGTCCGGTGTGCGATTGCGGAGCGGGGGTCCGGCGGGTCGTGCAATCGGGTCGCTCCACGTTCTATTGTCCGCCGCGGCAGCGTTAGGGGGGAGAGTGTGCCGGCTGGGGCGAAGAGGATCGTCGGACAGCGCCTCGGGGGCCGGCTGGCCGGCTTGGCGCTGGGCATGTTCGTCGTCGGCGGGGTCGTGGGCCAGCTTCTCGCCCAGGCGGCCTTCTTCTCCGCCGTGGAGGATCTGCCCCTCATGTCCGGGCTCCTTGAGATCGTGGACGAGGGCATGGTGTTCGACAAGCCCGAGGGCCGTATCGTGGAGGTCGCGGCGGTGGGCGTCGTGTCCCGCGACGCGGTCGTCGCGTACTACGAGTCGGCCCTGCCCGAGCTCGGATGGGAGCGGCGGGGGACGGCGGAATTCGCACGATCAGGAGAGGTGCTGCGCTATCGCCTCGATGCGGCCGGCGGAACGACGGAGATCAGGTTCACGATCGCGCCGAGTCGCCGGGCCCGACGCGGCTGAACGGAAAGGCTAAACCATGGCATTCGAGAATATCCTCGTGGAGACCCGCGGGCCCGTGGGCGTGATTACCCTCGACCGGCCAGAGGTCCTCAATGCGTTGAGCACGCCGCTGATGAAGGAGCTGTCCGAAGCCGTGGAGGCGTTTGAGGACGAGCCCGCTATCCACGTCATCGTCATCACCGGCGGCGAGAAGGCCTTCGCGGCGGGGGCCGACATCAAGGAGATGCGGTCGAAGTCGTACATGGACGTTTACAAGGAAGACTTCGTCACCCGCGATTGGGAACGGGTCTCCCGGTGCCGCAAGCCGACCGTCGCGGCTGTCGCGGGGTTTGCCCTGGGGGGCGGGTGCGAACTCGCGATGATGTGCGACATCCTTGTCGCCGCGGACAACGCGAAGTTCGGACAACCGGAGATAAGACTCGGAATCCTGCCGGGTTCCGGGGGGACTCAGCGCCTGCCACGGGCCGTCGGCAAGGTGAAGGCGATGGATCTGGTGTTGACCGGACGCACGATGGACGCGGCGGAAGCCGAGCGCGCGGGCCTTGTCAGCCGGGTCGTTCCGGCCGAGACCCTGCTGGACGAGGCCCTGAAGCTCGCCGCCGAGATCGCCGCTTACTCGTTGCCGAGCGTCATGATGGCGAAGGAGTCCGTGGACCGCGCCTTCGAGACCACCCTGGCAGAGGGAATCCGCTTTGAGCGGCGGCTGTTTCATTCGGCGTTCGCCACCGATGATCAGAAGGAGGGGATGACTGCCTTCGCCGAAAAGCGGAAGCCCGAATTCAAGCAGCGATAGGAACGTACCCGGTGTGGACCGGTTGACCTCGTTCACGCCCGGCGATATAAGCCGCGTTCTCGTCCGCGAGAGGCCCCGAGGAGACACGATGGCGCATCACAAGTCAGCCAGGAAACGCATCCGCAGAAACGGTCGCCGCCGGGCGATCAACATGGCGCGCCGCAGCCGGGTCCGGACCCACCTGCGAAAGGTTGAGGAGGCTATCTCGGGGGGCGATCGGGAGGCGGCACGGGACGCCCTGAAGATTGCAGAGCCGGAAGTCATGCGCGGCGTGAAGGCCGGAATCATCGAGAAGAACACGGGTTCCCGGAAGATCTCCCGATTGTCCGCGTGCGTAAAGGCGATGCGCGCCTGAGCGTGTCGACGGCCCGCCTTCCCGCCACGGAACGCCACGCGCCCCCGCGTGGCGTTTTCGATTCGAGGCGCGCGTAGGCGCCGCGTCGTGGACCTTGGGCGCAGCCCGCGACACTCAAGGCCGGGGCGGGCCGGTCCAAGATGTCTAGATGTGGTAGCGGAGGACGAGTCGAGACCGACACGGGCGTATTTTCTTGATCGAGTCGGCACGCCGCTATTGCCTCCCTGCTTCGATGGAATTACTCTCGGGATCGGACGGGGACACCACTCACAAGTCAAGTCAACGGTAGAAATCATCCGTTCCAGGCGGTCAATGCCTCGTGTTGACCGAATGTTGAAGTGTGTCTGCCATGTATCTGATGTATTCATCAAAACAAACGAAGTATTCGGCTTGGAATTGAGACTTGGTATCGGGGCTTGCGGGCGATGCGGGTTCCGTCGGCAGTTCGTTTTCCGAGTTCGCGGCCGATGTTGGGGGGCATTGGATTGAGACAGGAATCGGGGGGGCAACCGCACGGAGCGTCCTTTGCCGGCGATATCCCGGTCGAGGAGGCTTGGGTCATCCTCCGGGACGAGCCGGACGCCGCCCTGATCGACGTCCGGACGGACGCCGAGTGGTCGTTCGTGGGGATCCCCGATCTTGCGAAGCTTGGAAAGCAGGCCGTGCTGGTTTCCTGGCAGCGCTTCCCCGACATGGCGCTCAACGCCGGATTTGTCGCGTCCCTGCGCGACGCGGGGCTTTCGCCCGACGCCGCCAACCTCTTCCTGTGCCGAAGCGGCGCGCGGTCGCGGAGCGCGGCTTTCGCAATGGCCGCCGAGGGATTCTCCCGCTGCTACAACGTGGCGGAGGGCTTCGAGGGCGACATGGATGCGCATCGACACCGCGGTACCGCGGGCGGCTGGAAGGCCGCGGGCCTTCCCTGGATACAGAGCTAGGCAGATGAACGAGCCGGCCGGCATGACCGGAGAGTTCGAGAGTCAGTGGAGCCGTGTGCGCGCACGGCTCAGATCGGAAGTCGGCGACGCCGCGTTCAACAGCTGGCTGAAGCCGCTGTCGCTGCTCCGGATGCGGGACGGCGAGGTCATGCTGGCCGTGCCGACCCGGTTCATGCGGGATTGGGTCGTATCCTATTATTCCGACCGGCTGCGTTCGCTGTGGAACGACGAGAATCCGTCGGTGCTCGCCGTCAACGTGCTGGTCAATCCGCCGGCCAAGCCGGCGGCGCGGCTCTCCGACGAGTCCGACGAGGTTGGAGACCCGGCGGCGCGGAAGGACCGGGCGGGCGACGGGCGACCGGGGGAGCGGGAGTTCGAAATCGGCGCGCCTCTCGATCCGCGTTTCACCTTCGATAATTTTGTCGTAGGCAAAACCAACGAACTGGCGTTCGCGGCGGCGCAAAGAGTTGGCAGCACCGCCACGGTGCCTTTCAATCCGCTGTATCTCTATGGCGGCGTGGGACTCGGCAAGACGCACCTGATGCATGCCATCGCCTGGCACAACCGCAGCCTGTTCCCGGATCGGCGGGTCGTTTATCTCTCGGCCGAGAAGTTCATGTATCAGTTCATCCGCGCCCTGCGTTTCAAGACCGTCATGGCGTTTAAGGAGCAGTTCCGCTCCGTCGATGTCCTGATGATCGACGATGTCCAGTTCATCGCGGGAAAAGACACCACGCAGGAGGAGTTCTTCCATACGTTCAACGCGCTGGTCGATCAGAACCGCCAGATCGTGATCTCGGGAGACCGGTCGCCGTCGGATATGGACGGTATCGAGGAACGCATGAAGTCTCGATTGGGTTGGGGGCTCGTTGCCGACATCCACGCCACGGATTACGAGTTGCGGCTCGGCATATTGCAGAGCAAGGCGGAGCAGGCGGGCGCCAAGGGCGTGCCGGCCAGGGTCCTCGAGTTCCTGGCGCATCGCATCACGTCCAACGTGCGGGAGCTGGAGGGCGCGCTCAATCGGGTGCTGGCGTACTCCAATCTGGTGGGACGCGCCATCACCATAGAGACGACGCAGGACGTACTGCGCGACCTCCTGCGCGCCAATGATCGCCGGGTGACGATCGAAGACATCCAGAAGCGCGTGGCCGAGCATTTCAACATTCGCCTCGCCGATATGCACTCGGCGCGGCGCGCCCGCGCCGTCGCGCGGCCCCGTCAGGTCGCCATGTACTTGGCGAAGCAGCTTACGTCGCGGTCTCTCCCCGAGATCGGCCGTAAGTTCGGCGGACGCGACCATACGACGGTCATGCACGCGGTCCGCAGGATAGACGAGTTGAGGCAGGGCGACAGCGCGCTGTCGGAGGAGATCGATCTCCTCCGCCGCATGCTCGAGGCGTAGCCACCCAGATTCCCGGGACCGGCCGCGCCGGAGTTCGGCGCCTCCGGCCGAATGCGGAACCGGAGCGTCGGAGCGTCGGCTTCTCCCCGAAGACCGCGGTCTCGGTCCGTTCGTCCGGACGTTTTCCCGCCTTCGGGAGCCCGCCGAAAAACCGTGCCGAATCAAGCGGGTTCTGCTATGATTCCGGACCGGTCCACGACCTTCGACGGCAACCCGCGTCGACGCGTGCAGGGGCTGGAGAATCACTCCCGATTCAAGCACCATTTGGACCCGCGCAAAACATGAAATTGACCATCGAACGCGCTGCCCTGCTGACCGCGCTGACACACACGCAGAGCGTCGTCGAGAAACGCAACACCATTCCCATCCTGTCCAACGTTCTGGTGGACGCGGACGGCGGGCAACTGCGGCTGACGGCGACCGATCTCGATCTGGCGATCGTCGACCGGACCGAGGCTGACATCGCGGTCCCGGGGGCGACGACGACGCCCGTGCATACCTTGTACGATATCGTCCGGAAGCTTCCGGAGGGCGCTCAGATCGAGCTGGGGTTCGGCGAGGAGGCAGGCGAGTCCCGGGTGTCCCTGACGGCGGGACGGTCGTCCTTCAAGCTTCCGTGCCTGCCGAAAGAGGATTTTCCGGTTATCGCGGAAGGGGAGCTTCCTCACGGTTTCACCGTGCCGGCCGACCTGCTCATCGACGTCATCGACAAGACGCGCTTCGCCGTTTCGACGGAAGAGACCAGATACTATCTCAACGGAATCTACCTGCATGCAACCGAAGTCGACGGTCGGTCGGTATTGCGGGCCGTAGCCACCGACGGCCATCGGCTAGCCCAGGTCAATGCGCCGCTGCCCGAGGGCGCGTCCGGCATGCCCGGGGTCATCGTGCCGCGAAAGGCGGTCGCGGAGGTCAGGAAGCTAATCGACGAAGGCGGGCTCGATATCGGGATTTCCCTCTCCGACTCGAAGATCCGCTTTCAGGTCGGCGAGTCCGTTCTGACCTCCAAGTTGATCGACGGCACCTTTCCCGACTACCAGCGGGTCATCCCCGACGGAAACGACAAGGTCGTGGAGGTCGACGCCAAGGTGTTCGCCGAGGCGATCGACCGCGTGTCCACGGTGTCCACCGACAAGTCCCGGGCCGTGAAGATGTCCTTGGAGGGAAGCAAGGCGACGATCGCCGCCAACAGTCCGGACAACGCCAGCGCGTCCGAGGAAATCGCCGTCGAGTACAGTTCGGACAACATGGAAATCGGCTTCAATTCCCGATATCTGTTGGACATCGCCTCCCAGATCGACGGCGATACGGCGCGCTTCCTCCTGGCCGATGCCGTATCGCCCGCCTTGATTCGGGACGGTGGCAATGCCGACGCCCTGTACGTCCTGATGCCCATGAGGGTGTGAGGCGCGCGTGGCGGCGGGGACCGCTTCTGCGGCATCCGGCCGGTCGTTCCAGGGGCCGGCATCTCATGCCTTCGATCCCGAGCGGAAAGAGCGGCCCGCCGGCAGGCCGGCGGCCGTCGCGGTGACACGCCTCAATCTGACGGACTATCGCAACATCCGCCGTCTGCGGCTGGAAACCGGGGCCAGGGTGGTGGTTCTGTCGGGCCCCAACGGCGCCGGCAAGACGAATGTCCTCGAGGCGATATCCTTCCTGTCTCCCGGACGGGGGCTGCGCCGCGCCCGGTTGACCGATGTCCCGCGTCGCGGTGGAACGGGCGTCTGGGCCGTGGCCGCGCGGGTTCGGCATCCGCGGGGGATGACCGAGGTCGGAACCGGGATGGCGCCGGACGAGCCGGGAGGGGAACGCCGCCTCGTGAAAATCGACGGCCGGATGGTGCGGGGGACGGCGGCTCTCGGCCGCGCGGTGTCGTTGAATTGGCTTACGCCGCCGATGGATCGGCTGTTCATCGAGGGGCCGGGACCCCGCCGGCGGTTTCTCGACCGGCTCGTCTACGGGTTCGACGCAGATCACGCCGTGCGCGTATCGGCCTACGACCGCGCGCTACGGGAACGCTCCCAGCTCTTGCGGGATGGCCGGGGTGACGCGGCTTGGCTCGGCGCTCTGGAAGAGACCATGGCCGGCCACGGTATCGCCGTGGCGGCGGCGCGCCGGGAGGCCGTCTCCCGATTGGCCGGTGGCATGGAAGCCGGCGTGTCGCCCTTTCCTCCGGCCGAAGTCGCCGCGGACGGGGACGTGGAGCGCTGGCTCGACGACATGCCCGCGATCGATGCCGAGGTCCGGTTCCGAACGGCGCTCGAGGCGGCGCGCGAGCGCGACGCGCACTCCGGCGGCGCGGCCACGGGTCCTCATCGCACCGATTTCGCCGTGCGTCACGCCGAAAAGGACATGCCCGCCGGCGACTGTTCGACCGGCGAGCAGAAAGCGCTTCTGGTGTCGATCGTGCTCGCAGATGCACGGCTCCAAGAGTCCCGGCTGGGACGGGCGCCGCTGCTGCTGCTCGACGAGGTCGCCGCTCATTTGGACGCGACGAGACGGGATGCGCTGTTCGAGTTGCTGATCGGTCGGTCCGCCCAGACCTGGATCACGGGAACCGACCGCGCGCTGTTCGAGGGGCTGGGCGCGGCCGCGCAGGGATTCAGTCTCGACGGCGGCCGGGTCTCGGCGGCTTCGGGATAGCCCGAACGGAACCGAATCGAATGGACGAACCGGTGGAACTGGCGGAAGCGGACGGTGGCGACGAATACGGCGCCGAGTCGATCAAGGTGTTGCGGGGTCTGGATGCCGTGCGCAAACGGCCCGGAATGTACATCGGCGATACCGACGACGGCTCGGGTCTGCACCACATGGTGTACGAGGTCGTCGACAACGCCATCGACGAGGCGCTGGCCGGGTTCTGCGACAAGATCGAGGTCCGCCTGAATCCCGATGGGTCGGTGACGGTCGCCGACAACGGCCGCGGGGTGCCCACCGACATCCACGAGGAGGAAGGCGTTTCCGCCGCGGAAGTCATCATGACCCACCTCCATGCCGGTGGAAAGTTTGACCAGAACTCCTACAAGGTATCGGGCGGGTTGCACGGCGTCGGTGTGTCGGTGGTGAATGCGTTGTCCGAGACCCTCGAAATGCGTATCTGGCGGGACGGCGAGGAACACTTCATGCGGTTCGTCGACGGGGAGCCGGAAGCCCGGCTGGCCGTCGTCGGCGATGCGGGGGACCGCACGGGGACCGAAATCGCCTTCGTTCCCTCCACCAGGACGTTCACGAACGTCGAGTTCGATTTTGCGCGCCTTGAGCACCGGCTGAGGGAGCTCGCATTCCTGAATTCTGGCGTCCATATCGTTCTTGAGGACGCGCGGGGCGTGGAGCCGCGGCGCACGGAACTTTCCTACGACGGCGGCGTCGAGACTTTCGTCAGATACCTCGACCGGAACAAGACCGGACGGCACGGCGATCCCATCACCATTTCCGGCGAACGCGACAACATCGTCATCGAGTCGTCGCTGCAATGGAACGACAGCTATCACGAGAACGTTCGGTGCTTCACCAACAACATCCCGCAACGCGACGGCGGAACCCATCTCGCCGGGTTTCGGGCGGCGTTGACCCGCGCGGTGAATACGCACGCCTCGGCGAGCGGGATCCTGAAGAGGGAAAAGATCGCGTTGACCGGGGACGACGTGCGCGAGGGTCTGACCTGCGTGTTGTCGGTGAAGGTGCCGGATCCCAAGTTCTCCTCGCAGACCAAGGACAAGCTCGTGTCGTCCGAGGTGCGTCCCGCCATCGAGAGCTTTCTCGGGGAGCGGCTGAACCAGTGGTTCGAGGAGCACCCGAACGAGGCGCGCGCCGTCATTTCGAAGGTGGTCGAGGCGGCCACGGCGCGCGAGGCGGCGCGCAAGGCGCGGGAGCTCACACGGCGCAAGGGCGCCCTCGATATCTCCAGCCTGCCCGGCAAGCTCGCCGACTGCCAGGAACGCGATCCTTCGAAAGCGGAATTGTTTCTCGTCGAGGGCGATTCGGCGGGTGGCTCCGCCAAGCAGGGGCGCGACCGGGCGACTCAGGCGGTTTTGCCCCTGAGGGGCAAGATCCTTAACGTGGAACGCGCCCGCGTCGACAAGATGCTGTCCTCGGCCGAAATCGGCACCCTGATCACGGCACTGGGGACCGGAATCCACGACGAGTTCGATCTGTCCAGACTCCGGTATCACCGCATCATCATCATGACGGACGCGGATGTGGACGGAGCCCACATTCGCACGCTCCTGCTCACCTTCTTCTATCGTCACATGGCGCCAATCATCGAGGCCGGCTGCCTCTATATCGCCCAGCCGCCCCTCTACAAGGTGAGCCGGGGACGCTCGGAGCGCTACCTGAAGGATGAGACGGCGTTCGAGGACTTCCTGATCGACAGCGGCCTGGACGGCGTGGTGTTCGTGGACCATCAGGGGGTCGAGCGTGCCGGCGACGACCTCCGGCGCCTCGTCGAACGCGCGCGGGTGTGCCGCCGGCTGCTGGATTCGGTGGGCCGCCGCTATCCGAGGCGGATCGTCGAGCAGGTGGCCATCGCGCAGGCCCTCAACCCCCGGGTGCTGTCGGACCGCGACAGGGCCGCGCAGACCGCGAATTACATCGCGAAGCGGCTCAACGCCTATTCGGCGGAGTACGAGCGCGAGTGGACGGGCGAGCCGACCAGCGACGGTGGGCTGCGGTTCTCGCGGGAAGTGCGGGGCGTGCAGGAGGTCCACGACATCGACGGCCGGCTGATCGCATCATCCGAGGCTCGCCAGATGCACGAGATGCGGGACGAGCTTTGGGAAATCTACGCCCGCCAGGGAGACCTTCGACGCAACGACGGGACGTTCGACATCGCGTCGCCGACCGAGCTGCTGGAAACGGTCGTGGCATTGGGCCGCAAGGGGCTGTCCATTCAGCGCTACAAGGGTCTGGGCGAGATGAATCCCGACCAACTCTGGGAAACGACCCTCGACTCCAACAGCCGCGCCCTGCTGCAGGTCAAGGTGGAGCACGCCGACGAGGCCAACGACCTGTTCGGAGAGCTCATGGGCGATGCGGTGGAGCCGCGCCGGGCGTTCATCGAGCAGAACGCCCTCAAGGTCGCCAACCTCGATATCTGAATGGAACTCCGCGTCCGGGGGACGAGCTGAAGATGACGGATGCCGTTCGACGGCGGTTCGGCAAGAGCGTGACGGTCATGTTGGCCGGCGCGGGCATGGCGCTGTCGGGGGCGGCCACCGTGGCGGAGCCGTCCACGCCTCTCAAGATCGGTCTGCTGATGAACCTGCGCAGCGGATCGCCCGAAGTCCGCGAGGACAGGAAACGGGGGTTCGACCTCGCCATAGCACACGTCAACGGGGGTGGCGGCGTATTCGGCCGGTCGGTGGCGACCGCGGTGGGCAATACCGGAGCCGACCCCGGGAGGGCAGTCGCCGAGGCGCTGCGCCTCGTCGAAGCGGAGGGCGTGCACGCTATCGTGGGCCCGGGCACCAGCGCCAGCGCGCTGGCGGTCGCCGTGCGCGTGACCGGTCCGGCCGGGATTCCCACCATCAGCAATTCGGCCACCTCCCCGAAGCTGAGCGCGGCGAACGACGGGGATTTTCTGTTCAGAACCACCTATTCCGACATCTGGCAGGGGCCGGTGCTCGCCCGCGTGACGCGCGAGCGCGGCTACGGAAACGTGGGCCTGCTCTACCGCGACGACGCCTGGGGGCGGGGCCTTGCTGGCGCCTTCGCGGCCGCTTGGGACGGCGGGCTGTTGAGCGTCGCCACCGCGAGCGGTCAGACCGATTTCCTGGCTGAACTGCGCGAGTCCGCCGCCGGGGGCGCGCAGGCCCTGGTGGTGGTCGCCTTCGAGACCGAGGCGGAGCGCATCGTCCGCCAGGCCATCGATGGCGGCTTCTACGACCGGTTCGTGTTCGGCGACGCCGCCAAACGGCCGGGTCTGATCCGTTCCATCGGCGGCGCCCGCTTGGGCGGGATGTACGGTACCGGCCCGGCGCCGCCCGGGAACACGGCGTCCGGCGCCGCGTGGGAGGCGTCCTATGTCGCGGCATACGGCGCTTTGCCGCTGGCGACCTACGTCAGAGAGGCCTATGACGCCACGGTCGCCCTGGCGTTCGCGGCCCAGGCTGCCGGGAGCGCGAACGGGCCCGAGATCCGGGACCGCCTGCGCGGGGTCGGCGCCGGCCCCGGTACGGCGGTCGTCGCCGGAGCCGAAGGAATTGCCGAGGCGCTTCGCGTCCTGCGCCGGGGAGGCGCGATCGACTACGAGGGCGCCGGGTCGGACATGGACTGGGACGAGAACGGCGACCTTCGCCGGGGCCGGCTCGGCATCTGGCGCTTCACCGGGGACGGACGGATCGAAGAAGTGGGGTCGGTCGCCTACCCCCGCTGACTCCCGGCCGAACGGTTCCTTGAGTCCGCTCTTCGCGTCGGCCTATATACGGGTGGCCGGTTCGTGTTCAGGAAAAGGGGGATCCCGATGAAAGCAGCTTCCGCGCTCGCCGCGGCCGTCGTGACGGCGGTGGCCGCGCTATCGGCATCCGCGGCCGGGACGAATACGCCGGCCGGCCCGGTAGTGCTCACGGTTGTCGACGGCGTCGCCAACGTCAACCGGCCCGCCTACGACG
>CAXXKS010000003.1:0-226779 GCA_963663355.2 Alphaproteobacteria bacterium
TAGCGGTCGAGATTCCCGCGGAAGCGGTCACTCTGCTCCCCGCCTCGAAGGGCTCGGGCTGACCTTCAATCTGCTCGAGATCCCGTCTCCCACTGCGATTTCGGTACAGGAAAATGTCAAGGGATCCAATGCACGGGACCTCGGGCGGACGCCGCGCCTCGGGCGTCGGTCGTCCCGCCCGCGAGAGGGAAGGGGAGAGATCCGCGGCTCGACGCTACGCCCCGGCCGCGGAGCGCAACCGCGCCCCAATCCTCGAAGTGCTGCGCCGCCATGTGCCGGAGCGGGCGCGGGTGCTCGAGGTGGCGAGTGGGACCGGCCAGCACGCCGCCTGGTTCGCGGCCGGCCTGCCGGGAACGCGCTGGCTTCCCTCCGAGGCGGATCCAGGCGCGTTCGCGTCGATTGCCGCGTGGGCCGAGCTCGAGGGAGCGTCCAACGTGGACGAGGCGATCCTGCTCGACGCCGCCGCGGGGCGCTGGCCGGTCGATGTCCTCGACGTCGTGTACTGCGCGAACCTGATCCACATTGCGCCCTGGGCCTGCTGCGTCGGCCTGCTCCGCGGAGCAGGAAGGCACCTGACGCCGGGTGGACTCCTGGTGCTCTACGGTCCCTTCAAGGTGGACGGGCGGCACACGAGCGCGAGCAACGTCGCCTTCGATCGCGGTCTGCGTGCTCAGGACCCGCACTGGGGGGTGCGTGATCTGAGGGACGTGGAGACTCGGGCGGCCGTATCGGACTCCATCTCGTCGAGAAGGTGGACATGCCGACCAACAACCTCGTCGTAGTGTTCCGGCGGCGTGACGGATCCGACTAGCGCCCGCCCCCGCGGCCGGATCGGTCCCTTCGCGCCGCTCGACGCCGGCGTGCGGGCGCGGAGTCTGCGCGAGACCCTCGACACGGCGCCCGACCGGGACGACATCTGGGTGTTCGCCTACGCCTCGCTCATCTGGCGGCCCTGCTTCGAAGCGAACGCGAGGCGACGCCTGTACCTGCCCGGCTACCGGCGGACCTTTTGCGTGTGGACGGTGCAGGCACGGGGTCGACCCGAGCGCCCTGGACTCGGCCTCGGGCTGGAGGCGGGGGAGCCCGGATGCGAGGGCGTCGCGTTGCAGGTTCCGGCCGCTCGTCTGATGGTATCGCTGGCGGCGCTCTGGGCGCGGGAAATGCTCACCGGTGTCTACGTGCCGCGCTGGCTTTGTGGGCAAACCGGGAACGGGAAGGCGCAGGCGGTGCTCGGCTTCGTTGCCGACCCCCGCCATCCGCAGTATGCGGGCGGCCTCAGCGACGACGAGCGCGCCGCCTGTATCGTGTCCGCCCGCGGGGAGCTGGGTTCCAGCCGCGAGTACCTGGAGCACAGCGTATCGGCGCTGCGCGAGGCCGGCATCACGGACCCCGGTCTGACCGCCATGCTGGACAGAGTACGGGCCGCTTCGGAACATGGGTGCGAGAATGGAGGGTGAGCCGGGCGCCTCATGGCCATATAGCCATTGCTTCTTTGACATTGACGTGCAGGGGTGCTTTCCTGCCACCTTCCGGCGCAGACGGGAGCCGAGGTCAGTCGTCCATGCGATCCAGGGAGGGTGAAGCCACGAGCGCTTGCAAGCCGCTCGTCTGCGTACCCGCGAGCCACGTCGAGATCCGGCCCGAGGGCTACCGGGTGCACTCCGCCGGCTCGAACTGCGTGGACTCGGTGGAACGCTTCTCGGAGTGCGTGCCGATCATCCTGCCCGCCCTCGCCGGCCGGATCGACGCCGAGCGCTTCGCCGCCCGCATCGATGGACTGCTGCTCACCGGAGGGCGCGCCAACATCGAACCCCACCACTACGGGGGAGACCCTTTCCCCGAAGACGAGTACATCGACCCGGACGCGACAACACGGTGCTGCCCCTGGTGCGGGCCTGTGTGGCGGCGGAGGTTCCGGTGTTCGGGATCTGCCGCGGCATCCAGGAGCTGAACGTCGCGCTCGGCGGCACCCTGCACTACCGGGTGCACCAGGTGCCGGGCATGGACGACCACCGGATGCCGCAGCGCGACAACTGAGCGCGGAGGAGGTCTTCGAGCTGCGCCACCCGGTGCGGCTCTCGAGCGGCGGCAGCTTCGAACGCCTCATGGGATGCCCGGAAGTGATGGTCAACTCCCTGCACGGGCAGGGCATCGATCGCCTCTCTCCGCGTCTCGAAGTCGAGGCCCGCTCGCCGGACGGGGTCGTCGAGGGCGTGCGCCTTCGCGACGACCCCACCTTCACGGTGGGCGTGCAGTGGCACGCGGAATGGAAGCCCGAGGAGCACGCCCTGTCGCGGGCGCTCTTCCGCGAGTTCGGCCGCGCCGCCCGGGCCCGCGCGCGGCGCCGCTCCGAGGCCGAGACGCCGTTCGCGGCCATCGCGGCGGAGTAGAGTCCGGGCAGCGCCGCCCGTTTCCGCTCGCCGCCGGGGCGGGCGCGTGCGATGATCGCGGCGTCATGCGGGACGTGTACATCAGCAGCCTCGAGGAGATGCCGCGCCGCGTGCACGAGACGGGGTCGAGCCATGTCCTCTCGCTGGTGATTCCCGAGGACAATCCGGCCACGCCGTCCGGAGTACGCTCCGAGCATCACCTCTTCATCGGCTGCCACGACATCGTCGAGCCTTTCCCGGGCGCCGTCCTGCCCAACGCCGGCCACGTGCGGCTCATCATGGACTTCGCCGCCGCGTGGGACGGAAGCGCGCCGATGCTCGTCCACTGCTTCGCCGGTGTGAGCCGATCCACCGCGGCCGCGCTCATCGTGCCTGCGTGCACGAGAAGGGCCGTGAGCACGAGCTCGCTCGCAGGCTGCGCGCCGCCGCCCCGCACGCGCAGCCCAACCGCCGCATCGTCGAGCTGGGCGACGCCGCTCTCGGCTGCGGCGGCGCCCTGGTGTCCGCCGTCGAGTCCATGGGCGCCGGCGCATGGCGGGAGCGCGCACCGCTCGCCCGCCTCTCCTTCTCTTCCCGGGCGGGCGATGCGCGCCCCGTGCCCGGCGGCTAGACTCTTGCCGGCCTTCGCGCGCGAGGCGCTGCTGCGCATCCTCGACTCTCCGCCGCCGGGCTTGCGAGCGGAGGAGGCGGGGGCGAGTGGCGGAGCGCCTGTTCGGGGTGCGGGGTCCGGCCACCGCCCTGCAGGGGGAACGGGACGCGAACTTCCTGATCCACGGCGAGGACGGCGAGCGACTGCTCAAGGTCGCCAACGAGGTGGAGCCCGACGCGCTGCTGGACTTCCAGGGCGCGGCGCTCGAGCACATCGCGGCCTGCGACCCCGCCTTGCCGGTCCCCCGGGTGGTGCGCACCCGGGCCGGGGAAGGGTGGACGCACTGCGAGGCGGCGGACGGAACGCGGCTGCGGGTGCGCATGATGAGCTTCCTTCCGGCCAGCCGCTGGACCGCGCGCCCTGCGATTCCCGGCTCTTCCGGGACGCGGGCGCGTTCGCGGCCCGGCTCGACCGCGCGCTTCGCGCCTTCTTCCACCCCGCCGCCGACCACCCCTCGCGTGGGACCTCAAGCGCGCGGGGCAACTGGCGGAACTCTGCGAGCACGTCCGGGATCCCCGGAAGCGCGAGTTCGCGGAGCGGTGCTTCGAGCGCTTCGCGCGCCGCGTGGCGCCGGAGCTCGCGGGCCTGCGCGCCCAGGTCATCCACAACGACCTCTCCTATCACAACGCGGCGGTGGATCCCGCCTCGCCGTGGCGCATCTCGGGAGTCTTCGACTTCGGCGACCTCGTCCACGCGCCGCTGGTGCAGGAGCTCGCGGTCCCGGTCGCGGAGATCCCCTTCGAGCGCCCGTCGCCGCTCGAGCGCGGCGCCGAGATCGTGGCCGGATACCACGGCGTCACCCCTCTGGAGCCGGCCGAGATCGCCCTGATCGGGGACTTCGCCGCGATGCGGCTCGCGGTGTCCATGGTGCTCGCGGCGTGGCGGCCCTATCCCGATCCGCGCCCCGAGTTCGAGACCCTGGGCGACCGGTCGTGGCGCATGTGCGAAGCGCTCGAGGAGGGCAGGGAGCGCCTCGAGGGGCTGTACCGCGCGGCCTGCGGGCCTGCGCCCCGCCCCGTGCCCGGGGCACGAAGCGGCGTCCGGGGATGCGAGCGAGGCGCTGCTCGCGCGGCGGCGCTCGAGCCTCTCGCCCGGACTCGGCCTCAGCTACGAGCGGCCGGTGCACGTGGTGCGCGCGGAAGGGGTCTGGCTCTACGGGCCGGACGGCGAGACCTGGCTCGACGCGTACAACAACGTGCCCCAGGTCGGCCACTGCCACCCCCACGTGGTGGACGCGATCGCCCGCCAGGCCGCCCGCCTCAACACCAACACGCGCTACCTCTACGAGTCGCTGGTGGAGTACGCGGAACGCCTCGCCGGGACCATGCCGGCGGAGCTCGACACCTGCTTCATGGTCTCCTCCGGCAGCGAGGCCAACGACCTCGCGTGGCGCATCGCGAAGGCGTGCACCGGCCACCGCGGCGCGCTCGTCATGGAGCGGGCCTATCACGGCGTCACCGCCGCGCTCGTGCCCCTCTCCCCCGAGGACGAAGACGGCCCCTCCGAGCTCGCTCCCCACGTCGCCACCCTGCCGGCGCCCGACGAGTACCGCGGGCCCTGGGACCGGAGCGTCGCGGACCGCGGTGAGCGCTACGCGGCGCTCGCCGACGGCGCGCTCGACGCCCTGGCGGCGAGAGGACACGCCCCCGCCGCGCTCTTCGTGGACACCGTGTTCGCCAGCAACGGCATCATCGATCCCGCGCCCGGCTACCTGGAGGGGCTGCGGGCGCGGGTGCATGCGGCGGGCGGGCTCTTCGTCGCGGACGAGGTGCAGGCGGGCTTCGGCCGCAGCGGCTCCCACATGTGGGGCTACGAGCGCGGCGGGGGTGGTGCCGGACATCGTCACCCTCGGCAAGCCGATCGGGAACGGCCATCCCATCGGCGCGCTCGTGATGCGGCGCGAGCTCGCCGAGCGTTTCGCCGCCCGCGCCCACTTCTTCAGCACCACCGGCGGCAACCCGGTCTCCTGCGCCGCCGGGCTCGCGGTGCTGGAGGTCATCGAGCGCGAGGGCCTGCGCGAGAACGCGGCGCGGGTGGGGGCGGAGCTCCGGGCGGGCATCGAGGCCCTCGCGCAGCGCCACGCCCTGATCGGGGACGTGCGCGGAGCGGGACTCTTCCTCGGGGTCGAGCTCGTCCGAGGACCGGGAATCCAGGGAGCCGGCCGAGGCCGGGACCCGGGCGGTGCTGAACGCGCTGCGGCACGACGGCGTGCTGGTCGGCCGCGAAGGGCGCTACGGGAACGTGCTCAAGATCCGCCCGCCCATCGTGTTCCGGTCGAGCCACGTCGAGCGCTTCCTCGCGGCGCTGGACCGGGCGCTCGAGGCCGCCGCGGGAAGGTAGGGTGCGGCCGCGAAGGATGACGGGACGGCGCTCACCCGGTACCCGGTAGCAGGGCGATGTCGGGGTTCACGTGGTTTCTGAAGCTTCGATGGGTGCTGAGCTGCGCCCTGGCGCTCTTCGTCGGAGGGTGGGGCGCGAACATCGAGCTCAAGGGGAGGGCGCAGGCGGACGCGTTCTGCGACTGGGTGCAGATGGGCGCCTCCGCCGGGGAGATAGCCGAGGCGGCGGAGAATCTCGAGGAGGAAGTGCTGCTCCTGGTGCGCCCCGACTCCGTTTCGGTCGGCTTCGGCGGCGTGCTGCCCAAGTCCTTCCACGTGTGCAGCCTCGAGACGGAGGGCGAGAGGGTGTCCCGGAAGGAGCGACTCTTCGTCAACGCGCTCTTCTGAGCGCCCGCGGCGTCGCGCTCCCGAGACGGGCGCGACGGCGGCGGGCATCGACGAGAGCCGGTGGGCGCGGCAAGACGCCATGCCGGGAGCGAGCCGCTGGAGTCCGCATGGCCGGCACGGGCGCCCGCACTTCTCTCCGGAGCGCGGTCGGCCCCGCGGCTCCTACGGGCCACGACGGGAACGCGAGCGGGCCGCGTCGCGAGTCGCGGGGGAGTGTGTCATCATGCCGTCGCGCCTCGCCGGGCTCCTTTCCGTCGCGTGATCCGGGGCCCGGCCCCGGCCGGACGGGCCGGGAGGGCGGTCGGCCGGGACACCGGCGCCGTTCCGCCCGAGGCTGCGAGGAAGGCGGGGATACGAACATCGAGACGATGAGGAGAATCCAATGCAGTTCTTAAGCGAATCGGCTCGCCTCCGGCGATCGCTCATGCAGTCCGAAGAGATCGGGAAATGGAGCCGCCGGCGCTTCCTTGGAAGCGGCGCGGCCGCCGCGGGAGCGCTCGCCGCCGGCGGACTCGGCGCAACCCGCGCGCTTGCGGCGGGAGCGACGATCAACTGGATGGGTTGGGAGGAGTACGGCTATCCACTGCGCGCGGGCTCCTACATCAGCGACCACGGCATTACGCTCGAGGGCACCTTCGCCTCGAGCATCGAGTCCATCCTCACCAAGCTGCGGGGCGGTGGACTCGGGACCATGAACATCGGCATGCCCACCTGGAACTACATGCCTCTCTTCCAGGAGTCCGGCGTGCTGCAGCCGATCGATGCAAGTCGAATCGGGAATCTCGGGGCGCTCGATCCCTTCTGGCAGGAATTCGAAGGCGTGCACTACAAGGGGGAGCGCTACTCCGTGCCCTACCTGTGGGGCGGTCTCCCCCTGCTCTATCGAAAGGACATGGAGATTCCGATCCCCGAGAACTGGGCCGACCTGGAGAAGCCGGAGTACAAGGACCAGTTCTGCATGATCCACGACACCACCTCGACCATGTGGCACTGGGTCTACACGGTGACGGGCGTGAAGGACGCCGGACGGATCACCAAGAAGCAGCTCGACGATGTCATTGCCTACATGATCAAGATAAAGAAGGAGCACGCCCGCATGTTTGCGGCGAGCTACGGCGAAGGGCTCGACGCGATCGTGCGCGGCGAAGTGCAGATCTGCGCGCAAGGATGGGAGCCGATGGCGGCCCTGGGCCCTGGACATGGGCGCCGACCTGTGGTGGACCTACCCGAGCGAGGGCTCCTACGGCTGGATGGACACCATCGTCCTCGCCAAGGACGCGCCCTACGTGGACGAGACCTACGGGCTCATCAACCACGCGCTCAGCACCGAGGCCCAGACCGTCGTGGGCGACGTGATCTACTGCGGCGCGGTCAACCCGAGCGCGGTGCCGCACATGACGCAGCTCGCACGGGAGATGTACACCTACGACGCGGTGCCCACCTTCTACGAGAACGCGCCCCTTCTGCTGCTGCCGCCGCTGGAGCCCGACGGCAAGCACGCGACGTACACCGAATGGCTCGAGGGCTACGAGCGCTTCCTCAAGGCGTGAGGAAGGGATGGGGTCAGGAGCCCGCGCGGGGAGCGGCCCTCCCCGAGCGGCTTCGGGACCCGTCGATATCGAGCGCCCACCCGCCGCCCGGCCCGAAGCCGGGCGGCGGCCTCGCGCACGCGGCCCGCGGGGTTGCGCGCGTCCCGTGATGCGCCTCCTTCGCGACAAGCGCCTCTGGCTGCTCGCGCCCGCGCTCGGCGCCTTCGCGCTGCTCTTCCTCTCGCCCGTCGTGTTCTTCTTCGTCGTCAGCTTCTGGGAGGTGAAGCTCTTCAAGCTGAACCCCACCTTCACCCTGGCGAACTACGTGCGCACCTACAACGAGTACTTCGAGGTCACGCTCTTCACCTTCGGCATCGCCGCTCTCATCGCGACGATCACCACCTTCCTCGGCTTCACCTTCACCTACGTCATCCGTTTCAAGGCCGGTCGCTTCGGCACCGTCCTGCTCTTCGGGGCGATCATCGCGCTCTTCGGCGGCTATCTCGCCAAGGTGTACGCCTGGAAGACCATCCTCGGGACCCACGGCATCCTCAACACCGCCCTGCTCGCGCTGGGCGTCATCGAGGCCCCGATCCAGAGCTTCATCTTCAACCCGGGCACCGTGGTGGTCGCCCTGTCGCACTGGCTGCTGCCGCTCGCCATCCTGCCGATCTACGGCTCGCTGCGCGGCGTGCAGGACCTCACCCTCGAGGCGGCGCGCGACCTCGGGGCGACGCCCCGGCAGGTCTTCGCCGGCATCATCCTTCCCAGTGCAAGGCGGGCCTCTTCGCCTCGTTCGCGTTCTGCTTCCTGATCTCGGCGGGCGACTACGTCACCCCGCGGCTCATCGGCGGACCCAGTACCACCATGATCGGCAACTACATCGAGAGCCTCTTCGGCTTCCGCTTCGACTGGCCGCTCGGCTCCTCGATGGCCTTCGCGACGCTCTTCTGCTGCATCGCGCTGCTGGCCTTCACCAACTACCTGCTGTTTCGGGCCGGTCGCCGCAAGTGAACGTCGTCGTGACCGCGCTGTGGCGGGTCTGGGGAGGGGTCGTCCTCTTCTTCCTGCTGACGCCGCTCTTCCTGGTGGTCCTCTTCTCCTTCGGCAACTCCGCCGTCACCACCTTTCCCATGGGCGGCGTCTCCTTCAAGTGGTACCGCGAGCTCTTCGCCAACCCCTACTTCTGGGGCGCCTTCACCAACAGCCTGAGCGTCGCGGGCTCGGTCGGCGTGGTGTCGACCGTCTCCGGAACCATGGCGGCGCTCGCGCTCGCCCGGATGCGCCCCCGCGTCGCCAACCCCACCATGTTCGCGATCGCGGCGCCGGTGATGGTGCCGCCCCTGGTGGTGGGGCTCGCGCTGATGGTGTTCTACGTGACGCTGGGGCTGAAGCTCAGCGTGTTCACGGTGATCCTGAGCCACCTCGTCTTCACCCAGCCCTTCGTGATCCTGATCGTCCACGCCCGCATGGTCGGATTCGACTACGTCGCGGTGGAGAGCGCGCGCGATCTCGGCGCCTCGCCCCTGCGCGCCTTCTTCACCGTCACCCTGCCGATCGTGCGCTCGACGATCATCGGCGCGGCGTTCATCGCGATGGCGCTCTCGCTCGACGACTTCATCATCACCTTCTTCACGATCGCGGGCGGCAACACCCTGCCGACCTTCATCTGGGGGATGATCCGCACCCAGACCGATCCGACCATCAACGCCATCGCGACGTTGCTGGTCTCCCTCACCGTCGTCTCGTCCCTGATCGCGATGGCGGTGACGAGGTACCGGGGTTAGAGGGGCGGCGCCCCTCCGGCCGGGGGAGGGGGAAGGGCGGCCCGCCGCCCGGCCACGAACGAGGAGGAGGGACGGCCATGGTTGCAAGGTACTTTCCCGTCGAGGAGTACGAGGCGCGCCGCGCCCGGGTGCTCGAGGAGCTCGCGGCTCGGGGCTACGAGCGCTCGGTGATCTGGGGGCGCGGAGCCGGCGCTCACGAACGCGGCCAGGACACGCTCTACCTCACCAACTACTACTCGACCGCGTCCGGACAGGAACCCGACAACGCCCTTCTCAACGCGAGGGCCTTCTGCGCCCTGATCCTCTCGAAGGACGAGGAGCCGGAGCTGCACGTGGATCTGCCGGGACGCCGGGAGGAACTGTTCGCGGTCGACCGGGTGGTGGACCACTACGATCCGGTCGCAGGGGTGGCGCGGGCGCTCAATGCGCGCGGGGTCGAGGGGGAGGTGGCGCTCGTCGGCAGCGACTTCCTGCCGCACCTCTACTTCGAGCAGCTACGGGCCGCGACCCCGCAGATCGTGTGGAAGCACGAGAATGACCTGGTGCAGACGGTGCGCCGCATCAAGAGCCGCCGCGAGCTCGAGTGCTACCGCGAGGGCGGAGAGATCGCGACCCGAGCGATCACCCGGTACATGGAGGGGCTGATCGCGGGCAGGCGCGAGGCGGATGCGGCGGCGGATGCAGCCGGAGAGATCATCCGAAGCGGCGGCGCCTTCCTGATGCTTCCCTGCAACCACGGCGACACCATGCACTTCTGGTGCCGGCAGCCGCAGACCGGCTACTCCACCGAAGCGCCCCGCCGCGGCGACCTGGTGCGCGCATGGCTGCTCGGCCCCATCCACCAGGGCTACTACCTCGACCCGGGGAGAACCGCGGTGTGCGGCGGCAGGCCCGGCGAAGCGCAACGCGAGCTCGTGGAAGCCACCGCCCGCATCGTCGAGACGATCATCGCCGAAGTGCGTCCGGGCCGGTCGATCATGGAGCTCGCCCGGATCGGCGAGCGCATGACGCGCGACGCGGGCGGCGGCGGCGACCAGACCTCGGAGCAATGGCCGCTCTACGGCCACGGTCTCGGCCTGTTCTGGGAAGATCCCTACATCAGCACCCGGATGTGCGCTGAGCGCGACCGGGTGGAAGAGGGCATGGTGTTCGGCATCGAAGCCTTCCTCGGCCGGGAGGGCGTGGGCGCGGCCGGGTTCGAGCAGAACATCCTCGTCGCTGACGGAAGGGTCGAGCTCCTCACCCCGGCCCCGATGATCTGGTGGTAGCTTCGGATCTCACCATGTCACCGGTGCTTCCAGGTGGGACGAGTACTCGGTGGGGACGGCGATGACGGCGCCAAGAGACTGCGTCGATGCAGTTCCCTCGACCTCGCCGGATCCAATTGACGCCGTGGATCAGCTCCCCTACTGCCGTACGAACTCCGCCCAATCCTGGATAGGAGTCTCGTGGCCAGGCTGAACGGGCGGGACGGCGTTCATGCCGCCCCGTCTCCCTCTTGTTTCGTGGGAGATCGGCGCTTCGGCCTTCCCACCGCCGCTTCGCGAGCCCACGGCGGTCTCTGTGATCCCCCCGTTGCACAGCGGGTGCTTTCGCACCTTCACCTGCACGGCCTGGCTCCGCGGCAAACCCTGAAGAAGGGGCGTTGATCGTCGGTCGGGCAATGTGGGTTCGCCCCATGTTTCTACGTTGGTCGGATGGCCCTGCAGCCGCACCTGGACCTCGGTCAATGCGAGCGGTCCGGAGTCGAAGGCGAGCTCGACAAATCACACCTCGCCGGCGATGCCCTCGTGGAAGGCGAAAGTCCACAACCGTCCACCAGATTGGAGTAGCTCCATTCCTGGCAGCGGCGTTTGTGCCGAAGGCGATACAGAAGTTTGCCGAAGGAAAGAAGCAGCAATGAGAAGGGTGTCGTGGCCTACGTTCAGTTGAGGCGTTGGGGTGCAGGGATTGGTGGCTACGGGGCTGGAGGTTGTGCGTGGTTGGATTGCACATATTTGAGCGACTTTGCGGATGTTCCCCCAATTCGTGAGCGATTCGGAAGGAACGAACTGTGTGGCTATGGCTGTACACATACCGTGCGGCCGGTATGGAGAGCGTCGCAGGCTGCCAGAAGCTGTCGAGCGTAGGCGTCGGCCGCGAGCCGGACCCAGGCTGCGCGGATCTCGAACGCGAAGAAGGAGGCATACACGAAAATGAACACGAGGGTTGCCCACAGCTCCGGGGCCAATGCGGGGAACTGAATCGAGAGTTCTCCCGTCCCGGACTCGGACGCAACGAATGCAACGACGACTAGCGCGATAGCCTCCAGGTGGAACGCCCATGGCTTGAGGGCCCACACGTTTCGGCGAAATCCGTAGTTGATGTTCTCCGCAAACAGCAGCCCGAAGCGCTCCTGGTCCCTGGTCTGTGCCAGGAGCCACGCGTTTGCGCTTTCGTAACCGTCGTCAGCAGCCTCGGGGTCGGTTCGTTCTACCTCGGGTGACGCCAGCGCCAGTCCGGGCACCGCACGTTGCAGGAAGTTTCGATAGCGGTTCTTCGTCGGCGCGTTGAGCCGCGTATCGAAATGGCGCAGCATGGCCACTGAAGGCTTCCCGCCCCAGGACACGTGGAGGGCCGGTTCCTGGACCTTTCCCCGATCGCGACCGACCTGCGTGAGGAACTTCGCTCCGCCGCAGTAGAGAACGAGCCCGCCAACGGCGCCCCAGAGGGCTCCGACCTCGGGGACCAGGAGAGGGAGCGATACGAACAGGGGGAGCGCGCACAGCAGTGCGGGTGCGAGCCGCGCCTTTCGGTCATAGGGATCGAACAGGGAGTTCAGCATGTCAATCATGCGGCGCTACCCCTCGGCATCCGGCGACGTGCCGGCCGCCAGCGCATGGAACCCCTTGGGGGTCGTGATCAGGAAGATCGAAGGCGTCAGACGCGCCAGCGCCACCGCCCGTGCCGTGGCCCGATCCTTGGCCGACGGCCCGCCCGGAGAGAGGTGGCTGTGCCATGTCCCCAGGCAGTAGAGCGACCAGCCGACGGTCTCGGAATACTCCCGCATCCGCTGCTGCAATCCCTCGGTGCCAAGGACGAATTCGTCGCGCGCCCGGCGGCTGTCCGCCGGTGCCTCGATCACGTCGACGACATGCGCGACCCGCGAGACCTCCGACAGTCTTCCCATGAGAACGCCGCCCGTCTCGACATCGGGCCAACGCGATACCTCTTCCTGCATCCTGGTGAGCGCCCGGGGGTGAACATGAACCTTCCAGGCTTCTCCGTTCCTCGTCGGAACCAGGATTGACGGAGATACTCGAAGGGCGCGCCAGGTGAGACCAAACCCGTCCTCGGACAATCGGCCAATCAGGAGTTCACCGTCATCCCCGGGCAATCCCTGTTGCTGCCGGACCAGGAGATGCTCCGACATTGCGGCCGCGAACAGCGAGAGCCGTCCGTCGGACATCGTCATCGTCAGCGAACCGCAACCCTGCCCGGTTTCCTGGCGGGAGACCGAGGCATCGCGGTCGAAGACGATCGACGCCAGCTCAGGCTGCTCTCCCAGGAGCGCGTAGAACTCCGCCATCAAGTCCGTCGTGGACGGATTCCGGTCCGGTCCCTCGACGGTGACGATCCCGACCCTTCCGCCGGCGAACAGCGACGTCTCGACCACCCGCGCGGCCACGGCCTCGCTCGCTGCGAAGGCTTCGCGAACGACGGGAGAGGCGGTTGCGTTCACGACCGCCCAGGACTTTCTCGACCAGGCGCCTTTCGCATGCTTTCCCGACACCAGCATGCGGACCGCATCTTCCGCGATCGGGGTGGCTGCCTGCTCCAGCCCCTGCAAGGCCTGCGCCTGCATGCGTGCCTTGGCGTCGTTCCAGAAGATTTGTAGTTCGCCCGCCGGCGGTACGAGTGCATGGCGTGCCGCGTTGTGCGGCGCCATTACGGACCTGTCGATGACCGTGCTGGGACCCCTTCCCGCCCGGGCGAGATGGAGCGCGACCTTCGATCCCAGACTGCCTGCGCCGACAAGCGTCCAGGGGGGAGCTTCGGCCATCGCGTCGAGTCCTGCCATGCGGGCGAGCAGGTCCCGGGAGATCGTGTTGCGGTGTGCGGCTGAGCGAACGGGCGAGGGCTCCCCGTTGGGCAGCAGGCGCGGCGAGGCGACCTCCATGACGTACGGACAGAGTTCGATCGGGCTCACGCTTCCAATGACGGCAAAGGGCCTGCGGGCCAACAGGATCACCGCCATCGTGTAGGGACCCGAAGGCGGCCGGGCGGACATGCAGGTCCCGAGCCAGTTCAGCCCTGCATCGAGCTCCCTTCGGCAACCGTAAAGCGCGGCGCGCCGCCTCAACCCGTCAACGTCCTGCACCGTCTCGGGGAGATAGGTGTCGTTGACGATCGGCGCTCCCGAAGGATGCTTGCCTGGCCACACCACCAGCGCCAGCGATCGGCCCCGCCACAAGGGCGGCTCCCCACCGACCCCTACCTCGCCGAAGAGCCCGCCTGCCGAGCGGCGACTGACCGGCGGTCTCGCGCTTCCGATCTGTCCGTGCACGACGGGCGAGCCGTCGATGCCGGACCACCTCAGATACTGCATCTTGAGAAAGCGGTGGCCGCCACGCCGGTCCACCAGGCCGCGCAGGAAGTCCGCATCGGCAACCACAACGTGGCGGAACGAATCGCGGCGAACCGGCTCCCAGCCCTGGTCCGGGTCGATCAAGGTTCCGAGAGCGGCCCGTTCGAGCCACACCGCGGTCTGGTTGAGGATGCCGGCCATGCCCTCGCTGTGAAGCAGCTCGGCAAGCTCCCCGTCGTAGATGCACGGCGCGGGGCGACCGTCCACCAGCCAGGGCTGCATGTGCGGGAGGTTCCTGCTGAAATCCCCGCGCAACGACAGTTCCGGCGGGTCCAGGGGAAATCCGCCGGGAAACCCGAAACGCACCTCCTCGCGAAGCCTGACGCCCGACGGGCTCTCGCCTCGCCCCCGCCATTCGCTCGGCAGATTGACCGCGAATGTCGCCTTGACCGTGACGATGCCGCTCGCCTCGTCGAGCTCCGCCGCACCGACCGCGCGAACCGCCGGATGTTCGCAGATCAGGTCGAGGGCGCGCCGAACCGCATGCCCGACTTCGGCGCGGATCATCCTCCGCGCTACCCGTGCGCGTGCGGCTGCCGGCCGATCGTTCCCGGTGCGAACACGGCGGGCGCTGTCATCAATGCGCCGGTCAGGCGCAGGCCATGGGCGCCGACCTCGAATTCCATGACGTCCGGAGACTTCGCGGACGGGTGTTCCCCGACGCATTCGAAGCTGCCCGCCGCATCCGTGGCGATCGCTTCGTATTCGCGCTTGGCCCGGATACAGGGCGGGTCATTGTCGTCGTCCTCGATCGGATTGCTGCTGGCGACGATGGTCGCGCCGCTGCGGGCCTGCGAAAGTGCGTTGTGCGCATCTTCCGAGACCTCGGCGTCTTCGCGCATCTCGCTCCAGCTATCGTAGGACAGGCTATGCCAGGAGCAGTGGTGGGGCGATAGCAGGATGTCGTAGGACAACCAATCCGCACGCCGCCAATGCCGCTGCCAGAGCTTCTCCCAGATCGCGACCTCGGCATCCCCTCCAGTGAGAAGGCGGCACTTGTCGGCGACCCCCGCACCAGAGAGCGAGAAGCGCAAGATGGTGCTCGAGTTGTTCTTCGAGAGCACCTCCTCGTCGTCGTCATCGTCCGTCGCCAGCGGCGCGAGGAGAAGGGCGGTCATCGAATGGTCGCGTTGCCCGTTGACCCGTGAGAATTGATGGTCCACAGGCACTAGAATCTGCTTGAGGTCATCGGTCTTGCCGTCCTCGTCCTCGCCGAGGATGAGGATGCGGTCGCCGTCGCCCACCTTCCAGGGCGTGTCGCGAAAGACCCGGACTCGGCGGCGCGCCTCGGCAGTGAACGCCCTCGCGTCGTCGCAGAGGACATGTCGTCGGGAGGCGCGGCGGAACACCATCGGTGACGACCAGATCTCCCGGATCACGATCTTGTCCGCCCGTTTCGACCATTCGTCGGGCGGTCCGAGATGGAAGTGCCTGCGTAGCCCCCGGCAGTGATCCTCGTCCGGGTGGCTGAGGAGCAGCGCGTCGACATAGAGCCGTCCCGCAGCGTCCCGAACCAGCTTGTCGCGCAGCTTCGCCGCAACGTCGGGCGTATGGTCGTCGGGATCGTCGGCGGCAGAGCGGATGTTCATGTCGATCAAAATCCGGTGGCCTGCCTCGGTCTGGACGAGCGTCATGTCGCCATTGCCGACCGGGAAGAACGAAAGCCGAGCAGTCATGGTCTCAATCTCCGAAACGGAACGTGGGGTTCGCTCGTCTACATGGGGATGCCCCGGTCGCAGTTCAACCCCTGCAATTGACAGATATCGTCTCTATCTATAGTTTGTCAACCGCAACGAGGGAGGTTGAAAATGACTGTAGGGCAACGTATTAGAGTATCACGCCGCGCCTGCGGCCTGTCCCTCCGCGATCTGGAAGCCCGAATCGGCAACCGCGTGACGGCGCAGGCGATCAGCAAGTACGAACGCGACGAGTCGATGCCCAGCTCGGGCGTGCTCATCGCGCTGGCCGACGCCCTCGAGGTCCCGATCGACTACCTCGCGAGCGACAGCGAGATTCGCCTCGAAGCCGTCGATTTCCGGAAGAAGCGGTTCACCAGCCGCCGCGAGGAGGCGCAGGTGGAAGCCAACGTCCTGCACCTCCTGGAACGGTATCTCACGGTCGAGGAGATCCTGGGGCTCCCCACCGTCGCGTGGGACATGCCGCGTGACGCCCCCTGGCCCGTGCTGCACGACCCGGCCGAAGCCGAGCCGGCCGCGCTCGGCATGCGCGCCCACTGGGGTCTCGGTCTCGATCCGATCCCGAACCTGGTCGATCTGCTGGAGGAACGTGGCATCAAGGTCCTCTCCATGAGCCTGCCCAACATCGACGGGCTCACGGCACGGGTGCGCCGCGAAGACCGGAGCCTTGCCTCGGTCGTCGTCGTCAACCGGGACGATTGGGGCGAACGCCAGCGCTTCACGCTCGCGCATGAGCTCGGCCACATGGCCCTCGAGCCGGCGGCGAAGATCGACGAGGAGAAAGCCGCGCATCATTTCGCCGGCGCGTTCCTGATGCCCGCCGAGACGCTGCGGGCGGAGATCGGCAAGCATCGCAAATCTATCGGCTGGGGCGAGCTCTTCGAGCTCAAGCGCATCTTCGGTGTGAGCGTCCAGGCGCTCACCTACCGCTGCAAGGACCTCGCGATCCTCGGTGCGCCCGCGTTTCGGACGCTGTTCAATGAATTCACCCGCCGCGGCTGGCGCAGCCCGCCATACAAGGAGCCCTGGGCGATGCCCGGCGAGCGGCCCCTGCGATTTGAGCGCTTGTGTTTTCGGGCCCTGTCCGAGGGAGCGATCTCAGAAGCGAAGGCTGCCGAACTGCTTGGCCATTCCGTCCACGAGCTCAACCGGCGCATGGACGAACCGCCGAGCGTGGACGCGGAACTTGCCGGAGCGTGAGTGCCGTGAAGGTCCTGGTGTCTGACACCTCCGTCCTGATTGACCTCGACCGCGGGAGCCTTGTCGAAGCGATCTTCCGGCTTCCGTTCGAATTCACCGTCCCCGACTTGCTCTACGAACGCGAGCTCAGGGAGCATAGCGGGCCGGAGTTCTTCAGGCTCGGGCTTCGCGTCGAGGAGCTGGATGGCGACGGGGTTTCGCTGGCACTCGGCTATCTCCGCAAGCGAAGATCGCTGTCTGTTCCGGACAGCTTCGCCCTTGCTCTCGCGAAGACCAACGGGTGGATGCTGCTAACCGGAGATCGGGAATTGCGCGAACTGGCAGAGGAAGAGGACGTTCGATGTCACGGAGTCCTCTGGCTGCTCGACCGGATGTTCGAACACGGCGTTACCGACCAAGAGGACCTGTACGTCGGACTCGGCAAGATTGCTGCCCACCCGCGATGCCGGCTACCGAAGCCAGAGATCCGAAAGCGGCTCCTCGCCTATTCCGTTTGCTGACCCCCCAACACCTTCGCCCGGGAGACCAGTGATGCAGCTCGACATGCACTACTACGCAACCTACGCCATGGCGCGCGCGGCGGGCCTCGAACCGGACGATGCTCGCATCATTGCGACGTCCGCCCAATTCGTGGACGACAACGTCGCCCGAAGCCATGTCGAATTCCGCGACGGGTCACGTCTCGACCAGGAAGCCACAGCCCACCATCCCATCGACCTGTCCAATCGCGATGACCGCGACCAGCGCAGGGTCTGGGTGCCGTTCCATTTCATTCCGGGCAATGAAGGAGACGACTACACGGAGCGCCTCAAGTGCCGCATGGACAGCGCGGTCGTCCGAGAGTTGCGGGACCACCACCTGACGTACGCGGATCGCGGTTTCGGGCTGCACCTGCTCGGCATTACGGCGCATGTCTATGCGGATACGTTCTCCCATTACGGCTTCTCGGGAGTCAGCTCGCGCGGGAACAAGGTCGACAATTCCAGTTTTCGCTTTCACGAAGAGGTCGAAGAAGTGGACGAGGGAACCGCACCACTGTCACCGGAGATGAGGAGTTACGTAACCGAGAAGGCCGATCGGTTCTTCAGGGATCGTGGCGACCACGGCGGGTTGCTCACAAACATCAAGAGCTGGTTCGCCGAAGAGCTTTCGGGTGCTCTCGGGCATGGCTCGGTGGCAACCCTGCCAGACAGACCCTATCTGGTGTGGAGCTTCGATTACGAGCGGCCCGACGCGGTTGCCGGAGGTCGCAGCATCCGCAACAACCCGGTCACATATCTGGCAGGCTGTGGGGCCTTGCATGACATGTTCAGGCGGTTCGCTGCGATGAGGGCGGATGCTCGTGACGGCGGTGACGGCCGCGATTTCGAAGCAATCGCGGACCGGGTTCGGGAGATACTGCTCGTGCAGGGCGACAAGGCCGGGCGTATCGCAGCCTGGCAGGATGCGGCCCGTTCCGGAGAGGTTTTCGGGGCCGGCGACGAAGATATCCCGGAATATGACGGGCATGTCTGGAACGAACAGTGGCAGGGGCTGGATGGAGCTGAGGACTACCAAGCCGCCGAAGACTTGCCCGTCTGGCAATTCTATCGGGCGGCCGCCGTGCATCGCACCTATGTGTTACGTGATCTTCTTCCGAAACACGGGCTCGTCGTGGACTAGTGGCTCAGGAAGGAGCGCCCGCTGTGTCGCGAAACGGTCAATTTCTAATGTCGCGTGAAAAGATGTGTACGGAGCGATGGGCGGCGAATTCCGCGTCCGGAGGTCATTCGCACACGATCCCATCACCGTCGCCGTCGCGCATGAAGGGATAGGCGGGATGGCCGCGCCGCACCGGCGCGATGCCGTGGCGGCGTGCTTCACGGCAGGCGATGCGGCCGTTGCGATTGTCGTCCCATCGAGCGAGCGCGCCGTCGGGGTCCGAGAGCCGGTCGTTCCGCGGGGTGGGCGCGCCGACGGAGGCCGGCGCGGCGCCTCCGTCATGGAAGACCATCTCCGTGGACCCGCAGGCCTTGAGGATATCGTCGAGGACGCGGGCCTCGCGGCGATCGATCGTGAGACGGTATTTGCGGCGCACCTCAACCGCGCGGGCGGCGAACCAGCAACGGTTGCGGGGTGGCAGCCATTCGGCGGCATCCTTGCCGCACTTTCCCGACCGGCCGCAACGGTTCACCTCGGGAGCCGCCAGGGTGAGGTTCAGCGGGTCCGAGGCGAAGCGGCGGCGAGTCGAGACAGCCGCGGCGCACAGGCCGCTGTCGTGGGCTTCGGAGACGGCGACGATGTGCTCGATGTCGGTCTGATGCCGGCCGGCGAAGGTGCGCCCGGTATAGGGGCCGTAGACGCGGTCGCCCATGCCCGCCACGATACGGGCCTCGACCGAGGGGGAATAGGGATAGTCGCCCCGGCGGTAGGGCGCGCAACGATGTTCGGGCGCGACGACCAGCCCGCGCCATGTCTCGCCCCCGAGAGCGGAGCGATGGAGCGTGGCACCAACGGCGGCAACCGCAACGGAGAACAGGATGGCCGTCCGGAGCCCGCGGCGGGATTGGCGTGTTTCTCTCATGGCTATTCCCATCCTCGCATTCGGTTTGTCGTCGAGCGATTCCCGGCCGATGCCGTTCCGGTCCGCGCGGCGTCCGACGCTCGCGTTCGGCGGTCGGCAAGTCGGATAGGGATTGGGCAGGGACCTGCCCAAGCCCAGCCGGCGGTACGGACGTACGGACCGATCCCGCGCGCCGGCCGGCACGGAGGTCAAGCGGCGCTCGATCCTGCGGCGTCGGGGACGAAGAAGCGGATGCGTCAGGATACGCTGCCGGCCGGCGTTGTATCCGTATCCGGCTCAACCCACCGGGTTCTCGTAGCTTCTCGCTTTCGGCGTCGCGCCGATTCGCCGCGCGATTGCCTTCCACAGCGGCCCGTGGCCTGCTTCCGGACCGGCGATCGCATGTGCGATCTCGTGCAGCACGGTGTCGCGGGTCTGCTCTTCGCCGTCGTCGAGGGCATGGGCGCGGCCGATCCGGATGACGCGGTCCCGGAAATTGCAGTCGCCGAGGCGGCGGCCGGATTCGACGAAGGCTAGGGTCCAGTCGGCGAGGCCGTGTTCGTCCATCAAGCCTCGCGCCATCTCCGCGACGCCGTTCAGCCGATCCGTACCGTTCCTCACTCGTCCTCCTCGGGCTGCCCGGAGCAGGCCGTAGGGGACGTTCCAGCCGGTGTCCCCGCACCGCACCCTCGCCCGCTTCGGGTTGAGCTTCACGATCTCGCCGTGCATCGGTCCGTTGGAGCCGGCGAACGTCACCGTGTCGCCCACGCGCCAGGCGGCCCGCGCCTCGTCGTGCCGTGTCACGATCGTCGCGCGCCGCGCTTCCCTGGTGACCGTCAGGGCCGCCTCCGGGACCTTCCAGGTCCGCTCCTGGGTATCAACGATCCTGGGAAGCGGCGCCGGTCCTGCCGTTGGAGAAGATGTCCGTGGATTGTCTTCCCCTTTTGGGCGAACCGACCCGCGTCCCCGATCGCAAGGGAATGTCGCTCCGGCCGTTCGGGCATCCGATGACCTCCTTGGGCGCCGGTTCTTCCGGGGCAGCCGCTCCGGTGGGCTGTCCCGCCAGCGCGGTATGGACGGCCTGTCTTCCGCGCGCGCGGTTGCACCGGCATGGAAGGCGCCGCGTTTACGCTTCCCGGCCGTGTCCCGAACCGCCGCGGTCCGATCGTGCGGCGCCGATGCGGGCACCCTGCATCGGCGCCGACGAACATGGAGCACCCGGCAGGGGCTGTCCATGCCGTGCGGTCGAGGCGAGCGTCGGGCCTGTCGCGGAGACGTTCGATGTCCTCAAGGGCAAGAGCCGCGAGCGGCCGGAGATCTCGGGTGCGGGCGATCCCGCACGCCGCCGCCGTCGAACATGTGCGACACTGCGAGCCGTATCGTTACGGCGCGCTTCGACGCGCTCTCCGGCAATCCCCGGAGGCAGCAGAGGCGGTCTCCCGGATGGGCAGGGGGATGACTATGTTTAAGCCTGCGATGGCGGCGTTCGCCCTGGCGATCCTGGCCCTGACGCCGCCGCCGGGCCTTGCCGCCGAGCTGCGGATCGCGGCCTGGAACCTGGAGCACCTGGCCGACGCCGACGCCGACGGCTGCGTGGGCCGGACCGGCGCCGATTACGAGGCGATCGCGAGGCAGGCGGTGGCGTTGGACGCGGACATCGTGGCGTTGCAGGAGGTGGAGAACGCGGCGGCCGTGCGGCGGGTCTTCCCCGCATCCGACTGGGACGCGGTGGTGTCGTCCCGTCCGCCGATAAAGAACCCGCGCCCGTGCTGGGACCGGCGCGAGGCGCGTCTGGGGCATCTGGCGACGGGGTTCGCGATCCGGCGTGGTATCGCCTGGACGCGTGACGCCGATCTGACGGTGCTGGGCGGGGGTGACGCCTTCCAGCGCTGGGGCACCGGGATTACGGTGACGGCGGGAGGCCGGAAGCTGCGTCTGTTGTCGGTGCATTTGAAGTCGGGGTGTTGGGGCGCGGAGCAGGACCGGGACGCGAAGCGGGCCAATACCTGTACTGCGCTGCGCGCCCAGATGCGGCACCTGAAGGACTGGATCGACGCGCGTAACGCGCAGGGCGAGGCGTTCGTGATCCTGGGCGACTTCAACCGCCGCCTGGCGCTGCCCGGCGACTGGGCCTGGTGCCTGCTGTCGCCCCCGTCGAAGCCGCTGCGCCTGTTGACCGAGGGCGTGGGGGCCCGCTGCGATCCCCGGTTTCCGGCGTTCATCGACCACCTCGTGGCGGGCGGCGGCGCGGACGCCATGGCGGTGCCGGGTTCGTTCCGCGAAGCCCCGCGCCGGGGTCCGCACCCGGATCACTGCGCGGTCTCGGCGGTCTTCCGCCTGGGGAGATAGCCCGGCGGCTCGGGGACGCCGCGCACCGGCCGCGCGGCGGGGTTCGGGATCAGTGCGCGGCGGGGTCGCCGGGCTCGGGGGTCTCGGCGCGCATGGAGCGCGCGGCGAGTTCGATCCAGTCCTCGCGGGAGAATCCGAGCCTGGCATTGAGCTTGTCGCAGAGCCGCTCCGCGTCCTCGAGGGTGAGGGCCACGAGCGCGGTCGGAACATGGCCGCTCATGCCTTCGAACACGATGCGTATCTGCTGCGCCTCGTCCTCGACGTCGTAGGCGGGGACGAAGCAGTAGTTGGGGTCGTCCGGCAGGGTCTGCGCGGTCATGTCGGCGCTCCTCTCGGTTGTGGAGTGTATCCGAGGCCGGCGGGTCGGCGGTACGTACCCCCGGCGCGCCGGCGATGCAAAAAACGGCCGGCGGCCCGGCGGCGCGGACGGTGTCAGGCGGCGAGCGGCCAGCGTTCGAGGATGCGCGCGAGCACGTCCGCGCCGGGTGCGAACGCGCGGGCGCGGTAGGAGACGATCTCGACCGTGCAGCCCATGCGCCGGAGCAGGGACACGTCGCCCCCGGCGGGTCCCTCGACCTCGACGCGGACGGCGCCCATGACGCGCCGCCTGGCGAGGCGCCATCCGTTGGCGAGCGGGAGCGCGGTCCCGCGCCCCATGACCGCCTCGAATGCATCCGCGCCGGTCATGGCGGGTCCGCCGTCGAGACCGAAGCTCGCGCGCACGGCGCGGACCTGCCCGGCGTCGAGCACGCGCCCGATGAGGGCGGTGCCGTCGTCCGTGGTGAGCCGGCGCACGCGCATGTTCTCGGCCGGCAGGCGGTCCCAGACGGGGAGCAGCAGGCCAGCGGCGAGCCAGAAGCGGGACTCGCGGTGGGTGGGGAGCGCGGCGGTCTCGGCGTCCCACAGCGCGCGCCAGCGGCCCTCGTTGGCCGGGCGCCAGTTGGAGGCGTGGAACTCGGACCTCGCCATGGTCTCGCGCACCGCGGGCCGGAGGAGGCGGAGCCGCTCCTGGACGCCGCCGTCGTCGAGGGTGCGCGACGGCGCGGACAGGACGACGGCGGCGCGTCCGGAGCGGTCGTTGACCGCGAGCCGGGGCCCGCCGTCCGGACCGGGGTCGCGGGCACCCAGGTCGAGGGCGGCCTGCGCCCTGGTGGGCTCCAGCCGGTCGCGGCGGAGGATCTCCACGAGTTCGGTCGCGGCCCCGGTGCCAGGATGGTCGTAGAGGGTCTCGCGGCCGGCGACGGCGAGCGAGTCCGCCCGCACGGTCTCGACGCCCACCTCGAACGTGCCGGCCTCGACCGCCTGCTCGATGTTGGCCTCGATGCGCGTCTCCAACTCGGCGAAGAGCTGGTTCTGCTCGTCGATGGGCAGCGCCAGCAGCCGGTTCAGGAACTTCGGCATCGGCGGCAGGTCCTCCTTGAGGGCGCCCTCGTGGACGAGCTTCAGTCCGGTCGCGTCCTCGAAGCGGTCGACGGTCCAGTCCGGGATGCGGCCGCGCCAGAGCGCGCTGTAGAACTGGCGGAGCGCCGCGCGGGCGTAGAGGCTCTCCAGGTTGTCGCTCTCGCGGAAGAGGGTCCGGCCGCCGCCGCCCATGGCGGTCTGGCTGTCGCGCTGTCCGCGGGTGATGGCGCCGAGGCTGTCGAGCCTGCGCGCGATGGTGGCGATGAACCGCCTCTCGCCCTTCACGTCCGTGGCGACGGGCCGGAAGAGCGGCGCGGAGGCCTGGTGGGTCCGGTGCGTGCGGCCGAGTCCCTGGATCGCCACGTCGGCGCGCCAGCCGGGCTCCAGCAGGTAGTGGACCCGGCGGTCGGTGTTGGCGCAGGCGAGGTCCGCGTGGTAGCTGCGGCCCGTCCCGCCGGCCATCGAGAACGCCAGGATGCGCTTGGTCCCGTCCATGAAGGCGGCGGTCTCGGCGAGGTTGGCGGAGGCGGGCCGGGTGCGGAGCGCGAGGCGCTCGCCGCGCGCGTCCGCGATCTTCAGCACCCGGCGCGACCGGCCCGTCACCTCGGCGACGGCGTCGTGCCCGAACCGCTGCACGATCCGGTCGAGCGCCGTCGGCACGGGCGGGAGCGCGGCGAGCTTCTCGATCAGGGCGTCCCGGCGCGCGACCGCCTCCCGGCAGAGCACGGGATTGCCGTCGTCGTCGAACACGGGCCGGGAGAATACGTTGCCCTCGTCGTCGGTGAAGGGCTCCTGGAGCTGCACCGGGAAGGCGTGGGCCAGGAACTCGATGACGGTCTCCCGCGGGGTGAGGTCGACGTTGAGGTCGTCCCATTCGGAGGCGGGGATCTCCGCGATTTGCCGCTCCATCAGCGCCTCGCCGGTGGAGACGAGCTGGACGACGGCGGACCGCCCGGCGTCGAGGTCGGCCTGGATGGCGCGGATGAGCGAGGGGCACTTCATGGAGGTGAGCAGGTGCCCGAAGAAGCGCTGCTTGGCGCCCTCGAAGGCGGAGAGGGCGGCGGACTTGGCGTTCCGGTTGAGGGTGGCGTCCCCGTCCACGATGCCGGTGGCCTTGAGCGCCTCCCCGATGTTGGCGTGGATGACCTTGAAGGCGCCGGCGTAGGCGTCGTAGATGCGCCGCTGGGCATCGGTGAGCGGGTGCTCCAGGATGTCGACCTCGACGCCGTCGTAGGAGAGCGCGCGGGCCTGGTAGAGGCCGAGGGCCTTGAGGTCCCGCGCGACCACCTCGAGGGCGGCGACGCCGCCCGCCTCCATGGCCGACACGAACTCCCCCCGCGTCTCGAACGGCGTCTCGCCCGCGGCCCAGAGGCCCAGCCTGCCGGCATAGGCGAGGCCGGGGACGGTGGTGGCGCCGGTGGCCGAGACGTAGGCGACGCGGGCGTCGGGAAGGGCGTGCTGGAGCTTCAGTCCCGCCCGGCCCTGCCGGGAGGGCGGAACCTCCCCCCGCTCGCCCCTGGAGCCGGCGGCGTTGGCCATGGCGTGCGCCTCGTCGAATATCACCACGCCGTCGAAGGCGTGGCGGTCGTCCTCGTCGAGGGAGCCCGCGAGCCAGGCGACGATCTGGTCGAGGCGGGAGGCCTTGCCCTGGCGGGCCGGCGAGCGGAGCGTCGCGTAGGTCGCGAACAGGATGCCCTCGGCCAGCGGGATCCCGGCCCCCTGGCGGAACCTGCCCAGGGGGACGACGTCCTCCCCGGACCCCCCGAGGGCGGTCCAGTCGCGGCGGGCGTCCTCCACGAGCTTGTCGGACTGCGAGAGCCACAGCGCCCGGCGCCGGCCGCGCAGCCAGTGGTCGAGCACGACGGCAGCGACCTGGCGGCCCTTGCCGGCGCCGGTGCCGTCGCCGAGCATCCAGCCCCGGCGGAAGCGCACGGGCGCGGACAGCGCCTCGCCGTCCTCCGTGGCATCGTGCTCGCCGCCGTCACCGTCGCCGCCGTCGTCGCAGCGCCGGACGGTCTCCCAGCCCGAGCCGATGCGGTAGCGCGCGGCGAGATGGCGGGAATGGGCCTCGCCCGCGAGCACGACGCTCTCGAGCTGGGCGTCCGACAGCAGGCCGTCCGCCACGACGCGCTCGGGCAGCATCGGCCGGTAGGAGGGAACGGGGTGCGCCACGGCGGCCATGGCGGCGGACTGCACGAGCGGGGTCGGGTGCGCGACCGCGCCCGGAATCCTCGCCGCGCCCGGACGCCAGGCCTCGTAGGGGCCGGCGGGCGCGCCCGAGCCGGAGGCCGGCGCGCCGGTCTCGACGGCGAGCTCGGCGACGGGTCCCCGGTCGCGGGCGCGCGTCGATGCGGACGGGCCGACCGGCCCAGTGTTCGCCCTGGTCCTCGGCGCGCGGGGCGCGTTCGTGCGCCCGAAGAGGTCGGCGGCGGGCGCGGGCTCGACGGCGAGGCGCGGCGGGACCGCCGCGACGGCGGCCTCGAGCAGCTCCGCCGCGTCGCCGGCCCGGGCGCGGGCGTCGACCTCGATGTCGGGCCCGGCCGCCCGGTCGAGGACGGTGAGCCTCGTGTCGAAGGCGGTGCCGCGCCGGGCGTAGGCGCGCCCGTCGACGGCCATGGTGAATACGACGCGCGCCTGGCCTTCGAGGGAGGCGAAGGCGGCGGTCCAGGCCTCGTCGCCGGGGACGCAGTTGGCCGAGGTGACGGCGGCGAGCCGGCCGCCCGGCGGCAGCATGGAGAAGGCCGAGCGGAGGTGGCGGAGGTCGGCGTCGCGGCGGGTGCGCGCCACTCCCGGCGTCGCCGAGAACGGCGGGTTCATGAGCACCAATGTGGGCCGGACGCCGGGCAGCAGATCGGCGATGCTCTCGGCGTTGTGGCGGGTGACGGGGACGTGCGGGAAGAGCGCGGAGAGGAGCGCTGCGCGCGCGCCGGCGATCTCGTTGAGGTGCAGGCTCCCGGCGGCGGCGCTCCCGAGCGCGCAGGCGGCCATCACGGCCAGCATGCCGGTGCCGGCGGAGGGCTCCAGGACGACATCGCCGGGGCGGACGGCGGCGGCTTGCAGGACGGCGTAGGCCAGCGGCAGCGGGGTGGAGAACTGCTGGAGGCGGACCTGCTCCTCCGAGCGCCTGGTGTGGGAGGGCTCAAGTGCCGCGACCGCCTCCAGCATGGCGAGCATGCGGCGGGGGCCGTCCGGCCCCGCGCCGGCCCGCTTGCGCATGGCGCGGCCGTAGCGGTGGACGAACAGCACGACGGCCGCTTCGGCGGCCTCGTAGGCGTCCTTCCAGACCCAGGCGCCGTCCGCGTCGCCCGCGCGATAGGCGCGGGTCATGGCGTCGCGGAGCGCCGGGGCGTCGAGGGGCCGGCCGGCTTCGAGGACGGCGAGCAGGGTGCGGGCGGCGGCGAACGGCGCGGTCCCGCCGGATCGCGCGGCGGGCCCGGGTCCGGGCGGGATCGTGGGGGCGGGGCGCGCGGGCGCGTCCGCCGCCGGGGCGGTGTCGAGCATGGCGTTCTCCGAATCGGCAGTGCGCGGGCCGGACGGCGGCGCGGAACGTCCCCTCCCGCGCGGCCCCTCCGGTCCCGCCCCGGCCGCCCGCTCCGCCTCGCGGCGGCGGGCGGCCCGGGACGGGGCGGATCAGGCGGGGGCGGCGTCCCGGCGCCCGGCGATGCGGGCGCGGCAGGCTTCTGTCAGGCGGGCGTACTCGGCGGAGTCGATCGTGCCGCCCACGTCGAGCAGGAAGGCCAGCTGCAGCCCGATGAGCCGGACGGCGGGGTCGTCCGCCTGCCGGGCGCCCTCGGAGAGCGCCTGCCGGCAGGCGTGGTGCAGGGTGAGGGCGAGGCCCGCCGGGTTGCAGGCGCCGGCCTCGGCGACGAGGAGGGCGTCGCGGTGGCGGTCGAAGCCCGGCGGCGGGCCGTCCGGAGGCGCTCACCGCGAGGCTCTCCGGATCTTGTCGAGGAGGCCGTCGACGATGTCCGGGCCGGCGCCGCAGGCCGCGCCCCAGCCGCGGACGTTGGCCTCGACGTCGGCCCAGGAGCCGACGAGGGTGTCGTGGAACGGCGAGGCCGTGGTGGCCGCGAACACGCAGCCGCCGCTCACGGTGACGCCGACGATGGCGGGCTCGGTCATGGGGGGGCGCCCCGTCAGCCAGCAGAGCAGGGCGGCGAAGGCGGGCGAGAGGCCGTCGCCCCGCGCCGGGTCCATGGGATGCATGGCCGGCCGGGGAGCGGCGGGCGCGGTGTGGGGATTGGGCATGGCGGTCTCCGTGCTGGGGCAGGACGAACGCCCCGCCCCCGGAGGCGGCGGGGACGGGGCGCGGAGCGGTCAGGCTCGGGCGGCGGCCGTCTTGCGGGGTTGGGCGGCGACGTCGTCGAGTTCGGGGCCGCGCTCGACGATGCGCCCGGCGGCGCGCGCGGCCTCGGCGTAGACCGAGAGCGGGTGCTTCGCCCGGAAGTGCAGGTCGCGCTCGATGCCGAGGCCGAACCCGACCCGGACCGCGGCGATCTCGGAGAGGCTGGAACATCCGAGCTCCGGGGTGCCGAAGCCGAGGTCGGCGAGCCCGAACAGGGTGTCGCCGTCCTCGGGATCGAGCTCGCTGAACAGCCAGGTCGCGGCCCCGCACGGGTTGAACAGCTTGACTTCCGGAGGATGGTCCCGGTCGCGGTTGCGGCCGTTGGCGAGCAGGCGCTCGCGCTGGCGCCGGGTCAGGAGGTTCACGGGCGGCCTCCGGACGGCGGGCCGAAGGCGACCGCGATGTCGTCGCCGTCGATGGCGATGGTGACGGTGCGGTCCGGAGGCATGAGCCAGTGGATCTCGGTCCGGACGGCGCGGGCGATGGCCTGCCGGCGGTCTTCGTCGGCGGGGGTGGACGGCGGGCCGGGCGGAGCGCCGGCGGCGCCGGGGCGGGACTGGGCGTGGGTCTGCATGGTCGGGACCTCCGGTGGTGAGAGAAGACCGGACGCGGAGGGCCCGGGACGCTCCCGCGCCCCGGCGCCTCCCCGCCCGCGCGAGGGCCGGCCCGGCCTCCGGGCGGCCGGGGGCGGGGTTCGCGGCCGATGGATCGCCGGGGCCGGCCGGCGCGGGTTCAGCGGTCCAGGATCCGCACCCGCGCCCGGCCCCGCTCGACCTCGACGCGCGGCTTGCCGCGGTCGTCGAGGGACACGGTGACGAGCGGCGTGCCGGCCGGCGGGGGCGGCGGGTCGGAGACCTCCGCGGTGACGGTGCCGGCGGCCTCGACGAAGCGGAGGCGGACGGCGCCGCCGGAGACCTCGATGCCGCCGGCGGGCTTCGCCGGGCCGGTCACGGTGACCAGCGGGGGCTCGCCGCGCTCGGTGAAGCGGCTCGGCACCGGCAGCGCCGCGTCCGGGTCCCAGGGGTCGGCGTCGGCGCCCTCGCACACGGCGTCGACGAAGGTGTCGCCGCAATGGTCGAGGGAGCGCCAGGCGTCGCTCCCGTTGGCGGCCTCGACCGCCTTCTCCAGCGCCTCCTCGAGGGTCTCCGCCTCGACGGTCACGGTGTTGGCGTGGTACGCCGCATACCCGCACTGGACCGTGAACCGCCCGGTCATCGCCCGGCCTCCCCGCCCGCCTCGCCCAGCTCGACCGTGACCTCGCGGCCGCGCACCGAGATGTCGACGCCCCGGTCGCGGGGGATGAGCCAGAAGAGTTCGCGCTCGACCGCGTCGGCGATCGACGCGCGGCGCGCCTCGTCGTCCGAGACCAGCAGGCGGGTCGCGAGGTGGAGCGCTTCCTGCTCGAACACGTCCGCCTGCCGGTCCCACGAGTCGGCGTCCGGATCGTCGGACGGCGAGAAGAACCCGGCGCGCAGGAGTTGCGCGAGCTCATGGGGCCGGATGCCGCTGTCCGCGGCGACCAGCGGCAGGGCGTCGCCCACCCAGGACCACGCCTCGCCCCGGAAGGCGAGGTCGGCGTCGAGGACCAGGGTGCGCCCCGGTCCCCGCGCCGGCCGGACGGCGAGACGGATGCGGATCGCCTCCGGGCGCCGGGGCAGGGGGGTCTCGGGCGCGCCCGCACGATCGGGCACGGGATACGCGTCGAGGGCGCAGGCCCGGCCGTCGGCGGCGACTTCGGTCTCGATGCCCGCGACGCGCTCGAGCGCGTCGTACCAGGCGTAGCCTTCGAGGCGGCGGTCGGTCTCGAACAGGCGGGCGGCGACGCCGTTGCGCCCGGCGGCCCGCCAGAGCGCCTGCGCCTCGGGGGGCTCGGGGTCGCAGCTCATGACCAGCGCGTCGGCGCCCGCCGGTTCGGGCCCGGGCGGCTCGCGCCAGTCGTCGAGGTCGGCGACGGCGGGGCGCCAGGGCCGGAGCGCGGGCGGCGGCGGAGGGATGCGGATGCCGGCCTCCCGCGCCCGCTTCCAGTCGGCGTGGGCCGGGCGCGGGTCGGGGTCGGCGGCCATGGCGCGGTAGACGGCGAGCCGGGCGGCCTCGCGCATCTCGCCGAGGAACGGGGTCTCGACCGCCTCCTTGCGCGCGGGCAGCACCAGCTCGAGACCGGGACAGTCCGCGACGTCCGCCGCGGCGGTCCAGCGGGCGCCCGCCACGGTCTCGACCCCGGGCAGGCGGACGGACACGGCGAGGCCGTGGAAGTTGACGTCGGGTTCGTCCGGGCCGAACCCGTTCCGGCGGTCCTTGAAGACGCCGAACACGAGGCCCCGCCAGCGCTCGGCATGGAGCGCGCCGTCGAGGAAGGCGCGGCGCGGCAGCTCCTCTCCCCCGGCCGGCGCGTCGGGCGCGTCCTCGAGGAACACCGGGAGCGGGTAGTGCCGGGCGGCGGTCTCGACGGCCGAACGGATGCCGGCGGCGGTCTCGGTCTCCGTGGCCCTGAACGAGACGGCGGTGCCGTGGGGCCAGGGCGCGCCGTCGTCCGCGCGGACGTGTGCCGGAGCCTCGCCCGGGAAGTGTTCGGGGTCGAGGACGACCCGCCAGCCCGGGACGGTCCCGCCGTCCGGGGCGCGGGTCCGGGACGAGACGGTGCAGCCGCGCCGGGCGAGGCTGAGCATCCCCATCCCCGCGGCGTCCTCGCGGCGGACGAGGTCCTCGCTCCAGCCGTTCTCGCCGAAGGACAGCAGAACGGCGGGATCGGAGATGCCGGCGCCGTCGTCGGCGACGGTCACGGTGAGGGGGCACTCGGGAGCGGGGCCGGCGACGGCGACGCGGACGCGCCGGGCGCCGGCGCGGCGGGCGTTCTGAAGCAGCTCGGCGAAGATGTCCGCGAGGGTCGCGGCGTACATCCGGGTGACGCGCCCGATGGCGCCGTCGTGGACGCGGGCGCGGATCGCGGCGGGGACCGGCGCCGGGGCGGCGGTGGTGTCATTCATGTGAGCTTCCCTGAAAGGTGCGGAACGGAAACGCCCCGCCCGGCGCGGTGCCGGACGGGGCGCTTCGGCGGAGGCGGACGGTCAGTGGACGCTGCGCAGAAACTCGGGGATCTCGAGCAGCTCCTCGCCGGGGTCCCGTCCGTTGACCGGACCCACGTGCCCGACGGCGGCGCGAGGGCCGCCGTCGGCGCCAGCGGCCGCGTCCGTCGCGTCGACGGTCTCGCCGGCGGAGGGTCCGGCGGAGCCGTTCTCCGGCGCGCCGACGCCGTTCGCCGGCTCGGGACCGCCCTCGCCCCCGTCATGGGCCGGATCGGCCCGGCCCTGGCCGGCGGGGCCGTCCGGCGACCCGGCGCCGTCCGGGTCCGGATCGGCGTCGTGCCCGCCGTTGCGGCCCGAAGCCGCGTCGGCGCGGGCGTCGGCGTCCCGCTGGGCGACGCCCGGGGAGACGATGCTCTCGACGACCGAATTCTGTCCGGGGCCTCTCCGCGGACGCGGTCCCGCCGCCGTCCGCGGGCGCATCGGCGGCGGGCGCGGGACCGTCGTCCCCGGGGGCCTCCTCCGCGGCGGGCGGCTCGCCCTCGCCATCGCCGTCGTCCATCCGCCCCGTGTCGAAGGCGGCGAAGCCGGGCAGGGTCCAGGCGAGGGCGGCGTCGTGCGCCGGGACGTCGAGGCCCACCGGCGGCGGACCCGCCGCGAAGGCCTCCTCCATCGCCTTGGCGAGGTCGGCCTTCTTGTACTTCGACCGCGCCGACGTCCAGGCCGGTCCCAGGGTCTCGCGGGCCACGGCGAGGATGCGGTCCTTGCGGATGCGCGACCACAGCAGGTCCGCCGTGGGCCGGACGTGCTTCGCGAACTCGATGTCGAGCCTGGCGACGGTGGCCTCGAGCTCGGGCCGCGCGCCGTGCTCGAAGGCGAGCTGGCCCTTGACCGTGCGCGCGGCCGCGGCCGCGAACAGCTTCTCCTTGTCGGCCCGGGGCAGCGCCCGGAGCGCGGCGAAGCGGGCCGCGTCGTCGCCGGCCTCCATCCACTCGAACGGCAGGTGCGACCGGTCCGCGAGCATTGCCTCGCCGGGACTCCAGTCCGCGAACCCGTCGTCGTTCGCGCGCGTGACGGGCCGGTCGGCGGTCTCGCGGAAGACGATGTCGAGGGCGCCCCGCGAGCCCGTGAAGCCCGGCGCGAACACCGCGCGGACGAGCTGGAATACCATGAGGTCGAAGGCGGCCTCGAAGTCCCGGGCCAGGTGCGCCTTGACCAGCGCGGTGCGGACGGCGCGGAGGTCGTCCGAGAGCCCGATGCCGACGCCCGCCTCCTCGCGGGCCGTGGCGCGCGGGTCGGGGGGCGGCGCGAGGGGCTCCGGGAGGGCCGGGCCCTGGACGCGGGGCGGGGCCGTGCCGCCGGCAACGCTTCCGGCATCTTGGCCGTTCGCCCGGGCGCCGCCGGTCTCCCGCGGCATGTCCTCGGGCCGCACCAGGCCCCGGACGATCTGGAGCGCGCCGTCGCGGCCGACGGTGACGATGCAGCCCGCCATGGCGAAGTCCTCGGCGCGGAACCGCGCGCGGCCCTCGACCTCGGCCTCGATCGCGTCGAGGCGGGCCTCGATGGCCTCGCCTTCCGCGACCAGGTCGTCCGTCAGGCCGTCTTCGTCCATATCGGCGAGTTCGTCGTGGCGGGCGCGCAGGCGCTCGATCTCGGCCTTCTCCCCGTCCGTGGGCTCGCCGGGCTCGGGCCGGATGCGCCCGTAGCGCGCGGTGGCGTTCCAGTCGACCTCCGGCATCGCCTCGGCCCACTTCCAGCGGGCCGCGAGCTCGTCGGCGGCATCCTTGAGCCTGTTCATGGCGAGCTCGCCCAGGAGCGCCGGGTCCTCCAGCCAGACGCCGTCCTCGCGCTCGTCGGCGAAGAGGTCGCGCAGCACCGCGCCGCCCGCGGCCTCGTAGGCCGCCACGCCCACGAACCGGGCCAGCGCCGAGCCGGCCGGCACCCGCTCCTCGGTGAGCATGCGCTTCACCTGCCAGGCGGTGGGCCGGTAGCCCTGGTTCGAGACGTGCTCCCACACGGCCCGCTGGCGGTCGCGGTCGGCGGTGACGGCGAACGCCTTCAGGGTCTCGAGGTCGATCTCCTCGGCCCGGTAGGCGTCCAGCAGCTCGGGCGCCGCGTTGCCGAGGCGGAGGCGCTGCTCGACGGTGCGCTCCGAGACGCCGAAGCGCGCGGCGATGGCGGCGACGGACGCGCCGTCATGGGCCAGCGCGCCGAACGCCTGGACCTGGTCGGCCGGGTGCATGGCGACGCGGACGGCGTTCTCGGCGAGCGAGAGCTCGCCCACGCCTTCGTCGGGGGCGACCAGGCAGGGCACCGGCCGGTCGACGTCGATCGCGCCGGCCTGGGCGAGGGCCATGAGCGCCACGAGGCGGCGTCCGCCGGCGACGACGGCGAAGCGTTCGGCGCCGTCCGCGTCCGGTCCGTCGGCGCGAACCACGAGGTTCTCCAGCAGGCCGTGCGCCTCGATGGAGGCCTGGAGCTCGGCCTCGGCGGCGGCGTCGGGCGGCGTCTTGCGCACGTTCTCGGGCGCGAGCGCGAGCCGGGAGAGCGGAACCTCCCGGATGAGCGGCTCGGGCGGGGATGCGGTGTGGGTCATGGAGGGTCTCCGTGGATGAAGGGGCCGGCGCGGGGAAACGGCCCTCGCCGGCCGTTCCGCACCGCCCGTCCCCCGCTCCGCTCCGCCTCCGCGGGGTGCGCGGACGGTCGCGGGGAACGGCGGCGAGCCGGCGGCGGGACGCGGGGACGGCGGGGCGGAGACGTTGCGTCAGGAGGGTGCGCGCGGGGGCGCGGCGGCGGGGAACCGGCCGGGTCAGCCGAAGCGCCTTCCCTCCGCGGTGAACGTCCAGCCGTTGATGGCGACGGTATCGTCGACGGCGGCGTCGGAGGTGAGGTGGTCGTACTCGCGTTCGAGCTGGCGGTAGAGCCAGCGCGCGAGATCGCGCAGCGCCTCGATCACGGCGTCCTCGGCGCCCTCCGTCATCGGCTGCCGGGTCGGGCTGTCGCGCTCGACCTCGATCGCCATGCCGTACTCGTGGCAGTCGTTGCCGCGCGTCCGGATCGAGCCGCCGAGCTGCCAGAAATTGCGCTTCTGGACCGCCTGCAGCGCGTCCGCGATGCGGTGCAGCCCGGCGTCCTTCGGGGCGTGGGCGCGGATGGCCCTGGGCGCTCCCCTGGCGTAGCCGAACGCGCCCTCGAACGAGGCGCCGTCGCCTTGCGACCGGAACCCGCGAAAAAACAGATGGGGCCTCTCCCGCGTCCCTCCGCCCATGAGCTTCACGGGGCCGGTCCGGAGGGTCACGCCGAGGATCCGGCAGATCGTCTCGAAGTCTTCGAACACGCAGTCGTACCACTCGTGTTCGAGGCAGGTCTCGCGATACCAGGCGCGGGCCCGCTCCTTCGCCGTCCCGGACAGCTCCTCGATCGTGTAGACGACGGTCTCGACGGTGCGGGGCATCGGGCGTTCTCCCGGTATGTTCCGGATTGCAGGGGGAATCGGTGGGGCGCGCGGCATCCCGCCCGCCGGTGGAATGCGCTCAGTGCAGCAGGTCGGCGAGGCCGAGGGTCTCGAACGCCCGGCGCAATCCATGGTCGCCTCCGGGGTCGATCTTCATCGGGCCGTAGCCGCGCTCGTCGTTCCACGCGGCCAGCTCGCGGATCTGCCGGACGAACTCGTCGTCGGATTCGCAGACCGTCGTGGTGACGTCGCCCTCGCAGAAGTTGACGATCGTGCGCTTCGCCGGGGAGGCCCAGGTGCCGTAGTACGAAGCGTCCTGGCGCGTATCGACCTGGGCGAAGCCGTTGTCGGTCGCGCACGGCCCGAAGTCGAAGCCGTAGCGGTCCGAGAGCGGCCGGAAGTGGCGGGTGACGTTCATGTGCCTGCCTCCTGGCGAACGCCTCGAAGGCGCTCGGCGGCGGGGCGCCGGAGCGCCGTCGGGATGGTGGGACGAGCCCCGGTCCTTCGGTGCGAAGCCGGGCGCGCGCGGGCGGGGCGGGCCGAAGGCGACCCGGATGTCGCCGTCGGCGGCGGTGACGGTCACGGCCCGGTCGGCCTCGGCCAACGGATCCCGGTCCGGAGCGCGTGGGTGATCGCGCGCTTCCCGGCCTCGTCGGCGCGGTCGGGAGGCGCGGCGGGAATACCGGCCGGAGCCGGGAGGGAACCGGCGCGGGTCCCCATGTTCGGGCCTCCAGTGAAACGGGGACGGGACGTGGAGGGACGGGACGCTCCCGCGTCCCGACCCTCGCTCGTCCGGACGGACGCCGGCCGGTCTCCAGGCGGCCGGGGGCTGGGGGTGGCAGTGGATGGTATGGCGGGGCCAACCGGTCGGCCGGCCCGTTCCGGCCGCGGTACCGGCATCCCGCTCCGGTCTCCGCGCGGTGCGGGGCGCACATGGGGGAATGGGGCGGTCAGTCGGTGCAGTGGCAGTCGAAGCCGTCCGGCTCGGCGCCGTGGGCGGAAGGCGCCGCAACGTCCTCGAACAGGCCGCCCTGGGCGAGGGCGGCGGCCTTGAGCTCGGCGTAGGTCTCGCCGAGCCGGAAGCGCTTCATGCTCTCGCTCGCGCGCCCGTCCGGCCCGGTGCGGTCCGCCATCCTGGCCTCCTGCTCGATCCACCAGTCGGCGCGCGAGGGGTCCTCGCGGATCAGGCGCAGCAGCTTGCCGCGGCCCTTGAGGTAGCAGAGCGTGCAGTTGCCCGCCCGCGAGGGGATGGCGAGATCGAACGGCCGGTCCTTCCACCAGGCGAGCACGTCGGGCTCGCGGACCCCGGCGTCCGCGAGTGGCAGGACCGAGCGGGCGCCGGTTCGGGACCCGCAGTCCCTCGCCCGCATGCGCAATACGCGCCGGCGCTCGTCGGCGCGCAGGCCCACCACCGAGCGCCAGCGCTCGAAGCCCATCCGGTACCGGGCGACGGCCTCGATCCGGTCCCTCTTCAGGAACCCGGTGCAGAACCGCAGGGTCACGTTCGGGACGAAGCCCTTGCGGCCGATCAGAGCGGCATAGGGCTCGCCGCCGCGCGAGGCCGTGGCATGATCGACGAACCGGGTGCGGTGCGGCGCGTCCCAGTCGTACTCCACCCAGGTGACGGGCACGCCCCAGGCTCGCGAGCAGGTGTCGACGAAGTCCAGCGTGGAGGGGTGCTCCATGCCGGTGTTCGCGAACACGACCGCGACGTCGCCCGGCAGGGAGCCGCCGTAGGCGTCGACGATGTGCTTGAGCATGTAGCCGGACGTGCGCCCGCCCGAGAAGCTGATCACGGCGGGGCGGGGCACGCGGTAGGGATCGCGAGCCGGCCCGGCCCGGACGCCGGTCCGGGGCCGTCCGCGGAGCGTCGCGCTCATGCCGCGTGCCCGTCGCGGAAGCAGGAGAACAGGCGGAAGTTCTCGGTGCGGCCGCTATTCAACGCCTCGAAGGCGCGCTCGTGCTCTTCCGTGATGTCGGTCCCGGCCATGGCGGCGGTCTCCGTTGCGATGGTGCATGCGGCGGGGATCGCGCCTCCCGTCCCTCCGCACGTCGCCCGGCCGCCGCCGGCCCCGTCCTCGCGCCGGCGAGGGGTGGGATCGGGAGGAGGGGGCGGTCGTGTGCCGCGGCTACCGGGACAGGGGCGGCGGAGCGGAGCCGTCGCGGGAAGGTTCGTCCCGGCCGTCGGCCTCGGCCCGGTCGGCCGCCCGGTCGAGCAGATCGGCGGCAACGCGAATGCCGGCGGCGGCCTCGCGCATGGCGCGCACGCCCGCCAAACCGTCGGGCGGGAGGTCGGGATCGGCCGTCAAGGACACCCACCGCGACAGCCGCGCGAGCGCCGAGAGTGCGTCCGAAAGAGCCTGAGCGGGCGCGCCATGGATCGCGCGGTTCACGGCGCGGCCTCCGCGCCGGGATCGACCAGGTTCGCCCGGGCGAGCCCGGTCACGCGACGCTCCGCGTCGGCAAGCGAACGAGGCGGCTCCGCGCATGCGGCGGCATGGGACAGTCCCAGGCCGATGGGAAGCATGCCGCCGAGGCGCCAGATGGGGTCGGACGCCCGGCCGTCGCCGACGTCGCAGAAGATCCAGCCGAGGAAGCGGCCCGCGAGCCAGACGGCGACCTCCCGGCGGCGCTCGGCGCGCCGATGCCTGACGGCGCCGAAGCGGGGAAGGGACGCCGGTCTCGCCAACACCCTGCCGGTCCCGGCTTCGTAGAGGCGGACCGCCTCGGAGAAGTCGGCGGCCGGACCGTCCTTGCGCCAGAGAGCGTCCTGGCCGGCGAGCACGAGGAAGGCATCGACGCGGTCGCCCGGAGCGGGATCGCGCTCGGTGAGGATGAGGGCGGCGCGTTCGGTCGCCGCGTTGTCGTGAGACATGCCGGACTCTCCTCGATCGGGGGTTCGACCGGCCCCGGCCCGTCCGACTCCCGGAGGCGCCGGGCATGACGGCGGCGCCACGGCGGGCGGCGTCGTTAGGGACGGTGCGGATGCGGTTCGCACCGGACGGTGTGCGGGAAGTCTCGGGGGAAGACCGCCCGGCACGGATCGGGGGCCGCCGATGCGGTCGGCGCGCGGGAATGCGGCGGACCCTATCCGCCGGCGGCGGGATCGAGAGGCTCGATGCAGCGCGGACCGTCGTTCGCGGGGCGGTTGACGAAGGTGCTCACCGGCCACGCGGTCATGGCTTCCGGCGGGCAGGGGCCGAGCGGCACCTCCTCGCCCGTGAGCCAGGGGCCGAACGCGGCCGCCTTGAGGATGACCGGCATCCGATGATGGATCGGCGCCAGGACCTCGTTCGCGGCCGTGGTGAGGATCGCGAAGGTCTCGAGCGCGTCAGGGCCGTGCCCTCGCACGGGCCAGCGCTCCCACAGGCCGGCGAAGGCGAACGGCCCGCCGTCCTTCATGCGGATCAGCCAAGGCCGCTTGCCGGCGCCGTCGCGCGCCCACTCGTAGAACCCGTCCGCCGGCACCAGGCAGCGGCGCGAGGCGAACGCGTCCCGGAAAGCCGGCTTGGTCCGCGCCGTCTCGGCGCGCGCGTTGATCGGACGGGGACCGGCCTTCGGGTCCCTGGCCCAGCCGGGCACGAGACCCCAGCGCAGCATCGCGAGCCGGCGGCTCTCTCCGTCCATGCGGACCGCCGCCACGTCCTGGCCCGGCGCCACGTTTGTAGCGGGGCTGAAGGTTCCGCGGCGCCCCGGCGAGGCCGAGGAGCAGGTCGGCCTGGTCCCAGGTGAAGGTCTGCGTGAAGCGTCCGCACACGGTCGAGTCGGCCTCCCGTTCCGATCGGTCCCGACGATACCTGGAACGCTACGGTTTCCGTGACGCCCTGCCGCCGGGTTACGTCCGGTTTACCACGGTCTCGACGTGTCGAAGCCGGTCCATGACCCACTCGAACTTCGGCGCGTCGCCCAGGATCATGTCCCGCATGGCGCGATAGTCCCGCTCGATCGCCGCGCAGAGCTCCGGCTGCAGGACCGGACACAGCGATCCCGGGACCGCCTCCTCGAACCGCTTCCAGGCTTGCCGGAAGGCGACGAGGTTGTGGTTCCGGACCGCGTCGAGCAGGGCGAGGTCGGACAGGGCGGCCTCGCCGGTGCCGGTCGCGGCGATCGTCGCGGCGTCGTAGTAGTGGCGCGAGACCCGATCCCTGTCGGCCGGCAGCCGCCCGGCGTCCCGGTATCCGCAGTGTATGCCGCGCAGGATCAGGAGCTTCTCCCAAAAGGTCCGCTCCGGCGCGAGCGCGGCCACGTTCTCCACGCCGAACGGCCAGTCGGGCAGGTCCCCGGAGACATAGGGAGAGACGGTCCGGGTCGTGCCGGGTTCCAGGGCCGACCGCGCTCCCGCTTCGATCTTCACGCGCGGGGACACGTAAGCGATGTCGCCGCCCGGATAGAGGCTGAGGTACTCGACCAGGAGCGTCCGCCCCGTGCCGTCGTCCTCGTCCGGGCCGACGGCGCACCCCTCCGCCGTCTCGCCGACGGCCGTCTCCAGGGCGGCCTTCAGGTCCCCGAGGACGTAATCGCCGCAGGCGCGCGCGAGGTCCTCGAACAACGCCTTCCGCTTCCTGTTCGAAAGACCCCCGGCGAGGGTCGGGTCGCGGTCGCCCGCGAAGCCCAGGCCGTCGCGATGGACGACGAGATCGATGTCCTCCGAGAACCGACGGATCAGGCCGAACGCCTTGGAGAGCGACGTCCCGCCCTTGAAGAGCAGCTTCGGGTGGCCGTCGGGCAGTCCGTTGAAGAGCGCGTTGAGGACGAGGCAGACCCAGAAGTCCTTCTCCACGTAGCCCGGCGCCGTGTCGAGGCGGCGCGCCGCGGACTCGAACACGTCGCGCCGGTCCCTCTCGGGGAGGGCGAGAAAGGACCGGAAGGCTTCCGCCCTCATGCGGCGGCGGCCGGCTCGGCCGCGACGGCGCGCGCGATCGGCAGCGCCCAGCCGGGCAGGTCCCGGCCGTTCAGGGCGAGGTCGCGCTTGACCGCGTCGGGGAGGCGGCGCTTCAGGATCGAGACGACCCGCCCGTCCCGGGCGGCGTCGGGGCCGAGCCACCGCAGCGCCTGGACCACGGGGGCAGCCGGCCGGCCCGCCCAGCGCATGACGCGGGGTCCCGCGTGCCGGAACCGGACCGTTCCGCCGTCGATCTCGACCGTTCTGGAGACGCCGTCCGTCACGTAGCAGAGCTTGGCCGGCACCGCGTTGGTGAGGCCGAGCCGGTGCGCGGCGGCCGCGCCGTCGGGCATGATGCGGACTCCGTCACGCCTCGCAAGCGCCGCGACGGCGGCCTCGAGATCGACCGGCGCCGGCCGCTTCAGCACGCCGCTGATCCTGGGAAGGTCGTAGAGGCCGCGCCCGGCCCGGCGCAGCCGGCCGGCCTTGACGAGGCGCGACAGGGCCTGGTCGACGGCCTGGCGGCTTCCGAGGTCGAGAAAGTCCTTCGGGGTGCATACCCACCGCCCGCGGCCGCGCGCGCCCACCCTCCTGATGATCCCGTCGGAAACGCCGGTCATTGGATGCCGTCCCAAGTGTCGAGTCCGTCAGAAAACATAGAGATTATTCCTGCCACTATCAATCATCTCCTTTCGTGAATACCGCAAAGCCGAGCCTCCGGGAACGACGGCATCCGATCCACGGGAAGGCGAGCGGCATGCCGCCCGTCGGTTGCGGAGGACGTTGCCTCAGTCCGACCCGATGTCGATGCGCTCGCCCCAGGGCTCGCGATTCGCGTCGCCGGGCGGCGGACCCCAGTTGCACCAGACGACCGGATAGTCCGGCTCCGCCTTCGGATAGCTGTCGCACTCCATGTCGGTGAGATAAAGGCAGACGCCGGGCCGCACCCCCTGTTCTTCAAGCCATTCGAAGCCCGGCCGGAAGTCGGTGCCGCCCCGCCCCTTGATCGCGATCTCGTCGGGCAGGTCGGACACGGCGTACTCGGCCGCGTCCCGCAACGCGGCATCGACCTGGAGGAGGAGGACTGTCTCGGGCTGGAGCTCGGTGGCGATCTCGCGAACCTCGGTCCAGAACAGTTCCAGGATCTCGCTCGGCAACGAGCCGGACGTGTCGACGATGACCGCTATGGTGTCGATGCCCTCGGAGCGGATCGAGGGCAGATAGAGACCCGAGTCGATAAAGCGCCGGTTGGGAACGCTCCAGCTGTAGTCGCTCCGGGCGGCGTCGGTCAGGTAGCGCCGCAAGAGAGCCCGCCAGTCGAGAATGCTTCGGTGAGCACGGCGAATCCGTTCCTCGACCGCACCCGGCGTCTTGCCTTGCGCCTTGGCGAGGCTCAACGCCTGATGCATGGCTTCGTCCCAGGCCCGTTCCTCCGAGGCGGTGTCCATTGGTGCCCCGCCGGCCTCGCCGTTGTCGTCGTCCCGGCGCGCGGCGGCATCCATGATCTCGCCCGTGCCGCCGGGATCGTGGCTCGGCGGCGTGTCGGTGCCGCCGCCCTTGCGGGGAGCCTCATTGTCCGGTGGGTCGTCATCGTCCGAAGGGCCGGCGGAACCGCCGGAGTCGTCGCCACCGCTGGTATCGGGGGACGATTGTGTGTCGTCCGCCGCGCCATCGGCCTCGTCGGACCCTGAAGACCCGCCTCCGTCCCCTTCGCCGTCATCCGGCTCCGGCAGCCGGTCGTAGGCCTGCTCGACGCTGATGCCGTCCCAAGCCTCCGCATGATCCGGCAGGACGAAGCCCGCGTCGCACAGGAGGCCGTGCGTGACAAGTTGGGACGCCCGCTGCCAGCGCTCCCACTCGCGCTCCCCCCGCCTGGTATGGTGTTTCAGGGCGCAGGCCAGCACCACGCGCCCGATCGCGGTCTTGATCGAGTCGGCGTCCGTCTCCGCGGCCCATTGGGGAGAATAGCGGATCTCCATGCCGTCGCTCGCCAGGGTCTCGCGGGTGGCGTCGGCACGGATCGGCAGGCGAAGCGCGAGGCTGCCGAAGAACGGCTGGTCGCGTAGCAGTGCCGTCACGCAATCGCTGACCCGCCGCGCCGATTCCCGTTGCGCACGGATCGTCATCACGCGACCTCCCTGTCGGGCTCCACGGCGGGCGCGAAGTAGCCGGCGAACCGGACCGCGAGCGCGTCCGCGTCACGCTTGACCTGGCGCCTGACGTTGAGGTCGAAGCGCCGCGACGGCCTGAGCGTGTCGGGATCGGCGAAGGCGATCCGGTCCTTCACGTCCTGGCACAGCCGTGCCAGCTCGCTGTCGCCGAAGACGTTGAGCTTGGGCACGACGTCGACCAAGTCGCGGATATTGGCGATCATACTGTCGCGGAACACTAGCGGTTTGCCGTTCTCGTCCTCGCGCAGGCGTTCGCCGACGCGCTCGACCGCTTCTCCGAGTCGCCGGTAGAGGTCGCGCACGGCATCGTGAAGGCGCTCCTCGATCTGGCTCTCGATGTCGCGCCTGAGGCGCTGGGTCTCGCCGGCGGCCAGGGAGGCCATGAAATGATCCGCGTCCGGCACCGGGACGATGCGGTAGCGGATGGCGAACCTGCCCTGGAGCGCGTCCCTCGAGGGGTAGTCCTCGATGCGGAACAGGCGCCCGAGGTCGAGCCGGGCCTGCCGGACGTGATCGTCGTAGTCCTCAATGAAGCGGGCGCGCTCGCGGACCACACGCTCCACCAGTGCATCGAGCGCTTCGGTGTAGCGGTTGTAGTTGGCCACGGTGAGCAGGCGGTTGGCCTGATCGTCCCAGGGCAGCGTGTTCGCGTAGTGAACGGTTCTCGCCTCGCTCATGGCGGCGGCGAGTCCGGCGAGGGCAGCCTTCGGTAGGAGGCGCTTGTTGTAGCGGCCGGCGCTCGCGCTGGCGTCGTGGTGGGCCGCGACGTGGTTGCTGGCTTGGCGGTCGTAGAGCCGGCCCGACCAAGCGTTGATGCGCAGGGCGACGAGCATGGCGTCACGGGTGAGATCCATGATGAAGTCTCCGATTGCGGTGCGGTCCCGAGGGGAAATCAGCGGGTTCGGGCGGCGGCCCAGCGGACGAACGCCTCGGTGTGCTGGAGCGAAGGCTCGCGGCGGATGCAGGAGCCGACGAGGAACTCGCCGAGTTCGCGCCGGAGGCGGGTAGCGTAGGTGACGATCGAGCCTAGATTGACGTCGTCGGCCATGCGGTAGAGGGAGCCGCAGAGCGCGATCAGGGCGGACGCGTTCTCCGGAACGGCGGCGTTCTCGGGATCGTCGATGATGGAACGGGGATGGGGCAGTTCGCGCCACACCTGCAGGAAGGCCGCGAACTCGACCGCGGCGGCTTCGCCCACGGCGCCACGGAACAAGGCGCGCTCCGCCGCCGGGTCGAGGCCATTTCGGCGGTGCACGATATTGCTGACGAATTCCCAGGTCCGGGGACACGGAAAGGCCTTCTCGCGCGATTGGGGATTGAAGACGTGTAGCAGCTCGGGCCTCATCTGGATGAAGAACAGTACTTCGGGCGCGATGCCGTTGGCCGCGCCCCAGGCGCACCAATCCCCGACATCGACGCGGAGTTCGAGGTGGATGAAACGCGAGGCGAGCGGCGTCGGCATGCGATGGGTGACGCCCCTGTCGGACTCCCGGTTGCCGCAGGCGATGAGCGACGCACCGTCCGGCAGTTCGTACTCGCCACAGCGGCGGTCCAGGACCAGTTGGTACAAGGCGGCCTGGACCATCGGTACGGCCGAGGGAAGCTCCTCCAGGTTGATGAGCCAACGCCCGCGTTCGTCGGACGGCGGCAGGAAGGCCGGCGGCGCCCAGCGGGTCCGATCCGCGGCATCGCGCCACGGGATGCCGCGCAGGTCGACGGGATCGAGCAACAGGGCGCGGACGTCTACGTATTCGCGTCCGGCTCGCGCTGCGACCTGCTGGGCGATCTGGCTCTTGGCGCAACCGGGCGGCCCCCAGACGATGGCCGGCTGGCGAGCCTCGACCAGCAGTGGCAGCGTCTCGGCGAGCTCGCTCGGGCGTAGCGTATAGTCGGCGGAAATGGTGTCGGGGTCGGACATGGACAGGCTCCGGAACGTAGGAAATTGGTGCGACGGACACCCTCGGTGATGTCCGGCACCTCGCTCCGACCCCGGCTAGGCTCTGGCTCCGGGTGGCTCGGGAGCGGGGTGTCGGACCGATGAGATGCCAGCGGGATGCGGCTGTCGGCCGCTCTCGGAGACGGCGTCCGGAACACGCCGTTGCCGCCGGCAAGGGGTCGAGCCGCTGCCGGCCGGGCCCTTGATCGCAGAGACCGGGGCGGGCTGACCGGGCAGGTGAAGGGGTCGGGCGGCGCCTGAAGGCGTTTGCGGTTCCACCTAATCGCCTTGGCCCGGCCGCGTGGTGCGTCATGCGCGGCGGCGGATCGTGCGGTTATCGGTCACCAGGGATGAGCTTTACCGCGTACACACACCAGTCCGTCCTAACAAGATTGTGTATTGAGAGGTATAGAGTTATTCTTACCTGCTAGAGCTTCCCACATGAGAAACTTCAGATCATGACTCTCAGACCTCGCTCACCCAGAAGGATACGCACACCCAGGCCCCCAAAGCCGCCTGATCGAATACAAAACATTCGGACGGTGAAACCTCTTGGCAAGACTAGATGGGTCAAGGGGCATTGGCGGTGGAACTCCGGCACTAAGAGATGGGAGTGGGTTAAGGGGCATTGGAGGTAGTTGCAGGTCGCCGAGTTGCTGGATGATATTGCCTTGTGTGGCTGATTGCCGTCGCGAGGCTCGTTCTCAACTGAATTTAAACAAGGACAGTTTCGATGTGTCGCATGGCCATCGGCAGGCCCGCACCCGCCCCGGTGTTGCGACGCGGACGTGTTTCCATGCCCCCGCCGGAAGGGCGTGTGACATGACCAGTGAGGTGACCGGAGGTGTGAGCGCTCAGCAGGCGCACCACCTGATCCACCGTCAGCGCCAGGATGGCGTGAGATGGCATGGCCGCGCAGACGGACATGGCGGCCACCGTAATTGTCCTTCGGCCCGGCGTTGATGCGCTCGACGTTTGAGCGCTCCGCGTAACGCCTGTCCGCTTGGTGGACATGGCCGATGCGGCGTCGTGCGCTGGCCTCCCGCGCCAAGTCCTCCTTGCAGACCGTGTCACGGGGATTGATGTCGATGATCGGGATATGGCCGAGCAGGTAGCTGTGCCAGCCGATCTCCGGGACTTCGATACTACACCCGCCATGTTCTCCTTATAGTGGGCGCGGCCCCAGTCCCCACTCGATCCCGCTCTCGCTGGACCCAAGCAAAGTATCGAATTCTTCTTGTTGTATCCCGAGCAGCGCGGCAGCCTCCTCCGGCGTCGCAACACCTTCTGTTATCGCCCGAACCGCCAGCCGTCTCAATCGTGTCGACGTTTCCTCCTCGCCGGGCGATTCCTCCCATTCGTCCCGGCCATACTGGTCGAGAAGCTCCCGGTGCGTATCCCTCGCAATGATCCCCCGCTTCCCGGCAGCGACGCGCAATCCAATAACAGCTGACCCCGAATTGCCTTTGAACCTCCCCCAGCTCGTACCAAGACAGTGACCGCCGTTTTCGACCGAGCTGATCCCGTAAGGCTGTGGCTGGCAGGAGCAACGCACCCGCGAACCAGTTTCGCGCTTTCCTCCCGGACCTCTATCGGTAATACATGCTGAAAGAGGCTGGGGAAAAATCATGTGCGCAAGCTCATGACAAAGCGCGAACCGCTTCTGCTCCCCCGAGAGTGCGCCATTCACCAAAATAACAGGCATCTCTGGCCACGATGCGCCGGGAAACCAGACAGATGCGGCGCATGCCTGGAATTCGGCAACATCTTCATCCTGCAGGAGTTCGAAGACCCGAACACCTCTCGCTTCCATCAATGAGACAAGTTTTGGCAGTGGCCCCGTCCCCAGACCCCAGCGCCGCCGCACCTCCTGCGCCAGGTCCTCCGCGTCTGCCGGGTCACGAATTGGCCGAATCTCCTCCATCACCGGCAGTGATGGCGAGGGGAAGCCCCCGCCCAGCCTTTGCTCCAGCGCCAGACTTCGCTCAGTCATCGCCAGCAACGACCCTTGCGCCTTCCGCAGTGTTTTGCGCTTGCCAATACTAATCTGCCGAATCTGAGCCGCCCCCAACCATTCTTCGTCAGGCGGCCTCAGGAGTTGCTCCACCCTGGTGCCGAGGACGTCCGCGATGACTTCCAAAATTTCGCTTCGCGGGCGCGTCCGACCGTGTTCGTACTGGCTCAACGCCTGCGCCGACACCGGCACTCGCGTCGAAAGCTCCCGTAAGGACAGTCCTGCCGCTACCCGGTGAGCCTGGATCCGCTGACCCAGAGCCAGATTGTCCATCCTGACCCCTTCCTTGGACATCCGCTCGCGGAACCAGCATAGCCTACACCCTCTCGCGTCTGGGCTGTCAATTGATTAGGCCGCTCTATTCACGAGAGGTCGATATTATCGGCTGGTTTCGAGCGCGCAGAGGGTTGTGTTCGGCACCTTTGGGGTGCCGGGGTTTGAGGTCGTCAGTGTCGGGGTTGAGGGTTGAAGGGTCTGGGTCTGGCGGGGCACGGCGCCCCGTCTATCAGGGTCCCGAGGTCGCGAGCCGCCCGGCCAGCATCCGGAACAGGGCGGCGTCGGGCAGGCCGAAGCGAAGTGGACGCGGGTGCGGGCGGCCTTCTCGACGACGCGGGCGCCGATCTTGAGCAGGCTCTGGCGGAGGGTGGCGAACTTCGGCTCGGGCGAGCGACATCCCGCGGGGTATGGCATCGCGGAACACGAGCATCAGCCAGTAGGCCGCGGTGTGCAGGACGAGGCGGATCTGGTTGGCGAGCGGGCTCTGGCAGGAGGCCCGGTCGGAGGCGAGCTGGCCCTTGTGCTGCTTGATCAGATGCCGTAATGGGGCTGGGTGCCAATCGGCGACATTACGGCTTGTAGCGACGTCGGCGATTCGGGTGCCGTTGCCCTTGCACGCGTAGCGTGTTCGTGGGGTCTTGCCGAAAGGCGCGCTCCAGTTCCTCGAACGGAAAGGACAACGGCATGGAAGTCTGTATCGGTCTGGATGTATCGCTGGCAAGCACGGCAATCTGCGTTCTCGGCGACAAGGGGAAGGTGGTGACGGAGGCGCAGGTCGCCAGGGCGCCGGATGCGCTGGTTTCGTTCCTGCGCGAGCTGCCGGACGAGATCGCTGCGATCGGGCTGGAAGCCGGCCCGCTGTCCAACTGGTTGCACAGGGGGCTGACCGACGCCGGTTTCGAGGCCGTCTTGAGGGAGACCCGGCAGGTGAAGGCGGCGCTGAAGGCGATGCCGATCAAGACGGACCGCCGGGACGCTGAGGGCATCGCGCGGCTGTTGCAGATGGGCTGGTTCCGGCCAGTGCACTGCAAGACGGCGTCGTCCCAGGAGACGCGGGCGCTGCTGACGTCGCGGAAATCGGTGAAGGACGCGCTCCTCGACATGGAGTTCTCGCAGCGCGGCGTGCTGCGCAACTTCGGGCTCAAGCTCGGCGCGGTCTCGAAGGGGCGCTGGGAGGCCCGGGTGCGGGAGTTGATCGCCGGCAACGCGATGCTGGAAGCCGCGGCCGAGCCGATCCTTCGCGCGCGGTGGGTTCTGCGCCGCGAACTCGCCGGGCTGGAGAAGCTGGTCAGCAATCTGGCAAGTCAGGATCCGGTGTCCCGCCTCTTGATGACCATGCCGGGCATCGGCCCGGTCGTGACGCTGACGTTCGTGTCCGCGGTCGACGATCCCGGGCGGTTCCGGAGATCGAAGGATGTCGGCCCCTGGGTGGGGCTGACGCCGGGCCGGAACCAGTCCGGCGAACGCGATATCGTCGGCCAGATCACCAAGGCCGGCGACGCTAGTCTGCGCACGGCGCTCTACCAGGCCGCCACGGTGATGCTGCACTGCGGGGCCCCGAACTGGCTGAAGGCCTGGACGCTGCGTCTGGCGGTGCTACGCGGCAGAAAGCGCGCGACCGTCGCGCTCGCCCGGCGGATCGGCGTGGTGCTCCACCGGATGTGGCGGGACGGCACCGAGTTCCGCTTCACCCGCGAGGCGGCGATGGCGCTCCACTCGGCATAGGCGCGGCTGCGTCCTACTGGCCGGCAAGAGGAAGAAGAGTAATGGATCGCGCCTGAAGGTGGCGATTACCGGTGTCCCCTCGCCGGGACGCGGCTCCCGATGATGCTCGTCAGAAAACCTGTTCGCCGACCCGCCCTGTTGCGGTCGAGCATGCTGATCAGATCGGCACTCGGGATTCGCTTTGGACCTGGCATGACGTTGGCGGCCGATGTGCCGACCACAGACGGAAGAGAGAACCCGGCGACGGACATATCCAAGATCGTCCCTTCTCAGGACCGCAAGACGTTCAAATCGAGCACCCTCAACCCGGAGCCCCTCCGGGAGTTTCAAAACCGCACCGGGACCGTGCAACCCGTCGCAGGCGCCGAGGCTCGTGAACCAAAACCGAGCCCGGATCGTTCGGTTGTTCGGATCCGTGCTTGACGGCAAACGCCCCATTACGGAAGGGGATCGCCGCGCAGCGCGTCGCAGTCGTCGGCGTCCTTCCACGGGTCCGGCTTCGCCGGCCCGAGGACAGGCTTCACCGCAGGCGATGGCGAACATGTGAAAGCGCAACATCGCCGAAAGCGTGTGGACCACCCGGTCAGGGTCGCGCCATTCCTGGATGCAGCCGGCCAGCGTCTCGGCCGGGCCGAGCCGAAGCTCCGCCGCGCGCAGCAGGACCAGGCCGCCGTCCGACGAGAGCGCCCGCCCGCGAAATCGGCGGTCACCTTCTTGCGGCCGACGGCTGGAAGATCGAACTGGGAGAAGGGTATCTTCGGTCATGGCGGGGGTGGCGCTTTCGTTGCCGCGGCAGAAGTGCGCTGGGAAACGAACTTCTACCCAATTCCAACGACTTACGCCACGTTCGCCGCTACATCGTCGCCCCGTCATGAATAGAGTGGGTTAGTTCGGGACCCGCCGGCGAGCCCGTTCCGGTCTCCATTCGACCCTCGTTTCGATACTGATTGCACCGTAGTCGCGTCCCATCCGTCGCCGACGCGGCGCGCCATGGCATTTGTAGCCCTGGCCGCCGGCCGAAACCGGAGGTCCTACCCCGCTGCGCCTTGGTTCGACGACCTTGGAATCGGTTTCTTGACATTTCCGCGAGAATCGGCTTTATATGTAAAGCAACGGTCGACGGTGCTCCGACACCGGCACCGCAGCCCAGATCCTGACTATCGACGGAGGCAACCAATGAACAGAGTACAAATCGCCGGCGAGGACCTTCAGTTCGCCACCTCACCCGACCCCACCCCGCACCCGCTGACCGGCGAACTCGTCGCCAAGCTTGCGGGGGCCGAGGAGCCTAAGGAGTTCATCGTCATTCAGTGGCTCGACGATGGCAGCCTCGAAACCCTTCGCTTGAACGAGAAGGCCCGATCCGACGGTGGCTCTGATCGGCGCTTCATCGTGTTCCGCGGAGCCTCGACCTATCTCTTCGAGATCGATGAAAAGAGGTTCGAGTGGGGCACATCCCGAATCCGCGGCGATGTTCTCAAGAAGCTGATCGGCGTCGATCCAATCCAATTTGGCGTCTGGCAGCAGTCCAATGACGGAGATGACGAACCGATCGACAACGACAAGTTCGCGCAACTGGGGGGCAGCGGCCTTGAAGTCTTCTTCACCGCCAAGAAGGAAAGCACCGAAGGAGCCGGTCGTTGAGCCACCTTCCCCGTCGTTGCCGGAAATACTTGACGGACAAGGGCTTCGTGTTCAGTGAGCCTTCCGACAACGGCACCGCCGCTGTTGTCATCGATCCCTGGCAACTGCCCTCGGGCAAGTACGACCACGATCAGGTCGCACTCCTGCTTCTTCTGCCCAACGGCTATCCCGACGCGGCTCCGGACATGTTCTATGTCCATCCCTGGATCAGGCTTCGCGGCTCATCCAACTGGCCGGCTGCCGCGTCGGTCAGTCTCCAGTTTCTTGGAACCAGTTGGCAGCGCTGGTCGAGGCACTGGTCGGATTGGCGCCCCGGTATCGACGGCATCCAAACGTGGCTCCTCAAGGTGCGCCACGCCCTCGAGATCGCCTGATGACCGTCCGCGACCTAACGATGACCGCCACCCAGGCCGACATGCTGCGCAGTGAATGCGCCAGCATGGGAGAACTGGAAGGCGCGTGCCAGATATTGTGCAGTGCAATCCGGCTCGACGACGACCCGTGGTCGCCCAGCCCGACCCCCGATATTGATCTGCGTCTCGCCGTTCACCAGGTTGAACCTCTCCCTCCCGGACGTGTTCGCCGCCATCGAATTTCCGTCAGCTGGGACATGGACTGCTACATCGGCTTGTTGCGCAAGGCCCGACAGCAGAATCTTCATCCCGGGATCTGTCACAGCCACCCCAACTCCGGCGCGCCATTCTCTCGCCAAGACGACGAGAACGAAGCCCATCTCCGAGACCTTCTCCAGCGCCGTAACCGCAACAAAGAGCAGGTGCTTACCAGCCTGCTGTTCCTCGGCGACGGGCGAATACAGGCACGCGTCTGGCGTGCCACCGGCGCACCCGAGGCCGCTTTTGTTCGCGTTCTTGGGGACACCCTTACGCAAGCCAGCCCGCTCGCCGACCATTATGAGACGACAGCTGACTCCGCCTTCCTCCAACGCCAAGCACTCTCGATCGGCCTCGAAACGGTCAGTCTCCTTCAGTCTCTTCGCGTTGCCGTAGTCGGTTGCGGCGGCACCGGCAGCGCAGTCGCGGTGCTCCTGGCCAGGGCCGGCATCGGGCGAATTTTGCTGGTGGACCCCGATACCGTCACGGAAACCAACCTCAACCGCCTGCACGGCTCTACCCGCCGCGACGCCGAAGAAGCGCAGCCCAAAGTCACCGTTCTCAAGGACCACATCGAGCAAATGGGCCTGGGAACACAGATCGCCGTGTCCCGGACCGCATTAGCCGATGCCCAGGTCGCTCGTCTGCTCCGATCCTGCGACGTTGTCTTCGGCTGCACCGACGACCATCTCGGTCGCCTCGTCCTCAACCGCCTCGCCTATTTCTACTACATCCCTGTCATCGATACAGGCTTGTCCGTGGTGCCCAGAACCGGCAATCGGACAGCGCATGTTTCGGGCCGCGTCACTGTTCTGCGTCCAGGCATCGCCTGCCTGCTGTGCCGCGGCGTCGTCAATCCACAGCGCGCACGCGAACAAGGTCTCCGCCATAGCCGCCCTGACGAGTTCACGCGCCAAGTCAAGGAGGGCTACATCACCGATAGCGACATCCCTACCCCCGTCGTGGGGACCTTCACCACCGAAACCGCTGCCGCCGCAGTGAATGAACTCCTCGCGGGAATCGCCGGCCTCAGGGGCGACAAGGGATGGGCTTCTGAACGCACCATCCGTTATGACCTCGACCGTTGCCGCCCGACCGGCGCTCAACCCAGGCCCGGCTGCTCCATTTGCTCCGACCAAGAAATCTGGGGCCTCGGTGACGTGGACCCAATGCTTGACCTTGGGGCTCTCTAGCGATGCGCGTTATCCAAAGCCTCTTGGCGCGCCGCGACCGTCTGGCCTACAAGGCCCTGCGGTTCCTAGACCGTTTCCGTCGCTATCCCCCCACTCGCCTTGCCACGAACCTTTGTGCCAAGTTCCCGCGTTCCGACTCTGTGGACGACGGCTCCCTGCTGATCACGCAAACGGGGCGTCTTAACAAATGGGCCAGCTTCCGATGCCCCGGCGGCTGCGGGAAGATCGTCAGGCTCCGACTCGCATCCTCGGAATCCCCGCATTGGAGGGTCGCGGTCGACTGGCTCGGTAGAGCCACCATTGCTCCATCCGTCCGTCAGCTAACGTCTTGCGGGTGCCATTTCTGGGTCCGACGCGGCCGCGTCGAATGGTGCGCCGACACCCTCCTTCACCGGAGTTCACCGACAGTCGGTGACGAGGACTCCACTCTCCCAAATCCGGGACCATCGACATGAAACCCTACTCGCGGGCCACCATAGCAATTATCGTGACGGCCATTGTCGCCGCCGCTCTGCTTTACGCTCTCCTCTCAGTTGACCCGCTTCAATCGACCTGGGTTCCGCAAACCGTTGTCACCCTTGCCGGCTTGGTTGGAGCGAGCTGGTTTGCAGGAAATCGCCTCGACCTCATCGACAAGGACATTCGTCAACGCCAAACCTTGGCCGATAACCAACTCACTTCAGCGGAGCGCGCCAACTTCAACAGTGCGGTCAAAGCGGCCGTCGATATGATGTCTAGCAGCTCTCCCTCGACAGTACTCGCCGGTCAACGATGGCTTCACACCATCGCGGACATCGGACCCACAGAAGCTAAACTTGTTCAGTCTCTTCTGTGTAACTATGTGGTCAACGCTGTTTCGGACGAACCTTCGGAAACGCCAAATGATCCGGTCCTCAAGGGGCGTCAGTCCGCCTTGGCACTCCTCTTCCAAAGCCCCGGCAACAAGCGCTTCGCCGATTTTGATTCTGTACCGGACATGACTCACGCCCAATGGCGCGCTCTGAACTTCACGGATCTTGACCTCCGTGGCGCCAATCTTGCTCGAAGTGACTTCACCGACGCGGTCGTTGTCGGCACTCGCTTCGACTGGTGCGACCTTCGTGACACCCTCTGGTCCGATGTCGGCGGCAATACGCGAACCTTTATGCGGGACGCCAAGCTGTGCGGCGCCAAAGCCTCCAGTGTTACTTTTACTAACGTCGACTTTGCCGGCGCCAACCTCAGCAACAATGGACGCGTGACCCGATTCCAGGTCTGCACATTTGTCGAATGCAATTTCCAGAGCTCCGATTGGACCGGCGCGACTTTCAACAACTGCAGCTTCATTCGCTGCGAATTCGAAGGCGCTATATGGGATGGCACTGTCCTGAACACGCCACAGTTCGATCAGTGTCCAACCGTGACATACGACCTCTGCGCCAAAGCCAAAATGTGCGACCCTGCGGGACTGCAAAGTGATGTGGTCGAACGGCTCAGGCGCATGGGCTTTGGCGATACCTCCCACCAACCCTCCCGGCCTGCGGCTCGACCCGTGTGCTGAGCCATGTGGAGCTTCACTCGCCGTCGTCCATCTCGACTGCGACGCCTTCTACGCCACCATTGAGAAGTGCGACCGTCCGGAGCTGCACGATGTCCCGGTGATCGTCGGCGGACGCCACCGGGGCGTGGTCGCCGCTTGCTGCTATGTCACCCGCACCTATGGGGTGCGCTCGGTGATGCCCATGTTCAGGGCGCTGAAGGCGTGCCCCGATGCGGTCGGGGTGAAGCCCGACATGAAGAAGTACGCGACGGTCGACCGCGAGTCTGGGTGATGGTGCTGGACCTCATGCCGCTGGTCGAGCCGCTGACGATCGACGAGGCGTTCCTGGACCTTTCCGGCACGGAGCCGCTATACCGTGGCAGTCCCGTCGAGACCCTCACCGTCTCCGTCGGCCTCAGCTACAACAAGTTCCTGGCCAAGATCGGCTCCGACCTCGACTTCGTTCGGCATCTACCGTATGAGGCGTTTTTCGGGACCTATCGAAAATTTCTGGGGACCCATGAGGCATTTTCCGGGTAAACGAACCACCGCGTGCGGATTCCTACGGACTTGACGGCGGATTCCTATTTTACTTGACCGCGAATCCTGGCGATTTGACCGCTGTGGCGGTGCCGTTTGTGGGTCTCTCCCGGGTGTTGGCGCAGGGGTTCTCCGTTGCTGGTTGGGGGCTGGCCGGAGGCCGGCCCGGTGCGAGCGTAAGCGAGCCGTGGTTGGACTGCAAAGGCGGTTGGGCGCGGCGGCAAGCCCTCACACAGGGCATGCCGCCGCGCGCCCCGGCTGGCGCCGCCGGGAAGGCGCCGCAGGCGCCCGCGGACCCGGCCGCCAGGCCGGGCCTCCTCACGTGTCGTTGCCGCCGTCGAGGGGCGGCGGCCTGTTGCGCTTGCGCTGGGATTCGCCCTTGAGGTCGATGCGATAGGCATTGTGGACGATGCGATCGAGGACCGCGTCGGCGATCGTGGGTTCTCCGATCACCTCCGGCCAGCGCTCCACGGGGATCTGACTGGCGATGAGGATGGACTTGCGTCCGTGGCGCGCCTCGGCGATCTCCAGCAGGTCGCGCCGGCCTTCGGCGGAGAAGCCCTGGAGTCCCCAGTCGTCGAGGACGAGGAGGGAGACCTTGGCGAGGCGGCGCATCAGGCGGTCGTGGGTGCCCTTGTCGCGGGCGCGGCCGAGGGCCGCGACCAGTTCGGGGACGCGGCGGTAGAGCACGGACTGCTTCTGGCGGCAGGCCTGGTGGGCGAGCGCGCAGGCGACGAACGTCTTTCCCGATCCGGTCGCCCCGCCGACGATCAGGTTGAGGGCTTGTCGGATCCAGTCGCCGGCGGCGAGCTGGGTCAGGGTTGTGCGGGCGATGCCGCGCCCGGCACGGCAGTCGACGTCCTGGATGCCGGCGCGGATGCGCAGTTGGGCCTGGCGCAGATGGCCGAGATAGCTCCTGTGCTCGCGCTGTTCGGCTTCGCGCTCGATCAGCATGGCGAGGCGGTCGTCGAAGCCGAGCTGCTCGATGTCGGCGACGCCGCCCTGCTCCTCGAGGGCCTCGGCCATGCCGGTGAGGCCGAGCTGCAGCATGCGTTCGACATTGGGCTGTCGCAGGGTCATGGTGTCGCTCCATCGTTGCTGTAGTAGTCGCCGCCGCGGATGTTGTCGTGGCCGGGGATGGTCTCGCGGGCTTGCGCGCGGGGCCGGTTCGGCTCGCCGCCGTTCTTGATCCGCTCCCTGAGGAAGCCCGAGGCGAGGCGGTTGAGGTCGAGAGCCTCGGCGCAAAGGGCGTCGAGGCGCGCGTCGTCGTGGCTCTCTGCGAGGCGGATCATGCCCTGCACGGTGGCGAAGGCCTGTTCGGGGAAGTCCCGCGCGGCGAAGCACCGCTCGGCCCAGGCCAGGGCGTTCGGGCCGACCTTGCGGGCGCGCTCCAGCAGGATGTCGCCGTAATCGGGCTCGCGGATGTCGCGCACCGCCTTGAGGCGGTCGGGCATGTGCTCGGGCAGGGTGGCGTACTGGTTGCGCCCGCTCTTCAGTCGGTGGACGGCGATCCGCTCCCCGCCTTGTCGAGGAAGAGTTCGACCATGCGCTCGCCGACGCGGGCGTGGATCTTGCGGCCGATATGGCGCTCGGGCGCGGAATAGTGATTGCGGGCGATACGGACGTGGCAGTTGGGGCCGACCTTGCGCTCGATCCACTCGCCCCATTCCCAGGGGTTCCGGGGCAGGGGCTTGAGGAGCGCCCGCTCGTTGGCTTCGAACAGGGCGCGCCGGGTCTCGCCGCACGCCATGGAGGCCTGGTTCAGCCGGTCGAGTTCGCGCCGGATCGCGGCATTCATCGCGTCCAGCGAGAAGAAGGTCTCATGGCGCAGCACCAGCAGGATGCGCGACTGGACCGCCCCGACGCAGGCCTCGACCGGCCCCTTGTCCGTCGCCCTTCCCGAGCGCGCCGGCAGCACGGCGACGCCGTAGTGCTTGGCGAACTCGCGGAAGCTCGGATTGAGCCGGGGCTCCTCGCGGTCCGGCTTGCCGACACCGGCCTTGAGGTTGTCGATGATCCAGCGGCCGGGGACGCCGCCGAAGTACTCGAAGGCGCGCCGGTGCGCCATGATCCAGTGACGCGCGCTCTGGTCGGGAACCGCCTCGACGTAGGTCAGGTTCGAATGCGCCAGCACGGCGACGAAGATCTCGACATCCTTCTCGCCGCGGCCGGTGCGCAGACCCAGCGTCTTGCCGGAGAAGTCGGACAGGCCGTAAAGCCCCGGCTCGTAGTGGAAGCGCATCTGCGCCGGCACGGGCCGGCTCCCCAGACGCTCGCCGAGCAGCGCGCAGAACCGGCTGTAGGTATAGGCCTTGCCCCCCTGGGCCAGGGCTTCGTTGCGGTACTCGACCCAGAGCTGGCGCCGCGTCAGCCGGGCGCGCCGGCGCTTGCGGGGCGCGGTGAGCGCTTCGATGACCGCATCCCAGTCGGGCTGCACCCGGTCGCCGTCCGGACCCGACGCCGGGTAGAGCCGGCGCTTGAGTGCCTCATCGTCAAGATCGTCCGGCAGCGGCCAGGACAACCCCGCCGCCTCGGCCCGGGCAAGCACATGCGAGACCGTCCCCGTGCTCACCCCGACCGCGGCCGCGATCTGCGCCCGCGGCAGCGCAAAATCGTGACGGTGCCGGAGAATGTCCTTGATGTTCATCATGCCGATCCTCTTCATCGCGCCCCTGCCTTCTTGATTCGATCGAGTGATCGATCAGGCAGGGTCGGGAGAGAAACGGCACCTCGGACGACTCGTCGGCCGTCTCCGGGCAACGGCTGGTCAGGCCACGTCCAGCGCCTGCACCCGGACAGTCAAATGCTCAGGATTCGCGGTCAAATCCCGTAGGATTCGCGGTCAAGTCCGACAGGAATTTGCAGTCCGAGATGTGGATGAAGCGCGGGATCGGGCCGCACAGGTCCAGCAAGGTGTGCGGTTTCACCGCCCCCTTAGTGGTGCGGAACCTGGCCCAGGGGAAGACCGACAGGCACAGGTCGATGGTGGTGGCGTCGAGAGCGTAGATCGTCTCGCCCGGCAGCGGGGCCAGAGTGCCGTCGCCGGCGTAGAGCCTGCGCGCCTGAACGATCAGGCGCTGCGCGAAGTCGGCGTAGATGCGCCAGTCGCGGCGCTTGTTGGCGTCGGCCAGGGTCGAGCGCCGGACCGGCGCGCGGAACCCGATCCGGTAAAGCCTGCCGGCCTGCGCCGCCAGGCAGGTCTCGATGTCACGCAGGCTCTCGCGCCAGGTGAGCTGGGCGAACGACATAGCGCGGTACTGCTCGGAGCAGCGCAGGGTCCGCACATGACGGTTGCCGCCGTAGCGCCGGACGATTCGGTCGAACGTGGTCCACGGCAGGAAATCCATGGTCTGGGCGAAAAGGGTCCGTCCTGACATGCGCGCCCCCCGGAGTGAGGAGGCGACCATGCGTCATGTGAAACCGTTCCGCACACTGGCGGCGGGACAGAACCCACCCAAGACAGTCAGTATCGACACCACCCTGTTCTCGTACCATACAATTCGTGACCTACTCGCAATTTAACCGGACAGTAGTGGTGGCAGATGTTAGAGTCATGTTAGACTGGGAAGACGACAATGAAATCGCGATAACTTTCCGGGAGTGGGATAATGTTGGAAGTATTACGTAGTCAGTATCCTGTTGGACAAGGGTGTTTTCACGCTGGTCACGTAAAACTAGATAATGAAAGTGCGCAGAAGACATCAATATTTAATTATATTTACGACTGTGGAGCGATGAATCAAGGTGATTTGAAGGGAGCCATTGACTGCTATCGCACCAAATATGATCATGTTGATGCATTGTTCCTATCCCATCTTCATGAAGATCATGTTAACGGGATTGATCTCCTTTTGAGTTCTGTAAATGTCGATACAGTCTACATGCCATATTTGGATAATCTCTTGCCTATTCTAGATGTAATCGAGGCGGATTTACAAGGCACCGTCCCGACTTCGTATATCGAGGCAAAGATTGATCCCCAATTATGGTTCAGTCGTCGTGGAGTGTCGCGCTTAGTGCGCGTATTGTCGGTCCCCGAAGAAGATACTCCTTCCGGTGGAGATGACGTCGCCCCTGTCGAGCCTAAGGGCCCAGCAGGGTTTGATGTAAAAATCAAAACGCAAAAGTCAACAGGTCGATTCTATCATCCCGAACTAAAAAAAATGGAGTCGGGAGAGGTGCTTAAAATTTGTGAAATTGTGCCATCTTGTCATTGGACATTAGTACCACATGTCGATCCAGCTCCCAAACAAAAAGTAAAAGAATTTAATAGAAAAATTCGAAAGGCTTGCGGTCTTCCAGATGGGGCGCGACTTACCTCGAGACAATTAGGAAATGTACTTCGGGATCGGTCGAGATGTAAGGCATTACGGAAATGTTACGATGAAATTACAAAGTATGGTGGTGGAAATAACCATAATCGTATTTCGATGTCGTTATATTCGGGACCTGAAGGATACTGTAATACATCTCAAGTAGAATACGCTCTTTTGTTGCGTATTTTTGATAAGTCTACTTATATGTCTGAAGTCGAGCACACGTACCATTTGCGAGAAGAGGATAGAGCAGTTGGTTGGATTGGAACGGGAGATGCAATGCTAAAAGATTCAAAAGTGCGCAAGGCATGGGAAAATACCTATAGACTATATCGCGATCACATATCAACAATGCTGCTACCGCATCATGGATCGCAAGGAAATTTTCATTCTGATTTACTCACTTCTAGAGGACTGCGACTGTGTGTGGCATCAGCAAGTAACTCTTCACAATTTAAACACCCGAGCTGTGACGTCATTAAGGAAGTATGTAAAAAGGGTATATCATTTCATCATGTTTCTCAAGATCCACAAACAAGAATTGACGAGGTAGTGCGGATACTTGATAATTCTCAGAAGAAAATATAAAACTACGCAGTGTCGCGAAATAGCAAACTAAGGTGTAGATTACGGGAGGAATTCTTCACAGAATACAAGGGGCGAAAAACATTTAGATGATTTCATGTTTGTCTTCATAAATGGGGGTTAAGATAACTCGCCAGCTATAGGCTCACATAGTTTGGATTGTTATGTAGCGGTCGGAGCGGTGACGATGTTTTAGCAGGATCAGCGTCGGAGTGTCGGATGAAGTGGTCCCGGGAAATCGGACAGGTGGTTTGAGTTATATTTCCTCCGTCGGAGGGAGGATGCAGATGAGCGGCAAACGACGCGGGGTTGCCGGGGAGAGGAAGGCGAAGACCGCGCTTGAGGCGCTACGTGGCGATCGGACGCTTCAGGAGACCGCCTCGCGTTACATCGCCGCCCGCTAGGAAGATGCCACCAGGATCACCTTGGTGATGGCCAATCTCAGCAACCATCGACCCGGCGCGCTCTACGAAGCCTATTCGCCAGCACAAGCCAAGGCGTTGTGGGATCGCTTCGAGTTCGTCTACACCCCCAAGCACAGCAGTCGGTTGAACGTGGCCGAGGTCGAATTCAACGTCATGATCCGCCAACGCCTGAACCGGCGGTATCCAGGCAAAAGTGGGCTGGCAGTTCACCACCGACGACGCTTGCGTAAAGCTTAAACGCCTCTACTGACATTCCATAATTGACGGAACACTAGGATGTAGCTTCCTGGATGCGCTTCTGGTTTTCGATCTGATGTTCGACGACCCATGGAGAGACATGGAACACGTTAGATATTTCATTGACGTTTTGGCCATTGTCGAGCATGTCTAGGACACATTCGACAGGCGCGAGGAATTCGGCAGAAAACGCCCGGCCGGTTGCTTGGCGTTCGGCATGGCGAAGATCGTTTACTACGGAACGTCGTCCATCTCGGAAAAAGAGGGCGGTGCCAACTGCTCGCGCGAAGGCGAAATTTTCCGGTTTCTGGGCCCAATCGGCGGCTCCACGTTCCCGTAGATGGATGTGAATTTCGTCGTTGCTCCGGGAAACCAGCGCATGGATGCCATTCACATCGGGTGCCGGTTCGAATTTATCTCCGCCCAACCGCGCGGCGAAATTCTCCAGGGTCATACCCTGATACGCCGGAAGATCGAGAGCTGTGCGCAGCGCCCTTGCAGCGCGGTAGCCTGCTGCCCACCCCCGTTCGCCCGGCTTGGACTGAGCGACAGAACCGATCTCCGCGGCTATGGCCGGCAGATCAGGAAGGCAGGAAGCGCGCCGTGGCCGTTTTTCCACTTGCCGCACCCAGTCCAGTATCAAGGCCGGTTGCTCCGTCTTCCCCAAACCGGCAAGAAACTCGATCAGCGCCTCCCCGGAAAACATCTCTCCGGCCCGTTCGATGAGTTGCGCAGCGTGGTCGGGTATCGTGTAGGGATCGGCGCCCAACGCCCCCGCTGCTTCGCAGAAGGCGGTTTCGTCTGGATCGTCACGGGAATCAGAAACCCGCGACCAGCGCAAGACGGTCTCGCTCTGATTTAGTCCGCTACTATACAGTCGCGTTACAACGTTGCCGATGAAATCTGCCAGTGCCGCTTCTGCTTCATCACGCGGAATATCTTCCTTCTCTAACTTCCGAAAGCGTACTTTCGGATTGTCGTAGAACAGTTGATTTCCCAGCGTCTCGAAGGTCGAACCGTCGCACCGGAACACTAGATCAGGAAGCACGAAACCGGTCCTATGGCGCCGAATCTGGTACGTTCGGTCGCGACCTCCGAAGATCGACCACCAGTCAGTTACCAGTCCTTCAGCGAGATGTACTGCCGGGACCGTGACACAGTCGAATGTGCTGCCAGCTTCCGGGGCCAAGAAGTGGCAAGCATTCTTTTCGCCAACAAATATACGCAGGTCGCAAAGGGTCGCCCGCTCTTCCTCAGATGCATTCGGACCCTTTTCGATCCATTCAGTCGAAAATTTCACGGCGCTCGTCCTCGTCGATCGGCCAACCCTTATATTCTCCAGATACGCGATTGATGCATAACCCGAACCAGATATTGCCGTTCTCCTCGTACCAAACCTTGTGCGGAAAATCGAGATCGTTTTCCCTGAAGCGATACTGTCCGGCCTGAATAGCCATTCTGAGCCAACTGGTGGCCAGCTTGCGGTCCTTCTTCGTCGTGAGCGGGCAAACGGTTGTCATCTGTTTATCCCGCCGACCGACTCTTCCACCGGAAAGCTGCCGCGCCATAGGCGCACCAAGCCATGTGCGCTTAAGCTTGTGCTCCCGGCTACCGACATATTTGGCTCGGGCGGCGAGAACGCGACGCTGGGACTGGGAGAGTGGGGCGCGCAACGGTATCTGTTTCGGTCTCTTCATCGACTATCGCATCAAGCCGGTTTTCGATCCGGGATATAAGCGGAATCCAGAGGGTTCTGTCCAGAGGGTTCTGTGAGGTCGCGCGCCATGCTGTGCGGGTCGGCCAGGGTCGATCCACGACCTCTGAGGTGACCTCGGATGGTCGGACAGCCGAGCGGCTGGATTAAGGTGTAATTGCGTTGCCGTTCAGGTCCGTGCCGCCTCGGGACGCGGCCTGCACTGACAAGAGGTAACGCGGTGACGGTGTCGAGATGGCACGTAGCCAACGTTGGCCGCCTTCGCCACGACGTAGGATCGACACCTTCGCGCGGTCGGCGACGGGTCCTATGATCCCGCGTGCGAACGCTCTGCCGCGATTGCGGCCACAGGCCGCCCTCCGGCGCCGAGGCCTGCCCGACCTGCGGGTCGGCCCGCGTGCTGAGCCACGCGGAGCTTCACGACCTCGCCATCGCCCATCTCGACTGCGACGCCTTCTACGCCACCATCGAGAAGCGCGACCGCCCGGAGCTGCGCGACGTCCCGGTGATCGTGGGCGGCCGCCACCGGGGCGTGGTCGCCGCCTGCTGCTACATCGCCCGCACCTACGGCGTGCGGTCCGCGATGCCCATGTTCAGGGCACTGAAGGCGTGCCCCGACGCGGTGGTGATCAAGCCGGACATGAATAAATACGCCACCGTCGGCCGCGAGGTCCGGGCGATGATGCTGGACCTCACGCCGCTGGTCGAGCCGCTGTCGATCGACGAGGCGTTCATGGACCTCTCGGGCACGGAGTCGCTGCACCGGGGCAGCCCCGCCGAGACCCTGGCGCGGCTCGCGCGCCGGGTGGAGGACGAGCTTTCCATCACCGTCTCGATCGGCCTCAGCTACAACAAGTTCCTGGCCAAGATCGCCTCCGACCTCGACAAGCCGCGCGGCTTCGCCGTGCTCGGCCGGACCGGGGCGCGGTCCTTCCTCGCCGGCAAGCCGGTGGGCCTCCTGTGGGGCGTGGGAGACGCCATGCGGAAGCGCCTCGCCCGGGACGGGATCACGCGGGTCGGCGAGCTCGCGCGGCTCGACGAGGGCGAGCTCGTGGCGCGCTACGGCAAGATCGGCCGGCGCCTCCATCTCTTCGCCCGCGGCGAGGACGACCGTGCGGTCGACCCCGACCGGGAGGCGAAGAGCATTTCGTCCGAGATCACCCTCGACGAGGACGTGTCCGATCCGGACGAACTCCGTCCCATCCTGTGGCAGCTCGCGGAGACGGTGGCCCGGCGCATGAGAAAGGCCGGCATCGCGGGGGGCGGCGTCACGCTGAAGCTGAAGACCGCGGACTTCCGCATCGTCACGCGGGCGCGCCGCCTGAAGACGCCCACCGGGTCCGCGGAGGAGATGTTCCGGGCGGCGGAGCCCCTTCTCCGGCGCGAGGCCGACGGCCGCGCCTTCCGCCCGATCGGGATCGGCGCGCAGGCTCTGGTGGACCGCGGGGAGGCCGGGCAGCGCGACCTGTTCGGCGGCCTCGCGCCGGACGGGGACAGGATCGACGACGCGCTGGACGCGGTGCGGGACAAGTTCGGCGACGGCGCCATCGTCAGGGGGCGCGGCTTCGGAACCAAGTTAGTGCGACGGGGGCCGTCGAAGGCGGAATAACCGGCCGGCCCGGACGGACCGCTGCCTCGATCGCCGCACGGCGGCGCCAAGTCCGATACGCCCCATCGTTGGGCCGGGTAAAAGGAGGGGCTCGGTAACGACCCCTCCACCCGGCCGCCAAGGCACGAAGAAAACCGACACCTCGAACTGTAGCCATAGTTTCCCGCCCGGCCCCTGCATGGTCTATATGGACGGTGCCCTGTCAGAGGGCGTGCCGGCGGCCTGACGGGCTTGCGCAGAGCTGCCGCCGGGCGGCTGCTCAGTGACACTGCCGGATGGCAGGGGAGGACACGGCATGAGCACGGACGCCTTCGACATCTGGCACTTGGCGATCATCGGTGGCTCGCTCATCCTGTGCGTCTTTGCCATCGGCCTTTACATCACGCCGCGGTCGCGGCGTCGGCGATTCCAGAAACGGCGCCTGCGCCGTCTAACTTGACGCCCGGAGGACACGCCTATGAGCAGGGGCAAGGACTGGGAACCGCAGAGTTGACCCCCATGGACTCCGGAGGAGGACGCCCAGCTGCCGGAGCTGCGGGGGCAGGGCCTTTCCATGCGCCGGGTGGCCATGAACCTGGATCGCATGCTGGGTAGCGTCCAGTCCCGGGCACACAGGCTCAGCCGGCACGCCGGGGAGAAGATCGAGGCCGAGAGAGAACGCCAGCCTGTGATGTTGCGGACCGTGCCTCCGGTCGGACCTGCCGGTACATCGGAGATCGGGGCTACGATCCACACGGGTGGACCTACCGCGGCAGGCCGTGCACGGAAAGCCGGAGCTACTGCGCCGAGCACACGGCAATCTGCTACGGCGGCTGAGCGACCGGGCCGCGATCGGAGAGACTACGACGGTGGCGCAGAAGGCCGGAAACGTCTTGTACGCACGCATTTTGCGTGTATGGTCCGCGCAACGTTACCAAGTCGTTGTTGCTTATCATGATTGTCCGCACACATGCGGACGGCCAGGTTTCTTCCTCGACATTGTGAACGTTTTCAAGGGGTGCCGCGTGGGGCGGCGCTCCGATCGAACTGTCGAGAAAGGAATCGATCATGGCTACAGGTACTGTCAAATGGTTCAACCCTGCCAAGGGTTACGGGTTCATCCAGCCTGAAGGTGGCTCAAGGGATGTGTTCGTTCACATAAGCGCCGTCGAGAGGGCTGGCCTTGATACGCTGAACGAAGGGCAGAAGGTGTCCTTCGAACTCATGCCCGGACGAGACGGCAAGTCGTCCGCCGAGAGCCTCGCGCTCGCCGACTGACGCAATGACGGCGCGGCCTCCGGCCGCGCCGTCCGCACATTGAAAAGGGTGCGTCTCGCCCCGAAGTTCGCGGAGACGCTCGCCGAGATCACGGCGTCCAGCTACTACCAGCAAAGCAAACTTCTCATAAACACCGGATGGGCGAATGGGCGACTTGAGGTGGCCCCGGTTCGTCGGACAGCTTGGCGGCTGAATTAAGGCATCATTGCGTTGTCGTTCAGGCCGGGCCGCGTCGGAGCCCGGACGGCACCGGCAAGCGCTGACGCGATGACGGTGCCGATACGGCACGCAGCCGGGGCACGGCCAGCGGTCATGGCGCCGGACATGCGGTTGGCCTTCTCCCGCCAACTCCGCCCGCGGGCTCTTGTTTCGTATCGGCCTACGACTCGGAGGGCAAGGTCCGGTAGATTGGTATCGTCATCGAGGGCGACACGGCCCGACGGGGTGCCCGGGCGGCCGCGGCCGGTGCGGACGTTCGCCCAGTAGTCCTAATGTACCGAGCCGCCGATGGGCTCCGGCGGCGTTTCGGCGGCGTTCACCGTCGAATCGAGCAGACGGTGCAGGACAGCGACATCCTCGTGTTGCAGGAAGACCGCCACGCGCGGCGACGCCGTGTCCGTGCCGGGAATCCGGAGAGCTTCGGCGAAGGTGATTTTGACACCGCCCGGCAACGGCGAGACGTAGACCTTGTTGGCGAACGTCGCCGGCGTCTCGCTGATCCTGGCTTCCTCCTCCGCCGACACCCGCCGCGGCGCGTCCCGCTCGTCCACGACTTCCTCCGTTGTGGGGCGCGCCGGTCGGGGCGCCCGTTCAGGTCGGCTCGATATCCGTCGCCTGGAGCCCGCGTTCCGTCTGTTCGGCCCTTACGTTGACGCGTTGCCCGGTTTGCAGGTCGCCCATGCCGCTGCGCAACAGGACGCTGGAATGGAAGAACACCTCGCGACCGCCGTTGTCCGGCACGACGAAACCGAACCCCCGCACCGGGTCGTAGAACTTGACCGTGCCCGGCAGCCTCATGTCGGCGGCCGGGGGAGCCTCGCCGCGCGGGACGCGATCCCGGGGGCCGTGCCGCGGCCCGCCGCGGTTCGCCGGGCCGGGTCCGGCGGGCGGAGCCTCGACCGAGAGAATCCGCGACACCTGGGGACCCCGGTCGCCCTGCACGATCTCGCAGGTCACCGCCGCCCCTTGGGGCAGCGTGTCATGGCCCGACGCCCGCACGGCGGTCAGGTGGCAGAACAGGTCGGCGGAACCGTCCTCCGGCTCCAGGAACCCGTAGCCCTTGACCGGCAGGAACCATTTGACGACGGCCCGGAGCCGGCGGCCGGAAGCGGCGGCGGCGGGCGCCGGACCGCGATTGGCGGCGACCGATCCTTCGCCGGACACCCGGCCGATGGATGCCGTGCCGGACGGGACCGTGGAGAAATCGACGGCATGGATCCGGGAGACCTCCGGGCCGTACTGTCCCCACTCCGTCTCGCAGGCAACCGTCGCCCCGGGGAGAAGGAGGTTCATGCCCACGGCATCCAGCACCGACCGGTCGCAGAGGATGACGGGCGAGCCGTCGCCGGGATCGAGGAAGCCATAGCCCTTCACCGCATCGTACCTGTCGACCTTCGCCGAAACGCGCGTGCCGCCGGGACCTGCCGGAGTGGGTCTTGTCATCCTGAACGGTTTCCCCGCATGACGGAGTTCGTGGCGATCACCTTTTCTACCGTCCGTCTTCGGCATGGGAAAGGTCTTCGGCGGCTGAGGATTCGGATCGGGCGCCGGAAAATGGGATAGGCCGCACGTGGTAGCGATTCGGGGGCAAGGATTGCCTACACTACTGGCGGGAGGGCGAGGCGCAGGCAGTATCCCGGCCCATGGAACCGTCGAACGGCGCGTCGGAGACAACGACCGGACGGAAGAGCCGCCGATGAAACGAGGAAACCCGGCCGTCCTGCTGGCGGGAGCGGTCGCGCTGGGGGCGACGGCCGCCGCCGCGCCGTCGCACGCCTGCGCGGACGAAGAGAGGACGCTCGAACTCGGCTTCTACGCGCGTTTCGAGCCGGTGAGCTACAGCGCCGACAGGGAGCCGGGTTCTCCCGGCTTCGACAGCCACCGGGGCTACGAAGCCGACCTGCTGAACGCCCTCGAAGCCATGCGGGGCGCGAAGCTGTCGTTTTCCCGGAAGGGGATCGCGGTCTGGAACGGCATCTGGCTGCTTCCGGACGGGCCCCGGTACGATATCGTCGGAGGCGGCATCACGATTCTCGACTCCCGGACCCGCGACGAGACGGGAAGGACGGCCATCGTCTTCACCTCGGGCCATATCGAGTTCCGCCAGTCTCTTCTGGTGCGCGCGGAGGACGCGGAGCGCCTCGCCCGGCACCGGAACCTGACCGGCGCGGACCGGGTGGGCGTGCTCGCCGGGACGACGGGGGAGGCGCGTCTTCTGGAACTGACCGGCATCGCGGACGGGTCCGGGGTGCTGGCCGCCAGTACGCGGGTAGACGTGCCGGAGGGCACGATTGTCGCGGACGGCGGCGCGGACTACGTCATCGACGCCGCTGGGGCCTCGCCGGAGTTCGCCGGCCGCCCGCGGGAAAGGGGCAACCGTGACGCTGGCCGCGGCGCGGCGGCGGAGGGGGCGGTAGCCTCCGCCCCGCTCCGGACCGTCGGCCCGCGTCGTCTTCACGACCTCGAACGCCAGCGGAGGACTCTCGGTCGCCGCGGCGTGCCGGCCGCCAAATCACGAGGAAAACCGACACCTCGAACGCCCCCGACAGCGGGCGGACTCGGGCGCCAGGGGCGCGCGGGGACGCGCCCGAATTGCAATGCATCCGCTTACGAAGTTATGACGGCGAGCGGGAAGACGTCCCGCGGACGGGCGGGCGAAATGCCGAATTATCCAGCGATTACGGGGTGTTGGAAGGTCTGTCGGCCCGGGCCGCGGTCAGGCTCTCCCTTCCCGCATTGATGCGGCCTCAAACCAAGGCCTGGATCGTCTATTACACCCCGGATTGCGCCTTGGCAAGCCGAAAACGGCCCGGATTGTAACACGGAATCTGCGTCTTGCTAGGGGTCAATTGGTCGTACCGATTCGAAGACCCATCCACTCCCGAACGCGATGCCGGTGCCCGCATCCCCCGCCGATCCGGATGGTCCCTCCATCCCTCGACCGCACGGCTCCGCTTCGCCGGCCCACCGCGCCTGACGGCGCGGCGACGCGTACCCAACCATATGTCCGCAGCGTATGCAAGTACCCAAAACGCCACAACATATGAGGAGGGCGACACGAATGACGCGACGCCGGACCGCGCTTCCGGAACGATGCCCCGGCCTCCCCGCCCGGTCTCATCGCCGCCGCCTGGGTTCCGGCAGCGCCCCGGGCGGCAGGATGTCGGCGGCGATGCTGACCGCCACCCGGCCCGCCGACTCCCGCACCGAGTCCCGCCCCAGGTGCGCGTAGCGCGCCGTGGTCTGGATCTTCGAGTGCCCCAGCAGCTTGCCGATCGTCGGCAGCGTCTCGCCCAGCGCCAGCGCCCGCGAGGCGAAGCTGTGCCGCAGGTCGTGCAGCCGCACGTCGTCGAGGCCGGCGCGCGCGCGCACCCGGTTCCAGTAATAGAAGAGGTGCGGAAGCCGCGCGCCCGGCTTCCGGCCCGCCACCACCCAGGGATTGTCCGGCGCGCGCGCCAACCCGGCCAACACCCGGACCGCCGCCGGTGACAGCGGAACCGTGCGAGGGCCGGTCTTGCTGTCGCGGAGCCGGATCTCGGAGCGCTCCAGATGCACGTCCTCCCACCGCAGGGTCGCGATCTCGCCGTACCGGCATCCGGTCAGCATCAGCAGCCGCAACGCCGCGGCGACGGGCGCCGGAACCTGGCCCCCGGCCTCCAGTTCGTCCAGGGTCTCGCCCAGGCGGCAGAACTCCGGCTCGGTCAGGAAGCGCTCGAGCCGCCGCGTCGGGTACTTGCGCACCCGGCGGCAGGGGTTGCGTCCCGGAGGCACCATCCCCCAGGCCTCCGCCCGGTTGAGCATCCGCGACAGCGCGCCGACCGCTTCGTTCGCCGCCCGCGGCTTCTTGCGCAGGCGGTAGTGGAGGTCGGCTACGTGCCGGCTCTCGAGTTCCGAGAGGGGAACCCGGTCCAGGGCGGGCAGCACGTGCTTGGAGATCACTTGGCGGTAACCCCTGGCCGTGGACGGCTTGCAGCGTACCGCCACGTACTCGCGCAGATACCGCTCGGCGAGGTCTGCCACCGTCGGGCCGGCCTCTCCGTCCGATCCGGACCGCGGGACCGTGCCCGCCCGAATATGGGCCAGTGTCTCCGCCCCCCGCCGGCGCGCCTCCTCGGCCGAGATCACCCCGTGCCGCCCGAGCGTTACCCGCCTAGAGCCCTCCGGCCCCCGGCCCTGGACCAGATAGATCTTGGACCCCGTACGGTACACCCGCACCCCGAAGCCCGGCAGGTTCCGGTCCCAGTAGATGACGTCCCGGTCTTCCGCCCGCAGGCCGTCGACCGTCCGGTTCGATAGGGATGCCCCTTTCCGCCTCGCCATGCCCGCTTCCCATTCCTTACGTCGCGTCTGCCGGCCGCGGCGGCGCTCCCACGCCTCCGGTGCCGGCGCGCAGGAGGTCGGCCTCGATGCTGCCGCCCACCCGGGCCACCGCCGCCTTCTCCGCTCCCTGCGCCAGATGGGCGTAGCGCGCCGTGGTGCCCGCGTCAGTGTGTCCCAGAAGCCGCCCGATCATCGTCAGGCTCTCGCCCAGCGCCAGCGCACGGGACGCGAAGGAATGCCGCAGATCGTGGATCCGCACATCCACCACGCCAGCACGCTCGCGCACCCAGTGCCAGTATTTGGTGATCTGCGACAAGTGACGGCCCGGCTTCTCTCCGGGGAAGACCCAGGGGTTGCCCCGAACGCGGGCGATGCCGTCGAGCACCATCGCCGCTGGCGGCGTCAGGACCACCATGCGCGCGCCAGTCTTGGCGTCGCGCAGCCTCAACTCCCCCGCCTTGCGGTCCACGTCGTCCCACTGCAGGGTGAGCACCTCCATCAGCCGGCACCCGGTCAGCATCAGCAGCCGCAGCGCCGCAGCGCCGCGGGCCGGCATCTCGCCCCGGGTCTCGAGGGCGCAGAGCTCCCGGCCTACCCGCCGGTATTCGTCTTCTGTCAGAAAACGCTCCCGCGCGCCCTCCCGGTACCCGACCACGAAGCGGCACGGGTTGCCGCCCGGCGGCGCCACGCCCCAAGCCTCGGCGAGGGAGAACATCTTGGAGAGCACCATCAGCGCCCGGTTCGCCGCACGCGGGGTCTCGCGCAGGGCGTAGTGCAGCGCCTCCGCGTCGGCCCGCCCGACCGCCGCCACCGGCTTCTCCCCCAGCGCCGGCAGTATATGGTTCCTCAGCGAGCCCCGGTAGATGTCCTGCGTGTGTGCGTTGCAGGTCACCGCGACGTGCGCTTCTATATAGCGATCGGCCAAGGCGGCCACGGTCAGCGGCGCCTCGGGAGGCGAGGAACGCGAGGCCTCGCCCCGCTTGATGCGGTCGATGACGCGAGCGGCCTTCTTGCGCGCCTGATCGCAGGAGAGTTCGCCGTGCCGGCCCAGGGAGGCCCGCTCAATGCCCGCCGGATCCCGGCACTGCACCACATAGACCTTGCGCCCCGAGGGATAGACCCGGACCCCGAAGCCGGGAAGCTCGCGGTCCCAGAACACCTTGTCCGCGCCCTCGACGGCGAGTCCGTCGACGGTCCGCTTGGACAGCCTCACCTCGGCTTGTCTGGGCATCGAAATGGCTCCTCCATTCCCATCACTGCATGACCGAACACCGGAAAGCGTTCGGTCAAAGGGTGAGGGTGATGAGTGAGGGTGATGAGAACGACGATGCCAACTCCGCGTTCCGCCGGGCCGCCCCCGCCTTCGCTCAGTGTCATCGTCCCCTCCATCACCGCGTGACCGAATGCTTTCCCCTCCGGTGACTCGTATCTCATCAAAACCGTCATCAAAACGTAAGCACTCGACATCAAGTCGAGAGGTATTGGAGCGCACGGGCGGCATTATGTCAAGAGGTGTATGAGAAGATAGTAATTTGATATTACAACATAAATTGTACTCCTGCGTACTGGAGCGCAAGAATGTCGTCGGAGGCGGAACCAATATTGAATGTTTGGGAGAGCCTCGAACCATGTCTACCTACAAGAACCTGATCTCGTTGGGGGTCGCGGCCGTGCTCGCGCTGGGGCTCGCCGCATGCAGCAGCAGCAGCGACGGTCCGCCGCTCGTCGAAGATCCCAAGCCTGCGGCCTTGGCCCTGACCGGGGTGCCGATGCACGGGCTCATGGACGCCGACGCCAAGGACCACACGATCGAGGCCGGCGGGACGGCGACCGTGGGCAACGTCACCTTCTCCTGCCCGTCCGGCGGCTCGGACTGCACGGTCACGGTGACCAAGGGCGACGACGGCACGTTCACGGCCATGGAGACCGGCGGCGTCACGGTGGCGTACAGCGCCGCCTACAACAAGAAGGTCGCCGACGACAAGAAGGCCGCCGACGCGGTAGCCAAAGCCAAGGCGCTGGGTCTTCAGACCGCGATTACAGCGCAGGCAACCCAGGCTGCTCCGAGCGTCACGGCCACGCGCGCGGCGGGCAAGGCGGCCAGCGTCACGTTGGGGACGACTGGCGGCACGGGTACGGGCGCCTACACGGCGGCGACGGACGCTGCCGCCGCGATCACGGGCTGGGCCGGCGCCAAGTTCACGCGCGGCGAGGCAACCGAGTACGTGACCGTCTACACGAACATCGACAAGCCGACGCCTCTGGCGTTTACCGACGACAACATGGACGGATTTCACACCGATGATAGCGACATTGTAGTAGTCCCGGACGGGACGGCTACAATCGCAAGTGCCTCCACCGACCCAAAGGTACAGGGCCTGATCGTTCCGTCTTCGCTCGCCCTGCCTGCGAAGGGTGCGGAGCAGACGTTCAAACCTGTAGGAACTGCGACCAAACTGACCTTCGAGGGTACGTTGGGTGGTGCGGCGGGCAGCTTCTCCTGTAGCGGAGCCGCATGCTCTGTCACGATCAATGCCAAGGGCGCGGTAACCTCGCTTGGGGCTGTCAATTGGACGTTCAAGGCCGATGCGGGAGCCAAGGCCAAGCTTCAACAGCCCGACGCGGACTATCTTTACTTCGGGACGTGGATGGAGGAGCCGGACAAGGCCAACGCCGACGGCACCTATTCCTACAAGTTCCGTACCTTCGCCGGAGGATCGGAGTCATACCTGGGGACCAGCGCCAGCCGATCCATTGATGGCGTGACAGGCACCGCGACGTACAGCGGGGCGGCAGCCGGCAGCTATGTGCTGACGGACACGTCCAGGGGCCAGGTGACCGGCGCCACCAGCGGCGAGTTCACGGCAACTGCGTCGCTGAACGCGCAGTTCGGAAATGCCTCTCAGGCGGGCTCCATTTCCGGGACTATCGGTAACTTCATGGACAAGGATGGTACTGCGCTGGCCGGGTGGAGCGTCACACTGGGAACCTCCTTGCTCGATGGCCTTGTACAGGATGACACGAATACCAGCAACGACGAGAGCATGTTCTCGGGCGCCACGAGCGGGAAGATCGGCGGTGGTGATGCCACCGGAAAGTGGTCCGGGCACTTCTTCGGCACATACACTGCCGCTGTTAGCCAGACGCCGCAGAGTACACCCACCGGCGTTGCCGGCCGGTTCGATGCCAGTGCCCCCGGGGCAAACCTCGCGGGCGGGTTCGGCGCGTCGAAAAAATAGCAATCCGTCGATCCCGGGCCGGGCTTCGCCGATGGAAGCCTGATCCCACGGGTCCGAAACCATGGGGAGGGCGGCCTTGCGCCGCCCTTCTTTTTTTGGTGTGCCGAGCGGGAGCTGCCCGAGGCGAACGGGGCGACGGGACGAAGCGCATCGTGGCGCCGAAATTCGCGCTCCGGTATTGTCGTCGCGGACGCCAACCCCCATGCGCGTTCCGGACGGGACATCCCGCGGGAGGGGAATCGCGATGGCCGGGGACGAGAAGCCGAAGGGCGGCATGGACCTGCCGGTCCGGGCCATGCGCAAGGCCTTCTCCGAAGCCGTCGAGCGGGCCGGGAGACACGATCTGCCCGATCGCCTGCGGCAATCCCGAGAGCTCGTTGCCGGAATCGGTCGCGAATCCGCCGCATCGACGATCCAGCCGGGCGAACGGCCGATCCGGTTCGTCGGGACGGAAGCCGGGAGCAGCGAACTCCTCGACACGATCCGGCCGGACGGTCGGGAAGACGAGTCTTCCGCCGGTCCGGGCGTCCCGGTTCCGGTGGAGCCGTACAGCGGCCATGCCCAGGCACGCGTGTGGGACTGGCTGAAGGTCCGTCTCAGATGAAGGCCGCGCAGAAACACGATGCCGCCGAAGAACGCCGGAGGGGCGCCGGCGCCGGAGTAAACCCCTGGAAGGGGAGGCCGGGGTGGGGATCGGTGGCGACGGCACGGCGTCGGATCCCGCCAATCTTCCGTTTTTCATTGACTCTCAATGGGTTGACTGTTAGGAGCCAAACACCGTGCGTATTCCTGGAGAGGAGCCGTGGGCCGATGTCGCGTAGCACCGGCCGGGCGTTCCGGCTTTCCCTTTACTTCAAAACCGGTAACAGGTCGATGTCGAACTCTTTTTGCACTTGGGGGAAAGGGATGAAGTTCCTCAGTGCCGTGTTTGCGGCCGCGGCCCCGCCTCCGCGTGCTCCCGGGCGGGAATCGGACGACGCGATGCGTATCTCGGACCGGCGTATCGCGATGACGCAATCCAGCGGAAACGTTTGGCTGCAAACCGGGAAGTATTCGACGCGGGAAGATATCGACGAGCAATACCGGCGGGTCGTCGAGGCGTGGTCACGGTAACGGCAAATCGCCGACGACAGGAGGTGGCTCCTTAGAACGGCCATCGCAGTGGCGGCCATGGCCGTTTCGACAGCAGCCGTGATCGTCACGATAACCATGGCATGAGAGGTACGGGCCGGAGAGCCGTGTACCGTGAAAACACCACGGTGCGCGGGCGTCCTGTCCTCGTTCCAGCCGCCTCGCGTGCTGCCGTTCATGGGCGTGCACGGGGTTCTTTCAACCATCTCGACCGACGGCGTCGAAAGACGGGGCCACTCTCCCCCCGGCTCATGGCGGCGGGCCGTTCGAAACCGTGCCTCTGGCGGACACCCTCACCCTGTCCCGCTCCCGCACGCGGGAGAGGGGACCCCCGGGGCAAGGCCGCGCCACAGGGTCCCCTCTCCCTGCTCAGGGAGAGGGACAGGGTGAGGGTCGAAGGGTGAAGGGAATCCATGCCGTCGAGCGCCGGCTGGAGCCGGGTCCGCGCCGACGGCGAGCACTGGCGCTCGCGCGGCCCGGAGGCCGGCCTCGGCGCCTCGCTCGCCCTGCCGCGCGGCTTCACCGTGGGCGCGCGCCTCCGCCCGGCGCACCGAATGCCGGGTTTCCGGGGGTCCGGCCCCCTACCGGGACGTCGCCGCCGGGTCGTCGGGGTTCCCGTCGGCCGTCGAGGCGCACGCGCAGGCGGTGAACGCCCCGAGGACCGAAAGGCTCGCGTCGTCCGCGGCGAAGCCGAACGTCCCGCCCATGGCCCGGCCCGCGCCGTCGGACCAGCGCGCGCCCCACTGGCCGGCGCCCGCGACGGCGCCGGACGCGGTCCGGGCCGAGGTGCCGCCCGAGAACGGACCGCCCTCCCCCGGGAAACCGGTCTCGCCGAGGGTCACGGACAGGCCGCCGAGCGCCTCGCCCCCGAGGGTGCGGAACCCGCCGACCGTGCCGCCCACCGTGCGGCGGTCGAAGTCCGCGATCATCTCCACGTCGGCGAGGAACTTCTCCACGGCCTCGGCCGCGGCGTAGAGGCCCGCCGCGTCGCCCTTGTAGGTGGCCGTGCCGGCCGGAGACGTGCCGCCGAACGCGACGGGCGGGACCGGCGGACTCGTGCCCCAGAACGCGCCCGCCTCCCCGTCCCAGGCCCACACGCCCAGCACCTCGTGGGGGTAGCTCGACAGGTCCGGCTCGATGCCGGGGATCAGATCGGTGAAGGCGGCGAGGTCCAGCCCCCGGCGCGGGACGGGGGAGGGCGCGCGCAGGACGATGCGCGCGCCGTCGGAGATCTCGTGCGCGAGGCCGCCGGCGTCTTCGCCGGTCACGACGCGCACCGTCATCTCGTCGGCCGTGCGGCCGTCCACGGCGAGCGAGGACTGCGAGGCGCCGTTCGGGGCGGTCCGCGCCGCCCGCGCCACGGCGCCGGCCGCGGCGGGCGCGAATTCGTCCTCCGCGCCGGCGAGCGCGGACAGGCCCGACCCGCCGAGCCGCGGCCCCCACGCGATCGAACCGCCGCCGCCGTCCGGCGGTTCCCCGAGGGCGTCCCTCGCCGAATCGGAGCAGCCCGGCGCCGCGGCCGAAACCGCCGCGGCCAGGCAGGCCGCCGTCAGGCTCCGCATCTTCCCGTTCACGGTCTCGCCCTCCCCGTCCGCCGCGACGGCCCCGGGGCCGGACCCGCGGGGCGCCAAGCCGTCATCGTACACCGGCGCGCGGACCGTGTCGGCGGGTCGTTCCCCGACACCCTCACCCTGTCCCTCTCCCGCACGCGGGAGAGGGGACCCCCGGGGCGCGGCCGGGGCGCCCGGTCTCCCCGGGGCCCGCCATGCCGCAACCGGTTCATGCCCGGAACACCCCCGGACCCGATCCGGGGGCCGGGAGCTTTCCCTTCGACCCCGGAGTCTCTTCTCGGCTCGATGGGGGCACTGGGGGTCTGGGGTCTCGGCGCGCAGGACGGCAAACACACCGCCGCGATCAGGGGAACGGCCGAGGTCGCCGCCGCCGAGAACAAGAGGGTCGAGAAGAAGACCGAAGCCGAGGCCGGGAGACTCGACAACCGGGCGGATACCGACCTGGAGTCGATCGGGCAAATAAACGCCAAGCTCGATCGCATGGACGGCAAGCTGGACACGTCGCTCACGAGGGTGTCCGCCGCCGCGCCAAGGTAGTCCGCGTTCCCGCCCGCCTTGCAGGCGCTGGGCCGGCGGTTACGAAACAGGAGGGACGACGCACCGCGCCGTCAAGGCAAGCCGCCGGCGAGACAAGGTCATGAGTGTGTCGTGGTCGGCCCGGGTTTCGACCTGCGCATGGGCGTTCCGCCAAACCCTCCAGGCCTCTTCGACATATTCGTCTTCGGGGCGCCATTCCACGGCAACATCGAGATCGCCCGCTATTTGCGATTTCGCTCTCGCTTCGTTTTCCGCCCACCGAGCCGCGTCCCCGTAATCCCCGGCTTCATGGTGGGCCTCGCCGCAGCCCGCCAAGGAACCTATCTTCAAGTGTTCGAGTCGGGCGCCGGAAGCATGCAGGCGCCCCGGATGCCAAACCGACAATCCTCTCTTGTCCTTGAAAGCCGAGGCCCGTGGCCTCCCGTCCCTGGAGGATCAATCCCGCTGTCGAACGAAACGACACACCGGGTCCGCGTCCGGAACGGGCATGCATCAGCGCCCGATCGCCGCGATCAATTCGTCGGGCGTTGCCTCGGGGTTGTGTTCCTGCAACTCGTCGTCGACGCCGTACACGCTGACATCGATCCGCCCCGACATGCCGATCTCGGCCAATACGAGCCGCCCGTCCCGAAGCCTCAAGTCGAAAGACAGGGCGCCGTCGACATCGACGGCGATTTCGGGTTCACGGGTATGGAAGATCGCAACTCGTGAAATCCGCCTCGCGGCGGTGACGACACTCGCATCGGGATGCTTCCCCTCGAGACCCGCGGCGAATTTCACGATCTCGGCTTCGACGATGCCGGGGAACGCGGCGTCCACCGCCGGCACATCCCGTATTTCCGTGCCCATCGACATTCCGGTCCCTCCACGCCTCTCCTCAAAATGTCACATCCCCCGGTCGCGGGTCCACGGCTTTTTCGCCCTTCCCGGCGTGTCCCCCTATGGGTGCGGCGCCCGCGCGGCGCCGTCAAGGCCGGGTATGCAGGGATTTGACAGGGCCGCCGGCCGGGCGTTGAATCGGGGGGATGGTCGAAAGCCGGACAGCGCAAGGGGAAACCCCTCCGTCGGTCTCGGTCGTCGTTCCCCTGTACAACGAGGCGGACAACATCGAGCTGTGGTACGGGCCGCTCGCGGAGGCGCTGCGCGGTTCGGGGCGGCGCCACGAGATCGTCTGCGTGGACGACGGCAGCAGCGACGGAACCGCCCGGAAGATCGCCGGGCTCGCCGCGGACGACGCCTGCCTGAAGCTCGTCGCGCTGCGCCGCAACTTCGGCCAGACCGCGGCCTGGCAGGCCGGGTTCGACCACTCCACGGGGGACGTCGTCGTCACCATGGACGGAGACGGCCAGAACGACCCCCGCGACATCGGCGCCCTCCTGCGCAAGATGGAGGACGGCTACGACATGGTCTCCGGCTGGCGGGTGGACCGGAAGGACCCCTTCCTCCGGCGGGTGCTGCCGAGCCGCGTCGCCAACGCGCTGATCTCCCGGATCACGAAGGTCCCGCTGCACGACTACGGCTGCGCCCTGAAGGCGTACCGCGGCGAGTTCGTGCGCGACCTGGAGATGTACGGGGAGATGCACCGCCTCGTGCCCGTGTTCGTGCGCTGGCGGGGGGCGCGCATCGCCGAGATCCCGGTGCGCCACCGGGCGCGGTCCCGCGGCCTGTCGAACTACGGGCTGGAGCGCAGCGTCAAGATCCTCCTGGACCTGATCGTCGTGCGGTTCCTGGAGAGGTTCTGGGACCGTCCGATCTACCTGTTCGGCGGCTTCGGCGTGCTGAGCCTGCTCGCGTCCGTCCTGTCGGCGGCCTACGCGGTCTGGCTCAAGCTCGGCGAAGGGACCGACTTCACCCGCACGCCGACGCTGGCGATCGCCGCCCTGTTCCTTCTCATCGCGGTCCTCGGCGTGATGATGGGCCTCCTGGCCGAGATGATCGTGCGGACCTACTACAGGCGGGAAGGGACGAAGCTGTACGCCGTGAAGGACACCCTCAACCTCGACTGACGGCCCGCGCCGCCGATCCGGCGATCCAGCGGGCGCCGGGCGGGGCGTGTGTTACACTTCCACTTCGCATTATCGACGAAGACCGCCGAAGCGCCCATGAGGACCGAGACCGCCGTCAAGCTCTTGCAGAAACCCATCGACGAGGACGCCCTGACGAAGGGGCAGCGCCGCAAGCTCAACGTGCTGCGCAAGTCCGTCGGCGACGAGATAGGCGAACGCGCCTTCGCCGCCTGGCTGGCGTCCCGGGGCGAAGGGGCAAAGGGGGACAAGAACGCCAGGACGATCGAGAGCGCTCTCTGGCCGCTCGTCCAGGAAGGTCGGCTCCGGATCCGTCGCGGCGGCTACCTGGTCAGGCGCGGGCGCGGGAGGCTCGTCGTGGAACCGCGGGGCCATGGGGACGCAACCGGCGGGACCGAGGTCACCGAAGCGATGAACCGCATTTGCGACGCTCTCGGAGGGAACCGCGACGCTTTCGTCTCGGAGGCCGCCCGCCGCGTGCTTGAGGGCATCGAGTGGCGATCTCCCAGGGGGACGTCTGCTGGGCAGCCTTGCCCGACCCCACGGGTTCGGGGCCGGGATATCGCCGGCCGGTCGTCGTCGTCCAGGGGGATCTCCTGAACCGGAGCCGGGTCGACACGGTGGTCTGCGTGCCGCTCACGAGCGAGCTGAAGTGGAAGGACGGGCCGGGCAATGTGCTGCTGAAGACGTCGACGACGGGTCTGCCGAAAGACTCGGTCGCGAACGTGTCGCTGGTCGTCGCCGTCGACCGGGAGCTCCTTGACAAGCCCGTAGGGCGGCTTCCGCGGCCGAAGATCGAGGATGTGCTCGACGGCCTCGACGTCGTGCTCGGCCGATAGCCTCGTCACCGGATTTCGCATGGGGCGCGACGGACGGCGAGACCCGCGACGAGGCCCTTCGTGCGAGCGCCTGTCGCCTTCACCGGCGCAATACGATAGGGTCGCACCATGTCCGGGACGCGGCATGACTCCGGTTCCGTTGCGACGGCCGCCGTCAACGGCCGGCTGGCGGAAGCCGCGCATTTGCAGTCGATCGAGGGCAATCCCCTGACGGCGGAAGAGACTGCCATGTTCGAGATGTTCGAGCGCGAGGGGCGGTCGCCCGAGCGGCGCCGCGCCCATATCGCCCGCCGGATCGGGGACCGCGGCCGCGTCGCCGCGGCGGGATGAGCGGCCGCGACTACCGTTATCCGCCGGACTTCACCGTTCTCCGCAACAGGCTGGACATCCGGGACGCCCCGGCGCTGGAGGCAGCGGAGCGCCAGTTGGTCGCCCGGCGACTCCTCGAGCCCGTACCGGCGGGCGATTTCGACTTGGCCCGCCCGAAGGCGATCCACCTCCACCCGTTCCAGGATGTCTATAACCATGTCCACCCGTTCCGCGAGGGCAACGGGCGCACGCAACTCCAGTATCCGAAGCAGCTTGCCGGGCACGCCGGGCACGCCATCGACCTCACGCGGATCGACCGCGACGACTGGTTTGACGCCTCGCGCCGGTCCAACGCGGGCGATCGCGCCGCCATGACGCGCTGCATCCGGCAGGCGCTCGCCGACGACACCCTGCGGCCCTGAAGTCTCGTCCCCCTTGCCGCCACCCTCACCCTGTCCCTCTCCCGCACGCGGGAGAGGGGACCCCCGGGGCGCGGCCGGACCGCTCGGGTTCCCTCTCCCTGGAAGGGGGAGGGACAGGGTGGGGGTGGACGGCGTCTCGGCACCCCTGCCGTGTTCCCGTGGCGCGGCCGGACCGCTTTCGCAGAGGAAACCTTCCAGGGGGGAGGCCGGGAGGGGGGATCGGGACAAGGGGGTCGTCAGTCCATGACGCGGTGCCAGTGGCGGGCGATCGCGTCCAGGTCGGCGGCGCGGGTCCGGGGGTAGAGGCGGGTCGCGATCCGGACCGCCCGGACGCCGCCGGCGAACTCCCGCGAGACGCCGAAGGTGGCCCCGGTGTCCCGCGCGACGTACCGGCCGACGCTCATGGCCGGCAACATGTCGTCGTCATTTTTCTTCGAATAATGACGACGACGTGGCGGGAAGCGCGTCACCGGCGGCAAGCGGTCTTTCCGGACCGGGGACGGGATCGACGTGCGGTCCGTCGGCCGGCCGCAACAGGCGCTCGCCGACGATACCCTGCGGCCCTGAAGTCTCGTCCCCCCTGCCGCCACCCTCACCCTGTCCCTCTCCCGCACGCGGGAGAGGGGACCCCCGGGGCGCGGCCGGGCCACTCGGGTTCCCTCTCCCTGGAAGGGGGAGGGACAGGGTGGGGGTCGCCGGTCCATGAAGCGGTCGCGCCGGGGCTTGTCAGCCTCCGGCGCCGTCGTCGTCTTCACCGTCGCGATATGGGGAGACCAGTCCGAGCCGATTGTCGAGATACTCGATCAACCCTGAAACCAGCATCCCGTTCATGGTCGTCTCCGGGATCACAACGCAAAGAACGCCGTCGGGTGAGTGCAATACCGCATAGCGGCCCCAGCGGTTCCGTCCATGCTCAACCCTGCCGCCTATTTTCCCGAGCCATTCGCAGTAGTCGTCGAAGACAGGGACCCGGGGAAGTGCGTTGCGCGCTCGTGCCTACGCTGCGAGTTCGATCCGGTCGTCCCCCATTCCCGCACCGAGCCCGTCGTCCCGGATACAACCGCGAAAGATCGACGAATCCCCTGACTCGTGCATCCGCCAGAACTTGTCCGGCGCTCGCGGGATGTCGCCAAACGGCTCATCGGCGCGGTTCAGGGACTCGTCGAGCTCGGCGCGATAGACGATCTTCAGGCCGGCGATGGCCTCTTCCTTCGTGCGGCCCTGCGTGCCGATGTAGCGTTCCAGGCACATCGCGATCCATGCGCCCTCTTCCTCGAAGATCACGAAATGCAAAGCGTTCGGTCGCCGCGCGTCTCCCGTCATGGCGGCCTCCCTGCATCTTTCGAAGGCGCAACCGTAAACGGTCGGCGGGACAGGTCAAGGGGCGGGCGTCACCCCGCCGCGTGCGACGGGCCTCGAACGCCGTCAACCTCCATCCCGACCCTCCCCCTCCGGGATTCCTCCGCGAAACGCGGTCGGGGCGGCGCATCGTTCTCCGCCACCCTCACCCTGTCCCTCTCCCGCACGCGGGAGAGGGGACCCCCGGGGCGCGGCCGGGCCGCTCGGGTTCCCTCTCCCTGGAAGGGGGAGGGACAGGGTGGGGGTGGACGGCGTCTCGGCACCCCTGCCGTGTTCCCGTGGCGCGGCCGGACCGCTTTCGCAGAGGAATCCTCCAGGGGGAGGCCGGGAGGGGGACCGGGAAAAGGGGGGCGTCAGTCCATGACGCGGTGCCAGTGGCGGGCGATCGCGTCCAGGTCGGCGGCGCGGGTCCGGGGGTAGAGGCGGGTCGCGATCCGCACCGTCCGGCCGCCGTCCCCGAGGGAGGGACGGTAGGAGACGCGCCCCGAACCCGGCGTCGACCGCACGAGGAACAGGTCCAGGGGGAGGTCCAGGAAGAAGCCCTTGTCGAAGCCGCCCTCGCCGAACTCCTCCCGGCTCATGTCCGTCAGCGTGAACCACGCGCCCGCCCGGACGCCGCCGGCGAACTCCCGCGAGACGCCGAAGGTGGCCCCCTTGTCCCGCGCGAGGTAGCGGCCCACGCTCACGACCGACAGGACGTCGTGCCAGGGCCACCGGTAGTAGACGCTGAGGTGCCCGGTGCCGGTGTCGTAGCCGCGGAATCCCAGGCCGGCGTCGAACGCGCGCTGCCGCACCCAGTTCCATTCCGCCCCCAGCGCCAGCCGGGAGGCGAAGGGCCGGTACAGGACCTCCCCGCCCACGCCCCCGAACATCCTCTCGAACAGGCCCGCGGACAGCCGCGCGTAGACCTCCCGGTAAGGGGAAAACACGTAGTCGGCCTGCAGGCGCTCGACGCCGCTCCCGCCCCGCCGGAGGTACGCGCCGGCGTCGCTCCCGACGCGGGGCGGGACGCCGCCGGACTCCCGCCGGGTCCCCTCGAACCGGTTGTGGAGGGCGTGGCCGTACGCGGCGGCGACCGCGAGGCCCGGAAGGACGTCCAGCTCGGCGTCCGCCCGCGCGTCGATCCGGTGGCGGACGAACCTCCCGGCGTCCCCGACGCGCGCGTGCAGGTCCGGGCGGACGCCCCAGGTGAGGCGCGGGTAGCGGCCGGGATCGACGACGGCGTCCCGCGGCCGCCCGGGGCGTCCGGGGCGGACCTCCGCGCCGGCCCACAGCTCCTCGGGGCTGCCGAGGCCCGCCGCGGCGTCCTCCAGGTCCCTCCGCCAGACCGTGACGCGGCTCGTCTCGACCCCCTGCCACAGGCTCGCGACGGTCAGCTCCTCGACGGCGCCGGGGAGGACGTTCGCGGCGGCCCGCGCCGTCCGGCCCACGTTCCTCGCGGCCTCCCGGAACGGGCCCGGCCCGGCGCGGACGACCGCCGAGGGGCCGGAGATCCGGAGCGTCTCCGCGGGTATCCCCTCCCTCGCGAGCTCCGCGAACAGGGCCGCGGCGGCCTTCTCCCGGCCGCCGCGCGCCGGCTCCGCCGGGCGGGCGCGGGCGGCGCCGCGCGGGCGGGTCCGGACCGGCGCCGGCGGCGGATCGAACTTCGGCGGCCCCGGGTCGTGGAGCGCCCGCCGCAGGGAGAGGTGCGACATGAGGGCGTTCCCGCGCTCGACGGCGAGGGAGACGTCGAGCCACGGGAAGGGCCGGTAGGTCACTCCGAAGTTCACCGGCGACGAGGACCCGAACGCGTTCCCCAGGGGCTCGCGGCCGTAGTCGTTCCCCTCGACCTCGAGCTTCAGGACGAGGCCGTCCACGGGGGTCCGGTACTCCAGGCCGAGGAACGGCGCGACCCGCCGTCCCGAGAAATAGGCGCCGAACGCCGGGCCGCCCCCGCCCGGGCGGTTCTCGCGCCGCTCCGCGAAGCCGCTCGAGACGGCGGCGAGGGGGTTGCGCCAGCGCCCCCCGTGCGCCGGATACCCCCACGCCAGCCCGAAGGACAGGTCCAGGTCGAAGAACCGCTTGCTGGCGACCAGGTACTCCCCCTGGAAGCGGCCGGTTCCCAGTCCGTCCTGGAGGCCGACGGCGACCTGCGGGACCAGCCGCCGCTCCCGCGCCAGGCGGACCTTGACGTCCGCGCCCTTGTCCCTGAACGACCCGCCGCCGCCGGGGGACGGCCGGTCGCGCACGTCCGTGAAGCGGAACGCGCCCTCCAGCCAGGGCAGCGCCTGCACGGCGACGTAGTAGCGGGCGTACGCGCCGACGAAACTGCCCCCGACCGCCAGCATCCCGTCGGGACCGAACCGCGCCGTGCGCGTCTGGAGCAGCCCGACGCCGCCGAAGTCGTTCATCGAGACGTGGCGCCCGTCCCCCGGCCCGGACCCGGCGGCCGGCCCCGCGTGCGCCGCGACCGCGGCCGCCGCGGCGCACGACGCGAGCAGGAGCCGCCGCGCCGCCGGGGGAGGTCCGGCCCGGTCCGGCCGCGGGCGGGTCACCCGCCCCCGGCCGCCGCGGGAGTCCGGGGAACGACGACCCTGCCGCCGGGCGGGACGTGGACCGGGTTGTAGTTCCAGGCCTCGACCGAGACCCGCCGGGCGACGCCGTCGGGGTAGACGACGAACACGCGCTCCCGGTCCGCCGACCGGCGGAAGCCCCCGGCCTGGCGGATGTAGGCGTCGACCCGGGTGCCCGGGACGAACCGCAGCGCGCCGGGACGGAAGACCTCTCCGGTCACGAGCACCGAGTGGGGGCGCCGCGGCACGAACAGCCGGTCGCCGGGCTCCAGCACGACGTCCAGCTCCGGCCGGACCCGGAGCACCGTGGGATCCGCCTCGACGACCACGCGGCCGGCGGGTCCCGCCGCCGCGCCGTCCCGGGCCGGCTCCGCCCGCAGCGCCCGTGCGACGCGTTCCCGCGTGAACACGGCGCCGTAGGGATAGGCCTGGGGCGTGAGGCCCCCGGCGCGGGCGACGACCTCCGACAGGCGCTCGCCGCGGCGGATGCCGTAGGCCCCCGGCCGCGCGAACTCGCCCGAGAGCAGGACGGCGCCGTCGGGGGAGCCGGAGGCGGACCCTTGCCCCGGCCCCCGGAGTCGTTCGAGGATGTCCCCCGGTCCGCCCGGTCCCCCCGCCGGGGCCTGCGCCGGCGCCCAGAGCCCCCAGACCGCGGCCAGCGCGAGAACGGCCTTGCGAAACGAGAGCAGCGGAGACCTCCTTGCGGAACCCCGCCGGCCGCCGATGGGCCGGCGCCGGTTCGTCGTGTGCGGGGCCGCGGCCCTGGCCGCCGGCTGCCAGGCCGCCCCCGCCGCCGGGGGCTTCCGCGAGACGGTCCGCTTTCTCGCGTTCGGCCGGACCGGCGCCGGGATCGACCGCCAGCGGATCGACAGGATACCCCACGCGTCCATCGCCGCGAAAGTCGGGCGCGGGCCGCGGTCGCTGCTGGTCCTGGGGCGCGCGGACCGGACCGGCCGGCACTGGCTGTCGGCGGACCGCGCGGCGGTCGTCACGCGGCACGGCCGCGTCGTCGCCACGGCCGGGTTCCCGGAGAACATCCGCGCGACGCGTTTCCGGGGCGGGGACCCCCTCGGCGGGGCTCCGCACCGGCTGGACCGGCCCGTCCGGTACCGCCGGACCGTCGACCTCGACGCGGGCGGCCTCTACGGCCTGCCCGTCGAGGCGACGCTCGCGCCCCTGGGCGCCGCCCGGATCGAGATCGCCGGGCTCCAGCTGGAAACGGTCCTCCTCGGGGAGGCCAACTCCGCGCCCGCCGCGGACTGGTCGTTCGACAACCGCTACTGGGTCGACAGGATCGACGGCTTCGTCTGGAAGAGCGTCCAGCACATCGCGCGGAGCTTCCCCCCGATCGAGATCGAGGTGCTCAAGCCCGCCGCGGCCTGACGCCGCTCACTTCTGCGCCGCGGCGACCGCCACCGCGATGGCCGCCGCGACGGCCACGCCCGCCGCCACCGCGCCGGCCGTCACGCGCCCGGAGGCGCCCGAGGCGGCAGAGGCGCCCGCGGAGTCCGGGGCGGCCGGGGGCGCCGCCGTCCCGAGGGCCGCGCCCGTTTCGAGGTATTGCGCCTGGGCGGACGCGAGCGCCGGCGCCGCCGCCAGCCCGCCGGCCAGGATCGAGAACGCGATCGCCTTTCTCGGGGACATTCGGAATCCTCCCAATCTTCGAACCCGCGCCATCATACCCCATGGCGACCGCCCGCGCCGCCGGGCCCCCTCTGCCGTCCACCCCTGACCCGAGCGGCCCGGCCGCGCCCCGGAGGTCCCCTCTCCCGCGTGCGGGAGAGGGACAGGGTGAGGGTGTCGGAGAACGATGCGCCGCCCCGACCGCGTTTCGCGGAGGAATCCTGCAAGGGGTGAGGCCGGGAGGGGGACGACCGACCGGGGAAGGACTCTTCGCCGCATCCGCCGACCGCCAAGGAGTCCTGACGAGACGAACGCCCGGCTCCGGCTTCCGCGCACCCCATACTATCTGCTGCGGGCAGCCAATACGGGCGGGGGCGGGGCGTCTTGACGGGTTCGAGTCAAGCCTGGCGGCGATCGCGCCATCGGGGTCCCCTCTCCCTGCTCAGGGAGAGGGACAGGGTGAGGGTTCGAGTCAAAGACTCCTTCACCCCGTCCACCCCCACCCTGTCCCTCCCCCGCAAGCGGGAGAGGGGACCAGGCGGCGCGGGCCGTCGTTCCGGCAGCGACATCACCGGGCGGCCGGGGCCGCGCAGATCCTGTCCCGAGCCGTGGTGCAAGAGCCTGGCGGGGGTCGCGCCATCGGGGTCCCCTCTCCCTGCTCAGGGAGAGGGACAGGGTGAGGGTTCGAGTCAAAGACTCCTTCACCCCATCCACCCCCACCCTGTCCCTCCCCCGCGAGCGGGAGAGGGGCTTTCGCGGGAATGACGACGACGGACCGCGCCGCCGGGTCCGTTCTGCCGACACCCTCACCCTGTCCCTCTCCCGCACGCGGGAGAGGGGACCCCCAAACGAAGGACGGCGCCCCGAGGGTCCCCTCTCCCGTCTTCGGGAGAGGGACAGGGTGAGGGCCGTCTTGTGGACGGGCCGGCGAAATCCTATAATCGTACAAGATATTGTGGTGTGGAGGATGGAGTGCCGCTAATGAGGGTGTCGTTCGCGGGGGCTTTCCTGTTCGTCGCCGTATCGGTCGCGGGCGCGGCGGAACCGGCCCGCGCGGCGCCGGCGCCCGCCGACGCGGAGATGGCGCTGGGGCGCGAGGACGCCCCGGTCACGATCGTCGAGTACGCCTCGCTGTCGTGTCCGCACTGCGCCACGTTCCACGAGGAGACGCTGCCGGCGCTCCGGGAGAAGTACATCGACACCGGGAAGGTCCGGCTGGTGTTCCGCGAGTTTCCCCTCGAACGGACCGCCCTGTGGGCGTCGATCGTCGCCCGCTGCGCCGGCGAGAAGCGCTACTTCGCGTTCGTCGACACGCTCTTCAGGAAGCAGCGGGCCTGGTACTCGGCGGAGGACCCGTTCGAGGCCCTGCTCCGGATCGCCCGCCTCGGCGGCCTGAGCGCCGGGGAGGTCGAGGCGTGCGCCGGGGACGCGGCGCTGAGCGACGGCATCCTCCGGACCCGGCTCGACGGCGAGCGGGAGCACGGGATCGACTCCACCCCGAGCTTCGTCATCGGCGGGAAGACCTACCGCGGCGTCCTGACCCTCGAGGACATCGAGGCGATCATCGTTCCCCTGCTTCCCTGAGGCGAGAGAGGACGGGCTTCCGTGCACTTCAACCGTCTGCGGCTGTCGGGCTTCAAGTCCTTCGTGGACGCCGTCGAGCTGGTCATCGAGCCGGGCCTGACCGGGATCGTCGGCCCCAACGGCTGCGGCAAGTCGAACCTCATCGAGGGCCTGCGCTGGGCGATGGGCGAGACGTCGGCGAAGAAGATGCGCGGGAGCGGCATGGACGACGTCATCTTCAACGGCACCGACGACCGGCCCGCCCGGAACATCGCCGAGGCCGCGCTGCGGCTGGACAACGCCGACCGCGGCGCGCCCGCGCCGTACAACGACGGCGACGAGATCGAGATCGTGCGGCGCATCGAGCGGGAGTCGGGGTCGGCGTACCGCATCAACGGCGCCGACGTCCGCGCCCGCGACGTCCAGCGCCTGTTCGCGGACCTCGCCACCGGCGCCCACGCCGCGGCCCTGGTGGGGCAGGGGGAGATCGGCAGCGTCGTCAACACGAAGCCGGAGCAGCGCCGCTCCCTGCTCGAGGAGGCGGCCGGCGTCACGGGCCTGCGCTCGCGGCGCCACGAGGCCGAGCTGCGGCTGCGCGCCGCGGAGGCGAACCTCGAACGCCTCGACGACGCGATGCAGGGCATGGACCTCCAGCTTCGGGGCCTGAAGCGGCAGGCCCGCCAGGCGACGCGGTACCGGACCCTCTCCGGGCACGTCCGCAAGGCGCAGGCCATGCTGCTGTACCTGCGCTGGCGGGCGGCCGAGGACGACTGGACCGGGGCGCGGCGGCGCCTCGACGAGGCCGGCGCGCGCGCGGCCGAACGCACGCGGGAGGCGGCCCGCGCGTCCTCCGCCGAGGCCGGGAGGGCCGAAGCCCTGCCCTCCCTCCGCCGGGACGAAGCCGAGCGCGCGGCCCGCATCCACCGGCTGACGGCGGAGCGGGAGCGGCTCGACGAGGAAGAACGCCAGGTGCTGGCGCTCGCGGAGCAGCTGCGGGCGCGCCTGCCGCAGATCGGGAGCGACGCGGCGCGCGAGGAGGAGCACGCGCGGGACGCCGCGGCCCGGCTCGAGGCCCTGTCCCGGGAGCGGGAGGAGATCGAGGCCCTTCGGGCCGAGCGGAAAGACGCGGTCGCGCTGGCGGAGGAGCGCGCCGCGGCGGCCGGGCGGGTCCTGGCCGGGCGCGAGGGCGAGCTGGAGCGGGAGACGGAGCGCGTCGCGACGGAGTCGGCGCGCCGCGAGCGCCTCGAGGCGGAGCGGGCGGACGTCGAGCAGCGGCTCGAGCGGTCGGCGGCGCGCCTGGAGGCGCTGCGGGACGAGCACCGCGGCCTCCGCGCGGAGGAAGGCGACGGCGGCGGCGCGGGCGGCGGCTCCGACGCCGAGCGCGACCGCCTGCGCGCGTCCGTGGCCGGGGCGCGGGACGCGGCGGACGCCGCCGAGACGGCCCGGTCGGCGGCCCGGGACGAGGAAGTCCGCGCCCGCGGCGTTCTGCGCACGGCCGAGGCGGAGCTGGCCCGGTCCCGCGCGGAGGCGGACGCGCTCGACGACCTGCTTTCGGTCAACGAGGACGGCCTCTGGCCGCCGCTGATCGACTCGATCGCCGTCGAGCCGGGCTACGAGGCGGCCCTGGGCGCCGCCCTCGGCGACGACCTCTCGCTGTCCGCGGACGGCGGCGCCCCGGCCCACTGGCGCGGCCTGCCGCCGCTCGAGAATCCGCCGCCGCTGCCCCCGGGCGCGGAGCCGCTGTCCCGGAACGTCCGGGGTCCGGACGCGCTGGCGCGGCGGCTGCCGCAGATCGGCGTGGTGGCGGACCAGGCCGCGGGCGACCGGCTGCGGGAGGAGCTGCGGCCGGGGCAGCGCCTCGTCACCCGCGACGGCGCGCTGTGGCGGTGGGACGGGTTCACGGTGCGGCCGGGCGCCTCGACGGCCGCCACGGTCCGCCTCGGCCAGCGCAACCGGCTGAAGACCCTGCGGCGCGAGATCGAGACCCGCGCGAAGGCCGTCGCGGCGGCCCGGACCGGGTTCGCCGCGGCCCGGGACGCGGAGGAGGCCGCGGCGGCGGCGGACGGCGGCGCGCGCGCCCGCCTGCGGCAGGCCCAGGAGGAGCTGCGGGCGTGCGAGGAGCGGCGCGCGGCGGCGACCGGGGCGCGGGTGCGGCGCGAGTCGCGGCTGGAGACGATTTCCGAGGCCGTTGCCGCGCTCGAGGCCGACGGCGAGACCCTGCGCGCGCGGCTGGAGGGCGTCGCCGCGGAACGCGCGGCGCTCGACGACCCCGGGGCGGACCGCGACGCGCTCGCCGCGCTCCGCGCGGAGGTCGCCGGTCTGCGCCGGGAGGCCGGCGACGCGGCCGCCGAGCGCCGGCGCGTCGAGGACGAGGCCGCGGGGCGGACGGCGCGCCTCCGCGCCGTCGCCGAGGAGCGGACCGACTGGCAGCGGCGCCTCGACTCGGCGGCGTCCCAGCTGGAGCGGCTGGCGGCGCGCGAAGCCGAGGCGCGGGAGGCCCTCGCGGCCGCCGAGGCGCGCCCGCGCGCGCTCGCGGAACGGCGCGCCGGGCTCCTGGAGAAGGCGGCGGCCGCCGAGGCGGCGCGCCGCGAGGCGGCCGACGTCCTCGCCCGCGCGGAAACGGAGCTCGCCGCGCTGTCGCGGGCGTCCCGGGAGGCCCAGGCGGCGCTGGCCGCGGCGCGCGAGGAACGGGTGCGCGCGGAGGGGCTGGTCTCCCAGCACGAGCAGCTCAAGTCCGACATCGCCAGGAACATGAACGAGACGCTGGACTGCGGGCCCGACGAAATCGCGGCGGTCGCGGAGGTTTCCGGGGACCGGGACCTGCCCGGGCCGGAGGCGGTGGAGGGCCGCCTCGAGAGGCTGAAGCGCGAGCGCGAGAACATGGGTCCGGTCAACCTGAGGGCCGAGACCGAGGCCGGGGAACTGTCGGAGCGGCTCTCGGAGATGCGGGGCGAGCGGGAGGATCTCGAGGCCGCCGTCGCCCGGCTGCGCCAGGGGATATCGAGCCTCGACCGGAAGGGCCGGGAGCGCATGATGACGGCGTTCAGGACCGTGGACGGCCATTTCGGCGCGCTCTTCAAGCGGCTGTTCGGGGGCGGGGAGGCGCGCCTGTCCCTCGTCGATTCCGACGATCCCTGGAAGCCGGCCTGGAGATCCTCGCGAGTCCGCCCGGCAAGCGGCTTCAGGCGATGTCCCTGCTGTCCGGCGGCGAGCAGGCCCTGACGGCGGTCGCCCTGCTGTTCGCCGTGTTCCTGACCAATCCGGCGCCGGTCTGCGTGCTCGACGAGGTCGACGCGCCCCTCGACGACCCGAACGTCGAACGCTTTCTCGATCTGGTCGAGGAGATCGCCCGCGATACCGAGACGCGCTTCCTCATCATCACGCACAACCCCATCAGCATGGCGCGGATGGACCGGCTGTTCGGGGTGACCATGGCCGAGCGCGGCGTGAGCCAGCTTGTGTCCGTCGACCTCTCCCGAGGCGAAGACCTGAGGGCCACCGCCTGAGCCGCGGGAATCCCGCGGCGGGTCGTTCGAAGCCGCGCCCCCTGTCCTCACCCTCACCCTGTCCCTCTCCCGCACGCGGGAGAGGGACCCCCGGGGCGCGGCCGGGTGGGGGCGCCGGCGGAGTCTCGGGGATCAACGGATAGGGAGCCTTTCGATTTATGCAATACATTTCAATAAGTTACACGATCCGGCCGTGCTTGACAGGCGCGGGGCCACTCCCTATTGTGCGCGCGGCTTTCGCATGACTCCGCCTTGGCGGTCGGACGCGGGACGGGGCCGGCACATGGGCGATCCGCCCGGACGCGACGAGGACGGGGCCTCGCCCCTCGACGATCTCGACGGCCGGCTGAGGCGGGCGCGCGCCGCCCGGTCCGTCGAATCGACCCCGGCGGCGCCGCGAAGCGGGCTGGCCGCCGCCCTCCGGCTGGCGGCGGAGATGGTTTCGGCCCTGATCGTCGGGGGCGCCATGGGATGGTTTCTCGATCGGTGGCTGGATACGAAGCCGTGGTTTTTGCTGGTCTTTCTCCTCCTCGGAGCCGCCGCGGGCATGCTGAACGCCTACCGCGCCGCCATGAGAATGTCCGCCGGGCACGAATCGGATTCGTCCGGCGCCTGAGTCCCGATCGTCGTCCAAGCGGTGGCCTCTAGGAAATGGCCGAAAAAGAACACAGTCCCCTGGAGCAGTTCGAGATCGCCCGGCTGGTGGACATCCAGGTCGGCGGCGTGGACGCCTCGTTCACGAATTCGTCCCTGATGATGGTCCTGGTCCTCGTGCTCGCCACCGTCTCGCTCGGCGCCGGGATGAGCAGGCGCGCGATGGTTCCCGGACGCTGGCAGTCGATCGTCGAGCTGACCTACGAATTCATCGCCAACATGCTGCGCGAGAACGTGGGCAGCGAAGGACGGCGCTACTTTCCGTTCGTGTTCACGCTGTTCGTGTTCATCCTGCTGTGCAACCTGCTCGGCCTGGTGCCGTACAGCTTCACCGTCACCAGCCACATCGTGGTGACCTTCGCGCTCGCCGCGGTCGTGTTCGTGGGCGTCACGATCATCGCGCTGGTCCGCCACGGGTTCCGGTTCTTCGCCTTCTTCGTCCCGCCCGGGCTTCCCGTGGTCCTCGCGCCGCTGCTCGTCCCGATCGAGGTGATCTCCTATCTGGCGCGGCCCGTGACCCTGTCGCTGCGGCTGTTCGCCAACATGATGGCCGGGCACACCATGCTGAAGGTCTTCGGCGGGTTCGTGGTGGCCCTGGGACTCTTCGGCTTCGCGCCTTTCGTCTTCATCGTCGCGATCTACGCCCTCGAGCTGATCGTCGCCGTGCTGCAGGCCTACGTGTTCACGGTGCTGACGTGCCTCTACCTGAACGACGCGATCCACCTCCACCACTGAGGCCGCGCGCGGCTTCGAAACCGCAACACACGAGTCAGCAACGGAAGGACCCGGGAAATGGACCTTGAAGCAGCCAAGCAAATCGGTGCCGGTCTCGCCACCATCGGACTTGCCGGCGTCGGCGTGGGCATCGGAAACATCTTCGCGAGCTACGTCGCCGCGGGCATCCGCAACCCGGCCGCCGCGCCGCGGATGTTCGGCCAGGTGCTTCTCGGCTTCGCGCTGGTCGAGGCGGTGGCCCTGTACGCGCTGGTCATCGCGTTCCTCATCCTGTTCGGCTAGGCGGCGCCTCCGTGCCGCAACTCGTCACCGCGGACTTCGCGCCCCAGCTCGTCTGGCTGGCGATCACCTTCGTCGCGCTCTATCTCGTGATGTGGCGCGTCGCCCTGCCGCGGGTGGTGGACGTCCTCGAGGAACGGCAGCGCCGGATCGACGACGACCTGATGACGGCGGAAGGCCTGAGGCGCGAGGCCGACGAGGCTCTCGCCGCCTACGAGAAGGCGCTGGCGGACGCGCGGACGAACGCGCACGCGACGGCCTCCGAAACGCGGGACGCCATCAGGACGCAGGCGGCCGACCGGGAGGCCGAGCTCGACGCCACCCTCGCCCGCGAGAACGAGGCCTCGAACGCGCGCATCCGCGCCGCGCGGGAGCAGGCCCGGGAGCACGTCCGGGACATCGCCGTCGACGCGGCCCGCGCCGTCGTCCGGAGGCTGATCGGCGCGGACGTCGACGCTGCCGCCGCGGCCGCCGCCGTCGACGCCGCGTCGGCGGAGGACCGCTAGTGTTCCGTCCCGGAAACGAGCATCGCAAAGCCGCCGCGACGTGCGCGTGTCGTCCGTGCGTCCCCCTTGTCGTCACCCTCACCCTGTCCCTCTCCCGCAAGCGGGAGAGGGGACCCTCGTCGCGCGGCCAGGCCACTCGGGTCCCCTCCCCCTGCACAGGGGGAGGGACAGGGTGGGGGTCTCCACAGACGTAGTTTCGGGACAGGACGCCAGATGTTCGATGCCTCGTTCTGGGTGGCCGCCGCCTTCGTGGTCTTCGTCGGGATTCTCGCGCGCCTGGCCTACGGGCGGATCGTCGAGGCGCTCGACGCGCGCGCCGGACGGATCAGGAACGACATCGAGGAAGCCCGGCGCCTGCGCGAGGAAGCCCGGCAACTGCTGGCCAGCTACCAGCGCAAGCACCGGGACGCCGTCGAGGAGGCCGGGGAGATCGTCGCGCGGGCCAGGGCCGACGCGGAACGGATGGCGGCGCAGGCGGCCGCCGATCTCGAGGCGGAGGTCGAGCGCCGCGCCGAGCTGGCGCGCGCCAAGATCGCCCGGGCCGAAGCCCAGGTGATCGAGGACGTCCGCGACATGGCCGTCGATATCGCCGTGCGGGCGGCGGGCCGGCTCGTCCGGGAGCGCCTCGGCGAGGAGCAGGCCGGCAGGATCGTCGACGACGCGGTCTCCGAGCTCGGCCGCAAGATCCACTGAGGGCGGCGGACCGCGGCGTCACTCCGCGGCCTGCCCGTAGGCCTCGAGGGGCGGGCAGACGCACACCAGGTTGCGGTCGCCGTGGACCTGGTCGATGCGGTTGACCGGGGGCCAGTACTTGGCCCCGCGCAGCGACGGCGCGGGGAAGACGGCGCGCTCCCGGGAATAGGGACGGGGCCAGTCGTCCGCGACCGCGTCGTCCGCCGTATGGGGGGCGTTCCGCAGCAGGTTGTTCTCCGGGTCGGCCTCGCCCCGCTCGATCTCCGCGATCTCCCCGCGGATCGAGATCATGGCGTCGCAGAACCGGTCGATCTCGAATTTCGATTCGCTCTCCGTGGGCTCGATCATCAGGGCGCCGGCCACCGGCCAGGACATGGTCGGCGCGTGGAAGCCGTAATCCATCAGCCGCTTGGCGATGTCCTCGACCGTGATCCCCGTGCCGTGCTGGATCTCGCGGCAATCGACGATGCACTCGTGGGCGACGTAGCCGTCCCGGCCCCGGTAGACGACCGGGAAATGCGGCTCCAGGCGATGGGCCATGTAGTTGGCGTTGAGGATCGCGACCTGCGTCGCCTCGAGGAGGCCCGCGGCGCCCATGAGCGCGACGTAGGTCCAGGAGATGGGCAGGATCAGGGCGCTTCCCCAGGGCGCCGCGGCGATCGCGCCGACGCCCGTGCCGGGACCCGCCTCCGCGACCAGGGGATGGTTCGGCAGGAACGGCGCCAGGTGCGCCCTGGCGCCGATCGGGCCCATGCCGGGACCGCCTCCGCCATGGGGGATGCAGAAGGTCTTGTGCAGGTTGAAGTGCATCACGTCGGCGCCGAGCTCGGCGGGCCGGACGATTCCCACCATGGCGTTCAGGTTGGCGCCGTCCATGTAGACCTGGCCGCCGTTGGCGTGGACGATGTCGCAGACGTCCCCGATGCGCTCCTCGAACACGCCGTGGGTCGAGGGATAGGTGACCATCAGGGCGGCCAGCCGGCCGCGGTGCCGCTCGGCCTTGACCTTCAGGTCGTCGATGTCGATGTCGCCGTTGGAATCGCAGCCGACCACCACCACCTCGTATCCGGCCATCACGGCGCTCGCGGGATTCGTGCCGTGGGCGGAACCCGGGATGAGGCAGACGTCGCGGTTCCCGTCCCCCCGGGCGCGGTGCCAGGCCCGGATGGCCCACAAGCCGGCATACTCGCCCTGCGACCCGGCGTTGGGCTGCAGGGAGACGGCGTCGAAACCGCTGATCTCCGCCAGCATGTCCCGGAGGCTCCCGATCAGTTCGAGATAGCCGGCGGCCTGGTCGAGGGGCGCGAAGGGATGGATGTCGGCGAACTCGGGCCAGGTGACCGGCAGCATCTCCGCCGTCGCGTTGAGCTTCATGGTGCAGGAGCCGAGGGGGATCATGGACCGGTCGAGCGCGATGTCCTTCGCCTGCAGGCGGGCGAGGTAGCGGAGCATCTCGGTCTCCGAGCGATAGCGGTGGAACACCTCGTGGCCGAGAAAGGGCGAGGTCCGCGCGTGGACGTCCGGGATGCCGGCGCGGGCGCGGCGGGCGAGGCCGTCCGGGTCCGCCGGCGGGGCGCCGTCGCCGGCGAACGCGCCCAGCACGGCGCCGACGTCGCCGCGGGACGTCGTCTCGTCCACGGAGACGCCCACCGTATCGGCGTCGACCGGCCGCAGGTTGACGCCGCTCTCGCGGGCCCGCTGCACGATCGCCTCCGCCCGGCCCGGCGCCGAGACGGAGAGCGTGTCGAAGAACGTGTCGTTGACGACGGCAAGGCCGAGTTCGCGCAGTCCCTCGGCGAGAATCGACGCGTGCCGGTGGACGCGCCGGGCGATGGCGCGGAGCCCGTCGGGGCCGTGCCACACCGCGTACATGCCCGCGAGCACCGCCAGCAGGACCTGCGCCGTGCAGATGTTGCTCGTCGCCTTCTCGCGCCGGATGTGCTGTTCGCGGGTCTGCAGCGCGAGACGGTGCGCCGGACGCCCCCGGGCATCGACCGACTGGCCGACGATCCTGCCGGGAACCGTGCGGCGGTAGTCGCCGCGCGTCGCCAGGAAGGCCGCGTGGGGACCGCCGAACCCGAGCGGCAGGCCGAAGCGCTGCGCGCTCCCCACCACGACGTCCGCGCCGAACTCCCCCGGCGGCCTGAGAAGGACGAGGGACAGCAGGTCGGCCGCCACCACGGCCAGGGCGCCCCTGGCGTGAAGGTCCGCGACGGTCCCGGCGTAATCCGGGATCGCGCCCGTCGCGTCCGGGTACTGCAGCAGGGCGCCGAAGACATCCGCTGCGGCCGCGTCCGCGGCTTCGTCGCCGACGATGACGTCGATCCCGAGGGGCGCCGCCCGGGTCCGCACGACGTCGATGGTCTGGGGCAGGCAGCGGGCGGAGACGAAAAAACCGTTCCCGGACGCCTTGCCGACGCGGCGGCACATGGTCATGGCCTCGGCGGCGGCCGTGCCTTCGTCGAGCAGCGAGGCGTTCGCCAGCTCCAGTCCCGTCAGGTCCGAGATCACGGTCTGGTAGTTGAGGAGGGCCTCCAGGCGGCCCTGGGAGATCTCCGGCTGGTAGGGGGTGTAGGCCGTGTACCAGCCCGGGTTCTCCAGCACGTTGCGGAGTATCACCGGCGGCGTGATCGTGCCGTGGTAGCCGAGGCCGATCATCGATTTCAGGACCCGGTTGCCCGCCGCCATGCGGCGGAGTTCGGACAGGACGTCCGCTTCCGTCCGCGGCCCGGGAAGGTCCAAGGGCGTCCCGGAGCGGATGGCCCGCGGCACGGCGGCGTCGACCAGGGCGTCCAGCGATTCGAGCCCGAGCGCCTCCAGCATCTCGGAGATTTCGCGGTCGCCCGGCCCGAGGTGGCGCCGGACGAAATCGCCGGCCCGGTCGTTCTCCGCGGCGCGCGCCGTGTCCTCGTTCATCGTGCGTCTCCCCTGTCCGCGAACGCCCGCCGTGGGCCGGGTCAGCCGAGGCTCTCCACGAACCGGGCGTATTCGCCCGCGTCCATGAGCCCGTCGAGCTCGCCCGGGTCGCTCACCCTGATCTTCATGAACCAGCCGCTTCCTTCCGCGTCCCGGTTGATCCGCGCCGGGTCGTCGCCGAGGGCCGCGTTGACCTCGACGATTTCGCCGCTGACGGGGGCATACACCTCGCTGGCGGCCTTGACGGACTCCACCACCGCCGCCTCCGAACCCTTCGAGACCGGCTTCCCCACGTCGGGAAGGTCGACGTAGACGACGTCGCCCAACCGCTCCTGCGCATAGTGGCTGACCCCGACGGTGGCCACCTCGCCCTCGAGGCGGATCCACTCGTGCTCTTCGGTGTATTTGAGGTCGCTCATCGTCCGTTCCCCCGCATCCGTGGCGCGTCGGCGTGCCGCCCGCCGGCAAGCGGAACCGTCCGGTCGCGCGTGCATCGACCATTGGGAGAGGGTTCTCTCATCGGCGGCCTCCGACAGAACTCTCCGCCGCCTCCGGCGGAGCCTGCCCCCTCTGTCGCTGGACCTGAGAGATTGACCGGCGCGTATCGGGCCGGAGGCCCGGCCGGCTTTCCCCTTCGGTGGGAGTCCCGCCGGAACCCGGCGCGACTCCGCTTTCCAGAGCGCCATCCTCCCGCGGTCCGTTTGCCTGAGAGTTTCCGGGGCGGTTGCTCCTTCGGCGCCGGTTCCCGGGGAACCGGTCTCTCCCGCGAAGATCGTCTGGCTGTACGCGCGATGATAGGGGGCGGCCGGACGGTGTCAACCGCCCATCCGGCGGATTCTCTCTACTTTGGAGCGCAATCGTAGCAGAAATGTGCGGACTGTGCGAGAGAAAATTTCCCATTAGGTAAAATTTTCCAAACGGACGATTCGGACCCCGTGCGAATTGTGCGAATTGGTCCGGAAGGGCGGACCTCCGGCCCCCCCCCCGACACCGTGCGAAGTGTGCGAATTCATCCGATGGCGCATTGGCCCGGGCTCCTCTGCGAAAGCGGCCCGGCCGCGCCCCGGGGGTCCCCTCTCCCGCGTGCGGGAGAGGGACAGGGTGAGGGTATCGGAAAACGAAGCCCTGCCCCGACCGCGTTTCGCAGAGGAATCCCGTCGGGGGAGGGCTGGGTGGGGCGGGGACGGCAGGAAATCCCGACCGGACGGCAGTGGACCTGTTCGGCCGTCCACGTCCGTCCGCCCGGTTCATGGCGGCGGGCCGTTCGAAGCGGCGCCCGCGGGCGGGCGCCCCCGGGTTTTCCGCCTAGAACCGCCTGAGCAGCCGGTCGATGTAGTCGAGTTCGGGCGGCGGCCGGGCGCGCTGGCCGGCGCGCCGGCGCAGCTCGTCGAGGATCTCCCGGGCCTTCTGCAACGACGCCTTGTCCGGGACCTTGACATCGCCGCCGGCGTCGATGCCCGCGCCCGGCATGGGCCGGCCCAGGGGATCGGCGTCGTCGCCGCCCATGGGCCCGTCGTCCATGCCGATGTCGCTCAGCATCCTTTGCATGACCGCTCCGGCGCCCGCCCGCAGGTGCTCCAGCGCGTCGGTCTGGGGACCGATCGCCTGGTCGTCGCGGTCGCGCGACAGCGCCTCGCGCGCCGCCCGCATCGACAACTCGCCTTCGCCGAGCGCCCCGGGAATGTCTCCGCCGTTCTCGCCCAGCCGCCGCATGATCTCGCCCAGCGCGCGGCGCAGCGACTCCTGAACGCCGGCGTCCGTCCGCGCGCCCGGCATGGGCCGCTCCCCGCGCTGTCCCGGGCCCGGCGTCCTCCGTTGCGCCCGCCGGAAGCTCCGGTCCAGGAGCTGCTGCTGGCGCATCATCAGTTCGCCGAGGTCCCGAAGAGTCCGCTGACCCTGCCGCTGGGCGTCCCGCTGCCGTCCCGACATGATGCCCGCGCGCAGGTTCTCGAGAATGTCGCGAAGTTGCGACAACAGCTCCCGCGCCGCCTCCCTGGACCCCGTGCGGCTCAACTCGCCGGCCCGGTCCAGCAGGCGTTGCAGATCGTCGCGGCTGAGCGACAGGATATCGTTTTCGATCGCCCGGAGCCCGGCCGTGTCTTCCGCCGCCTCGAGAGCCTGCTGCGCCAGCGCCCGCAGATACCGGTCGAGCGCCTCCCGCAGTTCGTCCATCAGGCGCTCGATCTCGTGGGGCGGCGCGTTTTGGGCCAAGGCCTCCAGCAGCGCCTGCTCCAGCATGCGGACTTCGCGCTCGGCGATGGACAGCGCGCCGTCCTCGATACGGAGCGCCGTGTCCCACAGAATCCGCCGCACGCCGTCGACGACGGCTTCGCCGCCGCCGTGCTCCAACCGCCGCCGCGCCGAGTTCAGCGCGAGAAAGGCGGCATAGTCGTCGCGGTACTCGCCGGGCGCCGCCGCGATCGCGCCGAGCGCCCGGGCGATGTCCCGGCGGGCGCCGGGCTCCGAGGCGAGGCGTTTGCGCTGTTCGATGACGGCCCTGGCCACCGGATGCTTGAACCGCCGCTCCGGCAGGGTGATGTCGAACGTTTCGCTGAATCCGGACTGTCCGATGCGATCGTCGGCGCGCAGGCGCGCGCGCACGGGCAGTCCCGCCCAGGCGTGGGGGGTCAGATCCTGGTACACGGTGTCGTCGGCGGTCCTGACGTCGGGGCCGGGGAGGCCGAACCCGATCTCGTGCGGCGCGCCGGTTCCGGCCAGGCGGATCTCCAGCGTCACGGCGGCCAGGCCGTGGTCGTCGCCGGCGCCGTAATCGACCCTGAGGGCCGCGCGCCGGGTTTCGACGGGGACCCCGCGGAAGGCGACCGTCGGGGCGAGATCGGGCACGACGTCCAGGTTCCAGGCTGCGAGCTCCCGGTCCGGCTGGCCGATGGCCATGCGCCGCGCGGAACCGATGGCCGTCCGGAGCTCGTAGACGTCCGGCTCGACCAGGGCGAAGGGAACCGCGCGCCCATCGAGATCGAGGACGGGCAGGCCCCCGCCGCCGTCGACCTTGGCGAGGAGCTCGCTGCCCTCGGGAACCTGGACGGCCTCCGGGGACCCGGGCGTTCCCGGCGCCTCCGGGTCCGCGGGCGCCGGCCGCTCGAGCAGGATCGGCGGCAGCCGGGTGTACCTGGGCGGCACTATCCAGGCCTCGACGACGGCGGCGGCGGCCGGTTCGCCGGCGAAACCGGGCGCCACGCCCGAGGCCAGGCGCCGCCAGGAGTCGCCGCCCGCCACCGAGACCCCGACGACCAGCAGCAGGGCGACGGCGGCGCGCAGCGCCCGCGTGTCGAACCGGGCCAGGCCGGGGCTCGGGCATCCGATCCGAAGTCCGCGAACGCCGGCGCGCGCGCGGCGGCGGTGCAGGCGCCAGAGTTCCCGCGTGCCTTCGTCGCCGCCGGCCGTCGCCAGGGTGTCCCCGAGGGCGGTCAGCGGCCGGTGGAGCACGCCGCCTTGCGTCTCCAGGCGCCGGCGGGCGTCGTCGCCGTCGGGCATGGACAGGCCCGACAGTCCGCGCCACAGCGCCGCGCCGAGGGCGGCGCCGAACAGAAGCAGGGCGCCCGCGTGGAGCCAGACGGGGACGAAGGTCCAGACGTCCAGCAGGGACAGCGCGGCGAACAGGCCGGCGACTCCCGCGGCGGGCCACAGCGCGGGCCACAAGCGCTCCCAGAACACCGCGGCGCGGGCGATCAGGAGCTTGCGCCCGAGCGCGCGAACGGCGGCCGGCGCCCCGATCTCGCGTCGTTTCACGCCGCGCCCCGTTCCCGGCCGCCGCCGAGCCACGAGGGCATCCGCTCCAGAGCGAGCATGTCGGCCGCCGTCTGGCGCCGGCGCACGATCTCGAACGCGGTGCCGTCGACCAGGACCTCGGCGGCCAGCGGCCGGCTGTTGTAGTTGGACGACATGACGGCGCCGTAGGCGCCGGCGGTGCGGATCGCCAGCAAGTCTCCCGCGGCGAGCGGCGGCATGGAGCGCCCCCGCGCGAACACGTCGCCCGATTCGCAGATCGGGCCGACGATGTCCATGGGCAGGGACTCCGCGTCCGGGGCCGGTTGCCGCGCCGGCACGATCCCGTGACGCGCGTTGTAGAGGCTGGGCCGCAGCAGGTCGTTCATGCCCGCGTCGAGCACCGCGAAGGCGCGGCCCGCGGAGCCCTTGACGTAGAGCACGCGGCTCGCCAGCAGGCCGGCGTTGCCGACGATGACCCGGCCCGGCTCGAACACGAGCTCGCAGCCGACGCCCGACGTGACCTTCCGCACCATCTCGCCGTACTCGGCGGGACTCGGAGGCGTTTCGTCCTCGTACGGCACGCCCAGGCCGCCGCCGAGGTCGAGGCGGCGGATGCGGTGGCCGTCGGCGCGCAGTTCGCCGACGATGTCCACCATCCTTTCGAAGGCCGTCTCGAAGGGCTCGAGGGTCGTGATCTGGGAGCCGATGTGCACCGCCGCGCCGACGACCTCGACGCCGGGCAGGGCGGCGGCGCGGGCATAGACGCGCCGGGCGTCGGGCCAGGGAATGCCGAACTTGTCCCGATGCCGGCCCGTCGAGATTTTCCCGTGCGTCTTGGCGTCGACGTCCGGATTGACCCGGACGGCGATCCGGGCAACGGCGCCCGTCGCGGCGGCGAGCCCGGACAGCGCCTCGAGCTCGTCCGCCGATTCGACGTTGAACTGCCCGATCCGGGCGTACAGGGCGAGGGACAGTTCGTCCCGGCTCTTGCCGACGCCGGAGAAGACGATGCGTTCGGGCGGGACGCCCGCCGTCAGCGCACGCTCGAGCTCGCCGCCCGAGACCACGTCGGCGCCCGCGCCGAGCCGGGCGAGGGTGCGGACGACGGCGATGTTGGCGTTGGCCTTGACGGCGTAGCAGACGGTCGCGTCGACACCGGCGAGCGCGCCCCTGAAGACCTCGTAGTGGTGCCGCAGGGTCGCCGTCGAATAGCAGAAGAACGGCGTTCCCGCCTCCGCCGCGATCCGGGCGATCGGGACGTCTTCGGCGTAAAGCTCGCCGTCGCGGTATGCGAAGTGATCCATGGCGGTGCCGACCCGCGGGATGCGCCCCAGTCCTCGGGCGCCAGCATGGGGCAAAGGCGGGACTTCGTCTAACGCCTTTTCGCCTCTTTCGTCTCTTCCTTGCCGGGCGGCGGCTTCAGTTCGCCCTTCTTGCCGCACGCAGACAGCGCGCCCGCGGCGCCGGCGGCGACGACCAGGGCCACGAGGAGCGCGAGCCCCCGCGCCGGACGGCGGCTCATGCTCCCGCCAGCCGCCGCCGGGCCTCGCCGACGGCCCGGCGGACGCGGTCGGGCGCCGTGCCGCCGTGGCTGACGCGGCTCGAGACGGAGTTCCGGACGCCGAGGACGGCGATCGCGTCGGCGGTGATGCCGGGCTCGATTTTCCGCATCTCGGCGAGGGGGACGTCCTCCAGGTCCGTTCCCTTCGAGTCCGCGAGACGCACGATCCGCGCGGTCACCCGATGCGCCTGACGGAAGGGCATCGAAAGCTCCTTGACCAGCCAGTCCGCCAGATCCGTCGCCGTCGCGCGGCCTCGGCCCGCGGCCTCCTCCATCGCCGCCTCGTGGACCGTCATGCCGGCGACCATCGCCGTCGCCGCGGCGATGCACAGGGCAACGGAGTCAGCCGCGTCGAACACGGGTTCCTTGTCCTCCTGCATGTCCTTCGAATAGGTGAGGGGCAGGCCCTTCAACACGATCAGCAGGGCGTTCAGGGCGCCGACGACACGCCCCGCCTTGCCCCTGACCAGCTCCGCGGCGTCCGGGTTCCGCTTCTGGGGCATCATGGAAGACCCCGTCGCCAGCGTGTCGGGCAGCGAGATGAAACCGAACTGGGCCGTGGACCACAGCACGGTCTCCTCCGCGAGCCGCGAGAGGTGCACCGCGCAGAGGGACAGGCAGCCCAGGAATTCGACGGCGAAATCGCGATCCGAGACGGCGTCCATGGAGTTGGCGGTCGGCCCGTCGAAGCCCAGGGCCGCGGCCGTCATATCCCGGTCGATGGGGAGCGACGTGCCGGCGAGCGCCCCGGAGCCCAGCGGGCTCCGGTTGAGCCGGCGGCGGCAGTCGGTCAGCCGCGAGCGGTCCCGGTCGAACATCTCGAAATACGCCAGCAGGTGATGACCCAGCGTCACGGGCTGGGCGCTCTGGAGGTGCGTGAATCCCGGCATGATCGTCGCCGCGTGCTCCTCCGCCCGGGTCAGCAGCGCGTCCTGAAGGGACGCGAGCGCGCGCCCGGTCTCGTCGATGGCGTCCCGGACCCAGAGCCGAAGGTCCGTCGCCACCTGGTCGTTGCGGGACCGCGCGGTATGCAGCCGTCCGCCCGCATTCCCGATCAGTTCGATGAGACGGGCCTCGACGTGCATGTGGATGTCTTCCAGGGCCGGGATGAAGGAGAACGCGCCCGACGCGATCTCCTCCTCGATCCGGTCGAGGCCCTTCAGGATCTCGCGGCCGTCCGCTTCCGGAACGATCCGCCGCGCGACCAGCATGTCACAGTGCGCGCGCGACGCCGCGATGTCGTGCGCGTACAGGCGCCGGTCGAAGTCGATGGAGGCGTTGATCCGCTCCATGACCGCGTCGGGCTCGCCGGCGAAACGGTCGCGCAGCAATCCGCGGGAGCTCCGCCGCCCCCTTGACGGCCCGGTCGAGTCGTCGTTCATTGCACCATCTCAGCTACGCACCGCGGTTCCATGAGTCACGGTTTCCCAGCGAGGGGTTCGACGGGCGGCCTGACGGCGGTCCTTGCGGCCGCCGGGCTGTTCGCCTCGACGGCCGCCGGGTTCGCCGCGCCGGGGTACGACGAGCTGTCCGTCGGCCAGATGCGGAACTTTTCCTTTTTCGACCCCCCGAAAGCCGCGCCCGACATCGCGTTCGTCGATGCCGAAGGCCGCGAGCTCGAACTGGCCGATTTTCGCGGCAAGTTCGTCCTTGTCAATCTCTGGGCCACCTGGTGCGGCCCCTGCCGCCGCGAAATGCCGTCCCTCGACCGGTTGCAGTCGCGCCTGGGCGGCGGCGACTTTACCGTTCTCGCGTTGTCCCAGGACCGCAAGGGCCCCGCTGCGGTCGAGACGTTCCTGGCCGGGATCGGCGTTCGCAACCTCGGCGTCTACGTCGATACGTCCGCCAGATCCGCGCGCCGGCTCGGCGCGGTCGGCCTGCCCACCTCCGTTCTGCTGGACCGGGAGGGGCGCATGGTCGGCCGCCTGATCGGCTCCGCCGAATGGGATTCCGACGAGGCCGCGCGCCTGATCAAGACGGTGATCCGGGATCGGCGATCCCGGGTCAAGACCGCGGGGCGCCGGGACGTCCCTATCGCGTCGCGACCGGCGGCTCGCTCGAGTAGTCGTAGAACCCGCGCCCGGATTTTCGTCCCACCCAGCCGGCATCCACGTACTTGACCAGCAGCGGGCAGGGCCGATACTTGGAATCGGCGAGGCCCTCGTAGAGGACCTGCATCACGGCGAGGCAGGTGTCGAGCCCGATGAAGTCGGCGAGCTGCAGCGGCCCCATGGGGTGATGGGCGCCGAGACGCAAGGCCGTGTCGATGGCTTCCACGTTGCCCACGCCCTCGTACAGCGTGTAGATCGCCTCGTTGATCATCGGCAGCAGGATGCGGTTGACGATGAAGGCGGGGAAGTCCTCGGCGCTCGCCGGGGACTTGCCCAGCTTGCGCGCGACATCGGTGACGCAGGCGTAGGTGTCCTGATCCGTGGCGATGCCGCGGATGACCTCGACCAGCTCCATCATCGGCACCGGGTTCATGAAGTGCATGCCGACGAACTTCTCGGGCCGGTCGGTGGCCGCCGCGAGGCGCGTAATCGAGATGGATGACGTGTTGCTGGCGATCAGGGCCTCGGGCTTCAGCACGGGACAGAGCGCCGTGAAGATGTCGATCTTGACCTGCTCGTTCTCCACCGCGCTCTCGATGACGAGATCGGCGTCCGAGAGGGCGCCCAGGTCCGTCGAGGTGGAGACGCGGGCGAGCGCGGCCCGGGCCTCGTCCTCGCCGATCGTCCCGCGGGACACCTGCCGGCTCAGGTTCTTCTCGATGACGGCCAGGGCGTTGTCGAACCGGTCCTGGCTGATGTCGTTCAGGAGCACGTCATAGCCCGCCAGGGCGCTCACGTGTGCGATGCCGTTGCCCATCTGGCCGGCGCCGATGACGCCGATCTTCCGGATCCCGGCGGCGGCTCCCTTGCCCGGATCGTCAGAGGCCAATCTTCTCCAGCTCCTTCTCGAGTTCGGGCAAGGCGTCGAACAGGTCCGCCACCAGCCCGAAGTCGGCGGCCTGGAAGATCGGCGCGTCCTCGTCCTTGTTGATGGCGACGATGACCTTGCTGTCCTTCATGCCGGCGAGGTGCTGGATCGCCCCGGAAATGCCGACGGCGACGTAAAGCTCCGGCGCCACGATCTTGCCGGTCTGGCCGACCTGGTAGTCGTTGGGGACGAAGCCCGCGTCCACCGCGGCGCGGGAGGCGCCGACGGCGGCCCCCAGCTTGTCCGCGACGCTCTCGATCAGGTGGAAGTTGTCGCCGCTCTGCATGCCCCGGCCGCCCGAGACGATCACGCGGGCCGACGTCAGTTCGGGACGCTCGTTCCGGCTGACTTCGCTGCCGACGTAGGTGGAGATGCCAGGGTTCCCGGCCGCCGCAATCTCCTCGACCGGCGCGTTCCCGCCCGAGGCTTCGGCGGCGGCGAAGGCCGTGGTGCGAACGGTGACGAACTTGACGGCGTCCCCGCTCCGGACCGTGGCCAGCGCGTTTCCGGCATAGATGGGCCGGACGAAGGTGTCGGGGGATACCACTTCCTGGATGTCGGAGATCTGCGCGGCGTCCGCGAGGGCCGCGGCGCGAGGCATGAAGTCCTTCCCGAACGTGTCCGCCGGCGCCAGGATCGCGTCGTAGCCGCCGGCCAGGGAGACGAGCAGCGGCGCCATGGCCTCGGCCAGGCGGTGCGCGTACGCGGCATCGTCGGCGAGGAGGACCTTGCTCACGGCCGCGACGGCGGCGGCCGCGTCGGCGGCGGCCCGGCAGCCTGCTCCGGCCACGAGGATATGCACGTCGCCGCCGATCTCGACGGCCGCGGTGACGGTGTTGAGCGTCGCGTCCTTGAGCTCCGCGTTGTCGTGTTCGGCGACGACGAGGACGGCCATCAGATCACTCCCGCTTCGTTGCGAAGCTTGTCGACGAGCTCCGCGACGCTCTCCACCTTGATGCCGGCTTCGCGGCCGGGCGGCTCGGCCACCCGCAAGGTCTCGAGGCGCGGCGCGATGTCGACGCCCAGCCCCTCCGGGGTCTTTTCGCCGATCGGTTTCTTCTTGGCCTTCATGATGTTGGGAAGACTGGCGTAGCGCGGTTCGTTCAGGCGCAGATCGGTGGTCATGACGCAGGGCACCGTCAACTCGACCGTCTCGAGGCCGCCGTCCACCTCCCGGGTGATCCGGGCGCTCCGGTCTCCGATTTCGAGCCTGGAGGCAAAGGTCGCCTGGGGCCAGCCCAGCAACGCCGCCACCATCTGCCCCGTCTGGTTCGAATCGTCGTCGATCGCCTGCTTGCCGAGGATGACGAGGCCGGGCCGCTCCTCCTCGATGACGGCCTTGAGCAGCTTCGCCACGGCCAGCGGCTGCAGTTCCTCGTCCGTCTTAACGTGGATGCCGCGGTCCGCCCCCATGGCCAGTGCCGTACGGATGGTCTCCTGGCACTGTTGGGGGCCGAGGCTGACGGCGACGACCTCCTCCGCCTTGCCGGCTTCCCGAAGCCGGAGCGCCTCTTCCACGCCGATCTCGTCGAAGGGGTTCATCGACATCTTGACGTTCGCGGTCTCGACGCCCGTTCGATCGGCCTTCACGCGAACCTTGACGTTGTAGTCGATGACGCGCTTCACCGCGACGAGTACTTTCATGTCTGGCCTGCTCCGGGACGATGAGGCGTACGGGCGGCGGGCTGAAGGGGGGTCCGGCCCGAAAAGCCGTGAAAACCGGCGGATTCCTCCCGATTTTCGCGGAGCAGGATATGTCCGCCCGGGGGCGGAGTCAACGCGCCGCGACCCCGCCGCACCCGGAACGGCCAGCGACGAGGACGCAGAGCCGGGGGGGACGGGACCCGGCCGCTACCGGTTGGCGCCGGGGCGCCAGAGGACATCCTTTTCGCCCTTGCCGTTCAGGTGCCGCGCGAGGACGAACAAGTGGTCGGACAGGCGGTTGACGAACTTGATCGCCTGGGGGTTGACGGGCTCGGTCCCGGAGAGCTCGACCATGAGGCGCTCCGCCCGGCGGGCGACCGTGCGGGCGAGATGGAGATGGGCGGACGCCGCCGAGCCGCCGGGCAGGACGAACGAGGCCAGGGGCGCCAGGTCGGCGTTCATCTCGTCGATCTCGCGCTCCAGCCGGTCGACCTGGGCCTCGGTGACTCGGAGCGCCGTTTCGCTCCCGGAGAAATCGCCGCCCGGCGTGCAGAGGTCGGCCCCGAGGTCGAACAGGTCGTCCTGGATACGGGCCAGCATCTCGTCGGCCCGGCCCGAGGTGTGCAGCCGCGCCAAGCCCACCGCGGCGTTGGCCTCGTCGGTGGTGCCGTATGCGGCGACGCGGACGGCGTTCTTCGGCAGCCGCGTGCCGTCGCCGAGCGATGTCTGTCCGCCGTCACCGCCCCGCGTGTAGATCCTGGTGAGCTTGACCACGTCGCGTGCCTCACATGAAGAGATCGTCGTAGAAGAACCAGAGCGCCAGGAGCGCCACCGTCGCCGCCTGGGAGGCGATGCGGCAGCGCATCAGGACGTTGCCGTACTTCCTGTTGAAATCCCCGCCCCTGAACATGCCGACCAGGCCCGCCCCCATGACGGCCAGCGTGACGGCGAGGCCGACGACGACGAGGGCGCCGACGACGGTCTTCATGGCAACGCGGCCGCCGGCCGGTTCCGGGTCTCGAGAAGGCGGCGGGCGATGACCTGGGCCTGGATTTCGGCCGCCCCCTCGAAGATGTTGAGAATGCGCGCATCGCACATGATCCGGCTGATCGGATATTCCTCGGCATAGCCGTTGCCGCCGTGGATCTGCACGGCGTTGTCGGCCGCCGACCAGGCGACCCGCGCGGCCAGGAGCTTGGCCATTCCGGCCTCGAGGTCGCAGCGCCGCCCGGCGTCCTTCTCGCGGGCCGCGAAGTACGTGAGCTGGCGCGCGGCCATGATCTCGGCGGCGGCCCAAGCGAGCTTTCCGTGCACGCGCGAAAACGCGTAGATCTCCTTGCCGAACTGCCGGCGCCCGCGGGCATAGCGGAGGCCCGTCTCCAGCGCGCTCTGCGCCACGCCGACGGCCCGGGCTGCGGTCTGGATGCGCGCCGATTCGAAGGTCGCCATCAGTTGCTTGAACCCGTTTCCCTCCTCCTCGCCGAGCAGGCAGTCGGCGGGCACCTCGAACCCGTCGAAGGAAATCTCGTACTCCTTCATGCCGCGATAGCCGAGGACCCGGATCTCGCCTCCGGACATTCCCTCGGCGGGGAAGGGGTCGCCGCAGGTGCCGCGCGGTTTCTCGGCGATGAACATGGACAGGCCCCGGTAGCCGGACTCGTCCGGATCCGTGCGGGCGAGCAGGGTCATCATGTCGCTCCGCGCGCCGTGGGTGATCCAGGTCTTGTTCCCAGTGACCCGGTAGACCTCGCCGTCCCGCACGGCGCGGGTGCGCAAGCTTCCCATGTCGGAACCCACGTCGGGTTCCGTGAACACGGCCGTGGGTACGATCTCGCCCGAGGCGATGCGGGCGAGCCAGCGCTCCCGCTGCGCGCGGGTGCCGTGGAGGCGGATCAGCTCGGCGGCGATCTCGGACCGCGTACCGAGGGAGCCCACCCCGATATAGCCCCGGCTCAGCTCCTCCGAAACCACGCACATGGCGGTCTTGCCGAGGGCGAGCCCTCCGTATTCCTCGGGCACCGTCAGACCGAACACGCCGAGTTCCGACATCTCCTCGACGATCTCGATGGGGATGAGTTCGTCCCGGACGTGCCAACGGTGCGCGTGAGGCGCGACCTTCTCGTCGGAGAAGCGGCGGAACTGGTCGCGCACCATGGCCAGCGTGCCGTCGAGGCCGAGGTTCCCGAAATCGCCGGTCTCGGCGGACTCGGCGATGAGGCCGGCCAGCAGGCCGCGCGCCTCCGCCGTGTTGCCGCGGGCGATCAGCAACCCGGCGGCGGAGCGGCGAAAGGTCTCGACGCCGCTCTCGTCGAGTCCGGCGTCGGACGGGCGCGCGACTTCGCCCTGGCTCATGGCGATGCCGCCGGCGAGTTGCGCCAGGTACTCGCCGAAGGCGATCTGGAGCTGCAGCGACTCCAGGTCCCGGAGCGCGCCGCCGGCCGCGAGCCGCTCCGCCCAGCCGAGGGTCTGGCGCAGGGCCTCGACATAGGTCGCCATCCAGGCGAAGCCGTGCGCGGCGAACTGGTTTGCCTCGAGCGCCCCGCCGCCGCGGCGGCCGTCCTCCGTGACCCGATCCGCCAGCGACCGCTTCGCGTCTGCCACCAGGCGGTCCGCGGCGGCCAGGGCGTTCCGGCACGCCGGCAGCGGATCGGGGAGGAGGGCGGAGGTCACCGCCGTCGGTTCCCCCACGGCACCGAGTGTCGAGGACATGCTTCGAATTCCGTCGTCCCGATCATGTGTCCGAGCCGGCGCGCCGCCCGCTCCGGCCGGAGGATACCGGCTCAGGCCGTATGGAGTCCCACCATTTTCCGGATATCGCCGGGCGAGGCGCCCCGATGCCGCAGGGCGCGCAGGGCCGTCGCTTCGTTCCGGGTGGCGAGGCGCCGTCCCGCCTCGTCCGCGATCAGCCGGTGATGGTGGTAGCGCGGTTCCGGCAGGCCGAGGAGCGCCCGCAGCAGCCGGTGGACGTGGGTCGCCGGCATCAGGTCGCGGCCGCGCGTCACCAGCGTCACGCCTTGCAACGCGTCGTCGACGGTGACGGCGAGGTGGTAGCTCGCCGGAACGTCCTTCCGCGCGATCACCACGTCGCCGTTCACCGCCGCGTCGACCGGCTGTGCGCCGGCTTCCGCGTCGGTCCAGGCGATGTGGCCGCCGCGCCCGTCGACGATCCCCGCCGCCCGTCCCGCGTCGAGGCGCAGGGCGAAGCTCTCTCCCGCGTCCGCGCGCCGCCGCCGCTCACGCGCGCCGAGGCGTTTGCAGGTTCCCGGATAGAGGGGTCCGTCCGCTTCGTGGGGCGCGCCGGGACTACGCGCGATCTCGGCGCGGATCTCGGCACGCGTGCAAAAGCAGGGATAGAGGACGCCCATCGCCTTCAGGCGATCCACGGCGTGCCCATAGTCCGTCATGTGCTCCGACTGGCGCCGGACGGGCATCTCCCATTCGAGGCCCAGCCAGGCGAGGTCCTCAAGGATGGCCCGCTCGAACTCGGGTCTGGCGCGGGCGGCGTCGATATCCTCGATGCGCAGCAGGAACCGCCCTCCGTGGCGGCGGGCCGCGGCGGCCGCGAACAGCGCCGAATAGGCGTGACCCAGGTGCAGGTGCCCCGTCGGGCTCGGCGCGAACCTCGTGACGATTTCGTCGGCCATGGCCGTGACAATAGGGCAGTTCTTCGGCACCCTCATAGTCATGGCGCGGACCCGGACGACCAGGCGCGAGCGCGAAGAGCGCATCGCCGAGGCGGTGGCGGAGCTCACTGCGCGCGACGCCGACCTCGCGCGGGCCCGGGAGATCGGCGGCCCGTTCCACGACCGCTCGCGTAAGGCCGGCTTCGAGACGCTGGTCCTGCTCGTGGTCGAACAGCAGCTCTCTCTGGCCTCGGCCGCCGCCATCATGGGGCGGGTCAGGGAGGCGGTCGTCCCGTTCACGCCGGAGACACTGCTCGGGCTCGGCGAATCCCGGTTGCGCGGCCTCGGCCTCAGCGGCGCCAAGGCCCGGTACTGCCGGGCCCTCGCCCAGGCCTGTGTCGACGGGGACCTCGTGTTGGCGCGGCTGGCCCGTCTCGACGACGAGGCCGCCGTCGCGGCGCTGACCCGGGTCAAGGGGATCGGGCCGTGGACCGCGGAAATCTACCTGCTGTCTGCGTTGGGCCGGCTCGACGTGCTGCCGGCGGGCGACCTCGCCCTCCAGGCCGCGGCGGGGCACCTCTACGGTCTCGAGAAGCGCCCCGATGCCAAGGCCCTGCTCGGGATGGGGGAGAACTGGCGGCCTTACAGAAGCGTTGCGGCGCGCATCCTCTGGCAGTACTACCGCGTCCTCAAGGGGCGCGACGTGTCGCCGTGAGGCGGATGGGAGGGACGGATGACGGTCGAGATCCGATCGGTATCGATCATGTGGACCGAGATCCCGGAGGCGGTCGCGTACGACCTCAACGAGTGGTACGACCGGGAACACGTCAAGAACCGGGTCGACGTGCCGGGGTACATCTGGGGCAAGAGGTACAAGGCCGTTCACGGCGGGCCGTCCCATATGGCCGTCTACGCGACGGAGGGTCCGCACGTGCAGGCGGGGGACGGCTTCCTGGAGGTCGTCGCCAACCCGACTCCGGGCGAGAGCGAGTTCGCCCCCCATTTCTACAATTCCATCCGCATGATGTGCGACGTCACGGCGAGCGTCGGAGACCCGGAGGGCGGCGTCGCCGGCTTCCTTACGCTGACGCCGAGGGCCGGCGCGGCCGAAGGGCTGCGGGCCTACGTCGCCGGGACCGTGCTTCCCGCCCTCGTGGCCCATCGCGGCATCGTGGCCGCCCACCTGTGGGAGCGGAACCCCGAGACCACGGCCATGGCATCGCGGGGATTTCCGGGCGACAACCTGCCCAGGAGCATGATGGAGCCGGAGTGGCTGCTGGCCTACGAAGGGACGTCCCCGGAGGGCGTTCTGGCGGCGAAGAACGGACTCCTCAAGGAAAGCGACCTGCGGGGTCGGGGCGCGGAGCCGGACCTGCTGTTCGCCGCCATGCAACTCACGTTCCGCTACGAGAACAGGGGCTGACCGTGCCGCCGCCGCCCCGTCTCGACGGTCCCCGAATGCCGCCCGCCTACGGCGGGCCGCCGCGCCAGCTCGTCGTCCTGCTCCACGGCTACGGCGCGGACGGCAACGACCTCATCTCCCTCGGAGGGCACTGGCGGTCGCGCCTGCCGGGCGCGGCCTTCGTCGCCCCCCACGGTCCCGAGTTCTCGGAGGTGGTGCCCCAGGGCCGTCAGTGGTTCTCGCTCGGCAACTACGATCCGAACCGCCTGCGGCGCGACCCCGAGGGCGCGGCCGAGGAATACGAGCGCCGCGCCGCCGGCGCCGAAAGGGCGGCGCCAGCCCTCGACGCCTTCATCGACGCCGAGCTCGAGCGCCACGGCCTGAGCGACGGGTCGCTGGCCCTCGTCGGCTTCAGTCAGGGCACCATGATGTCTCTCCATGTGAGCCTTCGGCGCGCCCGCCCGTGCGCCGCGGTCGTCGGCTTCTCCGGCGCGCTGTGCGGCGCGGCGGGCACGCCGGCCGCCACGCGTTCGCGTCCGCCGGTGTTCCTGTTCCATGGCGACGCGGACGAGATCGTTCCCGTCCATGCGCTCTTCCTCGGAGTCGAAGGTCTCGCGGCGGCGGGGGTCCCGGTCGAATGGCATATTTGCGCCCGCCTCGGGCATGGCATCGCGCCCGAGGCGCTGGACATCGGCGGCCGGTTCCTGGCCGACGCGTTCTCCGGCGCCCGCACGCCGGGCGAGGTCGTCCGGATCGGGAGGTGACGGAGCGGGTGCCGCCCGCCCGTTCGAACTCCGCTCCGAACCCGTTCCACAAGTTGTGTTTTGGGGGATCGTTGACCACTATGCGCGCCATCGGCGGGCGCCGCGGATTTGGAAAGCCGGGGAAACCCGGGCCCGGAAACGCATCTGGAAACCGACTGGCACGGTCATGACTCGATCCCTGGAAGGCTCGCCGGCCCTTGTCCTGAACGCGGATTACCAGCCGCTCAGCTACTTTCCCCTGTCGCTGTGGCCGTGGCAGGAGGCGGTGAAGGCCGTTTTTCTCGACCGGGTCAATATCGTGTCCGAGTACGAGCGCTGGATTTCCTCGCCCTCTTTCAGCATGCGGCTGCCCAGCGTGGTCTCGCTCAAGCGCTACGTGAAACCGGCTCACAAACCCGCGTTCACGCGGTTCAACGTATTTCTTCGCGATTCGTTCACCTGCCAGTATTGCGGCGGCACCGGCGATCTGACCTTCGATCACCTCGTCCCGCGCTCCCAGGGCGGACGGACCCGGTGGGACAACGTGGTGGCGGCCTGTTCGGGCTGCAACCTCAAGAAGGGCGGCCGCCGTCCCGAGCAGGCCGGCATGCGTCCCCGCGCCATGCCCGTCGAGCCCTCGATCTTCCGGCTCCGGCAGATCGGCCGCCGCTTCCCGCCGAACCACCTTCACGAAAGCTGGCGGGACTACCTCTATTGGGACACGGAGCTCGAACCGTAGGTTCGCGTGTCCCGCCGCGCGCGGGCGTCGGGGTCCTCACAGGCGCTCCGAAAGCCAGATCGCCAGGCGCGAGCCCGCCTTGATCGCCGACGTCAGCGCGTCGTAGCCCGGCGCCTCGCGGGCGCCCCGCTCCAGCGCTTCGTCCCGATGGGCGATCTCGTCGGCCCGGAACCGTTCGATGGTGCTGCGCAACGCCGCCTCGTCGTCGCCAAGTTGCTCGGCCTGTCCGCGATAGTGCTCGTCGATCACCTCCTCGATGGCGACGGTGCAGGCATGCGCGGCCTTCTCGCCCAGGAGCGCGGTTCCCGCGCCGAGCGCGAACCCGGCGACGTGCCACAGCGGCGTCAGCGCGGTCGGCCGCACCCGCCGCTCCACGATCAGCCGGCCGAAGGCCTCGAGGTGCTCGCGCTCCTGGTCCGCCATGCGCCGGAGCGCCGCGCCCGCCGGGCTCTTGCCCAGGACCGACATCTGGCCTTCGTAGATGCGGACGGCGCCGAGTTCGCCCGCGTGATCGACCCGGATCATGCGCGCGACCAGGGTCTCCGGCGGCAGGTCTCCGGGCAGGCGGTCCTCGCCCGTCCGTTTCGGACGGCGGCGCCGGGCGGGCGAGTCCGCGGCGTCCCCGTCCTGCGGGGGAAAGGGCCGGTTCACGCGGCCTTCCGTCCGAGGTTGGCGCGGGCGGCCAGGGCCGCGAACCCGGCCAACGCGAGGGAGACGAGGAAATTGTATCCGGCCATGGAAACGCCGAACAGCGACCAGGCGACCTCGTCGCAGCGAGCCGCGGGCGCGGCCATGATCTGCGCGCGCAGTTCTTCCACGGACCGCGCGCTGCCGGCGGCGGCGCCCGCACAGGCCTCGGTGCCGGCCCACCAGTGCTGCTCCACGCCCACATGGAAGGCGGCGATCCCCGCGCCGGTCAGAAAGGCCGCCGCGGCGAGGCCGTGCAGGCCTCCCACGGCCCTTGGGTTGCCCGCCATGACGAAGCCCGCGATGGCCAGCGAGATCGTCGCCGCGTAGGGAATCCGCTGATAGGTGCAGAGGACGCAGGGCTCGAGCCCGCCGAGGTGCTGCGAGAGCAGGGCGGTGCCCAGAACCGCGGCACTGGCGGTGAGGACCAGCAGCGTGCTGGCGCGCGGACGCAGGAGCTCGGTCATGAACGTCATCGCCCGGCCGGCGCGGTATCGGGGCGTCACGAGCGGCATGGCACCTCAGATCGCATGGCGCAGGATAACGAAGCCCGCGAACAGGGTCACGACGAAGACCGTCGCGACAACCTTCAGGTTCTCCTCCACGAAGGCCCGGACCGGCGGCCCGTACCGCCGGAGCAGGAAGGCGACGGCGTAGAACCGGAGCCCCCGCGAGATCAGGGAGCCGGCGACGAAGGGGAGGAGGCCCAGTCCGGTCACCCCGCTGGCGATGGTGAAGACCTTGTAGGGGAGAGGTGTCAGTCCGGCGGCGAGGACGATCAGCAGGCCCCATTCGTTGTACTGACGCTGGAAGTCGGCGAACCGCTCGGTGTAGCCATAGAAGGCAAGCAGGGGGCGGCCGACCGATTCGTAGAGGAAGAACCCGATGGCGTAGCCCGCGACCCCGCCGAGGACCGAGGAGAGCGTGCAGACCGCGGCGATGATGTAGGCGCGGGCGCGGGCCGCCAGGACCATCGGGATCAGCATGATGTCGGGCGGGATGGGGAAGAACGAGCTCTCGGCGAACGACACGAGGGCCAGGGCCGGGGTCGCGTGACGGTGCGCTGCGAGCGAGAGGGTCCAGTCGTAGAGGCGTCGGAGCACGGGCAGGCCGTTCGGTCCGGTTGCCGGATCGTGCGCCGCTATATCAGGCGGTGGGACGGGGGGCAACGGACTCGCGCGCGTGGGTGCCGTGCCGCGCCGCGGGACGTCGTGGCCCTCGCGTTGTTGACCGGGGACGGCCCTCGACTATGATCCGCGCCGTGCCCCTGTGGCGAAATTGGCAGACGCGACAGACTCAAAATCTGTTGTCCGCGAGGACGTGCTGGTTCGAGTCCGGCCGGGGGCACCATTCCTTCTCGGCCGTCGTTCCGGAAGGCTCGATTCGCGAGGCGTAGGCATCGGTGTCAAATGAGCCATTTGTTCGGTCATTTCCGCGAAGGCGGGAGTCCATGTTTTTTCGCCCAGGAGCCCACCCCTGCGTCCGTATGGATTCCCGCTTCCGCGGGAACGACGACAAAACCATTGTAAGCCATGGCCGAGCCGCCGCGCGGCAAGGCGCTGCCGATACCGTCGAATCGGCTCGCGGTCGCCGAGGGATGAACCCGCTGCCGCGTCGCCAGGTCCATTTGCCGTGACCGTCCGCGGAATCGGCGAGGCGGTTTCTCGCGTCGAGGATGCCCGCTTCCTGACCGGTCGGGGCCGATTCCTCGACGACTTCCGGTTCGAGGGACAAGCCTACGCGCAGTTCGTTCGTTCTCCCCACGCCCACGCAGAGATCGTCTCGATCGACGCCGCCGATGCGGAGGGGGCGCCGGGCGTGCTCGGCGTGATGACGGCACGCCATCTCGAGGCGGACGGGATCGGCGCCATTCCCTGTTCCCTGCGAGCCCGAAACCGGGATGGATCCTGGAGCGATCCGCCGCCCCGGCCGCTCATGGCGGAGGGTCGCGTGCGCCATGTCGGGCAGGTGGTCGCGCTGGCGGTGGCCGAAACGCTGGAACAAGCCAGGGTCGCGGCCGAACGGATCGCGGTGTCGTACGAACCCTTGCCGGCGAACGTCGATCTCACGCGCGCGCTGGAGGCGGATGCCCCGAACGTTTGGGACAGCGCGCCGGACAACGTTTGCATCGACTGGGAAGGAGGCGATCGGCAGGCCGTCGACCGGGCCTTCGCCTCCGCCGCGCATGTCACCGCTCTCGACCTGGTGAACAACCGTCTGACGGCGGCATCCCTCGAGCCGCGGGGCGCCATCGGGTTGTACGACTCCGTGAGCGATCGTTTCACCCTGCATGCCACCGCCCAGTACGTGCACCTGTTACGGCAACAGCTCGCGGAGCGGGTCTTCAAGATACCGGTGGAGCGGATACGCGTTGTCGCCGCCGATATGGGCGGCGGCTTTGGAATGAAGAACTTCCCCTATCCCGAATACGGGCTGGTGCTTTGGGCGGCCCGGCGTCTCGATCGGCCCGTGCGTTGGATGGAGAGTCGCAGCGAGGCTTTCCTGGCCGACGACCAGGCGCGCGATCAGGTGACGTCGGCGGCGCTCGCGTTCGACTCCGATCATCGGGCAGTGGCGCTTCGCGTAGAGACCGTCGCCAATTTCGGCGCCTTTGCGGGCTCGCGCATGCCGTCGCTGCCGACCACCGAAAATGCGGCGTCGGCCGTCGGCGTCTACGCCGTTCCCGCGGCGCTCAGTTCCGTCAAATGCGTTTACACCCACACCGTTCCCATCGGGTCCTATCGCGGCGTCGGGCGGTCGGAGGCCGTCTATGTGATCGAGCGCCTGATGGACAAGGCGGCGGGCGAACTCGGCCTCGATCCCTCCGAACTGCGCCGCCGCAACATGGTCCCGGCGGCCGTCATGCCCTACACCACGCCGTTCGGCTGGACCTTCGATTCCGGGGACTTCGCCGGCAATCTGGAGGCGGCCCTGGCGGCGGCGGACGCCGCCGGATTTGACGCGCGGCGCGCGGCGTCGGAGTCCCGCAGCCGTCTTCGCGGCCTCGGCGTCGCCTGCTACATCGACAATTCCTCGGGTCCGGGGGAGGAGGGTGCCGATATACGCTTCGAGAGGGACGGCTCGGTCACCATTCTGGTCGGTACCTTCTCCAACGGTCAGGGTCTCGAAACCACCTTTCGCCAACTCGTATCCGATCGCCTCGGTCTGGCGTTCGACCGCATCGAATTCGTGCAGGGAGATACGGATCGGGTGGTCTTCGGTGGAGGTCACGGCGGGTCGCGTTCCACCGAGATGGGAGGCTCCGCCCTGTACCGGGTCGCGGACCGGGTCATTGAAAAGGGCCGGCACATGGCCGCCCAGGCGCTGGAAGTCGCCGAAAGCGACCTGGAGTTCGTCCAGGGCCGGTTCGTCGTCGCGGGCACCGACCGGCACCTGGATTTGCTCGAGATCGCCGCAATGGCGCGTGATCCGGCGCGGCGCCCGGAAGGCCTGGAGGAGAGCCTGGACACTCACCGCCGGTATGTCCGCCAGGACGCCTCATGGCCCAACGGTTGTCACGTCTGCGAGGTCGAGATCGACCCGGAGACGGGATTCGTCGAGGTGGCGCGCTACACCGTCGTCGATGACTTCGGCGTCGTCGTCAATCCCATGATCGTCGAGGGCATGGTCCACGGCGGCGTCGCCCAGGGCGTCGGCCAGGCGCTCTACGAGGACCTCATCATCGATCGAACGAGCGGGCAGGTGACGAGCGGGTCGCTCATGGACTACGCCCTGCCCAGGGCGGACGACCTCTGCGGCTTCGACGTGACGTTCAACGAAATCCCGTGCCGGACGAATCCCGTCGGGGTGAAGGGCTGCGGCGAAGCCGGCACCGTCGGCGCCCATCCCGCAGCCATGAACGCCGTGATCGCCGCGTTGTCGCGCCATGGCGTCAGCCATTTGGAATGTCCCGCCACGCCGCAGCGCGTGTGGCGCGCCATTCACGGAACGACGGCATGACGGTCTCCGCCACCTACGCCGCCGTTGGCAGGCAATTCCGGCCCGGAGCACCATTCATCGTGGTCCGCGCAATGCGTTCGGGGGAGGAGCCATTGTCCGAATTCCGGTGCCCGCGCCGCCCGTGAGCACGCTGTTCGGGATCCTCGAGAGGCTGGGGCGGAAACGGACCCTGATGGACCGCGGCCCGTCGCACCCCGCCTGGCACCTGGCGAAGCCCTGGACGGACCGCTACTACCTGCTGTTCCGCCGCCGTCCCCGGTGGTTTCCCTTCAACGTCCTGATCCATCACATCCGGGACGACGACCACGGCGAGGGGCTGCACAACCATCCCTGTCCCTACGTGACCGTCATTCTCAAGGGCGGGTATTGGGAAACCACCAGGGCGGGCCGGTTCTGGAGGGCCCCGGGGTACGTCGGCTTCCGTTCGGCCGACGCCGAGCACCGGGTGGACCTGGAGCCCGGCACCGGGGCCGTCACGCTCTTCTGCCCCGGCCCCTACGGGTTGCGCAGGAACGCGCGCTCGGGCTACGGCGCGGCGCCGCCGGCCTGACACCGGCGCCGCGCACGAAAACGGAGGTGAGGGCGGCGGCCGGGCTCCCGGGTGTGCCGCTCCCCCGACTCATCCGACCGGCGGCCGCTTGTCCGCCCAGGGCCGGACCGCCTCGAAGGCGGCGGAGGCCCGCAGGACGGTCAGGTCCGCGAAGCGCTTGCCCACCACCTGCAGGCCCACGGGGAGCCCGTCTTCGGTGAACCCGCAGGGCACGCTGGCCGCCGGGCTGCCGCTGAAGTTGAAGGGGTACGAGAACTCGGCCCACGAAGTCCAGTCCCAGTCGTGCCGGGGCCAGTGGGACGGCTGGAGCCGGTCGGCGGGGAACGCGGCGACGGACACGGCGGGCGTGAGCAGGAGGTCCCAGTCGTCGAACCAGCGGTGCACCGAGCAGACGTAGTCGAGCTTCCGCTGGCGCATGTTCACGTAGTCCTCCGCCGAGTACCTCTCCGCGTCGCGGATGCAGGCGACGAGGCCCGGGTCCATCTTCTCCTCCCACTCGGGCAGGAAGTGGGCGTAGCGCAGGACGTGCGCGGCCCAGAAGAACCGGATCAGCTCGGATCCGTCCGGTCCGAACGGGGGCGTCGCCTCCTCGACCTCCGCGCCCAGCTCCTCGAAGGCCCTCGCCGCGCCGGCGACCGGGCCGGCGACGTCAGGGTCGACCCGGGCGTGACCGAGGTCGGGGCTGTAGGCGACCTTGAGCCCGGCGATGCCGTCGGCGCACCGCGCCGGGTAGTCGGCGGGCTCCGTCTCCAGGCTGGTGTGGTCCCGGCTGTGGGGGCCGGCCATCGCCTTCAGCATCATCGCCGCGTCGAGAACCGTCCGGGTCATGGGACCCATGTGCGTGACCTGGTCGTTGTTGGCGACCGGCCAGCACGGGATGCGTCCGTAGGTCGGCTTGAGGCCGAACACCCCGGAGAAATGCGCCGGCATGCGGATCGAGCCGGCGCCGTCGGACCCCTGGTGCAGGGGGCCGTAGCCCGCCGCGGCGCCCGCGCCCGCGCCGGCGGAGGAGGCGCCCGCGTTGTATCCGGGCTTCCAGGGATTCGACGTGATGCCGGTGAGCGGGCTTTCGCTCACGCCCTTCCAGCCGTACTCCGACGTCGTGGTCTTGCCCAGCGGCACGGCCCCGGCCGCCTTCAGGCGCGCGACGAGGGGGCTGTCCTCGTCGGGAACGTGCCCCTTGCGCGTGTGGGATCCGAATTCCGTGGGGACGCCGGCGGTGACCACCATGTCCTTGATCGTCACGGGAATGCCGTGCAGGGCCCCGAGCGCATCGCCCCGCGAGACCGCGGCTTCCGCGTCCCTCGCCGCCGCCATGGCCGTGTCGGCGGTCAGCGTGGCGAAGGCGTTCAGCCTGGGCTCCAGGGCCTCGATACGCGCGAGCACGGCGCGCGTCACCTCGACGGGCGAGACCTCCTTGCGCGCGACCCCCTCGCGCAGCCGCGAGGCGGGGGTGAAGCAGAGGTCTTCGTCGCTCATGGGGAGCCTCCCGGAAAATCACGGCCGAACACGGCCGCCATCGAACCGCCGGGCACGGTAGCCGGCCGGACCGGGCGGAGTCGACGATGCGTCAACGGCGGTCCTGGCGGGCGATCCGGCGCAGCATGGCGTTCATGGCGACGACCGGCAGGACGCCGACGAGGACGATGAAGAGGGCCGGCAGGGCCGCCTCCTCCAGCAGCTCGTCCTTGGCGAACTGGTACACGTAGGTGGCCAGCGTCTCGTAGTCGAACGGCCGCAGCAGCAGGGTCATGGGCAATTCCTTCATCACGTCGACGAACACCAGCAGGCCGCCGGCGATCAGGGGGAGGCGGAGCAGCGGCAGGATGACGCCGCGCAGGCTCTCCGCGAACGTGCGCCCGAGCGAGCGGCTGGCTTCCATCATGTTGGGCGGCAGCCGCTGGAGCCCCGTCGTGATCGCGCCGTAGCCCACGGCCTGGAACCGGACGGTGCAGGCGATGGCGACGAGGCCGACGCCCCCGGTCAGCCAGCCCTGGTAGGACAGGCCCAGGGCGTTCTCGACGAACGCGGCGATGCCGTCGTCGATCGCGCCGCCCGCCGTGATCACGCCGATGGCGAGGATGGTGCCGGGAAAGGCGTAGCCGATGGAGGCGAGGGCGGCGAGGCGCTTCAGGGGTGCGCCGCCCTCGTAGTGGGCGACGAGCCCCATGAACGCCGCCGACGCGATGACGAAGAGCGCCACGACTCCGGCCAGGACGATGGAGTTGAGGGAGGCCGCCGCCACGGCGGGGCCGAACTCGAGCGAATGGCCGCGCAGGACGAAGCCCGACAGGAGCCCGGCGGGGACCGCGAAACCGACCGCCACGGGCGTCAGGCACGCGGCGGCGCAGGCGAGGGCCTTCAACCCGCCCACCCGGACCGCGGCCAGGGGCGTCGTCTTCCGGCTGGTGTCGGCGAACCGCCGGCGGGAGCGCGCCAGGAGCTCGACGCACAGGAGGGCGACGACGAAGAGCGTGGAGACGGAGGCGATCTGGGCGGCGGCGGGCAGGTTGTTCATGCCGAGCCAGACGTTGAAGATGCCCAGCGTGACGGTCTCGATGGCGAAGTACTCGACGGCGCCGAACTCCGAGATCGTCTCCATCAGCACCAGGGCCAGCCCCGCGACGATGGCCGGCCGCGCCAGCGGCAGCGCGACGGCGAAGAAGAGGTTCCGTTTGGCGAGCATTCCGGCTTCGAACAGCGCGGCCGGCGTCAGCAGGAACGCCGTGCGGGCCATCATGTAGACGTACGGGTAGAGGACCGCCCCGAGCACGAACGAGGCGCCCCCCATCGAGCGGATTTCCGGGAACCAGTAGTCGCGGGCGCTCCGCCATCCGAACAGGTCGCGCAGCCCCTGCTGCAGGGGGCCGGCATACTCGAGGAAGTCCGTGTAGGTGTAGGCGATAAGGTAGGTCGGGACCGCGGCGGGCAGCAGCAGCATCCATTCGAGGACGGTTCTGCCCGGAAACGCGTACCGGTGGACCACCCACGCGGCCGTCACTCCGAACAGCAGGCTGACGCAGCCGACCCCGGCCATCAGCATCAGCGTGTTGGCCACGTAGCGCGGGAACACGGTCCGGAACAGATGGTCCCAGAGTCCGCCGCTGTCCCCTGTCGCGGCGGCGAACACCGCGAGAATCGGCGCGAAGACGGCGAGCGCGAGGGCAGCCGCGGCGAGGGTCCAGGGCGTAAGCCGGGTTCCGGCCTTCACGGCGCCGAGAGTGTCTTGGCTCACCATCCCACGCGGTCGATGACGCGCTGCGCCCGCGGCGCCAGTTCGGCGATCCGGGCGATGGGCGTCCGGTCTTCCTTGAACGCTCCCCAGGACTTCAGCTCGGCCGACGGCTCGACGGCCGGATTCACCGGATACTCGAAATTGACGCGGCCGTACAGGTTCTGGGCGGTCTCGGACGTCAGGAACTCCAGGAACCGGACGGCGTGTTCCTTGTTCCTGGAATGCCTGGCGACGCCGCCGCCCGAAATGTTGACGTGCGTTCCGCGGTCGTCCTGGTTGGGGAATATCAGGCGCACGGCCGACGCCCACTCCCGGTGTTCCGGTGCGTCGGACCGCTTCAGCTTTCCGTAGTAGTAGTTGTTGATGATGGCGGCGTCGCACACGCCCTCGTGGATCGCCTTCACCTGCGCCCGGTCGTTGCCCTGCGGCCGCCGCGCCAGATTGTCCATGACGCCCTGCGCCCAGGCCTGCGCCGCGTCCTCGCCTCCGGACTCGATGAAGGAGGCGACCAGTGCCCTGTTGTACACGTGGCTGCCCGGCCGCGCGCAGACGCGGCCTTTCCACCTGGGATGCGCCAGGTCTTCGTAGTTTCGGATCGAGGCGCCGTCCTCCGCCTTCTGCGAGACGACGATCACCCGGGCCCGCTTGGAGAACGCGAACCAGCGGTTGCCGGGATCGCGCAGGTGGGCGGGAATGTTCCGGGTCAGGACGTCCGACTCGACGGACGCCAGGAGGTCCTTGTCGGCGTAGGTGTGCAGACGGGCGATGTCGACCGTCAGCACGACGTCCGCGGGACTCCGCGGCCCCTCCGCCTGGAGGCGCTGCGCGAGCCCCTTGGAGGCGAAGACGACGTTCGCCTGCACGCCGGTCCGCTCCTCGTATGCCTTTATGAAGGGATTGATCAGGAACGGCTGGCGGTGCGAATAGATGTTGAGTTCCTGCGACCGGGCGCCGGGCGCGGCGGCGAACACGACGGCCGACGCGACGAGGAGGACTGCGGCGGCGCTCCGGCGGGTCGGCCGGAAATTCGGTGAGGACGGCATCTTGGCGGATCTCCGGGATCGTGGTCCGGACAGGCCGGCGAGGGCCTCACGGAAGGGTTCGAGGTAGACGGTCTTCAGGCCGTGAGGCTCGGGCGCGGCGTCCGCCGCGCCGTAGCGGATCTCCTGCCCACGCCGGGCGAGGCACAGGCTGCGCCCCATCCAGTCCCAGACCGCCAGCACGGTCCCGAAGTTCCGGTTGCGGTGCCGCGGATCCACGGAGTGGTGGATCTGGTGCTGGGCCGGCGAGATCAGGACGTGCTCGACGACGCGTCCGTAGGAGATCCACACGTGGGAGTGGCGGAGATTCGATCCGGCGACGTTGAACGCGAACAGGATCGCGTTGGCTCCGAACACCGTCATCAACTCCACACGGCCGCCCAGGAAGAAGAAGAACGCGGCCAGCACGGCCGCCTGCACCAGGGTGGCGCGCACGGCGAAGAGCACGGCCTCGACCGGGTGGGTGCGGTACACCGTGAACGGGGTCATCGTCTCCGCGGTGTGATGGATCTTGTGGAAGCACCACAGGAGGGGCCATGCGTGCAGGCACCGGTGGAGCAGGTACCTGGTCGCGTCGTCGAGGACGAAGAGCGCACCGGTGAACAGGGCGGCGACGGCCCAGCCGGGCGCCTCCGGCCAGACGAGGGAACGCCCGCCGAACCAGACGTGCATGGCCTCGAACAGGAGGGTGGCTACCGCCAGCGTGGAGATCAGGCGCGGGGCCACGCCCATCATGATCGCCTGGTTGAGCGCGGCGATCCTGTAGTCGGCCTTGGCCGACGGGGACCACCAGATCCCCGCGTCGAAGATGCGGTCCGGCGCCCGAAGGAGCGCCGACCGGCCGGCGAACGCCCGGACGGCGAGCGCCAGGACGAAGGCGCTCGCCAGATAGCCGACGAAGACCCGCTTCCGCGGGTCGAGGAGCTGGTCGGCGAGGCGGTCGGCGTAGTCGACGATCAGGGTGTCCATGACCGGCCTCCGGAAAAGCCGCGGGGGCGGCCGCCCAGGCCCCCGCCCGCGGCGTCTAGTCGTTTTCGGCGGACGCCTTGTCGCCGAGACTGCCGGCCAGCGCTTCCATCTCGCCCGTCACGTCGTTGTTGCGCGCCTGGACGCCGAACCGGTCGATCGTCAGTTTCTGCACCTTGGCCATGTGGAGCATGTACTCGCCCCAGTCCGGACCCTGGTCGCGGACGTAGTTGCCCTTGCTGTCGATGTCGACGACCTGGCTGGCGTTGAGCAGCAGCGGGCCGGCGCCGATCATCCGGTTCAGCCTTGTCGCCGTCTCGCCGAGGTTGTTCTTGCCGGACTGCAACGCGAGGGCGAAGCCCTTGAGCTCCCCCCAGTGCTTCGCGTACGCGCGGAACGCCTTGCCCGGGTCTCCGCCGGACTCCACGATGGTTTGCAGCTTCACCATGTCCTTGTAGACCGAGCCCGCGTACTTGAACGTCGCCTCGGCCAGGACCTTCTCCCAGTTCTCCGCGACGACCGCCGCGTGGCCCTTGAGCTCGGCGCGCTGGGCCTCCGTCAGCTTCTCGCCATTGGCGTCGGCGAGCAGCTTGCGGCCGTCGAGGAAGGCCTTGGCGATGGTGCCCAGGTAGTCGGTGCCGTTGCTCTTGTCGTAGACGGAGGCGTCGAACCCCGCGGCGTAGTAGGCCGGACCGAACGTCATCTCGGTCTTCAGATCCACCTTGCCGTCCTTGTCGCGGTCGGCGGCGGCCAGGGCCTCGGGCTTGCGCTTGGCGATGCCGTAGACCTGCTTCGGCGTGAGCTTCAGCACGTGGGCCGGAGCCCCGAAATAGCCGAAGGCCTCGTCCCAGGCGTGCTCCTTCCCGGTGTAGGCGGCCCCTTCCTTGTAAGGCTTGTCGTTGGGCTTCTTGTCCGGGCCGAGGTACTCGTCCAGGTAGCCGTCGACGGCCTGGTTGTAGAACACCGCGCCCATGACGTACTTGGAGATCAGTTGCGGGTAGTCGTAGCCGTTGTCCGCGTCGAACCCCTTGTCGGCGGACGAGGCCTTGTCGATCCAGAACGCGACCAGCTCCGGGCCGGTCATGCCGTTCGGCATGCCCGTGACGGCGGCCTTGAAGGTCTTGCCGGACAGGTTCTTGCCCTTGCTGATGTCGTCGACCGCCGACTGGGAGATGGCGAACGGACCCTTGGTCGTGGGCGCGACGATCTCGCGTCCGGCGTCCTTTCCGTCGAAGTAGGCCATCATTTTGGCCTTCAGGTCGGGATCGGGCTCTCCGTTCCCGGAACCGGCGAGTTTCTTCAGGGAATCGTGGAGGACGTGACGGGCGATCTGCCCGGTGTAGGAGACCGACGTCGTCTTGCTTCCGTCGTACCCTTTCACGGTGACGGGGAAGCCGGCGTAGACCGTGTCGTCGGCCGACGCGGCGCCGGACAGCGCCGCCGCGGCGACCGCCGCCCCGAGCGATAGCGATATTGTCGACTTCATTCGTCAGCCCCTTTCCGTTGCGGTTGTCGGCCGCGGAGCGGCCGTCGGGGCTGGCTGGCGTCGGCTGGCTTGCCCGGAACCGTGGTGCCGTGGGTGCACGCGGACGGCGCTCCCGGACGATGGGCACGCGTACTCGCGTTCAAATAGAAATGATAATCAATCGCATACTCGTGTCAAGCGAATTGTCGCCTTGGCCAAGCGGGAATTCTTGCGACATGATGCACATCGGTTCCGTCCAAACGATCGGCGAAGGAGAGTGCCGTGCAAGGTGACGCGCAGGTTGTCGAGTTCCTCAATCGCGTCCTGAGGAACGAGTTGACGGCCATCAATCAATATTTCCTGCATTCGCGCATGCTGAAGAACTGGGGCGTGTCCCGTCTGGCCAGGCACGAGTACGAGGAGTCGGTGGACGAGATGAAGCACGCCGACAGGCTGATCGAGCGGATCCTGTTTCTCGAGGGCCTGCCCAATCTCCAGGACCTCAACAAGCTCCTGATCGGCGAGACCGTGAAGGAAGTGCTGGAATGCGACCTCAAGCTGGAGCACGAGGCGATCCCGCTGGTCCGCGAGGCGGTCGCGTGCTGCGAGCAGCGGTCGGACTACGTGACCCGCGAACTGCTCGAGGACATCCTCGAGGGGGAGGAGGAGCACGTCGACTGGCTGGAGACCCAGCTCGGGCTCATGGATACGATGGGTCTGGAGAACTTCGTCCAGTTCCAGAGCGGCGAGTGACCGGCCGGCTCCGCGCCGCCGCGCCGGATCCGGAGTCCCCGGTTTCCGCGTTCGCCGGTTCCGTGGGCCCCGTCCGCGGGCTCCGGGCGCGGGGCCGGTCCGCCGCCAGCGCGCCCGAGACGTAGCGCGCGGCCGTCACGAGGTCCCGGGGACGGAGTCGGGGCCAGCAGAACATGGCCGGGATGTCCCGTCCCCGCCCTTCAGCCCGCCGCCGCTTCCCCGGCCGCCGCCGCTTCGTCGATCAGGGCCTGGGCGAATTGCAGGCAGCGGCCGCACCGCGGACCGCTTCCGAGCACGGAGTACGCTTCTTCCGCCGAGCGGGCGCCGTCCGCCGCGAGGTCGCGGAGGTCGCTGTCCCGATAGCGGTTGCAGATGCAAACGTACATGGCTCGTGAAGCTGTCCCGCCGTTGTGCCGTCCCCTCTATGATGCAAATAAGAATGATTGTCAATACTGTTGCGAACGATTTTCGGTCGCGGCGTGTGTGGACGTTCGACTTTCGTGGGGACCGGTATCGGCGTCCGCGGCCGCCGGGCGTCCGGTCACGCCGGGACCCTCAATGAACGGTGCGGTTGCCCGGAAGGAGTTTCGCCCGGGACGCGGAGGGGTTCCCGGCGCCCCTGGGAGTCCGTAGCGGCAGCTCGACCCCGCCGGCGCGCAGGTTTGCGGCCAGCCGGTCGGCCTGGAGGGCGCCGTACGGCGGGGCCGGAGGTTCCAGGCCCTCCCGCGCGATGGCCTGGACCAGATCCCTCAGCCCGGCCTGGGCCGCACCGAGGAGCAGCAGGAAGCCGTACTCGTCGGGGCTCAGCGGGTTGCAGGCGGGGCAGCGGACGTCGAGACGGTGCCGCGCGTAGCGTCCGTAGACCGACATGAGGCCGTCGAGTTCCATGAAGATCTTCTCGGCGTGCGCGCGGCGCAGTCCGCCGACGATGCTCTTGGCGACGGGTATGTCCCGCATGAAACCTCGAACCCAGGTCCTGATCGCCCACATGACGAGGTTCTCGGCTTCCGTGAGGTCGCCGAGGGTGAGGCGAATGTCCCTCGGGCGGACATAGACGACGAACGGACCGGCGTCCCTCGGCGCGGCCTCGGACCCGTCGGCGGGGGTCGGCGGATGGGGAAGGTCGATGTCGTGCCGTGACATGGCGGTCTGGCTCCCTTGGTCGGCGTTCCGGAGTCGGGAACCTGGCTGGCTGGCGCCGCGGTCACGGGCCGTTGGCTGGCTCGGTTCGATGCGTGGTCGGAGGCGGTGTCGGGTTCGAATCCCTCCGGCGGTTCATTTCGTGAGCAGCAGCTTGCCGTTGCCGGTCAGCCGGAGCCGGTAGGCGTCCGGGCCGTGCCGGATGACGGCTTCGCGGCCGCCGCCCAGCAGGTCCCGGCTGGAGTATTCCCGCGCCCCGGCGCCCTGCCCGGACGCGTCCGCGGGCTCCGTCCGACGCGGCCGCCGGCGGTCCCCGGACACGGAGTCGCGCACCGGTTTATCCGCTCCTTGCGTCTCGTTCGTCACGGATGCGCCTCCCGTCGCCGGGGCTCGAATGACGTTCGCCACCGTCCTCCTATAGCGCAAGGGATCCCGCTTGTAAATGCAATTGATAATAATTCTCACAATAATCCAATGCCGGCGTCTGGACGGCGCCTGGAGCCCGAGCCATGAACTCCGCCGACCTCCCTCCCGGCCTCCCCCCTGTCAGGATTCCTCTGCGAAAGTCGAAAGTGGTTCGGCCGCGTCACGGGAACAGGGCAGGGGGTGCCGAGACGCCGTCCACCCCCACCCTGTCCCTCCCCCTTCCAGGGAGAGGGGACCCGAGAGGCCCGGCCGCGCCCCGAGGGTCCCCTCTCCCGCGTGCGGGAGAGGGACAGGGTGAGGGTGTCGGAGAACGATGCGCGGCCCAACCGCGTTTCGCGGAGGAATCCTGCAGAGGGAGGGCTGGGGACAAACCGGAAATCCAAACCGGACGGCAATGGGACGTACGCCCGCCGCCCCGCGCCGTCCGGTCTACTCCGCGGCCCGCGCCCGTCCGCCCGCGTGCCGGGCCAGGAAGCGGCTCAGGACGTCGTTGACGACTCCGCTTTGCTCGACGTTGACGAAGTGCCGGGCCGTCGGCACGACCGTCAGCTCGGAGCCCGGGATGGCCGCGTGAATGGCCTCGTGTGCCGCCACCGGCGTCGACTCGTCGTCCGCGCCGGCGACGATCAGGGTCGGCGCGGCCACCGATTTCAGGCGGCCGGTTATGTCGAGTTTCATGATCGCCTCGATGCAAGCGGTATAGCCCCGCACGGGGGTGGACCGCACGAGGTCGCGAATCGGGGCGACGGCGTCCCCGTTCGAGGCGATGTAGCCCGGCGTGAACCAGCGCTCCATGGTGGCTTCGACGAGCGCCTCCATGCCTCCCGCCCGCGCCGTGTCGATACGGTCCCGCCAGGCCGGCCAGGCGTCCTCGGGCATGCGGCTCGAGGTGGCGCAGAGCGTCAGGGAGAGCAGGACCTTGGGGTATTTGATCGCCAGCATCTGGCCGATCATGCCGCCCATGGACAGGCCCACGAAGTGGACCTTGCGGAGGTCCAGGGCGTCGAGCAGGCCGCGCGCGTCGTCCGCCAGCATGTCGATGTCGTAAGGGCCGTCCGGCGCGTCGCTGCCGCCATGGCCGCGCGTGTCGAACCGGTAGACCCGGTAGTCCGAAAGGGCCGGCATCTGGGGGTCCCACATGCGGTGGCTCGAGGCCAGGGAATGGCTCATGACCACGGCGGGCGCGTCTTCGGGTCCTTCGACCGTGTACTCGATCTCGATGCCGTTGGATTTCGCTTTCATCGTCTCCTCCCCCGCAGGATGACGGCGGGCGCTCCGCCGCCCGCCGAGTCTAGACCACATTTCCGGCCGCGGTCATGGTCCGCGCCGGGCCGGTGGCGTATAAGGGTGCGTGTCAGGCGGGTAGACGGGAGCCTCCCGAATGAGCGAACGTTCCGGGTCCGGCGCGGCCGTTCTCGACGCCACGGGCCTGAAATGCCCGCTGCCCGTGCTCAGGGCCCGCAAGGCGCTGCGGGACGTGCCCCCGGGGGGGCTGCTGCGCGTTCTGGCGACGGATCCCGGCTCGGTCGCCGATTTCCGCGCCTTCTGCGACGCCTCGGCGAACGAGCTCGCGGACTGGCGCGACGACGCCGGGGTCTTCGAGTTCGTGATCAGGCGCGCCCCTTAGGCGGCGGGGGAGGGGCAGACCCGTGGCCGCGGCGCCGAAGGGCATGCTCGTCGTCTTCACGGACTTCCCGCCCGGCGAGGACGACGCGATTGACGAATGGTACACCCGCGAGCACGTGAAGAGCCGCGTGGTCGTCGACGGCTTCCGGTGGGGCAAGCGCTACGAGGCGATCCTGGGGGCGCCCCGCTACGCGGCGGTCTACGGCACGGACGACGTGTCGGTGCTCGCCTCGCGGGGCTATTTCGAGGCGGGCAGCAACCCGGACCGGGCGGAGCGGGAGAACGTGCCCAAGTTCCGCGGCACGCGGCGCACCGTCTGCGCCGTCACGGCGAGCGCCGGCGAGGGCGAGGGCGGGGTCGCGGGCTTCCTGGCGCTGAGCCCGGAGGAGGGCCGCCGGAAGGAGCTGCGCGCCTGGATCGCCGGCGTGGCGCTGCCCGGCCTCGCGGCCCGGCGCGGCGTGGTGGCGGCGCACCTGTGGGAGACGGACGCCGGCGCGCTGGCGGCGGGGTCCCGGGGGTTCGTGCCCGCGGCGGCCGGCGCGGTCGACTGGCTGCTCGTCTGGGAGGGCACGCGGTTCGAGGAGCTGCGGGCGGCGCGGTCGTCGCTCCTGGACGAGGCCGAGTTGCGGGCCCGGGGGGCGGGGCCCGAGTCGGACTTCGGCTTCTACCGGCTGCTGTTCCGTCTCGCCCACTGACGCGCCCGATGCTTCTCCGTGAAACGGCATGACCGGGGACCGCCTTCTCCGGTTCGTCCTGATCGCGCTCGCCGTCGGTCTGGCGGCGCTCGTCGTATGGCTGGCGGTGCGCGGCGCCGGGGGAATTCCAGTGGGGACCGAGGTGCCCTCGCTGGTCCACAACCTCGTCCTGCTCGCCGTCCTGGTGGCGAGCGCGGTTCTCCACCGGCGTCTCCGGCCCGGACACGCTCTCAAGTATCTCGCCGTCTGGCTGGCGGTCGGCGCGGCGCTCGTGCTCGGCTACGGCTACCGTCACGAGGCGAAGGAGATCGCCGGCCGTCTGGCGGCGGAAGTCGTGCCGTCCCGCGGCTTCGCGACGGACGGCGGAGTCGTCTTTCGCGCGGGGCGGCATGGGCATTTCGTCGTCGACGCCGACGTCGACGGCGTTCGGATCCGGTTTCTCGTCGATACGGGCGCGAGCGACGTCACGCTGACTCCGCGCGACGCCGAGCGGCTGGGCTTCGACCTCGACCGCCTGACCTACGACCGTGCCTATCGCACCGCGAACGGCGTCGTGCGGGGCGCGCCCGTCCGCCTGCACCGCGTCGCCGTCGGACACGTGTCCGTCGCCGACGTCCGGGCCTCGGTGAACGCCGCGGAGATGGGCCGCTCCCTGCTCGGCATGAGCTATCTCTCGCGCTTGTCGAGTTTCGAGGTGGCGAACGGCACGCTCACTCTGCGTCCGTAGCCGCATCCGCGCGCGGCGCCCCCCCTGTCCCGGCGCGCCGCCATCGGCGATACTGGCGGGGAAGGAGACGAAGCGATGAACGAACGGATCGCCGACGCCGCCGGGCTGCGGGCCCTGTACGGGGAGCCCAACGTGCGCGCCGCCAACAAGGTGCTGTCCAGGCTGGACGGACACTGCCGCGCCTTCATCGGCCTCTCGCCGTTCTGCGTGCTGGGGACGGCCGCCGCCGACGGCTCGGCCGACTGCTCGCCGAAGGGCGACGCGCCGGGGTTCGTCCGGGTGCTCGACGACGAGACCCTGCTGATCCCCGACCGGCTCGGCAACAACCGGGTCGACTCCATGTCGAACATCCTCGAGAACCCCAACGTCAGCCTCATCTTCCTCGTGCCCGGCATGAACGAGACGCTGCGGGTCAACGGCAAGGCCGCGATCACCGCGGACGGCTCCCTGCTGGACGCCCTCGCCGTCAACGGCAAGCCGCCCAGGACGGGCCTCGTCGTCAAGGTGGAGGAGGCGTTCATGCACTGCGCCAAGGCGCTGATGCGCTCGAAGCTCTGGGACCCGGAACGGCGCATCGACCGCACGTCCTTCCCGAGCCTCGGGCGCATCCTGGCCGACCAGACCGGCGTGCAGTCCCCCGAGGCGGCGGAGGCCGCGGTGGAGGAGGCCTACCGCACCAGGCTCTACTGACCGGCCGTTCGAGGACCATGCCGGCGGTCGCCTCCCGTCCGCCCGGCCGCGCCCCGAGGGTCCCCTCTCCCGCGTGCGGGAGAGGGACAGGGTGAGGGTGTCCCCCAGGGGGCACGGTTTCGAACGACCCGCCGCCACGAGCCGACAGGCAGAGTTGAGCGGGCCGCCGGCTCCCGGCGCACAGATTGCCCTTTCCCTGGCGATCGGAGAAAAATAGGATGATCCCCGATGCCCGCGCCGCGAGTTCCGCCGAGGCCGGACCGGGGCGCGGATGGGGAAACGCACCCCGGGCCGTCTGGGAGGAACTCGAGATGAAGCGTTCACCACACGTGTACGTGGCCGCGGCGGCGGGCGCGCTCGCGTCGGGTTTCGCCGCGTCCGGTCCGGCCGACGCCAAGGTCGAGGGAGACAGGATCGTCCTCGGCTCGGCCATCTCCTTCACCGGCAAGTATTCGACGAACGGCATCCACGCCTCGAACGGCTACAACCTCGCCGTCGACATGATCAACAAGGCGGGCGGCGTGACCGTCGGCGGCAAGTCGTACATGCTCGAAGTCAAGTACTACGACGACGAGTCGACCCCGGCGCGCGGCGCGCAGCTCGCCGAACGCCTGATCAAGCAGGACGGCGTGAAGTTCATGCTGGGCCCGTACTCGTCGGGCCTGACCAAGGCGGTCGCGCCCGTGACCGAGAAATACAAGATTCCCATGGTGGAGGCCGAGGGCGCGTCCCGCTCGCTGTTCACGCAGGGCTACAGGTACCTGTTCGCCGTGCTGTCCACGTCCGAGCAGTATCTCGCCAGTTCCATCGATCTCGCCGCCGAGATCGCCGGGAAGAACGGCCGCAAGCCGTCGGACGTGAAGCTCGCCATGGCGTTCGAGAACGACCCGTTCTCCCTCGACGTCCGGGCCGGCGTGGTCGACGACGCCAGGAAGTACGGCATGCAGATCGTCATCGACGACAAGCTGCCCCGCGACCTGAGCGACATGACGGCGACGCTGACCAAGGTCAAGGCGGTCAAGCCCGACATCCTGGTGGTGTCCGGGCATTCCAAGGGCGCCGCGACGGCCGCCCGGCAGATCAAGGAGATGCGCATCGACGTGCCGATGATCGCCATGACCCACTGCGAGTCGGCGAAGGTGATCGAGAACTTCGGCGCGGCGACCGACGGTTTCCTGTGTCCGACGCAGTGGGCCGAGACGCTGAGCTACAGCGACGACCTGTTCGGGTCGGCGGCCGACTACGACAAGCTCTTCAAGGCCACGTTCGAGGGCTACAGGAACGTGCCCTACCAGGCCGCCCAGGCCTCGGCGGCGGTGATGGTGTGGAAGGACGCCTTCGAGCGGGCCCAGAGCTTCGACACGGAGGCGCTCCGGCAGGCCCTGGCCGACACCGAGATGTCGACCTTCTACGGCAACATCAAGTTCTCGGAAGCCGGCAACAACATCGCCAAGCCGATGGTGCTGCGCCAGATCCAGGACGGGAAGCTGAACGTGGTGGCGCCGTCCAGGTGGGCGTCGCATCCGGTCGAACATCCGCGCAAGGTGCCGGGAAGCTGAGCCGCGCCTCCGGACTCCGCGCGGCGGCGTCCGCCCCCGCCGGCCGGTAGGGACGGCCGCGCCGCACCCGGGACGCTTTCGGACAGGCGGTCATGTCGAACCTGTCGCTGCTCGCGCAGGCGCCCGTCCTCAACGTCCAGTTGCTGCTCGACGGGCTGTTCATCGGCGCCATCTTCGCGCTGGCCGCCTACGGCCTCGCCCTCGTCTGGGGCGTGATGAACGTCAAGAACCTGGCCCAGGGCGACTTCGTCATCATGGGCGGCTACATCGCCTGGGTGCTGTCCATCGACCTTCCCGTGTGGATCGGGATTCCGGAAGGGTTCCTGTGGCTGCCGGTCCCGGAGATCGCCTTCGTCCAGTTCGTCAAGCCGGCCGTCCATCCGATCTTCGCCCTGCCGCTGGCGGTCGTCCTCATGTTCGGGTTCGGCTGGTGGATCTACCGCGTCATCGTCAGCCGCGTCGTCGACCGGGACATGTTCACGTCGCTGCTGGCGACGTTCGGCCTGGCCATCGTCCTGCAGCAGCTCCTCAACCTGCTGTTCGGCCCGGAGGTCCGGGTCGCGGAATCCGGGTTCGACACGCGGTTCCTCTTCGGCGGCCTGGTGACGGTCGCCGACATCAAGCTGGTCTCGTTCGTCCTGACCGCGGTCCTGGCGGGGATGGTGGTCGCGTTCATGAAGTACAGCCGCATGGGCCAGGCCATCCGGGCCACGGCGCAGGACCGCAGGGCGGCGCGGGTGATGGGCATCGACACCGACCGCGTCCACGCCTTCGCCTTCGCCCTCAACGCGGCGATCTGCGGCGCCGCCGGCGTGCTCATCTCGATGATATGGGTGATCCAGCCCTACTTCGGCCTGGCGCACTCCATCCGCGCCTTCGTGATCGTCACCGCGGCCGGGCTCGGGAACCTGCCCGGCGTCATCGCGGCCGGGCTCGGCCTCGGCGCCGTCGAGCAGTTCGGCGGCTTCGTCTTCGGCGCCGAGTACCAGCAGGCCCTGGTGGTCGGGATGCTCGTCCTGGTGCTGGTCGTCCGGCAGTTGCAGCAGCGCCGGCACCGGCAGCCGGTGATATGACGGCCATGGGCCGCGCGGCGGTCGGGTACGGCGCCATCCTCCTGTTCGGCGTCGCCGGACCGTTCCTCTTTCCCGACTACACGTTCCAGCTCGCCGTGCTCTGGATCATGATCCTGTTCGCCCTGACCTGGGACATCATGGGCGGGCAGATGGGCTACAACTCCCTGGGCAACATCCTCTTCTTCGGCGCCGGCATGTACATCTGCGCCGTCGTCCAGATCGGCCTCTACTACGACGTCGGGGAGTACACGGCCCATTTCGGCGCCGTCAGGATCGAGCTCACCGAAGACCAGTACTTCACCGGCCTGACCCTGGGCCTCGTCGCGGCGGCCCTGGGGGCGACCTTGTTCGCCGTCCTGTTCGGCTGGACGGTGTTCGGCCTGCGCGGACCCTACTTCGCCATTGGCACGCTCGGCGTCGCCATCGCCGCCGGCGAGCTCGTGGGCACCTGGGACTATCTCGGCGGCGGGGGCGGCATCACGGTGCCGATCTATCCGGGCGAGCCCGACGAGCGGGCGCTGTTCTTCTACTTCCTCTGCCTGCTGTTCGCGGTCCTCACGTTCGCGTTCCTCAAGTGGCTCTACCGCGGGCGGTTCGCGCTGGCCATCAACGCCATCCGCGACGACGAGGAGAAGGCCGAGGGCATGGGCGTCCACACCCTGCGCTACAAGACGGCGGCGTGGGCGGTCGCGGCGTTCTTCCTCGGCCTCTCGGGCGCCCTGTTCGGCAACATGATCGGGTTCATCGAGCCCCTCGAGGTCGCCTTTCCCACCGTGACGTTCGGCATCTTCATGGTCGTCATGGCGCTGCTGGGCGGCAAGGGCACGCTCTGGGGCCCCGTCCTGGGCGCCGTGGTGTTCCACCTGATCAAGGAGACGACGTGGACCTACATGCTGGGCTGGCAGTGGGTGGCGCTCGGCGCCCTCATCATCGTCAACATCGTCTTCTTCCAGCAGGGGATTCTCGGCTGGGCCCGGGAGAAGTGGCCCGAGAGGTTCGGCATCGTCGTCGAGGACGCCCCGGATGGCGGGGCCGGGGGCGGCGCCCGGCGCGAGGCGGCCTGAGCCGGCGCCCGGACGATCCGTCCCGAGATCCCATGACCGCGCTCATCGAGGTTTCCGGCGTCTCCAAGGCCTTCGGCGGCGTGGTCGCCAACCGGGACATCTCCCTCGACGTTCCCGAGGGACGCATCACCGGCCTGATCGGCCCCAACGGGTCGGGCAAGACCACGCTGTTCAATTCGATCGTCGGGTTCCATCCCATCGACTCCGGCTCCATCCGCTTCGAGGGGCGGGAGATCTCGAGGCTCCGGGTCCAGCAGATCGCGCGCCTGGGCCTGCTGCGCACGTTCCAGCAGACCCGCATCTACGCCAACATGAACTGCGTCGACAACATGCTCATCTCGTCGTCGCACCGCGGCGAGGGCTTCCGCGACATGTTCGCCACCTGCCCGCCCGAGGCCGCCGACCGCGCCGAGGCCCTGCTGGAGTTCGTTGGCCTCTACTCGAAACGCCGGCTGATCTCGGGCGGCCTGTCGTTCGGCCAGCAGAAGCTGCTCGAATTCGCCATGGCGCTGATGAACGAGCCCAGGGTCCTGTTGCTGGACGAGCCGACCGCGGGGATCAACCCCACCCTGATCAACGGCCTGATCGACCGGCTCCTGCGGGCCAACCGGGAGTTCGGCGTGACCCTCTTCGTCATCGAGCACAACATGCCCGTGATCATGGGGCTGGCCGGGCACATCTATTGCCTGGCCAACGGCCGGCTGCTCGCCCAGGGACCGCCGGAGGAGATCCAGAACGACCCCCGGGTCGTCGACGCCTATCTCGGCGGCCACATCCGGACGGAGGACGGTTAGGGTGGCCGCGGCCGGACGCCGCGCGGTGGGCCACGGCCGCATCGGGACTCCGTCCGGCGCGCCGGTCATGTCCGTCGACGACGTCGCCCGCGAGGCGCGGAAGCTCGCCCGCGAGGGGCCGGGCCGGGAGCGGATCGCCGAGCTCTGCGGCGGCGCGCCGTACGTGCGCATCGACGGCCTGAACGCGGGCTATGGGAAGATGGAGATCCTGCACGACTTCAACCTCCAGGTGGCGAAGCGCCAGTCCCTGTGCCTCATCGGGCCGAACGGGGCCGGGAAGTCGACGGTCCTGCACGCCATCTTCGGCTTCGCCGGCATCTTCTCCGGCACCGTCTCGGTCGGCGGGCGGGACATCACGGCGATGAGCTCGAAGGACAAGCTGCGCCACGCCGGGGTCGCCTACATCCTGCAGGACAAGTCCATCTTTCCCGACATGACGGTCGAGGAGAACCTGTGGATGGGCGGTTTCCTCTTCGACAAGCCGGCGCAGGCGAAGGAGACCGCCGAACGGGTGTTCGAGAAGTACCCGCGCCTCGCCGCGCGCCGCGGGCAGCCGGCGCGGGTCCTGTCCGGCGGCGAGCGCCGCCTGCTGGAAATCTCCCGCGCCCTGGTGATGCGGCCCGACGTGCTGCTGGTCGACGAGCCTTCGATCGGGCTGGAGCCGCGCTTCATCGACATGGTGTTCGAGATCCTCGGGGACCTGCGGGACGCCGAGGGCAAGACCGTCGTCATGGTGGAGCAGAACGCCAGGAAGGGCCTGGAGTTCGCCGACATCGGATACGTCCTGGTGTCGGGACAGGTCGCCATCGCCGGCCCCGGCGACGAGCTCCTGGAAAACCCCGAGGTCGGCCGGCTGTTCCTGGGCGGGTGAGCGGCCGGCGCGTCGTTCCGGGGCCGGCTCAGCCGATCCCGCCGAGGGCGGGAAAGGCCTCCAGGAGGTAGAAGCCGAAGCTCGACAGCGCGTCCGTGGCGATGAGGACGCCCGTCAGCGCCAGCAGCGCGCCGGTGGCGACCTCCACCGTGCGGACGTGCCGCCGGGCCCTCCGCAGGAAGGCCATGAAGGGATTGAGGCAGAGCGCGGCGATCATGAACGGAATCCCGAGTCCGAGCGCGTAGACGGCGAGCAGGGACACGCCGTAGCCGAGGGAATCGCGGCTGGCGGCGACGGTCAGGACTGTCGCCAGGATGGGGCCGATGCAGGGCGTCCAGCCGAAGGCGAACGCGAGGCCGACGACGTAGGCGCCGGCCGGTCCCGCGGGACTCGCGGTCGGACTGAACCGGACCTCCCGATGGAGCAGGGGAATACGGAACAGGCCCATGACGTGCAGGCCGAAGAGCACGATGACCGCGCCGCCGATCTTGGCGAGGACGTCGATGTGGTCGACGATCAGCCGGTTGATCGCCGAGGCCGACGCCCCCATCAGCACGAACACGGTCGAGAACCCGAGCACGAAGGCGAACGCCGACAGCGCCACGCGGCGGGCCATGGATCGTTCGACCGCGCCGTCCTCGATGACCCGGTCGAGGGAGGTGCCCGCGACGAAGCACAGGTAGGCCGGCACCAGCGGCAGCACGCAAGGCGACAGGAAGCTGACGACCCCCGCGCCGCCCGCCGCCGCGAACGTGATGTCAGGCGTGGCCATCGAGGGGACCCGAGAGGCCCGGCCGCGCCCCGAGGGTCCCCTCTCCCGCGTGCGGGAGAGGGACAGGGTGAGGGTGTTGGAGAACGATGCGCCGCCCCAACCGCGTTTCGCAGAGGAATCCTGGCAGGGGGAGGGCCGGGGTGGGGGTTGACGGCGTTGCCGCGGCATTCGTCGCCCTCACCCTGTCCCTCTCCCGAAGACGGGAGAGGGAACCCGGCGGCGCTGTCCGCCGCTCCGGCAAAGACATTCGGGACCACCGGGGCCGTGCAAAACTCTGCATGTGAATCAACACGTTGTCGGAAGTTCCATATGAGGGCGCTCGCTCTTCGGCTGCGGAACGGGCCGTCCCAGTTCCCGCGCCTGCTGGCGCACCGCTCGCGCGGAATATCCTCTCACCCGCCCCTTTCCATTTATACGGATTATACGTATATTGAGGCAGATACCCGCTGCCTGAAGAGTCTACCATGCCCACAGTGAGCGCTCTTGAGTTTCAGCGCAAGTTCGGCCGGATCCAGCACGAAGCCCGGCGCGAGCCGGTGGAGATAACCCGGCATGGGCGCCGCGAGTTCGTGCTCATGTCCGCGGAGCAATACGACTGGCTACGGGCTTCGGCACAGCGCAGCCATCGCACGGACGCCGCCGCCGATGTGGTGATCGACGCTGTGGAGCGCGCCGAGATGGATGTGGAGCACAAGCCGCTCGACGACCTGCTGGCGTGACGGCCAAACAGTGGCGCTTCCCGATCCGAAGCCGGGCCTGGTCGTCCGCTACGACTACCTCTGGACGCATGAGGCCGCCGTCGGTCGCGGCCAGGGCAAGACCCGTCCGGCCTGTCTGATCGCCGCGACCGATCCGGCGGTTCGTCCGCGCCATGTCGTGCTGCTGCCAATCACCCATACGCCACCCACAGGCGATACGGTGGGCATCGAAATCCCGGCGCGCGTCGGACAGGCCTTGGGCCTCGACGAAACGCCGGGTTGGGTGATCGTGTCGGAGCACAACGTCGATGAATGGCCCAATGCCGGGCTGTCCCCGCTGCCCGGTCAGCCGGACACCGTCAGCTACGGCCTCATCCCACCGGGACTGTTCGCGCAGATCAAGGCCCGGTTCCTTGAGCTGGCTCGTGCGAACAAGAGCCGCGCCGTACGCCGCTGACTGTGGCGTATTTCGCCGGCACGACCGTTTGAGCGACCCGCAGTTCCTCCATTCCGGCACGAAACGGCACCCCCCCGATATCGTGCGAAGTGTGCGAATTGAGTCGACTTTCTCCCGTATCGTCAATCGGTTGTCCGAACGGACCGTTTTCGCGGACGACGGAGCAGGGCGGGCCCATCCCCGGCCCTGGACGGGTTCGGCGGGAACGGCGGGCCGGCCCCACGGGAGTCGCCGGCCGCGCGCGTACGTGGTACGTGTCGACGGTCGGAACCTGGGCGTTCCGCGCGGGACGCGCCGCTGCAGCGGGAGGACGATGACCCATGACCAACGTCGTGATTTCGGGCTACGCGCGCTCGCCCTTCACGTTCGCGCGGAAGGGCGCCCTGGCGGAGGTCCGGCCCGACGAGATCGCCGGGCAGGTCGTCCGCGGCCTCGTGGAGGACACGGGCGTCGACCCGGAGGACCTCGAGGACGTCATCGTGGGCTGCGCGTTCCCCGAAGGGGAGCAGGGCGACAACGTGGCGCGCCTCGTCGGGTTCCTGTCCGACCTGCCGGTCGCGACGGCCGGCACCACCGTCAACCGCTTCTGCGGGTCCTCCATGCAGTCCATCCACATGGCCGCGGGGGCGGTCAGGATGAACGCGGGAGAGGCGTTCGTCTGCGCGGGCCTCGAGTCGATGACCCGCGTGCCCATGGGGGGCTACAACTTCCTGCCCCATCCGGGCCTCGCGGAGAACTACCCGGAAGCGTTCACGGCGATGGGCGTCACCGCGGAGAACCTCGCCAGAAAATTCGGTATCGGACGCGGCGAGCAGCAGGAGTTCGCGGTGGAGAGCCACGCCAAGGCCCACGCGGCGCGCGAGGACGGCCGCCTCGCCGACGAGATCGTCCCCATCGTGTCGGGGAACCTCCGGGTGGAGGAGGACGGCTGCATCCGCCCGGACACGACCCGCGAGGTGCTCGACACCCTGGAGCCCGCGTTCGACGCCGAAGGGACCGTGACGGCGGGCACGTCCTCGCCGCTCACCGACGGCGCGTCCGCGGTGCTGGTGTGCAGCGAGGACTACGCGAACCGCCGCGGACTGGCGAAGATGGCGCGCATCCGGGGCATCGGGGTGTCCGGGTGCGCGCCGGAGATCATGGGCATCGGGCCCGTCGAGGCGAGCCGAAAGGCCCTCGAGCGCGCGGGACTGACGATCGGCGACATCGACGTGATCGAGCTCAACGAGGCGTTCGCCGCCCAGTCGCTGGCCGTCGCCGGGGAAGCGGGGTTCGACCGGGAGAAGCTCAATCTCGACGGCGGCGCCATCGCCATCGGCCATCCCCTCGGGGCGAGCGGCGCGCGCATCACGGGCAAGGCGGCGTCGATCATGAACCGCGAGGGCAAGGAGTTCGCGCTGGCGACCATGTGCATCGGCGGCGGGCAGGGCATCGCCACGGTCCTCGAGGCCTGCTGAATGCCCGGCATCGCCAGGGCGGCGGTGATCGGCGCCGGGCGGATGGGGAGCGCCATCGCCGCGCACGTCGCCAACGCGGGCGTGCCGGTGGCGCTGCTGGACATCGCCGCGGACGGGGCCGACGACCGGAACGCGCTGGCCGACGGCGCCGTCGCGGCGATGCTGAAGGCGTCGCCGGCGCCGTTCATGCACCGGAGCTCGGCCGCGCTGATCGCGACGGGGAACCTCGAGGACGACCTCGGGCTGCTGGACGACGCGGACTGGATCTGCGAGGCCGTGGTCGAGGACCTCGGCGTCAAACGGGACGTCTACCGGGCCGTGGACTCCGCCCGCAAGGCGGGGTCGGTCGTGACGTCGAACACGTCGACCCTCCCGCTCTCCCGCCTGGTCGAGGGGATGCCCGGGTCCTTCGCCGCCGACTTCGCCATCACGCACTTCTTCAACCCGCCCCGGTACATGCGTCTGCTGGAGTTCGTGCCCGCGCCCGCCATGCGGCCCGCGGCGCGCGATTCGATCCGCGCGTTCTGCGATTCGCGCCTCGGCAAGGAGGTCGTGCGCGCCAAGGACACGCCGGGGTTCATCGGCAACCGGATCGGCATCTACTGGTCCTGCGTCGCCATGAGCGAGGCGCTCGCGCTGGGGCTGACCGTCGAGGAGGCGGACACCGTCGTCGGTCCGCCGATGGGCATCCCGAAGACGGGGATCTTCGGGCTCGTCGACCTGACGGGCATCGACCTCGCGTCCCAGGTCCACGAGACGATGCTGGCGATGCTGCCCCCGGACGACGCCTTTTGCCGCGAATTCGACCGCGGGGGGCCGCTGGCCATCCTGCTCGCGGACATGGCCGCGGACGGCTACGTCGGCCGCAAGGGAAAGGGCGGCTTCTACCGCATGCTGCGCGACGGCGGGGCCCGCGAGCTCCAGGCCCGGGACCTGCGGACGGGCGCGTACCGCGCCGTGTCGAAGCCGCGCCTGGACAGCGTCGAGGCCGCCGGCAAGGGCGGGCTGCGGGCGCTGGTGGAGCATCCGGACACGGGCGGCCGGTACGCCTGGCGCGTGCTCTCCAGGACCCTCGCCTACGCCGCGTCCCTCGTGCCCGGCGCGGCTGAGGAGATTTCCGACATCGACCGGGCGATGACGGCCGGGTACGGGTGGAAGTCCGGCCCCCTGGAGATGATCGACACGCTCGGCGTCGGCTGGTTCGCGGACCGGCTGAAGGCGGACGGGTTGCCGGTCCCCCCGTTGCTGGAGGCGGCGGCGGGGCGTCCGCTGTACCGGGAGGCGGGGCACGGGGTCCGGCAGCTTTCGCCGGCGGGCGCGTACGGCGCGCTCGAGGCGCCGCCCGACGCGTGGCGTCTCGCGGACCGGAAGCGCGGCCGGGAGCCCGTCGCCGGCAACGGGTCGGCGAGCCTCTGGGACGTGGGCGACCGCGTCGCCTGCCTGGAGCTCCACACCAGGATGAACGCCATCGACGACGGCACGCTGGCCATGGTGCGGGAGGCCGCCGCCGTGCACGAGCGCGGATACAGGGCGCTGATCGTCGGTCACGACGGAGACGATTTCTCGGCCGGCGCCAACGTCGGGATCGCCCTCTTCGCCGCCAACGCCGCCATGTGGCCGCTGATCGAGCAAAAGCTGTCGGAAGGGCAGCAGGCGTTCCTGGCGCTCAAGTACGCGCCCTTTCCCGTCGTGGGCGCGCCGGCGGGGAGGGCGCTCGGCGGCGGGTGCGAGCTCCTGATGCACTGCGACGCCGTGCAGGCGCACGCCGAGACCTACATGGGCCTGGTCGAGACCGGCGTGGGGCTGATCCCCGGCTGGGGCGGGACCAAGGAGCTGCTCGCCCGCGCGTTCGCCCGGAAGGGCCGCCCCGGCGGACCCATGCCGCCGGTTCTCGGCGCCTTCGAGACCATCGGTCTGGCCAGGGTCTCCGGGTCGGCCCGGGAAGCGCGGGATCTGCACTACCTCGGACCGGACGACGGCATCACCATGAACCGGCGCCGGGTGCTGGCGGACGCCAAGGCCAGGGCGCTGTCCCTGGCCGACGGCTACGAGCCGCCCTCGCCGCCCGAGATCCGTCTTCCCGGCCCGAGCGGGCGGGCGACCCTGGGTTTCGTCATGGACGACATGGCGCGGCGGGGCAGGGCGACGGAGCACGACCGCGCGGTCGCGGGGGCCCTGGCCGGCGTGGTCACGGGCGGCGAGACCGACGCGACGCGGAGTCTCGACGAGGATCGTCTGCTCGCCCTGGAACGCGCGGCGTTCATGGGGCTGATCCGCCGGACGGAGACGCTGGACCGGATCGAGCATATGCTGGACACGGGCAAGCCCCTGCGGAACTAGCGTCATGTCCCGGCACGACGTATGCGAAGCCCCCCACCCTGACCCTCCCCCGCAAGCGGGGGAGGGAACCCTTGGAGTGCGGCCGGGCCACTCGGGTCCCCTCTCCCTGGAAGGGGGAGGGACAGGGTGGGGGTGGACGGCGGCGGCGCGCTCCGTCGGTCCGGAAACCGGAGGCCCGCCGTGACCGCTTACCGCGCGCCCCTGCGGGACCACCGGTTCGTGCTGCACGAGCTGCTGGGGGTCGAGCGGTACCGGAACGTCCCGGCCTTCGCCGACGCGGGGCGGGAGACGATCGATGCCGTGCTGGAGGAAGGCGGCCGCATGGCGGAGGAGGTCCTCTTTCCGCTGAACCGGAGCGGCGACGAGGAGGGATGCCGCTTCGAGGACGGCGCCGTGGCGACGCCCGCCGGGTTCAGGGATGCCTACCGGACCTGGCGCGAGGCGGGCTGGCTCGGTCTCGAGGGCGATCCGGAGTACGGCGGCGCCGGGCTGCCGCGGGTCGTCGCCACGAGCGTGGGCGAGATGGCGGCGTCGGCCAACCTCTCCCTCGAGACCTACGCGGGACTGACCGCGGGGGCCGCGCTCGCCATCGAAACCCATGGCGACGAGGCGCAGCGCCGGACCTACCTGCCCCGGATGTTCGCCGGCGAATGGGGCGGCACCATGGAGCTGACCGAGCCCCATTGCGGCACCGACCTGGGGCTGCTGCGGACGCGGGCGGAACGGCGGGACGACGGCACCTACCGCGTCACCGGCACCAAGGTGTTCATCTCCGCCGGCGAGCACGACCTGACGGAGAACATCGTCCATCTGGTTCTCGCGCGCATCGACGGCGCGCCGGCGGGGACCCGCGGCATCAGCCTGTTCATCGTTCCCAAGTTCCTGGCCGGACCCGGCGGCGGGGCCGGAGAACGCAACGCCGTCGCCTGCGGGTCCATCGAGCGGAAGATGGGGATCAGGGCGTCGGCGACGTGCGTCATGAACTACGACGGCGCCACGGGCTATCTGCTGGGCGAGGAGAACAGGGGCCTCGCCGCCATGTTCACGATGATGAACAGGGCCCGCCTGGGCGTCGGGGTCCAAGGCCTGGCCCTGGGCGAAGCCGCCTACCAGAACGCGGCCGCCTACGCGCGGGAGCGGCGTCAGGGCCGCGCGCTCTCGGGGGCCGGGCCACGGGACGCGGCGGCCGACCCGATCGTCGTCCACGCGGACGTGCGGCGCATGCTGATGACCATGCGGGCGTTCGTCGAGGGCGGCCGCGCCCTGGCGCTGTGGACGGCCTTCGCGCTGGACATGTCCCGCCACGACCCCGACGAGCGGGCCCGCCGCGACGCCGGGGATCTGGCCTCCCTCGTCACGCCCGTGGCGAAGGCCTGGTTGTCGGACATGGGCTTCGAGGCGGCCAACCTCGGCCTCCAGGTTCACGGCGGCGCCGGCTACATCCGCGAGACGGGGATGGAGCAGCTCGTGCGGGACGCCCGGATCACGCAGATCTACGAGGGCACGAACGGCGTCCAGGCCCTCGACCTCGTGGGCCGAAAGATCCCGGCCCATTACGGCCGCGCCCTGCGGCAGGCGTTCCATCCGGTCGACCGGTTCGTCGCGGAGGCCGCCGGGGACGGGGACCTGAAGGAGAGGGCGGGTCTCCTGGGCAAGTCCTTCGGACGGCTGCAACTGGCGACGGCGTGGATCGGCGAGCAGGGCCGGAAAGACCCCGAGCAGGCGGCGGGCGCGGCCCACGACTACCTGCGCCTGTTCGCCCTAGTCCTGGTGGGGTACCTGTGGGCGCGGATGGCGCGGACGGCGCGGGACGCGCTGGCCCGGGGAACGGACGAGCGCGCGTTCTACGAGGCGAAGCTGGCGACCGCCGATTTCTTCCTGACGCGGATGCTTCCCGACACGTCGTCCCTGCTGTCCAGGATCGTGTCGGGCAAGGACGCCATGATGGCCCTCGAGGCGGAGCGGTTCTGAGGCCGGACGCCGATGCGCGAGAAGCCGCTTCACGGCGTGCGGGTCCTGGACCTGACCCGCCTGCTTCCCGGCCCCGTCTGCACGCTGCACCTCGCGGACATGGGCGCCGACGTGATCAAGATCGAGGACACCGGCGCGGGCGACTACGCCCGCTGGCAGGAGCCGCGGCAGGCGGTCCACTCCCCGTATTTCCTCTGCCTCAACCGCAACAAGCGGTCGGTCGCCCTCGACCTGCGGTCGGAGGAGGGCCGCGGCATCTTCATGTCCCTGGCCGGGGACGCCGACGTCGTCGTCGAGGGCTTCCGGCCGGGCGTCGTCGACCGGCTGGGCGTGGGCTACGAGGCCGTCCGCGGGATCAACCCGCGCGTCGTCTACTGCGCCATATCGGGCTACGGGCAGGACGGGCCCTACCGCCCGCGGGCCGGCCACGACGTCAACTACTGCTCCTACGCCGGCGTGACGGACCAGATCGGCGCCGCCGGCGGCCCGCCCGTCGTCCCGAATTTCCAGATCGCCGACGTCCTGGGCGGGGCCGCGTCCGCCGCCATCGGCATCCTGGGCGCGCTCGTCGACGCCCGTTCGAGCGGCGAGGGGCGGTACGTCGACGTCTCCATGACCGACTGCACCCTGGCCCACGCGGTCGTCGCGTTCGCCAACATGCTGGCCCACGGCCGTCCCCTGGAGCGGGGCGAGGGATTCATCTCCGGCGAGCTCCCGTGCTACAACGTCTACGAGACCTCCGACGGCCGCCACATGTCCCTGGGCGCACTGGAGGAGAAGTTCTGGCACGCGTTCTGCGACGCCGCCGGACGCCCGGACCTGAAGGACAAGCACATGCTCTCCGGAGAGCGGGCGCGGGCCGCGAGGGAGGAGGTCGCGGACCTGTTCCGGTCCAGGCCCCGGTCGTACTGGACCGCCCTCGGCGAGGAGCACGACTGCTGTCTCGCGCCGGTTCTGACCATCGCCGAGGCGATGGAGAATCCCCAGCTCCGGCACCGGAACATGTTCGTCGACACCGAGCACCCCACCGACGGCCCCGTCACGCAGATCGCCTTCCCCATCAAGTTCAGCGACGACGCGTTCGCGGTCGCCCGGCACGCGCCGGGCCACGGCGAGCACACGGCGGAGGTCCTGTCCGAGCTCGGCTACACGTCCGCGGACGTGGACCGGCTGAAGGCCGAGGGCGTGGTCGTGAGCGCGCCGGACGCGGGATGAGCGGCCCCTCGTTCCTCGACGAACCGGACGGCGGGGACGGCGAAGAGGCCGAGCCGTTCGTCAAGCCCGCGTTCGAGTACGTGCGCGCCCGCGTCGGCGAGACGTTCAACAAGGAGCTCTCGGGCCCCGCCCGCAAGGCGGCGGAGGACATCTGGAAGAACTGGGAGGGCCTGCGCGACGCGGTGGCGGAGGGGGACGTCCTGCTGGTCGCCGACCCGTTCTTCCATTCGGTGAAGTATCCGAGCCTGTCGAACTTCCACATGTACCGGGGCTTCGGCATCATCCTGCTCGGCACCGGCGCGGTGACGGCCGCCGTCGGCGCCGCGCTCGCGTCCCTGTTCGGCCCGGTTCTGTGGCAGGGCGCCCTGATCTGCCTCGCCATCGGCGGAGGGGCCTTTTTCTGGGGGCGGTACGTCCAAGAACGGGACACGCGGGCCTACCGCAAGCGCATGGTCGAGCGGGTCGTCTGGCACCAGGAGGACGGCGGGATCGCCGACCTTTGCGTCGAGTACCTCGCGGGCTCCATCGGCTTCGACGGCCCCCACGGGCGGACGTTCTGGCCCCAGCTCGCGTCCAACGCCCTCACCGGCAAGAGCCGCATCGCCGACGGCCGCGACCTGCGGAAACTCCCGCCGTGACCGGGCGCGGCCCGGAACGTCATGACCGGAACATGGAGTCCCGGAGCAATATCGAGGAAGAGCGCTCTCGCGGAGCTACTGCCGCCGCCACGACGACGAACCGCGCCGCAGGGTCCCCTCTCCCTGCTCAGGGAGAGGGACAGGGTGAGGGTTCGAGTCAAAGACTCCTTCACCCCGTCCACCCCCACCCTGTCCCTCCCCCGCAAGCGGGAGAGGGGACCAGGCGGCACGGGCCGTCGTTCCGGCAACGACATCGCCGGGCGGCCGGGGCCGTGCAGATCGTGTCCCGAGCCGGGGTGCAAGGGCCTGGCGGGGGTCTTCGCATACGTCGTTCCGGGACAAGACACCTCGCGGTCGAGGCACTAGGATGGGCGCCGTGACCGACGCCTACATCTACGACGCCGTCCGCACGCCGCGCGGGGAGGGCAAGCCGACGGGCGCCCTGAACGAGGTGTCGCCCGTCGGGCTGGCGGCGGCGGCCCTGGCCGCCCTGCGCGACCGCAACGACCTCGACACGTCCCGGGTCGACGACGTGGTCCTCGGCTGCGCCGAGCCGGCCGGCGAGCAGGGGGCCGTCATCGCCCGGTCCGCCCTGCTGCTGGCGGACTACGACGAGTCCGTTTCCGGCGTGCAGATCAACCGTTTCTGCGCCTCGGGGCTCGAGGCGGTGAACATGGCGGCCGCCCAGGTCATGGCGGGGCAGGCCGATCTCGCCGTCGGCGGCGGCGTGGAGTCCATGTCGCGCGTGGCGATGGGGTCGAGCGGCGGCGCCTGGTTCGCGGATCCCCAGGTCGCGTTCAAGACCCACTACGTGCAGCAGGGCGTGTCCGCCGACCTGATCGCCACCAGGTACGGGTTCTCCCGGGACGACGTGGACGCCTACGCCGTCGAATCCCAGAGGCGGGCGGCGGAGGCCTGGAACGACGGGCGTTTCAAGGACTCCGTGGTGCCGGTGAGGGACCGGAACGACGCGATCGTCCTCGACCGCGACGAGCACGTGCGCCCGGACACGGACATGCAGGCCCTGGCCGCGCTGACCCCGGCGTTCGAGAAGATGGGCCGCGACCTGGGGTTCGATTCGGTCATCCTGCAGCGCTACCCGGAGGTCGAGCGCATCGAGCACGTCCATCACGCGGGCAATTCGAGCGGCATCGTCGACGGCGCGGCCGCCGTCCTCGTCGGCTCCCGGGGGGCCGGCGCCGCGCTCGGGCTGAAGCCGCGGGCGCGCATCCGGAACTTCGGCTCCATCGGGAGCGAGCCCAGCATCATGCTCACGGGGCCCGCTCCCGTGACCCGCAAGGTGCTGGCGCGCGGGGGGATGGAAACGGGCGACATCGACCTCTACGAGCTCAACGAGGCGTTCGCGGCGGTGGTGCTCCGCTACATGCAGGACCTCGGGGTGCCGGACGACAGGATCAACGTCAACGGGGGCGCGATCGCCATGGGCCACCCCCTCGGGGCGACCGGCGCCATGATTCTCGGCACCCTGCTCGACGAGCTGGAGCGGCGCGACCTCGAGACCGGCCTCTGCACCCTGTGCATCGGGGCCGGCATGGGGGTCGCCACGGTGATCGAGCGCGTCTGAGCCCGCCCCGGCCCGTCTTCCGGAACCGGCAAGGACACGATGATCGACTTCGAGGTCGACGGCGACGGAATCGCCACCATCGCCCTGGACGTGGCCGGCCGGCCGATGAACGTCCTGAACGACGAGTCGGCGGCGGCGATCGGCGCCGCGGTCCGGCGGGCGATTTCCGACGACGCCGTGAAAGGCGTCATCGTGACGTCGCGGAAGAACGACTTCATGGCCGGCGCCGACCTCGCCGTGCTCCTGGGAGAGCGCGACCCCCGGGTGCACATGGGCCGGTGCCGCGAGCTGCAAGGCATCTGGCGCGACATGGAGAGGAGCGGCAAGCCGTTCGCCGCCGCCATCAACGGCACGGCGCTCGGCGGCGGCTTCGAGCTCTGCCTCGCGTGCCATCACCGCGTCGCGGCGGACGACCCGCGTTCCCTGATCGGCCTGCCGGAGGTCACGATCGGGCTGCTGCCGGGCTCCGGCGGGACGCAGCGCCTGCCGCGGATGATCGGGATCGCCAGGGCGCTGCCCCTGCTGCTGGAGGGGACGCGCCTCGCCCCGGCGGAGGCGCTGGAGGCGGGACTGGTCGATGCCGTGGTGCCCCCCGGCGCGCTGCTGGACGCGGCCAGGACGTGGCTGCGGGAGGACGGCGACGCCGTCAAGCCCTGGGACCGGCGGGGGTTCGCGGTCCCCGGCCCGCCGGTGCAGAGTCCGGAGGGCTACGGGCTGCTGGTCCCGGGCATCGCCCGGATGCGCGAGAAGACGCGGGGCAACCATCCGGCGCCCCTCGCCATCATGTCGTGCGTCTATGAGGGATGCCAGGTGGCCATCGACACGGGGCTGAAGATCGAGGCGCGCCAGTTCGCCCATGTCGCCGCGGGAGACGCGGCGCAGAACATGATCCGGTCGCTGTTCTTCGGCATGGGCGGCGCCAACCGGCTGAAACGCCGGCCCGGGAACGTGGAGCGCCGGACCTTCTCGAAGCTCGGCGTCCTGGGCGCCGGCATGATGGGGTCGGGGATCGCCTGCGCCGCCGCCGGCCGCGGCCTCGAGGTCGTGCTGCTGGATACCGCTCCCGACCTGGCGGCCGGGGGGAAGGCCTACGGCCGGGGGGTGTTCGACCGGGACGTCGCCCGCGGCCGGATGACGGCGGCCGAGCGGGACCGGGCGCTCCGGCGCATTTCGCCGACGGCCGACTTCGCCGCGCTCGCCGGCTGCGAGCTCGTCGTCGAGGCCGTGTTCGAGGACGAGGCCGTCAAGGCCGGGGTCATCGCCAGGGCCGAGGCCGCCGCCGGCGGGGACGCCTTCGTCGCGTCGAACACCTCGACGCTCCCCATCGAGGGGCTCGCCGCGGCGAGCAGTCGTCCGGAACGGGTCGTCGGCATGCACTTCTTCTCCCCCGCGGAGCGCATGAAGCTCGTCGAGGTGATCCGGGCCGGGACGACCTCCGACGCCGCGGTCGCGGCCGCGATGGACCTGTCCCGGCAGCTCGGCAAGACCCCGGTCCTGGTGAACGACTCCCGCGGCTTCTTCACGAGCCGGGTGATCGACGCCTACCTCAACGAGGGACGGACGCTCCTCGCCGAGGGCGTGAACCCGGCGCTCGTCGAGAACGCGGCCAGGCTGGCGGGACTGCCGGTCGGCCCCCTGGCGCTCTCCGACGAGGTCTCGCTGGAGCTGGCGCACCGCATTCTCGAGCAGACCCGGGCGGCGCTGGGCGGCGATTTCGCCGCGCGGACCGGCGACGCCGTCGTCGAAACCTTCGTCCGGCGGTTGCAACGTCCGGGACGGAAGGCGGGGCGGGGCTTCTACGACTACCCCGAGGACGGCCCCAAGCGCCTGTGGCCGGGACTGGGCGGCGTCTACCCGCGGGCCCCGGATCAGCCGGACGCGGAGACGGTCGAGAGGCGCCTGCTCTTCGTGCAGGGGGTGGAGGCCGCGCGCTGCCTCGAGGAGGGCGTCGTGTCGGGGCCGGAGGACGCCGACGTCGCGTCCATTCTCGGGTGGGGGTTCCCGTCGCACCTCGGCGGCGTGCTGTCCATGGTCCACACGCTGGGCCTCGAGGCCTTCGTGTCCGGCTGCGAGGCGCTGGCCGAGGCCCACGGCCCGAGGTTCGATCCGCCCGGCATCCTGCGCGCCATGATCTCCGAGGGACGCAGCCTCTACGCGGCGTGAGCGCCGGGGGAGAGCAGCGCGGCGAGGCCGCCGGCGGCCAGGGACGCGCCGTCCATTCCCAGGGCGGCAAGGCGTCCGGAGTTTTCCAGCAGCAGGAGGCCCAGCGCCAGGCCCGCCGCCCGGACCGCCGCCTCGCCGGCGGGCCGCGCCTCCCATCCGCCCGCGGCCTCCAGCGCCTCGGCGATGGGGGACAGGGCGGCGATCAGCCTGCCGTTCAGGGCGCGGGCCATGTCGGGCGCGAGGCGCCCGACGCGCCGGGACTGAAGGACCGTGAGAAGCAGGTCGAATTCCCCGGCCTCCCGCCGGTAGTGGGCGCCGAGCAGGGACGCGAGCGCGGCCGGATCGGCGGGCTCTTCCCCGCGTTCCTCGGCGCGCCGCCGGACGGCGCGCGCCGCCCGGCCGAGGGACCGGCACAGGAGATCGGCGAGAATGTCGTCCCTGCCGGGGTAGTAGGCGTACAGGGCGCCCGGCGTGTAGCCCGCCTCCTTGGCGACGGCCCGCACCGTCGCGCCGTCGATGCCGTCGCGGTCCAGGACGCGCCGGGCGGCGTCGAGGATCGCCGATCTCTTGAACGCCCGAACGGAGTCCCGGCGGGCGGCCGCGTCGTCGGAATGTGCCATGGAGTCCTCGACATTAAATAGATATCAATACTATAAACATTGTTCAAAATACTGACAACAGGTTTTCAGCCTAAAGAGGAATCCGGCGTTGGCCCCCCGGTCCCGACTCTGCGCGAACTGTGCGAATTGGCCGTCTGGGCAGGCGGGCCGGGGCATGACGGAGGGAGTGTCGGCGAAGAGGATCCGGCGTCGGCGCCTCGGCCGCGAAACGCACGCACCCCCGGGACTCCGTGCGAACTGTGCGAATTCGTCCCGGCGCTGTCGTTTTCGCGGGCGCGCGCTATGCTTGCGGGCGCGAAGCGCGGCCGGGAGGAGGCGCCCCCACCATGTTCGAGGACCTGGGCTTCGAGGACCTGACGCCGCTCACGGCGTCCGTTCTGCTGGGTCTGGCGCTCGGCGGCGCCTACGGCGCGCTGGCCCAGCGCAGCGCCTTGTGCCTGCGCCGCGGTCTCGTCGGGCCTTCGCGCGAGTGCCTGCCGGCGCTGGGCGCCTGGGCGATGGCGCTGGCCTCGGCGGTCGCCGGAACCCGGCTGGCGGTCGCCGCCGGCCTGGTCTCCTTCGAGGCGCACCGGTTTCTCGCGCCGGATCTGCCGGTCGCCTCCGCGCTGCTGGGCGGCGCGCTGTTCGGGACCGGCATGGTGCTGGCGGGAGGCTGCGTCTCGCGCCTGGCCGTGCTGACCGGCGCCGGCAGTCTGCGCGCCCTGCTGGTCCTGCTCGTCTTCGCCGTCGCGGCCCACGCGGCGATGAAGGGCGTGCTGGCGCCGCTACGCGAGGCCGTCGGCGCCGCGACCGTTCCCGGCGGAGGGGCGGCGGCGCTCACCGGGCTGCCCGGCGGCGAGGTCTGGCCCCTCGGCCTCGCGTTCGCCGCCGCGCTCTTCGCGCTGCGCTCCGGCGCGCCGTTCTCCCATCTCGCCATGGCGGCCGCGGTCGGGCTGCTGGTGCCGCTGGGCTGGGTCGGCACGGGATTCCTGCTCCAGGACGATTTCGACCCGATTCCCCTGCAGTCCCTGGGATTCACGGGGCCGATGGCCGCCACCCTGTTCTGGACCGTGGCGGCGACGTCCATTCCGGCCGGCTTCGGCACCGGCCTGGCGGCGGGGGCCGTCGCAGGCAGCCTGGCCGCGGCGCTGGCGGCCGGGGAGTTCCGCTGGCGCAGTCTGGAGGGGCCGCGGCAGACCGGGCGCTACCTCGCCGGCGCCGTGCTGATGGGCGTGGGCGGCGTGCTGGCGGGCGGCTGCACGGTCGGCGCGGGCCTGTCCGGCGTGTCGACCGCGAGCCTCGCCGCCCTGCTCGCGCTCGCCGCCATGGCGGCGAGCGCGAGGGCCGCCGGGGCGGTCCTCCCCGGCCGCTAGCGGGATCAGCCGAACATGTCCCCGGAAATGGCGGCGTACCAGCCGAGGGACTCCTCGTAGGTCGTCTTGCGGAGCTCCGCGCTCTCCCCGGTCTTGGAGATGAAGCCGTCGGTCTTGGCGATCTTCTCGTCGGTGGCCTCGTAGGAGGCGCCGACCTTGACGCCGTCGTCCGTGCCGATCAGCGACCAGCACGTGTTGGAGAAGCGCGCCGGAAACGTCTTCGAGCCGGTGAGCGCCCCGCGCACGGCCATGGCGCAGACCTTCGCCTGGCTGTTGGCCGAGAAGCCCGACTTCGGCATGTCGCCCTGGAGCGAGGCGTCGCCCAGCACGTGGATGTCGGCGTCCGCCCGGCTCTGCATGGTGTGCGGCACCACGGGCGCCCAGCCGGACTCGTCCGTGATGTCCGCGAGCGCCGCGATGCGCCCCGCCTGCTGCGCGGGGATGACGTTGCAGACGTCCACCTTCGTCGCCTCGCCGTCCACCACCACCTCCATGGCGCCGGGCCGCACCTCGAAGCTGCCGCCGCCCATATCCGGGCCGATGCGCTCGATCATGCCGGGGTAGTGGCGCTGCCAGCCGTCCTCGAACAGCCCCTGCTTGGAGAACTTCTTCTTGGGGTCCACGACCAGGATCTTCGCCGTCGGATTGGCCTGCTTCAGGGCGTGGGCCACCATGGAGATGCGCTCGTAGGGCCCCGGCGGGCAGCGGAACGGGTTCGGCGGCGCGACCATGCAGTAGACGCCGCCCTGCGGCATGGCCTCGATCTGCGCCCTGAGGAGCTGGGTCTGCGAGCCGGCCTTGTAGGCGTGCGGCATGCGGTTCTGCTGCGACAGGTCCCACCCCGGAACGGACCCCGGCCGGAAGTCGATGCCCGGCGACAGGACGAGCCGGTCGTAGGCGAGGCTGGCCCCGCCCGCGAGCCCCACGCTCCGCGTGTCCCGGTCGATGGAGACCGCCCAGTCGTGCACGACGTTGATCCCGTGCTTCGCGGCGAGGGCGCCGTAGCCGTGCCCGAGCGACGCGAAGTCGCGGAAGCCGCCGAGATAGAGGTTCGAGAAGAAGCAGGTGTAGTAGGCGCGGCTCGGCTCCACGAGGGTCACGTCCACGGCGCCCTTCGAATCCCTGGCGATGTAGCGCGCCGCCGTGGCGCCGCCGGCGCCCCCGCCCACGACCACGACGCGCGGGCGGCCTTGCGCGATCACCGCCGGTGCCGACAGCGCCGTCGACGCCGCAGCCGCGGCCGCGAGGAACCGGCGCCGGCTCAGGCCGCTGTTTCCCTTCGATTGGTTCATGACATGCCTCCCCTGGTTCACGGTTCGTCGTCCGCGTCGCGGAAATACGCGGCGAGCGCGGCGATCTCCTCGTCCGACAGGCGTCCGGCCACGAGCTGCATGGCGGGATGCGCCCTCTTTCCGCGCTTGTAGGCCTGCAAGGCTATTACGAAGTCGTCGGGCGGCCAACCCGTGATCGAGGGGATGCCCTGGCCGGCCCCCCCGTCCGCCCGGTGGCAGGTGGTGCACTCGCCCGCGAGGTAGGCGCCGTATTCGGGATCTCCCCGGATGGCGAGGAGCCCGGGGTCGAGGCCGTACTCCTCGGGCGTGGCGGTGGGTTCCGCCGGCGGGAGACCGGACCCGGCGCCGGAAAAGCCGCGCAGCCACGCCAGCAGGTCCGCCCGGTCGTCCGGTTCCGCCAAGCCCGCGAAGCTCATGCGCGAGCGCGGTACCAGGGCGCGCGGGTCGGACAGGAACGCGTCGAGGGTCGCCCCGGTCCAGACCAGACCGCCGGCCCCGGCGGCCTTCATCGCCGGAGAGTAGCGGAACTCCTCGAGGGAGCCGGCCGCGCGGCCGAATACGCCGTTGAGGTGCGGGCCGATGCGGTGTTCCGCGCCGCCGCCCACCTGATGGCAGCGCTTGCACTGACCGTAGAGCGCCTTGCCGCGCCCGGCGTCGGCGCCCCAGGCGCCGGCCGCCGGGAGAACCGCCAGCAGCGCCGCAGCGAACAGCCCGGAAACGGCGCCCGCCGCGGTCCTAGCCGACGGCGATCCGCCGGCGGAGGCCGTATGCGGAGCCGTCATCGTCGATCCATTCGAGTTCCAGAAGGCCCGACTCCGGGACCGCCATCTCGAACTGGATGTAGGGATCGGTCGAGACCGCCGGTTCCAGGTTCACTGACAGCGCCACTTCGCCGTTGTAGCGGACCGTGAAGCGGTTGATGATCCGCCGGGGCACGAGCGTCCCGTCGGCGCCGTGGCGCAGCCCCGTGTGCATCGGATGGGTGATGCGGGTCCTGACCGTGAAGGGGACGCCCGCCGCCGCCGACTTGGGCAGCCTGACGCGTGGCTTGGGTTCCGCCATGAGCCCCTCCTCACCCGCAGCCGCCGACCGTCACCGTGACCCGCCGGGAGGTCCGGCGGAACGTCCCGTCCGTCATTTCCGCCACCGCGATCACGGTCTGGCTCCGGGCGAGCCGGATGCGGGTCGCGGCCGAGGGCGGCACCAGCCTCCCGAACGTGAAGACGGCGACGCCCGGGTTCGGGTTCCCGTCGGCGAACAGGGCGATGCGCCGCGCGCCCTCCGCCGCGACCCGGACCGGCACGGCGCCGCCGTTGTCGGAGATCTCCGGCACCTCGAGCCGCACGCCCCCGTCCATGGGACGCGCGCCCCCCGTGAACGCCTCGACGGCCCGCGAGACGCCGTTCGAGGCCCCGGCCGCGCCGGCGGGAAGCAGCGCGGCCCCGGCGCCGGCGGCGCCCAGCCGCAATACGTCCCTGCGTGTCGGAATCATGACGCGGCTCCTCCCGTTCGCCGGACGACACGCGATTTGGCGCCCCCCGGCGACGCCCGTCAAGCCCCCGCCGGAACCTCCCCGGTCACTCGGCGCCGCCGAGCAGCTTCCAGACTCCGGAGCCGGTGACGACCGTCGCGCCGTCGGCCGCGATCGATCCCCGCGCGAAGACCACGCTGCGCGTCACGCGGGTCACCTCGCCCCGGCCCTCGATCCGCTGGCCCGGCCGGGCCGGACCGACGAAGTCGCAGGAGAGGCTCATCGTCGCCTTGCCCACGTCACCGATGGCGTGGACGATCGTGCGGGCCAGCAGGTTGTCCATGAAGGTCATGAGCATGCCGCCGTGAACGACGCCCCGCGGGTTCCGGTGCTTGTCCTCCGCGTCGAACAGGAACCAAACCCCGCCGTCCTCCGTCTTCCGGTAGATGGGTCCCACCAGCGCCGCGAAGGCGTTGTTTTCGGGCTCGGGCCGGTACCCCTCGGGGATGTCCGCGCTCATCGGCTGCCGTCCTCCCGCGACCGTTGCTCCAGGCTTTCCCGGTGCATCAGGTAGAGGCCGCTGGCGACGATGATGCCGCAGCCCACCCAGGTCCAGAGGCCGGGAAGCTCGTCGAAGACGATGACGCTCAGGGTGACCGATCCGACGAGCTGGGTGTAGTTGTACGGCGAGATGGCGGAGGCCGGACCGTTTTCGTAGGCCTTGACGAGGAAAAAGTGGCCGAGACCGCCGAAGAGCCCGGGAGCGAAGAACGCGAGAAGGTCCGTCCCGTCGCGCGGCGGCTGGAAGTCGAAGGGCACGACGACGCTGGTGGCGACGAACCCGAGCAGCGCCGTGTAGATGATGCTCGTCTCCGACGAGTCGTACGCCGCGACCTTGCGCGTCAGAACCTGATAGAGGCCGTAGCAGAACGCGGTGCCGAACACCAGCAGCGCCGCCGGGTGCATGGCGCCAAAGCCTGGCCGTGCGATCACGAGGGCGCCGGCGAACCCCGCCAGTATGGCGAACCACCGGCGCGGCCCCGCGCGCTCGCCGAGGAGCGGGATCGCCAGGAGGGCCACCATCAGGGGCGACGTGAAGTTGATGGAGGCGGCCGTCGGCAGGGGGATGTACCGGAGCGCTACGTAGTAGGAGACCGTGGCGCCGATCATGAGGACGGAGCGCGAGAACTGGAGGCCGGGCCGGTTCGAGCGCACCGCTCCCAGGGCGCGGCGAGGCGTCAGGAGTACGAAGGCGTAGACGATGTGGCCCGTGTATCGCAGCCACAGGACCTGCGTGGTCGAATAGCTCTCCGACAGGAATTTCACGGAGGCGTTGAGGCAGGAGAACAGCGTCACCGCGAGCAGCATGAACACGATGCCGCGCAGCACGCGGTCGCCGCCGGGGTCCGGCGCCGGGGCGCTGGAGGTGCCGCGACTCACGGGAGGCGTCGTTTCGGCCGGTCCGGGCGTCAGCCGCGCGCGAAGTGCGCCAGGGCTTCCCGGGCCACCGCGCCGCCCCACTCCGGCAGGAAATGCCCGGCGTCGGCGATCTCGCGGGGCGGCGGGCAGTCCCGGATGTGGCGGTGCAGTCCGCGCATGACCGAGCTGCCCAGGACCGGATCCGCCATGCCGACGGCCATGAACGACGGGCCCCGCCATTCGTTTCGCCACCAGTCGCGGGCGCGGCGCGAGACCTCGGCGCCCTCGGCGTCGGGCCGGTCGGGAACCAGTTCCGGAAACCGCCGGACCCCCGCCAGGTACCGCGGGTCGGGGAACGGCGCGTCGTAGGCGGCCGCTTCGTCGCCGGTCAGGTGCGGGCACGCGCGCTTGAGCAGGCGGCCGGGCGCCAGCTCCGGATTGTCCCGCACCCACTGCCGCCACCCGAGGAATCCCTCGCTCAGGGGCTCGTCGCCGGTTCCCAGCATCGTGTTCATGACGATCAGGCGGTCGAACCGGTCCGGAAGGTCCATGGGCAGCGTCAGTCCCAGCAGTCCGCCCCAGTCCTGGCAGACGAGGGTGAGGCCCCGCAGGTCCAGGCGCTCGATGAACGCGATCAGGAAGCGGCGGTGGAACCCGAACGTGTAGACGCCTTCGTCGGCCGGCTTGTCGGAGCGCCCGAACCCGAAGAAGTCGGGCGCGACCACCCGCCCCCCCGACGCGAGGAACTCCGGCGTCATCCGGCGGTAGAGGTAGACCCAGGTCGGCTCTCCGTGCAGGCACAGGAAGACGTGCCGCGCGTCCGGCGGACCTTCGTCGAGATAGTGCGCGCGAAGGCCTTCGAATCCCGGAAGGCCGTCGACGTGATTGGGCGCATACGGATAGCCCGCGAGATGCGCGAACCTCTTCTCCGGCGTGCGGTGCACCGTGTCCATGGCGCCCTCCGTATCGCGCCCGCCCGTCGTTGTCGAGGGCCGCGCAGGGGAAAGGGGCTCTCCGGTCCCCCGGCGCCGTTCAGCGAGCGCCCCCCCTGTACGGCCGGAAAGCCGATTGGCCACGTAACCGGATCCGGCGGGCCCGGCGCCGGCCGGAGGCTCGCGCGCCGCGCCGGGGACGGGAGGAAGGGCAGGTGCGGATCGGCGCTCCCAGGGAGACCGAGACGCACGAGGCCGTGGCGCGCGACACCGGCGAGGATTATGCTCCACCGCTCGATGCGCTGGCGGCCTGACCGGCCGGGACGGACTTCCAGGGAGGAAACCAGGACATGGAGACGTTGCGCCACTACGTGGGCGGAGAATTCGTGGAGGGGGTGGGCGGCCGCTTCGCCGAGGTGGACAATCCCGCGACCGGCGAGGTCACGGCCCGCGTACCCCTGGCCGCGCCCGCGGAGGTCGCCGCCGCGGTCGCCGCCGCGTCGGACGCCTTTCCGGACTGGGCGGCCACCTCTCCCTTGCGGCGGGCCCGCGTCATGTTCCGGTTCAAGGCGCTCCTGGAGGACAACACGGACGCCCTGGCGCGGATCATCACCGCCGAGCACGGCAAGGTGCACTCCGACGCCGTGGGCTCCATCGCCCGCGGGCTCGAGGTCGTGGAGTTCGCCTGCGGTATTCCCCACCTGCTGAAGGGCGCGTTCTCCGACAACGTGGCGACAGGCGTCGACATGTACTCGATGCGCCGGCCCCTGGGCGTCTGCGCCGGCATTACGCCGTTCAATTTCCCCGCGATGGTGCCCATGTGGATGTTCCCCGTCGCCGTCGCCTGCGGCAACACGTTCGTCCTGAAGCCTTCGGAGCGCGACCCGTCGGCCGCGAACTTCATGGCCGGGCTGCTCGCCGAGGCCGGGCTGCCGCCGGGGGTGTTCAACGTTGTCCACGGGGACAAGGAGGCCGTCGACGCCCTTCTCGGCCATCCGGACGTCTCCGCCGTGAGTTTCGTCGGTTCCACGCCCGTCGCGGAGCACGTCTACAGGACCGGCACGGCGGCCGGAAAACGGGTGCAGGCCCTGGGCGGGGCGAAGAACCACATGGTCGTCATGCCCGACGCGGACATGGACCAGGCCGCGGACGCGCTCATGGGCGCCGCGTTCGGGTCGGCGGGGGAGCGGTGCATGGCCGTCTCGGTCGCCGTGGCGGTCGGCGACGCCGGCGACCTCCTCGTGGAACGCCTAGTGCCGCGCGCCCGATCCCTCAAGGTGGGCCCCGGAACGGACGACGAGTCGGAGATGGGCCCCCTGGTGACGGCCGCGCATCTGGAGCGGGTGCGGGGATACATCGACCTGGGCGTCGAGGAAGGGGCCGACCTCGTGGTCGACGGGCGCGGCTTCACCCTTCAGGGCTACGAGAACGGCCACTTCATCGGGCCGAGCGTCTTCGACAACGTGACGCCGGACATGCGCATCTACCGGGAGGAGATCTTCGGCCCCGTGCTGTCGGTGGTCCGCATGCCGGACTTCGATTCGGTGCTGGGGATCGTCGACGGGCACGAATACGGCAACGGCGCCGCCATATTCACCCGGGACGGAGACGCGGCGCGGACGTTCAGCAACGACTGCAAGATCGGCATGGTCGGCGTCAACGTGCCGATCCCGGTGCCGCTCGCCTTCCACAGCTTCGGCGGCTGGAAGCGCTCCCTGTTCGGCGACCTGCACATGCACGGACCCGAGGGCGTGGCGTTCTACACCAGGCTCAAGACCGTCACGTCGCGCTGGCCCACGGGCATCCGTCAGGGCGCCGAATACGTCATGCCGGTGCTGAGATAGGCCCCGGCCCCGGGCCGCTGTTCTCGACAGCGTCCGATCGGGGTCATGAGGTCCGCGCGGTTGGCGGCGCGGGCCGGGATCGACTATCGTTCACGGACCGACGCGGCTTCCGCGCGGGGTTCCGGGCCGAGGCGCCGAACAGCGGGGGCTCACGAAGGGAGGAGCGAAATGCCGAGATACATCATCGAGCGGGACATCCCGGACATCGGCAGTGCCGAACGCGAGCAGTTGCGGGCGGCCGCGAAGAAATCCAACGAGGTCTTGCGCCAGCTCGGCCCTGCGATCCAGTGGGTCGAGTCCTACGTGGCGGGTGACAAGACCTTTTGCGTCTATCTCGCCGACAGCGAGGACCTGATCCACAAGCACGCCGAAATCAGCGGTTTTCCCGCCACCAAGGTGACCGAGATCCGCAAGATGATCGACCCGACGACGGAACAGGCCGCCTGAACACGCCGCCCGCCCGCCCCGGCCTTCCCCGCCGCTCACGGCGGCGGGGAAGGCCGGGGCAGTTTGCTTGCGCCGGGTTTCCATAGCATCATCCGCCCGTTCGAACGCCGACAACGGGAGTCGCGTGATGAAGGTGCTGTGGTTTCATCTCATGCCCTACACGGAGCTGCCGGACGGTTTTCGGGACGACCACCGCTCCGTGTGGGTCGACATCGACTCCAGGCTGTTCGACCCGCAGCGCGCGCATCGCATGTATAACGACTTCTTCGACGAGCTGGAGTTCGCGGCCGACGTGGGCTTCGACGGCGTCTGCGTCAACGAGCACCACAACAACGGCTACGGCCTCATGCCGTCTCCCAACCTGATCGCTTCGGCTCTCGCGCGGGCGACCGAAGACGCCGCGATTCTCATCCTCGGAAACTCCCTCGGCCTCTACAACCCGCCGCTCCGCGTCGCCGAGGAAATGGCGATGGTCGATTGCATTTCGGGTGGCCGGACGATCGCGGGCTTTCCCATCGGAACGCCGATGGACACCTGTTTCGCCTACGGCCAGAACCCGAGCATGCTGCGCCAGCGCTATCTCGAGGCGCACGACGTCATCATGCGCGCCTGGCGGGAGGAGGACGTCTTTTCCTTCAACGGCCGCTTCAACCAGCTCCGCTACGTGAACATCTGGCCCCGCCCCGTTCAGAAGCCCCATCCGCCGGTCTGGATCCCCGGCGGAGGCGCCAACGAGACGCTGCGCTGGTGCGTCGACAACGACTACGTCTTCTGCGCGCTCTCCTACTTCGGCTACGACGCGGCCCAGGGTGTCCTGGACGCCTACAAGCGCGAGATCGATGCGGGCGGAAAGGACCGGAATCCGTTCCGCTCCGGCTATCTCCAGTTCGTCGGGGTCGCCGAGACCCGCGCCGAGGCCGAGCGCATCTACCGCGAGCCGGCGGAGTATTTCTACGCCTGCTGCCTCCATCTCTATCCCGGGTTCACCGACGCTCCGGGGTACCGCACCGAGTCGACCATCCGGCGCCAGCTCGGATCCGCGCGCCCCGGTGGCGGCGTCGCCGCCCTCGGCACCATGGACGCGCCCAAGCTGGAGGACATCGTCGAGCGCGGCTATCTCGTGCTGGGCGGCCCGGACGAGGTGGCCGAGCGCCTGCGGGAGATCGCCCGGGACCTCAACGTCGGGAACCTGATGACCCTCCTGCAGTTCGGCAACATGGACCGGGACACCGCCAACTACAACACGCGCCTCTTCGCCGAGCGCGTCATGCCCCAGATCTCCGACCTGTTCGAGGACGAGTGGGAGCACTGCTGGTGGCCCGAGCCCATGCCGCGACCGGAGCGGACCCTGCCGCGGGCCGTCGCGGTATGAGCGGGCCCGAAACGCGGTCGGTCGAGGTCAACGGTCACGCCTGCCGCGTCTGGGAGAAGGGCCGCGGCGAGCCGCTGGGCGTGTTGCCCGGCATCGGCGGCGCGCCGCGCTGGACGCCTTTCCTGGAGGAGTTGAGCGCGGTGCGCCGGGTCGTCGTGCCGTCGTTGCCAGGATTTCCCGGCGCGCGCGGGCACGACGTCCTGGATTCCCACCTCGACTGGATGATCGCGGCCCACGAGCTGCTGACGGGCGCCGGGCTCGACGGCGCCGACCTCGTGGGCGTGTCCGTCGGCGGGGCCGTGGCGGCGGACGTCGCGGCGGTCTGGCCGGCGTTCGCGCGGCGCCTCGTCCTGGTCTCGCCGTACGGCCTGTTCGACGAGGACGAGCCCGGCATGGATCCGTTCGCGGTCCGGCCGCCGGACATCGGGCAGTGCCTCAGCGCCGACGCCGAGGCCTACGCCGCCGTGTTCGGCGTCCCGGAGGACGAGGACCGGGTCGAGTGGCTGGTCACCCTGACACGGGCGCAGGAGGCGGCGGCGCGGATTCTGTGGCCGCTCGGCGACACCCGGCTGGCCCGGCGTCTCCACCGGATCCGTGTCCCCACGCTCCTCCTGTGGGGGGACCGGGACCGGGTCGTTCCGCCGTCGTACGCGGACAGGTTCGCCGCCGGCATCGGCGGCGAAACCCGCGTCGAGACCGTCTCCGGTGCCGGCCATCTGGCGGACATCGACAGGCCGGCCGCGACGGCCGCGGCGATCCGGGCGTTCCTCGGCTGAGGACGGCGCCGCCGTGACCGGCCTCCACCCGCAGGCGAAAGCGCTGATCGATGCGGCCGCCGCGGCCGGCCTCCCGCCTTGGCACACCCTGCCGGTCGAGGAGGCGCGCGCCGCGTTCCAGAGCCGGCAGGCCCCGGTGCAGGGGGAGCCGCCGCCGGTGGGGCAGGCGGTGGACCGGACACTCGGGACGCCGGACCGGTACATCCCGGTGCGGGTCTACCGCCCGGCCGGCCGCGAGGACGCGCGGCTCCCGGTCTACGTCCACTTCCATGGCGGCGGCTGGGTGTTCGGCGGCCTCGACAGCCACGACGTCCTCTGCCGTCGTCTCTGCGTGGGGTCCGGCGTCCTCGTGGTCGCGGTGGACTACCGGCTGGCGCCCGAGCATCCCTATCCGGCCGCGCTCGAGGACGCGTGGGAGGCCGTCCGCTGGGTCGCGGCCAACGGGGAGGCGCTGAACGCGGACACGACCCGCCTCGCCGTGGGCGGCGACTCGGCGGGCGGCACCCTCGCCGCGGCGGTCTGCCGGCGGGCCCGCGACGCGGGCGGGCCGGGCATCCGCTTCCAGGTGCTGATCTACCCCGTGACAGACATGACCCTGTCGCTGCCGTCCATGACGGAACTGGCGGAGGGCTACAACTTCACCCGCGCCGCCATGGAGTGGTTCCGGGACCTGTACCTGCCCGACGAGGGGTTGTGGACGCATCCCGACGCCTCCCCGCTGTTCGCCGAGGATCTGGGCGGGCTGCCGCAGGCCCTCGTCGTCTCGGCCGGTTTCGATCCCCTGCGGGACGACGCCAGGGCCTACGCCGACGCCTTGACGGCCGCCGGGGTCATCGTCGAGCACGTCTGCTACGACGGGATGATCCACGGCTTTCTGAGCATGCCCGCCGTTCTCGACCATGGCCGCGAGGCGGCCGCGCGGACCGCCCGCGCGATCGGGAAAGCGCTCGGCCGGCCCGGGAGCTAGTCGGACGAGCCCGCCACCATGGGCTCGCCTTCGGGCATGCGGCCGCCGGCCGCGGCGCCCCGGGGGATCGCCGTCTCGATCCGCGCAAGGTCGTCGTCCGAGAGGGCGATGTCGCAGGCGGCGACGTTCTGCTCCAGGTACTCCCGTTTCTCGGCGCCCGGAATCGGGAAGATGTCGTCCCCCTGGTGCAGCAGCCAGGCGAGCGCGAGCTGCGGCGCCGTGCAACCCTTGTCGGCGGCGATCCCCTCCAGCTCCTCGACGAGCGCCGCGTTGCGGCGGATGTTCTCCGCGCTGAACCGGGGAAACGCCTTGCGCCGGTCCACGTCGTCGAGGTCCGCGGCGCTCTTGACCCGGCCCGTCAGTTGCCCGCGCCCCAGCGGTGCGAACGCCACAAGGGCGATGCCGAGTTCCCGGACCGCCCCCAGCGTGGCGTTCTCCAGGTCCCGGCTGAACAGCGAGTACTCGTTCTGCAGGGCCGTGACGGGATGGGTCGCGTGGGCGCGGCGAAGCTGGTCGCCGCTCGCCTCCGACAACGCCAGGAAGCGGACCTTCCCCGCCGTCACCAGGTCTCCCATGCCGCCCACCGTCTCCTCGATCGCCACCTCGGGGTCGGCGCGGTGGAGCGTGTAGAGGTCGATCGTGTCGACGCCGAGACGCCGGAGACTGCCTTCGCAGGCCGCCTTGACGTACTCGGGGCGGCCGTTCAGCTCGCTGAAGAACTCGGGGGTGTTCAGTACCGCCCCCACCTTCGTGTTGACGAACGCCTCGTAGCGCCGTCCCGCGATGGCCCTGCCCACCAGCTCCTCGTTGCGTCCGTTGTCGTAGACGTCCGCCGTGTCGATCAGGGCGAACCCCAGGTCCAGCGCGCGCCGGATCGTGGCGATGCACTCGTCCTCGTCCGCCTGGCCGTAGACGCCCTTGATCATGGCCCAGCAGCCGAGCCCGAGGGGCGCGAGCCGCGGTCCGTCCTTTCCCATGGCGCGTTCGTTCACGAGTCCTCCCCCGTGTTCCACGGCGGCTATTGTGCCTCCTCGAACCCTCCGGGCTGCGTCTTCACGCGCCTGCCCGCGCGCCGCGGCGTCGGGACGGCCTTCACGTCGCCGAGGGAGAGAAACGACATGGCCTGCGCGGCCGCGTCGATCTCCGGCCGCGACCGGTGGACGTTTCGCCGCGGCGCGCCGTCGGTGCCGAATTCCAGGACCCGCCGCGGGTCGTCCCCTTCCACGAAACCGAGGAAGGGCCCGCCGAAATCGTAGCCGACGAGGCGTTGCAGCTCCTCCGGGTACTCGCGCGCGACCTCGGGCGGGTTGGCGAGGTACTGGTTTTCCTCCTGGCGCAGCCAGCCCGCCGAATACTGTATGGTGAGGCCCGTCCTGATCGTGTTGGAACGGTTCTCCCCGCCGCCGTGCCAGACGCTTCCCAAGTAAAGCAGGAGCGACCCGGCCGGCATCTCGACACTAACGACCTCGTCCGCGAACGGCTCGCGGTCCGGTTCCCATAGGTGGCTTCCGGGCGCCACGCAGGTCCCGCCGTTCGCGGCCGCGAAGTCCCTGATCGCCCACATGGTCGCCATCAGGATGTTCGGGCACGGATGCCTGAAGGGATAGAGCATGGTGTCCCGGTGCAGGGGCTGGCGACCTTCTCCGGGCTCGATCTGGATGACCCCGGCGGCGTTGAGCTGATAGCGGGCGCAGTTGGGGAGCAGGACACGGTCCGCGGCCGCCAGGACGGTGGGATTCACCGCCAGATCCCGCGCGCCGGCCGATTTCCTCAGGACGCCGCCGCACCGCTTGGTATGTGCCCCGAGCCAGGCGTTCTCGCCGTACGGGGTCGCATCCAGGTGGGGCGCCAGTTCCTCGCGGACCGCCGCCGCCTCGGACACCGCCAGGCGTTCGACGACGACGTACCCGTCCCGCGCGAGGAGCTCCACGACGTCGTCCACCGGCGTGTCCGGAGGGACCGTGTTCGGACGTACGTTCATTAGCTTCACCTCTCCCTTCGGTCGACGGACCGAACCGCGCGCCGCCAGGATACCACGGCGACGAGGACCCGCGATGTTGACCTCGCGGCGTTCGTGTGCTTCCTGTCCCGCGCCGAATTCAAGAGACCGCCGCGTCGCCCCGAGGAAGGAGACACCCATGTCCGCGAACGGATACGAGACACTCGAGCTTTTCATCGACGGCGAGTTCCGCCAGGGAAGCGAGGGGAAGACGGAAGACGTCGTCAATCCCGCGGACGAGAGCGTGCTCGGCGAGCTGCCGCACGCCTCGAAGGCCGATCTCGACGAGGCTCTCGCCGCCGCCGGCCGCATGTTCCCGGTGTGGCGGGACACGCCGGCGGTCGAGCGGGCGCGGGTGCTGACCAAGGCCGGGCAGTTGATGCGGGAGCGGATGGACCCCATCGCCCGCACGATGACGCTGGAGCAGGGCAAGGTCCTGAACGAGGCCAGGCTCGAGGTGGGCGTCTCGGCGGAGATCTGCGACTGGTACGCGGGTGAGTGCATGCGCGCCTACGGCCGGATCATCCCCGGCCGGACGGCGAATTCGCGGGGCATGGTGCTCAAGGAGCCGGTCGGGCCGGTCGCGGCGTTCACGCCGTGGAACTTCCCGGCCTACACGCCGATGCGCAAGGTTTCGGCGGCTCTGGCGGCGGGGTGCTCGGTGATCGTCAAGGCCTCGGAAGAGACGCCGGGCACGTGCGTGGCGATTGCGCGCGTGTTCCAGGACGCGGGGCTTCCCGACGGCGTGCTCAATGTCGTGTTCGGCGTGCCCGCCGAGGTCTCCGAGTACCTCATCCCCCATCCGACCATCCGCAAGATCTCGTTCACCGGGTCGGTTCCCGTCGGCAAGCTGCTGTCCGGCATGGCGGGCCAGCACATGAAGCGCGCCACCATGGAGCTGGGCGGCCATTCGCCGGTGATCGTCTTCGACGACGTCGATACCGACAAGGTCGTGAAGATGGTGGTCGGCGGCAAGTTCCGCAACGCGGGGCAGGTCTGCATCTCGCCGACCCGCTTCTACGTCCAGGAGAGCAAGTATGGCGAGTTCGTCGGCAAGTTCACCGAGATGGCGGAGGCGATGAACGTGACCAACGGCCTTGAGGACGGCGCGGACATGGGGCCGCTGGCCAATCCGCGGCGCCTCGACGCCATGTCGGGGTTCGTGGCGGACGCCCGCGAGCACGGCGCGGATGTGCGCACCGGCGGAGAGCGCATCGGCAACCAGGGCTTCTTCTTCCAGCCGACGGTGATGGCCGACGTGCCCGAGGACGCCCGGATCATGAACGAGGAGCCCTTCGGGCCGGTCGTGCCGGTCACCACGTTCAAGGAGTTCGACGAAGTGGTCGAGCGTGCCAACAAGCTCGAGTTCGGGCTCGCCTCCTACGCCTTCACGAACGACGACAACAAGGCGACGGCGCTTGCCGACAAGCTGGAGAGCGGCATGGTCGGCGTCAACAGTCTCGCCATCTCGCTGCCGGAAGCGCCCTTCGGCGGGGTCAAGGACAGCGGCCACGGGTCGGAGGGTGGCATCGAGGGCCTCGAGGCCTACCAGAACGTCAAGTTCGTGCAGCACTGGGCTGCGTAGGGACCACCGCGCGCCGGGGGTGGTGCCCTCAGAAAGATTCGAACTTTCGACCTCTCCCTTACCAAGGGAGTGCTCTACCCCTGAGCTATGAGGGCGCCCGAGGGAGGCGGACCTTGCCACGCGCGCCGCGGCCCGGCAAGCCGCCCGCCGAAGCCGAAGCGTCGGCCTGCACCGCTTATCTCTCTCGCGAGCGCTTCTCGACCAGCTCCTCGTAGCCGCCCAGCTCGTCGAGCGCCCGCTGGGCCGCCTCCTCGACCGCATCCCAGCGAAAGTAATGGCTCGCCCGCGTGCGGCCCACGTGCCGCGGGCCGTTGTAGAACATCTCGTACTGGATGTGCCGGCTGGCGAACTCGGACCCGACGAGGTCCCACGCGAGGCGCATGAGCTTGTAGCGCCCGACCGCGTCCTCGGGCTCCGCCATGACGAACCTGCCGTACATCTCGCGGGTCTCGGGATTGTCGAAGACCGAGACGTCGGCGGGCTGCTGGAACGGGTGCGAGCCCAGAAGCTCCCGCACCACCTGAACGAAATTCGGGTAGTCCCGCATGGTCCAGTCCATGGTCGCGTACATGGTCTGGCGGTCGGGCGCGACGTAACCGTTGGGCCATTCCTCGGTGATGTCGGTCTCGGCCGCGAGCAACCCCTCGAGCATGGCGACGCGGATGCAGAGGTCGGCCAGCGTATCGCGCACGGCGGGCACCCCGGAGATGCCGTTCATCTCCGCGACCTTGCGCGTCACGCCGAGGATGAAGCGCAACTTCGACAGGAGCCTGACGTGGGCCTGGTAGTTGCCCAGGACGTGGGCCGGGGTTTCGTGGAACAGACCCCGCGAGCTCTCCAGGTTCTCGTAGGCGAACACGTTCTCCCACGGGACATGGACATTGTCGAAGAAGACCACGCAGTCGGTCTCGTCGAACCGCCAGGCGAGCGGGCCGTCGAGCTCGCTGGGCGCGTCGCGCTCGAAGGAGCGGCGCGAGATCAGCTTGACCCCGGGCGCGTCCGTCGGAACGGTGAACGTGGCGGCGAAACGCTCCATGCCCGGCGCCAGCACCTGGAAGTTGCCGACCAGGATCTCATCCGCGAGGACGGCGGCGGTCGCCAGGATCTTGAAGCCCCACACCGTCATGCCGGCGTCGTCCTCGCCGACCGTATGGAGGCCGGACTCGCCGCTCAGCTTGGGGTCGAGGGCGGCGTTCCTTTCCGTCGTGAAGACCGAATCCACGCTGCGCGTCGCGGCCGGGGGGACGATCGCGTAGGTCACGAACAAATCGCCGTCGCGCACGCGCCTATAGTAGTCGACGACGTGGGATTCGAAACTGCGGCCGTCCGAACGGGCCACCTCCGGCACGCAGGCCATGCCGGTGATCCATCCGGCGACGTGGTCCGGGGAGCGCCCGAAGAGGCCCCACGAGACGTCGGACCAGGCCCGGTGGGCGCGTCCCCGCGCCAGCAGGTCCTCGCGCGTCCGCGGCTTCAGGAAGTTGTTGCTGCACTGCTCTCCCGTCTCTTCCTCGAAGTAGCTGAGTTCGTTAGCCCGGGAGGGGTCCGACGTCACGTCGTAGAGCCGCGCCGTCGTCCGGACGATGTTGCGGAAGGCCGGGTGCGCGGTGACGTCGTCGATGCGCTCGCCGCCCATGTAGACTTCGGGCTTGCGCCCCTTCATGTCGTCGAGATACTGCCGGCCGGTCCTGAGCATGGGGCCGGTACTCTAGCCCACATGCCCCGCCCCGGTCACGGCCCGCGCCTGTGGGCGGGACGCCCATGCACCCTGGACGCGACGCCGGCCATTGCCCCCCGCGCGACAGTGGGGCGGAGTCCCCGATCATGGAAGGCTTTCGCGGGAAGCGGGAATCCACCTTTCTTTCCCTCCCCTTGCGGGGCAGGGGCGGGACGGCGGTTGCATTCGTCGGTCGGTCCGGGGTTAAGTGCCGGTATCGGATGGATCGGGGACATGGCGGAAGACCGCGGGAGCAGGAAGGATCCGGAACGGGGCGCCCGCCTGTCGGAGGCGCTGCGCCGGAACCTGCTGCGCCGGAAGCGGCAGGCCCGCGGGCGGGGCCGGGAGACCGGGGCGGAGCGGGACCGCCCCGCCGAGCGGCCGCGCGGGGAGCGCGGCTAGGCGGCGGCCCCCCGGATCTCTTCGCCGCTCCGCGGTTTGCACCGGCGTTGGATTGGGCTACAACGGCGCCGGCCCGGGTCGGCGCCGGATGAAGGTTCATGGATAGAATTCGCATCACCGGCGGTGTGCCGCTGGAGGGCGACGTTCCCATCAGCGGGGCGAAGAACGCGGCCCTGCCGCTGATGGCGGCGAGCCTGCTGACAGACGGGCCGCTTCGGCTCTCCAACGTGCCGCGCCTTGCCGATATCGGTACGCTGGCGAACCTGCTGACCTCGCTCGGCGTCGAGATCGTCGCGGAGGACGGCGCGGACGCCGGCGGACGGGCCGGCCGCGTCCTGACGCTGACCTGCGGCGGCCCGCCGGAGACGACCGCACCCTACGATCTGGTGCGCAAGATGCGGGCGTCGATCCTGGTGCTGGGGCCGCTGCTCGCGCGCGCCGGGACGGCGCGGGTCTCGCTGCCGGGCGGCTGCGCCATCGGAACGCGTCCGGTGGACCTCCATCTCGCCGGCTTGGCGGAGCTCGGCGCCAAGATCGAGCTCAAGGACGGTTACATCGAAGCACGCGCGCCGCGAGGCCTCAAGGGGGCCTCCATTCGCTTCCCTCGGGTCTCGGTGGGGGCGACCGAGAACCTGTTGATGGCGGCGACCCTGGCGGCGGGAGAGACGGTTCTCGAGAACGCGGCCCGGGAACCCGAAGTCGCCGACCTCGCCGACTGCCTCGCCACCCTGGGCGCGAGGATCGACGGCATCGGCACGGACCGGCTGACCGTCGCCGGCGTCCCCCGGCTGACGGGGGGGCGGCACCGCGTGATGCCCGACCGTGTGGAGGCGGGCACGTTCGCCGTCGCCGCCGCGATCACCGGCGGGGACCTGACTCTGCGCTACGCGGATGCAGGCCGGATCGGCGCCGTGACGGAGGTGATGGAGCGCGCGGGCGTCCGCGTGACGCAGGAAGCCGGGGGACTCCGCGTCCGCCGGAACGGCGCGGGGATCGCGCCCGTCGACGTGGTGACGCAACCCTACCCGGGGTTTCCTACGGACATGCAGGCACAGGTCATGGCCCTCATGACGTTCAGCGACGGGGCGGCGATGATCACCGAGACGATCTTCGAAAACCGCTTCATGCACGTGCCGGAACTCGCGCGCATGGGAGCCGACATCACCGTGACCGGATCGTCGGCGATGGTACGCGGCGTCTCCGGGCTGAAGGGTGCCCCGGTCATGGCCACGGATCTGCGGGCCTCGGTTTCCCTCGCCCTCGCCGGGCTCGCCGCGACCGGCGACACGCTGGTAAACCGAGTCTACCACCTCGACCGGGGCTACGAACGGCTGGTGCAGAAGCTCGCCGCCTGCGGCGCGCGGATCGAGCGCGTTCCGGACCGCAGGGAGACGGGTCCGTGACGGACGCGCCCCTCAGGCTGAGCGCGCGGGACGCGGTGGATCTCTCGGTGGTCTCCACGATGATTCAGGACGCCCTGATCCGCGCGGGCGACATGATGTTCCAGGAGCGGGAGCGGCGGTTCCTCGCGCTCCTGGATCGTTTCATGTGGGAGCGGGACGACGGGGAGCCGGTCGAGGGCAAGCTCTACCGCCGCGTCCGTTCGGTGCTTCACTTCGACGACGTCCGTGGGGCGCGAACCCGGAATCTCGACCTGAACGCGCGGGGGGAGGTGCTGGAGCTGCTGGCGGTGGCCGCCTCGGGGACTCCCGACTTCGCCCTGCACGTGGACTTCGCGTTCGCCGGCGGCGGCGCCATCCGCTTGGACGTGGACTGCATCGAATGCCGGCTGACGGACCGGGGGCGGCCGTGGGTCACGCGCCGGCGACCCCGGCATGCCGTCGACGCAGCGAACTGAGACGCCGCGCGTCCGCGTTCCGTCTCCGCAAGACAGATCAGGATCATTCAGAGGCCGAATCGCCGTGTCCGCTGCGGAACCCATCGTCATCGCGCTGCCGCGCGGACGCATCCTGCGCGAGGTCATCGACGTCGTACGCCGGGCCGGCGTGGATCCGGAGCCCGCGTTCGACGATCCCGGCGCGCGCCGTCTGCGGTTCCGTACGAACCTCCCCCACGTCTCCATCGTCCGGGTACGGAGTTTCGACGTGGCGACTTTCGTTGCCTTCGGCGGCGCGCAGCTCGGAGTCGCCGGAAACGATGTGCTGACGGAATTCCAGTATCCGGAGGTCTACGCGCCCCTCGACCTGGGGGTGGGAAAGTGCCGCCTCGCCGTTGCCGAGCCCGCGGAGCTCGGCGCCCGCGACGATCCGTCGCGCTGGAGCCACGTCCGCGTGGCGACGAAATACCCCTCGATCGCCCGTCGCCACTTCGCGGCCCGCGGCGTGCAGGCCGAATGCATTCATTTGCACGGGGCGATGGAGCTGGCGCCGGTCCTGGGGCTGTGCCGGCGCATCGTCGATCTCGTGTCCACGGGCGCGACGCTCCGCGCGAACGGACTGGTGGAGGTCGAGCGCATCTCCGACGTGACCTCCCGCCTGGCCGTCAACCGTACGGCGCTGAAGACCCGGCCTCGCGAGATGAACCGCTGGATCCAGAGGTTTCGGGAGGCGTCCCATGCCGGTTAGACTCGCGGCGGCGGACGCGGCGTTCGACGCCGCGTTCACGGCCTTTCTTCATGCCAGGCGCGAGACGGCAGCCGACGTCTCCGAGACCGTCGCGCGTATCGTCGAAGACGTCCGGCGACGCGGCGACGCGGCGGTCGTCGCCTGCGCGGAGGCGTTCGAAGGTCAGACCCTGACGACGGAGACGCTGCGCATCCCCGAGGACGAGATAGGGCGGGCCGCCGACGCCGCCTCTGCCGAGGAGCGGACGGCGCTCGCCTTCGCCGCCCGGCGGATCGAGGCGTACCACCGGCGGCAGATGCCGCGGGATCTCGAGTTCGAGGACGGCGATGGCGTTGCCCTGGGGCACCGCTGGACCCCGATCGACGCAGTGGGGCTGTACGTGCCGGGCGGTTCGGCGGCATATCCGTCGACGGTGCTGATGACGGCCGTTCCCGCCAGGGCCGCAGGCGTCGGCAGGATCGCCATGACGGTTCCCACGACCGGCGGTGAGCTTCACCCCATGGTCGCGGCGGCCGCCGAGCTCGCCGACGTGACCGAGATCTACCGGGTCGGAGGCGCGCACGCGATTGCCGCGCTGGCCCTGGGAACGGACGCCATCCCCGCGGTCGACAAGATCATCGGTCCGGGAAACGCCTACGTGACCGCGGCCAAGCGCCGGATGTTCGGCACGGTCGGCATAGACACGATCGCGGGCCCCTCAGAAATCCTCGTTGTGGCGGACTCCGGGAACGACCCGGCGTGGATTGCCGCGGATCTGTTGTCCCAGGCGGAGCACGACGAGACCGCGCAGGCGATCCTGATGACGGACGACGCCGGTTTCGCCGACGCGGTCGAGCACGCGATGTCGGGCCACCTCGCGCGTCTTGAGCGCGCCGCGGTCGCCTCCAGGTCGTGGTGGGACCACGGAGCCGTCATCCTGGTCGACAGCCTGGACGCCGCACCACCGCTCATCGACCGGATCGCACCGGAGCATCTCGAGCTCGCGGTGTCGGACCCCGATCCGCTGGCGAGGGCCGTGCGCAACGCGGGCGCGATCTTCCTGGGCCGCTACACGCCGGAAGCGGTGGGCGACTACGTGGCCGGCCCGAGCCACGTCCTTCCCACCGCCAGGAGTGCCCGGTTCTCGTCGGGCCTCTCCGTGTCCGACTTCATGAAACGGACCTCGCTGGTGCGGTGCGATGCTCGGAGTCTCCAGGCAGTGGGTCCGGCGGCGGCCGCCCTCGCGGACTCGGAAGGGTTCGGCGCCCACGCCCTGTCGCTGAGGATCCGCCTGAATGACGATGGGCCGTCCGAGTCCTGACGGCCGTGTCCGACCGGCAGCGGATCATCGACGTCACGCTCGACGAGCAGAGCTTCGTCCGGCGGAACCCCGATGTCGACCACGAGCGCCGGGTCGCCGTCTTCGACCTCCTCCAGAAGAACCGCTTCGCCCCGGCAAGCGGGACCGAGGGTCCGTTCCGGGTGCACATCAGCGTGCGCGAGACCCGACTCGTCCTGGACGTGCGGTCCGGGGACGAGCGCCCGGTGGACACCATCGTTCTGGCGCTGACGCCGTTCCGACGCATCATCCGCGAGTATTTCCTGATCTGCGAGAGCTACTACGACGCCATCAAGACTGCGACGCCGTCCCGCATCGAAGCCATCGACATGGGACGGCGCGGGCTGCACGACGAAGGCGCGCAGCTCCTGCGGCGCCAGCTCGCGGCCAAGGTGGAAGTGGACGAGGCAACGTCCCGGCGGCTTTTCACGCTGCTCTGCGTATTGCATTTCAGGGGCTGACCGGAGCCGGACGCGATGGCCGATCTCCCCCAGGCGGTCCTGTACGCGTGCACCATGAACGCGGTGCGCTCGCCGATGGCCGAAGGCCTCATGAAGCACTACTTCGGCCATCGGGTTTACGTCGATTCGGTGGGCGTGCGGCTGGGCGAGCTCGATGCCTTCGTCGTGGCCGTCATGGAGGAGATCGGGATCGATCTCTCCCGTCACCGCCCCAAGACCTTCGACCAGCTCGAGGACACCTCCTACGACCTCGTGATCTCGCTCTCCCCCGACGCACAACACCGCGCCGTCGAGTTGACGCGCACCATGGCCTGCGAGCTCGAATACTGGCAGACTTTCGACGCCACGGCGGCGCGGGGCAGCCGCGAGACGATCCTCGATGCCTACCGCGGCGTCCGGGATTCGCTCCGGGAGCGCGTCCTGCAACGCTTTTCCGGCGGCGGCCCGCCCGGCGCCCGGTCGTCCGATCCGTGACCGGTGCTGCCTCGTCGAAGGGTGCACCACGGCGTGCGCGGCGGCGAACATTCGCCGCGCGCTTGATTTTTCGATCGCCGCGCGCCTTCATTGCGGCGCGAACAGGTACAATGCGTTCCCATCGCTGCTGGAGGGTGGATGGCTAAGGAAGAACTTCTGGAATTTCCCGGCGTCGTGAGCGAGCTCCTGCCGAACGCCATGTTCCGGGTCAAACTGGAGAACGGTCACGAAGTGTTGGCCCACACCGCGGGAAAGATGCGCAAGCACCGTATTCGCGTGCTTGCAGGCGACAGGGTCCTGGTCGAAATGACTCCCTACGATCTGACCAAGGGCCGCATCACGTTCCGCTACAAGTAAGCCGGTGTCCCGTTGGGCGCGCCGCCCGTTTTGCCTCTGGTCCTCGCCTCGGCTTCGCCCCGGCGCCGGCGGCTGCTCCTTCAGGCAGGCTTGGCGCCCGACGAAATCCGCACGGTGGAGATCGACGAGACCCCGCGCAGCGGCGAGTTGCCCCGGGACTTGGCGCGGCGGCTGGCGCGGGACAAGGCGCGCCGGGTCGCCGAGTCGCGCCCCGGCGCCTTCGTCCTGGCCGCCGATACCGTCGTGGCCTGCGGCCGGCGCATCTTGCCGAAAGCCGGCGACGAAGACCAAGCCCGGTATTGCCTCGATCTGCTGTCGGGGCGGCGCCATCGGGTGTTTTCGGGCGTGGCGGTGGTCGATGCGCGGCGGCGCGTGCGGTCCCGCCTCGTCGACTCGACCGTCGCCTTCAAGAGGCTGGAAAGATCCGAGGTCGACGCCTACGTCGCCTGTGGGGAATGGCGGGGCAAGGCGGGCGGTTACGCGATCCAGGGACGTGCCGCGCTGTTCGTCCGCTGGTTGCGGGGCTCCTTTTCCGGGATCGTCGGCCTGCCGCTTCACGAAACCGCGGCGATGCTGTCCGGGGCCGGGTATCCTGTTCTGGAAGCGCAAGGCCGGTCCGGCGCCGGAGCGTGCGATGACTGAGGAAATCCTGATCAACGTGAGCCCCATCCTGACGCGGGTCGCCCGGGTGTCCGACGGCGAGCTCGTCGATCTCGCCATCGAGCCGACGGGACGGCGCGGTCCGGTCGGAAACGTATGCCTGGGCCGGGTGCTCGGCGTCGTGCCTTCCCTGGGGGCGGCGTTCGTGGACGTGGGATTGCCGCGCGACGGGTTTCTGCCGGCCGACAATGCCCGCGAACTGGCGGGGGACCGGCGCGGCGACGGTCCCCCGCCTCCGATCGACAGGCTCGTCCGCGAGGGGGACGCGATACTCGTCCAGGTCGCCCGCGACGCCTTCGGGGACAAGGGCGTCCGCTTGACGACGTCGATCTCCCTGCCGGGGCGGACGCTGATCTACGCTCCCCGGGGAGACGGCGCCGCACTGTCGCGCCGCATCCTCGACGAGGCGGAGCGGGAGCGCCTTTCCGGCGCCCTGGAAGAGCTGCTGGGCGACGGCGAAGGCGCGATCGTCCGAACCAACGGGAAAGGCGCCGCGCGGGAGGCGCTCGCCCGGGAACTGGACGTGCTCCGCCGGGTCTGGCGGAGCATTTCGCGGGAGGCGGAACGGGCCGTCCCTCCGGCTGTCGTCCACGCCGACCCGGGCGTCGTCGCGCGCGCCGTTCGCGACTACGTGTCTTCGCCCCGGACGACCGTGCTGATCGACGACGCGGACGCGCTGGCCGAGGCAAAGGCGTATGCCGGCACGGTCATGCCGGAGCTGATCGACCGCGTGTCGCTCTATACCGAAGGCGGCAACCTCTTCGACCGGCACGAGCTGGAGGACCGGATCGCGGAGGTCTTCGAGCCCAGCGTACCCCTGCCTGGCGGCGGCCGGATCGTCATCGAGACAACGGCGGCGCTGACGGCGATCGACGTCGATTCCAAGGGGCGGAGCCGGGGAAACCCCGAAGACGCCGCGCTACGAACGAATCTGGAGGCCGCCGAGGAGGCCGGGCGTCAGCTTCGCCTGCGGGGGATCGGGGGCGCCATCGTCATCGATTTCGTCCAGATGCGCCGGCGCGGAAACGCCGAGCGCGTGGTGGAGGTCCTGCGGGACGTCCTCCACGACGATCCCGCCCCGACCGACGTGGGTTCGTTGTCCCGGTTCGGCCTGCTGGAGATGACGCGGCGCCGGGCCGGGCCTTCGCTCGCGGAAACCGTCGGCCAGGCCTGCCCGGTCTGCGAGGGCCTGGGCTTCGTCGATACGCCGGAGACGGCGGCCGATCATGCCCTGGCGACGGCGGAGCGCGAAGCCGAGGAGGTTCCGGGCGGGCCGCTGACCATCGTCGCGGCGGCGGACGTGGTCTCGGCCATCGAACGGGCGGCGGGTGCGGACGCTCTCGGCCGACGTCTGGGCTGCGCGGTGACGCTCCGCCGCGACGAGGCGTTCGCGCCCGACCGTTTCGACGTCGTTCGCGGGGGCTAGGGCCGTGACGGTCGAACGCCTCTCGACCCGGCCCAGGCGGACCGGGACGGCGGCATGTCCCATCTGCGGGTCGCCCGTCCGCCGGGACTTCAGGCCCTTCTGCTCCAGGCGCTGCAAGGAGATCGATCTGGGGCGGTGGTTCTCCGGTGCCTATGCCGTTCCGGCGGAGGAGGCGCTCGACGGCGCGGATCCGGAAGAGCCCACGGCGGCCGGAACCGCGCGGGACGCCGACGATTCCGGCTGAGCCCGGGAACCGCGGCGGGCTGGCGGCTGGGTCGGTCCATGGCTTGTGCGGCGGCGCGAACGCGCTATGTTTGGATGCCCGACGGGGCGAGACCGGGGGAAGGAAGACAGGAGAACCAGGGAGATGGCAATCACCGTACATCCGTTGTCCGATGCGCTCGGCGCCGAGATCAGGGGCGTCGACCTCGGGGAAGAGCTGGACGATGGAACCGTCAGGGAGATTCACGACGCCTGGATGGAACATCTCGTCCTGCTGATCCGGGACCAGGAGATCGACGATCCGCGGCTCGTGGCGTTCAGCGGCCGGTTCGGGGACCTCGACGGCGCCCCCATCGGCGCGACGCCCACCGGCAACGTGTCCGCGAAGGAATACAACGAGATCACGGTGATCTCGAACGTGGTGGAGGACGGCCGTCCCATCGGCGGCCTGGGCAACGCCGAGTCCGACTGGCACACGGACATGAGCTCCTACGAGAAGCCGCCCGCCGCGTCGATGCTCTATTCCCTGGAAATCCCGTCCGCGGGGGGCGACACGAGCTTCTGCAACATGTACCGCGCATACGAGGCGCTGCCGGACGAGACGAAGGCCCGCGTGCGGGGCCTGAAGGCCGTCCACGACGCGACCCTCACGTCGGCGGGCGGTCTCCGCCACGGATTCGAGCGGGTGACCGACGTGACGAAGACGCCCGGCGCGCGCCACCCGATCCTTCGCACCCATCCCGTGACGGAGCGGACGGCGTTGTTCCTGGGCCGCCGCGTCAACGCCTACATTCCCGGACTGTCCGTGGAGGACAGCGAAGAGCTCCTGGATACGCTGTGGGCCAGCGCCACCGCGCCGGAGAATGCCTGGACGCACACCTGGAGGGTCGGAGACCTGATCATGTGGGACAACCGGTGCGCCATGCACCGCCGCGACGCGTTCGACGACTCGGCCCGCCGGGTCATGCACCGTACGCAGCTCAAGGGGGACCGACCGTACTACGCGCCTCCCGAGGAGGCCGCTCCGACGGCGGCGTGACGGCGCCGTTCGCGGCCGCGCGGTCCCTGGACAGCCCGGGGCGGATTCCCTATAACCCGGCCTCGCCCGCCGCGGCGACTCGTGCCCAGGTAGCTCAGTCGGTAGAGCAGTGGACTGAAAATCCTCGTGTCGGTGGTTCGATTCCGCCCCTGGGCACCACTTCCCTCCACCCCCGCCCCCGCCCCAGACCGAACGGCCCGACCGCGCCCCCGAGAGAGGGACAGGGTGAGGGTGCCGGATAAAGACGCGCTGTCCGCCGCCGGTCCTCTTCCTTGGCGGAACGACGGCGGCATGGGCTTCCCTCTCTCTTTCGACCCTCACCCTGTCCCTCACCCTGTCCAGGGAGAGGGACAGGGTGAGGGTGTCCGCCAGGGGCACGGCTTCGACCGGCCCGTCCGGCCAACCGGCTGGCGACACGAAAGAAAGCCGATTCAATTCGCACACTTCGCACGACATCCCGGCCGCGACGGAGGGAGCGCCGACGACATCGGGCGCCGCGCCTCCGATACGGTGCGAACTGTGCGAATTCGTCCCGGCCGCCGTCCGGCTCTCCGCGCGCGGGGAGCGGGATGCGGCCCGCGAACGCCGCGGGCGAGGGGGCGGCGCCGGAAAGGCGCCCCTGCCGTCGGCGCGCATGGGCGAATCGCGAATCGCGAACGAATTGCGATCCCGACTTTCGCCGGAATGACGAAAGAACACCGCCCCGCCGTCATTACCCGCGAAAGCCGGAATCCATTTTGGTCCTTCCCCTCGCAATCGTGATATTTGTTCCCGATGCAGGACGCCGCCCCCCTGACGCGGCCATGGCCGCCCGACGGCGGCCTTGGGATCCGCCGCCCGTCCGACCGCTGCGATGGCCGAGGGTGAGTTCGACTACATCGTGGTCGGGGCGGGTTCGGCCGGGGCCGCGCTTGCCGGGCGCCTGACCGCCAGCGGGCGGCACAAGGTGCTGCTGCTCGAGGCGGGAGGCGAGGACAAGAACCGCTGGCTGCGCATTCCACTCGGCATCGGCAAGCTGATCACCGGCAGCGAGTACGTCTGGCCGTTCTCGACGGAGCCCGAGCCCGCGCTGAAGGGGCAGCGGATCTACTGGCCCCGCGGCAAGGTCCTGGGCGGCTCCAGCAGCGTCAACGGCATGGTGTTCGTGCGGGGCGACAGGGAGCAATACGACCGCTGGCGCGATGCGGGATGTTCCGGCTGGGGCTACGGCGACGTGCTGCCCTACTTCAAGCGCCTCGAGGACCGGTTCGGCGGCGACCCCGCCTACCGCGGGTCGGGCGGACCCGTCAGCGTCATCGACGTCCCCTACAGGGACCGGTTGAGCGAGGCGTTCTATCGGGCGTGCGTGCAGCAGGGCATACCCGAGAACCCCGACTACAACGGCGCCGCCTATCCGGGCGTCTCCTATCTCCAGATGTCGATCCGCGACGGGCGGCGTTGCAGCACCGCCGTCGCCTATCTGCGTCCGGCGCGCGGCCTGTCCAACCTGCGCGTGGTGACGGACGCCCGGGCGAGCGGGATCGTCATCGAGGGAAACCGGGCCACCGGCGTGCGTTACCGCGCCGCCGACGGCGACACCCGCCGGGCCCGGGCGGCGCGGGAGGTCGTCCTGTGCGCCGGCCCCGTCATGTCGCCGCAGCTCCTGGAGTTGTCGGGGATCGGGAACCCGGACGTCCTGCGAAACGCCGGGATCCGGCCGGTGGCGAACCTGCCGGGAGTCGGCGAGAACCTTCAGGATCACCTCCAGGTGCGGATCAGCTATCGCTGCGCCCTGCCGATCACGATCAACGACTTGCTCAACAGCCGGTGGCGCGGGTTGCGGGCCGGCCTGCAGTACGCCCTGCTGCGCAAGGGGCTGCTGGCCACGCCGTCCGTCTCGGTGCACGCCATCACCGCCGAAACGGGAGGCGCCTCGAAGCCCACCCTCAAGATGCAGCTCGCCCACGTGAGCGGGGCCGACCGCTACGCCATTACCGGCGGGTCGGGCGTCGACCCGCATCCGGGCTTCACCATCGGCACGTTCAACCTTCACCCGGACTCCCGCGGCACCGTCCACGTCACGTCGAACGATCCCCTGGCCGCGCCGGAGATTCGCGCCAACTACCTGTCGACCGAGCGGGACGTGGCCCTCAGCCTCGCCGCCCTGAAGCTCACGCGGAGGATCGCCGCGCAGCCCGCCCTCAGGGAGGTCACCGTCGGGGAAGTGCTGCCCGGTCCCGAGGCGGCGACGGACGACGACCTGATCGACTACGTCCGCTCCGCCGGCCAGACCAGTTGGCACCCGATCGGCACCTGCCGCATGGGCGCGGACTCCATGGCGGTGGTCGACCGCGAGCTCAAGGTGCACGGCATCGTCGGCCTGCGCGTCGCGGACTCGTCGATATTTCCCTTCATGACCTCGTCGAATACCAACGCGCCGGCGATCATGGTGGGCGAGCGCTGCGCCGACCTGATGACGGGCCGGACGGCGGCGTAGGCGCGGCTACGCGGCGGCGGGCGCCGCTTCGGCGCGCCGTAGCGGCTCGACCTCCACCCGGTTGTCGTGGAACACGGCGCCGCCGGCCATGTCCGAATCGCGCTCGGCCACGGTCCGGTTGAGGTTGGCGTCCTCGCCGGCGATCTTGGGCCAATACCCCTTGACGCTCGCGGCGATGCCCGGCCGCACGATGTCGCTGACCGAGATCTCGGCCTCGAACCATCCCCGGTCGTTGAAAACGCGCGCGGCGTCGCCGTCGCGGAGGTCCCGCGCGGCGGCATCCTCGGGGTTCAGCGTGACGCGCCGCGGGCCGGCACGCCGCAGCATCTCGGGCATGTTGGCGAAGATGCTGTTGAGGAAATAGTGGGACGCCGGCGCGACGAGCGCCAGGGGATACCGTTCCGCCAGCGCGCGGTCCGTGACCTCGCCGGGAGGCGTGAAGCCGGGCAGGGGGTCGAGGCCCAGGGCTGCGGCCTGCCTGGAGTGGAATTCCAGCTTTCCCGACGCCGTGGGGAACCCGTCGGCGAACGGCAGATAGGGTGAGGGCAGGTTCAGCCGCTGCCAACCCTTCTCCTTCAGCGTCTCCAGGGCGATGCCCGCGGCGGCCGGATGGCCGGTGTCCAGGACCGCGCGCGCGAGATCCTCGTCGCTGTCGTAGAGGCAGGGGGCGTCGAGGTCCATGACCCGGGCCAGCCGGCGGAAGATTTCCGTATGGGGCAGGCACTCGCCCGCCGGCTCGACCGCCGGCTCGTTCCATTGCAGGTACAGGTGGCCGAAGGCGTTGTGGATGTCGGCGTGCTCGGTCTGCATGGTCGAGGGCAGCACGATGTCGGCGTAGTCGGCGGTGTCGGTAGGGAAGTTCTCGATGACGACCGTGAACAGGTCCTCGCGCGCGAGGCCGCGCCGGACGGCCTCCTGCCGCGGCAGGCTCGCCGCCGGATTGGCACAGTAGATCAGCAACGCCTTGACGGGCGGGTCGTCGAGGTCCAGCAGGTTCTCGCCCATGCGCGTGTACGACAGCGCGCGCGTCGCCGGCGGCTCGAGATCCCCCAGCCGTAGCTTTGCCGTGTTGGCGGGAAACGCCGACGACGTGCCGTAGACGACTCCGCCGCCGGGACGCCCGAAGTCGCCGGTTACCGCCGGTATGGTGTGGATTGCGCGGCTTGCCATGCCGCCGCCCGCGTGGCGCTGCATGCCCTGGGAGACGCGCATCGCCGCCGGCCGCGTCCTCGCCAGCCGCCGTCCCAGCGCGGCGACGGTCGCGGCGGGAACGCCCGTGATGCCGGACACACGTTCCGGGTCGAACTCGAGTATCCGTTTCCGGTAGTCGGCCCAGCCCTCGGTGTGCCGTTCCAGGTACGCGGCGTCCTCCGCCCCCGCGCGGACGACGACGTGAAGCAGCCCCAGCGCGAGCGCCGCGTCCGTTCCCGGCAGGATCGGTATGTGCTCGTCGGCCCGGGCCGCGGTGCGCGTGCGGATCGGGTCGACGGCGACGAGGTGGGCGCCGTTGCGCCGCGCCTCCGAAATGAAGCGCCAGGCGTGGTTGCCCGTGGTGAGCGGGTTGAAGCCCCACATGACGACGAGTTTCGCGTGGCGCACGTCCTCCGGGTCCATGCCCGCGCCCTGGCCCAGCGTCATGAGGCCGCCGGCCTCGCCGGCGACCTGGCAGACGGTCATCAGATGCCGCGAGGCGCCGAGGACGTTCCACAGGCGCTGTCCCGCGCCCCCGATCCCCTGCACGTATCCGAGGTTCCCCGTGCCGTAGCAGGGCCAGACGGCTTCGCCGCCGTGGGCCGCGATGACGTCCCCGAGGCGCGCGCCGGTCTCTTCGAGGGCCTCGTCCCAGGAAATCCGCTCGAATTCCCCGGCGCCCTTCCGGCCGGTCCGGCGCAGGGGATGGAGCAGGCGGTCCGGCGCCCGGGTGTGTTCCAGGTAGCGGTTCACCTTGACGCAGAGGCTGCCCCGGGTGAACGGGTGGTCTCGCGCGCCCCGCAGGTCCACGGCGCGGCCGTCTTCGACCGTCACGTCCCAGCTACAGGTGTCGGGGCAGTCGAGCGGGCAGGCCCCGCGCACCACGCGGCGGCCGCCGGCCGCCGTCGGCCGTGTCCGGGGTTCGCCCACGGGAGCGCGTCAGGCCGCCTCGCGTCCGCGCGCCGGTTCGACCTCGACCCGGTTGTCGTGGAACACGGCGCCGCCGGCCATGTCGGAGTCGCGCTCCGCCACGGTCAGGTTGAGATTGGCCCGCTCGCCGATGAGCTTCGGCCAATAGCCTTTCGTGCTCGCGGCGATGCCCGGCCGGACCACGTCGCTCACCGCGATCTCCGCCTCGAACGAACCGCGGGAATTGAAGATGCGCGCCACGTCCCCTTCGGCGAGGCCGCGGGCCGCCGCGTCTTCCGGGTTCAGCGTCACGCGGCGCGGGCCGGCGCGTTTCAGCATCTCCGGCATGTTGCCGAAGTTCGTGTTGAGGAAGTAGTGGGAGGCGGGCGCGACGAGCGCCAGGGGGTACCGTCGCGCCAACTCTTCGTCGGCGACCTCGCCGGGCGGCGTGAATCCGGGCATCGGATCGAGGCCCTCGGCCGCGGCTTTCGGAGAGACGAACTCGAGCTTTCCCGACTCCGTGGGGAATCCCTCGGCGAAGGGCAGGTAGGGTCTCGGCAGGTCGAGCCGCATCCAGCCCTTCTTCTTCAGAGCCTCCAGCGTGATGCCTTCGAGCGCCGGGTGATCGGACTCGAGGACGGCCCGCGCAAGGTCCTCGTCGCTGTCGTACAGGCACGGCTCGTTGAGGCCCATCGTCCGCGCCAGCCGCCGGAAGATCTCCGAGTGGGGGAGGCACTCCCCCGGCGGCGCGACCGCGGGCTCGTTCCATTGCAGGTACATGTGGCCGAAGGCGTTGTGGAGGTCCGCGTGTTCCGTCTGCATGGTCGACGGCAGCACGATGTCGGCGTAGTCGACGGTGTCGGTGGGGAAGTTCTCGATGACCACCGTGAACAGGTCCTCGCGCGCGAGCCCGCGCCGCAGCGTCCCCTGTTGCGGCGAGCTCGCCGCCGGATTGGCGCCGTACAGGATCAGGGCGCCGATCGGAGGATCGTCGACCTCGAGCAGGATTTCGCCCATGCGGGTCGTGGTCAGCTCGCGGGTCGCGGGACGGCCCAGGTCCCCCTGCCGGAGTTTGGCGAAGTTGCCCGGGAACGCCGCGCCGGTCGAATAGATGGCGCCGCCGCCGGGCAGCCGCCAGTCGCCGGTCACCGCCGGAATCGCGTTGACGGTGCGGATGGCCATGCCGCCGCCGGAGTGGCGCTGCATGCCCATGGACGACCGTATGGCGGTGGGCCGGGTCGTGGCGACGCGCCGGCCCAGGGCGGCGATGGTTTCCACGGGAACGCCGGTGATCGCCGAAACCCGCTCCGGCGGATACTGGAGGATGCGTTCGCGGAACGCCGGCCAGTCCCTGGTATGCCGGTCCAGGTAGTCGTCGTCTTCTGCGCCCATGCCGACGACGACGTTGAGAAGTCCGAGGGCAAGCGCCGCGTCGGTCCCCGGCAGGACGGGAACGTGCAAGTCGGCCCGGGCGGCAGACCGCGTACGGATGGGATCGATGGCGACGAGGTACGCGCCCTTGCGGCGTGCCTCGGAAATGAAGCGCCAGGCGTGGTTGCCGGTGCTGAGCGGGTTGTAGCCCCACATGACGATGAGCTTCGCGTGGGGCAGGTCTTCCGGATCCATGCCTGTGGCCTGGCCCAGGGTCGTCAGCGTTCCGGCGACGCCGGCGACCGAGCAGATGGTGACCCGGTGCCGCGACGCGCCCAGTGCGTTCCACAGGCGGAAGCCGGACCCCCACATGCCCTGGATGAAACCCATGTGCCCGGTGCCGAAGCAGGGCCAGATCGCCTCGCCGCCGTGGGCCGCGATGACGTCCTTGAGGCGCGCGCCGATCTCGTCGAGGGCCTCGTCCCAGCCGATCCGCTCGAACGCGCCGGCGCCCTTCCGGCCGACGCGCCGCAGCGGGTGCAGCAGGCGGTCGGGCGCCCGCGTGTGCTCGAGGTAGCGGTTCACCTTGACGCAGAGGTTGCCCCGGGTGAACGGATGATCGCGGGCGCCGCGCAGGTCCACCGCGCGGCCCTGCTCGACCGTCACATCCCAACTGCAGGTGTCGGGGCAGTCCAGGGGACAAGCCCCGCGCACGACGCGGCGGTCCTCCGCCAGCCGACCGCTTGCCGTCATTCGTCGTCCTCCACGGATACGTTGCGCGCCGACCGTCCTTATAATCGGATTCCATGCCGCCCGTAACCACGGAGACCCCCGTGTCCCACGAACATTACCCCCGGGTGCGTTTCGCCCAGACGCCGACGCCGCTCGAACCGATGCCCAACCTGACGCGGCGGCTCAGCGGTCCGAACCTGTACGTCAAGCGCGACGACCTCACGGGGCTCGCGTTCGGCGGCAACAAGGTCCGGCAACTCGAATACTATTTCGGAGACGTCGTCGAGAAGGGCGCCGACACGGTCGTCACCACAGGGGCGACGCAGTCCAACCATGCCCGCGTGACCGCCGCCATGGCGCGCAAGCTCGGGCTGAAATGCGAGGTGCAGCACGAGCAGCGGGTGCCCGGCCGGGATGACGCCTACTACGAATCGGGCAACGTGCTCCTGCTGAAGCTCATGGGAACGCGCCTGCATCGCTATCCCGCGGGCGAGGACGAACACGGCGCGGACGCCGCCCTCGAGGACATCGCCGCCCGCGTCCGCTCGGAAGGCGGAAAGCCCTACGTGATCCCCCTGGCGCCCGTGCATCCCCCGCTCGGCGCCCTGGGGTACGTGGACATGATCGACGAGCTCCTCGAACAGGCGCGGGAGGGGGATCTCGAGATCGATGCCATCGTGACGCCGACCGGCAGCGCTTCCACCCACGGCGGCATCCTCGCCGGCCTGCGCGCGCGGGGAAGCGGTATCCCGGTGTACGGCATCTGCGTCCGGCGCCGCGCCGAGGCCCAGCGCGAGCGTGTTCTGGATCGCGCGCGGGCCGTCGCGGGGCTCCTCGGCCGGCAGGATCTCGTCGGGGAGGACGACGTCAACGTGGACGATGCCTGGCTGGGTCCCGGCTACGGCCTTCCCGACGAGAAGGTGATGGAGGGCATCCGGCTCGCCGCGGAATGCGAGGCGCTGATCGTCGATCCGGTCTACAGCGGCAAGGCCTTCGCGGGACTGGTCGGCCTCGTCCGCCGGGGCACGTTCGGAAAGGACGAAAACGTCGTGTTCGTCCACACCGGCGGAACGCCGGCGCTGTTCGCCTACACGGGGATATTCAAGGACCTCCCCGCCTGTCCGTGAAGGTCCCGCGCGCCCGCCGCCTGGAAGACGACGGAAGCGACGGGAACGCTTCTCCACCGGGCCCCTTCAAACCATATCCAGCAGCCCCCGGAGGTCCGGTCCCTCGGCGTCTGCGGCGAATTCGGGCAGCAGCACCCGGTCGCCGGTCCGGTTGTTCCAGTAGCAGGCGACGCCGGCCGATTTCGCGCCGATGACGTCGGTGGCGCCGCCGGCGACGTGCAGGTAGTCCCCGCGGGCGATGCCGAGCGCCCGGACCGGCAGGTCGTAGACCTCGGGAGCGGGCTTGTAGACGCCCGAGTCCTCCGTCGAGAAGATGTGATCCAGGCCGACGGGCAGTTGGCCGGCGATGCCCTCGAGCATGGCGCGGTCGCCGTTCGACAGGATCGCCAGCTCGTGGCCCCGCGACCTGAGTTCGGCCAGCACCTCGCCGGCCTCCGGCCACGGCCGGAGCGGATACCAGGCCGCGACCAGCTCGTCCCGCCGGCCGGCCGGGACGGCGACGCCGTGCGCACCCGCCGCGTGGTCGAGGGCGAGGGCGGTGCAGTCGTGGAAGCTCGTGCGTCCCCGCTTCAGCGCGTTGGAGAGCGCCGCGGCGGCGAGCTGGCCGGCCCGCCACGCGGTCAGGAAGGCCTCCGCGGCGTCGGCGGGCAGAGCCAGGGTCCGCGCGACGACGGGCGTCAGCGTGGCGCGGAAGTCGGCCAGACCGGTGTAGGCGTCGAAGGTGATCAGCCGGCGGTTCGCCATGGGGCGGCGCTCCTCTCCATCGGCCGTTCGGCCGTGTCCCGACGTCCGGGATTTCCGCTACAGTCTACCCCGAGAGGGCGATCGCGGAACGGGAGTTCGAAATCATGGCGGGAACCCGCCGTTGGGCCGCTCTTTGCCTGTTGGCTGCCGCGCTGGGTCTCGGCGCCCCCCCGGCGCACGCGCAAAGCCGGGAGGAGGCCGGCCGGACCCTCAACGACCTCTTCATCGCGATTTACCGCAACTCCGGCGTCATGAACGGGATCTTCGAGAACTGCGTCTCCGTCCCGGGCGCGGCGGGCGAGTTCTTCGGCGCGGTCCACCGGCGCTACATCCGCAACGATACCATGATCGCCGGCATGATCCTCGGCGTGCACCGCAAGGTCATGGTGCGGCAGGCGGCAACCGGATCGCCCGGAGCGGTGGAACGCCTGTCCAGGGACGCCCGCGACCTCGCGTACTCGGAAATCAAGCGGAAGTTCATCGTGGCCGACGGCAGACCGGACGTGGAGCGCCGGCTGTGCGACGGCCTGATGAAGGAGTTCCGCGCGGGCAAGTGGGACAATCCGCCCTACGTGGACACGTATTTCGAGCTGCTCGAGGAGTTCGATCCCCGGATATACGCCGAATTCCGCGACATGAAGGGCGTCCTGGACGACCGGCGCGCGGGACGCCTCGAGACCGGTCCGGGAAGCAGGTGAGTCGGGGTATGCGGGCGGCATCCGCCGCCCCGGTGTTCGATTGACACGATGTATCGTGGGGGTATGCTGCGTCCGCGCCGCGGCAGGCGGCGTGCGTGCGAGGGCGGGGACGGGCATGAAGCCGATACTGCAGGTCGCGAACGGGCTGGATTGGCTGACCGACCACATCCTCGAGTTTTGCAAGTGGTCGACGATGGTGGTCGTCGGACTGATCGCCGGCATCATCTTCGTCGGCGTCTTCTGGCGATACGTCCTGAACGACGCGCTGGGCTGGTACGAGGAGACGGCCAAGTACCTGATGCTGTGGCTGGTGTTCCTGGCGTCGCCGATCGTGCTCAAGCGCACCGGACACGTGGCCATCGACAACATTCCCAGGATGATGCCGGAGCGCATCAAGTACTTCATGTACCTGGTCGTGTTCTCCGGCGTGATCTTCCTGCTCTACGAAATGGCCTACGAGGGCTGGGGCCTCGCCCTGAACGCCTGGCCGCAGAAATGGACGTCGCTGCCGATCTCGTTCTTCTGGGTCTACCTGTCGGTTCCGGTCGGCAGCGCGATCATGATCCTCGTCCTGGCCGAGCACTGGCTGCTCGCGCTCGTCGGAATCTTCGATCCGGAGCAGGGCAGCCTGCCCGAGTTCGAGGACACGGAGATGCATCACGCCGAGGAAGCGGCGCTGTCCGGCGAATAGGGACCGGAAGCGGTCGGGACCATGTCGGAGCGGCAAACGGCGTCTCGGATAGGCGGTTGGCGAGGCTGAACGGGTGAGGCGATGCCGATAACGTTCTTCTGGATTTTCCTGGGCTCCATGGCGATCGGCATGCCGATCGTGTTCGCGTTGGGCTTCGCCCCGCTGATGGGGTTCGTGCTCGACGACAAGACGCTGTTCTTCAAGATGCTGCCGCAGAGGATCTTCGGCGGCATCAACCAGTTCCCGCTGCTCGCCATCCCGCTCTTCGTGCTCGCCGGAGAGATCATGAACACGAGCGGCATCACCGAGAACCTAGTGCGCTTCGCCCGGGTTCTGGTGGGCCATTTCCGCGCCGGGCTGGCACAGGTGAACATCGTGGCCAGCATGCTGTTCGCCGGCCTCTCCGGCTCCGCGGTCGCCGACACCTCGGCCATCGGCTCGATCATGATCCCGGCCATGGAACGGGACGGCTACACGCGGGCGTTCTCCGCCGCGGTGACGGCGGCCTCGTCGGTGATCGGGCCGATCATCCCGCCCAGCATCATCATGATCATCTACGCCTTCATCATGAAGGTGTCCGTCGCGGGCCTGTTCCTCGCCGGTTTCATTCCCGGCCTCATGATCGGTATCGGCCTCATGGTGCTGACCAAGGTTCTGGGCGAGCGGCGCAATTACCCCAAGAGCGGCACGCGCGCCTCCACGAGAGAGATATGGGACGCCTTCAAGGGCGCGTTCCTGCCGCTGCTCACGCCGATCATCATCATCGGCGGCATCCTCTCGGGCGTGTTCACCCCGACCGAGTCGGCGGGCGCGGCGGCGTTCTACGCCCTGGTGCTGAGCATCTTCGTCATGCGCACGCTGCCGCTGAAGGAGCTGCCGCAACTGTTCCTGCGCACGGGGTTGATCGCCTCGACGATCCTGCTGATCGTCGGGACGTCGTCGGTGTTCGGCTGGGTGGCCACGGTCTCCGGCGTGCCACAGGCACTCGGGAAGGCGTTGTTCACGATCACCGAGAACCCGACTGCCCTGCTGCTGCTGGTCAACCTGCTGCTGCTGATCACCGGCATGTTCCTCGACGCCGTTCCGGCCATCCTCATCATGGGTCCGGTCCTGGCGCCCACGCTCTACCAGCTCGGGGTCGATCCGCTGCACTTCGCCATCATCATGTGCATCAACGTGACGGTGGGCCTGGCCACGCCGCCGATGGGCCTGATCCTGTTCGTCGCCTCGAGCCTCACGCGCCTCGGCATCGAGGTCATCGCGCGGCAGTTGTTCCCTTATCTGTTGGTCCACCTGTCGGCGATCCTTCTGGTGACCCTGCTCCCGGACATCGCGTTGACGTTGCCGCGCGTGCTCGGGTTCGCTCAAATTCCGGACGATTCCTGGCTGGCAGGCCTGTTCGGCGGCGGTTGACGGCGCCCGTCGCGAGAGTTGAGTTCGGTAGTTTCGGCCGTTCGTAGAACCCCAGATTTCCACCATAGGGAGGAACTTCAGTATGCAAGCGAGATCGAGAATTCGTGCCGGGCTCGTGGCCGGCGCCGGTTTGGCGGCCATGTTGGGCGCCGGCGCGGCGCTGGCGCAGGAGACCGTCATGAAGGTGAACCACGTCGCCAGCGCCAACACGCCGGTGCAGGTCTGCCTAGAGGTGATGGAAGGCTACATGGAGCGGACGTCGGGCAACCGTTTCGACGTCCAGGTCTATCCGGCGGCCCAGCTCGGGAACTTCCGGCAGTCCGTCGAGGCGGTCCAGCTCGGCAGCCTCGAGCTCACCTTCACCACGGGCGGCGGAATCTCCAACCTGTTCGGCCCCATCCAGGCCTTCGACATTCCCTACCTCCTGAAGAACGACCGCGTGGTCAACAAGGTGATGGAGGATCCCGAGCTCAACGAAATGCTCAACAACGATGTCCTGGAGGCCTTGCAGACCGTCCGCATGGTCGGCATGTCGGGCAACCACGGCTGGCGCAGCTTCTTCATCGACAAGGGGCCGACGGCCGACCTGCCGAACGATTGGCAGGGCAAGAAGATCCGCACCATCGAGTCGCCGATCTCCATGGAACTGGCCAAGGCGGTCGGCCTGGCGCCGACGCCGATCCCCTGGCAGGAGCTGTACACGTCGCTGGCGACGGGCATCGTCTACGGAACGAAGAACTCGCTGATGGACATCATCTCGATGGACTTCCAGCAGTACCTCAAGTACCTGTTCCGGGATCAGCACACATACATCATGTTCTTCTGGTGGATGCACGACCCGTATCTGCAAGGCTTGGCGCCGGAGCTGCAGACCGTCTTCGTCGACGGCATGGACCGGCTGAAGGCAACGTGCACCGGATATTTCGAGGCCTACACGCTGCCGTTCTACAAGCAGTTCGCCGAGGCGGACGGTGAAATCTACTACCCGACGCCCGAGCAGCGGCAGTTCCTGCTGAAGGGACAGGAGGCGGTCGAGAAGTGGTTCGTCGACCAGTTCGGCACCAAGTATCCGGACGCCATCCGGGCCGCCGTGATGCGGGCGGAAGAAAAGATCGCCGAGGAGGACATGCGCGTTCTCGGCCACGCGGCGGTGAGGTAGCCCATCGGTCCGGGGGGGCCGGCCGGCCCTCCGTTCCGAAACGGGTCGAGTACGGGGCGCGCTTCGGCGCGCCCCTTTTCGGTGTGCCGACGCGCGTCCCGTCCGGCGCGGTATCGCCCCGCCGCTACTCCGGCTGCGGCACGATGCGGAGGTAGGGCTTGGGGGCTTCCCACCCGTCCGGGAACTTCTCCCTGGCCTGCTCGTCCGAGACGGTGGGGACGATGATGACGTCCTCGCCCTGCTTCCAGTTCACCGGCGTGGCGACTTGGTGCTTCGCCGTGAGTTGGCACGAATCCACGAGTCTCAGGACCTCGTCGAAGTTCCGCCCCGTGCTCATGGGATAGGTGAGCATCGCCTTGATCTTCTTGTCCGGCCCGATGACGAACACCGACCGCACGGTGGCGTTGTCCGCGGGCGTCCGTCCCTCCGAGGTGTCGCCGGCGCCCGCTGGCAGCATGTCGAACTGCTTGGCGACGCCAAGGTCGGGATCGCCGATCAAGGGATAGTTCACCGCGTGGCCCTGGGTTTCCTCGATGTCCCTGGCCCACGCGGCGTGGTTGGAGACCGGATCGACGCTCAAGCCCAGGATCTTGCAGTTGCGCTTGTCGAATTCCGGCTTCAGTCCGGCCATGTAGCCGAGCTCGGTGGTGCAGACGGGCGTGAAGTCCTTGGGATGCGAGAACAGCACCGCCCAGCCGTCGCCGATCCACGCGTGGAAGCTGGCGATGGTCCCTTCGGTGGTCTCCGCGTTGAAGTCGGGTACTTCGTCGTTGAGTCGGAGCGCCATCTCTCCCTCCTGTCGCAATCTGTCCCCCGGCCGGGGCTGTCGTGTCGGCCGGGCGCCGTTTTCCGCCGGCGCCCGGGGTATGGTTTTATCGTATACACGTAGATGGGGACCGCAACGCGGCTTCGCAACGAAATTCGCGGCCGGAGACGGATTTTCGGGCACGGCGGAAGCGCGGGGAAAATCGATGGAACAGGTTCTTCTCGTCACGGGGGGATCGCGGGGGATCGGCGCGGAGACCGCGCGCCTCGCCGCGGGGCGCGGCTACGCCGTCGCCGTCAACTACCGCGAGCGCGCGGCCGCCGCACGGGCGCTCGTGGAGGACATCGAGGCGGCCGGCGGCCGGGCCATCGCCGTCCGGGCGGACGTGGCGGAGGTGGCGGACGTCGAGCGCCTCTTCGATACGGTGGACGGGGAGCTCGGACGTCTCACCGCCTTCGTGAACAGCGCCGGGCACGGGGGAGGATACGTGCGGGCCAGGGACTTCGACGCGGACGTCCTCGACTCCCTGATGCGGGTCACCGTGATCGGTGCCATGCTCTGCGCGCGGGAGGCGGTGCGCCGCATGGCGGTGGGCCAGGGCGGACGGGGCGGCGCCATCGTCAACGTGTCGTCCATGGCCTCGACCATCGGCGGCCGTCCGGGACGCACGGACTACGCGGCATCCAAGGCCGCGATCGATTCCTTCACCGTGGGCCTGGCCAAGGAGGTCGCCCGGGACGGCATCCGGGTCAACGCCGTGCGTCCCGCGGTGACCATGACGGACATGGTCGACCAGTTGCGCCACGACGAGGAGGCGCGGAACGCCATCGCCGGGTCGATCCCCATGAACAGGATCGCCGAGCCCGTCGAGGTCGCCCGTCCCATCGTGTGGCTCCTCTCCGACGAGGCGTCCTACGTGAACGGTTGCCTGCTCGACGTGTCGGGCGGCGGATTCATGGCGGCGGAGCTGAAGAAGCCGGGATAGCGGCGCCGGGACGTCCTACGAACGGAGAAAGCGGCCGATCAGCGGGTTGAAGACTTCCGGCACCTCGAGGTGCGCGTTGTGGGCGCAGTTGGGCAGCACGCAGAGTTGGGCGCCGGGGATCCCGCGCCACAGCCCGTAGGAGCAGTCGGGGTTGGTGGACCTGTCCCCGTCGCCGCAGATCACCAGCGTCGGCATGCCGACCTCGTCGAGGCGGCCGCGCACGTCCCAGCCGGCCATGCCGCGGATCAGCTTGACCGCGCCCTCCTTGCTGGCCCCCGCGCCAGCGGCTTTCGTGAACTCGTAGAGCGGATGCCGGTCGCCGTCGACGAACCAGGTCGCCGCGATCCGCGCGGTTGTGACATCGACGCTCTCCGCCTCGATCCGGGCGACCGTCTCGTCGAAGGTCTCGAACCGGTGGGGCAGGTCGGTGGTTGCCGAGCCTCCGTAGAGGACGAGCTTCCCGATCCGCTCGGGGCGGTCGAGGGCCGCCTGGAGCGCCGTCATGGCGCCGAGCGAGTGGCCGAGCAGCATGAAGCGCTCCACGCCGAGCTTCGCGAGGGTGTCCAGGAGCGACTCGGCGAGTCCCGGGATCGAGTCGGGAACCGGCTCGCCGGCGCTGCCCGCGAACGCCGGCATGTCGGTGGCGATGACGTCGAAATCCGCCGCCAGATGAGCCGCCAGGATGCCCCAGTAGCCGCCGCCGCCCGCATAGCCGTGCTGGAGCACGACGGAGGGTCCCGACCCGAATCGCCGGTAGTTCAACATGCGCGGTTCCTCCTATAGGATGCCGGGATTCGCCGGCCGTGGCCCAAGGCGACTCTGGCGGGAGCGCCACCGCCCTGGCAAGTCCGCGCCGGCCCTTCCCATGCGGGGACGCGCTGCCCGGGCAAGAATTGTCGCCTCGGGGCGAACTCTGTATGGTCGGGGCCGCCCGACACCGGGTGGAACGCAACGTGGGGGAGCAACGTCAAGGACATGCGTTACGAAGCGCCGGAAACGATGGAAGCTGCCGTGGCGTTGCTGGCGGGCGACGAGAACGCCCGCGTGCTCGCGGGCGGGACGGACCTCCTCGTGCAACTGCGGGCCGACATGGTGGACCCCGGCTTGGTCGTCGACGTGAAGAAAATCGGCGCGATGCGTTCCGTGGGCGGGGAGAACGGCGGCTTTCGGGTCGGCGCCGCGGTGACGGGCGCGGAGTTGGGGGAGCACGAAGAGTTCAAATCGGTCTGGCCCGGCGTCGTCGAGGCCTTCGAGCTGATCGGCTCGACCCAGATCCAGGGCCGCGCCACCATGGGCGGCAATCTCTGCAACGCCTCGCCGGCGGCGGACGCCGTACCGGCCATGATCGCCGCGGGCGCCGTCGCCACCGTCGAGGGGCCGGACGGCCGCCGCGACGTTCCGGTGGAGGACGTGGCGACCGCGCCGGGGCGGACGTCGCTCCGCGCGGGCGAGCTGGTCGCGTCCTTCCTGTTTCCCCCGAAGGCGCTCCGCACGGGCGATGCCTATCTGCGCTTCATCCCGCGGACGGAGATGGACATCGCCGTGGTCGGCGCGGGCGTGTGCCTGACCCTCGACGGGTCCGGCGTGTGTACGGCCGCGAAGGTATCGCTGGGGGCCGTGGCGGCTCGCGCGCTGGTGCCGGAGGCGGCGGCCGCCGCGCTGATCGGGACGCCGGTGGACGACGCGGCGCTGGCCGGACTTGCGGACGCGGCGAGCGCGGCCGCGCGGCCCATCGACGACAAGCGCGGAACCAGGGAGTTCCGCATCCAGGTCACGGGCGTCATGGCGCGCCGGGCGGCGCGAATCGCGCTCGCGCGGGCCAGGGGCGAATAGAGCGAGGCGAACGCAATGGCGAGATATCACGTATCGGCGACCGTCAACGGCGACGAGGTCGATTTTCTCTGTGAGCCGGAGCAGACGCTCCTCGACGTGCTGCGCGACGAGCTTCATCTGACGGGCACGAAGGAGGGCTGCGCCTCCGGCGACTGCGGCGCCTGCAGCGTCATGCTCGACGGCCGGCTGGTGTGCGCCTGCCTGGTGATGGGCGCCGAGGTCGGAGACAGCTCCGTCGAAACCATCGAAGGCATGGCGGACGGCGAGCGGCTTCATCCGCTCCAGCAGAAGTTTCTCGACCACGCGGCGCTCCAGTGCGGCTACTGCACGCCGGGACTCCTGGTCGCGGCCAAAGCCCTGCTGGAGAGGACTCCGGACCCTACGGAGACCGAGACGCGCTACTGGCTCGCCGGCAACCTCTGCCGGTGCACGGGATACGACAAGATCGTCCGGGCCGTTCTCGACACGGCCGCGGAACTGCGGGGAGAGTAACCATGTCGGCCGCCGAAGACCTCGACTACCAGGAAAAGCCCCACGAGCTGAAGTGGGTCGGACAGAACGTCGCCCGCCCGGACGGCGTCGACAAGGTGACCGGGAGGGCGCGGTTCGGTGCGGATCTCGTTATGCCCGGCATGCTCTTCGGCGCGGTGCTGCGGAGCCCGCACGCGCACGCGAGGATCAACGGGATCGACACGTCTCGGGCGGAGGCCCTCAAGGGCGTCAAGGCGGTGGTCACGCGCGACGACTTCGCGGACCAGCCGTCGGAGATGATCCAGGTGGGCGAGCTGACGGTCAACATCCGGGACGTCATCCGCAACGTGCTCGCCCGGGAGAAGGCCATGTACGACGGCCACGCGGTGGCCGCCGTGGCCGCGACCAGCGCGTCCGTCGCGCGCAAGGCGCTCAAGCTCATCGACGTCGACTACGAGGTGCTGCCGCACGTCATCGACGTGGTCGAGGCCATGAAGCCCGACGCCCCGCTCCTCGACGAGAATCAGTTCACGGATGGAGTCGACCCGAAGCCCGACAGCCCGTCCAACATCGCCAAGCGGCTTGAGATCAAGCTCGGCGACGTGGAGGCGGGGTTCGCCGAGGCCGATGTCGTCATCGAACGCGAATACAAGACGCGCCCGGTCCATCAAGGCTACATCGAGCCTCACGCCTGCGTGGCGAGCTCCACCGAAGACGGCCAGGGCGAGGTCTGGAGCTCGACCCCCGGCCACTTCCTGGTCCGGGCCATCACGTCGCGTCTTTGCGGCATGGAAGTCTCGAAGCTTAAGGTCACGGCCTCCGAGATCGGCGGCGGTTTCGGCGGCAAGAACATCGTCTATCTGGAGCCTCTCGCCCTGGCGCTGTCGCGCAAGTGCGGCCGGCCGGTGAAGATGGCCATGCACCGGAGCGAGGTCTTCCGGGCCACGGGGCCCACGTCCGGCTCCCACATGAAGGTGAAGATCGGCGCCAGGCGCGACGGCCGGATCACCGCCGGGTGGGCCGAGCTGATGTTCCAGGCGGGCGCCTTCCCGGGCTCGCCGGTCTTTCCGGCGGCGATGTGCGCCTACGCCTGCTACGACCTGGAGAACGTGCTGGTGATCGGCTACGACGTCATCGCCAACCGGCCCAAGACGACGGCCTACCGGGCGCCGGGGGCGCAGATATCGGCCTTCGCCGTGGAAAGCGCCATGGACGAGATGGCGCGCGAGCTCGGCATCGACCCGGTGGACTTCCGGCTGATGAACGCCGCCAAGGAGGGGACGAAGGCCGCCTACGGTCCGACGTTCGGGCCGATCGGGCAGGTGGAGACCCTTAAGGCCATCAAGGCGCACCCGAACTACAACGCGCCGCTCGGCCCCCGCCAGGGGCGTGGGGTCGCGTCGGGATTCTGGTTCAACATCGGCGGCGAGACCAGCGTCACCATGAACGTCAACGACGACGGCACGATCGCGCTGACCGTGGGGAACCCCGACCTGAGCGGCACCCGGACGTCGATCTCGGTGATGGCCGCGGAAGAGCTCGGCATCGAGCCCGAGCGCATCCGGCCGACCGTGGGCGATACCACGTCGCTCGGCTTCAACTTCATCAGCGCCGGCAGCCGCACGACCTTCGCCGTGGGGAAGGCGACGGTCGAAACGGCCCGGGTCGTGATCGACGAGTTGAGGGCCCGTGCCGCCGCCACCTGGAACATCCCGGTCGAGGCCGTGGTGTGGGAAGACGGACACGCCCGTCCCGCCAGCAGCAACGCGGGCGACTTCGAGCCCCTGTCGCTGGAGGACATCGCCCGCGATGCGAAGAAGACGGGCGGTCCCATCGCCGGGCACGTGGAGACCAACGTCTCCGGCGCGGGGCCGAGCTTCGCGACCGAGGCGGTGGACGTCGAGGTGGACCCGGAGACGGGGCACATCAAGATCCTGCGCTTCACGGCCGCGCAGGACGCCGGAAGGGCCATCCAGCCGAACCTCGTGGAGGGCCAGTACCAGGGCGCGGCCGTCCAGGGAATCGGCTGGGCGCTCAACGAGGAGTACATCTACGACGAGCGCGGACGGATGGAGAACCCGGGATTCCTGGACTACCGCATGCCGGTGGCCTCGGACCTTCCGATGATCGATGCGGTCATCGTCGAAGTGCCGAACCCGAACCATCCCTACGGGGTCCGGGGCATCGGCGAGACCTCAATCGTGCCGGTCATGGCGGCCGTGGCCAACGCCCTCGAGGATGCGATGGGCGTCCGGATCCAGGAGCTGCCCCTGTCGCCGCCCCGGGTCCTGAAGGCCCTGAACGGAAAGAGCGGCCGCTAGCCGCGCACCGCCCTTCGCCGCCCGCAGCCCGTATCGGAGTCGTCCGGAACGTCCGATCCGTCATGAATCCGGTTCGCAACGTCGTCCTCATCACGTCGGACCAGCAGCGCGGCGATTGCTTCGGCTTCGAGGGCCGCGGGATCAAGACGCCGCACCTCGACCTCATGGCGCGGCGGGGCACCCGGTTTTCCGCCTGCATCACGCCGAACAACGTCTGCCAGCCGTCGCGCGCCTCCATCCTCACCGGGTTGCTGCCGAACACCCACGGCGTGCACGACAACGGCATCGACCTCGACCCCGCGGTGGGCGAGGCGGGTATCGCGGGAACCCTGAGCGCCGCGGGGGTGAGGACGGGCTTCGTCGGCAAGGCGCATTTCTCCACGGCGCTGACGTTCGAGCCCACGGGAACGCCCGAGAGCCGCCTGTCGATGGCGGACTACGGACCCGACTGGTCCGGTCCCTACATGGGGTTCGAGCACGTGGAGCTGGTGGTGCTGGGCCACAACCGCTGGCATCCCATGGAGCCTCCCGGCGGCCAGCACTACGAGGCGTGGTACTACGGGGACGGCCTGGGCCGTTTCAAGAACGAGCTGTACGAGACCCGTCTGGAGCCGGTCACGGACGCCGTCCAGACTTGGCATTCCGCGCTGCCTCCGGCCTGGCACACCTCGACCTGGGTGGGGGACCGGATCGTCGAGTTTCTCCGCCGCAACCGGGACGACCGGTTTTTCCTGTGGGCGTCCTTCCCCGACCCCCACCACCCCTTCGACGCACCGGAACCGTGGTCGCGACTGCACCCTCCGGAGGAGGTGGACCTGCCGCCCGAACGGGTCAAGGATCTGGACCGCCGGCCGTGGTGGCACCGCGCCAGCCTCGAGGGCGTCCCGCAAATCACCGAGGACATGCGGAAGATTCGCCAGAACTACTCCCGCATCCCCGACCAGACCGACGCGCAGCTTCGCGAGATCGTCGCCAACTACTACGGCATGATCTCCCTGATCGACCACAACGTCGGGCAGGTCATGGCCGCGCTCGCCGACCTCGGCCTCGCCGACGACACGCTGGTGATCTACACGAGCGACCACGGCGACTGGCTCGGCGACCACGGGCTGATCCTCAAGGGTCCCATCAACTACGAAGGCCTGGTTCGCGTCGGCCTCCTCTTCCAGGGGCCGTCGGTCCCGGAAAACCGGGTCGTCGACGATCCGGTCTCGACTCTGGATATCCCGGCGACGGTGCTCGACCGCATGGGCGTGTCGCCCGCGGGCGGAATGCACGGCCGCGGCCTCGGGGGCCTCGTGGAAGGACGGGCCGGCGAGAGCCGGGACTTCGCCTACAACGAATGGGACATCAACGCCTCCCGGTGCGGGGTCGCTCTCGACCTGCGCATGGCGCGCACCCGGACCCACAAGCTGACGGTCGAGACCGGGTCCGGCGCCGGCGAGCTTTACGACCTGAGGAACGATCCCCACGAGATGGACAACCTGTTCGACGACCGCGGCGCCCGGTCCGTCCGCAAGGAGCTGGAGGACATGATCGCCTCCCGCCCGGACGACGAGATCGAGGTGAAGCCGGTCCCCGTGGGCATGGCCTGACCGCGCCGGGCCGGGGGCGGCACGCCGTCATGACCCCTCGCCGTCTGCTGATCGTCGCCCACGCGCCTTCGCCCAACACGGAGCGGTTGAGGGAGGCGGTTGCGCGCGGCGCCGCGAGCCCCGATGTCGGGAGCGTGACGGTGCGCACGCTTCCGCCCCTCGAGGCGGGGCCGGACGACGTCCTTGCGGCCCAGGCCGTGATCCTGGGTACGACGGAGAACCTCGGATACATGAGCGGCGCGCTGAAGGACTTCTTCGACCGCAGCTACTATCCCTGTCTCGAACGCACGCAGGGGCTGCCCTATGCCCTCTATGTCCGCGCGGGACGGGACGGGACCGGAACGCGCCGGGGCGTCGAGACGATCGTCACCGGATTGCGCTGGCGCGCCGTCCAGGAACCGCTGATCTGCCGCGGAGAGTGGCAGGACGCCTTCGCCGACCGGTGCGAGGAGCTCGGCATGGCGATGGCCGCGGGACTTGAGGCGGGGGTGTTCTGATCCCCGGACCACACACTGTTTCTTGTCATTCCCGCGAAGGCGGGAGGCCATGTTTTCACCGTGAAGCCATCCCGGCGTCCGTATGGAGTCCCGCTTGCGCGGGAATGACGGCGGGGGAGGGAACGCGCCCCTACGGCCCGCCCAAGTCTCTGGCGGAGATGGCCGCGGGCGTTCTGGCGGAAGCGAGGCGCTTGCCTCAGAACCCGTAGCGCAGGGACAGGCGGAGGCCGTGGCCCCGCAGCGGCGCCCGCGTCCGGGCGAGGTCGAGGGGCAGTGGGTCCCGGCTGCCGTCCCGCCAGACCACCCGGCCCGCGCCTTCGCCGGTTTCCACCGTACCCAGATCCGTATAGCGCCAGGCGAATTCGAGCGTCGCGTTGCCGCCGAGCGGAGCGGCGGCCCCGGCCGTCAGCATCCAGGCGAGGTTGGCTTGGCGCGCGCCCGGAACGACGGTCGTCGTCCTAGGGAGCGTCATGTGTGTTTCTCCGATCTCGATCCGGGCGATCCCGGCACCGGCGCCGAGAAACGGGCTGAAACGGCCAAGTTTCGGCATGCCCGCCTCCGGCAGGTCCACGTAGCCGGCCACCATGCCCGACATGGAGGACAGGTCCGCCGAGACCGACTGCAAACGCTCGGGCGCCAGGAAGTTGGCGCGGCCGTCGAAGGAGAAGCGCGGCCGGTATTCGACGAGGACCTCCAGCCGGACGGCGGGCGCGACGGCGCGTCCGGCCCCGAGCTCGAGGACGGGCGCCGTCCCGAAATCGCCCGCCGAGCTCCTGGGCAAGCCGTCGCCGCCCGAGCCGCAGCCGTACAGCGCCGCCGGAGACACGCTGGAGCACTCCCGATCCATGAACCGGGTCTCGCCGGGACGGTCGAGACCGATTCCCGCCCGCAGGTAGGCGTCGCCCGCGATCCCGGCCGCGGGGACCGCGGCCGCCGCGACCCCGGCGAGGGCCGCCGCCAGGCGGAGTCCTTTCGCCCGCCGCGCCGCCGCGCCCGCGGGCGTCATTTCTCTCCCGGCGGCAGGATTTCCGGCGCGCAGACCTCGTCGATCAAATGGGCGCGGCCGATGTCCCTGAGGTGGGCCCGTTTTTCCGATGCGGTCAGGGGGACGCCGACCCCCTGGGTCATGGCCAGCACCAGCGAGCGGTCGCTCATGTCGAGCCAGAACGTCCGCCTGACCAGCCTGCCGCCGGCGTCGCGGGCGAAGGGGTCGTCCGGATTTGCGCCGAGGTCCGGCTTGTAGAACGACATGGCAGCTCCCTCCGAGGTCTTCCGGCCCGGTCGCGGAGGTTAGCCCACCGGCCGCGCCCGCGCCATGCCCCGCGGTCCGGCGCGCGGTCGCCGCTGTTGCCAGGACGGGCGCTCTCCGGCTAAAGCGGTGGGAAGGGGTCCGCCGGTGGCCGGACACGGGTCGATCGCGCGGGAGGCGCGGACATGTCGCTCGAAACGGAACGCGCGGCGAGCCTCGTTCTCGAGGCGGGACAAAGCGGCGAGCTGCGGGCCGCCCTCCGGGCGGTGGCGGAATCCACGACCCCCGACGGCGCGGCCCGCTATTCCGACAGGGCGTGCCGCCGTCTCAACCGGCTGATCGTCTGCCGGTCCTACGCGGTGCCCGTCCTGCAGCTTTGCCACTTCGTCGTCGTGGCCGACTCGTGCGCGCCCCGCCGCGGCGCCTACGAGCATCTGCTGCTGGGACCGGAACGCGCCACCGGTCCCGGGTTCCGGGGCTGGATCGAGAACGCCGTGGCCGGCCGGGGCTGGCGGCGTCCGGGATGCGAACTGACGGCGGAGGGCGTCGCCGTGCGCTACGGCGACGGCATCTTCAACGTGGCGTTCGCCGGCATGCCGGTCCTTGCCGCCCTGTTCGAGTTCCTCTGCGGCGCCGTCGGGTACGCCGTCCTCGACGACGAATTCCGCGCCATGCTGGAGCCGCCCGTCACGGACCGTGGCGTCCGGGACGCGGCGAACGGACTCGAACGACGCCTGTACGCCTACCTGAAGGAACACCTGCCGAGCGTTCAGACGCACGGCAAGTTCCGGGAGCTGCTCGAATACGCGAGGTCCGGGCCGAAGACGGTGGTCGTCGAGGACGCCACCGTCCTGGGGTTCTGGCGGGAGAAGTCCCTGGACGGCGACAGCGGAAACTTCCGCCTGTTCCGCAGCGTGTTCGACGCCTACACGGCGTTCCTCTCGGCCCTCGAGATCGCCACGGACCGCGAGGCCATCGAGCGCGCCCGCCCCATCGGCCCCGACCGGGATGCGGGCGAGGTCGACGTCGCCCTGCTTCTGGACCGTGCGGAAACGGCCGACTCTTGGACGTCGCCGCTTGAGACGTTGCGGGAGCCGGCCCTGGAGAACGTCCGGTTCCTGAACAAGGTGGACCTGACGGCCCTGGACCGCCTGATGGAGCACGGACCGCGCGCGCACCGGCTGCCGTGGTCCCTGATGCGCGCGGAGGTCTTCGGGAGCGTGCAGGCCCGGCTGTCGCAAGCCGCGAGGCGGCGGGATGCCCGCGACGCCGTGCGCGAGCTCGTCTCCTGCGTCGGCGCCGAGACGTACCGTGAATGGCGCGACCGTCTCGCCGCTCTGGACGAGCGCGTGAACGACGCGTTGCGGGCGGCGCTGCACGTGGTCCTGGAGGCGGCCGGCGCCGCGGAGCGGGCGTCCGGGGACGAGCGGCTCCGGGAGGCGCGGGACGTCGCGGAACGGGCCTTCGCGGGACTCTCCCGCAAGGGATTCGAGGACGCGGCCGGGGGCGAACCCGGGTCGGAGACCGTGTACGAAGCCGGCGCCGGGGCGCTGGCGGCGATGAGCGGCCAAATCCGTGCATTCCTGGGGGTATTGGGACAGGCGGTGGAGGAGGGGAGCGGTCTCGACGACCGGTTCGCCTGCGACCGCGGCGTGTTCAGCGAACAGTTTGCCCGTATCTATGGAGCCGCGCGGTGAGCGAAGAGATCGAGCTGCCCGGCGACGACACCCTCGCGTTCGCGGAACGGGTGTTCGACGCACTCGCCGCGGAGGCGGCGCTGGGCGGTTCGGCCGACGGAACGGCGCCCGCGGGCCGCATCACGCCGCGGCGCCTCTACGCCTGGCTCGCCGACGCGCACGGGAAAGACCCGGACCTTGAGGCCGCGCTCCGGCGAAGCGCCGCCCTTCGCGCCGAACTGCGGCGCCTCGCCGGGAAGATCGCAGGCTACCGCATCCCCGAGCTCGCCGCCGCCGCCGCCGGGGGCGTCGCGCGTCGCGCGGCCCCCGGCTGCCGCGTCCGCTTCGAGCCGTCGCGCGCGGAGCCGGCGCAGACCTACGTCGTCGTCTCCCTGGACGATCCGGGCCGTCATCCGAGATGGCTGGCGGTGTTCGCCGGCGACGATTCGTGCCGGCGCATCGCGCTGCCGGAGCCCCGCGCGGGGGTGATCCAGATCCTCGTCGAGACCGACTCGGACGTGCTGGCCGCGCTCCGCGATCCCGGAAGCGAAATATTCATCGACGGATGAAGGTCCAGGTTTTCGCCGCGACCACGAAGGGGCCCGTCCGCATCGAGCGCATCACGCGCGAGGCGGCGCCCGTCTCGCAGGTCTGCCTGGGCCGGACCACGTCGGTTCTGCCCATCAGCCCCGACTACGACGATTTCGTTCGCCGGCCCTCCGGCGTGATCGAGCGGGTCCTGGGCCCCTTCGAGCCCGGCGGCTTCCGGCTGGACGTCTCGGACGAGATCGGCGACGGCAGGTCCTGGCAGCTCCCCGTGCTGGTCGCGCACGCGCTGGACAGGGCTGGCCGCCTCGCGGGACCCGGCGAGGACGCGGACGCCGCCCTGTGGCTCACCGGAACCGTCGATGTCGACCTGAAGGTGGGGAGGGTGGATTTCGTCGGGGAGAAGCTTCGCGCGACGCGGGAGCGCTTTTCCGGGCGCGCCGAGGGGGACCCTCCCGTCACGCTGGTCGTCCCCGCTGCGAACCTGGAGGAGGCCGCCGGTCACGGCGTGGCCGGCGCCGGCGAGGCCCTGGGCGTGCACGACGCCAACGAGGTCCTGCGCCGCGCGGGCCTGGAGCCGGCGGCCGTGCCCTCCGCCGGCGCGCTCGAACGCGCGGGGGCGGGGGACCTCGTCCCCCTGGCGGCGGGACCCGTCCGCATCCCGAGGTGGCGTCTCGCCTGGATGGGCGTGACGCTCCTCCTGTTCGCCGCCGCCGGGGCCGTCCTGGCGCTGTGGTTGCCGGAACCGCCGCCCGGCGCGACGTTCCGGGACTGCGGCGTGTGCCCGGAGATGGTGGCGGTGGCGGGCGGCACGTTCGCCATGGGGTCGCCGCCGGACGAGCCGAGACGGGACGGCGTGGAGGGGCCGGCGCACGAGGTCACAGTGCCCGCGTTCGCCATCGGGAGGTTCGAGGTGACGCGGGCGGAATTCACCTCCTTCGTCGAGGAGACGGGACACTCCGGGGGAGACTCATGCTTCGTGCGGACCGGCTCGCGCGGGCGGCTGGACCCCTCGAAGAGCTGGCGCGATCCCGGGTATCCGCAAGGTCCGGACGATCCCGTCTCCTGTGTGAGCTGGAATACGGCGAAGGCGTATGCCGTGTGGCTCGGTGAGAAGACGGGCCGGGCCTATCGTCTGCCCAGCGAGGCGGAATGGGAATACGCCGCCCGCGCGGGGACGCGGACGCCGTTCCATGTGGGCCCGACCATCGCGCCGGACCGGGCGAACTACAACGGGACGCGCTCGTACGGCGGGGGCGGAACGGGCGTGTACCGGAAGCGGACGCTGCCCGTGGGCAGCTTCCCGCCCAATGCCTTCGGCCTGCATGACGTTCACGGAAACGTCTGGGAATGGGTCGAGGACTGCTGGAACGACAGCTACCGGGGCGCGCCCCGGGACGGCTCGCCGTGGCTGAACGGCAACTGCGCCCGCCGCGTCATGCGCGGCGGCGCCTGGGGGAGTCATCCGAAGAACGTCCGCTCCGCCAAGCGGACGGCGTATATCCTGGAATACCGCAACTACAATTTCGGCTTCCGCGTCGCGCGGAGCGCGGGCCGCCCGTAGCGCGGCCCGGCGGGAATTTCCCCCTTTATCCCGGTCGCCGGGTCTGGAAGACTCGCGCATCTCGCGGCCAGCTGCGATCGTCACGGGACGAGGCCATGATCGAAGTCATTCCCACCGGCAAGGCGCTAGGGGCCGAGATCCGCGGCGCGGATCTCTCCCGGGCGCTCGACCCCGCGGACGTGGAGACGATGCTGGACGCCTGGTCCGAGCATCTCGTCCTGCTGTTCCGCGATCAGTGCATCTCCGACCCGGAGCTGATCGCCTTCAGCCGCTGCTTCGGGGACCTGGACCTCTGCCCCCCCAACGCGACGGGCCGGCAGTACTCGGCGGAGCATCCGGAGCTCATCGTCGTTTCCAACGTCGTCGTCGACGGCGAGCCCCTGGGCAGCCTGGGCGACGGCGAGCTGCGCTGGCATACGGACATGTCCAACCATCCCGTGCCGCCCAAGGCCAGCATCCTGCACGCCCTGGAAGTGTCGTCGGAAGGCGGCGAGACCGAATTCTGCAACATGTACGCCGCCACCGCGGACCTGCCCGGGCGCCTGCGGGCGGCGGTCGAAGGCAGATGGGCGCATCAGGACGGCACCTACGACAGCTCGGGCGCGCCCCAGCGCGCGGTGGAGGTGGAGGGGATGAAGAAGGAGTCGCCGCACGCCCGGCATCCGTTGCTGCGCAGGCATCCCGACACGGACCGGACGGTTCTCTACCTCGGGCGCCGTCCCAAGCAGTACGTGGTCGGCCTGGACCCGGACGAAAGCGAGGAGCTGCTCGACGCGCTGTGGGCGCACGCCACCCGGCGGAGGTACGTGTGGACCCACGAGTGGCGGGTCGGCGACCTGATCGTCTGGGACAACCGCTGCGTCATGCACCGGCGGAACGCGTTTCCCGCGCTCTCGCGCCGGACGATGCACCGGACCCAGGTGACCGGAAGCGCGATCGTCGCTGCCTGAGCCGGCGGAGAGGCCCGGTCCCGCGGCCTGGCGGGCGGTTACCTCAAGTCGGGATTGAGCGTGTAGGTCCCGGTGTGGGAGCCTTCCGCCAGAACGTGCCCCGCCATCGCCTCGAGGGCCTCCCCACGGCCGAAGGTTCCGCTCAGGTCCAGGCTCTCCACGTCGAGGGCGTACACGGTGAAGACGTAGCGGTGCACGACGGTATCGTTCCAGGGCGGACAGGGGCCGTCGTATCCCCCGTAGTCGCCCGCCATCTGCTCGTCGCCCCGGAACCAGTCGGTGTACCCGTTGACGCCGCGGACGCCGTATCCGGCGGGTCCGCAGGGCTTGCCCCGGGGGGTGACGCCGTCGGAGTCCGCGCCCTTGTCCAGGGACGTGACGCCGGCGGGCACGTCGACGAGCACCCAGTGGCAGAAATCGACCCGGGGCAGGTCGGCCGGGATGGTCCTGCCCTCCCGATTGACGTCGTCGGCGACGGACGGGACGTCGGGATCGTTGCAGACGATGGCGTACGACCTCGTGCCGGCGGGCGCGCCCGACCAGCTCATCGCCGGGCTCCGGTTGGCGCCCATCGCGACGTGGCCTTCGTCGGCGGGCACGCAGAACGCGTACTCCTCCGGGATGGGGTCGCCGTCGTTCCAGGCTTCGATGTCGACGTTGAGGTTGGCGGCCATGTTCGTCCTCTCCGTTCCGGTTCGCGGCTTCCGCCGGTCTCCGCGATGATGTCGGCAACGCCGGCGGATTTCAACCGGCCGGCCGTTCCGGGCCGACGACGACGCCGGCCCGAGACTCCACGAACTTCACGATGGTCGAGTTGTCCGACCTCTCGCCGTTGGCGGCCATGCTCTCCCGCCACATGCCGGCGACGGCGGGGCCGAGCATGAGCGGGGCGCCGACGGCCTCCGCCGCCTCGAGGTACAGGTCGAGGTCCTTCAGCACGATGGCGTGCATCGATCCCAGATCGAAGGTCCGGGTCAGCACGGCGTCGGGGAACTTCTCCAGGGTCGCGGAATTGCGGGCCGTGCTCGTGTTGAACACGTCGATCATCAGGCCGGGATCGAGCCCCGCCTTGACGCCCATGACCAGGACCTCGGCGGTCACCGCGGACGCGGTGCTCGCCATCAGGGTATTGGCGACCTTCATGGTCTGGGCCTGGCCGGGCGTGCCGCCGACGCGGAAGACGTTCTTGCCGAACGTCCGCACGAGCGGCTCGACCTCGTCGCACGCCGCGCCGGGGCCCGCCATCATGACGGCCAGGGTCCCGGCGACCGCGCCGCGCCGGCCGCCGCTGACGGGCGAGTCCACGAGGGCGATGCCCGTTCCCTCGAGTCCGGCCGCGACCGCCCGTTCCGTGGGCGGACCCGTGGTCGAGAGATCGACGAAGGTGCGCACCCGGCCGCCGCGGCATGCGCCGTCCTCGCCGAGCGCGACGTCGAACAGGGCCCGGGGCGTGTTCACGCAGGCGAACACGATGTCCGCGCGCGACCCCACGTCCGCCGGCGAGGACGCCGCCTCTCCGCCGGCCCGTTCCGCCTCCTTCACCGCCGCCCGGTTCAGGTCGTGGACGACGACCTCGTGCCCGGCCGTCATCAGGTGCCGCGCCATCGGCAGTCCCATGCTGCCGAGGCCGATGAATCCCAGCTTGTCCGTCATCGCATCCGCTCTCCCGTGCAGGCGTTCGCGACTCTAGAACGGTTCGGGTTCGACCGGAACCGTGCTCCAAGGAGGAAACCATTCCCCTCCCGCCCGCCGGTCCGCGCGTCCCGCTGCGGATCCGTGGCATAGTGGCGGCCCGCAGACGGGGAGGGAGGCATGGACGACCGTTTCGACGTTTCCGGCCGGACCGCGTTCGTGACGGGCGCGAGCCGGGGAATCGGCCGCGCCGTGGCCATGGCGCTGGCGGAGCACGGCGCCGACGTGGCGATCAATCATACGTCGGCGTTCGACGCCGGGGTCGGCTTCCCCGACGCCGCGGCGGAGTTCGTGGACGAGGCGCGGTCCCACGGCGTGAAGGCCTTCGCCGTCGAGGGGGACCTCTCCGCCGACGGCGCCGTCGTCGACGTCTACGACCGGGCCGTTTCGGCCCTGGGGCGCGTCGATATCCTCGTGAGCAACGCCAACATCCAGATCCCGTGCGCCTTCGAGGACGTCACGGCCGAGCAGATCGACCTCCAGTGCCGCATGAACTACCGCGTTCCCATCCAGCTCCTCCAGCGGGCGCTGCCTCCGATGGCGGACCGCGGCTGGGGCCGGGTCGTGACGCTCGGCAGCGTGCAGCAGGCCAACCCCATCATCGAGCTCGCGGTCTACGCGGGCCTGAAGAGCGCCCAGTACAACCTGGTCGTGAACCTGAGCCGCCGGTACGTGACGTCCGGCGTCACCGTCAACAACATCTCTCCGGGGCTCATCGAGACCGACCGCAACCGCTTCCGGCGGCGAAACGAGGCGGACTGGCAGGCCATGATCGAGCGGACGAGCCCCATCGGCCGCGCCGGGACGCCGGAGGACCTCGTGGGCGCCGCCCTGCTGCTGTGCTCGGACGCCGGAAGCTTCATCACCGGGGCCAACGTCAACGTCACGGGCGGCGGCGACCTGCCCTGGTCCTGACCCCGGCCTCTCCCGGATGTTTCCCCGCCGTTCGCCGGTGCCCGCGGGGTGCTATAGTGGCCGGGCGGGAACGACGGAATCCGGGGAGGAAGAGCCATGTCGGTCAGGGCGGTGGACACGTCGAAATCGGTGCGCGACGGCGTGTCCGAAGCGGAATGGGAGACCCGGGTCCGGCTGGCGGCGGCCTATCGCATCACGGCCTTGCAGGGCTGGACGTATCTGGGCGCGTCCCATATTTCGGCGCGGGTGCCGGGAGAGGACAACGCGTTCCTGCTCAACCCCCACGGCGTCTTCTTCGAGGAGATCACGGCGTCGAGCCTGATCAAGGCCGACTACGACGGCAACCGGCTCACCGAGTCGGACTACGAGCTGAACCGGGCGGGCTTCACGATCCACAGCGGCATCCTGGCGGGGCGGCCGGACGTCGCCTCGGTGATGCACACCCACACTCGGGCGGGCATGGCCGTGTCCGCGATGGACCGGGGCCTGCTGACCATCGACCAGCAGTCGTGCCGTTTCCACAACCGGATCGGCTACCACCCGTTCGAGGGTATCGCCCATGACCTGAACGAGGGGGAACGCCTGATCCGCGACCTCGGCCCGCACCATGCGATGATCCTGCGGAACCACGGCCTCCTGACGGCGGGCGCGAGCATCGCCCACACCGTGCAGCTCATGTTCTACCTGGAGACCTGTTGCCGGGTTCAGATCGACGCCATGTCGACCGGCGCCGGGCTCCTGGAGGTCCCGGAGGACGTGGCGGAACGCACGGCCCGGCAGTTCGAGAGTTTCGGTCCGGCGCACTGGGAGCGGGACTTCGCCGGCCTCGCGCGCCAGGCCGAGCGCGCCGATCCGTCCTTCGGGGAGTAGCGCCTGCCCGAGCTGCTCGCCGACGTCCTGACGCTGCGGTTCGCGCTGGCGGTCGGGATCGCGCTGACGGGCGGCGCGATCTTCGGGTTCGCGGGCTTCGGCGCGGGCCTCAGCATGGTGCCGCTGCTGGCGTGGGTCTACGACCCGGCGTCGGCGCTGGCGATCGTGGGCATGTCCGTCGCCATCGGCTCGGCCCAGCTTCTGCCGCAGGGCGTTCGCGACGCGGACTGGCCCGTCGTGGGGCCGATCCTGCTGGCCGCCCTGGCCGGGGTGCCGTGCGGCACCGCGACCCTGCTGATGAACGAGCCGGAGACCGTGAGGCGCGCGATCGGCGGCCTCATCGTCGTCTTCGCGCTGGTCATGCTGTCCGGCTGGACCTATCGCGGACGGCGCACCCTCGCCACGAACCTGGCCGTCGGCGTCTCCGGCGGCGCCCTCAGCGGCTTCATGTCGGGCGGCGGGTCGATCGTCAGCCTGTACTTCGTCTCCCGGCCCGGCCCGCTCTCCGAGACCCGGGCCAACATCTACGTCGTGACGTACGGCCTGGCGGTCCTCATGGCGTCGGCGCTGATCGTCGCGGGCGCCGTCGACCGGACCACGGTTCTCCGCATGCTGGCGCTGCTGATCCCCTATTCCGCCGGCGTGCGGCTGGGGGCGCTGCTCGCGCGGCGCGCCTCCGGGGCCGCCTACCGCCGCTTCGTGCTGTGGCTCCTCGCCGGGGTCGGCGCCGGCGCGCTCGCCCTGTGACCGCCGACGCGGCTATTCGGCCGCGGCCATGGCCGGGAGCTCGCCGAAGGGGTCCGAGGCGCTGCGGCCCATCATCCGGCTCCACTCCGCGAAGTAGTGGCGGATGCAGACTTCGCTGTGGGGCGTCTCCTCCTCGCGCCCGTGCAGGATGTAGGGGCTGCCGCGCCCGTGGTTGAGGCCGATCGACTGGCCCACGACGGCGATGAAGTCCTCGGGCAGGTTGCGGCCGAAGGGCCCCCAGAAGGAGTTGTAGTCCCGCAGCCGCTCCCCGCGCTCCTCGGCCGAGTCGCCCTTGATGCCGAAGCCGCGGAACTCGACGATCGTCTCCTCGGGGCCGAGCGGGACCATGGTGTCGATGCGCAGCGCCGGCGGCCGCATGTTGTAGGTCACCGTCGGGAAGAGGTTGCAGAGCTTGTGCAGCGCGGCCTCTCCGCCGGGCCAGCCCATCTCTCTCCGGACGCCGCTCCCCTTCTCGATGTTCCGGTAGCTGTTGACCGAGGGATCGGCGGTGACGTGGCCGTGGACGTGCATGTGATACCGGCGGTCCAGGTATCCGGGCTGGCCCATGGCGATCAGGCGGTTCTGGCGGTGCAGGAACTCGTGGTAAAGGTCGCGGTTGGTGTCGTGCCAGAGCTTGTAGTTGGCGGGCACGACCGCCTTGTGGTAGCACATGATCTCCAGGGGCGCCGTGGTCAGCTCGCCGCGCACGAACTCCACCGCGTCGCCCAGGAATTCGCCGAGGGGCGCGCAGCCGTCGTCGGCGTTGACCCAGACGAACCCGCCCATGTCCGTTTCGGACCTCATCTCGCGGAGGCCCACGTCCTTCCGGGACAGGCGGTCCTGGAACCCGTCCTTCTCGCGCGTGATCTCGACGCAGTTGCCTTTCGTGTCGAACGACCACAGATGGAAGATGCAGGTGATGCGCCTGGCGTTCCCGGAGGGCTCGTAGGCCAGCACGTTGCCCCGGTGCGGGCACTGGTTGTGGAAGACGCGGATCTTCATGTCCTTGCCGCGCACGGCCAGCAGTTCCTTGCCGTTCATGTGCTGGCAGCGGCGGAAGTCGTAGGCGTCGGGCAGTTCGCTCTCGTGGCAGACGATCGCCCACACCTTGTCGAAGATCTTCTCGCGCTCCTCCTCGAAGATCGACCGGTCCGTGTAGACGCGGGGGTCGACGTAGTGGGTCGGCGGAAGGTTCGGCCTCGCCTCCCATTGGGCGCCCGTGCGCGGCATGTCTGCCCTCCCCCGTGTCGTCGACGACCACGCCGCGCCCGATCCGCACAGCGGCATCCAATCATAGCGCTTCCGGTCCCATCCGGGAATCGCCCCGGGAAGACCCCGTCCGGCCGACGGAGCCCCCGATTGAGTCCGGGGGCGTTCCGGCCATCCGGACCCTACGTCGCACCAAGCCGATGATGCCTGTGCGTTCGCTGTAACGTTACGGCACTTTTCTTCTGATCCAGGCGGGGACTCTGCCCGCGATAAAGACCGCCGCCAGCGCAACGACTGTCCATGATCCGAGCGCAGTGGCGAACTTTTCCTTGTCGAGGAAGAGGGCAACTACGCATGTAACGAGGACCAGCCGGCGAAAGGATTTCTGGCGTACCGGGCTCCGAACCGTCCTGCTTCGACATTTCCGAGTCCGTCACCCGCCAGCGGCGCGGGATGCGGTCGTCGCGTCGTCTCGCGACGTTTTCTCCTTCCAGGCGTCCATACCATGGCGTAGAGCGCTGCCCACACGATGGAAATCAGCCTGAAGCCGCTCGTTGAAAGACTCCCGAGGCACGAACGTTTCGTAGCCGGAAGGCGGAACGATCTCGAGAATCGAACCTGCTCCTTTGATACGGGAAATGAAAACCCTCCTCGTTCGAGCCATGTTTTCCTCCCTTTTCGCCGAGCGCGCTTGCGATCCTTGCATGTTGGCATTCGCTGTGCACAGACCGAAGCCTGGAGGGAAGGACGGGCTTCGACCCCGCTGCCGCCCCGTCAGAACGGGATGAGGGAGCCGGTCTCGCCGAGCATCCGGGTGTCGAGGCGGACCTCCCGGCCGAGCAGCGAGGCCCTGCCGTCCTCGAGGGCGACCACGTCGCGGTACTTCGCCACGGCGAGGAGTTCGGTGATTCCGCCGTCCCGGGCCGTGTTGAAGACCTGGAGCCCGGAGACGACCGAAGCGCGCGTCCCGTCCTCGTTGTACTCGACGGTGTAGACGCTGAGGTGCCGGGACATGGTCAGGCGCAGGAAGTGGTCGCTCGCGTGCAGCGGCAGCACGTCCAGCAGGGTCTTCATGCCGGCGAGGTCGTGGTCGAGCCACGTGATGTCCTTGCGCAGCTCGGGACTGTAGGTCGTGATCGTGTACCGGAACTCCGGATGGCAGAGAGCGAGGTAGCCGTCGAAGTCGTAGGCGTCCATCGTCAGACAGGTGCGGGCGACGAGCTCGCGCGCCGCCTTCTCCCGTTCCGCCAGGGACCCGAATCCGGAGCCGGCCGCGGTTTCGGTCGTCGCCATCTCCCGTCTTCCTCGATTCCCTCCCGCCCCGGGCGGCGTACCCTAGAGCAATTCCGGTTCGACTGGAACCGCCGGCCGGCGCGGCCTGTATAATGGACCGGGGAACGCGAACCGGGGGTGCGCCATGACACGGATGACGGAAGCGCGGATGCACGACGGGGTTTCCATCCGCGTCTGCCGCGCCGAGCCCCGGGGGACGCCCCGCGCCGGCGTCGTGATCATGCACGAGGCGTTCGGCATGAACGACCATATCCGGGACATGTGCGGGCGCACCGCCGCGGAGGGCTACCTCGCGCTGGCGCCCGCGCTCTACGACCGGGTGGAGAAGGGCGTCGAGGTCCCCGGCTACGGCGACGAGGATCTGGCCCGGGGGCGCGAGCTGCGCCGGGGCGTGGAGTGGGAGCCCGCGGTCGCCGACATGAAGACGGTCATGGGCCTCGCGCGGGAGGCGGGCGCGGTGGGCGTCGTCGGCTACTGCTGGGGCGGCTCCCTGGCATGGCTCGCGGCGACCCGGTGCGGAGCCGACGCGGCGGTGAGCTACTACGGCGGCCAGATCGTCCAGTTCATCGACGAACGGCCCGGGTGTCCGTTCCTGGCGCACTTCGCGGAGCATGACGTCCACGTCCCGCCCGAGAGCGCCGCGACGGTCCGCCGCCGCCACCCCGGCGTGCCCGTCTACACCTACGACGCCAACCACGGGTTCAACTGCGACCGGCGGGACGACTACGACGCGGAGGCGGCGGCGCTGGCCCGGACGCGGACGTTCGAGTTCCTCGCCGCCAACCTGGCGGCGCCGCCCATCCCGGTTTTCCGTGGACGGGATGCGCGGTCGGGCGCCGACCTGACGGACAGCGCGGCGCTCCGGGACATCATGGATGCGGAGCCCTGACGCCAACGTCCCGGCGGCGCGGTCGGGCGTTGTCACCCTCGCGGCCGGGGTCCTTGTCCTGTCGGCGGCGCTCGTCCCGTCGTGGGCCGCGGCGGCCGGAGGGGGAGAGGCGCGGGCGGCGGTGGCGGCCAACTTCGGCCTCGCCGCCCGCGACATCGCCGCGGCGTTCGAGGGGGCGACGGGACACCGGGCCGTCCTGAGCTTCGGGTCGACCGGGCAGCTGTTCGCGCAGATCGCGCAAGGGGCGCCCCACGAGGTCTTCCTCGCGGCCGACCGGGAGCGTCCCCGCAGGGCGGTCGAGGAAGGGTACGCGGTGCCCGGGACGCGCTTCACCTACGCGGTGGGCCGTCTGGCGCTGTACGCGCGCGAACCCGGCCTCCGGCTCGGCGGAGCGGCGCTTCGGGACGGGCCGTCCGGCCGGATCGCCATCGCCAACCCGGCGACGGCCCCCTACGGGGCCGCCGCCGTCCAGGCGCTGCGGGCGCTCGGGCTGTACGAGGGCCTCGCGCCCAGGCTCGTCCGGGGCGCCAGCGTCGCCCAGGCCTACCAGTTCGTCGCCACCGGCAACGCCGGGCTCGGCTTCGTCGCCCTCTCCCAGGTCGGCGGTGCCCCGGGGTCGCGCTGGGTGGTGCCGGCCCGCCTCCACGCGCCCATCGCGCAGGACGCGGTGCTCCTGAAGCAGGGAGGCGGCGACGCCGCGGCGCGGGCGTTCCTGGCCTTCCTGCGCGGACCCGTGGCGCGGGCCGTGGCGGAACGGCACGGCTACGGCGCGGGCCGGTGAGGGCGTGGCCGTGGACGCGGCGGAGCTCTGGCCGGTCGTCCGCCTGACCCTGGAGCTGGCCGCCGTCACCACCGTGCTGCTGCTTCTGATCGGGACGCCCGTCGCCTGGTGGCTGGCGCGGTCGAAGGCGCGCTGGAAGGAGGCGGTCGCCGCCGTCGTGGCCCTGCCCCTGGTCCTGCCGCCGACCGTGCTCGGGTTCTACCTCCTGATCCTGCTGGGGCCGGACGGCCCCGGCGGGTGGGTCGCCGGCCTGTTCGGCGGGCGCTCCCTGGCGTTCACCTTCGAGGGCCTGGTGATCGGGTCGATCGTCTATTCGATGCCGTTCGTCGTGCAGCCGCTCCGCAACGCCTTCGAGGCCGTCGGCGACGGCCCCCTCGAGGCCGCCGCGACCTTGCGCGCCTCGCCGTGGAACGCGTTCTGGACCGTGGCCGTGCCGCTGGCCCGTCCCGGCTACGCCACCGGCGCGGTCCTGGGCTTCGCCCACACGGTGGGCGAGTTCGGCGTCGTCCTGATGATCGGGGGCAGCATCCCGGAGGAGACCCGGGTCCTGTCCATCGCCATCTTCGAACTGGTCGAGACCCTGCGCTGGGCGGAGGCCCACGTCCTCGCGGGCGGGCTGCTGGCGTTTTCGTTCTTCGTGGTCGCGGCCATGACGGCCGTGGAGAGGCGCGTGGGGCGGCGCCGGCCGTGACCGCGGAACCCGATCGGATCCGGGCCGCGTTCGCGGGCGCCCTCGGCGGCTTCTCCCTCGACGTGGCCTTCGAGGCGCCGATGCGGGGCGTCACCGCGCTCTTCGGGGCGTCCGGCTGCGGCAAGTCCACGACGCTTCGCTGCGTCGCCGGGCTGCACCGCCTGCCGGGGCGGCTGTTCGTGGGCGGAGAGGCGTGGCAGGACGACGGCGCGGGCGCGTTCCTGCCCACCCACAGGCGGCCGGTGGGGGTCGTCTTCCAGGACGCGAACCTGTTCGCGCACCTGTCCGTGCGCGGGAACCTGCTGTACGGGGCGCGGCGCGCCGAGCGTTCGGGCGTCCGGGCGGCCATACGCGCGGACGACGTCATCCGGCTGCTGGGACTCGAACGCCTTCTCGACCGCGCCCCGGCGGCGCTGTCGGGGGGCGAGCGCCAGCGCGTCGCGGTCGGCCGCGCCCTGCTCTCCCAGCCGCGCCTGCTGCTGATGGACGAGCCGCTGTCCTCCCTCGACCAGATGGCGAAGGACGAGATCCTGCCGTACTTCGAGACGCTCCACGAACGGCTGTCGATTCCCATCCTCTACGTCAGCCACGACATCGCGGAAGTGGCGCGCCTGGCGGACCGGATGATCGTCCTGTCGTCCGGCCGGACCCTGGCGGAGGGGCCGGTGCGGGACCTGCTGGAGCGTCTCGACCTGCAGCCCGAGACGGGACGGTTCGAGGCCGGCGTCGTTCTCACCGCGCGGGTGACGGGCCACGATCGGACCTACGGCGTGACGCACCTGGACCACCATGGGCAGGCGCTCTCCATGCCGGCCCGGGACCTCGCGGTGGGCGCCGAGGTGAGGCTCCGCGTCCGGGCGCGCGACGTGTCCCTCGCCACGCGCAGGCCCGAGGCCATCAGCGTCCGCAACATCCTCTCCGGGACGGTCGTGGAGATCGCCGAGGACCCGGAGACGGCCGACGCGGAAACCCTGGTCGACATCGGCGGCGGGCGGCTCCGGGCGCGCATCACCCGACAGTCCGTCGCCGACCTCCGGCTCGCGCCGGGCGTGCCGGTCTACGCGCTGGTCAAGTCCATCGCCTTCGACCGGGACACCCTGTCCGTCGCCGCCCCGCCCCCGCGGGAGTGACGAGGCAACGCCGCGCCGTCCACCCCCGCCCTCACCCTGGAAGGCGGACCGCGCCGCCGCGCGGTTCCCTGGCTCAGCCGTCCCGCGCCCTCAGCGCCTCGGTGGCGGGCGTGTCGACGGTCCGTCCGTCTCCGCTCAGGACGACGCCGTAGACGCCTTCCGCCGCCTCCCGGCCGACCACGCCGTCGCGGACGTCCCGCAGTACCCGGCCGGGGCTGCGCCGCCGCGGGTTTCCCCAGCCCCCGCCGCCCGGCGACAGGGCGCGCAGCCGCAGGGGGGCGCAGGTCTCCACGCCGTACCGGGGCGCCGCGCGCTCGGTCCCGTCCTCGAAGGCCAGGGTCATCCGGCCGGCCGCGCCGGCGCCGCCGCCGTTCGTCCCGTATCCCGACGGATGGACCAGTCCCTCGCCGCGGAAGGAGTATTCCGCGGGCTCGGCGACCGCGACCTCGTAGTCGATCCCGGCGCCGCCGCGGAACTCGCCGGGACCGGCGGCGTCGCGGCGGAACTCCTGGCGGGCGAAGCGCACGGGGTAGCGCTGCTCGTAGTTCTCGACGTTGTGCATCGTGATGCCGCCCAGCGTGCCGACGTGGCCGAACTGGCCGAACCCGTCGCGGCCCTTCACGGCGCCCGAACCGGAGAGCGTGTTCCAGTGGTACATCACCCAGGGGTTCGGCGACCTCATGCCTCCGGCCGTGATGCCGTGGATGGACTTCCCCCAGCCCGCGCAGGCCCGCTCCGGGTCGGCGGCCGCGAGCGCCTTCCACACCGCGTGCCCGATCTCGTGGGCGATGCTCGCCGTGCACATGGAGAGCGGCGCGGGCGGGCGCGGGTTGACCACGGTTCCGAGGGGCGCGACCACGTCGATGGCCCGGAACGAGCCGCCGTTGCGGGGCAGGTCGGCCTCGAAGTAGGACGTGACGGCGAGGTAGACGGCCGAATGGGTGTTCACGAGGGAACTGTTCTTGAAGCCGCGCATCTGCGGGTCGGACCCCGTGAAGTCCACGGTCGCGTGGCCGCCGCCGAGCGTGACCGCGGCGCGGACCGCGATGTCGACCTCCTCGAAGCAGTCGGTGCGGGTGTACTCGACGCTCTCGTACCGGCCCTCGGGAAGGGTACGGAGCGCCGCGCGCAGGCGGCGCTCCCCGTGGTCCAGGACGGCGTCGAGCAGGCCGAGCGTCGTCCCGGCGCCGAGCTCGCGCGCGAGCCGGGCGAGCCTCCCGGCGCCGATCCGGGTGGAGCCCATCATGGCGCGGAGGTCGCCGTCCATGAGGTCGGGCGTGCGCGAGTTGAGCAGCAGGAGCCGCCACAGGTCGCGGCGCGGGGTCCCCCCCTCGACGATGCGCAGGACGGGCAGGCGGACCCCCTCCTGCCAGATGTCCGTGGCCCGGGCGTTGTAGGTCCCGGCCGCGCCGCCGCCGATGTCGGACTGGTGGGCCCGGTTGCAGGCGAACCCGATCAGGGCGCCGTCGGCGAAGACCGGGCGCGACACCACCCAGTCGGGGAGGTGGTTGCCGCCCGCCGCGTAGGGGTCGCTGGAGACGAACGCGTCGCCCTCCGAGATGCGGCCGCCGAACGCCTCGAGGACGGCCGCGACCGTGAAGCCGCCGCCGCCCGTGTGGATGGGGATGCCGTCGGCCTGGCTCACCAGGGCGCCGTTCCGGTCTGTGAGGAAGCACGAGAAGTCGTGGGAGTCGCTGAAGATGGGGCTGCGGGCCGTGCGGGTCATCACCCGGCCCATCCGGCGGCAGATGTCGTCGAGACGGTTCCGCGCCAGCGCCAGCGTGACCGGATCGACGTCCGCGTCCGCCGGCCGTTCCGGCGCGGCGGCGCTCACGGGGCTCCCGCCGGCAGGTACACGACGAGGTTGTCGGCCGCGTCGATCTCGAGGCGGTCGCCCGGGCCCGCCAGCACGGTCGTGGTCCGCTCCTCGACGAGCAGCGGTCCCTCGATCCGGTGGCCGGGACGGAGACCCGCGCCGGCGTAGACGGGCACGTCCCGCCAGCCGGCCTCGGGACTCACGAACGCGTGCCGGATCTCCAGGGGCGCCGGATCGCCGGCGGCCCTGCCGGTGCCCGGGGGCGCCGGCTCCGGCAGCAGACCGGTTCCGACCACGCGCTGGTTGCCGATCTCGACGACTCCGCCGGGCTGGGTGTGCCCGTAGAGGCGGTCGTATTCCGCCTCGAACCGCCTGCGGACGTCCGCCGGATCCCGGCCGCCGCCTGCGCCCAGGGCGACGCGCACCACCCACTGCTGGCCGCGGTAGGAGAGGTCCAGCTCCCGCGCGAGGCGGACCGTCCCCCCCTCGAAGCCTTCCTCCGCCAGCATGGCCCGCGCCTCCGCCTCCAGCCCCTCGAATCCGGCCTCCAGCGCGTCCGGGTCGGCGTCGTCGAGGGTCGCCAGGAACACGCGCGTGAGGTCGTGGCGGACGTCCGTGTGGAGCATGCCGAGCGCGCAGAACACGCCCGAATGCCGCGGGATGTAGACGCGGGCGCAGCCGAGGGCCCGGCCGACGGAGGCGCCGTGCATGGGGCCCGCCCCGCCGGCGGGAACGAGGGTGAACGCGCGCGGGTCCCGCCCCCGCTCGATGCTGATGCGCTGGACGGCGAGCAGGAGGTGCTGCTCGACGACGCGGACGATGCCGGCGGCGGCGTCCTCGACGCTCAGCCCCAGCGGCCCGGCGACGGCGCGCGCGATGGCGGCCTCCGCGAGGCCGCGGTCGAGGGAGATGGAGCCGTCCGCGTAGGGTCCGGGCCGCAGCCGTCCCAGGACGAGCTGCGCGTCCGTGACGGTGGGCTCGGTCCCGCCGAAGCCGTAGCACGCCGGTCCCGGTTCGGCGCCGGCGCCCCGGGGTCCGACGAACAGCATGCCGCCGTCGTCGACCCCGGCGACGGTGCCGCCGCCCGCGCCGATGGTGTGGATGTCGGCGGACGGCGTGGCGACGTGGTAGCCGGCCACCGAGAGCTCGTCGTGCACGGCGACGGCGCCCCCGCCCATCAGCATCGCGTCGCAGCTCGTGCCGCCGATCTCCATGGAGATGAGGTTTTCGGTCTTCGCCGCCTTCCGGGTGGCGTTCAGCGCGCCGACGCCCGCGGCCGGGCCGGACAGCAGGAGGTTCACGGGCCGCGCGGCGACGCGGTCCACGGACGTCATGCCGCCGTTGCTCTGGACCAGCAGCAAGGGGCGCCGGAGCCCCAGCGCCGCCAGGCGGGCGTTCAGGTCCTTCAGGTAGGGCACGACCTTCGGCGCCAGGCAGGCGTTCACCACCGTCGTGGACGTGCGCTCGTACTCGCCCATGATGGGCATGATCTCGCTCGACAGGCACACGAGGTCCGGGTCGCCGTCCCAGGCGCCGCGGACGATCCCGGCGCAGGCCCGCTCGTGGACCGGGTTCAGGAAGCTGTTGATCAGCGCGATGGCGATGGCCTCGACCCCCTCCAGCCTGAACTCCTCGAGGGCCGCCTCCACGTCTTCGGCCGCGAACGGCTCGATCTCGCGCCCGTCGCGGTCGATCCGCCCTCCCACCGGCAGCCGGAGGTAGCGGGGCACCAGGACCGGCGGGAACGGCCGGCGGTGGTCCCACTGGTTCTCGCGGTAGCCGCGGCGGATCTCCAGGCTGTCGCGGAAGCCGCGGGTGGTCAGCAGGCCGACCGTCGCGCCCTTGCCCTCGAGCATGGTGTTGGTCGCCACAGTGGAGCCGTGGACGAACAGGCCGCAGGACCGCAGGAGCGTCTCGACCGGCTCCCCGAAGGCGTCCGCCCCGGCGCGCAGCACGCGCAGCACGCCCTCGCTCGGGTCGGCGGGCACCGAGGGCACCTTGAACGCGTGCGTCGCGCCCGCCGCGTCCGCCAGCACCATGTCGGTGAAGGTGCCGCCCACGTCCACCCCGATGCGCCACGGCGCGGCCGGCGGCGCCCCTGTTCCGCCTCCGGTCCCGGCGGTCATCGGACGACCTTGCCCGGGTTCAGGATGCCGGCGGGGTCCAGGGCCGCCTTCATCCTGGCCATGAGGTCGATCTCCAGCGCCGGCTTGTAGCGGACGATCTCGTCGCGCTTCAGGCGTCCCAGTCCGTGCTCGGCGCTGATGCTGCCGCCGAAGTCCGCGACGATGTCGTGGACGACTTCGTTCACCTCGCCCCAGCGGGCCAGGTACGCCTCCCTGCCGGCGCCCTCGGGCTGGGCGACGTTGAAGTGGATGTTGCCGTCCCCGAGGTGCCCGAAGGCCACGACGCGGACGCCGGGGACCGCCTCCTCCACGGCCCGCGCGGCCCGGTCCAGGAAGGCGGGGACGTCGGGCAGGGGGACGGACACGTCGTGCTTGATGCTGCCGCCCTCGTGCAGCTCCGCCTCGGGGATCGACTCCCGCAGCTTCCACAGGGCCCGCGCCTGCGCCCCGCTCGCCGCGACCGCCGCGTCGCCGATCGTTCCGGCCTCGAAGGCGGCGGCGAGGGCCTCCTCGGCGGCCTCCCGCAGGCCGGGTCCCGCGACTCCGGACTGGAGCTCCACGAGCGCGTACCACGGGTGGTCCCCGTCCAGGGGGTCGCGCGTGCCGGGGACGTGGCGGAAGCAGAAGTCGAGACAGATGCGGGACATCAGCTCGAAGCCCGTGATCGCGTCGCCGCACGCCGCGCGCATCCCCTGGAGGAGCTCCAGCGCGCCCGCCGCGTCCTCCATGCCGACGAACGCCGTCACGACGGAGCGCGGCCGGGGAAACAGCCGGAGCACCGCGGCGGTGATGACCCCGAGCGTTCCCTCGCTGCCGATGAACACCTGCTTGAGGTCGTATCCGGTGTTGTCCTTCCTCAGCTTCCTGAGCCCGTTCCACATCCGCCCGTCGGGCAGCACGACCTCGAGGCCGAGCACGAGGTCGCGCGCGTTGCCGTAGCGCAGGACCGCCGTGCCGCCGGCGTTCGTGGAGAGGTTCCCGCCGATCTGGCAGCTCCCCTCCGCCGCGAGGCTCAGGGGGAACAGGCGTCCGGCGTCCGCCGCGGCGGCCTGCACGTCGGCGAGGATGCAGCCGGCCTCCACCGTCATGGTGTCGGCGGCGGTGTCGATCTCCCGGATGCGGTCGAGCCGGGCCAGGGACAGCAGGATCTGCTCGCCGCTCCCGTCGGGGACGGCGCCCCCGCAGAGGCCCGTGTTCCCCCCCTGGGGGACGACGGCGACGCCCTCCGCCGCGCAGATGCGGACGACCTCCGCGGCCTCCGCGGCGCTGGCGGGCGACACCATGAGCGGGGTCGCGCCGCGGAACAGGCCCCGCCGCTCCTCGAGATGGGGCGCGAGGACGCGCGGGTCGTCGGTCCACCCCTTGGGGCCGACGGCGGCGGCGATCCGGGACACCGCGCGGTCCAGGCCGCGGGGCGCGCGCGTCCGGTTCGCACCTTCGCTCATCCCTCCGATGTATCCGATGCCCCCGGCCGGGACAAGCCGGGCGGCGGCGGGCGGCGGCGGGCGCCGCCTGAGGCGGTATCGAGAAACCGAAACGCACCCCCACCCTGACCCTTCCAGGGGGAGGGAACCCGAGACGCCCGGCCGCGCCCCAAGGGTCCCCTCTCCCGCTCTGCGGGAGAGGGACAGGGTGAGGGCGTGCTTCGGTTTTCCGGCAAACGGCGAACTCCGCCGACTCCCTCCCTTCGCCATGCCCGGACGGCAGGCGCCGCCGCGGTTTACTCCCGCCGCCGTGGCGTTTATGAGCGGTGCCGCAACCGGCGGGGGTCTTTGACCATGAGCAGCGGCACGGACGCGGCGGCCGGGCGGACGAACGTCGGCCGGGCGGTGGCCTTCATCGTCGTCGGCATGACGTTCTTCGGCCTCTCCGACGCCCTGGCCAAGCTGCTCGTCGCCGACCTTCCCGTCCTCGAGGTGGTGTGGGCCCGCTACGCCTTCCACTTCGTCTTCCTGTTCGCGCTGTTCCGGCCCGGGAGCCTCCGGCGGCTCGTCCGGACCCGGCATCCGGGCCTCCAGTTCACCCGCTCGGCCATGCACCTCATGGCGGCGTTCTGCGCCTTCCTGGCGCTCCGCCACCTGCCGCTGGCGGAGGCCACGGCGATCGCCTTCCTGTGGCCGCTGCTCGCCTGCGCGCTCTCGGTGCCCGTCCTCGGAGAGCGCGTCGGCGTGTGGCGCTGGGCGGCGATCCTGGTCGGCCTGGCCGGGGCGCTGGTCATCGTCAGGCCGGGGTTCGACGTGGTCCACTGGGCCGTGTTCCCGGCCCTCGGCATGGCGGCCGCCTACGCCGCCTACCACGTGCTGACCCGCCGGGTCGGCACGGCCGACGCCTTCATGACCAGCCTGTTCTACATGGGCACGGTGGGCGTCGCGGTCACGACGGCGGCGCTGCCGTTCGTCTGGGTGCCGCCCGACGGGGCGCAGTGGCTGCTGCTGGCCGCGCTCGGGCTGTCGGGCGCGACGAGCCATTTCTGCGTCATCCGGGCGTTGCAGAACGCGGCGGCCTCGACCCTGGCGCCCTTCGGCTACATCCACCTCGTGTCCGCCACGGTCCTCGGCTACGTCATCTTCGGCGCGCTGCCCGCCGGCCCCACGGTCGCGGGCTCGCTGATCATCGTCCTGAGCGGCCTGTTCCTGTTCCACCGGGAACGGGTCCGGGCGCGCGGGGCGGCGGCGGAGGGCCGCGCCTCGCCGTAGCGGGCGTCGCTTCGCCGCTCCCGTCGGTCGATGGTGGTCTCGATTCTCTCCTTCCAGACCCCGATCGCCCGGTTCACGCGGTCGGAGGCCGGGTCGATGCCTTCGAGGTGAGCGCTCAGACGGCCGCACAGGGACTCGACGGACTCGCGAGCCGCCGCCGCGTCGATGCCCATCGTCACGCCCGCCCGGACGAAGTCCCCGGACGACAGCCGGTTCCGCTTGCCGGCCAGAGGAAGCGCCAGGTCGTCGTTTTCGAGGCCCGGAAAGATCCGCGTCGTCACGGCATCGTAGGTCGGCGCGAACCGGACGGACGTGAAGTCGCGCGCGCCGCTCGGGCGCGACTCTCAGGACGGCCATGTTCTTCGAGTGGAAGATCGCCGTCGGCCGTGAGCCACGCGAATGCGGCCCGGCGGAGCAACGCCGCGATGTCCGCCTCGGCGTCGCTGGAGACGCTCCGCAGCGCCCGCGCGATCCGCTCGATGGAACCCTCGTGTTTTTCCGAAGGCGCGACGCCGCGAAGGGACGCCATGTCTTCCAGGGCGATCCTTCGGCGGTCGTTGCAGTCGCGCCGGATGTCGAAGCGCTCGACCAGCAGCGCGTCCGGCAAGCCGTCCGGCATCGAGACGATCGCGTGAGCGGCGGTCTCGAACCCGCAGGCCCGGGCGGCCGCCAGACATGCCGCCTCGACGAGAGGAAGGTCCTCGAAACCGGCGCCGGGCGACGGTTTGAGGATATGCGTAAAGGCCCGATCCCGTGCCGGGCGCAACATGCCGTCGTGGGAGAGGTTCATGGGCGCCTTGATCTGAACGCCCGGCAGGCGCGGCGTCGCCGGCGACGCGTACAGTTCGGCCACCCGGTCTTCCAGCGTTTCTCCGAACGAAGGCGCGGGCCCGGCGTAACCGCCGGCGAACATGCCCTCCTTCGCATACGTATCCAGCCGTCCCTCCAGCACGTCGGCCGGGAGGGCTTCGAGGTCGTCCGCGTGCTCCGAAACGACGATGTTCGACATGTAGCGTTTTCCGGCGGATATCCGCTCCCGCTCCGAATTCGGCCTCGACACGCGCTCGAGCCAGCCTTCCGGCAGCAGGCCTTCGATGAACGGGGGCAGGCGCCCCGGCGCGCCCGTCCGAACCGGCGTCGCGCCGTCGGCGGCGGCGGGCTCCCAGCGCCAGATCGATCCGTCATGGGACAGGGCGCCGATCCTCTCGCCGTGCCATCCGACGTGAAGCGCGGTCCTCCGCCGCGGCGCCTCCCGCAGCGGAACGGCGATGAACGCTTCCGCGCGCTCCGCCTCCGTCCGCCATCCGTTGGCTTCGGCCAGTCTCCGGCACGCGGCGGCCGCCTCTTCCCTGCCGCCGGCGGCCGCGACGAGACGCGCGGCGATGTCGGCCTGCATCTCGACCGGCATGGCGGCCCCGGCCTCGCTGCGCCGCCGGAAGGATTCCAGGTAGCGAAAGCGCAGCGTCGAGCGCCGCACCCTCAGGGTGCCCATGGGATCGGCGGCCTGGACGGTCTCCGTTTCGGGAGCGTCGGGGGCGCGCGTCTGCACGATTTCCAGATTGCGCAGCCGTATGCGCGCGTTGCGCCTGCCGCTCAGAAAGAGACGGCTGTCCGGCGTGGGCGCGAGCCGCTCGGCGCTGGCTCCGCAAAGATGGGTGTTCGGGTAGAGATGGGCCGCGATCCGGAGCGCGTGATCGAACAGAACGGCGTCGGCGTCGTCCTCCGCCGCGACATAGATGCCCCGCATGATCTGGACGAGCCTGCCGGTCTCCACGCCGTATTGCGCGCGGTGTTTGTCGATCGTCTCGCCGACGAGATGCAGCATTTCCGACTTTCTCGGACCTTGGATTCGAAAAAGTCGTAAATCTGTCGCGTTCCGTCAAGAAAATCCGACTTTCTCGTACTTCACATCCGGAAAGGTCGGAGACGGGTCACACCTCGTCGTGGCGGAAGCAGTCGACGACGTGGTCGTTCACGATGCCGACGGCCTGCATGAAGGCGTAGCAGATCGTGGGGCCGCAGAACCCGAAGCCGCGGGCCTTGAGGGCCGCGCTCATCACCCGGGACTCGGGCGACGCGGCGGGCACGTCCCGCCAGTCCCGGTAGGCGTTCCTGACGGTGCGGCCGTCGGTGAACCCCCAGAGGAAGCCGTCGAAGGTCTCTCCCGACTCCAGCAGGTCGAGGTAGGCCCGGGCGCCCCTGACGGTGCTCTCGATCTTGGCGCGGTTGCGGACGATGCCGGCGTCCTTCATCAGCAGCGCGACCTTGCGCCCGTCGTAGCGGGCGATCCGTTCCGGGTCGAAGCCGTCGAACGCGGCGCGGAAGTTGTCCCGCTTCCGCAGGATCGTGATCCACGACAGTCCGGCCTGGAACCCGTCGAGGATCAGCTTCTCGAACAGGGCCCGGTCGTCGTGCTCGGGCACGCCCCACTCCTCGTCGTGATAGGCGACGGTGAGCGGATCGCCGCCCGGCCAGGAGCACCGCGTCTTCACGGGACCGGCGCGCCGGCGCGGCAGACCGCCTCCACCTTCGTGCCCGTGGGGTCGAGGACGAAGGCGCCGTAGTAACCGGGGCCGTACTCGGGCCGCGGTCCGGGCGCGCCCGCGTCCCGCCCGCCGTGGGACAGGGCCGCCGCGTGGAACGCGTCGACGGCCCCGTTCGTCGCCGCGGCGAAGCCGACGTGGAGGCCGCGTCCCGGCGAGAAGCCGGAGTCGTCCGGCGCGGCGATCCAGAACGCCGGCCGGTCGCGGCCGTAGCCGATCGTGGTGGGCAGCTCCCTGAGCCGCCGCATGCCGAGGGCCCCCAGGGCGGCGTCGTAGAACGCGGCGCTGGCCTCGAGGTCGGTCACGCCGACGGACACGTGGTCGATCATGTCGCGCTCCGGTCCCGGGCGGTTCGCGGCCGGGGCGGCGGCCCTACGCCGGCCCCGCGCCGCCCGCGTCGTCGAGCCGCATCCACGCCGGCACGCCGGGCGCGATCTCGACGTCCCCGGCCATCAGCGGCACGCCCCGTTCCCGCGCCGATGTCAGGGCCTCGATCCGCAGCAGGGCGAGGCCGCCGCGGCCCGCGCTCGACCGCATCTCGCCGACGTTCCTGCCGTCGAGCGTGACCGCCGTGCCGGCGCCGGGCAGGGCCCGTTCCGCTCCGACCGGGAAGAGGCGCTTGCGGATCCGGGCGCGGTGACGGGTGCGCGCCGTCAGCTCCTGGCCGACGTAGCAGCCCTTGTCGTAGTCGATGGCGTTGAGCTCGTCGAGGTTGCATTCCAGGGGGAAGGACTTCTCGACGAGAATGTCCCGGCTGCCGTCGGGAACCCCGTGGGACAGGCGCAGCCGGTCGTAGGCGCCGCTCCCGGCCCGCGCGAAGCCCGCCTCCTCGAGCGCGCGCGCGACGGCGGCGGCCGGGCCGACGGCCCGCGCGCCGAGCGCGGCGAGGCGCGGGTCGGCGAAGACCGCGCCGCCCGCCCGCCGGGCCGCCGCGCCGGCCCCGGGCCCGAGGCCGAGGGCCGCCGCGGCCCCGTCGCCGAAGGCCGCGAAGACGGCCCAGTCCGGTGCCTCCCGCTCCAGCGCCACGTCGGCGCGGAGCCGGTACATGCCGAGCCGCCGTTCCAGGTCGCCGACGCGCTCGCCCTCCGTGTCGAGGAGGTAGGCGCCGTCGCGCGCGGGATGGGCCGCGACGAAGAAGTCGTGCAGGAACTTGCCCTGCGGGGTCAGCAGGGTCCCGTAGACGGTCCGGTCCGGTCCGACCCGGTCGACGTCGTTGGAGATCAGGTTCTGGAGGAACGCGCCCGCGTCCGCGCCCGAGACCGCGAGCAGGCCGCGCGTTTCCAGGACGGTGAAGGTCCTCTCGGCCATGTCGGGACGCTCCTCGATCCGCGTGCGCGTAGAGTTATGCGAGGCCGCCCCGTCTGGCAAGGGCGCTCCGTCCGGTGGGGCTACCTCACACCCTCGCACTCGTTGGACTTCACCAATCTCAACCCTTGTACTTTCTCCGTCCGGCGTATACTCTCATATTACCGACAGAACATAGACACTTTCTTAACATTGTTCATCAGACTTCAGTTTCACAAGTCTTCCTAAATTATATGACATTTTGCCACAATGAATCCTCACTTAAATTCAATTCTGCCAATATCTTTCCTACACGATCACTATACTTTCTCTCTGGCACATAAAGATTACCATGCCTTCCTTTTGTCTTCTTTAATAAACCTTGAGATATCAAGACCTGAAGAATTCGATCCGTGTATCCATGTCTATCTACTTGGCCTAATCCTCGCAACAACGCTGCCTCTTGTCGACCATTTCCAGGTTGAAAGAATGTCTTTTTAAGAATAGTAACCAAAATTCTATGCTGAGGTGATAAGTCGATATTTTTGATCGCCGATACGGTTGCGATTGATTGATAATGTTCAATCTCCGTATTTTCCACCCAGTCTGGAACGCCCTGTGCACCAGTAACACCGTAGGCACGTTCAATATGACAACCTGTGAGCTTAACCGCGCTGACTGCTTCTGTAGGGAATATAAAATTGTATATAATACAATCCCGAAGAATCAAATTCACCGGACGAATATTCGAAAAATTACAATATTTCATCTCTCCATTAGTTACTATCATTGACTTAAAATTCATCTCTTTTTGATTGAGACAGAGGAGTCCACATATGATATCAGATACCGCAATACAGTTACCTTTGCTATTCAAATTATGTGCAAAATTCAAAGTTTCTGTTTCTAAAGATCTTTCAACAATTTCATTTATAAAAATGCGCTGACCTAGGTGATCTAATGGATTACTCCATATCTCATTAGCTAAGTCAGTATCAAATCTTTCCACTGCCGATACAAGGTCAAGAGCACGCAAGCCATCGACAACATACGAATCTATGAATTGCCGATCATCTGATTCGCGATCAGTCCTACCAAGCCCCGGGAGTCTCTGAAGGATCACAGAGGCCTCTTCCACTGGATGCTTCCCGAGTACAGCTTCAAAGGCATCTTGGATTTCACTATAATTAACAGGGCCAACATTAGCCTTTTTTGTTCTTGTGATACGAGCCAAGTGGATCAAGATGCCTTTGATTGTATCAGCATCCAATACTTGTCGAATACGGGCTTCCCTCCGACAGAGAATATCAATAAACACTCTCCAAAAGGCAATATCACCATTTTGATCCTCGAGAATCTCTTTCAGGTCATCTCCGTCAAGAGATGCAATAGCTTGACACATCAGAGGGCGACGTGGAAGCCATTCCGGGACTATTATAACGTCATCACTGATTAAATTGAGGAATTCTTCTAATTCCTCATCATTAAATTCCTGTTTACAGCTACCAATGATCGTATGATTACTTTTTGCTCCAAGGCAGGTCAGCATTTCTTCTTGTGTATTAAAATAGTGCTCTCTACCAGCGAGTAAAATTCCACCTTTGGATTTCTCTATGATATCTCTCACTCCTCGGAGAGAATCTGATCTTATTCGTTTCAATGTGGCGGGATCATCACTCCAAGCTTGAGACCCTATCTCATCAAATCCATCAAGGATCAATTTTACATGTCCGCCATGAAATGCCCGAATTGCGAAATCTGCGGCAACGCTGTGTCCAATCGAGTCAAAATGTCTTCTTATTATTTCCTCGGCTGTTTGGAGACCCCAGACAGTTTTCAAATCAATGGCCAAAATATATGAAGAATAATTCTCTTGCTTTGACAGTTCGAAAAATACTTCTCGTAAGCATCTACTTTTTCCGGAACCATACTCCCCACTTAGAATTACAATTGATTTGGAAATGAGGGATTTTGCGATGTCGGAGATGCTAAATTCTTTATTGATCGACTCAAACTCATACTTAACTGGAACGTAAGTAGTGTTATCTAGATCCCCAGTCACTGGATGAACAGAACTTCCAAATTGTAATTGCGAACGCATCCTCACATAAGTGTCATAGTCGAAAAATCGTGTCTCAAAGTGTCTCTGGGATATAACTTCTACATTATGAGGCGAACCGGTTTCAATCATTGCTTGGGTAGGTTCATAGAGACACACAAAATAGCACTTAGACATAATATTCGAATTATTAAAAAGATGATTTCTTACCAATATTAGTCTATATATATCTGTGCGGAGTTTTTCTAGATCACGACGCTTTGAAATTTCGATAATTATCCACATTCCACTATCTAATTCTATTACACAGTCTAAATTTGGGGATTATATACCAAAGTCACAATTGACCGTCGACTCCGGGTCCCATATCCTGTAAGAACAAAGTGAGGCCCCCACAACGGGCAGTCGTGGGGGCCTCGGACCGCGCTGAAACCTGACAGGGACGGGCGCGGCAGGGACGAACCCTAATTCCGCCCCGACCGCCAGTCAAGTTCAGCACGGCCTCCGTTGATGACGGGGTGGCCGAATGGCTAGGCACGGGACTCGCAATTCCCCCCACGCCGGTTCGATTCCGGCCCCCGTCTCCAACGGATCAGGCGTCCGGGTCCTCGACAAGCGTGACGGGCCGGAGCACGGCTTCCGCCAGTTGCTCCGGGGTGGCGTCGATTTTCACCGGCTCGTCCAGTTCGGCCTTGCTCGGCTGGTAGCTGTGCGGTTTCACGCGCACGGTCGGCGGTTCGGTTCTGTCGTTCATGGGGTCGCCTCCATCGCTCTCGCTCTCCATTCGGCCATCGTGCGGCCGCCCTTGCTCCGGTTGCATCCAGAGCATAACAGTTGCAGATTGTCGGGATGGTCCGTCCCGCCGCGCGAACGCGGAAGGATATGGTCCACATCCATGACGCGAAACGGGAAGTGCGTTTCGCAACCGACGCAAACGCCTTCCTGTTCGCCATACAGGCGATGCCGGTGCGTCCGGTAGTTGGGAAGGTCGCCAAGGTCCGTGCGGACTGGCGGCGCTGTGAGGGCCGTCGCCCCCCCCCACGGCATATCGCCCCGGTCCGTCGCAATCCGCTGGTTCACCAGCTTGACGGCCAATGCGGACAGATCGATCCCGGCCCATTGCCGCTGTAGCCGGTCGGCGGAGACAAGCGCCGTGGCGCAACCGCAAAAGGGATCCAGCACCATGTCGCCCGGATTGCTCGATGCCTGGACGATCCGTTCGAGCAACGCCAACGGCTTCTGCGTCGGGTAGCCGGTGCGCTCTTTGGCCATCGAGTTCAGGAACGAGATTTCCCAGACGTCCCGCATGGACTTCTGGCGGGTCGTGTCCGCCGTATAGGCTTGATCCAATCGTCCGTCCGCGCCGATCTTCGACGTCCGGCGCCCCTTGTGCTTCGATTTCTTGCTGTAGGGTTCGGAGAGCTGGTTGAAGGTTGCCTGCTTCGATCTTCCGTAGAACAGCAAAACGTCGTGCATCCTCTGGAAGTGGCGCGAGGCGCCGGTCCATCGCTGGTAGGACCAGACGATTTCGTTCTTGAAGTTGCCTTGGCCGAACACCGCGTCCATGAGCAGCTTCAAGTAGTGGGAAGCTGTCGGGTCGCAATGGAGGTAGACCGAACCTGCGTCCGTCAACAACCGGCGCATTTCGAGCAAGCGGACGGCCATGAAGATGAGATAGGACTGCATCCCCTTTCCGTGCGCTTGCCGTGCCGCCTCGATCACCGAATACGCGCCGGGGTTCCGGTCCGCAAGCTCGCCATGTTCGTGAACGTCGATATCGTCCAGTGTCCATGCGTCCTTGAAGGCCGCGCCTGCGGCTTGGCTCCCTATCGGCGCTTCGTAGTGCCGGTTCGAGTTGAAGGGCGGGTCCAGGTAGATCAAGTCGACGCAGGCGTCGTTCATGCCGCGCATGACGGCAAGATTGTCGCCCGTCCAGACGGTCCCGCTGGCGAAGTTGGCCGGCATGCCGGAACCGCTACGCGGTCAGATCGTCGTACTTGAGGCGCTTCCCGACCGCTTGCCGGGCGACGATGCCCATCTGATCGACGGTATCGGCGTCCCGCATGTTGTGGCGGCCGGAGAATTCGGCCACGTAGCGGTCCGTGTGCTTTTCCGAAAAATGATGGAAGGTGCCCTGGTATCCGCGTTTCAGCATGGACCAGAACGACTCCATGCCGTTGACGTGGGCTTGCCCCCGGACGTATTCGCCGACGCTGTGCGTGACCGCCTCGTGATCGAAGGGCATCCCCTTGTAGGCCGACGCCTCGTCCGTGTAGACGGTGGCGCCGGGCGCGGCATGGTCGCCGACGAAGCCTTGCAGGGTCGGCCGGTCCGTCGCGTCCACGGACCGCGCGGCGACGCGGTTGGTATCCCGGTCCTTCGCGCCCGCGACGATGGTCTTGCCGACAGCGCCGCGCCCCGTCATGGCCGCTCGCTTCGCCTTCGGCATGTTCTTGCGCTTCCCACCCAAGTACGTCTCGTCGGCCTCGACGGGGCCGGAGAACAGCGGTTCGCCGCTCTCGAAAGCCTTGCGAAGCCGGTGCGCCAAGTGCCACGCGCTCTTTTGCGTGATTTCCAAGTCCCGATGCAGCTTCATGGACGAAACGCCCTTGAGGCTCGTCGTCACGAGGTAGATGGCGATGGCCCAAGTCTGATAGCCCAGCTTGGAGCCTTCCATGATGTTCCCGGTCTTGAGGGAGAACATCGGGCGGCCGTCGCAGTCGCGGCAACGGTGCGTCATGCTCTTGTGCTTGATCCCCGCCTGGACGTTCAGGGAGCCGCACCGCGGACAGTGGGGGCCGGACGGCCAAAGCCGCGCCTCGAACCACTCCCGCGCCGCGTCATCGTCCGGGAACATCTGCATGAGCTTCACGAGAGACAGTCCTTCGCGCTCGCTCTTGCCCGGTCCACCCTTTGCCATGTCCGCCTCCCTTGTTGGTGACTTTAATGTAAGCCATCCGGGCGGAGGGCGCAAGGATAAAATGTGACTTTGGTATATAATCCCCCTAAATTTACTCCATTAATTTTCTTTTTGATTCCAGATTTTCCATATTGAAGTGCCGCCACATCCCGAATGCGATTTTCTAGTGATCTCCAGTTCATTGTGCCCTCACTCACATCGATCTCGTTAGCAGCTTGTTATAATGTAGCGAAAGTCATCTAGCAATCCAACCACAATCGGGAATGAAAGTCGAGGTCAGGTTTTGAGTGGGTGATATACAAGGCACTAGACGCTAGGCACCCGATCCCCGATGCCTCCGGACATGCCGGGCTTTCCAGGCGAGCATCGGCATGTTCCCGATCCGGGTGCGGATCTTCGGCGCGACATCAAGCAGAGCGGCGTCGATGTCGCCGCGATCCAGCACACCGTCAGGAAACGTCTGCTCGTTGACCGTCAGATCGAACAGGAAGGTGAACCGTTCGCGGCAAAGCGCAACGGTTTCGTCAATCCATGCGGCGATCTGACCCGTGCCTGCGAAACGGTCGCGTGGCAGACAGATCGCCAGAGTCCGGCGAAACTCGTGATGGGTCGCCCTCGATGCTGTCGACGGACACGGTGCGCCAGTCGCGTCGCCCGCTGGCGCCGATGGCCAGCACGGCGGCCTTGATCCGTTTCCAGTCGAGCCCGTCGACGGACAGGATTCGGCGAGCGTCGAACAGATCGCGCGCCGCACGCCGGTCGACGAGCGCGACGAGCTTACCGGCGACGATTTCGTGGAGGTCGAGGACGAAAACGCCGCTCGCCGTTATGCCGCCGAAGGGAAGCGAGTCCATGCGCGCCATGCCGAACAGGGGCTGGCGAGCCATGTAGTTCACGTCGACCTCCAGGGTGGCGTTGCCGCCGAGCGCCGAGGCATAGCGGGCCAGCCACTTGCCGCCGGCGTGCCCGTCGGGCCTGCGGCGAACGTCGTATCCCCGGGATGCGAGGAGACG
>CAXXKS010000004.1:0-13040 GCA_963663355.2 Alphaproteobacteria bacterium
GAAGATCAGTTTGACGCGGCGCTCGCATCTGGCGTGGTGCGACATCTGCGCCCCCGCTTGTTGGAGGAACTCACGGAAGATGCTTTCCCTGTCATTTCCTACCTTTCCGGTTCTGACATGAAATCGGTAAAGAATGCAGTGGGATGATCTGCTGAATACGGCCGATGAACTGGTTGCAGGTGCGGGAGGGAACAGGCGACCGCGCCAATCCAATCTGCGCAGGGCGGTGAGCACGGCCTACTACGCCATGTTCCATTGTCTGGCGAGTTGCTGCGCAAATACTTTGGTGGGCGGTCCGAATGCGGACAGAAGCGAACCGGTATGGCGACAAGTATATCGTGCTCTTGAACATGGATTCGCTAGAGATAACTGTAAGAACAGGAGTTTCATATCAAGATTTCCACAGGAAATTGAGGATTTTGCCAATGCTTTCGTCTCACTACAGGCAAAGCGCCATTTGGCTGACTATGATCCCTCTTCCAGGTTCACCAAGTTGGAAGTCCAAAGAGACATCGCGGCCACCAGGATAACGATCAAGGCATTTCAGTCTTCACCTCTCAAGCACCGCCGAGCCTTTGCTGCGTACGTATTGTTCAAGAGACGCCCCGGCACGTAATGGAATGGACCGTCGGGCCGATCGACGCGCGGATGCCGAACAGAGACCTGCGTCGCCGAGAGATTTCAACTGAACCGCTGCCGAACCTTTTCTTGCCGGGTCGAATGGCGGACACTGACCGTCCGTCCAGCGGTTATTCGCCATCGGCAAGGGGAGGGTCCGGGACATGAGAGCGGTGGAGATCGACGCCTTCGGCGGAATCGACGTGCTCGAGGTCCGGGACGTGCCGGCGCCCGAGCCCGCGGAGAACGAGGCCGTCGTCGAGCTCGCCTGCGCGGGGGTGAACTACACGGACATCTACCGCCGGAACGGCGACTACGCCCGGTCCCCGACCTACCCGACGCCGCTTCCCGCGCGCATCGGCGTCGACGGCGCGGGCCGCGTGAGCGCCGTCGGAGACGGCGTGTCCGGCGTGGCCGTGGGCGACCGGGTGGCCTTCACCCGCATCCAGGGAAGCTACGCCGAGTACGCCGCCGCGCCCGAGGCGGTGGTCATGCCTGTGCCGGACGGCATGGAGCTGGACGTGGCGGCGGCCCTGATCACCCAGGGCACGACGGCCCACTACCTGGCCACGTCCGCCTGGCCGCTGGAGGCCGGACACACCTGCCTCGTCCACGCCGGCGCCGGCGGCGTGGGGCAGCTCCCTGATCCAGATCGCCCGGATCCGCGGGGCGCGGGTGCTGGCCACGGTGGGATCGGCGGAGAAGGCCGAAATCGCCGTGTCGCGGGGCGCCGACGCGGCCATCCTCTACCGCGAGGCGGACTTTCGCGAAGCCGTGATGGACGCGACCGGCGGCGCCGGCGTCGACGTGGTCTACGACTCCGTCGGCAAGGCGACGTTCCACGACTCCCTTCGGTGCCTGCGGCCGCGCGGCCTCTGCGTCCTGTTCGGCCACGCCTCGGGCAAGGTGGACAGCCTCGACCCCCTGGACCTGTCGGAGGCCGGTTCCGTCTTCTTCACCCGGCCCCACATGGCCCACTACATCCGCACGCGGGACGAGTTCGCCGGCCGCTGGCGGGACCTGGCCGGCTGGGCGTCGGACGGCCGGCTCACCGTGGCCATCGACCGCGTCCTGCCCCTCGACCGGGCGGGCGAGGCCCACCGGATCATGGAGGCCCGCGAGTCCCCGCGGCAAGCTGCTGCTGCGGCCCGGCGGGGACGGCGCCGGTCCGGTCCCGGCCTGAGCCGCCTCAGTCGTCCGCCGCCAGCTCCTGGCGCTGGACGCCCAGGCCCTCCACGCCGAGCTCCATCACGTCGCCCGGCGCGAGGAACCTGGGCGGCTTGAAGCCCGCGCCGACGCCGGGCGGCGTGCCCGTCGACACGATATCGCCGGTCCGCAACGACATCATGGCGCTGAGGTAGCTCAGCAGGTACGTCAGGCCGTAGACCATCCTGTCGGTGTTGCCGTCCTGCCGGGTCTCGCCGTTGACCTTCGTCCAGAGGCGGAGCTTCTGCGGATCGGCGATCTCGTCCCGGGACACGAGCCAGGGGCCGAGGGGCGCGAAGGTGTCGCAGGACTTGCCCTTGGTCCACTGGCCGGAGCGGTGAAGCTGGAAGTCGCGCTCGCTCACGTCGTTGCAGATGCAGTAGCCGGCGACGTGGTCGAGGGCGGCGGCTTCGTCCAGGTACTTGCCCGGAGCGCCGATGACGGCGGCGAGCTCGACCTCGTAGTCGGTCTTGTCGGACCCGCGGGGGATGACGACCGGATCGTCGGGACCGCCGATGGCGCTCGTGGCCTTCATGAACACCACGGGCTCGGGCGGCACGTCGAGTCCCGACTCCGCCGCGTGGTCGGAATAGTTGAGGCCGATGGCCATGATCTTGCCGACGCCGGCCACGGGCGGACCCAGCCGCGGGTTTCCGTCGACCCGGGGCAGCGAGGCGGGATCGAGCGCGGAGAGCCGCGCCATGCCGTCGGGGAGCAGGACGTCGCCCGCGATGTCGTCGACCTCGCCCGAAAGGTCGCGGATGCCGCCGTCGGCGTCGACGAGGCCGGGTTTTTCCCGTCCCGCGGGACCGTAGCGAACCAGTTTGACCATTGTTCCTCCTGTGCGTTCGCGGGCGCGCCAGCCGCCCGCCCGTTGCCCGCCTTCTACGATAGCCCCAACGCCCCGCCCGTGGCGAGCGTGGGCGTCACGCCTGTCGCAGGAGGGGGCCGGGCCGGACTCCATGGACGCGCGCCGGGAACGGCGGCCGGCGGGGCAATCGTGACATCGGGGTCCCCTCCCCCTGGAAGGAGTCCTCTGCGAAACGCGGTGGGGGCGGTGCATCGTTCTCCGACACCCTCACCCTGTCCCTCTCCCGCGTGCGGGAGAGGGACAGGGTGAGGGTGGACGGCGGCGCGGTCCGTCGCGCCGGCAACGACATCCCTAACTACCGGGGTCGTGCAAAACTTCGCTTGCGAATCAACGCGTTGTCGGAAGTTCCATAGAAGCGGCAATCCGGGATGCCTGCGTTTTGCGAATTGAGCCGCAAAGTACAGGGACGCGCGGCAGGGGTTTCAACCCGCTTCATCGCGGGGCGCCGGCGGGACCGGCGAGCGCCGGCTCACGTCGCCGAACCCGAACCGTTCCGCGGGGAAGGCGTCCTCGATGTCCGTGGTCGCCCAGTTCAGGTCGATGGGATGGGCCGTCTCCACGAACGTGATGAGCAGATGGAACAGCGTCCGCGCGTCGTCCGGAAGGTCGTCCAGATCCAGCGCGTCGAGGAAATCGGCGATCTCCTCCGCCCGCGGCGCCATGGCGTCGTAGAACGCGCGCAGGGTCTCGATGGGAGTCGCCGTCAGCTTCGCGAAACGGTCGCGCTCGTTCTCCAGCGCCCACTCGTCCACGAACGCCTCGAGCCCGGCGAACTCGGGCGGCAGCACGCTCACGGGCGCGCCATCAGCTCGTCGGCCGCGGCGTAGTGCTTCCGGAGCAGCATCTCCTGCTTCGACAGGTGGATGTCCTCCATGGCGCCGGACTTGAGCTGCCGCGTGATCGCCTCGATCACCGCGACGTCCTCGCGGAACACCTCGCGGAGACGGGTGCGGAAATAGGTCTGGCACATGTGGTCGCCCACGGTCTCCGGCTCGTAGGCGAACATCTCCGCGCGCACGAACGTCCTGTCCACGGCGACGGGCCAGAACCAGGCCAGGGAATGCCAGTGGGCGCTGCACACCAGCATGACGTTGGGGAACACCTCGCCCACGTCGTGCAGCCAGTTCTCGATCCTGAGCGCGTTGACGCCCGGCGGCAGGCCGAGCTCCGCGGCGGCGTTGGGCGGGAACGCGGGATACATCTTGCGCCCCGCGCCGGTAGGCGATGCCCTCGACCCTGGTGGGCTTGTGGTCGGGATTGCCCTCGACCGAGTAGCGGCCGTGGTAGTTGGTGACCTCCATGTACGGCCGGTGCCGGTCCGGGTTGCCGGAGCCGCCCTGGTAGTCGGGCACCGTCGCCTTGTGGACGAACAGTGCGTGGTAGCCCTCCGTGAAGGAGTTGACGGCGACGTTCCAGTTGGCTTCGACGGTGATCTCGTGGCTCGCGATCTTCCGCCGGCCGTCGAAGAAGCCGCGGTACTGGCCGTACATGGAGCCGAGCCAGTCCTCCAGGGTCTCGCGCGGCTCCCTGTCGAAATTGACGAAGACGAGGTCCTCCCAGACCTCGCAGCGGACGGACACGAGGCCGAGCGCCGCCTCGTCGATGTCCGTGAACTGGCCGCGGTCGGTGATGCCGGCGAGGCGGCCGTCGTTGTGGTAGCTCCAGCCGTGGAACCCGCACACGAACGCCCGCGCCCGCCCGCGGCCTTCCGGGACCAGCCTGTTGGCGCGGTGGCGGCACATGTTGTGGAAGGCGCGGACGACCCCGTCCCCGCCCCGGACGACGATCAGCGACGTCTCGAGGGGCGGGATCTCCCGGCAGAGGTAGTCGTTCCTCTCCGGGATGTCCGAGGCGCAGGCCACCAGGAGCCAGCCCCGCCGGAAGATCTTGTCCACTTCCTCCCGGAAGAAGTCGGGCTGCATGCGCCGCAGCATGTTGACGCGGCCGCCGAGGCTGCCGGTGTCGCCGACGAACTTCGTGGTCGTGACCTCTGACATTCCCCACGACTCCCCTCAAGCCGCCCCACGATAGCGGGCCCGCCGGGATATGTCGCCAGTCCCCCGCTGACATATCGCGCCGGGAGGCGCCGTGCACGCCATGCACCTGGAATTCAACCGGCTTCGATATGATGACGGAAGTCGGGCGGCCACACTCCGAATTGTTCGACCGGCCCGGTTCGGGGAAGGCGGGCCGGCCCGTTCGGCTCCGTCCCGGTATTTCTGCATAACTGTGGAGGCCGTCGCGCTCAGGGTCCCCTCCCCCTGGAAGGATTCCTCTGCGAAACGCGGTCGGGGCGGCGCATCGGTCTCCGACACCCTCACCCTGTCCCTCTCCCGCACGCGGGAGAGGGACAGGGTGAGGGTCGGGAATGAATGCGGGGGCGCCGGAGCCGCGCAAAACCTTGCATGTGAACCGACACGTTGTCGGGATGCCTGCGTTTGACGAATTGAGCCTTCCGCATTCCTGCGGGGAGAAGGTCGCGGACCCGCCTCGTTCACGCCGCCGCGAACGTCCGCAGCACGTGTCCCGGACGGGCGCCGTCCACGCAGTAGGCGGACCCGTCCCAGACCCGGGTGCCGTTCACCCAGACGCCGTGGACGCCGACCGGGTCGCGCGCCAGGCGGCTGGCGCCCCCCGGCAGGTCGAACGCCCGCCGGGGTTTCGAGACGCCCACGGCGGCGGGGTCGAACAGGAGAAGGTCGGCGAAACCCCCTTCCCGCACCCGCCCGCGCCCGGCGATGCCGTAATGGTCGGCCTGATCGCTCGTGAGTCTGCGGATCGCGTCCCCGAGGGTCAGGCTCTCCTTCTCGCGCACCCAGCGCGACAGCAGGTGGAGCCCGTAGCCCGCGTCGCACAGGAACGAGAGGTGCGCCCCGGCGTCCGAGAGCGCGAGGACGCTCGACGGGTGCTTGATCATCTCCTCGACGGCCTCCTCGTCGAAGTTTTGCACCTGCGCGACGAACACCGTCTTCAGGTCCTCCTCCAGCGCCAGGTCGAAGAAGACATCGACCGGATCCGCCCCCGTCCCCTCGGCGAGGGACCCGATCGTCTCGCCCTCGAGGCCGCGGTTGCCGGGGGAGGCCGCCTCGGCGACCTGGACCCGCGACCAGTCGCCGTAGAAGATCTTCTGGGGCTTGGGGGCGGCGAGCCCGGCCCGGAAGGCCTCGCGGAACGACCGGTCGGCGATGGCCCCGGCGATCTTCCCGGGGCCCGCGCCCACGAGCGGGTGCCAGGCGTCGTGGCTGCCCATCGGGTAGGCGTTCTCCAGGGTGAACTCCATGCTGACGGGCTGGCCCGTCACCTGGGCGAACACCCGGCGGCCGCGCTCCCGCGCCCCGGCGGCCTGGTCGAGCATGGTCCGCGCGCGGTCCGGGATGGCGGGAATGTGCAGGAGCGCCGACCAGAACACCGGGCGTCCGGTCATGTCCGCCCACCTCTCCATGTCGGCCACCTGGATGTCGGGGCCGCTGGCGATCTGGAAGACCCCGTGATCCGCGTCCGCGAGGGTGCCGGCCAGGGCGTCCCATTCCTCGCGGGCGGCGAGCCGCGAGGGCATGGGCAGCCCGTCGTCCCCGAAGTGGTTGTGGGAATCGGACGAAGCGAAACCGATGGCGCCCGCGTCCAGCGCCTCGGCCACCAGGGACCGCATGGCCGCGATCTCGTCCTCCCGCGCCTCGCGCAGCGACGCCTCCTCGCCCATGACGTAGGTGCGCGTCACCGAATGGCCGGCGAAGACCGCCATGTTGGGCACGATGCCCACGCGCTCCAGCATGTCGAGGTACTCGGGGAAGGTCTCGTACTCCCAGCGAATTCCCGCCCGGAGCGCCTCGATGGGCATGCCCTCCACCTGCGAGAGGTTGCGGGCGACGAGGTCGCGGTGCTCGGGCCGGCACGGCGCGATGCCGAAGCCGCAGTTGCCGGACACGACCGTCGTCACGCCGAGGGACGTGGACGGCGAGGCGACGGGATCCCAGGTGATCTGGGCGTCGTAGTGGGTGTGGATGTCGACGAAGCCGGGCGCCAGCACGAGGCCGCCGGCGTCGACCGTCCGCGCCGCCGCCTCGCCCCGGAGGTCGCCCGTCGCCACGATCCGGCCTCCGGCGACGGCCACGTCCGAACGGCGCAGCGGCCCGCCCGAACCGTCCGCGACCTCCGCGCCCCTGATGAGCAGGTCGTGCATCGCCCGTCCCCCGCTCACGCGGCGCAGCGCCCGCCGTCCACCGGCAGGAGCACGCCCGTCAGGAACGACGCGTCGTCCGAGGCGAGAAAGACGGCGGCGCGGGCGAGGTCCAGGGGCCGGCCGAGGCGCCCCATGGGAACCGTCGCCTCGAAGGCGGCGATCCTGTCCCGGTCGCCGCCCAGGAAGGCGTCGAGCATGGGCGTGTCCGTGGCGACGGGGCACAGCGCGTTGACGCGGATGTCCGGGGCCAGCTCCTGAGCCATGGTCAGGGTCAGGTTGGCGACGGCCCCCTTGCTCGCGTTGTACCAGGCGAGTCCCGGCCGCGGCCGGACCGCGGCCGTCGACGCCGTGTGGAGGATCGAGCCGCCGGGCTTCATGAGGGGGATCCCGTGGACGGGAGGTGAGGTAGATGCTCTTCACGTTGACGGCGAAGATGCGGTCGAAGGTGTCCTCGTCGGTCTCCGTGAGCGGCTGGTTCCACTGGGGCACGCCGGCGTTGTTGACGAGGGTGTCGAAGCCGCCGTATGCGTCCATGACGGCGTCGAACAGGCCCTTCACGTCGCCGCCGCGCGCGACGTCCGCCCGGTGGAACATCGCCTCGCCGCCGGCCTCGCGGATGCCGTCGGCCACCGGCCGGCCGGCGGCGGCGTCGAGGTCGTTGACGACGACGCGGGCGCCTTCCCGGGCGAATTCGGCCGCCATCGCCGCCCCGAACCCGGAGCCCGCCCCGGTGACGACCGCGGTCTTCCCTTCAAGGCGCATCGCCACCCCTCCCCGTCCGTCCGTCCGCCGGGCCGGCGCGGTCGGTCAGGCCCTCGCGGAAGCCGACCTTCTGCCACAATCCCTGGGCCGTGAGAACGGTCCTGTCCCCCGACGCGAGGACGCCCCGGGCCCAGACGACCCTGCCGCCCTCGCGCGTGATTTCGGACCGCCCTTCGACCCAGTCGCCCAGCCGGACCGGGTTCATGAAGCTGACGTTCAGGTTCACGGTGACCGCCTCGATGCCCGCCCGGATGAGGGACGTGGTGATGAGCTGGTCCGCGAAGGTGCACAACATGCCTCCCTGGACCAGCCCGACCTGGTTGATGTGCTTTTCCAGCGCCCGGAAGGCCCGGACGAACCCGCCGTCCGGCAGGTCCTTGTGGTAGTACGGGCCGACCAGCTCGCCGAACGGACCGGGATGGCTGTAGGCCTCGAACCCGGGCGGGACGCCGTTCCCGGCCGCGGCGGTCATGCCGGCGCCTCCTGGAGGGGACCCTCGTAGCGCGGCCGGTCCGCTCGGGTTTCCTCCCCCTGGAAAGGAGGGTCGGGGTGGGCACGGAAGACCGTCATGCGGGCGTCGCGGAGCATTTCAGCGATGGGCGATGAGCAGGGACGGGACGGCGCAGGTCACCGCGGGCTCCAGCACCGCGCGGCCGCCGTCCGTCCGCCAGCCGCAGGACGTGATCCCGCCCGTCTCCAGGTCCACCCAGTTGCCGGCGCCGGCGTCCGCGCCGCCGGCGTGCCGGCCGACGGCGGCGCCCACGTCCATGCCCTCCTCCGACTCCGGCAGCAGCAGGTACAGCCGCAGCCGCTCCTCCGCCCCCCGCAGCATGGCCACCCGGCCGTCGCCGGCCTCGGCGATGTCCAGCGCCGTCACCTCTCCGCCGACCGCCTTCAGGACGCCGTGAACGTGGCGGACCGTCCGCGCCGCGAGGCGCGGGTTGAACAGGCGGTCGATGAGGCCGTTGCGCAGGAAGTAGCCGCGGTCCTGATCGACGAGGGTGTCCAGGAACACGGTCAGCCGGTCCGCCGCGAGCGCCGCGGCCGTCGCCTCGGCGGCGCGGCAGGCCGTCGCCAGGTCGTCCGTCGGGCCGCCCCGCATGCCGTCGGCCGCGAAGCGGACGTTGACGACGGCCCGTTCGTCCCGGGCCGCCGCGAACTCCTGCGCCTCGCGGATGCCGGACCAGGCGGACGCGCCGCGGTCCACCCGGAACACGACGCCGTCGATGAGCCCGCCGGCGCCGGTGGAGGCCGCGAACTCGGCCACGTGTCCGCGTTCCTCGATGGGGAAGCCGCTCGAGATCATGTGGCTGAAGGTGCCGCCCTCGTGGGCGGAGCGCGCCAGCGAGTGGAGCGCCGACAGGTAGACCGGCGCGTCCGTCCGGGCCTTGACGTCGCGGACGACCGCGCCGGCGCCCGCGGCCTCGTCCTCCGGCACGATGAACTCGACGGCGTCGTAGGCGTCCCGGCGCTCGGCCAGCGCGGCCATGATCCCCGGCCGCGGCGCGCCGTAGGTGAAGACGGTGAACTCGTGGCCGACCGACCTGAGGTCGCGCATCCGCCGGGACGACGCCGGGTCGGTCAGGTCGTCCGCGGGCGTCCGCAGCTTCTTCACGCCCATCTCCCACAAGGCCAGCAGCGGATAGTCGTTGCGGACCCGCTTGCGCATGAACTCGTCGAGCGCGTAGTTGTGCGGAATGGTCGTCACCTCGCTCCAGGGGTGGCGGAGCTGCACGCCGACCGACGCCGGCGCGTCGTCGCGGCTGTGGACGGCCGGCAGCGTGGGAGGCGCCTCCGGAAGCTCCTCGCCCCTCGGCCAGCATGCGGCCGTGGCTGCGGACGTTGTGGGCGATGTGCCCGTTCCCGTAGACCTCCACCACGAAATAGCCGAGCTTGGGCAGGTCGTTGCGGCCGCCTTCCAGCGCGGGCTCGGGCCGGGAGCGCGCGAATTCCGCGTAGTCCTGGCGGACGAACGAGACCGACGGCAGGACGTAGTGCTCCGTCGCGCCCTGGCGGTTGTAGAAGAAGTTGTGCACGTGGCCCGCGAACACCGCCTCCACCCGGTGCTTCTCGATCAGGTCCAGAAGCCGGCTCCGCGCCGGTTCGTCGATGTTGTCGTAGTGGGTCTCCTCGTCCGGGTCGGTGACGTAGGGCGGATAGTGCGTGAAGAGGAAGATCCGCTCGCAGGCGGTCTCGGCCAGATCCTTCTCCAGCCAGGCCTGCTGCTCCGCCTCCAGGGGGAGGCCGGAGTTCAGGACCGGCGAGTTGATCAGCACGAAGTGGACGCCCTTGTGATCGAAGGAGCCGTAGTGCGGGCCGAACAGCTTCTCGTAGGTGTCGAGGAAGGCCCCGTTCACCTGCACGGCCGGCATCCAGGAGATCTTCTTGTCGCCGCAGTCGTGGTTGCCCGGCGTGATGTGCAGGGGCGCCTCGACCGTCTCGTAGAGCCGGTTGAAGTCCTCCGCGACCTGCCCGAACGTCGGGTGGCCCGGTACCGGATGCACGAGGTCGCCCATGTGGATGACGAAATCGGGCCCGAGCCGGTTGACCTCCGCGATCACGCGGCGGGAGCGCGCGTTCGCCATGGCGTTGGTCCGGAACGGCGAGGAGTTCTCGTCGCCGGGATTCATGTGGGAGTCCGCGATCAGCGCGAACGTGAACAGGGGCGATTCGCCGTAGGCGACGGTCATGTGCTCCTCCCGCTGGGTCCCGCCCCGGGCCGGGGCGGGACCGGTCGAACCGCGGCCGCGGCCGGGATCAGTGCACCCGCACCACGAAGGTGTGCCGGCCCACCGTGGTCGAGACCTCGATGTCCCCGCCGGCCGCGCGCCAGTCGTCCGACATGGCCCCGTCGGCGACGACCGTGCAGCGGCCGGGATCGACGTTGGTGACGCGGAACGAGGTGGGCTCGCCCGCGGCGCCCGGAGCGCCCTTGTCCGTGGCGACGATCAGGCAGCGGCGGTCGACGTCGTAGACCGCCTGGGACAGGCAGACCTTGGGGAAGTCTACGCCCGTCACCGTGGGCTCGACGAACTTGCGCAGATTGGGCTCCCCCAGCAGGCGTCCCCAGGCCCCTTCCGTCATGGCCTCGGACAGGGCGGCGATGGCGTTGAACTGCCCCCTGGGATGGGGCTCGTCCAGTCCGAAGCCCCACCAGAATTCGCCGGAGGCCTCGTCCCAGGTCGGTTCGAACTTCTCCTCGGCGTAGGCCTTCAGCCTGCCGTAGAGCCCCTCGTCGCCGTATTCGCGGGCGTAGATCATCCCGTAGATCGCTTCGCGCGGGTTGCCGCCGGGGGTCTCGATCGGCGCGCCCTCGCGCCAGCCGAGCTGGTCGAACGCGGCCTCCACGAGAATGCGCGCGTCGTCGGGCCGCGACGGCTGGATGAGCTGCGCGATCCCGAACTTCTGGAAGGCTTCGTGATCGCCCGGCATGTGGATGCCGAGAATCGGGTCGTAGTACATCGTTATCGAGCCGACGAGCTCGCCGCCGCGGATGGGGACGTAGCGGTCCCGCGCGTACTCCCACCAGTTCTGGAAGACGCGGTTGTAGTCGCTGCCGTAGAGGGTGTCGTGGAGCCTCAGACCGAGGCCCGCGGCGGACATTCACAACGGCCAGATCTTGGTGTTCTCGCAGTGGCACCCCTCGGGGCGGCCGGCCCACTGGCCGGCGAGGAACTCCGCGATGCGGGAGTGCGTCCAGGTGAACGTGTTCTCCCCGTCGCGCACGACGTCGAACGGCTCGTTCCACTTCTCGTCGGCGGTGACGTAGAGATGCAGGCCCAGGTTGACGAGGAAGAAGCCGCGGAAGAAGAGGTTGCCGTCGGCCCCGATGGGGTCCATCTGGAGGCCCCAGGGCTCGACGCCGTTGGCGGTCCAGCCGGGCACGTCGTACTTGCCCCGGAGCGTCGGCGGGATCAGCGTCTCGTACCAGTCCTCCGGATACTGCTCGCGCCGGGGGTCGTCGCCGATCTGGTCGAGCCAGTCCTTCGCGGCCCAGTAGCCGGTGAACCGCGCGACGAGCTCGTCCAGGATGGTGCCGTAGACCTCGCGCCACGCCGGCGTCACGTCCGCCATGACGGCGACGGCCTGCGCCGAGTCCTGGAGGTCGAAGCGGTGCCAGGAACGCCGGGGCTCGCCCGAGACGCCGTCCCAGTGGGGGTGCGGCCGGCCGTCCCTGTCCCAACTGTCCGGCGTGGTCGCCTTGCGGTACATGTAGCGCAGCCAGCCGCGCGAGCGGTCGGTCGTGGCCCCGTAGCCGCGAACGGTGCTTGCCATCCGTTTTCTCCCTGCCGCCGGGATGTTACCGGGACGGGGACCGCCGCCGCAACCGGCGCGGGCCGGGGCGGCGCGGGTCGGTTGGCTTTCGAGGCCCGCCCGCGTCAGCCCCGAGCCACCGACGGATCCAGCACCGGGACACCGGTCGGCTCGAAATCCCGGACGTTGCGCGTGACCGCGGTCAAGCCGTGCTCGAGCGCCGTTGCGGCAATCGACAGGTCCGCGTTCTCGTGCCGATAACGGCGGAAGACGGCCCCGGCGCCGCGCCGCGGACAGGCCGATGGGCAGGATTCGATCGCCGTACAACGCGCGCACGGCGTCCAGCCAGGCGGCCAATGCGCGGGCGAACGCCAGGTTGCGGCGCCGTTCCCGAACGCCGCCCCTCTCTATTTCTCCGACGGACACGACGCTCAGGTACGGATCGGTCGGCCTCCGGGCGGACACCCATTCCGCAACCGCCGGGTTGCGTTCCTGCCTGCGCAGCGCCGACAGCACGTCCGTATCGGCCTTACGGCCCCTTTCGCAGGAACGAGGACATGCCCGACCGCCAGTACCGAACCCTCTCCAAGCGCATCGTGGACCGGCTCGCCGTCGACGGCAAGGACGCGGCCGGGATCATCGCGCGCATCAAGGCCGTGTGTGGACGCCCTTCTTGCGCCAGCGATTGAAGCGGTTGTAGCAGGTGGTGTAAGGCCCGTAGCGCTCCGGCGGGTCTCGCCAGGGGGCGCCGGAGCGCAGCACCCACATGATGCCGTTGAGCACGCGCCGGTCATCCACACGGGGGACGCCGCGAGGCTTGTTCGGCAGCAACGGCTCGATCACGCCACTCGAAGTCGGTCAGGTCGTAGCGGTTCATCGACAAGCTCCCACAATTTGGGAGCTCGAATCACGGATTCGCCCAGCAGGCAACTGCTTTATGAGTACGCGGCCTAAGCTAGTGTTCTAATTCTGAAATTGGTTTTCATTGTTTGTGTCATCTTCCTATATACTTACTCTCATGATAATGGTCTCGGACTTCTCAATTAGGACACTAGCGAGGGTCGAACAGATCTGGATAAAAAGCATGCTGCGCTAGATAACGCTTAATCAACTCGACAGTCCATGGTTCCTTCATACCGCTGTTCGAGC
>CAXXKS010000005.1:0-380307 GCA_963663355.2 Alphaproteobacteria bacterium
CTGCCTGGCTGCCACCACCGATTGTACGGTGGAGGCCGGCAAGCTAGCCGGTAGTGGCTGGTATTTCGCGCCGACCACACCCACCGCCGTTTGGTCGAAGGCTGCCGACGCTGCGGCGTACACGCAGATGACGTATGCGACGTACGGCCACTGGCTCTCGGGCGGCAACGCCGGCCTCATCGTCAACACCTACTCGAGAGTCATCGGTCCTAACGCCGCCACCACCGGCAGTTGGATTCACCACGAAAGTGCGGATCCGCAGGCTACCGACCTTCTGAAGGCGCGGGGCGACTATAGCGGAATGGCTGCGGGCCGTTCCGTCCACACTACCCTGGACGGAGACGGCAATATCACGGATGCCCAATCCGGCAGGTTCACGGCCGATGTCACGCTGAGGGCGGCATTCAATGGAACCGAGTCGAATCTTCAGGGCACGGTGTCCAACTTCGTGGGCACGGACAATCCCGACGCGGTCGATCCGTCCTGGATGGTCACGCTGGAGAGCGAAGGTATCGGAACCGGCTCGTTCACTACCGGCGTAACCTCCGATGGCACCGGGCGAACCACAACAGGCGATTCCGGCACTTGGTCGGCGACCTCCTACGGTTTGGGCGGTGCTACTGATGGTGGGGATGATGGTGATGCTACTACCGCTCCGAATGTGAATCGTCCCACGGGAATACACGGCGGCTTCACCGCCAACTTCTCGGACGGGCATGTCGCCGGGGCCTACGCCACCCGGAAGCAGTAGCCGTAAGGGGTTCACAGCCCGCATAACGGGAAGGGCGGCCTCTCGCGCCGCCCTTCCCTCTCTCCTCCGTCCCGGCCGAAGGTCCGCTCCTCGCCGGGGCGTTCTTCTTGTACGGCACCCCCATGAAACGGTTTCTCGCCGCCGTCGCCTTCGCGGGCGTTCCGGCCCTGACGCTCGCATGGGGCGCCACGCACGACGGGACCGGCGCCCGCTTCCGCGCCGGCATGGAGGCGCTGAACGCCGCCCACGCCATCGAGGACCGCGACGCCCGCGAGGGCAAGCTCGACGAGGCCATCGCCGCCTTCCGCGCCATCCTCGTGGACCGGCCGGACCTCGCGCGCGTGCGCCTCGAACTCGCCCGCGCCTTCTTCATGAAGGAGGAGGACGCGCTCGCCCGGCGGCATTTCGAGCACGCCCTGGCCGGGGACGTGCCGGCGGCCGTCGCGGCCAACGTCCGGCGCTTCCTGAACGTCATGCGCGCGCGGCGGCGCTGGGAGGCGCACTTCGGCGCGGCCATCGCCCCCGACAGCAACCTCAACGCGGCCTCCGGCGAGAAGACGGTCTGGCTCGACACGCCCTTCGGGCGCCTGCCCTTCACCCTCGACCGGCACGTCCCGCCCAGGTCCGGCCTCGGCCTCTCCGTCTGGGGCGGCGGCGAGTACCAGTATCCCCTCGGTCCCCTCTGGCGGCTGCGCGCCGGGGCGGACGCCAGCGCGCGCGAATACGGGGGCGGGGCGTTCGACCGCCACTTCCTCTCCGCCCACGCCGGACCGCGCCGGTCGATCGACGCGCGCACCGAGGCCAGCCTGCTGGCGACGGCGGACCGGCAATGGACCGCCGGCCGGCCCGAGACCGACCGCCTCGGCCTCCGCCTGGAGGGCGAGCGCCGCCTGACGCCGCGCCTCGCGCTCTCCGTCCGCGCCGCCGCCGCCCGGCGCGACTGCCGCGGCTGCGACCACCTCGACGGCCCGGTGGGGGACGTGTCCCTGGGGGCGAGCTGGGCCGCGCTGCCGACGCTGCGCGTGAACGGCAACGCCGGCTGGAGCTGGGTCCGCGCCGCCGGCGAGCACTGGCGCTCGCGCGGCCCGGAGGCCGGCCTCGGCGCCTCCCTCGCCCTGCCGCGCGGCTTCACCGTGGGCGCGCGCGCCTCCGCCCGGCGCACGGAGTACCAGGGCAGCGGCCTCGCCCACGCCACCATCGACGGCGCGCCGCGCAGGGACCGCACGCGCACCCTCTCCGCCTCGGTGCACAACCGCGCCGTGACCGTGTTCGGCTTCAGCCCGCGGCTCTCCCTCGTCAACGAGCGGCGCGACACCAACGCCCAGACCCTCGACTACGAGCGCAACCTCGTCGAGCTCGGCTTCGTGCGCCAGTTCTGAGCGCGCCTCCGGGGGTCCCGCCGGCCGCCGGCGCGCACGCGCGGGCGGCGAACGCGCCGGGGACCGGGAGGCTCCCGTCGTCCGCGGCGAAGCCGAACGTCCCGCCCATGGCCCGGCCCGCCGGCGGCGGCACCGGTCCATCGGCAGGACCATGGGGCGGGCATGACGAATTCGGGAGAGACGCGTTCGCTCCTGGGATAGATTGCCGGCGGCGACACGGGACGGCCCATGTATTTCTTCTATTTCGACGAATCGGGATCCCGCGATCCCTCGGCCGGCACCGCGGAGAAACCGAAGGACCATCTCTATGTCCTTCTCGCCGTCGGGATGTACGAAGGCCAATGGCGGCCGTTCGAGACCGGGATTTCCGGCTTGAAGCTCGAACTCGCCGACCGGTTGTCGCACCGGGGCAAGGGCCGGTTCGAACTGGCGGACTGCGAGGTCAAGTCGAACCGGGTCCGCATTCCGGGCGAGCGCGAGAAGCGGAGCCGGTTTCTGCACGGACTGCCCGCCGGCGACCTGGCGCGGCTCACCGACGCCTATTTCGATCAGGTCGCGCGCCGCCATACGGTCGTCATGGCGAGCGTGGTCGACAAGCGGTTTCTCCACGACGGCATGACCCACGAAACGCTGCACATGACCGCCTACGAGTTCCTGCTGGAGCGCATTCAGCACTACATGAGGCAGTACCGCCCGAAGCATCGCGCGCCGATCGCGATGGACGACACGAGCCGGCAACTCAACCGCGCCGTCGCGATGAAACATGCCTCGTTCCAGCGGACGGGAAACCGGCACATGACGTTTCCGGCGATCGTCGAGTATCCGTTCTTCACGCGCAGCGAACTGTCGAACGGCGTCCAGCTGGCCGACCTGCTGGCCTACAGCGTCTATCGCGCCTTCAAGGAAGAGGACATCGGCTATCCGTACTTCGAGAAGGTGCTGGGGAACTTCTACCGGCGGCGGCAGGGGACGGGGCTTGACGGGCTGAAGGTGTGGCCGGACCGCTCGCCGTTGTCGGCGCTGGCGGCGAAGGCATGGGACTCATGCCGACAAAAAACCCTCCGCGGGGAGGGTGAGTGATGTCAGGCTGGGCGAACCATATCGAGCCCGTCGAGGGCACCCGACGGCGGATATGTCGCATGCGGATGCGTCGGCGTCAATCCCAAGGGTCGCCGGGACGCGCGGGATTTCCGCAAGCGTTCGGCCCGGCCTGTCGCCGCGCTCATCCCCCGAGCGCCGAACGGATACTTCCCCGACGGAGATACCGGCGCGATTCCGCGTCATCATAGCGCAACCCGGCGGCGTCGAACCGAGGCATGCCGGAGCGCGGCGGCGGCGCGGGGAGCCGGCGGCCGGCCGCCGCGGCGAACCGTTCGAAAACAACCGGTTACGGCGCGTCCGCGCACCCCGGCGCGCGTCCGCCGCGGAGGTTCGTCGGCACTGCCCTGTTTAGGGAGAGCCTCGAACCATGTCTACCTACAAGAACCTGATCTCGTTGGGGGTCGCGGCCGTGTTCGCGCTCGGGCTCGCCGCATGCAGCAGCAGTGGCGATGGAACTCCGCCGGCAAACGACGGCAGCGGCGGGGATACGAAGCCGCCGAAGAGCGCGCTGTCCTATGCCACCGACCTGAACACGAGCGTCATGGCGCTGGGTACGCTGGCGGGAGCGGTTACCGCCGACGGCTCAGCCCTGAAGATGGCGGCAACCGCCGCGGGCAAGCTCGGCGTGCTGGATGCCGGCGGCGATTCCTCGACGGAGACGATGAGCGCCCAAGCGATTCTGGACGCCAAGCAGGACTTGGCGGACGCCGTTGCGGACGCCACGGCGAAGAAGACGGCGGCCGAAACGGCCAAGTCCGGGACTTCCGACGCCGATGTCATCGCGGCGCTCGACGGCGCGATCACGGCGGCAACGACGGCGATCACGGCCGCCCAGGAGCTTCTCGACGCCAAGAGCACCGAGACGGGCAGCCTGGCGTCCTATGTCGATATGGTCACGGGCGGCAAGGATGCGGACCCGCAAGGGACTCCCGCCAGCAAGGGCAAGGCGGTGGCGGACTTGATCCACAGCGCCCTGACCAGAGCGAATGGGCTCGCCACCCTCGTGACCGACAACTTCGATAGTAACGTGCCGACGGTAACGAGCAGCACCGTGGGCGAGGTCATGGCCGGTCCGAGCGACGCCCAGGGAATGACATGGGCGCAGATCGGCGGGTCCGGTCTCAAGGACATGCGGATCGGAACCAGCGGCGGCAACAACAGAAGCGTCAAGGCGAAGTCGGTTGCCGGCATGACGGCGGGCGACCTGTTCAGCACTTTGCCGAACAGGAACAACGTTGGTACCGAGGACGGCAACCAGACCGGCGATGATGTCTCATACAAGGGCATCGAGGGCGTGTTGTTCTGTACAGGCTCCGACTGCAAAGTGGCGGGTACGGGCGGCACACTCGCCGCCGCCGATAAGCTCACCGGAAGCTGGTACTTCGCGCCCGACGCCGCCAGCACGGCGACGTACATCGCGGGCAGCACCGCCGGCACGTATGCGCTGGAGGGCGAGACCTCATACGTCCGCTACGGCTACTGGCTGACGGTCGCCGGCGCCAACGATACCACCACCATCAATCGGTACACCGTTGGTCCCCCGGCTCAAACCGCAGATGCCGTGTACGGGATCAGTTCGACCGTAGACGCCTTCAAGGACTCGTCGGCCTCCTACAAGGGCAGCGCCCTCGGCATGTCGGTCGTCTGGGAGACCGACACCAAGGGCAAGGAGGTGACAGGGAGTCGCGCCTCCGGCGGGTTCACGGCCGACGTGGACCTGAAGATGACGTTCGGGATCGACGGGGCCGATGCGGCGCTCAAAGGCACGATCTCGAATTTCCAGGGTAGCGGGGTCGATTCGAGCTGGTCGGTCGATCTGGACAGTCAAAACCTCACGGATGGCGTGTTCAGTGCTGACGGCGTGACGGACGGCGGTGGCACCGCGGGCGCCTGGACCGCCACGGCTTGGGGCGGAAGCGACACTAGCGGTTCTGAGGCACGGCCGACGGGCGTGTACGGCGCATTCGACGCCGGCTTCACGAACGGGGCCGCGGCCGGGGTATACGCCACCCGCAAGCAGTAGTAACCGGTCGAGGGGCCCGGAAAGTTCGGGCTCTCCGCAAGGGCGGCGGCTTCGGTCGCCGCCCTTTTTACTTCGGCTCCATTCGTGAAACGTGGATACCCCGGATTGTCGGCGGCGGGTGGAACAACGGCGGCGTGATCGGCGCGTTCCGCGCGGCGGTGACCGCGAAACAGCCCGGCCGGACAGGGAACCCGCGCGGCGCGGAGGCCGGCGCTTCGCGGAAGCGCGACGGGACGGAGCGTGTCATGGCGTCGAAATTCGCGCTCTGGTATCGTTGTCGCGGACGCCAACCCCCATGCGTGCTCGGGACGTTCCGCGGGAGGGGAATCGCGATGGCCGGGGACATGAAACCGAACGTCGGCGTGGACCTGCCGGCCCGGGCCATGCGCCAAGTCTTCTCCGAAGCCGTCGAGCCGGTCCGGCAAGACAGGAAGGGGATTCCGCGCCATGAACGAGAACGCGCGGGTGCGGCTCGCATGGCGCCGACGGGACATCGCCGACGGCGTGAAGGCAGACCTTGCCGGGAAAGGCCGGGCCGGGAGACATGATCTACCTGATCGCCTACAGCAATCCTGAAAGCTCGTTGCCGGAAGCGGTCGTCGAATCCGCCGCATCGACGATCCAGCTGGACGAACGGCCGATCTGGTTCGTCGAGACCGAAGCCGGGAGCAGCGAACTCCTCAACATGATCTGGCCGGACGGTCGGGAGGACGAATCTTCCACCGGTCCGGGCGTCCTGGTTCCGGTGGAGTCGTACAGCGGCTATGCCCAGGCACGCGTGTGGGACTGGCTGAAGGCCCGTCTCAGATGAAAGCCGCGCGGAAATACGATGCCGCCGAAGAACGGCAGAGGGGCGTCGGCGCCACCTCGGAGCAGTGGATCCTGCGGGTGCTGGACGACCTCTCCAATGACATCAGGGAATTCAGAAACGAAGTCAGGAACGAAATCGAAAACTTCCGGGCCGAGGTCCGGCAAAACAACGCCGCGGTGGACGACCGGCTCAGGAAACTCGAGAACAAGGCCGCTTACCTCATCGGCGGAATCGTAGTCGCCCTGGCCTTCGCCACGTTCATGGGGTGGATACTCGCGCCCGTCGTCCGGGTGCTCGTTCAGAAGTCCATCGGATAGGCGCGGGGCGGGGAGGCCGGGATGGAACAGGCCGTGAATCGGGCAATCGATCGTGCCTGAATGGGCCGGCAATCCCTTGCTGTGGGCGGTCGCCGCGGCCACGGTCGCCGGACTGATATTCGGGGCCGGCACGTGGGTCGGGGCCGTGAATTCGGACCGGGCCGCCTTCAAGGAATTCATGACCGAAGTTCGGGACGACATCAAAGAAATATTGCAGCGGTTGCCGGCCCGGACGGTCACCGGGGGGAGCCCGCTTCGGTTGACGGATCTGGGCAAGAGAATTTCCGAGCGCCTGGGCGCCGCCTCCATGGCTCGCGACCTCGCATCCGGACTGCGCGAGCAGGCGGCGGGCAAACCGGGGCACGAAATTCAGGAAATGTGCTTCGATTATGTCGAGAATCGGTATGCGCCTCCCGGGGAGGTAGACGCGCTGATCCGGGAATGCGCGTACGAGAACGGAATCGAACGGGAACAGGTCTTGAGAGCGATCGCGGTCGAGTTGCGGGACCGGCTGCTGCAGCCAAGGGCGGAGTGACCCGGCCGGGCGCCGGCGGAGGAGTCGTGGATACCGGAACGCCCCCGGACTCGATCCGGGGTCCCCTGGAAGGGGGAGAGCCGGAGTGGGGGTCGCCGTCACATTCATTTTTCACCCTGTCCCTCTCCCTGTGCAGGGAGAGGGGACCCGAGCGGCCCGGCCTCACCCGAGGGTCCCCTCTCCCAGGGTGAGGGTGTCCGCAGGGGGCAGACGGCCTGCCGCCATGAACCGGGCCGGATGCGGTGCCCGGAACACCCCCGGACTCTCCGGGGACCGGGGCACCCGGAGCGAGACACATGAACGCCCTCTACGACCGCGTGCGGGAGAGGGACGAGGGAGTCGTTGTCTCACGACCGCCGCCCCGTCGGGTTCCACGACACCATGGAACGGGCGGTGGAGGCGGGGCAGGGACTTCGGCGCCGAACGCTTCATCGCCCAGGAGGTGCCGGAGAACGACGCGCCGCCCCGCGACCGCGTTTGCAGGGAGAGGGGCGGAGGACTCCCGCAAGGGGGAGGGGCGGGGGCGGATTCCGGCGGGCTTCCCGGCGGTCTGGCCCCCGGCGCGGCCGGTCTGCTATAGTCCCCCTTCCCCGCTCCCCGCCACTCTTCGGGTTCCGCGATGTCCTCCGCTCCCCTCCGGCGCGCCCTCGCCCTCGCCGCCTGCCTCCTGCTCGCCGCGCCGGCGTGGGGCGCCGCGGACGGGGCGGCGCCGCGCTCCGCGGCGGAGACCCTGGCGGACGCCCGCGCGCTGGTCGACGCCGGCCGCTTCGCGGAGGCGCTGGCGGCGCTGCGCCCGCTGACCGCGGGGCGCGCGGTCGAGGCCGACGCGCTCTTCCTCTACGGCCTGGCGGCGACCGGCGCGGCCCGGCGGCCGGGCCTCGGCGCCGGAGAGCGCGACGCCCTGCTGGACGAGGCCGTCGCGGCCTTCCGGACCATGCTGATCGACCGGCCCGACCTGACGCGGGTGCGCCTGGAGCTGGCGCGGGCCTTCTTCGAGAAGGGGGAGGACGCCCTCGCCCGGCGGCACTTCGAGCACGCCCTGGCCGGAGACCTGCCCCCCGCCGTCGCCGCCAACGTCGGGCGCTTCCTCCGCGCCATGCGCGCGCGCAAGCGCTGGACCGCCCACTTCGGCGCCGCGCTCGCCCCCGACAGCAACGTCAACGCCGCCTCCTCCGACCGCACGATCTGGCTCGACACCGTCTTCGGGCGCCTGCCCTTCACCCTCGGGGAGGAGAGCGCGCCCCGGTCCGGGATCGGCCTCTCGCTCTGGGGCGGCGGCGAGTACCAGTACCCCCTCGGCCCCGCTGGCGCCTGCGCGCCGGCGCCGACGCCTCGCGCCGGGAGTACGGGGGCGGCAGGTTCGACCGCACCCGGACCGCGGTCCACCTGGGGCCGCGCCGGCTGATCGACGCGCGCACCGAGGCCAGCCTGCTGGCCACCGCGGAGCGGAACTGGACCGCCGGGGCGCCGGAGACCGACCGCTACGGCCTGCGCCTGGAGGCCGCCCACCGCCCCGTCCCCCGGCTGCTGCTGCGCGGCGCGGCCAGCCGGCGGGAAAGCGACTGCCGGGACTGCGACTGGCGGGACGGCCCCGTCTCGGGCCTGTCCCTGGACGCCTCCTGGGCCGCCACGCCGGCCCTGCGCCTGGACGCCGGCGCCGACTGGGAGCGGACCCGGACGGAGGCCGAGCACTGGCGCAACTCCGCCTACGGCGTCCGCCTCGGCGCCTCCCTCGACCTGCCCCGGGGCTTCACCGTGGGCGCCCGGGCGCGGGAGAGCCGGGCCGACTACGACGGCGCCGGGGCGGCGCACCGCACCGCCGACGGGGCGGCGCGCGCCGACCGCACCCGCACCCTCTCCGCCTCGGTCTTCAACCGCGGCCTCACCCTGTTCGGCTTCAGCCCCCGCGTCTCCGTCCACCACGAGCGCCGCGCGACCAACGCCCAGGCCCTCGGCTACGAACGCCTCTCCGGAGAACTCGGCGCCGTCAGGCAGTTCTAGCCCGAGGGCCGCCATCGGCGTCCCCTCCTGGAAGGGGGAGGGACAGGGTGGGGGTCGGCGGCGGTGCCGTCGCGGACGCGATACGGCTCGGCGGATCAACCCGGCTCGTCCGGCCCCGGGGTCCGCCCGAGGGCCTTGCGGTTCGCCTTCGCTCGCTGGAAGTGCGGGTGTTCGTGCCCGGTCTGCCGGGCGAACGAGGCGAGGATGTCGAGGGATCGCCGCAGCAGCGGTTCGGCCTCCTCGAACCGGCCGGTCTCCTGGAGCAGAACGGCCAAATTGTTCAAGCAAGTCGCCACGTTCGGGTGCCGCTCGCCGAAAGCCGCCTCGTCGATCTCCAGCGCCCGCCGCAGCAGCGGCCCGGCTTCCTCGAACCGGCCGGTCTCCTGGAGCACGATCGCCAGGTTGCTCAAATCTCTCGCCACGTCCGGATGCCGATCGCCGAAGACGGCCTCGTCGATCTCGAGCGCCTGCCGCGCCAGCGGTTCGGCCTCCTCGAACCGACCGGTCTCCTGGAGCAGAACGGCCAGATTGTTCAAGCGAGTCGCCACGGTCGGGTGCCGCTTGCCGAAGGCCGCCTCGGCGATCTCCAGCGCCCGCAGCAGCAGCGGCCCGGCTTCCCCGGGCCGGCCGGTGTCGTGCAGCAGAACCGCCAGGTTGCCCAAGCAGGCCGCCACGGCCGGGTGCCGCTTGCCGTAGGCCGCCTCCGCGGTCTCCAGCGCCCGCCGCAGCAGCGGCTCGGCCTCTTCGAGGCGGTCGGTGCGCCACAGCAGTCGCGCCAGGCCGTTCGACGCGCTCGCGGCCAGCTCCGGATTTGCGAGCTCCGTCGCCTCGGCAAGCGCACGGCGCCCCTGCTCCTCGGACTCCTTCCATCGCGCGAGGTCCATCAGCACGTCCGCGATTCTCAGGCGCCGCGCGACCCGTTCCCCGGCGTCGCCCACGCTCTCCAGCGCATCCCGCAGAAAGGCGAGCCTGGTCTCGGAGAAGGTGCGGAAGGTCAGCCCCTCCCCCGTCTCCGCCAACCGGTGGGCGAACGCCTCGAATTCGCCGCTCCGGTGCATCTCCCAGGCCGCGATCATCTCCTCGATCTCGGAGAGATAGTCGGGAGCGGACGGAGCGTCCGCGACGATGCGCGCGATCGACCGGCCCACGCCGTCTCCCGCAAGGGGCGCGGCTTCGCGCCCGTAGCCCGCCGCCTGCTCGGCCGCGCCGCGGCGGGCGAAGATCCCCGCCATGTCGAGCTTGGCGGCCGCGCGCTCCGCCTCGCCGCCGACTTCGCTCAGGTAGTCGAGGGCGCTCTCCGCGTCCGCGTCGTCCTCTTCGAGCAGCTTCGCGCGCAACTCGCGGCGCTTCTCTTCGCGGGCCTCGACGCTCGGGTAGAAGAGGCTGAAGAACTCCAGCAGGAACGGCATGCGCTTGCGTGCGCCGCGGGAGACGTTCATCGCGAGCCAGATGTCGAAGAAGCCCTCGCGGATGGTGTACAGGCGCGAACGTCCGTCCCGCGGATGCCGCACGGCGCGGATGTAGCGGGCATCGGAGAGGCGCTTGAGCAGCGACGAGGCCTCCTGCTGGCTCATGCGCATGCGCGCGGCAACGGCGGCCGGGGTCTTCTCCCGGTCGCGCATGCTCGCCAGGCATTCCAGCAACGCGCGCTGGCCGGGCGGCAGGTCGTTCAACCGGCCCCGGTAGAACGGCGAGATCCGGTCGAGCAGCAGGTGGAACTGATTCTGCACGCCGGTGACCGACTCGTGGGCGATCAGCTCGTAGAGCATCATCGTGAGCCGCGGGTTTCCCCCCGTCATGCGGTAGAGCGCCTGCAGCCGGGGGCGCATGCCCTCCAGGGACCCGAGAACGTCCGCGCGGCCTTCCCACTCGAGGTTCAGCCGGATGACCTCCACCGTTTCCTCGAAGCTCAGGGCCTCCAGGATCTGAACGTCGAAGAAGTCGTAGAACGGCTGTTCGACGTCGGTGATCCCGTCGAAGTGGAGCGGCGCGGTGGCCAGCAGCAGGCAGCCGTTGTCCGCCATGAGGAACGTGCGCAGGGCGGCGACGTCGTTCCGGTCGCGGATCTGCCGGCCGAGCACCTCGCCCAGGTTCTCGAGCATGACGAGCAGGGTCCGGCCGCGCCTTCGATTCTCTTCGCGGAACGCGGGCACCAGGATGTCGGCGACCCTGGCGTCGTCCTCTTCGGTCTGCACCGCGGCGAACAGCTCCTGCCACAGCGGCTCGTCCTCGAGGACCTCCCTCAATATCCCGCACATGCCGATGAGGAAATCGGCGAAGGACAGGGTCCGGTTCGATTCCTCCGGGAACCGGACGACCGCCACCCTCGCGCCGAGCGCTTCGTCCGACCGGACGGCGTCCTCGATGCGCGAGAGCAGGTGGGTCTTGCCGATCCCGCGCGGACCGATGAACAGCCGGTGGCTCTTCGACTTCCTGTCCACCGAGCCGCGCAAGGCTTCGATGGTGTCGTCGAGCAGGTGCCGGCGCGCGACGCAGGTGTGGCGCAGGCGCTCCGGGCTGGTCACCCCGGACCGGTACAGGCCGACGTTCGAAGGGACGGCGGGCTCAGGCATGGTATTTCCTCCACCACGACTTCAGCACGCCGCTCGCGAAGTCGTAGACCCCCTCCCCGGCCTCGACGACGTAGAAGTCGTTCTCGAGATCGAGCATCAACCGGTTGAACGTCTGCCCGCGCTCGAACGGCGGGAGCGCGGCGCCGAGGTCCGACAGCACCCGTTCCGTCTCCTGCAACAGGGTCGCGCGCCTCAGACCCGACCCGCTCACGCTGATCCGTCCCAGCAAGGCATGGGCGAGCGAGTCTTTCGGCTCCACGTAGTACCGCCGGATCCGCGAATGGAAGTGCTGCAACTGGGTGCGGGCGGCGGAACCGACGACCATCGCCTCGAAGACGCCATCGACGTCCGCCGCGACGATCCGGCGTCGCTCGCGTTTCCACAACCGGTAGAGGTCCTGGGTCGCCATCTGCATGAAGAACGGAACGGGGCGGCCCAGGCGGGCGATGAGCCGTCGCGGAACCTCGCCGTCGAAAGGGACGCCCCGCCCACCCAGCATTTCGGTCACGAAGGCCTCGATGTCCCCGTCGGTGAGGGGAGGGAGGGAAACGTCTTCGAGGTCGTTGATGAGGTCCACCAGTCCGAGGGCGTCGAGCGTGCCGGCCAGGTTGACCGAACCGCCGACCAGCCAGCGGATCGAATCCCGGGCCGGCGCCGGATTCTGCCGCCGGGCGCGAAACCAGGCGAGGAACGCGCGCAGCAGCCCGTCGTTTGCCCGGGACAGGTTGAGCAGCATGTCGGGAAACTCGTCGACGACGAACAGGAGCGGAACTCCGGCATCGCGGGCCCGGAGGAGGAGCGTGTCGCCGTGCTTGCGCCAATTTTCGCGCCAGTCGGGATCGCTTCCGCGCAGCGCCAGCTTGAAGCCGCCGACATCGACCGCCTCGACCCTTCCCAGCGCGCCACTGACGAGTCCCCAGCCCGCGGCGAGTCGATCGCGCACGAAATCCGGATGCGCGTCATGGAGCCCGTCGAGCAGCGTCAGGAAGAAGTCGGCCGGGTGGGTCAGGTCCTGCACGTTGATCGACACCACCGAGAACCCGCTCTCGGGACGGTCGCGCAAGTGGTCCATGACGCTGGTCTTGCCGGTTCGCCGAGGGCCGGTGAGCACCACGTGTCCGGTGCGGAGCGTCCGCCACAGCTCCGCCAGGAACGCCTCGCGGAACCGGAGGTCGACCGGATCGACGGGCGCGCCGGTGTAGAATTCGGGGGTGGTTTCCATTTCCATTCCGATTTTGTCGTAAAACAGGTTCGCTGTATGAATTATTGTACGACAAAAAAGATGTATGTCAACCGTGTCGTGGAAATGGAATCGGTCCGTCCCGGAGCCGGCAACGCCGCCATGCCCGCGCCCGGCGCGTCTTCAATTCCGACACCCCCACCCCGACCCACCGCGGCCCGACGTCAGCCGTTCCTCTGCTCCACCAGGAACCGGACGATCGTCTCGACGGTCTCGGCGGAGTCGTAGACGTCGTGCCGGGCGTCCCCCGCGAGCACGATCGACCGCGAGCGGGGGCGGCCGTCCATGAACTCGCCGCAGTGGCCCCGCTGGCCCCGCGCGCGGCCGGCGCCGTACCACGGGTCCCCGGCCTTGACGACGGCGAGCACGGGGACGTGGGGCGGCGCGGCGAGGCCCTCGACGACAGCCGCCCCGCGGCACGTCCACTGGGTGACGACCCGGGCGCGGAACTCCCCGCCCCTGTACAGGGCGGCGGCGACGCCGCCCTCCGAGGCGCCGACCAGGAACAGGTTGCCGCGGTCGACCCAGTCCAGGGCCGACATCCGGTGCAGCGCGAAGGAGATCTCGGCCTGCCGGAAGTCGTAGACGAACCTGTTGAAGCCGCCGGTCCGCGTCTCCGGGTCGCACTGCAGCGGCCGGAACCGGCGCGCCATGCTGTCCGGGACGATGACCGCGAACCCCGCCCCGGCCAGGCGCTCGAAGAACGCGAAGTTCCCGATCCCCGTGCAGCCGTGCATGTAGAGCACGGTGGGGAGGCGAACGCCGCGGCCCAGGCGCGCGATCCGCGCGCGCATCCCGGGCGCGTCCATCCCGGTGAGCAGGGGGCCGGCGGATCCCGCGGACGGAAGGGCGACCACGGCCCCCTCCCACGTGCGCTCGATGTCGGAGCGCCCGCCGGGCGGCGCCGCGCCCTGGCACCCGGCCGCCAGGCCCAGCACCGCCGCCGCGGCCAGGGCGCGCGCCCGCGCGGTCCGCCGCGGCCGCCTCACCGCGCGGCCCCGGGTCCGAGCATCGGGCACGCCTTCACCCACCAGGCCGGATACGCCGCCGCCATCCCGGCCGCGGCGGACCGCGCCGCGGCGGCGTCGGCGAACAGGCCGAAACAGGTGGCCCCGCTGCCCGACATGCGCGCCAGCAGGCAGCCGTCGAGGCCGTCCAGCGCGCCGATGACGTCGGCGACCGCGGGCGCCAGCCGGACCGCCGCGGCCTCCAGGTCGTTCGACCGCCGCGCCAGGACGGCGGCCAGGGCGGCGGCGTCGGCCGGGGGCTCGCGGAAGCGCGCCGCCGCGGACCGCGCCGGACCGTGGCGCCGGAACACCTCCCCCGTCGCCAGGGGGACGCCGGGATTGACGAGCAGGAGCCAGGCGGCGGGCAGGGCCGGCGCCGGTTCGACGATCTCTCCCGCCCCCCCGACGTAGACCGGCGCGCACGCCAGGCACGCGGGGACGTCGGCCCCTAGCCCCGCGGCGACGGCCCGGAGCTCGCGATCGGACACGTCCAGGTCCCACAGCTCGCGGAGCGCCCGCAGCGTGGCGGCCCCGTCCGCGGAACCGCCGCCGAGGCCGGCGGCGACGGGCAGGTTCTTGCGGAGGGAGAGCGCCACGCGCCCGTCCGCGCCCGACGACCCGGCCAGCGCGCGGGCCGCCCGGACGGCGAGGTTCGCGTCCCGGCCGGCGGCCTCCAGCTGCCCGGCGAACGGCCCGCTCAGCCTCAGTTCGGGGCGGGCCGCCGGCGACGCCTCGATCTCGTCGAAGACGCCGGCGAACGCGACCAGGCTGTCGACGTCGTGGTATCCGTCCGGGCGGCGGTCCAGCACGTGCAGGTAGAGGTTGACCTTGGCGGGCGCCCGGCGGCGGACGGGACCGCCGCCGCGCCCGTCAGCCGCCATCGCCCCCGGCCGGGACGTCCGGGCCGCTCCGTTCCGGGGCCGGCGGCAGGCCCTTCTCCAGCTTCTCCCGTATCCTCGGGACGTCCTCGGCCTCCGGCTCCAGGGCGAGCGCGCGCCGCCACTGGAACGTCGCCTCGCGCTCCCGGCCGACGCGCCACAGCGCGTCGCCCAGGTGGTCGTTGATGACGGGGTCCTCGGGACGCAGGCCGACGGCGCGCTCCAGGTGCTCGACGGCGTCGTCGAACTCTCCCAGCCTGTAGAACGCCCAGCCCAGGCTGTCGACGATGTACCCGTCCGTCGGCCGCTGCTCGACCGCCTTCTCGACCATCTCGCGGGCGCTTTCGAGGCGCTCTCCCCGGTCGATCCAGGAATAGCCCAGGTAGTTCAGCACCAGCGGCTGCTCCGGCTTGAGGTCGAGGGCCCGGAGGAAGTCCGGCTCGGCCTTGCTCCACTGGTTCGACCTCTCGTAGGCGATCGCCCGGGAGTAGAGCAGGGTCCAGTGCCGCTCCCGCAGCTCGCCGACCCGCCGGATGGCGCGGCCGTAGGCCTCGGCGGAGTCCTCGTACCTCTCGCGCGCGCGCAGGATGTCGCCGAGCTCGACCAGCGGGCCGATGCGGTCCGGGCGCTCGTCGCCGAGCCGGCGCAGCAGCTCCACGGCCTCGGGCAGCCTGTCCATCTCGGCCAGGTTCGACGCCATGCGCAGCCGCGCGTTCCAGCCGTGGGGGGAGCCGGGGTCGATGCGCGCGTAGAGCGCGTTGGCCGCCTCGTGGCGCCCGTCGCCCTCCATGACGCCGGCGATCAGGGTCAGCGCCGCCGGCATGTCCGGCTTCGCCGCCAGGGCGAGCCGGGCGTAGGCGAGCGCCAGCTCCCGGGCGTTCCCCTGCAGCAGGCCGGCGGCGATTCCGTGGAAGGCCTCCGCGACCCCGTCCCTGGCATCGGCGACCGGCGGGGGCGCCGGCCGGCCGCGCTCCGCCCGCTCCAGGGCCGCGAGGACCAGGACGTTCCGGGGGTCCCGCGCCAGGTAGTCGCCGTACAGTTCGGCCGCGTCGTCCCGCCGCCCCGCGCGCTCGAGGAACGCGCCGAAGGCCCGCGCCACGCGGGGCGAGCGCCTCCCCGGCGTGCCGACCGTCTCGCGGTAGGCGGCCTCCGCGGCGTCCGGCCGGCCCAGGACCTCGTTGACGAGGGCCTCGTGATAGGTCCGGAACGGCGCATGCTCCGTCTCCTTCCCGAGGGACGCCAGGGTCTCCAGGGCCTCGTCGCCGCGCCCGTCGCCCACCAGGGCCCAGGCCTCCACGAGCGGCACCACGAGCGCGTCCATGCGCGGGCGGGGCGCCGTCCGCAGGACCTCGGCCGCCGGGCCGAACTCGCCCGCGGCGACGTGCCGGACGGCGGCGACCTGGCGCGCCAGGCTCGCGTACCGGCCGGCCTTCCCGATCCCGCGGGACAGCGCCGCCGCGCTCTCGAAGCGGCCGTCCGCCAGCGTCAGGAGGAAGGCGCGGCCCAGGATGCCGGAATTGTCCGGGTCGTGCCGAAGAACGCGCTCGTAGTATCGCGACGCGGACGCGACGTCGCCGACGGAGCGGGCGTACGTCCCGGCGAGGTACTGGCCGAAGACCGACCCGTCCGCCGCCGCCGCGCCCGCCGGGGCCGGGGCCGCCGCGAGCGCCATGGCGGCCGCGGCCGCCGCGGCCGGCCACCTCCGGACCGCCGCGCCGCATCGTTTTCCGACACCCTCGCCCCGTCCCTCTCCCGCACGCGGGAGAGGGGACCCTCGGGGCGCGGCCCGCGCAGGACTTCGCATGCGAATCACGAACCGGGCCTTCACATGTTGGGGTAGTTGGGGCCGCCGCCGCCCTCGGGCGGCACCCAGTCGATGTTCTGGCCGGGGTCCTTGATGTCGCACGTCTTGCAGTGCACGCAGTTCTGCGCGTTGATCTGGAGGCGCGGCGCGCCGTCCTCCCGGCCGACGATCTCGTAGACTCCCGCCGGGCAGTAGCGCTGCTCCGGCGCGTCGTACTCGGCCAGGTTGACCTCGACGGGAACGCTCTCGTCCCTGAGGGTCAGGTGGACCGGCTGGTCCTCCTCGTGGTTCGTATTCGACAGGAACACGGACGAGAGCCGGTCGAACGTGACCTTGCCGTCCGGCCTGGGGTACGCGATCGCGGGGCGGTCGGCGGCCTTCGCGAGGCGCGCGTGGTCGGGGCGGCGGTGGCGGAACGTCCACGGCGCGCGGCCCCGCAGCACCTTGAGGTCGAGCCCCCCGTACAGCGTCCCGAACAGGAGGCCCCGGCGGAACGCGGGCCGGAAGTTGCGGGCGCGGTGCAGTTCGTCGCGGACCCAGGACTCCCGGAAGCGCCGGGCGTAGGCCTCCAGCGTGTCGCCGCGGCGCCCCTCCCGGACCGCCTCGAAGACGGACTCCGCCGCCATCATCCCGCTCTTCATCGCGGTGTGGCTGCCCTTGATCTTGGGCACGTTCAGGAACCCCGCGGCGCAGCCCAGCAGCGCGCCGCCCGGGAACGCCAGCCTGGGCACGGACTGCGCGCCGCCCTCGTTGATGGCGCGGGCGCCGTAGGCGATCCGCCGCCCGCCCTCGAACACGGGACGGACGGCCGGATGGGTCTTGAAGCGCTGGAATTCCTCGAACGGGGAGAGGTGCGGGTTCTCGTAGTCGAGGCCGACGACGAATCCCACCGACACCATGCCGTCCTCCAGGTGATAGAGGAAGCTGCCGCCGTAGGTGCGCGAATCCATGGGCCAGCCCGCGGAATGCACGACGAGGCCCCGCCGGTGCCTGTCCGCCTCCACCTCCCACAGCTCCTTGATGCCGATGCCGTAGGTCTGGGGATCCGCGCCCTCGCGCAGCCCGAAGCGCTCGAACAGGGTCTTGGTCAGCGAACCCCGGCAGCCCTCGGCGAACAGGGTGTACCTGGCGTGGAGCTCCATGCCGGGCTGGTACTCGGGCTTCCGGCTGCCGTCCCTGGCGACTCCCATGTCGCCGGTGGCGACGCCCTTGACGTTGCCCCGGCCGTCGTAGACCACCTCGGCGGCCGCGAACCCGGGGAAGATCTCGACCCCCAGCTCCTCCGCCCGGCCGGCCAGCCAGCGGCACAGGCTGCCCAGGCTGACGATGTAGTTCCCGCGGTTGTCGAGCTGCGGCGGCAGGAGGAAACGGGGGAGGCGGACGGCGCGCCGCTCGGTGAGGAACAGGAACGCCTCGTCCGTCACCGGCGTGTTCAGCGGCGCGCCCCGGTCCTTCCAGTCGGGCAGGAGCTCGTCGAGGGCCCGGGGCTCGAGAACGGCGCCCGACAGGATGTGGGCCCCGACCTCCGAACCCTTCTCCAGAACGCAGACGGTGAGATCGGCGTCGTGCTCGGCGCAGAGCTGCCTGAGCCGGATCGCGGCGCTCAGCCCCGCGGGACCGGCGCCGACGATCACCACGTCGAACTCCATCGAGTCCCGTTCCCGCGCCTCCCCGGCCATTGCGGCCTCCGTCTCCGCCCCGCCGGAACCGGTATACGCGCGCGCGGCGCGCGCGGCAAGGGACCGGCCCGTCCCGCCGCCCGGTCGATGGACCGGCGGCCTTCTGCTAACCTCGCGGAGAAAACGACCGCGCGAACCGCGAGACCATGCCGACCCGAGCCGAGCTCCTCGATCTCCTGCGCTGGCACGTCGACGCCGGCGCCGACGAGGCCGTCGGCGACGCCCCGACGGACCGTTTCGCGGCCGCCGCCGCCCCGCCGCCCCCCGAACCGCCGAAGCGCGGGGCGGGCGTCCCGCTGTCCCTGGACAGCCCGGCGGCGGCGGAGGGAAGCGCGGACCGCCTGGCCGCCGCCGCGTCGACCCTCGCCGAACTCAGGGAGGCCATGGGACGGTTCGAAGGCTGCTCGCTCAAGCACACGGCCATGAACCTCGTGTTCGGCGACGGCAATCCCGACGCGGACGCGATGTTCGTCGGCGAGGCGCCGGGGGCCGACGAGGACCGCGAGGGCCTGCCCTTCGTCGGGGTCAGCGGGCGGCTCCTCGACAGGATGATCGCGGCGGTGGGACTGGACCGGACGACGGCCTACATCACGAACATCCTGCCGTGGCGCCCGCCGGGAAACAGGAAGCCGACGACGAACGAAGTCACCGTCTGCCTGCCGTTCATCCGGCGCCACATCGAGCTGGCGGCGCCGCGGATCCTGGTCCTGGTCGGGGGCACGGCGGCCGGCGCCCTCCTGGGACGGTCGGAGGGGATCACCAGGCTGAGGGGCCGATGGCTCGTCTACCGCGGCGACGGCCCGGACGGCGGGTCCGAGATCCCGTGCATGGCCATCTACCATCCCGCCTACCTGCTGCGGCAGCCGGCGCTCAAGCGGGACGCCTGGCTGGACATCCTGGCGATCCGGGAACGCCTCCACGCCCTGGAATGACGGCGCGGCGGCGGTCCGGACGCCCGCGCGCTTGCCGCCAACCGCCGCATCGGCTATGAAGCCGCCATGCCACGGGGAACCGGAAGACGTCCGCGGCGCATCTTCGGAGCCGGCCGCGCGGTCCTCTGCGCGTCCCTGCTGGCCGCGGCCCAGGCCGCCGCGCCCGCCGCCCCGGCGGCCGCCGAAGGCGCGGCGGGCGGGACCGGCGTCGGACTCCTGAGCCCCGAGGACGCCGCCCGCTACCGGCGCATCTTCGACCTCCAGGACGCCGGCGACTGGACGGCGGCGGACAGGGAGATCGCCGGGCTCGACGACGGCGTCCTGATGGGCCACGTGCTCTTTCAGCGGTACATGCATCCCACGAAATACCGCTCCGGGTTCGGGGAACTCTCCGCCTGGATGCGCCGCTACGCCGACCATCCGGGCGCCGGCCGCGTCCATCGCCTGGCGCGCAAGCGCAGGCCCGCGGGGGCCCGGGCCCCGAATCCGCCCGTGCGGCCGAACGGCCACGCGGCGGCGGAGACCGTGATCGGGAAGGCCGAAGGCTACGTCTCGCCCCGCCGGCGGAGCCGGGCGCAGCGCCGCGAGGCGCGGCGCCTCCAGGCCCACGTCCGAAGCCACGTCCGCGGCGGCCGCCTGGACGGGGCGGTCAGGCATCTCAAGAGCCGCGAATACCGCGACCTCCTCGACGAAACGGAGATCGCCGTTCTCCAGGCCGGCGTCGCCGGGGGATACTTCCGGCGCGGCCACGACGAGCGCGCGTTCGCCCTGGCGTCCGAGTACGCCGCGCGGGCGCGGGTCCACGAGCCCGCGGTCGACACGCACGGGGGGCTGGCGGCCTGGCGCCTGGGCCGGTGGGCCGACGCCGCCGTCCACTTCGGCGCCCTCGCCGAATCCCCGACCGCGTCCGACCGGGAGGTCTCCCTCGGCGCGTTCTGGGCCGCCCGGGCGAATCTGGCGGCCCGCCGGCCGGAGCGCGCGACGCGCTACCTCCGCATCGCCGCCGACCGGCCCCGCACCTTCTACGGACAGCTCGCCGGCCGCCTTCTCGACGACGGCGCGACCCTGCCCTGGGAAGCCCCGGTCCTGTCCGCCGCGGACTACGCCAGGCTGACGGACAGCCCCTACGTGCGGCGGGCCGTGGCCCTCTCCCAGGCCGGCCGGCTCCATTGGGCCGAGCGCGAGCTGCGGGCCGCCTCCGTGGAGACGCCGGCCGACGCCCGCGAGGCCCTGCTGGCGCTCGCCGTCGAGCTGGGGCTGCCGGACACGGGGCTGCGCCTGGCCCGGATCGTCCTCGCGTCCGACGGCGCGGCCTACGACCGGGCGCTGTTTCCCATACCGCCGTGGACGCCCAAGGGCGGTTTCACGGTCGACCGCGCCGTCCTGTTCGCCCTGATGCGGCAGGAGTCGGGGTTCAACGTCCGGGCGCAAAGCGGCGCGGGCGCCCGGGGGCTGATGCAGCTCATGCCGACGACGGCCAGCTTCATCGCCGGCGACCGGAGCCTCCACCGAGGCAACAAGCGGAAGCTGTTCATGCCCGGGTACAACGTGCATCTCGGCCAGAAGTACGTCGCGCACCTCATGACCGGGCACGACTCCCTGGACAACCTGGTGCTGGTGATCGCCGCCTACAACGGCGGACCGGGCAACGTCGGGCAGTGGAAACGCCGGATCGAGGAGACGGACGACCCGCTGCTGTTCGTCGAGAGCCTGCCCTCGCGCGAGACCCGGAATTTCGTGCGGCGCGTGTTCGCGAACCTGTGGATCTACCGGGACCGGCTCGAGCAGCCGGCCCCTTCGCTGGACGCGCTCGCGGCGGGACGCTGGCCGGTCTACCGGAGCCTGGACGCGCGGACGGAGGCGGCGGCCGGCCGCCGGGAGCGGAACGATGCCCACCGGAATTGACGAGACGCGGCCGTTCGTTCCCGTGGGCATCGCCGTCCTGACGGTCTCGGACACGCGGACCCTGGAGGACGACCGGTCGGGAAACGTCCTCGTCGAGCGCCTGCGGACCGCCGGACACCGGCTGGCCGGACGGGACATCGTCACGGACGATTTCGGCGCCGTCGCCGCGCGGCTGCGCGCCTGGATCGCCGACCCGGACGTCGACGTCGTCATCGCCACCGGCGGCACGGGCGTCACCGGACGGGACGTCACCCCCGAAGCCTTCCAGTCGGTCTTCGAGAAGGAGATCGCCGGCTTCGGCGAGGTCTTCCGGATGCTGTCCTACGAGAAGATCGGCACGTCGACGATCCAGTCGCGGGCGACCGCGGGCGTCGCCGGCGGCACCTACCTGTTCGCGGTCCCCGGCTCGCCCGGCGCCTGCAGGGACGCCTGGGACGGAATCCTCGCCTCGCAACTCGACTACCGGCACAGGCCGTGCAATTTCGTCGAGCTGATGGACCGCCTGCTCGAGCGCGAACCGGGCGGCGCCCCGCCCCTATCCGCCGAGTAGCCGGGGGCCGCCGAGGGACGCCAGGTCCGCGCCGGTGTCCACGTCGCGCAGCGTCTCCAGCGTCCGCACGCGCCAGGAGGCGGGAAACGTGGCGAGGGTGTCCCGCAGGGCATGGGGACCGGACCAGCGGACGTCCCGGAACAGGGGCGGCCGCCAGCGCCCCGGAGGGGCCGGCCGCCGGGAGAACCCGACGAGCCAGTACCCGCCGTCGCGGGCGGGACCGACGACGGCGTCATGGGTCTCCAGCGCCGCGAATGCGGCGGCGACGTGCCGGGCCGCGAGCCCCGGAACGTCGCTGCCGACGATGACGACGGGCCGGCGGGGCGCGGCGCGCACGACCCGCGCCATGCGGGCGCCCAGGTCGCCGGGACCCTGGGGGATCCGCGGAACTTCCGGCGGCCAGAACCGCCCGCGCCGGGCGAAGGGATCGGGCGTCACGGCCAGGCACAGCTCGACGCCGCGGAGGCGGCGGAGCTCGGCGATCAGCCGGGCGGTCTCGCTCCGGTAGTAGCGCCACGCGGCGTACTCCCCGACGTCGCGGGCGAGCCGCCGCTTGACGGCGCCGATTCGAGGCGCCCTCGCGAAGATCGCCACGCGGCGGCCGGGCCCCATGCCGGGGCGTCACCGGTAGAACCGGGCGATCGTGCCCGGCGCCGCGCCGAGGAAATAGAGCGCGAGGCAGAACAGGTTGCGGGCGCTCCGGCGGACGTAGCCCTCCCGGCGGTAGCGGGCCGCCGACGTCACCGCCTTCGCCGGAAGGACGGAGAGCCGGCCCCGGCCGATGCGCCGGGCCATGTCCACGTCCTCCATCAGCGGCAGCGGGCGGTAGCCGCCGACCTCGTCGTAGAGCGTCCGCGGGACGAGCAGGCCCTGGTCCCCGTAGGGCAGGCCGGCGAGGCGGCAGCGCCACGCCACGAGGCGCTCCAGAACGCGCGCCGCGGCCGAGGGGTCGTCGAGGGCGAACGCGAAGGCGGCGGCCCGGCCCGGCGCCCCCTCCGCGGCCGTCAGCTCGCGGGCCGCCCGCTCCCAGCCCGCCGCCAGCCGGGTGTCGGCGTGGAGGAACAGGAGCCACGGCGACCGGGCGGCCGCGGCGCCGGCCGCGAGCTGCCGGCCGCGGCCCGGCGCCCCGCGCTCGACTTGCGCCCCGGACGCCTCGGCGATGGCGGCCGTCCGGTCCGTCGAGCCGCCGTCGCTGACGATGACGGCCCGGACGAGACCTTCGGCGCGGGCGGCGGACAGGCTCCGCAGCGTCGCGTCCAGCGTCGCCGCGGCGTTCAGCGCCGGGATCACGACGTCGATTTCGGGGCCTTCGCGCACAGACCGAGGAAGTTGCGATACAGCCGTTCCGCGTCGGCGTTGAATTCGGGGAGATGCTCCGCGACCTCGTCCTCGAAGGCGCGCAGGGCGCCCGGTCCCAGGGTGTTCTCCAGGGCCGCGCGGTAGGCGGGCACCTCGCCCCACTCGGGAACGGTCCGCGGCGTCTGCTCGACGTGGTACTGGATGCCGTAGGCGGTGTCGCCCACGGCGAAGGCCTGCACGCCGCAGAGCGGCGACTCGCAGAGCACCCTGGCGCCCGCGGGGACCTCGCTGACCTCGTAGGAGTGCCATTGCAGGCAACGGACGTTCGGCCCGAACCCGTCGAACAGGGGATCGTCCCGCCCGGCGGCCGTCAAGCCCACGTCCATGACCCCGACCTCGGGGGCCGCCATGGGAGCGACGGCGCCGCCAAGCGCGTCGGCCAGCAACTGGGCGCCCAGGCACACGCCGAGGAACGGCATCCCGAGCCCGAGCACGGCCTCGCGGATCGCCCTCTTCTCGTCCACGAGCCAGGGATAGTCGTCCTCCTGCCAGGTGTCCATGGGGCCGCCCATGACCCAGAGCATGTCGAACCCGGCGAGGTCCGGGACCGGCTCGCCCGCGTCCAGTTCGACGGCCCGCCACTCGTGTCCGTCCGCCGCGAGGAAATCCCGGAACACGCCGGGATGCTCCACGGGAATGTGCTGGAAGACGCAGACGCGCATGCGCCGAGCGTAGCACCGGACGCCGGCGGAAGGGAGAGGGAGCGGCTTTTGCTCCTCCTCCCTGACAGGGGGGAGGCCGGGAGGGGGGGTCCGCCGTTCCGATATTCGTTCTTGGATTGTTCTCATCGTGCGGGTACACTCCGCGCGATGGAACGGGACATCGCACCGACGCTCAGGGACGGCGCCGTGCACGAGGACGGGCGGCGCGGCCGGGGGGCCGTCACGAACCCCACGGGACGGTTCGAGGCCGAACGCCGGGTCTCGCGCGACGCGCACTGGGAGTTCGGCGACGGCCGGGGCGGCGCGGACGAACCGCCGCCGCCCCTGCGGACGACGGTCACCGAAGAGGCCTGCCGCACCGTCATCGCCCGCAACGACTCTCCCGACGTCCCGTTCGGCGCGTCCGTCAACCCGTACCGGGGCTGCGAGCACGGCTGCATCTACTGCTACGCCCGGCCCACGCACAGCTACTACGGGCTGTCGCCGGGGCTCGACTTCGAAAGCCGCCTGTTCGTCAAGCCGGACGCCGCGAGCGTCCTGCGGCGCGAGCTGTCGCGTCCCGGCTATCGCTGCGAGGTCATCGCGCTCGGCACGAACACCGACTGCTACCAGCCCCTGGAGCGGGAACGGCGCGTCACGCGCGGCATTCTCGAGCTGCTGTCGGCGTGCGACCACCCCGTGGGGATCGTCACCAAGTCCCATCTCGTCACCCGGGACATCGACCTGCTGGCGCCGATGGCGGAGAAGGGCCTCGCGCGGGTGCTGATCTCGATCACCACCCTCGACCGCACGCTCGCCCGCCGCATGGAGCCGCGGGCCGCGACCCCGCTCCGGCGTCTCGACGCCGTGCGGCGGGTCTCGGCGGCCGGCATCCCCGTCGGCGTCCTCGTCTCGCCGATCGTTCCGGGCCTGACCGACGCGGAACTCGAACGCATTCTCCGCGCCGCGCGGGACGCCGGCGCCACGAGCGCCGGCCACCTGCTGGTGCGCCTTCCGCACGAGGTGAAGAACCTGTTCCGCGAATGGCTGAGCGAAACCGTCCCCGAGCGCGCCTCCCGCGTCATGTCGCTGATCCACGACGTGCGCGGCGGACGCGACAACGATCCGCGGTTCGGATCGCGCATGACGGGCGGCGGGCCCTACGCGGAGATGATCGGCAGGCGCTTCAGGCTGGAGATGGCGCGGCTCGGCCTCGACGTGCGCCGGACCGGCCTGGACACCACGCTGTTCCGGCCTCCGGGCCGGGACGCCGACCAGTTGTCGCTGTGGCCGTGACGGAGAGGGCGCGCGGCCGGCTCCGCCCCCGGCTACGCCGGTTCGAGGACCTTCTCCAGCGCCGGCGTCCCGTCGCCGAGCGGCGGCAGCTCGCCGCCGCCGGAGATGCACATGTGCTGCTCGAACTCGTGCACCATGCAGATCATCTCGTCGGGCGAGGTGCCGATCTCCCGCTCCATGACCTCGTGGGCGCGGTCGAAGAGCGCCTGGGTCCGCTCGGCCTCCTGGCCGCGGCCCGGACGCACGCCGCAGGACAGGAGCACGGTCCTGTCGCCGGGCTCGGCGTACATGTCGCGGATGGCGATCCAGATGTGCTCCTTGAACCAGCTCTTCGCGATGGCGTCGTGGAGACCCTCGCGGATCCGCCCCTTGGCTTCCCGGCTCAGGCCCTCCGGGACATCGACCCTGACGAACGGCATGCCCTGCCCTCCCTGCGGTTTGCGTTTCGGCGATGCTAGCACAGGTCCGGGGCGGGGCGACACCCCGCCCGTCCCGCGATAGGATGGACGCCCACGCCCATGCGCGCCTTGCCCGACCTCTCGCTGGAAGCCTCCCTGCCGCCGCCCGTCGCCGGCGTCGACGAGGCCGGCCGGGGCCCCTGGGCCGGACCGGTCGTCGCCGCCGCCGTGATCCTTCCCCCCGGCGGCGCGCCGGACGGGATCGACGATTCCAAACGCCTGTCGCGGGCGCGCCGGGCCGAGCTCTACGGGCGGCTCCGGGCAACGGCAGCCGTCGGCATCGGAGAGGCCGGCGTAGACGAGATCGACGTCCTGAACGTCCTCCGGGCCACGATGCTGGCCATGCGGCGGGCCGTGGAGGCGCTCGGGACCCGGCCCGCCCACGCCCTGGTGGACGGCAACCGCCTGCCGGACCTCTCCTGTCCGGCCCAGGCGGTCGTCAGGGGCGATTCACGCTCGCTCTCCGTCGCCGCGGCGTCGATCGTCGCCAAGGAGACCCGCGACCGGACCATGCGGCGGCTGGCGCGGGCCTATCCGGGCTACGGTTGGGAACGCAACGCCGGCTACGGCACGCGGGAGCACGCCCGGGCGCTGGAAGCCCTCGGCCCCACCCCCCACCACCGGCGCTCGTTCCGGCCCGTGCGGGAGGCGCTGCGCTACCGGCCGATCACTCCGCAGGCGATGCGGGGGCCCGCCGCGCCCGCCGGGTCCGACACGTAGTCGTCGGGCCCCTCGTGGATCACCAGCGCCGCGCCGTCGTCGTCGAAGAGGGCGGAATCCAGACGCAGCAGCGCGTTCAGGACTTCGATCTCCAGCGCGCCGGAGGCCGGCACGTGGATGTTGGGCATGTCGCCGGCGTGCATCCCCTCGGCGTTCTCGATCCCGTGCTTCGCGCCCGTCGGGTTGAAGTGACCGCCCGCGGACTTGAAGGGCGGATCGCATACGCCGACCGCATGGACGTGGAACGCATGGGCGCCCGCCGGCAGGTTCTCCAACCTGGCATGCAGCAGCGTGCCCTGCGGGGTCTCGCGCAGCATGACCTCGCCGACCGTGTCTCCCTGCGCGTTCATCATGACGGCGCGCGCCTGCTCCGCCGCGCCGGCCGTCACGGAGCCGACGGCGGCGAGCGCGGCGCCGGCCAAAAGGATCGCATGAACGACTGATCTCATCTCCGGTCCCTCCTCTCGTTCGTCACTCCCTCGCGATTCCGGTCCGATTGTAGCACCGGCGCCTCAGATCACGACCATGCCGCCGTCGACGGGGAGGATGACGCCGTTGACCAGGCGCGACTCGTCGGAGGCCAGGTACAGCGCCGCGTTGGCGATGTCGAGGGGCCGGCCGGTCCCCAACGGGTGCTGGTGGAGAACGGCGGCGGTCGCCTCGTTGGTCCAGCCCGCCTTCACGGCGATGTTGCGATCGGTCTCCACGAAGCAGGGCGCGATGGCGTTGCAGCGGATGCCGTCCTTGGCGTACTCCGCCGCGATGCAGCGGGTCAGCGCGGAGACGCCGCCCTTGGCGGCGGAATAGGAGTGCCGCGCCGGAAAGCCGCGCATCTCCCCGAGGAAGTTCATCACCGAGCTCATGTTGACGATGGAGCCGCCGCCGGCCTTCTTCAGTTCCGGGATGCCGAAACGGCTGCCGAGGAAGGTGCCGTAGAGGTCGAGCCGGATGCTGCGGTCCCAGGCCTCGAGGGGCATCGCGGTCACGGAGTCGTCCGGGGGCGCGGAGCCGCCGGCGCAGTTGTAGAGGACGTCGAGCCGGCCGAACGCCTCGACGGTCTCGCGGACGGCGCGCTCCACGTCGTCGGGCCGTGTGACGTCGGCCCGGACGGCCACCGCCCGTCCGCCGTCCGCCCTGATCATGTTTGCGGTCTCGTTGCCCGTCTCCGGGTCGATCTCGACGACGCCGATGCTGGCGCCTTCGTTGGCGAAGAGGCGGCTCGCCTCGCGCGCGATGCCCGCGCCCGCGCCGGTGATCAACGCGACTTTCCCGTCCAGTCTCGCCATGATGTCCACTCCTCCCGATGGGGTCCGTTCCCCGCCGATCATGCCGAACCGAGCGGCCCGAGGTCCAGCGGCGGGGGCGGCGGGCGTTTACCGGCGGGGGCGGATTCGCTAGGCTCCGCGCCGAACGCGCGGCCAGCGTTCAACGGGCGGCGCGACATCGGAGGGCGGACGAGATGAGCGTTCGGGAGATCGATTCCGGCCGGCGCGAGCTGAGAAACAAGCCGTTCAGCGGGTACCACTCGCGGGAGATCACGGAGCCCGACGCCCTGCTGACGGAGACCGGCCCCGGGACGCCCATGGGCGAATACTTCCGGCGCTTCTGGCTGCCCGTCTGCCTGTCGGACCATCTCGGCGACCTGCCGAAGGCGGTGAAGACGCTGGGCGAGGACCTCGTCGCCTTCCGGGACAAGTCGGGGCGGGTCGGCGTCATGCACCGGCATTGCAGCCACCGGGGCACCTCGCTGGAGTACGGCATCGTCTCGGAGCGGGGCATCCGCTGCTGCTACCACGGCTGGCTGTTCGACGTCGACGGCACCGTCCTGGAGACGCCGGGCGAACCGCCGGACTCCAGGCTGAAGGACAGCCTCTTCCACGGCGCCTATCCGGCGGCCGAGATCCACGGCACGGTCTGGGCCTACATGGGTCCCCCCGACCTGATCCCGGACAAGCCGCATCTCGACTTCTTCGAGATGCCGGGCGTCGAGTTCGTCCCGTTCGCCCTGCCCTACGAGAGCAACTGGCTGAACTCGCAGGAAAACTCCATGGACCCGTTCCACGCCGTGTTCCTGCACGGCACCGACGGCCAGCACTTCCAGAACCCTTCGATCGGCCTTCATCCCAACATCAGGTGGCGCATCACGGGGGCGGGCAGCGGCATGATCTACATGTCCGTGCGCCGTCTCGACGACGACTGGATCTGGGCGCGCATGAACTACTGCCACATGCCCTTCGAGAGCTACGTGCCGACGACCGTCGAACTCCCCAGGCCGACCTACTACAACGCCGCGATCTACCTGCGCCAGCACATCCCGGTCGACGACCGGCGGTCGATCCTGTTCGGCTGGCGGGCCTACGGCACGGACCGGACCGTCGGCCCCGACCACACCCGGAACGGCTGGAACCTGACGGACGTGGACGGCCAGACCCGGCGCCCCTCCTACGAAGCGGCGCAGCGCAAGGCCGGCGACTTCGAGGCCCAGGGCAGCATCTGGTACGGCGTGCCGCGTCCCGCCATCGAGCACAAGGGAACGACCGACACCGGCGTCGTCATGATGCGCCGGCAACTGCGCGAGATCCTCGAGGGGAACGTGCCCGCGGCCTGGCCGGAGCCGGCCGGAGGCAACGGGACGAAGCCGAAGGCCAGAAAGATCCTGGCGCAGGACTCGGTGATCAGCGTCAAGCGGCGCGCCGACGCGGGCGAGGACTGGGATCTGCTGACCGCGGTGGGCGAGGAGATCACCGACGCCGTCGTCGAGGGAAGCGACCGGTACGACGGCGGCGACCGCGTCGACTGGATCGTCGGCAGGGTCAAGGAGATCGAGGCCAGGCACCGGGGGTGAACCGGTCCCGGCGGGAGCGAACCCGTGGACCACGGCGACGTCGGGCGCGCCGCGCGCAATCTCCTGAACCACCGCGACCGGGGCCGGACGATCGGATCCGTCCCCGAGGCGGACCGGCCCGCCGGCATCGCGGAGGGCTACGCGATCCAGGCCGAGGCGGAACGGATCCTGAGGGAAGAGCGCGGAGTCGCGGCGATCGGCTTCAAGATCGGCGCCACCAGCGCTCTGGCGCGGGAGCTGCTCGGCGTCCCGGAACCGTTCTTCGGCCGGCTGTACGACGCCACCACCCACGAATCGCCGGCGGATCTGCCGGCCGGCGCGAACTTTTTCCGGGTCCACGAGCCGGAGGTCGCCGTGCGGATCGGCCGCGACCTCGACCCGGCCGCGGCGCCGTTCGACGCCGCCGCGATCGAGGCGGCAACGTGCGCGGTCCTGCCCGCGGTCGAGGTCATCGGCTGTCATTTCGACCCGTGGATGGAGGCAGGCGCCGCGAACCTGATCTCCGACAACGCCGCCCACGGCCGCTGGGTCGCGGGCGCGGCGGTCACCGACTGGTCGGGGATCGATCTGCTGGACTGTCCGGTCTCGCTGCGGATCGACGGAGAGACCGCGGCCCGCGGCAGGGGGCGCAACGTGGACGGCGGCGCCTTCGGCGCGACGGCCTGGCTCGCCAACACGCTCGCGGCGATGGGGCGGGGACTGAAGGCGGGGGACCACGTCACCACCGGCACGGTCGCACCGCCCCCGCCCGCCGCGCCCGGTCAGGAGGTCACGGCCGACTTCGGGCCGCTCGGCGCGGTGACGCTGCGGATCGGGATGGAGTAGCGCGCCGCGCCGCCGCGCCGGCCGCCGGGGCGAATTCGCACAGTTCGCACGGAGTGGGTGCGGGCCGCGCCGCGTCGCCGCATCCGCGGACGTCCGTGAGGGGGGGACCCTGGTGGCGCGGTCCGTCGTTCCGGGCCGCCCCGCGTCCCGCGTCCGCAACCCTCCGTGAGAGGGTCCCCTCTCCCGCTCCGCGGGGGAGGGACAGGGTGGGGGTGTGGACGGCATGAGGGAGTCTTTGTCTCGAACCCTCACCCTGTCCCTCTCCCTGTGCAGGGAGAGGGGACCCCGGTGGAGAGATCCGCCGGTCCGGGCAAGAATCTTTCTTGTGAATCAATACGTTATAAGGAATTTGACAGAGATAGGAAATAATTGTTGATTTCTCCATTGTGGTGGGTAAAATGTCATCGGTTTGGATCGTTCGGGGACGCACATGCGCGGGAACTCCAAGGCGGCGGCGGCGCGGAAGCCGCGGAAACAGGCCCTGTTCCTCAAGGCCCTCACGGAGACGGTGAACGTCACCCTGTCCTGCCGCAAGGCCGGCGTCCCCCGGCGCACGGTCTACGACTGGCGCGAGGCGGACGCGGCCTTCGCCGACCGCTGGGACGAGGCCCTGGAGGAGGGGATCGACCTGCTGGAGGCGGAGGTGCACCGGCGGGCCTTCGAGGGTGTGGAGAGGCCGGTCTACTACAAGGGCGAGCGCGTGGGGGAGTGGCGGCACTACTCGGACGCCCTGGCGACGTTCCTGCTGCGGGCGCACCGGCCGGAGAAGTACCGGGACGCGCCCAAGGCCGGGGCCTCCGCGGAAGAGGACAAGGCGGAGGAGAAAACGGAGGAGGAGTTGGAGTACGAACGTAAGGCCCAAGCCTACCGGAAGATGATGGAGGAGATCTGGGCGGAGGCCGAGGCCGAGCAGGCGGCCGCAGCGGGCGGGGCGTGGCTCGGACCGGACGAGGATCCGCCTCTCCCGCCGCCGCCCAACTGGCCGCCGGAGGACCGTCATGCGAAGTAGCGGATTCCTCCGCGAAACGCCGCTAGAAGCTCGCGCCCGCCACGCCGATCGTGGACTGTCCGGTGCCGAAGAGTTCCGTGTAGGTCGCCTTGCCGTTGGCGACGGCGAGTATCTCTTCGTAGATGCGCACGCCGCCCTCCTCGATCGACATCCGCCCGGTCAGGATGTCGCTCACCGAAACGTCGAGGTCGTCCGCCGCGTTCCCGGCCGTCGCCGGGTTGCCGCTGATCTTGACGGTGGGGACGAACGGGTGGGCCGACGGCTGCCCGAGACCGGTGTTGAATCCGATGATCTGGACCCCGCCGGCCGCCAGGCCCGTCATCGACTCGCACGCCGGCGACGGCGTGCTCATGAAATAGAAGCCGGGCGGATCCGGCGGCACAGGGTCGCAGTACCCCACCACGCCTTGCAGGGGCTTGCTGCCGCCTTTCCTGACTGCGCCGAGGGATTTTTCCGCCAGCGTCGTCAGGCCGCCCTCGATGTTGTCGGCCGACGGATTGCCCCGTCGGATGTCGGGGACGCCCGCCCGGCGGGCCAGCTCCTCCATCTCGGCGATGGCGTCGACGATGCCGGAGGCCGCCTCGCCGTCTACGGCGCGTTCGGCCAGGAGATGCTCGGCCCCCATGATCTCCGCGGTCTCCGACAGCACGACCGAGCCGCCGGCCTCCATGAGCAGATCCGCCGCGTGGCCGAGGGCGGGATTCCCGGCAATGCCGCTCGAGAAGTCGGAGCCGCCGCACTCGACCCCCAGGACGAGCTTGGAGAGCGGCTGCTCGGTCCGTTGCAGGCTCGAAACCTTCTTGGCCATCTTCGCGGCGATCAGCGTGCCCCGTTCGATGGTGCGGAGCGTGCCGCCGATGTCCTGATAGACCACGCACTCCACGTCCTTGCCCGCCGCGGCGACGGGTTCGGCGAACGTTTCGGCGGAGACGCGGTGGAGCGTCACCAGGATCACGCCGCCGAGATTCGGGTTCAGGGCCATGCCGCGGATCGCCTTGAGGCGCATTTCGTGGTTGAGCCCGATCAGCTTGCGGCCGAAGAGGTCGGTGACGAGCTCGGTGCCGCGGACGTTCCCGGCGATCTTGCGGGCGATGCCGTTGACATTGTCCATCAGCGCGATGACGCCGACGGTGTTCCGGACGCCGGCGGAGCCGTCGCCGCGAGGATAACCGTGGAACATGGGGCCCGTGCCTCGCGTGCTATTCGTTCGTGGACAAGACGCACTCCCGGGGGCGGCCGCGCCGGCCTAATCGACAACGTTGTGGATGTGGACGTGCCGGCCGGGCGCGATCGCGGCGGAGGCCCTGCCGATGACCTCGCCGTACTTGCGGACGGCGCCGCCGTCGGCGATCTCCTCGAGCGCGATCTTGTGGCCGCGCGGAACCGCCTCGGCGGCCGTCACCGCCACGACGACCGCGCCCGACCTGACCGAGACGGCCGCGCCCGCCTCGACGGCGCGAAGGCAGGTGGCGACGTTGTCGCCCGAGTCGACCGCGATGGCGTCGATCATGCCTTCGTGCGGGATCACGCGGCCGAAACCGCCGCGCCCGGAGGGCGAAGGCGCTCCTCCGGACGCGCGAAGCCGGTTCGGGCCATCTCCGCCAGCAGGACGTCGACCACGTCCCCGCGCCCGAGGCGCCGCGCCGAGTCGGCCAGGATCCGCGTGAACAGGTTGCGCTGGGCATGGCTGCCGCCGACCCGCCACAGGCCGTGCCGCGCCGGCAGCAGGTTTGCCAGCACCGCTTCATGGTCGCCGCGCTGGTGCGCGACGGCGCCCTCCGCCGCCGGCAAGACCGCCGAACGGACGCGGGACGCGTTGTCGGTCTCGTCCGTGGACGCGTAGCCGCGCAGGGCCGCCAGACAGGAGTCCACGGCCGCATCGCGCCCGGCCGCCGCCAAGGCCATCCCGGCATGGGCGCTGGAGAGCGGCGCGGCGTGATTGCCGATACGATCCTCGGCGAGATCCGCGACCGCCTCCCAGCGGCCGCCCACGTCGTGCCCGGCCATGTCGAGTTGCTTCAGCAGGTCGACGGCATTCTGGAAATCGCCGTAGTGGCCGGGATTGGCCTTGATCAGCGGCGACTCGGGATCGCGGATGTGGCGGTCGTAGACCTCCAGGACCGTGTCGAACTCGCCCCGCGACAGATGGAACAGGCCGCGGTGCCACCACAGATGATGCACGAAGTTGTTGAGTCCCGACCACCGGTCCTTGAGACCGTCCAGCCAGGCGACGCCCTCCTCGTGACGCCCCTGCATCTCCATGACGTGGGCGACCGCGTGCGCGCCCCAGCCGTTCGTGGGATCGCGCTCCACCGCGTCGCGCCCGTAGCGTTCGGCGTCGGCATAGAGGCCGTTCTCCTCGCAGCCGAAGGCGCGCAGGGCCTGAAAAGCGCCGAAACCGGGCACCTCGTCGGACCAGGCCGGCGCGGCACGCTCGACGATATCGCGCATCCGGGCGGACTCGCCGATCCAGAACAGTTCGAACTGGGCCAGGCGATGGGCCAGCAGGTCGCGGGGCCACGCCGCCAGGATCGTCTCGTAGTGGCGGACCGCATCGGGGACGCGGCCCCGAATCAGGGCCGAGAGCGCCGCCAGATAGCCCCTTTCCCGCTCGTTGGCGCCGGCGCTCGCGGCCGTCGCGGCCTCCAGCTCGGCCCGCGCTTCCGGATAGCGGCGCGGCAACCGAAGGCCGACGATGAGGAGGCCCTTCATGGCGCGGGCCAGCACGCAGCCGGGATCGGCCTCCAGGGCCGCGTTCACGTGCGCCATGGTGTCCAGCCTGTGGCCGATGAGACTCGTCGCCGCGCGGCTCAACGCGCCGGCGGCCTCGGCGCTCGCCGTCGTCAGTTCCAGGCCGCGGTCGTCGCGTCGCACGGCGCCGGCTCGGACGTGTCCCGGAAGCGCGGACCGGCCTCCTTCCGGACGGACATGGCGCGTCTCCTATTCCGCCGCCTCGAGAACGCCGCCGTCCAGCTCGTCGAAACGGGCGCGGATGTACGCCTCGCGATCGGCGCTGGGGACGGCGTCGCCTTCCCGCATGATCGCGAAGACCCGCTGGCCGAGGCCGCGCATCAACTCCAGATCGTCCCGGCCCGGCTCCGGCGGCACGTTCATCACGGAGTCCTGGGTGTAGATGTGGAGCCTGTCCTTCCCGCTCCCGTCGATCTCCAGGGACTCGTGCGGCGGCGTGTTCCCGCGGATGTAGTCGCGCAGGAGCTTGCGGCACATGTAGACCCCCGCGTCCCCGGAACCCGGGTTCTCGCGGTCGTGGATGGCGATGGCGCGCTGGCCGATCAGCGCCTCGTAGTCGCCGGGCGCGCGCTGGCCTTCCTCGTAGGTGCGATTGCCGACGACGCCACCGAGGAAGTCGAGCTTTTCGTGGCCGACCTCCTCTTCCTTTCCGAGACGGAGCGGATCGACCTCGTCGTTGAAGTGGCGCCAGCCGAGAACGAGCATGTTCTCGTCGTCGACGGGCACGTGCCAACGCGTCCACACGGTCTGCGAACGGCGCGACGTCCGCGCCGAGGGAAACGTGCAGCCGATCTGCAGATAGTTCGGAAAGATGGTCTCGACGATGCGGACCCAGACCGTCCGCCCGTCGGGATTGCGCCGGCTGGCAATGAAGCACATGCCGTTTCCCCCGCGTGTCGGCTCCCAATCGAGCGCCGGCCGCTCGGTGAAGCCCATGGGCGCCGCGTAGTCCATGCCTTCGATCTCGGAGGCGTCCACGCCCTCGACCGTCATCATCCGCGGGTTGTGCAGGGTGCCGACGTGGAGGTGGTCCATGATGTTCTCGTAGACCTGCAACCAGTTGCACGGAGTGAAGATCGACATAGGCACGAGCCTGTTGTCCTCGGGCCGGTGATAGGTGTCGAAGTCGGGGAAGGCCGGCTTCTCCTCGGGCGGTCCCATGTAGGCGAACACGAGGCCGTCGCGCTCGAACGCCGGATAGGCGCCGTGGTAGACCGTCTCGTAGATCCGGCTGTCCGCGGGCTCGGCCGGCATCTCGAGGATGGTGCCGTCGATGTCGTAGACCCAGCCATGGTAGCAACAGCGGATGCCCTTGGGCTGGACGATGCCGTACTCGAGCGACGTGCCCCGGTGGCTGCAATGGCGCTGCAGCACGCCGACGCGGCCCGAGCGGTCGCGGAAGGCCACGAGGTCCTCGCCCATGACGCGGATCGCCTTCGGCACGTCGGTCAGCTCTTCCGACATGCAGACCGGCTGCCAGTGCCTGCGCATGGCCTCGCCCATGGGGGTGCCGGGACCGGTGTGGGTGAGTTCGGGATCGTGCTCGGAGATCCCGGTCTTGTGGTAAGCCCCGTACGGCATGTGGATGGGCCTGTCCTTGCTCATGTCGAGTCCCTCCCTGGAAAGCGCCCGAGGGCCGGCGGCGACTCCGCGACCGTCTCCCGGAATGATATGCGTTCGGCAGGGGTCTTGCCCAGCGGTCCGCCTTCCGCGGGGCGCGAACGCGCGGGGCGGTTGGGCGGGACGCCTGACGGCCGCTGCCGACCCTACGCGTGCCGACCGTGTTCCAGCGCGTGGCGCGCGAGCTTCCGCATGAGGGATGGCAGGGCCTGCCGGTCGAGCTCGGGTAGCGGACACCAGAACGCTTCCTCTCCGAGACCCTCGGGCGGACGCGCCACTCGGGCGCGGAGCAGGAGGAACTCGATCCGGAAGTGGGTGAAGCCGTGGGCCACGACGCCGGGTACGCGCCTCCAGCGCGCGCGCAGGGGCGCTTCCCCGCGTGCCGCGGCCACTGTCCAGGGCCGGTCCGTCCAGGGAGTCGACGGAACCTCCGTCATGCCCCCGAGCAATCCCGACGGCGGACGCCGGCGCAACAGAACGCGGCCGTCCGCGTCGGCCGCCCAAAACGCCGCCGCGTGCCGTAGCGGACGATCGGGCCTGGGCGCCTTGCGCGGCAGATCCTCGGCGATCCCTTTCCGCCTCGCCACGCACTCGGCCGCCCAGGGGCAGCGGCCGCACGCGGGACGCCTGGGCTTACAGACGGTCGCGCCGAGGTCCATCAGGGCCTGTGCGAAATCTCCGGGACGGTCTCCGGGCACGAGCCTCCGGACGAGGCCGCGCACCCGTGCCCTGGCGCCCGGCAAGGGATCCTCGATGCCGTCTAAGCGGGCGATCGCCCGTTCGGCGTTTCCGTCCACGGCGGCGGCCGGGACGCCGAAGGCGATGGCCGCGATGGCCCCCGCCGTGTAGGGGCCGATGCCCGGCAATTCCCCGAGTTTCGATTCCGTTTCGGGAAACCGGCCTCCGGCGGCCACGACAGCCCGCGCGCACTTGTGAAGGTTGCGGGCCCGCGCGTAGTAGCCGAGACCGGCCCAGGCGGCGAGCACGTCGTCGAGGTCCGCCGCCGCGAGATCCGCGACCGTGGGCCAGCGTGCAAGAAAGGTCCGGAAGTAGGGTATGACCGCCGACACCGTCGTCTGCTGGAGCATGATCTCGCTCAACCAGACGCGATAGGGGTCGGGGCGGACGTCCGGCGGGGCGCGCCACGGCAGCTCCCGGCGGTGCCGGTCGTACCAGTCCAGAAGCTTCGCGGAGAGGTGCATGCCGGTTCCGATGCGGTTCGAGTCCGTCCGGTCGATCGCGGTTCGTTTTCACATGACGGAAAAGCGGTTCTCCCTCAAGATGACGGCATGGCCGGAAAAAGTGAACGCCGGGGTCTGCGGCGCCTGGGGCGCGTCATCGGCGGGATTTCCGGCCCGGCGCTGCGCAAGCGCGGCTTCGTCCATACCGGGATCGTCAGACGGTGGGCCGCCATCGTCGGCGAGGAGCTGGCGCGCGCGAGCACGCCGCGGCGTATCTCCTATCCGGCCCGGCGGGCGGAACCCGGCGTGCTTCACGTGCGTGTCGAAAGCGCGCGGGCGACGGAATTCCAGCACATGACCCCTCTGGTCATCGAGCGGATCAATTCCTATTTCGGCTATCGCGCGATCGACGCCGTGCGGCTGACCCAGCGCGAGACCGTGTCGGCTCCGGACTCCCCCGCGGCCCGCTCCGCCCCGCCGGAGGACGACGGTCCCGACGGGGAGCGGTGGGACGGCATCGGCGCCCGCCTCGCCCGGACCCGCGACCCCGGGTTGCGGGACGCCCTGGCGGCGCTGGGCAAACGTCTCCGGAATAGTTCCCCGGATCCGCCGTCACGGACGTGACCGCGCGTATCCGGCCGGGCTTCCGGCGGACGATCGCGGGGCGCACCCTGCCCCGCAGGCAGCAGGCGAAGCCCCGCTCTTCATCATGCGTTCCTGGCCGGGACGTCCGCATTGACTTTCGTGGCCCGGACGACTATCCCCGCCGCGGGCCGCGGCCCCCCAACGGGCCGCAGCTCTTCCGGAAGGAAGAGGCATGAAACCGAACGTACGTCCGCGCCGGCCCCAGTTCTCGTCGGGGCCGTGCGCGAAGCGGCCGGGCTGGACGCCGGCCGTTCTGACCGATGCCGCGCTCGGACGGTCGCACCGGTCCGCGGACGGCAAGGCCAGGCTCAAACAGGTCATCGACGGGACCCGGACGATCCTGCGCGTGCCGGACACCCACCGCATCGGAATCGTGCCCGCGTCCGACACCGGCGCCGTCGAGACGGCGCTGTGGTCGCTTCTGGGAGACCGGGGCGTCGATGTCCTCGCCTGGGAGAACTTCGGGCGCGAGTGGGTCAAGGACATCGTCGGGCAGCTCCCCCTGGAGGACGTTCGCGTGTTCGAGGCCGGCTACGGCGAATTGCCCGATCTCGGCCAGGTCGATTGCGACCGCGACGTGGTTTTCGTGTGGAACGGCACGACCTCGGGGGTCGTCGTCCCCCACGACCGCTGGATCGCGCCCGACCGAAAGGGCCTCACCATCTGCGACGCGACATCCGCGGCGTTCGCCATGCCCCTGCCCTGGGAAAAGCTCGATGCGGCCACCTTTTCCTGGCAAAAGGTCCTGGGCGGGGAGGGCGGACACGGCATGCTGGTTCTCGGTCCGCGCGCCGTGGAGAGGCTCGAGTCTCACGTTCCGGCCTGGCCGCTTCCCAAGATCTTCCGGTTGACCGCGGGAGGCGGGCTCAACGAAGGGATTTTCGCCGGAGAGACCATCAACACGCCGTCGATGCTGTGCGTGGAGGACGTGCTCGACGCCCTGGCGTGGGCGGAATCCGTGGGCGGCCTCGACGGCCTGACGGCGCGGATCCGGGCCAACGGCACGACGATCGCCGATTGGGTCGACGGGACCCCCTGGGCGGACTATCTCGCCGCAGCGCCCGAGACCCGTTCGCCGACCTCCGTCTGCCTCCGTTTCGCGGAGCCCTGGTTCGCCGGGCTGCCGGCCGGCGAGCAGGCCGACGTGCCCAGGCGGATCGCGGCGCTGCTGGCGGACGAGAACGCCGCCTTCGACATCGCGGGACACCGCGAAGCGCCGCCCGGGCTGAGGATCTGGGCCGGCGCCACGGTCGACCGGGAAGACCTGGAAGCCCTGATGCCCTGGCTCGACTGGGCCTACGCCCAGGTGAAGGCAGCGTTCCCCCGCGCGACGTGACGTTCCGAACGCGAGCCGTCCCATGGCGAAGGTCCTGATCTCCGACCGCATGAGCCCGCGGGCCGCCGCCGTATTCCGCGACCGCGGCGTGGAGGCGGACGAGCGCTTCGATCTGGACGCCGAAGGGTTGCGGGACGCGGTTTCCGGCTACGACGGCATCGCCGTCCGCTCCGCGACCAGGCTCACGGCGGACGTCATCGCCGCCGGCCGGAACCTCAAGGTCATCGGGCGGGCGGGCATCGGCGTCGACAACATCGACGTGCCGGCGGCGACCGCCAGGGGCGTGGCGGTCATGAACGCGCCCTTCGGGAACGCGATCACCGCCGCCGAGCACGCCATCGCCATGATGCTGGCGTTGGCGCGCCACATCCCCCGCGCGGACCGGTCTACCCAAGTCGGCAAGTGGGAGAAGTCCAGGTTCCTCGGGGTCGAGGTCGCCGGCAAGACGCTCGGCATACTGGGGTGCGGAAACGTGGGGTCCATCGTCGCCGACCGCGCGCAGGGCCTGAAGATGAAGGTGCTCGCGTACGATCCCTATCTCTCCCCTGAACGGGCGGTGGAACTGGGCGTGGAGAAGACGGGCCTCGACGAGCTTCTCCGGCGGGCCGACTTCGTCTCTCTCCATGCTCCGCTGACCGACGCCACGCGCGGCGTGATCGATGCAGGGGCGCTGGCCGCGATGAAGGCCGGCGCGCGGTTGATCAACTGCGCGCGTGGCGGGCTGGTCGTCGAGGACGCGTTGAAGGAGGCGTTGGAGAGCGGCCATCTGGCGGGCGCGGCGCTGGACGTGTTCGCGGAAGAGCCGGCGCGGGAGAGTCCGCTGTTCGGGCTCGAAGGTCTGGTCGCCACGCCGCATCTCGGCGCCTCCACGACGGAGGCACAGGAAAACGTGGCGATCCAGATCGCCGAACAGATGTCGGACTACCTGTTGCTCGGCGCGGTGAGCAACGCGTTGAACATGCCCGCCGTTTCCGCGGAAGACGCCCCCAAGCTCAGGCCCTATGCGGCGCTCGCCCGCCAGCTCGGGCAGCTGGTCGGCCAGCTCGTGGAAACCGGACCGCGATCCGTCACGATCGAGTATTCCGGCGCGGTGACCGCCCTCAACACCCGGCCTCTGACATCGATCGCCCTCGAGGGACTGCTCGCGCGGCAACTCGAGACCGTGAACATGGTCAATGCCCCCGTGATCGCCCGAGAACGGAACATCGTCGTGCGCGAGGTCACCACGGAGGTGGCGAGCGACTACCAGACGCTGATCCGGCTGGCGGTCGAGACCGAAGACCGGACCCGCGACGTCTCGGGAACGCTGTTCTCCGACCGGAACCCCCGCGTGGTGCAGATCGACGGCATCAAGGTGGAGGCCGAGCTCGGGGAACACGTGATATTTCTCAGCAACGAGGACAAACCCGGAATCATCGGGAGTCTCGGCACGGCCCTGGGCGACGCCGGCGTGAACATCGCCACGTTCCATCTCGGCCGCGCCGGTCTCGGGGGAGACGCACTGGCCCTCGTCGCGGTCGACGACGCCGTCGAGGACGGCGTCCTGGCCCAGCTGCGGGAGCTGCCGCACGTCAAGCAGGTCAAGGCCTTGCGTTTCGATTGAGTCCGATGTTCCCCGGGAATCGGCCGCGCCGACCGGACTTTCCGACTGGAGTTCCAAGTCCATGAACGAATCGCCGCCACGATCGCTTTTGCCCGACGGGCTGCGGGACGCCCTGCCCCCCGAGGCGGGCGCGGAAGCGCGCGCCGTCGGCCGGCTGCTCGAGGTCTTCCACGCCAACGCCTACGAGCGGGTCGACCCGCCCCTGGTGGAATTCGAACAAAGCCTGCTGGGCGGACCCGGGGAGGCCGTGTCGCCGCAGACGTTCCGCCTCATGGACCCGGTTTCGCAACGGATGATGGGGTTGCGGGCGGACATCACGCCGCAGATCGCGCGCATCGCGGCGACCAGGCTGGCCCGGGCGCCCCGTCCCCTTCGCCTGTCTTACGCGGGCCACGTCCTGCGCGTGCGGGGAACCGCGCTGCGGCCCGAACGGCAGTTCGTCCAGGTCGGAGTCGAGCTCATCGGCGCGCCGGTGCCCGGCGCCGACGTGGAGGCGATCGTCCTCGCCGCGGAGGCGCTCGCCGCCGTCGGCGTCTCCGACATCGGCATCGATCTGTCGCTGCCCGCCCTGGTGCCCGCCATCTGCCGGGAGATCGGCCTCGCCGAGGACGAAGCGCGGCGGGCGAGGGTCGCGCTCGACCGGAAGGATCCGGCCGCCCTGTCCGGCCTCGGCGGGGACGCGCGGGCGCTGTTGACGGCGCTGCTGGAAGCCGCGGGTCCCGCGGACGACGCGATCGGCAGGCTGAACGCGCTGCCGCTCTCGGAGAGGGCGAAGCGCATGTGCGGCGAGTTGCGGCAGACGGTCGACCGTGTGGCGGCTTCGGCGCCCGGTCTCGGCTTGACGGTCGATCCGGTGGAGTTCCGGGGCATGGAGTATCAGACGGGCGTCAGCTTCACCGTCTTCACGCCGCGGGTACATAGCGAGATCGGGCGGGGCGGCCGCTACGAGCTCGACACCGGAGAGCCGGCGACGGGGTTCACCCTGTTCATGGACGCGCTCGCGCGGGCACTGCCCGCCGCGGGTCCCGAACGCCTCGTCTACGTGCCCCATGAAGCGTCGCCGGAGGCGTCGGCGCGGCTCCGGGCGGACGGGTGGCGGACCCTGCGGGCGCTCTCCGCGGGCGGCGACGACGCGTCCGAGGCCCGCCGCCTCGGGTGCGGTCATATCCTCCGGGACGGCGACGCGGTCGAGACGGCGTGATACGATCCCCGCTTCCCGGAACAGGTTGAACGCGAGATGGCGAACGTAGCGGTCGTCGGATCCCAGTGGGGCGACGAAGGCAAGGGAAAGATCGTGGACTGGCTGAGCCAGCGCGCGGACATCGTCGTGCGGTTTCAGGGCGGCCACAACGCCGGCCACACGCTGGTCATCGACGGCGTGACGTACAAGTTGAGCCTGCTCCCGTCGGGCGTGGTCCAGAACAAGCTGTCCGTCATCGGCAACGGGGTCGTGGTCGACCCCTGGGCGCTGCTCGAGGAAATCGACCGGCTCGGCTCCCAGGGCGTCCCCGTCACGCCCGGCAACCTCCGGATCGCCGAGAACGCCAACCTGATCCTGCCGCTGCACCGGGACCTGGACGTGCTGCGCGAGGAGGCCCGGGGCGGCACGGCGATCGGCACCACGCGCCGGGGCATCGGGCCCTGCTACGAGGACAAGATCGGGCGCCGCGGCGTGCGGATCTGCGATCTGACGGACCGCGAGGCGCTGGAGGCGCGGGTCGACGCCCTGCTTGCCCACCACGACGTCCTGCGCCGGGGCTTCGGCGCCGGTCCCGTCGACCGCGAGGCGCTGCTGGCCCGCCTCGCCGGGATCGCCGGACGGATCGGCCCGTTCGTCGATGTCGTATGGCGGGTGCTCGACGAGGCCCGCCGCGCCGGCAAGCGGATTCTCTTCGAGGGCGCGCAGGGAATCATGCTGGACGTCGACCACGGCACCTATCCCTACGTGACGTCGTCCAACACGGTCGCGGGGCAGGCCGCGACGGGAACGGGAGCGGGAAACGGCGCCATCGACCACGTGCTGGGGATCGCCAAGGCCTACACGACCCGGGTGGGCGCCGGCCCCTTCCCGACGGAGCTCGACGACGAGATCGGCAAGGGCCTCGGCGAGCGGGGCCGGGAGTTCGGCACCGTGACCGGACGCGCGCGGCGTTGCGGCTGGTTCGACGCCGTCATGGTCGGCCAGGCCGCCAAGGTCGGGGGCATCGACGGCATCGTGCTGACGAAACTGGACGTCCTCGACGGGCTCGACGAGATCAAGGTGTGCACCGGATACCGCCTGGGGGGCCGTTCCCTGTCCCACCTGCCGCCGAGCGCCGCCGAACAGGCCGCGGTCGAGCCGGTCTACGAAACCATGGAGGGATGGCGCGAGAGCACCCGGGGCGCGCGGAGCTGGGCCGACCTGCCCGCCACCGCCGTCAAGTACATCCGGCGCATCGAGGAGCTGATCTCCGTGCCGGTCACGCTGGTGTCCACGAGTCCCGAGCGGGACGACACCATCGTCGTCCGGGACCCCTTCGACGGCTGAGGCCCCGGCACCCAGGGAGACCGCTCCACGAGACGCCTCGAAGGAGGGGAAGGAGCGAAGCGGTTCCAGCCGGTCGGTGAGGGGGACGAATTCGCACGGTTCGCACGGAGTCGGGGCCGGGCGCGCGGATTTCGCGGCCGGCGACCCGGCCCCCTGGATAGGCGGGCGTCCCGCCGGCACGATGCGGGCCGGAGGCCCGCGCACCCGGGCGAATTCGCACAGTTCGCACGATTCGAGCAAGGTGTCGGGATAAGATTGCGGGGGCCCGCAACCACCGAGACCGACATTCGATCGAAGTCCCGGTCTGATCCGCCACAACCCTTTGATCTACAAGAGGTACATGTAAATCCGCAGCTCTCCGCCCGCTGGCGGCAGAGCGCGAGACACCTGATTGACCGCGGTCCACATCACCGGTCCATCTGCTTGCTACAGGCCAACATGTCGATATATTCTCTCTGCATCGACACGTCGGAGTGAAGTGTCGACGGGATCGACATGTTCGGAACATGTGTCGACGGGAGCAGGATATATCGACATGGCGTTCGATCCCAATCGCCCCTTCAATGACCTTCCGGACCTGCCGCCCCCCTCGGATACCGAGACAAGGACCGTTCTTCGGAGCTGCATCGCCGCGCGCGCGGCGCTGGCGGAGCTCAGGGTTTCCGGAGGGCTCATCCCGAATCAGGCGATGCTGAACAATTCGATCCCCCTGCTCGAAGCGCAGGCGAGCTCCGAGATCGAGAACATCGTCACGACGGCCGACCGGCTGTTCCGCTATGCCAATGACGCGGCGGGTCGAGCCGACCCCGCAACCAAAGAGGCCCTGCGCTACCGCACCGCCCTGTACCGCGGCTTCGAGATGCTGAACCAACGACCGGTTTCGACCGCCATCGCGGTCGAAGTCTGTCGAACGATCAAGGGAGTGGAGCTGGACATTCGCAACACGCCGGGAACGGCGTTGATGAACGATGCGACCCAGCAGGTCATCTACACGCCGCCGGAGGGAGAGAACGTTCTCCGGAGCAAGCTGGCCAATTGGGAGCGCTACATTCACGAGGCTGAGGAGATCGACCCACTGATCCGGCTTGCCGTCATGCATTATCAGTTCGAGGCGATCCACCCGTTCGTCGATGGAAACGGCCGCACCGGACGCGTGCTGAACCTGCTCTATCTCGTCGACCAGGGCCTGCTCGATATTCCCGTCCTCTATCTCAGCCGGCACATCAACCGGAACAAGGCGCTCTACTACCGGTATCTGCTGGAGGTGACGACGCGGCAGGACTGGGAAGCATGGATACTCTTCGTTCTGGAGGCTGTCAGAGCGACGGCGGAATGGACGACGGCGAAAATCCGCGCGATCCGGGAGCTTCTCGACGAGACGGCAGGCGCGATTCGACAGACGATGCCGAAAATCTACTCCCGGGAGCTGGCGGAACTGATTTTCGTGCATCCCTATTGCCGGATCAGCGACGTGGTCAAAGCGGATATCGCCAGGCGGCAGACGGCCGCCGTCTACCTGAAAGCGCTCGCAGCCGAAGGCATCCTTGAGGAGATCAAGGCGGGGCGCGAGAACCTCTACATCAACCCGCCGCTCCTGGCGCTCCTGTCCGAGCGGGCGTGACTACCACCGGATTGCGGGCCGCAGCATCAGCCAGTGTTCGACAGACGTCGCGGCGCCGTTGTCGTTGACGGGCTTCGCATAGACCGTCACGATTTGCTGTCCGCTCCAGACGTAGCAGAGGCGCCGCTCTTGGCGGGAGTTGGACAGCAGGGGTGGCCGGAACGCGGCGGCGCATTCGCCCTCTGTCCGACGGACGCTGTCGTAGACGATGCCGTTCGACGCGGCCTCGCGTAGCGTTCTCGCCAAATGCTGGCCCGCTGCGTAGTTGTCGTTGTGGTAGACGAGCGGCTGGGTGTCTAGGCGCTGGAGACCATTCCAATCATCGAATATGTCTGGCAGAGGACGAACGGGGAGCTGGTGAACGAGGAACTGCAACGCGGGCAAGGGTGAGTGGTCGGGCCGCATGACGGGAGAGAAGCAACTGCGGAGCTGGCGTTCTCAGGGCATCGCGCCACGGCTGTATGGCGAACTGCACCGCCCCCCGGCAGACGACGGCAGCGAAGACCCACTGCTACCGTAGGGTTGATGCGTGGGCCGCTACCGATCAGGATGCGGAGCGCATATGAGGCAAGAAGGTGGTGCAGCAAAGTGATCGACTTTACTGAGCCATAGATCGGTTCACACAGCGGTAATCTTACATTCTGATGGCGCGGGTATCGAAGGTGTCATAATCCAGCACATGATTGAGTCATTTTCGGCTCAGTACCCAGCGACTATTTCAGCAGCTTCTGTGTTCGCGACAGCAAGTGCTGTGATTGTTGCACTTTATCTTGCGCGGAAGCAGTCTCGGGAACGATTAACAGTTTCCGCAGATATTCGCACCCTACATATCTTCTGAATCCCAAATGGGTTCTTCAAGTATTGACCTGGAAGACGCTCCTCGCACGATTAGCGTGACCATAAAAAACGTCGGACCCATAGCTGTATCGATTCCGTATTGGAGTTCTTTCTCTTAGAGCGTTATGGGCGGCAGGGAAGTGGCCATGCAAAATCCCGCTGAGCCCGATTTTCGGAGTGAACCAATAGTACTCTTGCCCGGCAAATCTGCGTCTATCGTTTTGTTATTTGATTTGCCAGCGCAGGCTGAAGTCATCAGGAAGTTGGCGGCGACGTCTCGGTTAGGAACATGGTCGCTAAGGTTTCCAAAGTTAACTGTACGTACAGAAGTAGGTGGCTGTTTTCGGGCAAGACTAGGAAAATCGCTCAGGTGTGTCCTTCGTGCTCCCAAAATGTAGGATAGCTCATCGGTCGCGTCACGGAGGGTATGATCGTTGACGGCGAAATAAAGAAGAGACGGCGTAGCCGATATCGTCGAAGCGCTTTAATGGGCTTTGCTTCGACCGAGAGTTCCCGAATCGCCGCCGGAAGCAAAATCCGTCACGTGTGTGTGCTCGGCAGAATCAGACCTGGGCAGTTACCCCGAATCTAGCTTTGATGGTCGATTGCGGCGTGGAACCGCGCGGGCGCGAGCCTGCGCGGGCAGGTGCGCTACCGGCTGGACCGGGTGCGCGAGATCGAGCGCGAACGCCGGGGCGGCAGCTAACGACATTCGGCCGTGCCGCTCCGTTCCGGGCAGCCGTCGCCGCTGCAGGGCAAGAACGCCTGGCCGTTGGCCGCGGTGATGGTGCGCCGCAAGGGCGGTATCTGCGGTGACCAACGCGGAAGCCCCGCAAAACAGTAGGTTGCGACGATTCAGATCGAGATAATCAGAGAAGGTCGGTCTCGGTGGTTGCGAGTCCGCGACTCCATCAAGCCTCCGAGTCTTGGACGACGTGCACCGGGGCCAGCACGGCCGCCGCCAGTGCGTCCGGCGTTGGGCGCGTCCCGTCCGGTCTGCGGATGTCGATGGGAGCCTCAAGCTCCGCCTTGCTCGGCTGGTAGGTGTGCGGTTTCACGCGCACCGGCCGGGGATCAATCTTCACCGGCTCTGTCGGTTCGGCCCGTCTGTCCGTAATCGGCACCCCCATCGGCATCCCCAAGCGAAATTATTTTTCATTCTTGACCGCCGCATGTTCGTCAAGCCATATGAGGTTGCAAGCAAAACACGAGCTTCCCGCTCTGTCGGGTCGCTCGCCGAATAGAACAGCCCGATCCAGCAAGGGGGTTGCTCCCCGCGCTTGGGCGAATAGGCGGGGCTTTCACACGCTCGTGTTTGCTTGCAACGGCCCGGCGCCCGCCGGTGCCGTTGTTCACGCAACGGAGATTCTCAATGACATTCAGAACGATAGCGGTCGCCTTGGCCGCAACGAGCCTGCCTTTCCTGGGCGCTTGCGGCGGTGGGGGAGGCGGCGGGTCGGATGTCCGCACACCCGCCCAGGATGTGAGACAGCTAACCGGGCTTGCCGCGCCTACCGAAACGCCAGCGGCACAGAACGCACGAGGGCCAGCGATTGTCGCCCGCAGCGACTCGCTGATCCTCTCGACGGTGTACGGGGAAACCAGCCACTCGGCATTGCCGACCTATCAGGTTCCGGCACGGTGTTCGGGAACGAGTTGTGCCGTATACGAGCCGACGATGGGCCTTTCCGACACCATCCGCCTCTCCGACCTCGAGACCGCCAACCTGCCCACAGAGGCAATCGGGACGAAGCACGGGATCACGCTTATGTGGTCTTCCGGTCGGCATGACGAGACAGATTTTACAGTGCTCGGCGCGTGGATGGATCATAGCGGGTTCGCGTTTCAGACCGAGCAAGTCACCGTAGAGGGAGTCCAGATAAGCGGACGCTACGGCATGGCGGGCGGCGACCTCACAGGTTCGGCCCCCAGCGGGAACGCTACATGGCACGGTCTCATGATCGGAACGCCCGCCACCGGGAGCGATCGCGGAAACCGGCTACAGGGAGATGCGGCACTCAACTATCGGCTCGACGACGAGCACCTCGACGCTACGTTCAGCAACATCCGAAATCTCGACCGCCGCAGGGTGCATTCGACATCTTCGGTGCAGTTCACCAATGTTCCAGTTTCTTCGCGAGGCACTTTCTCGGCCGGTCTCACCGGAAACCGCATTCAGGGCGGCTTCTACGGCCCCAGTCAGGCCGAAGCGGTCGGGGTATTCGAGCAGTCGAACATCGTCGGCGCGTTCGGCACGACGCGCCAGTAGAGTAATGCTGGCCCCGGGCGTGCCAGCGCTCGGGGGCCTATCACCCATGCAAGGAGGATCTGCGATGAGCGACGACTATTGAGATGGCCCCGGAAAATTGGACGGGCGGTGGAGTGGGGTGTGTTTTCTCGGAGGAAGCCCGGCAGCCTTCGCCTTATTTCGTCACTCCCGCGTCATGTCCCGACACGACGCCTGACCGCCCCGCTCCCGCGTCCGCGTCGGTCTGCGCGTCGCGGATCGCCTGCCGGAGCTTTTCGAAGGCGCGCACCTCGATCTGGCGGACGCGCTCCCGGCTGACGCCGAAAGCCTTGCTGAGGTCCTCGAGGGTGCTGGGATCGTCCGTCAGGCGGCGTTCGGTGAGGATCCGGCGTTCGCGATCGTTGAGGGTCCGCATCGCGTCGGCCAGCAGGCGGCGGCGCTCGTCCATCTCCTCGGATTCGCCGAGGACCGCCTCCTGGTCGGGGCTTTCGTCGACCAGCCAGTCCTGCCATTCCCCCTCCCCGTCCACGCGCACGGGAGCGTTCAGCGAGTGGTCCGCGCCGGCGAGGCGGCGGTTCATCTGCACCACGTCGCCCTCGGAGACGTTCAGCTTGTCGGCGATGGTCCTGACGGTATCCGGATGGAGATCGCCGTCCTCGATCGCCTTCAACTGCCCCTTCAGCTTGCGCAGATTGAAGAACAGCTTCTTCTGCGCCGTCGTCGTTCCCATCTTGACCAGGGACCAGGACCGCAGGATGTATTCCTGGATCGACGCCCGGATCCACCACATGGCGTAAGTGGCGAGGCGGAAGCCCTTGTCCGGCTCGAACCGCTTCACCGCCTGCATCAGGCCGACGTTGCCCTCGGCGATCAGCTCGCCGACAGGAAGTCCGTAGCCCCGGTATCCCATGGCGATCTTGGCCACGAGCCGAAGGTGGCTCGTCACCAGGGTATGGGCCGACTCCACGTCGTCGTGCTCGCGCCAGCGCTTGGCGAGGACGTACTCCTCTTCGGCATCCAGCATGGGAAAGTCGCGGATCTCCCGGAGATAGCGGGAAAGACCCCCTTCGGGAGAGACGACCGGTATCAGGTTCTTCGCCATGGCCCTGCGTGCTTCGTGATCCGGCGACGTTCCGCGTGGATGAATGCCGTCGTAGCCCGAGATCGTGACCAAAGTGTGTTCGAACGCAGGCGCCCGACGATCCCGGAGCCTCACTCGAGTCTTTCCAATACACCGATCAATTCCGCCATCTCAACGGGCAATTCCGATTCGAACCCGACGTGCTCCCCCGTCCCGGGGTGCGAGAAACCCAGGGTCGCGGCGTGCAGCGCCTGGCGGCCGAAGGCGCGGACAATGGCCCGGTCGTCCGCCGTCGCCCCGGCGACTTGCCTGGCCCGGCCATACAACCGGTCGCCGACCACGGGGTGTCCGATATGTGCCAGATGCACGCGGATCTGGTGCGTCCGGCCGGTCGCCAGCCGGCACCGCACGACGCTGGCGCCTGCGGCGAGGCGCCGCTGTACCAGGTACCCGGTCAGCGCCGGCCGCCCGGTCCGTTCCACCACGGCCATCCTGCGGCGGTTTCGGGGATCGCGTCCGACCGGGGCGTCGATGTCGCCCCGCAACGGCCGCGGCACCCCCCAGACGACCGCCAGGTAGGCGCGCTCGACGGTGCGCTCGGCGAACTGCCTGGCCAGCGAGGCGTGCGCGCGGTCGCTCTTGGCGGCGACCATCAAGCCGCTCGTGTCCTTGTCCAGGCGGTGCACGATGCCGGGGCGGCGCGCGCCACCGATTCCGGACAAGGAGCCGCCGCAGTGATGGATCAGCGCGTTGACCAGGGTGCGATCCGGATTGCCGGGCGCCGGATGCACGACCAGACCGGCCGGCTTGTCGACGACGACGACCTCGTCGTCTTCATGCAGGACGCGAAGCGGTATTCGCTGGCCCTGCGGGGACGGATCGGAGGCCGGCGGCAAGGAAACGGCGTAGGTCTCCCCCGGTTTGACCCGGTATGAGGGCTCCGATACCGTCGCTCCCCCGCGGCTGACGAGGCCCGCCTGTATGAGCGCCTTGATGCGCATGCGGGACAGGCCGGGCAGAGCGGATGCCAGCATGCGATCGAGGCGCAGGCCGGCCGCCGCCGCATCGACGGTGGCCACGCGCGTCTCGAATTCCGTTGCGGGGGGCGGTTCCATCGTGAAAGCGGCAGGTCCGGCCGGCGGCGATCGACAATGACCGACAGCTTACGCGCCCTCAGGTTTCTGGTCATCGCCATGGGCGTCGCCATCGTCGTCGGCACCGCTGTCGTGGTCGTCACCATTTTCCAGCGCGCCAGCACCGGGTGGGGGGACGCCCAACCGGCCGAGCCCGCCGTCGAGACCGCGGCATCCGATGCCGTGCCGCACTCCGGATTCGGGATCCGGATGCTCGACGTGCCCCGCGGCAGCCGCGTCGTGGACATGGCGGCCGACGGGAACCGCCTGATCGTCCACCTGGAAATGTCCGGAGGCGGGCGCCGGATCGTCGTGCTCGACACCGCGACCGGCGCCCGCCTCGGTGCGTTCGAGGTCCGCGAGGTCCCTTGAGCCGCGCTCCGGACACGGTCCGGCTGGCGCCCGAGGACCTGCGGGCCGTCGCCGGATTCGCGGAGGCCGCGTATCCGGAGGAGTGCTGCGGCCTTCTGTCGGGATCCGAGGACGCGGGCGTCGTGCTGGTCGACGGCGTCCACTGGAGCGCCAACCTCGCGGAGGAGCCCACGCGCCGGTTCGAGGTCGATCCGGCTCTCCGCCTTCGCCTGCAACGCACGCTCAGGGGAAGGGGCCGGCGCGTGGTCGGGGTCTACCACTCCCACCCGGACGGCCCGGCCCGGCCTTCGCCCCGCGACCTGGAGGCGGCCTGGGAACCGGACCTGGTCTGGCTCGTCGTCGGTGTCCGCAAGGGACGGGCCGTGCGAAGCACCGCGCACGTTCTCGTGGCGGAAGGAGGCGAGACCCGGTTCGTCGAGGTTCCCTTGACCGCCTCCGGTTCGACGGTCGTCCCCGCCCCGAAACCCCTGGAAGGGGGACAGGTTCCGTGACGCCCGCGCCGGCCGATTTCAGCAGCGACAACACCGCGCCCGTGGCGCCCGAGATCATGGAGGCGATCGTCGCGGCCGATGCGGGCCAAGCGTCGCCGTACGGCGCCGACCGCGCAAGCGTCGGGCTTGCGGCCCGATTCTCGGAACTTTTCGAGACGGAGGTCGCGGTATTTCCCGTTGCCACCGGCACGGCGGCGAATGCGTTGTCGCTCGCCATGCTCACCCCGCCCTACGGCGCCATCTACTGCCACGAGAACGCCCACATCGAGAAGGACGAATGCGGCGCGCCGGAGTTCTACACGGGCGCGAAGGTGGTGACCCTGCCGGGGGAGCACGGCAGGCTATCGGCGGCGGACCTGTCGAGGAAGCTCGAAGGCCTGGCCCTGGGATTCGAGCACCACGTCCAGCCTGCCGCGGTCAGCCTCTCCCAGGCGACGGAAAGCGGGACCTCCTATCGGCCCGAGGATGTCGCCGCCGTCGCCGAGGTCGCACGGCGGTTCGGGATCGGCGTTCACATGGACGGGGCGCGGTTCGCCAATTCGGTCGCGTATCTGGGATGCGCGCCGGCCGATCTCACCTGGCGCGCTGGCGTCGACGCCCTGTCCTTCGGGGCGACCAAGAACGGCGGGATGGCGGCGGAAGCGGCGGTTTTCTTCCGGCCGGAGCTCGCCGAAACCTTCAAGTACCGGCGCAAGCGGGGAGGGCACCTGATCTCCAAGATGCGTTATGTCTCGGCCCAGCTCGCCGCATACGTGACGGACGGCCTGTGGCTGCGCCATGCCGGCCGGGCCAACGCCATGGCGCGGCGGTTGTCGGAGGGCCTGTCCGCCATCCCCGGCGTCGAGATCGTGCATCCCGTCGAGGCGAACGAGGTCTTTCCGCGCGTCCCGGAAGCCGTCATCGCAGGACTGTCCGAACTGGGATTCGGCTTTCATCGCTGGGGTGGCCCGGCATCGCCGGTGTTGCGTCTCGTCACCGCGTTCGACACGACCGGCGACGACGTCGACGGGTTTGCCGCCGCCGCCGCGCGACTCGCGGCCGAGGCCGCAAGATAGCCATGCCGGGAACCCAGAGGGGAGCGCGCCCATGATCCCGTGCCAGCGTCACCTCTTCGACATCCCCCGCGAAGTGGCTTACCTCAATTGCGCCTATATCTCCCCGCTCCCGACCGTCGCGCGCGCCGCCGGCGAAGCGGGCATGGCCCGGAAATCGAGGCCATGGGAGCTCACGCCGCAGGATTTTTTCACGGAGTCGGAGGCGACCCGAAGTCTGTTCGCCGGTCTGATCGGCGCGACGGCGGAAGACGTCGCGGTCATTCCGTCGGTCAGTTACGGCATCGGGATCGCCACCGCCAACGTCGCCTTTCGAAAGGGGCAAACCGTCATCGCATTGGCGGAACAGTTCCCGTCCAACGTCTATCCGTGGCGCCGACTGGCCGCCGACCGGGAAGGATCCGTGATCACGATCCCCCCGCCCCACGATGGGGACTGGGCCACGGCCGTGATCGCCGCCATCGACGCGAAAACCGCGGTGGTCGCCGTCCCCAACTGCCTTTGGACCGACGGCGGCCTTGTCGATCTCGAACGGGTGTCCGGCGCCTGCCGGGAAAGCGGGGCGGCGCTCGTCGTCGACGCCACCCAGTCGCTCGGCGCGCTGCCCCTCGACGTCCGAAGCGTCCGGCCCGATTTTCTCGTGTCCGCCTGTTACAAGTGGCTGCTCGGACCCTACAACCTGGGATTCGTCTACATCTCGCCGAAATACCACGAGGGGAGGCCCCTCGAGCAAACGTGGCTCGGCAGGGAGAACTCCGAAGACTTCGCGGACCTTGTGAACTACCGGGACACCTTTCAGCCCGGCGCCCGCCGCTTCGACATGGGCGAGCGGTCGAACTTCGCCCTGATGCCCGCTGCGAAGGCATCCCTCGAACTGATCGATGACTGGGGTATCGACCGGGTCGCCGCGACCCTCGGCGCCTTTACCGCGGGAATCGCGGCGCGGGCGCGGGCGCTGGGACTGGCCGGCCGGCCGGACGACCGGCGGGCCGGCCATTTCCTCGGACTCCGGTTTCCCGACGGGCTGCCCGAGGGTCTGGTCGGCAGGCTGTCGGCCGCAGGCGTCCACGTCAGCGCGCGGGGCACCGCGTTGCGAATCACGCCGCACCTGTACAACGACGCGGAAGACGCCGACAGGCTGTTCGAAGTCCTGGAGAGCGTGTTGTAGGCGTCGCGGGCGCTCAGATCGTTTCCGCGATCGCCTTGCCCATCGCAACCGTATCCGCCGTTCCGCCAAGGTCCGGCGTGATCGCCCTTCCCTCGGCCAGTACCGCCTCGATCGCGGCCTCGACGGCGGCGGCAGCAGCCGCGTGCCCCAGATGCTTCAGCATCATGGCTCCGGACCAGATCTGCGCCACCGGATTCGCGAGTCCCTGTCCCGCGATATCGGGTGCCGAGCCGTGCACCGGCTCGAACATCGAAGGCACCCCGCCCGCGGGATTGACGTTGGCGCTCGGGGCGATGCCGATCCCCCCCACGACCGCGGGTCCGAGATCCGAGAGGATGTCGCCGAAGAGGTTGCTGCCGACGACGACGTCGAACCAGTCCGGATGCTGCACGAAGTGGGCGGCGAGAATATCGATGTGATAGCGGTCCGTGGTCACGTCGGGATAGTCGGCCCGGACGGCGTCGAACCGCTCGTCCCAGAACGGCATCGTATGAATGATCCCGTTCGATTTGGTCGCCGACGTGACGTGCTTGCGCGGGCGTGTGCGGGCAAGGTCGAAGGCGTAGCGCATGACGCGGTCGACGCCGGTGCGCGTGAACACGGTCTCCTGGATCACGAGTTCCCGGTCGGTCCCCTCGTACAGCCGGCCGCCGATCCGGGAGTATTCGCCCTCGACGTTCTCCCGCACGATGACCATGTCGATCTCGCCGGGAGAACGGCCGCGAACGGGGGGGGTAATGCCTTCGAACAACCTGACGGGACGAACGTTGGCATACTGGTTGAACGCCCGCCGGATGGGGATCAGGAGCCCCCATAGCGAAACGTGGTCGGGAACCCCCGGGTACCCCACGGCGCCCAGGTAGATCGCGTCGTGGGCCGCGAGCGTATCCCGCCAGTCCTCGGGCATCATGGCGCCCGTCGACGCGTACAGTTCGCAGCTCCAGTCGAGCTCGGTCCACGAGAACTCGACGCCGAACCGCTTGCCGGCCGCCTCCATCGCCCGGATGCCCTCGGGCATGACTTCCTTGCCGATGCCGTCTCCCGCGATCACCGCGATGCGATATGCCATTCCCCGCCTCCCGTCGTTCCGTCCGACGCTCCCACGGTCATGGCACGCGCGGCGACGTCCGGCGGACGCCGGGGTCCACCGTATGCGCGTGGTTGAGGGGACCGTGTCCGGCGCCGTAGCCGGGCGCCGTCTCGATCGCCGCGCGCAAGTACTCCCGCCCCCGCGCGACCGCGGCCCTCACCGCCAGTCCCTGAGCGATGCCCACGGCCACGGCCGACGCGAGCGTGCATCCGGTGCCGTGGGTATGACGGGTCTCGATGCGGGGGGAGTCGAACGTCTCCATGCCCCGTGCCGTCGCATGTATGTCCCGGACGACGGCGCCCTCGAGGTGCCCGCCCTTCAGCAGCACCGCCTGGGGTCCGAGCGTCAGCAGCGCCTCCGCAGCCCGCTTCATCTCTTCGAACGACGAAATGGGCGATCCCGTCAGCGCGGCGGCCTCGGGAATGTTGGGTGTGATCAGGACGGCTCTGGGGATCAGGCGCGCCCTCAGGGCCTCGCCGGTGTCCGGACGCACCAGCCGCGTGCCGTCCTTGGCCACCATCACCGGGTCGACCACCAGCGGAATCCGGGAGGCCCGGCTGTCGTGGAAGTCCACGACGGTGTCGATCACTTCCTCCGTGTGGAGCATTCCGGTCTTGATGCAGTCGGCGCCGATGTCGTCCATGACGCTCTTCATCTGGCTTGCCACGAACGAGGCTGGAACGTCATGGATTTCCTGGACGCCCACGGTGTTCTGCGAGGTCAGGGCGGTGACCGCCGTGGCGGCATAGCCGCCCAGGGCCGTGACGGTCTTGATGTCCGCCTGCAGACCGGCGCCCCCACCCGAGTCGGACCCCGCGACGATGAGCACTCGACCTTCCATGACGCCTCCGCCGCTCTCAATTCGACGCGTGACCCACCGCCGACACTATTTCCTCGACGATCTCGTCGACCAGCCGGACGTCTTCGCCCTCGGCCATGACGCGGACGACCGGTTCGGTTCCCGACGCGCGCACGACGATACGGCCGGATGAACCGAGGCGTGTCCGGCCGTCGCCGACGGCTCGCCGGACCGTTTCGTCCTCCAGGGGACGGCCGCCGTTCACGGAAACGTTGCGCAGCACCTGCGGAAACGGGACGAAAAGGCGTCCCGTCTCGCTCACGGGCTTTCCGGTCTCGACGAAGACCGCCAGCGCCTGCAGCGCGGCGATCAATCCGTCGCCGGTCGTGTTGAAGTCGCTCAGAACGATGTGGCCCGATTGCTCTCCACCCACGTTGTGCCGGTGCTCGCGCATGCGCTCGACGACATTGCGGTCGCCGACCGGTGTGCGCTCCAGCTTCAGTCCTCGCCCCGAGAGATACCGTTCCAGACCGAGATTGGACATCACGGTGGAGACGATCGCATCCGACGCCAGCCGCCCCTTCTCCTGCCAGTGGGTGGCGACCAGCGCCATCAACTGGTCCCCGTCAATCAGTTCGCCCCGTTCGTCCGCGAGCACGACGCGGTCGGCATCCCCGTCCAGGGCCAGCCCGATATCGGCGCCGTGGGCGACGACCTGGCTGCACATCGCCCCGGGCGAGACGGAACCGCAGCCGTCGTTGATGTTGGTGCCGTCCGGCGAAACGCCCAGGGGGATGACCGTGGCGCCGAGTTCCCAAAGGACGGTCGGCGCGACGCGGTAGGCCGCGCCGTTGGCGCAGTCGACGACCACCTTCACGCCGTCGAGGGTCCGTTCCCTGGGAAACGTGTTCTTGGCGAATTCGATATAGCGCCCTTCGACGTCACCGAGCCGGTTGGCCCGTCCGAGCCCCTCCGACGGCGCCATGCCGCCCTCCCCGCCCGTGTTCAACCGCGCTTCGATCTGCGCCTCGACCTCGTCGGACAACTTGTACCCCTCGGGGCCGAACAGCTTGAGGCCGTTGTCCTGATAGGGGTTGTGGGACGCGGAAATGACCACGCCCAGATCCGCCCTCAGCGATCGGGTGAGCATGGCGATCGCCGGCGTGGGCATGGGTCCGACCAGGGTCACGTCCATGCCGACCGCGATGAAGCCCGCGGTGAGCGCCGGCTCGATCATGTAGCCGGAAAGCCGGGTATCCTTGCCGATGACGACCCTGTGCCGATGCTCGCCGCGGATGAACCGGCTGCCCGCCGCCTTGCCGACGGCCAGGGCCACATCGGCCGTCATCGGCCATTCGTTGGCGGTGCCGCGAATTCCGTCGGTCCCGAAATACTTCGGCGCCATCAGCAGGTTCCCCGGACCCCGCGTCGGGTTGTCGGCCGCCATCCGATCACGGGTCAAATCGAAAGATCGGTTGGCTTTCTAGTCCGCAAGAGGTGCCCTTGTACAGTGAAATGGCCGTGCGCCCTCGGTCAGACGGGCGTCGAGCGAAGCCTGGAGGGCAATCGCCTGACGGGTTTCGGCCACGTCGTGAACGCGCAGCATCTGGACGCCCTGGCTTCGCGCCCACAACGCCGCCGCCAGGGATCCCGGAAGCCGGTCGGCGGCGGTATCGCCCCCCGCCAAACGCCCGATGAAGCTCTTGCGCGAGGCACCCACCAGCACCGGACACCCAAACCCGTGGAACAGGGACACCCGCGCCAGAACGGCGGCGCTTTGCGGCGCCTGCTTCACGAATCCGATTCCCGGATCGACGATCAGGCGTTCGCGCGGCAGGCCGGCCGACTCGCAGATTCCGATCCGCTCGGCCAGCCAGTCGAAGGCATCGAGCACGACATGGTCGTAGCTCGCCGGCCGGTGCATAGCCGTGAATTCAGCGGGGCAATGCATGAGGATCACGGGGACACCCGCCGCCGCCGCCGCCTCCAGGCTTCCCTCGCCGGTCAAGGCGCTGATGTCGTTGATCATGGAGGCCCCGGCGGCCACGCCTTCCGTCATGACCCGCGCGTGACGCGTATCGATGGAGACCGGCGCCGGAAGGTCCGCCAGCGCCTCGATCACAGGAATGACGCGCGAGATCTCCTCGTCCACGCCGACCGGCAGCGCGCCGCCCGGGCGCGTCGACTCTCCGCCGACGTCGATGATGTGGGCTCCGGCGTCCACCATTTCCCGGGCCGCATCGACCGCAGCCGATACGGAAGCGGCGCGGCTTCCGGCGTAGAAGCTGTCCGGCGTCGTGTTGACGACGCCCATGATCCGTGGACCGCCGCCCGGAACTCCGGCCGGCGCCGGCAGAACCCGGGCCAGCCGCCCCAGTTGCTCGTCGACGGCGCGGCCGTGGACCTCGTCCAGGCACCTCTTCCAGCGATCGATTTGCAAAAGATCGGCGAGGCCGGCCCGGACATCGTTTCCCTCTCGGACCAGGACCTCGCAACCGGAAAAGACGCGGGCGCCGCCGGCCAGGGGCAGCGCGCGAAAACGATCGATCGCCAGGTCGGCTTGCGCCCGCGGAAAAACCGGATGGGGACGCAGGTAGACCGCCGCGTCCGGCTCGAGCCTCGAGGGGAGTTCAGGGGAGCCGGGCACGGCCGCATGCCGCAGGTTCGGCGCCGAATTTACGAGCCGGGTTGTGGCTCGGGTTCCATTTCACCGGGGCTGCCGCGGTCCTTGAATTTTCCGGACGCCGGAACGGTCGACGCCGGCGCCTTGTCCTCGGGCGGCTCGGGCTCGTCCGGACGGTGAATGGGTTGCCCGCGCAGCACGGCCCCCACCTCTTCGCCCGACAGGGTTTCGTACTCCAGCAACGCCCTGGCCAGCTTGCGGAGCTCGTCCATATGCTCGGTCAACACCGTTCGGGCGAGTTGCTCGGCTTCGTCGACCAGACGGCGAATTTCCTCGTCGATCATGTGGGCCGTCGCTTCGGACACGTTCTTGCGCTGGGTGACGGAGTGACCGAGGAATATTTCCTCGTCGTTGGCCTCGTAACGGAGCGGCCCGAGCTTGTCGCTCATGCCCCATTCGGTCACCATCTTGCGGGCCATGTTCGTGGCCTGCTGAATGTCGTTGCCGGCGCCCGTGGTGATGTTCTCGACTCCGTACACCAGTTCCTCGGCGACGCGGCCTCCGAACATCATGGCGAGCTTTGCCGTCAACTCGCGCACCTTGAAACTGTAGCGGTCCTTCTCCGGAAGGTTCATGGTCACGCCCAGGGCCCGGCCGCGGGGGATGATCGTGACCTTGTGCACCGGATCGTTGCCTGGCACGAACAGGGATACCAGCGTGTGTCCCGCTTCGTGGTACGCCGTCAGCTCCTTCTCCTCGTCGGACATGACCATGGAGCGCCGCTCGGCGCCCATCATGACCTTGTCCTTGGCGGCCTCGAACTCCTCCATCCCCACCACGCGCTTGTTCTTGCGTGCCGCGAGCAGGGCCGCCTCGTTCACGAGATTGGCGAGGTCGGCGCCGGAGAACCCGGGCGTTCCCCGGGCGATGACACGGGGATCGACATCCGGCGCCAGCGGCACCTTGCGCATGTGGACCTTGAGAATCTGTTCCCGACCGAGAATGTCCGGATTCGGAACGACCACCTGACGGTCGAAACGGCCGGGACGCAACAGGGCCGGATCCAGAACGTCAGGACGGTTCGTCGCCGCGACCAGAATGACGCCTTCGTTGGCCTCGAACCCGTCCATCTCGACGAGCAACTGGTTCAGGGTCTGCTCCCGCTCGTCGTTGCCGCCACCCAGACCCGCGCCCCTGTGGCGGCCCACGGCGTCGATTTCATCGATGAAAATGATGCACGGGGCGTTCTTCTTGCCCTGCTCGAACATGTCGCGCACCCGGCTGGCGCCGACACCGACGAACATCTCGACGAAGTCCGAACCCGAAATCGTGAAGAACGGAACGTTCGCTTCTCCCGCGATGGCCCGCGCCAGCAACGTCTTGCCCGTGCCCGGCGGTCCGACGAGTAGCGCGCCCTTGGGAATCTTCCCTCCCAGGCGCTGGAACTTTTGCGGATCCTTGAGGTAGTCGACGACCTCCTCCAGTTCCTCCTTCGCCTCGTCGATCCCGGCGACGTCCTCGAACGTGACCCGGCCCTGCCGCTCCGTCAGAAGACGCGCCTTCGATTTGCCGAAACCCATCGCCTTGCCGCCGCCCGACTGCATCTGGCGCATGAAGAATATCCAGACGCCGATCAGAAGCAGCATGGGGAACCAGGACACCAGAACCCCGAGAAGAGACGGCACGTTGTCGTCCACCGGGGCGGCATTGATCTCGACGCCGCGCTCGGCCAGACGCTGGACGAGGGTGGGATCGTTGGGCGCGTACGTGCTGAACGCCCGACCGTCTCCGTAGCTGCCCGTGATCGCGTTGCCCCGGATGGTGACGCTCGAAACCTGTCCGGCGTCGACCTCGGAGAGGAAGTGCGAGAACGGCAGATTCGTCACCGGGCCCTGAGACGAGGGGCCCTGGAACAAATTGAACAGCGCGATGACCAACAGGCCGATGATGACCCAAAGCGCCAGGTTCCTGCCGAAATTGCTCACTCGTCTTCCTCGTTCAAGAGCGGCGTCGCGCCCCACCCGCCATAACATACATCGCTTCGGGAACGCTGTCCCATGGCGATCGGGAGTGCGGACCGCCGTGTCCGCGCGGTCCCGCCTTCCGGTCTCCCTTCTATTAAATAGGGGGAGTGTCCGTCGAGACAACCGCAAACGACGGGATCCGCGCCAGGCCGCGCCACCTGGAGGAAAACGAGGCCAGGCTCAAGGCGCTGCGAAATGCGCCGATCGCCGGTCCGGACGCCAAGCCGACAGCCATCGCGCAGACCCGCCGCCGCCCGTGTCCGGCCGGCATGCGGTTGGAGAAGCGACCGCGCCGCTCAGGCCGCGGTGCGCCCGCCGATCGTCTTCTCCAGGCCGTCGATGCGTTCGTCCAGGAGACCGCCGAACCGAGCGTTGTCGGTCTTGAGCCGGGCGAAGAGCCCGACCATGACCATGTCCGTGTCCATGCGGGATTGCAGCCCGAAGGGACGGCGTCCCGTTCTACGTGTCCGCCGGGTGAGGGGATACTTCCGCGGACGGCGGAAACGCCAGCGGCCGGTCCGGGGCGAATCTGGCGTCGAGCGTCAGGTCGGAACCTTTCCGACGATATCCGAGATGCGGCGCGCCGACGAGCCCGGAACGGTCCCAGAGTGCCGGTAGCGTGGCCCGCGCCGCGGCGGGGATATCCGAATCGGGGGATCGCGGGCCCGTTTCGGGATCCTCCGCCACGATCCGCCATCCCTCGGCACCCAGCCGGCGCACTTCACAGGCCCCTTCGAGACCGAACGGCGCGTGACCCTCCACCCGAACGTCGAAGCGCGCGTCCCAGCGACGGTTCTGGCCCGGCCGAAGGGCCACGGCGTGCCCCGCCCCACGGGCCTCGCGGCAGATCAACAGCCGTCCCGCGCGACCGATAATCCGGCAGCCCGCCAGGGTGCGGCCCTTCGATGCCTCACCGCTCGCCATATCCGCGTAGGCCCGCTCCAGGCGGTCGTATCTGGACGGAGCCGACCGCCCACCCACGGCGGATACGACACGCGACAGCACGCGCAGCCCGACCTCGTCCGGCGCCCCGAGCAGGGTGTCCCGGTCCAGCCAGCAGAACCCCGCCTCGTGAAATCGCACACAGCCGCGAGCCAGCTCCGACGCATAGCGCTCGAGAGCGGCACGGGCGCGTCCCAGGCGGCGGGCGGATGCCGCGATGCCCTCCGGCGTCACGCCGACCGCGTCCAATGCCGGAAGGAGTTCGCGAATCCGCGACCGGGCGAACCTCGGATCCCGATTGGACGGATCCTCGATCCACGGATGTCCAAGGCCTTTCACGGTGGCGACGAGGCGTGCCTTCGGCACGTCGAGCAGCGGACGAACCACACGAATGCCGGTTCGGTGCGACACCCCGGCCATGGCCGCGAGACCGTCCAGGCCGCTCTTGCGTCCAAGTCTCAGGAGAAACGTTTCCGCCTGATCTTCGCGATGGTGGGCGAGCAGAAGATCGCGCAGGCCATGATCCCGGCACCACGACAGAACGAGCTCGTAGCGCGCCTCGCGGGCCGCTTCCTGGACTCCGCGAACGGGCTTGGGTCCCGTCCAAATCAGGACGTGTGCTTCGATCCCACGGTACGCCAGCCAATCGACGACTTGCCGGCATTCTCCGGCCGACTCCGGACGGAGCCCGTGGTCGACGACCAAGGCGCGGCATGCGCCGCCCCGGGCCTCGGCCCAACGATGGGTCAGGAGGCACAGGGCGACGCTGTCCACGCCGCCAGAGGTGGCGACCGCCACCCGAGGGGGCGGGGCGAACGGTCCCACCGCGTGCATCAGCCGCTCGAACTCGGGCGCGCCGATCGATTCGCCGTCAGCACCCTTCATGGCGATCGGGGCGCCTTACTCGCACCCGGCCTTTTGCCACTCCTTCCGGCGCCGCTCCCCGATGCCGGCGGCCATATCCGGGAATCTCTCGCCGAGCTCCTGGAACGTCGCGCAGGCCTCGTCACCCCGGCCGAGGCGGGACAGGGACATGCCGAGCTTGAGCAGGTTGTCCGGAGCCTTGACGCCCGCGGGAGAAGCCGTGTAGCCCGCCACGAAGACCGAGGCGGCCCGGTCGTATTCCTCCCGGACGTAATGGGATTCGCCGAGCCAGTATCTGGCGTTGTCGGCGAGCTCGTGGTCGGCATGGGCGGCGAGGAATTCCTCGAATGCCTGTTGCGCCTTGACGAGGTCCTGCGGACGGAGCAGTCCCGCCCGCAGCAAGCCCCGCGCAAAATCGTAACGTTCCTTCGGCGTCCCCTCGGGCAGCAGCGACTTGGGCTGTTCCGGGGTCGGGGACGCGGTTTCCGCGGCGCTCCCCTCCGGAGGCGCACGGCCGACGGGGATCGTTCCCAGCACGCCCGGCTGGCCGGAAGGGCCGGGAACCCGGTGTGCCGCGCCCGCGCCGGACGGAGGCCGCGCCCCGGACTCGCCCTGAACCGCCACGGCCGCCGTCTCGGCAAGGGCGCGTTCGATGGCGGCCAGCCGGAAATCGACGTCCTCGACCAGCTTGTCGAGGCGCCGGCCGGCGGTATCGACCTTGTGCCTGATCTCCTCGATCGCGCCGGTGAGTCCCCGAAGCTTTTCCTCGAGGGCGGTCACGCGCACCAGCCCGCCGGTGGCCCGCCGTCTATCGGTTCCGACACCCGCGTCCGCCCGGTCCCGCCGGGGCGAAACGGAACCGGGCGCGGCCGGGGCTTCGTCCCGGTACACGTAACGCTGAATATCCGTGAGGTCGCGGCGAAGCCGTTCGATCTCCTCGTTCAGCGCCCTCACTTCGCCGCCTTGGGCCGATACCGGTTCGGACGGCGCCAAGCCGGCCAGCACCAGAAGGATCAGGCACACCGCCGAGAGGGTTGGACTTGAGCCGGATCTCATCATCGGGGGCTTGGGCTTCGGGGATCGGCTCGCGCGGGCCTCGACCGCGCCGCGCCGCACTCGATGTCATGACAGCGCACGATCTTGTCCAAATCAAGTCAATCGCGCCGAGCGAACGAACCGCGCCACATACGGAAACCGCCCGGCGGACAGCGGCCGCGGGCGGCTTCGAACGCGCGAGGAGGCAAACCGGGCGCTACTTGATCACGGTGACCCCGCGCCGGTTCTGCGCCCACGCTTCCTCGTTGGATCCCGGAACCTCCGGCCGCTCTTTGCCGAAGCTGATGACCTCGACCCGCTCGGCCGAAACTCCGAACGCGACGAGATAGTCTCGAACGGCGGACGCGCGCCGCTGACCGAGCGCCAGATTGTACTCCCGCGTCCCACGCTCGTCGCAGTGCCCCTCGATCGTGACCGTCACGCTCGGATACCGCATCAGCCACTTGGCTTGAAGGTCGAGGGTGGCCTGCGCCTCGGGCTTCAGATCGTACTTGTCGAAATCGAAGAAGACGCGGTCGCCGACGTTGACCACGAAGTCGGCACTGGACCCGGGCTCGGGTCCCGCCGGCCTCGCCGGTTCCACGACCTTCGGAGCCGGCGCACTTTCCACCTTGGGGGGTGGAGGCGGTGCGGCGGCGCCCGAACCGGACGCCTCGCCGGTCTCTTCCGGGGCCGTCGCGCAAGCGGCAACGAACGAGAGCGCGGCGATTGCTATGAATGCCTTAAGACGCATCGAAAACTCCTTTACGGTGCACCGCGGCGCGCGGGGACCGTAGCAGACATCGGAAAGGTACGGCGTCCGCACGGCGAATGCAGCAACCGCGCTCGGTCCCTCCTGAAGAGCCCAACAGTCTGTAAATCCGTGGAATTCTTACGATTCCAGCGGCGAATATAATAGCATCCCACTATCGAATCAAGGGGGGCGGACTCGGCGGCGACCAGGCGGGATCCGACGCCTGCGTCGGCGTCACGATACGCCGCTCGTTGTGGCCCGTGAGATCGACCGAATAGAGCCACGTCTCCCCGCCCGAGCCGTCGTCCCGCGTGGGCCGCTGCCGAAAGAACATCAGAACCCGGCCGTTCGGGGCCCAAGTGGGTCCCTCGTCGAGAAAGCTTTCCGTCAGCAGGCGCTCGCCGGTGCCGTCGGGGCGCATCACGCCGATGAAGAAACGTCCGTGGGTGAACTTGGTGAACGCGATGAGGTCGCCGCGCGGCGACCACACCGGCGTCGCGTAGCGGCCGCCGCCGAAACTGATGCGGCGGATGTCGCGGCCGTCCGCGGCCATCACGTAGAGCTGCTGGCTTCCGCCGCGGTCCGAGTTGAACGTGACCCGCGAGCCGTCGGGGGAATAGGAAGGCGACGTGTCGATCGCCTCGTCCCGCGTCAACCGCGCGATCCTCCGGGTTCGCAGATCCATCGTGTAGATGTCGGAGTTGTCGCCCCGGATGAAGCTCATGACGACCTTGTTGCCGTCGGGCGAGAACCGCGGCGCGAAGGTCATGCCCGGAAAGTCTCCGAGGACTTCCTGCTGCCCGGTGTCGATGTTGTAGATGAACACCCGCGGCGTGCCCTGCCGGTAGGACAGATACGTGATTTCCTGCGAGGTTGGGGAGAACCGGGGAGTGAGGACCAAGTGAACGCCGTCCGTCAGAAAGCGGTTGTGGGCACCGTCCTGGTCCATGATGGCGAGCCGCTTGATCCGCGCGGTCTGCGGACCGGTTTCCGCGACGTATACGATCCGCGTATCGAAATAACCGGCTTCTCCCGTCAGCCGCTGGTAGATCGCGTCGCTGATCAGGTGCGCGATCCGGCGCCGGTTTTGAGGAGCGGTAGAGTACGCCAGCCCGACCATCTGCTGGCCGGCGAACACGTCCCAGAGCCGGAATTCGACGCGCAGCCTGCCGTCCTCCAGCATGCCCGCCGCGCCCGTCACCAGCGCCTGCGCGTCGATCGCCCGCCAATCCGCGAAACGGGGCCGGACCTTCATCTCCGCTGGCGCCTGGATGAACGCCCCGCGGTCGATGGGCCGGAACAGGCCCGACCGCTCGAGGTTGCGGGCCACGACGTCCGCGATGTCGCGCGCCGCCTCCCGGCCGCCTGCGTCCTCCGCGTGAAACACGCTGACCGCGATGGGGAGCGGATCGACCACGCCCCGGGTGATATCGATCTCGAGGACGGCGGACGCCGGGGTCGCCGCGAGGACGACGGCCGCCGCCGCCAAGGGAGCCGCCGCGCACCTGAGGATCGACGAGACGCGCATGCGGCTAACCGAGCATTCTGCTCGGATCGAACGTGAGCTCGATCTCGCGCCATCGGCTGTACTTGGCGAGGGGCAGCATCTTGAACGGCTGGCATTTCCGAACCGCGCGAACGGCGCTTTCCGCCGCCGCCCGGAAAAACGGATCGCCCGCCAGCCGCCCCTCGTCGACGATCCGCGGCGCGTCGCGCAGGGATCCGTCCTGATTGAGAAAGATGCGAATCGTCACGACGAGATCCTCCGCGTAACGCGCCCCCGCCGGAAGGTTCCAGCAGTCCTCGATCCGCGCTCTGAGAGCATCTACCTCCGACAATGTCAACGGCTGCCCCTCGAGGGGCTGGGCGTCCGGCGACGTGATCTCGGACGGCGCCTCGGGGGTCTCGGGCGCCGACCGCTCGCGGGGCGTCTTGTCGATCAGCGCCGCGATCCGGTCGGCGTCGAAATCGTACTTCTTCGACGCCGCGCGCTTGGGCGGTTCGGGCTTCGCCTCCGGGGCCTTCCTGGGTGGCGGCGGCTTGCGCCTGGGCTTGGCGACCTTCTTGGGCGGCTTGGGCTTGGGCATCGTCTCGGGAACGACGGCCGCGACCTCCGTCTCGGGTTCCGGCGGGGGCGGGGGCGCTTCGACCGGCTTCGGCGGCGCGGGTCTTCGCCGGGGGTTCGGCGGGGGCTTGTCTTCCTTCGCCGGTTCCGGCTTCGGACGCGCCGCCCTGGTTTCCTCGGAGATCGTCACGAGCTCGACGACGACGGGCTGCTCGGCCAGTGCCGGGTCCGGACGCCACCACTCGGGCAGGCCCACGAAACCGACCCACAAGGCCGTCGCGTGGATGGCGGCGGATATGAAAATCCCCTTGCGCAACGTCCGCTACCGCTCGCGCGCTCCTGAAACGTCGGTTCTCGCCGTGATGAGCGCCACCCGCGAAAAACCGGCCTGGTTGATGGTCCCCATGACTTCCATGACGCGCCCGTAGGGAACGCCCCGGTCGCCGCGCACGAATATTCGAATGTCCGGCTTGTTGCCCGAGATGGCGATCAATCTCGGAACGAGGTTGCCGAGCTCGATCGCGGTCTCCTGAAGGAACAGCCCGCCCTGTCCGTCGATGCTCACGGCGAGGGGTTCGTCCTGCCCCTGAACGACTCCGGCCTTCGTCTTGGGCAGATCGACCTGAACGCCGACGGTCAGCAGGGGCGCCGTCACCATGAACACCACGAGCAGCACCAGCATGACGTCGACGAACGGCGTGACGTTGATCTCGCTCATCACCTTGAAGTCGCGCCCCGCGCGAAGGCGCGGCCCGGAACGGCCCCGGATCACGACAGCCATCAGCTCGTCCACCCGCGCTCGTCGAGCTGGCGGGACAGGATGGCCAGGAATTCGCCGGCAAAACTCTCGAGACGATTCGCGTAGCGCGAAATATCGGTCGAGAACTTGTTGTAGGCGACGACGGCGGGAATGGCCGCGACCAGCCCCAGCGCCGTGGCGAACAGCGCCTCGGCGATACCGGGAGCGACGACGGCCAGGCTCGTGTTCTTGGTCAGGGCGATGGCCTGAAAGCTGTTCATGATTCCCCAGACCGTCCCGAACAATCCGATGAAGGGCGCGGTCGATCCGACCGTCGCGAGAAAGCCCAGATAGCGTTCGAGATTCTCCACCTCCCGGTTCATGGTCAGTTGCATGACCTGTCCGATCCGATCCCGAATGCCGGCATGGAGCGTCTGTTCGCTCCCGGCGCCTCCTCCGGTGCTGCGCCGCCACTCCCGCATGGCCGCCGCGAACAGGAAGGCCATGGGATGGTCCGGCCGGCCGCCGATCCGGTCGTAGAGGTCCTCCAGAGAACCTCCCGACCAGAACGACTCCTCGAAACCGTCCGCTTGCGCCACCAGCCGGCGCAGCCTCAGCATCTTCTCGACGATGATCGCCCAGCACCAGAACGAAGCCAGGATCAACACGACAAGCACGGCCTTGACGACGACGTCGGCACGCAGAAACAGGCCGACCAGGGAAAGGTCCTCGGCCCCCACGGAGCCCGCCAGAACGGCTGCGTCTATCGCTTCTTTTTCCATATCCGGTTCGTCGTGTCGTTCAGCTCGGGCGGGAGCAGGTCAGGGCGGCGAGCGCTTCCCTGACGGGCGCGGGCAGGCGCCGCGGCTTCCCGGAGCGGTCGAGGCAAGCGACGTTCACGATCGCCTTGACCAGATCCGCGCCGTGCCGCCGGACGATTTGCTCGGCTTGGAGCGAAGCGCCGCGAATGTCGGTGAAACGGGTGTGGACCTCCAGCTCGTCGTCGAGCCGGGCCGGCGCCAGGTAGTCCACTTCGCAGCGTCGCACGGCGAACATGACGCCGCCGTCCTCGAGCAACGCGCCCTGTTCGATACCGGCGCGGCGCAGCACGTCGGTGCGGGCGCGTTCGACGTATTTCAGATAGTTGGCGTAGTACACGACGCCCGTGCCGTCGGTGTCCTCCCAGTAGACGCGCAACGGCAGCACGTGCGCGGGACCCCGTGGCCGGGCGCCGCCGGGACGGCCGTCAACCATCTTCGACATCCTCGTCGGCGACCAGTTCCAGTTGGACCGAGAACCGCTGCGGCGCCCGCAGGCCGAGGTGTCCGAATCCGGACGCCGTGAGCATGCGCCCGCGCGATGTCCGCTGGGAGAGCCCCTGCTGAATCAGAAACGGCTCGATGATCTCCTCGATCGTGTCCCGCGGCTCGCTCAGGGCGGCCGCCAGGGTGTCGACCCCCACCGGACCTCCGCCGTAGTGGTCCGCGATGAGGGTGAGATAACGGCGGTCGAGGGCGTCGAGGCCCCGGCCGTCCACTTCGAGGCGCCGGAGCGCGCCGTCGGCGACCGCCCGGTCGATGGATGTCACGCCTTCCACGCTGGCGAAGTCGCGGACCCGCCGCAGGAGGCGCCCGGCCACGCGGGGCGTTCCGCGCGAGCGTTTGGCGATCTCGACCGCCCCGTCGGCGGTGATCGCGACGTTCAGAACACGCGCGCCCCGCTCGACGATCTCCCGCAGTTCTTCCAGCGTGTAGAAGCCGAGCCGGGCGTGAATCCCGAAGCGGTCCCGAAGCGGCGTCGTCAGCAGACCCGAGCGGGTCGTGGCGCCGATCAGCGTGAACGCCGGCATGTCGATGCGCACCGAACGCGCCGCCGGGCCTTCGCCGATGATGAGATCGAGGTGGAAGTCCTCCATGGCCGGGTAGAGGATCTCCTCGATCGCCGGACTCAGCCTGTGGATCTCGTCGATGAACAGGACATCCCGCGGATCGAGATTGGTCAGGATCGCGGCGAGGTCTCCCGCCCGGGCGACCACGGGACCCGAGGTTGCCCGAAAGCCAACCCCCAACTCGCGGGCTATGATCTGAGCCAGGGTCGTCTTGCCGAGGCCCGGCGGCCCCACGAACAGGACATGATCCATCGCGTCGCCCCGGCCGCGCGCGGCGTCGACGAAGACCCGCAGGTTCTCGCGGACGGACTTCTGTCCGATGAATTCATCCAGGGCCTTGGGCCGGAGGCTGGGCTCGGCGGCGTCGCCGGACCCGAAATCCGCCGCGATCACACGCTCGCCCGTCACCGTCCCAGTTCCTTCAGCCCCGCCTTGATCAGCGCTTCGACCGGCGTGCCGTCACCAAGCGCGGACGCGGCGCCGGCAACGGCCGCGAACGCCTCGGCACGGCCGTAACCCAGATTGACGAGCGCGGAAACCGCGTCGCCGGTTTCGGTGCCCGGCCCTTCGGCCCGCGGCACGACGGCGTCGGACCCATCCACCGCGACCGCCGACCCCGGGACTTTGTCCTTCAACTCGGCGACGGCCCGGCGCGCGAGCTTCGGTCCCACGCCCGGCGCCTGGGTGAGCGGCACGTGGTCCTGCGCGGCGACGGCGCGGAACAGGTCCGCCGGGGAAAGCGCCGACAGGACTCCGAGAGCGACCCGGACTCCGATCCCCTGCACGGTCCGCAGCGCCCGGAACCAGTCGCGCTCGGACGCCTCGGAGAACCCGAACAGATGGATGTGATCCTCGCGGACGTGCGTTTCGATCTCGAGGGTCACGGAATCGCCGACGCGGGGCATGGCGTTCATCGTCCGGCCCGGGCAGAACACCCGGTAGCCGACGCCGCCCACGTCGACGACGACATGGTCCTCTCCCGCCAGGCGCAGGACGCCGTGAAGCCACGCGATCATCTCACAAGCCGCCCTCCAGGGCCGGATCGGCCCGCGCCCGGGTCCGGCGCTCCGGCGACCGCTTGCGCGGCGCCGGTGTCCAACGCTGCCGGGTCGAGCGGTGATGGGCGTGGCAGATCGCCACCGCCAGGGCATCGGCGGCATCGGAGCTGTCGATGACGACGCCGCCCAGCAGGGTCCGCACCATCATGCGCATCTGTTGCTTCACGGCGTGACCCACGCCGACGACGGACTTCTTTATGAGGTTCGCCGGATACTCCGCGACAGGCAGTCCGCCCATCGCCGGCGCCAGCAGGGTCACGCCGCGGGCCTGCCCCAGCTTGAGCGTCGAGACGGGATTGCGGTTGACGAAGGTCTCTTCCACCGCCGCCTCGTCGGGCTCGAACTCCGCCAGGACGGCGGCGATGCCTTCGAACAACTGGCGCAACCGCTGCGCGAACTCGTCGTCCGACCGCGACGTCACGACGCCGTTCGCCACGTGCCGCAGCCGATTGCCGGACACGTCGATCACGCCCCAGCCCGAACGCCTCAATCCGGGATCGATTCCGACGATCCTCATCGGGCAACCGTGAACCAGCCGCGCATCCCGTCAGGCGTCCAGCCGATCGAGAACGTCCTTGGGGATGTCGAAATTCGCCGATACCCGCTGAACGTCGTCGTTGTCCTCGAGCGTCTCGAGAAGCTTGATCAGTGAACCCGCCTGGGCCTCGTCGACCGGAACCGTCGTTCGGGACTTCCACGTCAAACCCGCGTTCCGCCATGCGCCGAAGCGCCGCTCCAGGGCGTCCCGGACCTCGTTCAGCTCGTCGGGGCCGCAGTTGATCTCGTGCCCGTCCTCGGTCGTCTCGCACTCGCCCGCACCGGCCTCGATGGCGGCTTCCAGCATTTCCTCCTCGGACGCCGCGTCCGGCAGGTAGCTGATCGAACCCACGCGATCGAACATGAACGAGACGCTTCCCGTTTCGCCCAGGGTTCCGCCGAACTTGCCGAAGGCCGAGCGCATGTCGGCCGCCGTGCGATTGCGGTTGTCCGTCAGGGCCTCGACGATGAGGGCCACACCCGCGGGCCCGTACCCCTCGTACCGGACCTCTTCGTAGTCGGCGCCGTCCTCCCCGCTCGAACCCCTCTTGATCGCCCGCTCGATGTTGTCCTTCGGCATGTTGGCCGCCCGCGCGGCGGCGACGGCCGCGCGAAGGCGGGGATTCATCTCCGGGTCGGCCATTCCCGTTCGCGCGGCGACCTGGATTTCCCGCGCCAGCTTCGAGAACAGCTTGGACCGCCGGGCGTCCTGAGCACCCTTGCGGTACATGATGTTCTTGAACTGGGAATGGCCTGCCATCGGTTCACGTTCTGTATTTGGTCGTGAGCTTCGGGCCTTATACCAGATATTGTGGGACGCGGCAGCATATTGGCCGGCCGGAACGAGGCGGCGACGCTCGGCTTAAGCGAGCAATGTGGCGGATTTTTGACCGCTCCGCCCCGGGGACTCGGGCTCGGCGGGCATGAGGTGCCCGCCCTTGCGGACGGGCGCGACGAACGTGGCGAGCCCGCTCGAGTCGTCGGTTTCGACGTAGACGCCACACAGCGTCGCGCGGCCCGACGCCGGAGTGAACCGTCCGCCGGGAACCTTGGTCACGAACCTGTTGATCGGCTCTTCCTTCTCCATCCCGATGACCGAGTCGTAGTCGCCGCACATTCCGAGATCGGTCTGGTAGGCGGTCCCGCCCGGGAGAACGCGGGCGTCCGCCGTCGGCACGTGAGAATGCGTTCCCACGGCCATCGAAGCCCGTCCGTCGACGTAGTGGCCCATGGCGTTCTTCTCGCTCGTCGCCTCTCCGTGCACGTCGATGACGACGGCATCGGCCTCGCGCCCCAAGGGGAGGGGAGCGAGTTCCTCGTCGACGCGCGCGAAGGGATCGTCGAGCGGGTCCATGAACACCCGACCCATCACCTGAATGACGGCGACCTTTCGATCTCCCGGCAATCCGTACAATCCCACGCCGCGGCCGGGCGCGCCCGAAGGGAAGTTGCACGGCCGCAACAGGCGCTCCTCGTTGTCGATGAAGGTGAATATCTCCTTCCGATCCCAGACGTGATTTCCGGTGGTAATCACGTCCACGCCGGCATCGAAGAACTCGTCGCAGATCTCGCGGGTGATGCCGAAACCGCCAGCCGCGTTCTCCCCGTTGGCGATCACGAAATCGAGCTTCAACCGCTCCCGCAAGGCCGGAACGTGCTCGCGCACGACTTTCCGTCCTGCGCGGCCGACCACGTCGCCTACGAACAGGAGCCTCATGCGAATGCCCTCGCGAAAACCTCGGTGACGACCCAGTCCAGGCGCTCGTCCGTTTCGCCGTGCGGAACGGCATCGACCTCCTGCCCGGCATAAGCGAACCCAACCGCCAGACAGGCCCCCGCGCCACGGCGGAGCGAACGGATCGTGCGGTCGTAGTAGCCGCCTCCGTATCCCAATCTGTACCCGTGCCCGTCGAAAGCCAGCAGCGGCACGATCAGCACCTCCGGCACGACGACCGGCGCGCCGGGAGCGGGTTCGCTGGTCCCGAACCCGGCCCTCGTCAACGGATCGCCGGGAGTCCATTCGCGAAATTCCAGGGGACGTTCGCGCCCGGCGATGGCAGGAAGGGCGCAGCGCGCGCCCCGCCGTTTCAGCTCCGTCAGCAACGGCCGCGGATCCAGTTCGCCCCGGATCGGCCAATAGCCCGACACGGCGCGCGGCCCCGACGCCCCTGTCCGATCGAGGAAATTGTTCGCCGCGAGCTCCGCGGCGTTCGGCGGCGCGGAGTCGCGCAGTCCCAGGCGCCGGGTCCGGGCAATTCCCCGCAAGGACGCCTTGGCGGATACCTCGTCCATGACATCAAGAATACGCGACGCCCGTCCGCGCGTGCAGGCCGCGTTCGTTCGCGCGGCCGGCGGGACCGCCGCGGCCGTCGCCGGAGCCGATCCTCTGTGGCCTGCGTGTGCAGGTGGGCGCCGCGTACCGGAACCGCGGTCCCGGCAGAGGCAGCTCCCGATAGACCGGTTTGACCCCAGGGACGATACCGTCGACGCGCCGGGCAGAACCCGCCGTTCCTTCAAGTTAGGCGCTCCGCAACCGATCGGCAATATCGTCGAGACGCGCCGCCGCCCTGTCGATCTCGGCGTTCGCCGCCGAGACGGCCCCTTCCGCGGCTTCGTCGCCGGCCCGTTTCGCATCGACGATGTCCGCCTTGAGGCGGGCGACGGCGTTGCGGGACTCGGACAACTCGTCCGCGAGGAGCAGCCCGGCCATGAGCATGAGGCGCGCCTCTCCGACCTGGCCGATGGATTGAATCAGTTCCGTGACGGTGCGGCCCAAATAGTCCGCCAGCTCGAGCAGGTGCTCCTCTTCGCCGTCCTCGCAGGCGATGAGGTATTCCCGGCCGTTGATCGTCACCGCCACCTGGGCCATGTCAGGCGCTCAGGACTTCGCGGAGCCGGCCGATCGTCCCGTCCAGTCGATCCCGAACGGTGTCCGTCACGCTCTCCAGGACGCGGTATTCGACGTTCGCGTTCCGCAGCGCCGCCGTGAGCGCATCCTTCTCCGCCTGCACCGACTCTAGCCGGGACTTCAGGGACTCGATTTCGGAATCGAGCGGCTCGACCCGCTCGGCGATCGCCCGTTCGAGCCGCTCGACCGACTGTTCCAAGCGTCCGGCGGCCAAACCCTCCTCGTGCGCGGCCATCGTTCTTCCCACTCCGTCCGGCGACAGGCCAACAGACAATTTGTCGTTCTATCGAAAGGGGTTATCTGATGACCTTCGCAGACAGCATAGGCTCGACTCCGCCGAGCCGTCAACCGCGGGACGGCCGGACGCCGACGAGACGACGCGGATGCCCGGAACGAGTCCAGCCATGACGAGGGGGCCAGGGGTGAGCCGGGTATACGGGCGGGACACCTGCGTACCCAGGGGAGCCGGGTGCGGGGCGACCGGCCCCGACTCCGTGCGAACTGTGCGAATTCATCCGTCACCCCCCCTCCGTCATGCCCGGACCTGATCCGGGGGCCGGGGTATGATGGGGGCGGGGACAGGCAGGAAATCCAGACCGGACAGCGATGGACTCGTTCCGGGCATTTCCACCGCCGGGCGGCCGCCGGACTGACACTCGCGCGGGCGCCGCGGTAAACTTCCGGGATGTCTTCCGCCGGATGCCGACTCTACCTCGTGACGCCGCCCCGGATCGACGCCGTGCGCTTCGCCAAGCAGCTCGAGGCCGCGTTCGACGGCGGCGACGTCGCCTGCCTCCAGTTGCGGCTGAAGGACGCCGACGACGGGGACGTCCTGCGCGCGGCGGAGCTGCTGGCGCCCGTCTGCCGCCGGTACGACGCCCCGCTGCTCGTCAACGACCGTCCCGACCTCGCCGCGGCCGGCGACGCGGACGGCGTGCACATCGGCCAGGAAGACGCGTCCTTCGAGGAGGCCCGGGAGCTTCTGGGACCGGACAAGGTTATCGGCGTGACATGCCACGACTCACGCGACCTCGCCATCGCGGCCGTGGAGAACGGGGCCGATTACGTGGCCTTCGGCGCCTTCCATCCGACCGGCACGAAGTCCGCCAGGACGCGGGCGGCGCCGGATATCCTGGAATGGGCCGCCGATCTCCTGCCGGTTCCGGCCGTCGCCATCGGCGGCATCACGCCGGTGAACTGTCCGGCGCTGGTTCGCGCGGGCGCGCATTTCCTCGCCGTCGTCTCGGCCGTATGGGACCATGAACGCGGGCCGGCAGCTGGGGTTCGCGCCTTCAACGACGCGATCGCGCGCACGCTGGAGCAGGCTCCCGGCGAGTCGGGCCGATAGCGGTCCGATCGATTGAACGGGTGCGGCCAAGCTGTTAGGTTCCGCGCCTCCGGCGGGAGTGGACCCGCACCCGGACCGCGGGCGACGACCATGCGCATAAACGGCAACGCAATCCGGCCCGGAATGGTGATCGAGCACAACGGCGGATTGTGGGCCGCGGTGAAGATCCAGCATACGCAGCCGGGCAAGGGGGGCGCCTACCTCCAGGTCGAGCTCAAGAATCTCAAGAACGGATCGAAGCTCAACGAGCGCTTCCGGTCGTCGGAGTCGGTCGAACGGGTTCGGCTCGACCAGAAGGAGCATCAGTTCCTGTACCCGGACGGAGAGCTGCTCACGTTCATGGACACGGAGACATACGACCAGACGCAGCTCCCCTCGGACCTCGTCGGCGAGCCCGCCGCGTTCCTGCAGGACGGCATGATCGTGACGATCGAGAGCCACGAAGGCTCCCCGATCCGGGTCGAGCTTCCCGAGACCGTGACCATGGCGGTGACCGAGACCGAGCCCACGGTCCGTGGACAGACTGCGGCCGCCTCGTACAAGCCCGCCATACTGGAAAACGGCGTGCGCACCATGGTGCCACCGTTCGTCGAGACCGGCGACCGGATCGTGGTCAACACGGCCGACGGGAGCTACGCCAGGCGGGCCGAGACCTGAACCGCGCACGGGAACGGGGAACGCCGGCCATGGCACTCCGGTCCGCTTTGATCAACGTCATGACGGGCGCCGCCCGCAAGGCCGCGCGGGCTCTCGTCCACGATTTCGGCGAGGTGGAGCAGCTCCAGGTCTCGATGAAGGGGCCCGCGGATTTCGTGTCCGCCGCGGACAGGCGCGCGGAACGGACACTCCTCGCGGAACTCACGTCGGCCCGCCCCCGGTACGGCGCGCTGGTCGAGGAATCGGGCGAGATCCAAGGGGAGGACACGTCGAATCGCTGGATCGTGGACCCCCTCGACGGAACATTGAACTTTCTCCACGGAATTCCGCACTTCTGCCTCAGCATCGCCCTCGAGCGGGACGGCGCGGTCTTTGCCGGCGTCACGTACGATCCCCTGCGCGACGAGATGTTCTGGGCGGAGAAGGGCGCCGGCGCATACCTCAACCACAAGCGCCTGCGGGTCTCCACCCGCAGGCGCCTGGAGACGGCGGTCCTGGCGACGGGTCTTCCACCGCGGGAGCGGCGGAACCACCGCGGCCTTGCCGCGGAGCTGTCCGCCATGACGCCGAAAACAGCCGGAATTCGGCGGCTGGGGTCCGCGGCGCTCGATCTCGCCTACGTCGCGGCGGGCCGGCTCGACGGGTTCTGGGAAAAGGGGCTTCGTCCCTGGGACCTGGCGGCCGGAATCGTGCTGGTCCGCGAAGCCGGGGGATTCGTGGGGGAGACCGGCGGTGGAAACGGGATGATGGACACCGGCGACGTCGTCGCGGCCAACGATCGCCTGTTCGACGCGATCGCGGCAACGCTTCGGAACGCGGGGGGCGAAGAGCGGTGACGGCGCCCCTGCGGCCCAGATGCAGCGGCTAACCTGTTGTCGGGCAATACCCCCTGGGCTATTGTGCCTGACCGTTGAACGGGCGAGGGGGATGGCCGCAAAACATATAACGGAGTGGGATCGGGTCATGTCGTTTTGCGTGCCGTCGGGGCAGGTTGCCCACAATACAAGGTTTCGTTCCGCCGCCCCCGTACTGGGGACGCTGGCGTTTTTCTGCTGGCCGGCGGCGGAGTCCCTGGCGCAGTCCACCGTGGTCATCGGGGGCAGCGGCAGGCCCGCGGTGGAAGTGAATCTCGACGTACTCGACGCGCCGCGGGGCCAACCCTCGAGCACGGGCCGGCGGCTTCTCATGCCGGGAGAGCGGCCCGGAGACGTCGTGCGGCTGCGCCTTCCGGGGTCCGGGACGCAGGGCCCCGCCGCTTCGGAGGCGTTGCCTCCGGCCTTGCGGCCCCCTGCCCCCGCGCCCCGAATTCGCGTGGCGCCGCCGGCTGCGGAACCAATGCCCGCCCTGTCCCCTCCGATTGTGACGCAACGCGCCGTCCAGGCGCCGGCTCCAGCGGTGGCGCGCGTGATGCCGCCGGCCCCTCCTCCACCCCGGCCCGCCTCGCAGGCGCCGTCGCCCGCTCCGGCCCGGGCAGTCGTCAAGGCGCCGACGCCGTCGCCCGCCGCACAACCCGGCCGCGCGGAGCGCCAGGTCGCGGCGTTGCCCAAGGTCCCGTTGCTGCCGGCCGGCGGACAGGTCCTCCGCATCGATTTCCTCGGCGCGAGCACGCGGCTGACGCCGGACGCCGAACGAAAACTGGCGTCTCTTGCCGCGACGATGGTGGAGAGCGACGGCCGTCTGCAATTGAAGGCGTACGCGGGCGGGACCGGCGAAACCTTCAGCGCGGCCCGGCGCCTCTCGTTGTCGCGGGCGCTCGCGGTACGTTCGTTCCTCATCGAACAGGGAATACGAAGCACACGGCTCGACGTTCGGGCCCTGGGGCGCGCGGTGGACAACGAGCCGCCCGAACGCGTCGACATCGTTCTCCTGATCCAGTGACCACGGCCGAATCCAGAGGTAACGGACCGAGTGGGAGCGAACGGCGCTCCCGCTCGGGTATCGCTCCGGTCGCCCGCATGACCCGCCCGCAGAGTTTCCTGATGCGGATGAGCCTTTTCGTCGTGGCCGTCGTCGGCGTGGCGGCGCTTCTCGCCGAGCAGCTGGAACGCTCGTTCATGGCCAACCCCGGCCTCAACGGGTTGATTCTCGGCGTGTTGCTGTTCGGCGTCATCTATGTGTTCCGGCGGGTCCAGGTCCTGGGACCCGAGGTCGAGTGGGCCGAACGCTTTCGCCATCGGGAAGCGGGCGTGTCGGTGCATCGGTCCCCCACCCTCCTGGCCCCGATGGCGACGATGCTCGGCGATCAGCCCAGCCATCGCTGGCTTTCGACATTGTCGATGCGCTCCCTGCTCGACGGCATCGCGTCGCGGCTCGAAGAATCCCGGGAAATGGCGCGGTATCTGATCGGCCTTCTGATCTTTCTCGGCCTTCTGGGCACGTTCTGGGGTCTTCTTCAAACGGTGACGGCGGTCGGCGACACGATCCGCGACCTCACGGCGGAAACGGACGACCCTGCCGGCCTGTTCGGGACGTTGAAGGCGGGACTGGAAGCGCCGCTCGCCGGAATGGGGACGGCCTTTTCATCGTCCCTGTTCGGTCTCGCCGGCTCCCTCGTGCTGGGGTTCCTGGAGCTCCAGGCGGGTCAGGCGCAGAACCGGTTCTACAACGAGCTGGAAGAATGGCTTTCCAGCATCACCCGACTCTCCTCGGGCATCGGCGTCGGGGACGGCGAGCAATCCGTGCCCGCGTACGTGAGCGCGCTGCTGGAGCAGACGGCCGAGAGCCTGGATACGCTGCAACGAACGATCGCCCGCGGCGCCGAGAGCAGCGCGTCGGCGAACTCCACCCTGCTCTCCCTGTCGGACCGCCTGGCGACGCTGACCGATCAAATGAAATCGGAACAGGACCTCATGGTCAGGCTCGCCGAAAGCCAGATGGAAATGCAGCCGGTCCTGGAACGGCTGGCGGACGTCAGATCGGCGGAGCCGGCGATTTCCCTGGACGAGGCGAGCCGCGCGCATCTGCGCAACCTCGACGTGTACGTCAAGCGCTTGCTGGAGGAGTCCGGTCCTGCCCGCGAGCACCTCATTCAGGAGTTTCGCGGCGAGATAAAACTGCTCGCCCGGACGATGGCGGCGCTCGGGCGCGACTCACGCTAGCGGCAGGGGAACGACGCCGTGCCCGCGCTCGCCAATCGAGGAAGAATGCGGCGCGGCGACGATATCTGGCCGGGGTTCGTCGATGCACTCGCGACCCTGCTTCTGGTCATCATCTTCGTTCTCGCCGTCTTCATGATCACGCACTTCTTTCTCAGCCAGGCCCTGACGGGGCGGGACGAGGCCCTCCAGAGATTGAACCGGCAGCTCGCGGAAATCTCGGAACTTCTCGCGCTGGAACGCCAGACCAACGAGGATTTGCGCCTCAACGTCGCCCAATTGTCGGCGACGCTGCAGGAGTCGGCGCGCGAACGCGAGCGACTCGCCCTCGATCTGAAGGGGGTGGAATCCACGCTGGCGTCGGCCGTGGAGACCGCCGCCGCGGACCGCGAAACCATCGAGGCGCAGCTCGGCGAGATCGAGCGTCTCAAGCGCGACATCGCCGCACTGAAGTCGGTGCGGCAGGTTCTGGAGCGGCAGGTGGACTCGCTCGCCGGGTCCCTGAACGAGTCCGGGGCGCTCGCCGCCCGTCTTCGCGACAGGAGCAAGGCGCTCGAGGCGCGACTCGCCGACGAACGGGAACGGACCCTGCTGGCCCAAAAGGATCTGGAAGAACGGGACCTCCGGCTTTCGGAGCTCCAGCGTCTGTACAACGAAAGCAGCGACTCCCTGAACAGGGAAATGGACCTGTCCGCCGAGGCCCGGGCGCAGGTCGCGCTTCTGAATCAGCAGCTCGATGCCGTGCGCCGGCAACTGGCGCGCCTCAATGCCGCCCTGGAGGCGGCCGAGGCGAAGGACGAGGAGCAGCAGGCCGTGATCGCCGATCTCGGCAGGCGGCTCAACGTGGCGCTCGCCCAGAAGGTCGAGGAGCTCTCGCGCTACCGGTCGGAATTCTTCGGGCGCCTGCGCGAAGTGCTGGGAGACAGGAGGGACATCCGCGTGGTCGGCGACCGGTTCGTCTTCCAGTCGGAAGTCCTGTTCGCGTCCGGCTCCGCGGAGATCGGCATCAACGGGCAATTGCAACTCGCCCAGCTCGCGAGAACCCTGCTGGAGATCGCGGACTCGATTCCGCCGGAAATCTCCTGGGTGCTGCGCGTGGACGGCCACACCGACGTCGTCCCGATCTCTACCCCCAGGTTTCCCTCGAATTGGGAGCTGTCCACGGCCCGGGCCGTCTCCGTGGTCAAGTTCCTCGTGGATCAGGGCGTGCCGCCGGCACGCCTCGCGGCGGCGGGGTTCGGCGAATTCCAACCCCTGGACTCGCGCGCCGACGAAATCGGCCATCGCCGCAACCGGCGCATCGAGCTGAAACTGACCGAGCGCTGACGGAAGATCGGGACCGCGCGGGGAAGCCCCGCGCGGACTACCCCGCCGCCACGGCCGCGTCCGCGTTCTCCGACGTCTCGAACTGCAGCCGGGCCAATCGCGCGTACAGTCCGTCCTGCGCCATCAGTTCCCCATGCGTCCCGCTGGCCACAACGTCGCCGGCCTCCATCACCACGATCCGGTCGGCCTTGAGCACCGTCGCCAGACGATGGGCGATGACGACCGTCGTTCTCACGTCCATGAGCGCCTCGAGCGCCTGCTGAACCATCCGTTCGTTCTCCGCGTCGAGCGCGCTGGTCGCCTCGTCCAGGAGAAGTATCGTGGGATTGCGCAGTATCGCGCGGGCGATGGAAATCCGCTGGCGCTGGCCGCCGGACAGCCGGGCGCCGCGCTCGCCCAGGAACGTTCCGTACCCGTCCCGCAGCCGGTCGATGAACTCGGCCGCTCCCGCGGCCTCCGCCGCAGCGCGGACCTCCCCGTCGGTCGCCTCGGGACGCCCGTAGCGGATATTGGCCCAGACGTCGTCGGCGAAAATGACTGGATCCTGGGGCACCAGGCCGATGCGCCGCCGCACGTCCTCGGGCCTGGCGTCCCGCAAGTCGACGCCGTCGATGGAAACCCGCCCCGACTCCGGGTCATAGAACCGGAGAAGGAGCTGGAACACCGTCGTCTTTCCCGCGCCCGACGGACCCACGAGCGCGAGCCGTTCGCCCGGCGAGACCGACAGGGAGTACGAGTCCAGCGCGCGGACGCCGGGCCGGGTCGGGTACCGGAAGGTGACGCGGTCGAAACGGATCGCGCCGCGCGCGGGCCGCGGCAGGCCGACGGGCGATTCCGGAGTGGAGATCGGGGACTCCGCCGCCAGCAGCTCTATCAGGCGTTCGGCCGCCCCGGCGGCGCGTTGAAGGTCGCCGTAGACTTCCGACAGCGAGCCGACGGAACCGGCCACCATGACCGCGTAGAAGACGAACGCGGCGAGTTGGCCGCCCGTCGTCGTACCCGCGATCACGTCGCGCGCGCCGATCCACAGGACGATGTCGACCGCGCCGAAGGCGAACAGGATGACGATGCCGGTGAGCAGGGCGCGGGACCTGATCTGGCGAAGGGCCGCCGCATAGGCGGCCTCGACGATTCCGCCGAATCTCCGGCGATTGGCGTCCTCGCGGTTGAATGCCTGCACCGTCCGCACCGCGTAAAGGGACTCGCCGGCGAACGCGCCGACGTCCGCCACCCTGTCCTGGCTCTCGCGGGACAGTTGCCTGACGCGGCGGCCGAAAAAGACGATGGGCAGCACGACCAGGACGACGATCAGGAAGACGAGACCCGTCAGCTTGGGGCTGCTGACAACCAGCAGCGCCGACGCGCCGACGAAGATCAACATGTTGCGCAAGGCCACGGAAGCGCTCGACCCCACGACGGTCTGGATGAGCGTGGTATCCGTCGTCAGCCGGGAGAGGATCTCTCCCGTGCGCGTGGACTCGAAGAACTCGGGGCTGAGGCCGACGATGTGCTCGTAGACCTTGCGGCGGATGTCCGCGACGACCCGCTCGCCCAGGGACGATACGGCGTAGTACCGGCAGTAGGTCGCCGCGGCGAGCAGCGCGACGATTCCCAACAGCGCGAGGAAGTACTGATCGAGAACCGTGCTGTCCGCGCTGAACCCGAAATCGACGACGCGGCGAAGCGCCTGACCGATGGCGAGGACGGCTCCGGCGGCGACGAGGAGAGCGACGAGGGCCGCGACGACACGCAGGCGGTAGGGCCGAAGGAACCCGGCAACGTGCCGAAGGACCTCCATATTGCCGCCTTTCGGCCTGTCTTCGATGAACGGTTTCCTGCTCACGCCACGATACCGAAAATCCCGGAGTCCCGAAGGCCACGGAGGCCGCCGCCGGGGGTCGCAGACCCTAGTATCCGCCCGAAGGCGGCGCAATTGCCCGCGCCGTCCGCGCGCCCTCGAATGCCGGCCGATTCACCTTGCCGAAACGGCGTCCCGCGCGATATAACCCGCCGCTTGGTCCTCGGAAACCGCCGTCGGGAGCTCGCGATGAAAAAGGACATCCATCCGGATTACCACACGATCACCGTCGTCATGACGGACGGCACGAGCTTCGAGACGCGTTCGACCTGGGGCGGCGAGGGAGACACGTTGACCCTCGACATCGATCCCAAATCCCATCCGGCCTGGACCGGCGGCGCGGGCCGCCTGGTCGATACGGGCGGCCAGGTCGCCAAGTTCAACAAGCGGTTCAGCGAGTTCGGCCTGAAGTCGTAGCGCGGCGTTTCCGAAGTTCGCGGCGGACCGGCGCCGCCGCTAGATCGCCTCCCTGATCGCGTCGAGCACCTGATCGGGCCTTTCGATCATCGCCATATGCCCGCAGGCGTCGATGACGACCGTCCGGGCGGACGGGATCGCGTCCGCCAGCTCCCGCGCGGCGCGCGGCGGAGTCATGCGATCTTCCCGCCCCAGCACCAGGAGGACGGGGCAACGGACCCGCGCCGCCGCCTCGAGGCCGTCGCGATACCCGTCGCAGGCGCGGAGGTCCGCGTGGAGTACGCCGGCGCACGCCCCTTCGAGCAGGCGTTCGGCGCCCCCCGTCATCCACAGGCCCGGAGCCATGTGACCGCCGAGGCGCGCGTCCCGCCCGTGGCCCCACGCCGTGATCATGTCGATGGCATCGCGATTGTCCGCCTTCGCGGCCGACAGGAGTTCCTCGCTCACCGCCATGGGGAACGCGGTCGACAGCAGCGCGGCCGCGTCGACGCGTCCGGGAAAGCGGGCGCACAGCTCGAGCGCGGCGAGAGACCCCATGCTGTGACCCACGATCGACGCCGTCTCGATGTCCGCGGCATCCATGAGTCTCGCGAGCCACTCCGCCATGTCGCCGACGGACGCGAGCGGCGGGCCTTCGGAGCGCCCGTGCCCCGGAAGATCGACCGCCAGCACGTTGCGCCCGTGGTGCGCGAAATACCGCGTTTGCAACACCCAGACCGTGCGGTCCATGCCCGCGCCGTGCACCAGGATCACGGCCTTTTGCCCGGGTACGTGGAGCCGCCCGCCGGTCGTGGCGAACGCCCGCCTGCCGTCGACCCGGAGTTCCAAGATCGCGGTCTCCGGCCCGGCCTACCGCCGCGAGGCGCGCAGGCCGCGGTCGAGATCGTCGATGAGATCCTCCGGATCCTCGAGGCCCACGGAAAGGCGGATGAGATTCTCGGAGATTCCCGCGGCCGCGAGCGCGTCGGCGTCCATCTGCTGATGCGTCGTGGTCGCGGGATGAATGACCAGCGACTTCGCGTCGCCGACGTTTGCGAGATGGGAGAACAGGCCCACCGCCTCGATGAACTTTCGTCCCGCCTCGCGGCCGCCCTCGATCCCGAAGCTGAAGACCGCGCCGCATCCGTTCGGGAGCCGGGCCTTGGCGAGCTCGTGATCCGGGTGGCTCGGCAACTCGGGATAGCCGACCCAGGCCACGGCCTCGTGACCGTCCAGAAACGCGACGATCCGGCGCGTGTTGTCCACGTGCCGCGTCATGCGCAACGGCAGGGTCTCGATGCCCTGGATGATCTGGAACGCGTTGGCGGGGCTCATGCAGGCGCCGAAGTCCCGCAGCCCCTCCGACCGCGCCCGCATCGCGTAGGCCTGGGGTCCGAACTCCTCGACGAAATCGAGGCCGTGATAGCCGGCGTAGGGCTCGGTGAGCGTCGGAAACTTCCCCGAAGCCTCCCAATCGAACGTCCCGCCGTCGACGACGACGCCGCCGATGGCGACCCCGTGCCCGCCCAGGAACTTGGTCGCAGAATGAATGATCAGGTCGGCACCCCATTCGAGGGGCCGGAAGAGGTAGGGGGTGGCGAAGGTGGAATCGACGAGGAGGGGCAGGCCCGCCTCGTGCGCCACGTCCGCCACGGCCGGAATATCGAGTATCTCCAGCCCCGGATTTCCCAACGTCTCGCCGAACAGCAGGCGCGTTTCCGGCCGGATGGCGTCCTTGAACGCCTGCGGGTCGCGTGGATCGACGAAGGTCGTCTCTATCCCGAACCTGGGCAGCGTGTGGGTGAACAGGTTGTGCGACCCGCCGTAAATCGAGCCGGACGAAACGATGTGGTGGCCGGCATCCAGGATGGTGGCGACCGCCAGATGCAGCGCCGCCTGGCCGCTCGCGGTGCATACGGCTCCGACGCCGCCTTCGAGGCTCGCGATTCGCTCCTCCAGCACCGCGGTCGTGGGATTGGAGATCCGCGAATAGATGTGGCCCGCCCGCTCGAGGTTGAACAGCGAGGCGGCGTGGTCGACGTCCCGGAACACGTAGGATGTCGTCTGATACAGGGGAACCGCGCGCGCTCCGGTCGCGGGATCGGGATGCTGGCCCGCGTGCAGGCTCAGCGTGTCGAAGCGCGGGAAGTTGGGCTTGGCCATGCGTCCACCCGGTGGGAAGGACGCAACCTATACAGCGCCCCGGCGCGCGTCCAGCGCCGCTTCCCGCCTACCTCCCGAACACCGACTCGGCGTCCCCCCGCGCCGCTCTCTTTGCGGCGATGACCTCGCGGATACGAGCGATTTCCTCCTCGAGCTCCGCGATCCTGCTCTCCAGTTCCTCGATGCCCAGCGTCTCGAGCTTGGGCGGCTCCGGCCGCTTGACCGGCAAGCCTTCGAGGTCGTCCATGCTCATGGTCCCCTCCCCGCCCGTCGGCGTTCCTGCCGGGGCGGCGCGCCACTGTACGTGACTGTGGGACGGCGGCTCAACCGCCCTCGCAAGACCGCAGGCGCCGGTCCGTGCCGCCCGGACCGGCGCCTGCGGGGCGCGTCTCCGCGGCCGGACGAATTCGCTTGTGCGGGAAGCGCAAAATGGACATGGTGCCGCAAATCCACCGCGGCCGATCTCGAGAGGAGCTTTTCATGCCGCTGCCGTTGATGCCGAAGGCGACCGCCGTGTGGCTGATCGACAACACGTCGCTGACGTTCGATCAGATCGCCGAGTTTTGCGGCCTGCATCCCCTCGAAGTGAAAGGCATCGCGGACGGCGAGGTGGCGATCGGCATCCAGGGGCGCGACCCCGTCCCGGACGGCGAATTGACGCGGGAGGAGATCGAGCGGTGCGTGGCCGATCCGGGCGCGCGGCTGAGCATGGCGGCCTCCGACATTCCCCGGCCGAAGGCGCGGACGAGCGGACCCAAGTACACGCCGGTCACCAAGCGCCAGGACCGCCCCAACGCCATCATGTGGCTGCTCCGCTATCATTCGGAGCTGTCCGACGCCCAGATCTGCCGGCTCGTCGGCACCACCAAGCCGACCATCAATTCGGTGCGCGAGCGCACCCACTGGAACATGGCGAACCTCAAGTCGGTCGACCCGGTGTCCCTGGGAATGTGCTCGCAGGTCGAGCTCGACGAGGCGGTGACCAAGGCCCGTGCGCGGCTGCGGTCGCGGGAGGCGCGGGAACGCGAGGCCCCGGCGTCGACGGCGGCCGCGCCCGAGCCCGCCGCCGCGCTCCGGCCGGAGCCGGCGGCGCCGGAACCGCCCGCCGAACCGCAGGATCACAGCGTGGAGAGCGTCTTCGGCGCCGCCCCCGAACCGGCGCCCGCCGAGCCCGAGCCGACGACGTCGGACGTGTTCCGGACCCCGGCACGGTCGGGCGGCGAGGACCCGCCCCCCGAGGAGGAACAGCCCGCGGGCTAGGGTCGTGTCACACGACGAATGCCGGGCACCGGCGGACCGCGCCGACGTTCCGGCCCGCGCGTCACGCCTTGGACGGCATGACGTGGTTGAGGGCCAGCCGCCCCCCTTCCACGTAGATGGTCTGGCCCGTGATGTAGCTCGAGTCGTCGCTCGCCAGGAACAGCGCCGCGCCGGCGATGTCCTCGGGCTGGCCCATGCGGTGCAGCGGCGTTCGCGACATGACCCGGGCCAGGGACTCCTCGTCGGAGAGGACCACCGCCGCCATGTCGGTCTCGATCGAACCGGGTCCGATGGCGTTGACCCGCACCCCCCGGTGGGCCAGGCCGACGGCCATGGCCTTGGTGAGGCCGTTGACCCCCGCCTTCGAGGCCACGTAGGCCGCCTGGTTGCCGATCGCCATGACGGCCGTCACCGACGCGATGTTGACGATGCTGCCGGCTCCCCGCTTGACCATCTCCCGGGCCGCCGCCTGGCACACCAGGAACGCGCCCTTGAGGTTGACGCCGACGACCCGGTCCCACTCGGCTTCCTCCGTTTCGAGCACGTCGGAGCCGTCGACCGGGATGACGCCGGCGCAATTCAGCAGAACGTCGAGCCCGCCGTAGGCGTCGGCGGCGGCCCGCACCAGGGTCTCCGCCTGCCGTGGGTCGCCGACGTCCGCGTGCCTGTACAGGGCCCTGCCGCCCTCCGCCTCGATCTCCGCGGCGACGGCCGCTCCCCGGTCGTCGATGACGTCCGCGATCACCACCGCCGCGCCCTCGGCGGCGAACCGCCTGGCGCAGCCCCGGCCGATTCCCTTGCTGCCGCCCGTGACGATCGCGACCTTTCCCTCGAGTCTCATGCCTCCGCCCCTCCCCGTCCGGTCCGGGTTTCCCGGGCTCACCCGTCGAACGGCAGAACGATGTTCTGGATCAGCCGCCCGCCGTCGACGAACACGGTGTGCCCGGTGAGATAGGCGGCATCGTCGCTGGCGAGAAACAGCACCGCGTTGGCGATCTCTTCCGGCTCGGCCAGCCGTCCGAGCGGCGTCCGCGCCAGCACGCGCTTCATCGCGGCGCCCCCGCCGTCGTATCCGAGCGCCGACTCGGACAGCTCCGTCCGGACCGTGCCGGGCCCCACCGCGTTCACCCGGATGCCCTTGTCCGCCAGCGCGAGGCCGATGCTCCGGGTCATCTGAAAGACCCCCGCCTTCGACGTGCAGTAGCTCACCTGATCGGGCATGCCCGCCATCGCCGTGACCGAGCAGATGTTGACGACGGCGCCCTTGGTGCCGGCCGCGGCCATCCGGCGGGCGGCGGCCTGGGTCATCAGGAACACGCCGCGCAGGTTGACGCGCAGCACTTCGTCGAAGGAGTCGATGTCCGTCTCCAGGAACCCCTCGCTGCGGATGATTCCGGCGTTGTTGACGAGGACGTCGACGCCGCCGAACCGCTCCTCCGCCGACGCGACGAGCGCCTCCGCCTCCGCGGGATCGCCCACGTCGGCCCGCACGAACGCGGCGCGGTGCCCGGCGCTCCGCAGGTCGCCGGCCGCGCGCTCCCCGAGCTCCGCGTCGATCTCCCCGACGACGACGGAGGCGCCTTCCTCGGCGAACCGCTTCGCGGTCGCGAAGCCGATTCCGCGGCCGCCGCCCGTCACGATCACCCTCGCGTTCTCGAACCTCATGGACCCGTCACCTCCGGTCTTTCCGTCGCACGCCGCGTCATGCGGCCGGGAGCCCGCCGGCCGGCATCACGTGGTTCAACGCCAGCCGGCCGCCGTCGGGATAGATGATCTGCCCCGTCATGTAGGAGGAGTCGTCGCTCGCCAGAAACACCACCGATCCCGCGACGTCCTCGGGTTCGCCGATGTACCCCAGCGGAATGCGCGACAGCACGCGCCGGTAGGCGGCCCCGTCGACCAGCACGGCCTCCGCGACCGCCGTCTTGATGGTGCCGGGCCCGATCGCGTTGACCCGGATGCCGTGCTCGGCGAGCGCCAGGGCCATGGCCTTCGTCAGGCCGTGAATGCCGTGCTTGGACGACACGTAGGCCGCCTGATCCGGGTTGGCGAGCGTCGACAGCATGGACCCCGTGTTGACGATGCTGCCGGCGATGCCCTGGTCCACCATGCGGCGCGCCGTGGCCTGGGCCACGCGGAACGCCCCGAAGACGTTGATGTCCATGATGGCGCGCAACTCCTCCTCGGTCGTCTCGAGGAAGGCCGTGCCGGGGCCGATGACGCCCGCGTTGTTGAACAGGACGTCGACGCCGCCCATGGCGTCCACGCCCGCGGCGACGAAGTTCTCGACCTGGCCCGCGTCGGTGACGTCGCACGCGACGAAGGAGGCCTCGCCGCCGGACTCCGCGAGCTCCCGGGCGGCGGCCTGCCCTTCGTCGGCGAGAATGTCCCCGAGCACGACGGCCGCGCCTTCGGCCACGAACCGTCGGGCGACGGCGAGGCCGATGCCCCGCCCGCCTCCGGTGATCAGCGCCCGTTTTCCTTCCAGTCGCATCGCGTTTCCTTTCCTCCGGCTCGGGGCTCGCGCACCGCCTCCCGCGTCAGGACGGCGCCCCGCGCCGGCCGTATCCCATTCCCCGCAGCGCGTCCTCGATCTCGCCGAGAATGGCGGGATCGTCGATCGTCGCCGGCATCCCGTAGTCTTCGCCGTCGGCGATCCGGCGCATGGTTCCGCGGAGGATCTTGCCCGACCGCGTCTTGGGCAGGCGTTCGACGACGGTGGCTTCCTTGAACGACGCCACCGGCCCGATACGGTCGCGCACCAGTCGGACGATCTCGACGACGATCTCGTCGTGCGGCCGGTTGATGCCCGCCTTCAGCACGACGAGGCCGACGGGGACCTGGCCCTTGAGCGCGTCGCGGACGCCGATCACCGCGCACTCGGCCACGTCCCGGTGGCTCGCCAGCACTTCCTCCATGCCGCCCGTGGACAGGCGGTGGCCGGCCACGTTGATGATGTCGTCCGTGCGGCTCATGATGTAGAGGTAGCCGTCCTCGTCCTTGTAGCCCGCGTCCCCCGTCTTGTAGTAGCCGGGAAAGTCCTCGAGATAGGACGACAGGTATCCCTCGTCGTTGTTCCAGAGGGTCGGCAGGCAGCCGGGCGGCATGGGCAGCCTGATGACGATCGCGCCGGTCTCGCCGGCCGCGACCTCCCTGGCCTCGCCGTCCACGACGCGCACGTCGTAGCCGGGCGCCGGTTTCGACGCCGAGCCGTGCTTCACCGGCAGCAGGCCGAGACCCGCGTAGTTCCCGCCGATCGTCCAGCCGGTCTCCGTCTGCCACCAGTGGTCGACGACGGGGACGCCGAGCCGGCTCTCGGCCCATTCCAGGGTGTCGGGATCGGATCTCTCCCCGGCCAGGAACAGCGTCCGGAACCCGCCGAGATCGTGCTCGCCGATCAGCTTGCCGTCCGGATCGTCGCGCTTGATCGCCCGGAACGCCGTCGGCGCCGTGAACAGCACCGAACACTTGTGCTCGGCGATGATGCGCCAGAAGACGCCCGCGTCGGGCGTGCCCACGGGCTTCCCCTCGAAGAGGATGGACGCGCAGCCGTGGGTCAGCGGCGCGTAGACGATGTACGAGTGGCCGACCGCCCAGCCCAGGTCGGAGGCCGCCCAGTACACCTCGCCGGGCGCGACCCCGTAGACGTTGGGCATGCTCCAGGCCATCGCCACGAGGTGCCCGCCGTTGTCGCGCACCACCCCCTTGGGCACGCCGGTCGTGCCCGACGTGTAGAGGATGTACAGGGGATCGGTCGCCAGGACCGGCACGCAATCCGCCGGTTCCGCTTCGTCCATGGCCTCGCTCCAGTCGACGTCGCGCCCCGGAACGAGGCTCGCCCGGTGCTGCTCGCGCTGCAGGACGATGCAGGTGTCGGGCTTGTGCCGCGCCATCCGGATGGCTTCGTCGACCATGGGCTTGTACTCGACGATCCGGCCGGGCTCGATGCCGCAGCTCGTGGCGACGATCATCTTCGGCTTGGCGTCGTCGATCCGCGTCGCCAGCTCGTTCGCGGCGAAGCCTCCGAACACGACGGAGTGCACGGCGCCGATGCGCGCGCACGCCAGCATGGCGACGGCGGCCTCGGGCACCATGGACATGTAGACGATGACGCGATCGCCCCGTTCGATCCCGTGCCGGCGGAGAACGCCGGCGAAGCGGGAGACCTCGTCCCGGAGCTCGGCGTACGTGAAAACCCTCTTGGAGCCGGTGACGGGGCTGTCGTAGATGAGCGCCGGCCGGTCGCCGCGCCCCTGCTCCACGTGGCGGTCGACGCAGTTGTAGCAGGTGTTGGTCTCGCCCCCGACGAACCAGCGGTAGAAGGGCGCGTTCGAGGAATCGAGGACGGTGTCCCACTTTCTGTACCAATGCACGGCCTCCGCCGCCTCGGCCCAGAACCTCTCGGGATCGGACCGCCATGCGGCGTAAACTTCGTCGTACCTGCTGGTCATCGCTGGCCCTCTCCTGCCCCGGACGGTCGCGCGCGGAGTCGCAGGATGCGCGTTCGATCCCGCGGAGTCGAGAGGCGGCGGGGCATGTCGCGGCGCGCGGCCCGCGGATATGATCCCGTCGATGCCCGACCGGGAACCCGCCGACCGGACGGCCGGGGGCCGTCAGCCGGATCTGTTCGACGAACGCGGCCGCGCCGACGCCGAGGCGAGGAAGCCGCTGCTCCGCGAGCTCGGCCGGTGCGCCCGGCCCCGTCCCGATCTCGCGCCCGCCGTCGCCGGCGTCCTGCGCGACATGGAGAGCCCGAAGGCGCGGCGGCTCGCCGGGCGCATCGAGGAAGAACTCCCGCGCCGAGGATTGCTCCGCGGAATGCGGGCGGGGCGGACGGGCTGGCCCCGGCGCGTCGGTTTCCGGCACCCTCACCCTGTCCCTCTCCCGCACGCGGGAGAGGGGACCCTCGGGCGCGGCAGCGCCGCTTGGGTTCCCTTCCCCTGGCCGGCGCGGCGGTCTCCGGCGCCGCGAAGCCGCTTTACGGCGGCCCGGTCTTGCGGCATTGAATCGGCCGGGCGTCCGAGACCGATGCGGAGAACGGAACCATGACCGCGAAACCGATCTACGAGTCCGGCCTGGACCGGTCGCCCGCCAACCACCAGGCGCTGTCGCCGCTGAGCTTCATCGAGCGCACCGCGGCCGTCTACCCGGACCGGACCGCCATCGTCCACGGCGGCGCGCGCCGCACGTGGGCGGAAACCTTCGCGCGCTGCCGCCGGCTCGCCTCCGCGCTGTCGAGGCGGGGGATCGGCCGCGGCGACACCGTCGCCGTCATGGGCGCCAACACGCCGGAGCTCTACGAATGCCACTTCGGCGTGCCGGCCGCGGGCGCGGTCCTCAACGCCCTCAACGTGCGCCTGGACGCCGACGCCATCGCCTTCATCCTCGACCACGGCGAGGCCAGGGTTCTGATCGCCGACACGGAGTTCTCGGACACCGTCGAGCGGGCGCTCGCCAGGACCTCCGCCCGCCCCGTCGTCGTCGACATCGCCGACGCGCGGGCGGACCGCGCCGGGAAGCGGCTGGGCGACATCGACTACGAGGCGCTGCTCGAGTCGGGGGACGAGGACTTCGGCTGGCGGCCGCCCGCGGACGAGTGGCAGGCGATCTGCCTCAACTACACGTCCGGCACGACGGGCAACCCCAAGGGCGTGGTCTACCATCACCGGGGCGCCTACCTGAACGCCCTGGGGAACGTCCTGGCCTGGTCCATGCCGCGCCATCCGGTGTACCTGTGGACGCTGCCGATGTTCCACTGCAACGGCTGGTGCTTCCCCTGGACCCTCGCGGCCATGGCCGGCACCAGCGTCTGTTCCCGCCGGGTCGCGGCCGCAGACATCTACGCCGCGATCGCCGACCACGGCGTGACCCACCTCTGCGGCGCGCCCATCGTGATGAACTTCATCGTCAACGCCGCCGACCACGAGCGCCGGCCGTTCGACCACGAGGTCAGCATGATGACGGCCGGCGCGCCGCCTCCGGCGGCGCTTCTGGAGGCCATGGAGAAGATCGGCTTCGACGTGACGCACGTCTACGGCCTGACCGAGACCTACGGCCCGGCCGTCGTCTGCGACTGGCACGAGGAGTGGAACGCCCTCGGCGCCGCCGAGCAGGCCGGGCGCAAGTCGCGCCAGGGGGTGCGCTACCCCGTGCTCCAGGACCTCGCCGTCATGGACCCCGGGACCATGACCGAGGTTCCCGCCGACGGCGAGACCATGGGCGAGGTGATGTTCCGGGGGAACGTCGTCATGAAGGGGTACCTCAAGAACCCGGCGGCCACCGGAGAGGCCCTGGCCGGCGGCTGGTTCCGTTCGGGCGACCTCGGCGTGCGGCACCCGGACGGCTACATCCAGCTCAAGGACCGCTCGAAGGACATCATCATCTCCGGCGGCGAGAACATCTCGTCCATCGAGGTCGAGGACGCGATCTTCCGCCACCCCGCGGTCCTGAACGTCGCCGTCGTGGCGAAGCCCGACGACAAGTGGGGGGAGACGCCCTGCGCCTTCGTCGAGCTCAAGGAGGGCCGGGACACGGTCACCGAGGACGACATCATCGCCTTCTGCCGGGAGCGCCTCGCCCACTTCAAGTGCCCGCGGCACGTGGTCTTCGGGGAGCTGCCGAAGACCTCGACCGGAAAGATCCAGAAGTTCGTCCTCCGCGCGGACGCGGAGTCCGTTTAGCCCGGACGTGGCGGCGGCGCGGGGCGGGAGTCCTCAGCGCTCCGCGTCGAGCCGCGCGATCTCGTCCTTGACGCGGAGCTTCTGGCGCTTGAGATCCGACAACACCGCCGAGTCGGGCATGGGCCGCCGGTTCTCTTCCTCGATGGCGTCCTCGAGGTCGCGGTGCTTTTGCCGCAGCGACTCCACGCGTTCTTCGACGTTCATGGGGCAGGCCCTCCTGGCGCGACCGGGCGCCGTCATTTAAGCACAGGCCGGGCCGGCTTTGGAACGGTCAGGTGGCGAAGCGGGACAGGACCGCGATCTTGTCCGCGGGCACGTCGGGGTAGGCGGCCGCGAGCAGCGTCGCGGCCCAGGCCCGCTCCTCCTCCGCCGGCCCGGCCTTGAGGAGGGACAGGTACTGGGCCAGGTTCTCGGCGGCGTCCATGGCCGCGGCCTCCGGCGAAACGTCGGGGCCGCCGGCGGCGGGAACGCCGTCCGCCAGAAACAGCTGTTCGGCGTGCTCGGCGTCGAGCTCCGCCCGCTTGACGGTCGCGCGCACGAGCTCGGCATGGTCCCCGGATACCGGCGGCGTCCACTCCTTCAGCCCGTCGCGCAGTCGGCGGAGCGGCAGGACCACCCGTTCGCGCCACGGGGCTATGCCCTCCAGGAGCTCCGCGAGGCGGGCCCGCGTGAGGCGCCCGTCCCCGCGCCCGGCGGCCCACAGGCAGAAGAGCAGGACGTTCACGTCGGCGCCGTGGCGCTCCTGGAGCGCGAGACACGCCTCGGCGACGCCCGCCTTCGCGTAGGTCCGTATGGAGAAGTCCCAGAACGGGCTGTGCGGAAACGACAACGCCACCTCCGGCCCTTCCGTCCCGCGCCGGTCCCCGGGGACCGCCGCCGAACGCCGATTTCTGCTATTCTAGCGCGGAACGACGCCTCCTGGTCCGATGGAGCGGGAATGGACGGCCGGGACCTCGCCGAACTCCGCCACAAGCTGGAAGACCTGCGGACCGCGCACCGCGACCTCGACGACAGCATCGCGGCCCTCGTCGAGGCGGGAAGCCGCGACCAGCTCCAGCTGCAGAGGCTGAAGAAGCGGAAGCTGGCGCTCAAGGACGACATCGCGCGCCTCGAAAGCGCCCTGGTGCCCGACATCATCGCCTGAACGCCGTCCCCCGACGGCATCGCGTTCTTGCGCGGTTCCGGGCCGCCCGGCTAGAGTCCGCGCGCGCGGCGCGGGGAGCGATGAAGGGGCGGGGAGGGACGAATGGCGCAAGGCGATCCGGTGGTCGGCATCCTGATGGGCAGCCGGTCCGACTGGGCGACGATGAAGAACGCCGCCGACACGCTGGAGAAGCTCGGCATCCCCCACGAGGCCCGGGTGATCTCGGCGCACCGGAACCCGGACCGGCTCGACGACTACTGCGCGACGGCCAGGCGTCGGGGCCTCAAGGTCGTCATCGGGGGCGCGGGCATGGCGGCCGCGCTGCCGGGCGTGATCGCCGCGAAGACGCCGCTGCCGGTTCTCGGCGTGCCCATGGAAAGCAAGGTCAACGGTCTCGACAGCCTGCTGTCGATGGCGCAGATGCCGGCGGGCGTCCCCGTCGGCACGCTGGCGATCGGGCGCGCGGGCGCGGTGAACGCGGCGTTGCTGGCCGCCGCGATCCTCGCCCTCGGCGACGAGACGGTCGCCCGGGCCCTGGACGACTTCCGCGCCGAACAATCGGCGGCGTCGGCGGAGCTTCCCGCCGACTAGAGGGGTTCGCGGCGGGAGGCCGGACGGCGGCGCAGGGGCGAGAGCCGCGCGCCGCGCGCCGCGAGCCCGGCCAGCCGCTCCGCCGTTCCCTCGACGCGCCCGCGCGCCTTCTGTATCCGCATGACGTCCGCGATGCGGCGGTCCAGGAACGCCCACGTGTCGGCGAAGCCGTCCGAGCGGTCGTCCAGCCAGTAGAGCAGCGTGGACGCGTAGACCCCCGCGAGCAGGGCCCGCTTCGTGTAGAAGTTGAAGTCGGTCGACGTATCGCCGATCCCCGTCCACATGGCGTCGACCGTTCCGTAGAGGGCGCGAAGGGCGCGGGGCGCGTTGAACGGAAGGGCGTGCACGGCGGCGGCCCGGCGGACCGCCTCGCGGTGCGGCGCCACGGCCTCGATCCTGAGGCGGACCGCGAGCGCGATCCGCTCCCGGACCTTGAGCGCCCCGAGGTCCCGCTTCGCCAGCGCCGCGGCCATGTCTTCGTCGGCGGCCGCGGCGAACGCGCCGACCATGCCGGCGGGGCCTCCCGGAAACGCCCGCCGGACCGGCTCGAAGTCCTCGCCCAGATCCCGCGCCGCGTGCCTGAGCGCCCGCCGGCTCCAGCCGTCGAAGGTCACGTGCCGCAGGAGGACGGGCAGGCAGCGCCGGCGCAGCGCGTCCCGGCGCTCAGCCATCGGCCGCCTCCCCTTCGGCGCGGCCGGCCTCCCCCGCCGCGCGATGGAACTCCGACTCGAATACCAGTTTCGAAAGGTCGGTCATGCGCATGGGGTACAGGATGCCGTCGAGGTGGTCGCACTCGTGCTGCACCACCCGGGCGTGCAGGCCGCGGACCGCGCGGTCGACCGTCCGGCCGTCCGGCGCCAGGCCGCGATAGCGTACGGAGGCGTGGCGGGGGACCTCTCCCCGCAGTCCGGGAACCGACAGGCAGCCCTCCCACCCGTAGGCCACCTCGTCCGAGAGCGGCTCGATCACGGGGTTGAAGAGGACGGTCGGTTCCGGCTCCACCGCTTCGCCGCCGGCCCCGCCGGCCGGCGCGTGGAACACGACGACGCGCTTCGCCACGTGGACCTGCGGCGCCGCCAGGCCGAGACCCCGGGCGTCCTCCATGGTCTCGATCATGTCGCGGACGAGGGCGCGGAGCTCCGGCGCGCCGGGGTCGGCGACGTCCCCGGCCCGGCCCGTCAGCGCCGGATGCCCCATGCGCGCGATCTTGAGTATGGCCATGGGCCTAATATGTGGGGCCGCGCGGACGAGGTAAAGGCCGCCGCCGCGCGGCGGTGGACAGGCGCTTCCGCGCGTGTTAAACGGCGCGGCGGACAAACGGAGGACGGAACGCTGGTTCAAGTCGTCGTCAGAGACAACAATGTCGATCAGGCCCTGCGCGCCCTGAAGAAGAAGATGCAGCGCGAAGGGGTCTTCCGCGAGATGAAGCTCCGGAACTACTACGAGAAGCCGTCGGAGAAGCGGGCCCGCGAAAAGGCCGAGGCGATCCGGCGCGCCCGCAAGCTCGCCCGCAAGAGAGCCCAGCGCGAAGGGACCGCCTGACGCGCCGGCCTACAGCGCCTTCACCACGTCTTCGGTGAGCTGTTTCGCGTCGGCGAACAGCATCATGGTGCCGTCCCGGTAGAAGAGGGCGTTGTCGATTCCCGCGTATCCCGGCGACAGCGACCGCTTCACGAACAGCACGGTCCCCGCCTTGTCCACGTCCAGGATGGGCATGCCGTAGATGGGGCTGCCCGGGTCGTCCCGGGCCGCCGGGTTGGTGACGTCGTTGGCGCCGATGACGAAGGCCACGTCGGTGCCCGCGAAATCCGAGTTGATCTCTTCCAGCTCGGCCACTTCGTCGTAGGGGACGTTGGCCTCCGCCAGCAGCACGTTCATGTGTCCCGGCATGCGGCCGGCCACGGGATGGATGGCGTAGCGGACGCGCACGCCCTCCTCCTTCAGCTTGCCGGCCATTTCCCGAAGGGCGTGCTGCGCCTGCGCGACGGCCATCCCGTAGCCCGGCACGATGATCACGGAACCGGCGTTCTTCATGATGAAGGCGGCGTCCTCGGCGCTTCCCGGCTTGGCGGCCCTGTCGCCGGCGCCGGTGTCCCGGACCGCCGCCTCTCCGCCGAATCCGCCGAGGATCACGCTGAAGAACGAACGGTTCATGGCCCGGCACATGATGTAGCTGAGGATGGCGCCGGAAGAGCCGACGAGCGCGCCCGTCACGATCAGCGCCGAGTTGTGCAGCGTGAACCCGATGCCCGCCGCCGCCCAGCCGGAGTACGAGTTCAGCATCGAGATGACGACCGGCATGTCGGCGCCGCCGATCGGGACGATGATCAGGATCCCGATCAGGAAGCTGAGGGCGGTCATGGCCCAGAACAGCTCGGGCGACTGCTCCAGCGCGAAGTACGCGAGCAGCGCGACGGCGGAGAGCCCGAGCAGCAGGTTGAGCCAGTGCTGTCCGGGGAACACGACCGGGTTCCCCGAGACCAGCCCCTGGAGCTTGGCGAAGGCGACGACCGACCCCGAGAACGTGATCGCGCCGATGGCCGCGCCCAGTCCCATCTCGATGCGGCTCGGCAGGAGGATGGCGCCCGTCGCGCCGGTGATGCCGTACGCCTGCGGATTGTCCAGGGCGGCGCCGGCGACGAGGACCGCCGCCATGCCGACGAGGCTGTGGAACGCGGCGACCAGCTGGGGCATCGCCGCCATGCGGATCTTCAGGGCCACGGTCGTGCCGATCAGGCCGCCGATCAGGAACGCCGCGAGGATCCAGCCGTAGGACACGACCTCGGGATCGATCGCCGTGGTCGCGATGGCGATGGCCATTCCGGCGATGCCGTAGAGGTTCCCGGCCCGCGCCGTCTCTGGCGACGACAGGCCGCGCAGGGCGAGGATGAACAGGACCGAGGCGGCGAGATAGGCGATCGCCGTCAGGTTGTCCGAGACGGCCATCGCCTATTTCTTTCTTCGGAACATGCGCAGCATGCGCTGCGTGACGGTGAAGCCGCCGAAGATGTTGACGGCCGCGAGCGTCATGGCGACGAACCCGAGGATCTTGGCCGTGCTCGGCTCCTCGGGTCCGGCGGCGATCAGCGCGCCCACGATGATGACGCTGGACACCGCGTTGGTCACCGACATCAGCGGCGTGTGCAGCGCGGGAGTCACGCTCCACACGACGTAGTAGCCGACGAATATCGCCAGGACGAAGATGGTGAGCTGGAAGACGAACGGGTCGACCGCTTCCATGTTCATTCGCCCCCGTCCGCGAGAAGCGGGTGAACCACGGCGCCGCCGCGGGTCAGGGCGGTGCCGGCGACGATCTCGTCGTCCCAGTCGATCTTCAGGGCGCGGCCCCCGGCGTCGATCAGCGGCGAGAGGAAATTGAACAGGTTCCGCGCATACAGCGCCGAGGCGTCCCCGGCGACGCGGCTCGGCACGTTGCGGAAGCCGACGATCTTCACGCCGTTCGCCCGCACGATCTCGCCCGGCCGGGACAGGGTGCAGTTGCCCCCCGCCTCCACCGCCAGATCGACGATCACGGACCCCGGGCTCATGCCGTGCACCATGTCGTCGTCGATGAGCGTCGGCGCCGGGCGTCCGGGGACGAGCGCCGTCGTGACGACGATGTCCTGGCGCGCGAGGTGGGTCCGGACGAGGTCCGCCTGCCGGCGCTTGTAGTCCCCGCTCATTTCCCGCGCGTAGCCGCCTTCCGTTTCCGCCGAGGCGGACTCCCCGTCCTCGACCGTCACGAAGGTGGCGCCGAGGGATTCCACCTGCTCCTTGGCGGCCGGCCGCACGTCGGTCGCCGAGACGATCGCGCCCAGCCGGCGCGCCGTGGCGATGGCCTGGAGCCCGGCGACCCCGGCCCCCAGGACGAAGACCCTGGCCGGCGCCACGGTCCCCGCCGCGGTCATCATCATCGGCAGCGCCCGGTGGAACTCCGCGGCGGCGTCGAGGACGGCCCGGTAGCCCGCGAGGTTGGACTGCGAGGACAGCGCGTCCATGCCCTGCGCCCTCGTGACCCGCGGCATCAGCTCCATGGCGAAGGCCGCGATGCCGCGCTCGGCGTACCTGTCGACGTGCGACCGCCGGTCGAAGGGCGCGAGAAGGCCGACGAGAACCGCGCCTTCCCGGATCATGCCGAGCTCGTCCGTGTCGCCCTCGCCGTTCGTCATGGGGCCCTGGACCTTCAGGACCACGTCGGCGCCGTCCAGCGTCTCGGCCTCCGTGTCGGCGATCTCCGCGCCCGCCTCCCGGTAGAGCCCGTCCGCGAAGTTCGATTGCGATCCGGCGTCGCGCTCGACGACGACGCGCGCGCCGAGGTCCGAGAACTTCCTGGCCGTGTCGGGAGTCGCCGCGACGCGGCGCTCGTGGTCCCGCCGCTCCCTGGGAACGGCGACCTTCATGCGTCACCCGGATCGCGGGAGCGGGCGGGGCGGGAGGACGGCAACCGGTCGAACCTACCAGACGAGGGTGGCCGCCAGGACGATCAGCAGCACGGCGACCCCGATGCAGCTCCACAACGTGAGCCGGCAGAACTCGCTCCAGGTTTCCTGTTTTTCGGCAATGTCCATGTCGCCGTCGGCCATCGGAGGATCGCTCCCTGAGTGCTGAGCCGTGAACGCGCCGCACTATATCAAACGACGGACGGCGATCAACATCGCCGCCCTCCCGACAGGGGGAGGCCGGGCCACCCGGTCTCCCTCCCCCGCTCGCGGGGGAGGGCCGGGGTGGGGGTGAACGGCGTGAAGGAGTCTTTGTCTCGACCCTCACCCTGACCCTCTCCCTGTGCAGGGAGAGGGGACCCCGATGGCGCGATCGCCGCCAGGCCCTTGCACCACGGCTCGGGACAGGATCTGCACGGCCCCGGCGGCCCGGCGATGTCGTTGCCGGAACGACGGCCCGTGCCGCCTGGTCCCCTCTCCCGCTTGCGGGGGAGGGACAGGGTGGGGGTGGACGGCGTGAAGGAGTCTTTGACTCGAACCCTCACCCTGTCCCTCTCCCTGTGCAGGGAGAGGGGACCTCGATGGCGCGACCGCCGCCAGGCCCTTGCACCACGGCTCGGGACACGATCCGCACGGCCGTACCCGGCGATCCGGGATGTCGCTGCCGGGGCGACGGCCCGTGCCGCTTGGTCCCCTCTCCCGCTTGCGGGGGAGGGACAGGGTGGGGGTGGACGGTGTGAAGGAGTCTTTGACTCGAACCCTCACCCTGACCCTCTCCCTGTGCAGGGAGAGGGGACCCGAGCGGCCCGGCCCGCAGGTTGATTGCGTCGCAATCGCCGCATAGGATTCGCTTCGTCGGAGCGGCGGGGGACACGGGCATGGCGAGCATCACGATCCGCAATCTCGATGACGACGTGAAGACGCGGCTGCGTGTACGGGCCGCGGAACACCATCGCTCGATGGAGGAAGAGGTGCGCACCATCCTGCGCGATGCGGTGAACGACGGGCGGGCCGCGCCCCGGGACCTCGCGAAGTTCACCCGGGAATGCTTCGCGCCGTTGGGCGGCGTCGAGCTGGAGCTTCCCACGCGGGTCGCGATGCGCGAGCCTCCGGACTTCTCCTGAGTCGCCCGGGATGTATGTCATAGACACGAATGTCGCGTCCGAACTGATGCGGCCTTCACCGGCTCCCGCCGTCGCGGCCTGGATTTCCGGTCGGGACGCGGAGAAGTTGTACCTGACGGCGGTCAGCGAGGCCGAACTGCTCTACGGCGTGGCGATCGTGCCGGCGGGCAGACGGCGAAACGAACTCGAGACCGTCATGCTCCGATGGCTCGCCACCGGCTTCGCGGAACGGATTCTGCCGTTCGACAGCGCTGCGGCGCGAGACTACGCGGACATCGCGGCGGGCCGGCGTTCCGCCGGACGCCCCATCGCCCCGGCGGACTGCCGGATCGCCGCGATCGCGCGGTGCCGCGGGATGGCGGTGGTGACGCGCAACGTCCGGGATTTCGGGGACATCGGCATCGCGGTCGTAGATCCCTGGACGGCATCATGAGCGGCGCCAAGGAAGTCTTCGCGCACATGTATCATGTATATAGTGCGTGAAACACGCACCGCCGGACGGTGAGGCGCCCCCGGTTCGTCGGGCATCCGTCCGACTCATGGGCGGTCGCCATGGCGGGCCGCTCACCCACGGCCGCCGGGAAGGCGGACGGCGCATCGTTCTTCGACACCCTCGCCCTGCCCCTCTCCCGCACGCGGGAGAGGGGACCCTCGGGGCGCGGCCGGTCACTCGGGGAGCGGCACGCCGGTCTGCTCGAGCAGGCGCGCCTGGCGGCGCTCCAGCCGGGCCTCGTCGAAGTCCCGGATGAGGTCGTGGAAGACCTCGAACCAGTTGATCTCGGCGTCGAGGCGGAGGAACACGCCGCCCAGGCCGATGGCGGCGCGGTCCATGAACACGAACTCCCGCGGCGGCCGCACGCCCCCCTGCTCCCGGAGGCGCCGGTGCACCTTCGCCGCGACCTCGTGGCCGTACACGCCGCTCGACTCGAACTCCTGGATGCGCCGCGGGCGGTTCTCGAGCAGCGGCGCGTACACGAAGGCGGCCCACAGGTTCAGGGTGTCGATGATCTCGTCCGAGAGGTTCTCGAACCCCCAGGTCTCGTAGGCCCGCACCGCGAGGTCGTGGTCGTCGTTCGCGAGGGCCCAGTAGAGGTCGATGACGCCCCGCACGAGGCTCGGCCTGAAGATGCGGACGCAGCCGAAATCGAGGAGGTTGAGGGACAGGTCTCCGGCCACCGTGTAGTTGCCCAGGTGCGGGTCGGCGTGAATGACGCCGCCGTCGTAGAAGGGGACGTACCAGGCCCGGAACAGCGCCAGGGCGAGCTTGTTGCGCACCTCGAGCGGCGCGTCGGCGAAGTCGAGCAGGCGCCGCCCCTCCAGCCAGCTCATGGTCAGGAGCCGTCCGGTCGACAGCTCGGGCACGACGTCGGGCACGTGGACGTCCGCCTCGCCCTTCAGCAGCTCGGCGTAGAGCCGGACGTGCCGGGCCTCCAGCCCGTAGTCGAGCTCCTCGCGCAGGCGCTGCGCGATCTCCTCGTGGATCTCGCTGGTGTCGACGCTGGGGTCGTAGCGGCCGTAGATGGCGAACGCGAGCTTCAACTGCCTCAGGTCGGCCTCGACGACCGAGGTCATGTCCGGGTACTGGAGCTTGCAGGCGAGCTCCCGGCCCTCGCGGGACACGGCCCGGTGGACCTGCCCCAGCGACGCGGCCGCGGCGGCCTCGCGGCCGAAGGACCTGAATTCGGACTGCCAGCCGGCTCCCAGCTCCGTCGCCATCCTCCGGCGCACGAAGGGCCATCCCATCGGCGGCGCGTTGGACTGGAGCTGCGCGAGCTCGGCGACGTACTCCTTCGGCAGCGCCTCCGGAATCGTCGACATCAACTGCGCCACCTTCATGAGCGGCCCCTTCAGGCCGCCCAGCGCCCGCCTCAGCTCGGCCGCGTGCCCGGTGCGGTCGAGGGGCAGGCCGAAGACCCGCTCTCCCGCCAGCCGCGCCGCCAGGCCCCCGACGGTGCTCGACACCCGGGCGTAGCGCTTCACGCGCCCGGTGAGGGAATCCCCTTCGTCGCCGCGGGACATGCGATTCAGAGCGCTTCGAGTTCGTCGATGAAGTCCGAGACGACCGACAGCCCCCTGTCCCAGAACCCGGGGTCGGAGGCGTCGAGTCCGAACGGCGCCAGGAGCTCCTCGTGGCGCAGCGTGCCGCCGGCGCGAAGCATGTCGAGATACCTCTCCTGAAATCCCCCGGGCGTCTCCAGATAGACCGCGTACAGGGAATTCACCAGGCAGTCCCCGAACGCGTAGGCGTAGACGTAGAACGGAGCATGGAGGAAATGCGGGATGTAGCACCAGTAGGCGCCGTAGTCCTCGCCGAGACGGAACGCGGGCCCCAGGCTCTCCGACTGGACGTCCAGCCAGATCTCGCTCAGGCGGCCGGACGTCAGTTCGCCGCCGCGGCGCTCCCGGTGGACGCGGGTCTCGAACTCGTGGAAGGCGATCTGCCGGACTACCGTGTCGAGCATGTCCTCGACCTTGGACGCCAGCATGGCGCGCCGGCGCTCCGCGTCGGTCTCCCGGCCCAGCAGGGCGCGGAACGTCAGTTGCTCGCCGAACACGCTGGCCGTCTCCGCCAGGGTGAGCGGCGTGCCGGCCATCAGCGCCCCCTGGCCCCGGGCCAGCATCTGGTGCACCCCGTGGCCCAGCTCGTGCGCCAGCGTCATGACGTCCCGCGTCCGGCCCTGGTAGTTGACCAGCACGTAGGGGTGGACGCACGGCACGGTGGGGTGGGAGAACGCGCCCGGCGACTTTCCGGGCCTCGCCGGCGCGTCGATCCAGGCGTTCTCGAAGAACCGGCGGGCGATGCCGGCCATCTCCGGCGAGAACGCGGCGTAGGCGTCCAGCACGATGCCGCGGGCGGCGTCCCAGCCGACGGCGCGGCCGTCCTCTCCGGGAAGCGGCGCGTTCCGGTCCCAGTGCTCCAGCCGGTCCTTGCCGAGCCGGGCGGCCTTCCAGGCGTAGTAGCGGTGGGACAGGCGGGGGCGGGCGTCCCGGACGGCGCCGGCCAGGGCCTCGACGACCTCGGGCTCCACCTGGTTGCGGAGATGGCGCGCCAGGGAGGGCTCCGGGTAGCCGCGCCACCTGTCCTCGATCTCCTTGTCCTTGGCCAGGGTGTTGACGATGAGCGAGAACGTGCGCACGTTCCGCTCGAACACCCGGCCGAGCTCGCCCGCGGCCTCCCGCCGGACGCGTTCGTCCGGGTCCGACAGGAGGTGCAGGGCCCGCTCGCTGGACACGGTCTCCCCGCCGATGCGGAACCGCAGGCCCGCCACGGTCTGGTCGAAGAGGCGCACCCAGGCCGCGCGGCCGGCCACGTCCTTCTCGTGCAGCAGCCGCTCCAGCTCGTCGGAGAGCTGATAGGGCCGGAAGACGCGGAGGTCGCGGAGCCAGGGCCGGTACCGTTCCAGGTCCTCCGACGCCGCGAACAGCCCGGCGAGCGCGTCGTCCTCGATCAGGTTGAGCTCGAGGGCGAAGAACAGCAGGCCGGTCTCGACGAGGTTGAGCCGCTCCCGGGTATCCTGGAAGAACGCCCCGGCGTCCGGGTCCTCCATGTTCCCGGCGTAGGTCAGTTCCGCGAAGCTCCCGATGCGCCCCAGGGTCTCCCGGCACGATTCGTAGGCGGCGATGGCCTCCGCCAGGGCGGCGCCGTCGAGCGCCGCCACCCGTCCCCTGAAACGACCGGCGAAGTCCCGCGCGTCCGCCTCCAGCCGGCGCAGGTCCCCGGCGAGCCGTTCGCTCTCGATCCCGGGATAGAGGTCGGACAGGTCCCACTCCGGCAGGTCCCCCAACGGCGCCGCGTTCGAATCCGTCTCCGGCATGACGTTCACCCCGCTCGACCGGGCCCGGACCCAATATGGCGGCGGACCGCCGCCGTGACCAGATGTCCCGTACCCGGCCGCCGCCGCCTGGGTCCCCTCTCCCTGCTCAGGGAGAGGGACAGGGTGAGGGTTCCGGTCAAAGACTCCGTCACGCCGTCCACCCCCACCCTGTCCCTCCCCCGCAAGCGGGAGAGGGGACCAGGGCGGCGCGGTCCGTCGCTCCGGCGGCGACGTCCCGGATCGCCGGGGCCGTGCAGATCCTGTCCCGAGCCGTGGTGCAAGAGCCTGGCGGCGATCGCGCCATCGAGGTCCCCTCTCCCTGCTCAGGGAGAGGGACAGGGTGAGGGTTCCAGTCAAAGACTCCTTCACGCCGTCCACCCCCACCCTGTCCCTCCCCCGCAAGCGGGAGAGGGGACCAGGCGGCACGGTCCGTCGCTCCGGCGGCGACATCCCGGGCCGCCGGGGCCGCGCGAAACTTCGCATGCGAAGCAACACGTTGTCGGAAGCTCCACATAAGACCGCCGCCCAAGGTGCCGCGACCGGCTGCGAGGCCGAGTGGTGAGCGGCGATTCACCGGGGATCGGCCCGGGCGGCGAGGTCGTCGTTTACGAGGCCCCGGACGGCGAGGCGCGCGTGGACGTGCGCTTCGACCGGGACACGGTGTGGCTGACCCGACAGCAGATGGCGGAACTGTTCGGACGGGATCGCTCCGTCGTGACTCGACACATCCGCAACGTCTTCGGAGAGGGAGAACTGGATCCGAAGACAACCTGTGCAAAATTTGCACAGGTTCGATCCGAGGGTGGGCGAACGGTATCGCGCGAGGTGGACCACTACAGCCTCGACGTGATCATCTCTGTCGGCTACCGGGTGAAATCCCTGCGCGGTACGCAGTTTCGTATCTGGGCCACCCGCGCCCTGCGCGACGACGCCCTGGGAGGCCATTCTCGGCAACGTCGAGCAGACCATGTTCGGCGAACCGCTCTACCGCAGCCGGGAGGAGAAGGCGGCCCACCTGCTCTACTTCGTCGTCAAGGACCACCCCTTCACCGACGGCAACAAGCGCATCGGCGCCCTCCTGTTCCTGCTTGGGGAGAGGGACAGGGTGAGGGTTCCAGTCAAAGACTCCTTCACCCCGCCCGCCCCCACCCTGTCCCTCCCCCGCAGAGCGGGAGAGGGGACCCTCTCACGGGCGTTTGCGGATGCGGGACGCGGGGCGGCGCCGGAACGACGGACCGCCCCACCGGGGTCCCCTCTCCCTGCTCAGGGAGAGGGACAGGGTGAGGGTTCGAGTCTAAAGACTCCCTCACCCCGCGATGAGGAAGTGCCCGCGCGCCACCGCGATGGGCCGCCGCGGGTCGGACTGCCAGGCCTCGGCCCTGACGTTGGCCACGCGGCGTCCCTGGCGGGTCGTCAGGCCCCGGGCGTAGGTGGGTTCCGGCCTGCCGCTGCGCAGGTAGTCGACCGACACGTTGATCGTCTTGGGGAGCCGCCCCGGCGCCAGGTCCCACATCAACTGCATCAGGGCCGCGTGCTCGAGGAACGCGCCGATCACCCCGCCGTGGATCGCGGGAAGGGCCGGGTTGCCGACGATCGGGCCGTCGCCGGCCAGCGTGCAGACCACCGCCCCGCCGTCGAGGTAGGCGCCGATCCCGACGAAGTCCGCGTAGGGAATGGCCCTGGCGAGGGCGCCCGGATCGCCCGCGGACCTGGCGGCCTCGATGGTTTCGGTCAGGGTCACGGCGGGGGTTCGCGGGCCGGGTCCCCGAGGCCGAACGCGGCGTCGGAGGAGCCCACCATGAACGTGCCGGCGCCGTTGGCCACGGGGTCGTCCGGGTCGTCGTGATAGGCGAGCGCCCGGGTGAAGGCGACGTTGCGCGTGAGGCGGTAGCAGCGGGCGTCGGCGCGGAGCGGCTCGCGGGGCGTGGCCGGCTTGAGGTAGTCGATGCGCAGATCCAGCGTGGCGACGGGGACAGGGTCGGACAGCGCCGAGAACACGGCGCATCCCGACGCCGTATCGATCAGCGTGGTGATGACGCCGCCGTGCAGGACTCCCGTGTCCGGATTGCCGATCAACCGCTCCTGGTAGGACAGCACGAACCGCACCCGCCCCGGCGCCGCCGCCTCGACGCGCATGCCGAGCTCCCGCCCGTGGGGGATGGAGTCGGCGAACCTCCGCGCGGCCTCCAGGCCGGAGGCGGCGGGGTTGCGCGACTCGCCGGGGCCGGGACGCGGCATCAGCGCCCGTGATACTCGCGGAACCAGTCCACGAACCGCGGAACGCCCTCCCGGACGGCGGTTCCGGGCGCGTACCCGAGCTCCCGGGCCGCGTGCGATATGTCGGCGCAGGTCTCCGGGACGTCCCCCGGCTGCAGGGGCTCGAGCCGTTTCTCCGCCGTCCTGCCCAGCGCCTCCTCCAGCACGCCGATGACGTCGAGCAGCCGTTCCGCCCGGTTGTTGCCCAGGTTGAAGATCCTGTGGGGCGGGTCCCCGTCCGGCGGGGACGGGGGGCGGTCCAGGGCGCGCAGGGTTCCGTCGACGGCGTCGTCGATGTACGTGAAGTCCCGCCGCATGTCGCCGCGGTTGAACACGCGGATGGGGCGGCCGTCCAGGATGGCGTCCGTGAACAGGTACAGCGCCATGTCGGGCCGGCCCCACGGCCCGTAGACGGTGAAGTACCGGAGGCCCGTCTGCGGCACGCCGTACAGGTGGCTGTAGGCGTGGCTCATCAGCTCGCCGGCCGCCTTGGTCGCGGCGTAGAGCGAGATCGGCCGGTCGACCCGGCGGTCCGTGGAGAACGGCGCGTCGGAGCCGCCGCCGTAGACGGAGCTGGAGCTCGCGTAGACCAGGTGCTCGAAGCCCTCCGTCCGGCGGCAGAGCTCGAGAACGCGGGCGTGGCCGGCCAGGTTGCTCTCCACGTAGGCCATGGGGTTCTCGAGGGAGTACCGGACCCCCGCCTGGGCCGCGAGGTGGACGATCCGCCTGAACGGCCCGGACCCGGCCGCGGCGTCCCGCAGCGCGGACGGGTCGCTCACGTCGCCCCGGACGAACCTGAAACCGCGGTGCCGCTTCAGTTCGGCCAGCCGCGCCTCCTTCAGCGCCACGTCGGTGTAGTCGTTGAGATTGTCGATGCCGGCGACCCGGTCCCCGCGCCGGAGCAGCGCGGACGCGACGCCGTGGCCGATGAACCCGGCGGCACCGGTCACCAGGATGGTCATGCGCGGGCGGTATCCGAAGGCTGGCGTGCCGGCTCGCGGCGGAGGGCGGGACCATAGAACGGTTCCCGGCCGATGGGAACCGCCGCGACGCCGCCCGGGACGCGCCCGGGTTCGTCACCCTCGCCCTGTCCCTCTCCCTGTGCAGGGAGAGGGGACCCCGGTGGCGCGGTCCGGACAGGGTTCCGGGCCCGCCCCGCGTCCCGCGTCCGCAACGCGCCGCGTCCCGCGTCCGCAAACCTCCGTGAGAGGGTCCCCTCTCCCGCTCCGCGGGGGAGGGACAGGGTGGGGGTGGACGGCATGAGGGAGTCTTCGGCTCGACCCTCACCCTGTCCCTCTCCCTGTGCAGGGAGAGGGGACCCTCGGCGGCGCGGTCCGCCGTTCCGGGCCGCCCCGCGTCCCGCGTCCGCAAACGCTCCGTGAGAGGGTCCCCTCTCCCGCTCTTGCGGGGGAGGGACAGGGTGGGGGTGTGGACGGCATGAGGGAGTCTTTGTCTCGAACCCTCACCCTGTCCCTCTCCCTGTGCAGGGAGAGGGGACCCTCGGTGGCGCGGTCCGCCATTCCGGGACGCGCCGCGTCCCGCGTCCGCAAACCTCCGTGAGAGGGTCCCCTCTCCCGCTCCGCGGGGGAGGGACAGGGTGGGGGTGTGGACGGCATGAGGGAGTCTTTGTCTCGAACCCTCACCCTGTCCCTCTCCCTGAGCAGGGAGAGGGGACCCTCGGTGGCGCGGTCCGCCATTCCGGGACGCGCCGCGTCCCGCGTCCGCAAACGCCCGTGAGAGGGTCCCCTCTCCCGCTCAGGGTGGGGGTGCGGGGGAGGGACAGGGTCCGGGCCGCCCCGCGGGGCAAATGCCCGTGGACGGCATGAGGGAGTCTTCGGCCCGACCCTCACCCTGTCCCTCTCCCTGTGCAGGGAGAGGGGACCCCCCGGTCCGTCGCGGGCCGCCGCGCGTCCCGCGTCCGGTGAGAGGGTCCCCTCTCCCGCTCCGCGGGGGAGGGACATGGACGGCATGAGGGAGTCTTCGGGGCGCGCCGCCGGTTTGCGCTTCGCCGGACCGCGTGCCGGTTGTATGCTGTTCACGTGACTGTTTCATGACGCCTCGCTCGTCCGCGGACGGGAGGAAACGGATGACCGCACTGAGACAGGTACGGGGGGGGGCAGGCCTTCCGGCGCTGGCCCTGGCGCTTCTCCTCGCCTTTCCCGCTCATGCCCAGAACGCTTCGGCCGGCCTCGTGCTCTCGAAGGCGGGCGTGACGGTGCCGGAGGGCGGCACGGCGGCCTACACGGTGAAGCTGGCGGCCGAGCCGAGCGGCAACGTGCTGGTGGACGGTGGCGCGGAAGTCGACCGGCCAGCAGGACGACGACCTGTCGGTGAAGACCGGGGCGAGCCTGTACTTCTCGCCCCAGACCTGGAACACGCCGCGGTACGTGTTCCTTCAGGCCAAGGACGACAACGGACGCCCTGCACGGCACGGCGGTGTTCGTGCACACCGCGAGCGGCGCCGGCTACGGCGGCGTGAGCGAGGAGCTGACGGCCACGGAGGCGGACGACGAGGTCGCGCTGGTGCTCTCGGAGTCGAGCGTCAGGGTGCCGGAGGGCGGCACGGCGACCTACACGGTGAAGCTGAAGGGCCGAGCCGACCGAGACGGTGACGGTGACGGTGGCGCGGAAGTCCGGCGGCGACACGAATCTGACGGCGGCCCCGGGGACTCTGACCTTCACGACGACGGACTGGAACACGGCGCAGACGGTGACGCTGTCGGCGGCGGACGATACGGACAACGACAACGGCGTGGCGGTGTTCACGCACACCGCCAGCGGCGGCCAGTATGGCGGGGTCGGCGCGGCGCTGACCGCCGTCGAGGCGGAGAACGAGCTCGGGATGACGATCTCGCCGGCGGGCGGCGTGAGAGTGCCGGAGGTGGGCTGGGGGTACTACTAGATCAAGCTCAACACCCAGCCGAACGCGACGACGTGACGGTGACGGTGGCGAGGACCGGGGACCAGAACCTGGTGCCCGTCATCGGCACGCCGATGACCTTCACGACGACGAACTGGAACGAATGGCAGACGAGGGCCGTGTCGGCGGGCGCGGACGACGACGACGACGACGGCACGGCGACGCTCACCCACACGGCCAACGGCGGCGGCTACGACGACGTGACGGCGGCGCTGACGCTGATGGAGGCGGACAAGGACCGCAAGTTTCAGGGGATACCCGACAGCGTGAACGTGGGCGAGGGGGCAGCACCAGCTTCAAGGTGGGCCTGCTCAAGGACCCGACGGGGACGGTGACGGTGACGGTGACGAAGAAGGCCGGCGCCGATCCTTCCCTGGCGGTGGACACGGATCCGGACACGGCGGGCAACCAGAACACGTTCACCCTGACCAAGTCGTATCTGCCCGCCGACCCGGAGGGGCACGGCACCATCGAGGTGATCGCGGGCGAGGACGACGACAGCGCCGACCTCGTCGTCTCCGACGCGTTCACGATCGCGGCCGCGGGCGACGGCTACGACGGCCTGAGCAAGTCGTTCGGCGTCAACGTGACCGACAACGACGTCAAGGGCCTGGCGGCGTTCCGGGGCCTGACGAACTACAACACGACCAATGTCCTGCCCGCCGACGTGGCCTGGGTGCCGGAGGGCGGGACGCTCACCGTCCCGGTGCGGCTGGCCTCCCGGCCGAACGGGACCGTGACGGTGACGGTGACCGGGATCAACAACCCGTCCAACCTGCCGTTTAGTCCTCCGCACGCTCATCCCACCATCACCGTGGACATGGACACGGGCAGCGACGGCGTCCAGGACACGATGACCTTCACCAACCTGAACTGGGACGTGCCGCAGGACATGGTCCTGTCGGCGGCCGAGGACAGCGACGCCGAAGGACACGCTCGGGTCGTTCAAGCTGGAGGTCAGCGGCACCATCGACACCGGCTACATCGCGAACCACCAGTTGAACGTCAAGGACGCGGACAAGGACGCCGCCGGCCGCACGCTGACGCTCTCCAAGTCGGCCCTGACGGTGAAGGAGGGCGAATCGGCAACCTACACGGTGGCGCTGGCCAGCGCGCCGGGCCGTCGACGTGACGGTGACCATCGAGCGGATCTCCGGCGACGCCGACCTGACGGCGGATCAAGAAGACGCTGACCTTCACCTCGACGGACCTGGAGCGACGCGCAGACCGTGACGATTTCGGCGGCGGCGGACGAGGACAACGCCAACGGACAGGCGGTGTTCACCCACACCGCCAGCGGCGGCATCTTCACCGGCGCGACCGCGCAGCTGACGGCCAGGGAAACGGACAGCGAAGCCGCCCCCGCGCAGGCGGGGACCGGACAGCCGGGGACCGACGAGGACGAAGAGGGCGACGAAACCCTCGTCCCCGGCCGCGCGCTCACGCTGTCCGCGTCGGACCTGACGGTGCCCGAAGGCGGATCGGCCTCCTACACGGTGGCGCTGGCGGCGGCGCCGCTGGGGCCGGTGACGGTGACGGTGACGAGGAACGCGGGGGGCGACGCCGACCTCGCGGCGGCGCCGGGGACCCTGACCTTCACGACGACGGACTGGAACGCTCCGCAGACGGTCACGATCGCGGCGGCGCGGGACGACGACCGGGAGGCGGGCGAGGCGGTCTTCACCCATACCGCGAGCGGCGGCGGCTACGGCGGGGGCGCGAGCGCGACGGTGGCCGCGCTGACGGCGACCGAGGAGGACAGATTCGGGCCGGCGGCGCGGGAGCGGCTGGCGCGGGCGAACGAGGCGATCATGCCGGAAATGCTGCGGGCGGTCGTGCAGCACAAGATCGACCACGTGGTGTCGCGGGTGGTGTCGGAAATCCTGCCCGGGGCCCTGGGAGCGGAGCAGCGCGGCCGCGGCGGCCGCCGGCATGCTGGTCAGGCACGGCAAGAGGATCGGCGAGGACGGGTTCTCCTGGCGCGAAGCGTTGCGGGACGACGCTTTCGCCCTGTCCCTCTCCGGCGCGGACGGGAACGGCGGAGGCGGGGACGGCGGAAGCGCGGCCGCGTTCTGGGCCATGGGCGACTACCTGCGCCTTTCGGACGACGGTCCGGTCGCGTGGGACGGCGACCTGTTCGGCTTCCACGTGGGCAGCGACGCGCGGGTCGGGCCGAACCTTCGGGCCGGGCTGGGCCTTTCCTGGGAGGAGGGCGCGTTCGACTACGTCTACCGCCCGGACGGCGGCGGCGAAGAAGTCGCCGGGACCCAGGACGTCCGGATGATCAGCGTCTATCCCTACGCGGGCCTGCGCCTTGCCGGCGGCTCGATGTGGGCCACCGTCGGCTACGGCGAGGGCGAGGTCGAGTTCGAAGACGACGTCGTGGGCACGCAGACGGGCGACGCGCGGCAGGCGATGGCGGCCGCGGGCGGGACCGCCCGGCTGGCGGAAGCGGAAGGTCCCCTCGCCGGAGGCGACGCGACGCTCACCGTCAGGACCCAGGCGTCGGCGGGGCGGCTGGCCGTCGACGACAACGGCGCGACGATCCCGGACATGGCGGTTTCGATCTACGGCCTGCGCCTGGCGCTCAAGGGCGCGGAGTCGATGGACCTGGCCCCGAACCGCTCGGTGACGCCGTCGCTGGAGGCGGGGATGCGCTGGGACGGCGGCGACGGCGAGACGGGCCTCGGGCTGGAACTGGGCGGCGGGCTCGGCTACGCGGACCGGGCCCGGGGCCTGACCGCCGGCGCGCTCGGCCGCGCCCTGGTGGCGCACGCCGACGGCCTGCGCGAATGGGGCGCGAGCGGCTGGCTCCGACTCGTCCCGGACGAGTTCGGGCGCGGCTGGTCGTTCGAGGCGGCGCCGTCGTGGGGCGAGTCGGCGAGCGGCGTCGAGAAACTGTGGCGGCACGGGGTCGCGGACGGGACGGGCGCGGGCTCCGGCGCGACGCCGCGGGTGCGTTTCGACACGGAGCTCGGCTACGGGTTTCCCGCGCCTCCCTGGCGCGGCGGACTGCTGACTCCCTACGCGGGCCTGGGGCTGACGCGGGGAGAATCGACGAGCTACCGCCTCGGCGCCCGCTTCGACGTGGGCGCGGCGGTCTCCCTCGACCTCGACGGGACCCGCGACGACCGCGCCTCCGGCGCCACCGACCACGCCCTCGGCCTGAACCTCACGATGCGCTGGTAGCCCGTCCACCCCCACCCTGTCCCTCCCCCTTCCAGGGAGAGGGGACCCGAGTGGCCCGGCCGCGCCCCAATGGTCCCCTCTCCCGCTCTGCGGGAGAGGGACAGGGTGAGGGTGTCGGAGACCGATGCGCCGCCCCAACCGCGTTTCGCGGAGGAATCCTGGCAGGGGACAGGGTCGGGGTGGGGGTGGACGGCGTCTCGGCGGCGGTGCGCGGTCCCGTTGCCATCGCCCGTCCGGTGCGCTACCTCTATGACGGTCGTCGAATTCCGGAGATTCGCGCATGAGCCTCGCCGCCGTCTCGCTGGAGGACAAGTACACGGCGTCCCGCGGCCGCGCGTTCATGACCGGGATGCAGGCGCTCGTCCGCCTGCCCCTGCTGCAGCGGGAGCGGGACCTCGCGGCCGGGCTCGACACGGCGGGCTTCGTCTCGGGCTACCGGGGCTCGCCCCTGGGCGGCTACGACCAGGCGCTCTGGCAGGCCGGCGAACACCTGAAGCGGCACCACGTCGAGTTCGTTCCCGGCGTGAACGAGGACCTGGCGCTGACCGCGGCCTGGGGGTCGCAGCAGCTTCACCTCTACCCCGGCAGCAGGTACGACGGCGTCTTCGCCATCTGGTACGGCAAGGGTCCCGGCGTCGACCGCTCGGGGGACGTCTTCAAGCAGGGCAACGGGCACGGGACCGCCCGGCACGGCGGCATCCTGGCGATCGCGGGGGACGACCCGGCGGCGAAGTCCTCGACCTCGCCCCACCAGACCGAGCACACCTTCATCGGCGCCTCGATGCCGGTCCTGGTCCCGGCGGGCGTGGGGGAGTTCATCGAATTCGGGCTGTACGGGTTCGCCCTGTCCCGCTTCTCCGGCCTCTGGGTCGGGTTCAAGACGCTGTCGGACAACGCCGAGAGCACGGCCATCGTGGACATCGATCCGGACCGGCCCCGCATCGTCACGCCCGACGACGTGGCGCTGCCGGCGGACGGGCTGAACCTGCGCTGGCCCGACGACAGGTTCGAGCAGGAGCGGCGGCTGCACGACCGCAAGGTCCCCGCCGCCCTCGCCTTCTGCCGCGCCAACTCCCTGAACCGGGCCGTGCTGTCGGGACCCCGGCGCCGCTTCGGCATCGTCACGGCGGGCAAGGCCTACCTCGACGTGCGGCAGGCCCTGGACGACCTGGGGATCGACGCCGCCGCCGCGCGCGAGCTCGGCATCGCGGTCTACAAGGTCGGCATGGTCTGGCCCCTGGAGCCGGAGGGGATGACGGCCTTCGCCCGGGGCCTCGACGAGATCCTCGTCGTCGAGGAGAAGCGGGGCATCGTCGAGGAGCAGCTGAAGGACCTGCTCTACCACCTGCCCGACGGCGAGCGCCCCCGGATCGTCGGCAAGGCCGACGAGACCGGGGCCCCCTTCGTCCCCGTCGCCGGGGAGCTGGGCGCGTCCCTCGTCGCCCGGGCGATCGCCGGGCGGATCGCCCCGTTCCACGCGACGGACCGGATCGCCGGACACCTCGCGTTCCTGGACTCCAAGGACTCCGACATCGCGTCGCTGGACCCCCGCGACCGGCGCACCCCCTACTTCTGCTCGGGATGCCCCCACAACACGGGCACCAAGGTGCCCGACGGGTCGCTGGCCAACGGCGGGATCGGCTGCCACTGGATGGCCCTGTACATGGACCGCAACACCATCACCTACACGCAGATGGGCGGCGAGGGCGCCAACTGGATCGGCCTGGCGCCCTTCACGGACACGCCGCACCTGTTCCAGAACATGGGGGACGGGACGTTCTACCATTCGGGGCTGATGGCGGTGCGGGCCAACGTCGCCGCCGGCACGAACATCACCTACAAGATCCTCTTCAACGACGCGGTCGCCATGACCGGCGGGCAGCCGATCGAGGGCCAGTTGACGGTTCCCGAGATCGCCTGGCAGGTGCACGCGGAGGGCGTCGCGAAGATCGCCGTCACGTCGGACGAGCCCGGCAAGTACCCGACCGCCGCCGTCTTCCCGCCGGGGACCGCGGTCCGCCACCGGGACGAGCTGATGGAGGTCCAGGAGGGCCTGCGCGACACCCCCGGCGTCACGGTGCTGATCCACGACCAGACGTGCGCGGCGGAGAAGCGCCGGCGCCGCAAGCGCGGGCTCTTCCCCGACCCCGCCAAGCGGGTCTTCGTCAACCATCGCGTCTGCGAGGGGTGCGGCGACTGTTCGGCGGCGGCGAACTGCGTTTCGATCGAGCCGCTGGAGACCGAGTTCGGCCGCAAGCGCACGATCAACCAGTCGTCCTGCAACAAGGACTATTCCTGCGTCGACGGGTTCTGCCCGAGCTTCGTGACGGTGCACGGCGGCGGGGTCCGGCGGCCCGATGCGGGCGCCGGCGCGGCGGACGCCGGCGCGGGGCTGCCGGAGCCCGAGCTCCCCCGGGCCGACGCGCCCTACGGGATCGTGGTGACGGGCGTGGGCGGCACGGGCGTCGTCACGGTCGGCGCGCTGCTCGGCATGGCGGCGCACCTCGAGGGGAAGGACTGCACGATCCTCGACATGACGGGGCTCGCCCAGAAGGGCGGCGCCGTGATCTCCCACGTGCGGATCGCCGAGACCCGGGACGCGCTCCACGCCGTGCGCCTGGGCACCGGCGCCGCGGACGTCGTCCTGGGCTGCGACATGGCCGTCGCGGCGGACGCGGAAGCCCTGATGCGCGTGCGCGAGGGGGCCACGCGCGCGGTGATCAACAGCCGCATGACGCCGACCTCCCACTTCACCCTGGACCCGGACATCGACTTCCACGAGGAGCACCTGAGCCGGGTCATCCGCGCCACCGCCGGCGACGGCATGACCGACTTCGTGGACGCCACGGGACTGGCGACCGCCCTGCTCGGGGACGCCATCGCCACCAACCTGTTCCTGACCGGCTACGCCTACCAGCGGGGCCTCGTCCCGGTCTCGGCCGCGGCCATCGAGCGCGCCATCGAGATCAACGGCGTCGCGGTGGCGGGCAACGTCCGGGCGTTCAACTGGGGGCGCGCCGCCGCCCACGACCCGGCCCGCGTCGAGGCGGCGGCCCGGCCGGCGTTCCAGGGCGCGCCGCCCGTCGCCGGGGACCTGGAGGACGTCGTGGCGATCCGGGAGGCCGAGCTCGCCGCCTACCAGGACGCGGCCTACGCGCGGCGCTACCGCGCGCTCGTCGACCGCGTCGCCGCCGCCGAGCGGGAGAAGGCCCGGGGACGGACCGGCCTCGCCGAGGCCGTCGCCCGCGGCTACTTCAAGCTGCTGGCCTGCAAGGACGAGTACGAGGTCGCCCGCCTGTACACGGACGGGAGCTTCCTGTCGGACCTGAACGCCCGGTTCGAGGGCGACTTCAAACTCGGGTTCCATCTCGCGCCGCCCGTCCTGGCGCGCCGCGACCCGCGGACCGGCGAGCTCCGGAAACGCGAGTTCGGCCCCTGGGTCCTGACCGCGTTCCGCGTCCTCGCCCGGCTCAAGGGGCTCCGCGGCACCGCGTTCGACGTCTTCGGGTACAGCCGGGAACGCCGCATGGAGCGCGGGCTCGTCGCGGAGTACGAGGCCGCGGTCGGCGAGCTCGTCGACGGCCTCGACGCCGACAACCACGCGCTGGCGACGGAGATCGCCGCCCTGCCGTCGCGGATCCGGGGGTACGGGCACGTGAAGGAACGGAACGTCGAGGCGGCGAAGGCGGAGGAGCGGCACCTGCTGTCCCTCTTCCGCAGCCCGGCGCCGCGCGCGCGGGCCGCCGAGTAGGCATGGCCGGGGCGGGCGCCGCGCTCGTCGTCGGGGCCGGTCCGGGACTGGGGGCGGCGGTCGCCCGGAGGTTCGCCGCGGCCGGCATGCCCGTGGCGGCGTGCGCGCGGACGCGGGCCACCGCCGCCGCCGCGGCGGCGGAGATCGAGGGCGCCGGGGGGACCGCCCGGGCCTATGCCGCCGACGCCACCGACGAGGACGCGGTCGCCGGCCTGTTCGAGCGGGTGGAGGGCGATCTGGGCGGGATCGAGGCGGCGGTCTACAACGCCGGGGCCTTCGCCCGGTCGCCGGTGCTCGAGACCTCCGCCGAGACCTTCGTGAGCTGCTGGAGGACCGGCTGCTTCGGAGGCTTTCTGGTGGGGCGCGAGGCGGCGCGGCGGATGCGTCCCCGCAGGCGCGGGACCGTCATCTTCACGGGCGCGACCGCCGCGCTCCGGGGAAGCGCCGGTTTCGTCACCCTCGCGGTCGGCAAGTTCGGCCTGCGCGCCCTGGCCCAGAGCATGGCCCGCGAGCTCGGCCCCGAGGGGATCCACGTGGCCCACGTCGTCGTCGACGGCGTCATCGCCCCGGGGACGGCGGGGGACCGGGACGACCGGCTGTCGGCGGACGCCATCGCCGCGACGTACTTCGAGCTCCACGCCCAGCCCCGCAGCGCCTGGACCTTCGAGGTCGACCTCCGCCCCTGGGTCGAACGCTTCTGAGGCCCGCACCCTCGCCCCGTCCCTCTCCCTGGACAGAGGGTATCGGTGTAAGGGTCCCTCTCCCTGCTCAGGGAGAGGGTCGAAAGAGAGGGAAACCCGTGCCGCCGGCGTTCCGCCAGGAAGAGAACCGCCGGCGGACGGCGCGTCTTTTTCCGGCACCCTCACCCTGTCCCTCTCCCGCTCGCGGGAGAGGGGACCACCTGGGCACGGTATCGGTGTAAGGGTCCCCTCTCCCTGCTCAGGGAGAGGGACAGGGTGAGGGTCGAAGGAGAGGAAAACCCGTGCCGCCGGCGTTCCGCCAAGGAAGAGGACCGGCGGCGGACGGCGCGTCTTCTTCCGGCACCCTCACCCTGTCCCTCTCCCGCTCGCGGGAGAGGGGACCACCTGGGCACGGTATCGGTGTAAGGGTCCCCTCTCCCTGGACAGGGAGAGGGACAGGGTGAGGGTCGAAAGAGAGGGGAACCCGTGCCGCCGGCGTTCCGCCGGGAAGAGAACCGGCGGCGGACGGCGCGTCTTTATTCCGGCACCCTCACCCTGTCCCTCTCCCGCTCGCGGGAGAGGGGACCACCTGGGCACGGTATCGGTGTAAGGGTCCCCTCTCCCTGCTCAGGGAGAGGGACAGGGTGAGGGTCGAAGGAGAGGAAAACCCGTGCCGCCGTCGTTCCGCCAAAGAAGAGGACCGCCAGCGGCCGGCGCGTCTTTTTTCGACACCCTCACCCTGTCCCTCTCCCGCTCGCGGGAGAGGGGACCACCTGGGCACGGTATCGGTGTAAGGGTCCCCTCTCCCTGCTCAGGGAGAGGGACAGGGTGAGGGTCGAAGGAGAGGAAAACCCGTGCCGCCGTCGTTCCGCCAAAGAAGAGGACCGCCAGCGGCCGGCGCGTCTTTTTTCGACACCCTCACCCTGTCCCTCTCCCGCTCGCGGGAGAGGGGACCACCTGGGCACGGTATCGGTGTAAGGGTCCCCTCTCCCTGCTCAGGGAGAGGGACAGGGTGAGGGTCGAGAGAGAGGAAACCCGTGCCGCCGGCGTTCCGCCAAGGAAGAGGACCGGCGGCGGACGGCGCGTCCTTTTCCGGCACCCTCACCCTGTCCCTCTCCCGCTCGCGGGAGAGGGGACCACCTGGGCACGGTATCGGTGTAAGGGTCCCCTCTCCCTGCTCAGGGAGAGGGACAGGGTGAGGGTCGAAAGAGAGGAGAACCCGTGCCGCCGGCGTTCCGCCAGGAAGAGCACCGGCGGCGGACGGCGCGTCTTCTTCCGGCACCCTCACCCTGTCCCTCTCCCGCTCGCGGGAGAGGGGACCACCTGGGCACGGTATCGGTGTAAGGGTCCCCTCTCCCTGCTCAGGGAGAGGGACAGGGTGAGGGTCGAAGGAGAGGGGAAACCCGTGCTGCCGGCGTTCCGCCGGGAAGAGGATCGCCGGCGGACGGCGCGTCCTTTTCCGGCACCCTCACCCTGTCCCTCTCCCGCTCGCGGGAGAGGGGACCACCTGGGCACGGTATCGGTGTAAGGGTCCCCTCTCCCTGCTCAGGGAGAGGGACAGGGTGAGGGTCGAATGAGAGGGGAAACCCGTGCCGCCGGCGTTCCGCCGGGAAGAGGATCGCCGGCGGACGGCGCGTCCTTTTCCGGCACCCTCACCCTGTCCCTCTCCCGCTCGCGGGAGAGGGGACCACCTGGGCACGGTATCGGTGTAAGGGTCCCCTCTCCCTGCTCAGGGAGAGGGACAGGGTGAGGGTCGAAGGAGAGGGGAACCCGTGCCGCCGGCGTTCCGCCAAGGAAGAGGACCGGCGGCGGACGGCGCGTCCTTTTCCGGCACCCTCACCCTGTCCCTCTCCCGCTCGCGGGAGAGGGGACCACCTGGGCACGGTATCGGTGTAAGGGTCCCCTCTCCCTGGACAGGAAGAGGGCCGGGGTGAGGGTCCGCCCGGCGGGCCGGAACCGCTACGGGTGCGGCTCCTTCGACGCCTCCGCGAACGCCGCGAGCTGTTCCCCCGTGGCCCCGGCCTGGTACCTGGACTTCCAGTCCGCGTACGGCATGCCGTAGATCAGCTCCCGGGCGTCGTCATAGCTCATCTCGAGGCCGCGGTCCTCCGCCTCCGCGCGGTACCACTTCGACAGGCAGTTGCGGCAGAACCCGGCGAGATTCATGAGGTCGATGTTCTGAACGTCCGTCCTCTCCCGCAGATGGCCGACGAGCGTGCGGAAGGCCGCCGCCTCGAGTTCCGTGCGGGTCCTGTCGTCCAGCGCGTTTTCGTCCATGTCGAACCTCCGTGAGCGGCTTTCGGAATGCGCCGAGTCATAGCGCGGCGGCGGTCCCGAGGCCAGCCGCGGTCTCCCCGACCAGCCAGTCCACGACCGCGCGCAGCGCCTCGTCCCGGTCCGCGCCCGCGTCCAGCGCGGCCCGGTAGACGGCGAGCTGGCGCTGCGCGCTCGTCCCGCGCGCCACGATGTCGCGCGCGTGCGCGACCTCCGCGGCGCAGTCCAGCGCCTCCGCGTCCTCGCGGACGAGCTCGACGATCTCCTCCAGCAGCTCGGCGTAGGGCACCGGCTCGCCCTTTCCGAAATCGACGAGCTCGCCGCCCAGCCCGTAGCGCTGCGCCAGCCACCGGTTCTCGTGGATGAGGGTCCGGGGATACACGCGCCAGCGCTGGTTTCCCTGGCGGAGGCGGTACAGCATCCGGATCAGGCACGCGTAGAGGGCGGCGATCGTGATCGCGTCGTCGAGACGGGTGCACATGTCGCAGATGCGCATCTCGAGGGTGGGAAAGCGGGCGCTGGGGCGCACGTCCCACCACAGCTTGGTGGCGTCCTCGATCAGGCCCGCCGACACCATCTGGCCGACGAGCCGCCGGTACTCGCCGTAGCTGTCGAACAGGTCCGGGATGCCGGTCCTGGGCAGCCCGTCGAACACGCTCAGCCGGTAGGACATCAGGCCCGTCTCCAGCCCCTCCCAGAACGGCGAGGACGAGCTCAGCGCGAGCAGGTGGGGCGTGAAGTAGCGCACCTGGCCCATCAGGTCGATGCGCAGGTCCTCGTCCTCGATCCCGATGTGGACGTGGAGGCCGCAGATCAGCAGGCGGCGGGCGAGGGCCTGCATGTCCCTGGCCAGCACGTTGTAGCGCTCCTTGTCGGTGTGCTTCTGGTCGTGCCAGCGGGCGAAGGGGTGCGTCGCCGACGCGATGGGCGCGAGGCCGTACCCGCCGGCCACGTCCGCCACCGCCGCGCGCAGGCGCGAGAGGTCGGCCCGCGCTTCGGCGACGGACCCGCACACGCGGGTCCCGACCTCGATCTGCGCCCGCAGGAACTCGGGGCTGACCTGGCCCGTCAGCCTCCTCTCGCACTCCTCCATCATCGCCGGCGGCGGCTCCGCGCACAGGTCGCGCGTCTCCCGGTCGACCAGGAGGTACTCCTCCTCGATCCCGATCGTGAACGCCGGCTCCGTGGGGGCCATGCCGTTCTCCCTCAGTGACGCGCGATCTTGAGGGGTTCTCCCCGCGTCACGACGGCTCCGGCGGCCCGAACGACACCGAACGGACCGCGCGGCGGCTATTCGGCGGCCGGGTCCAGCGTCGGGGTGCCGAACCGGCCCCGTATCTCCCCCCGCAATTCGGAGAGCTCCCGGCCGAGATTGCCCAGGTCCGAGCGCACGGCGGCGATCTCCCGGCGCAAGCCGTCGATCTCCCCACGCAAGCTGTCCCGCAGACCGCCGATCTCCTTGCGCACGTCGGCGATCTCCTTGCGCAAGCCGTCGATCTCCGTGCGCCAGCTGTCCCGCAGACCGTCGATCTTGACGTCCAGGCGTGCGTACATGCGCCAGTTGAGGACGGCCACGCCGACGATGAGGGTGCCGAGGATAGTCGTGTCCGCGCTCCACTCCATGGCCAGACCATATTCCTGCTATCGTGGAAACGCAATCGACGTGGAGAGCGCTGTCGGAAACGACCTGATCCGGTCCTTGAACGGCGACGGCAGGGACATGTTACCCGGACTTGTTCCGGGCATCCACGTCCCCCCGCCCGGTTCGTGGCGGCGGGTCGTTCGAAGCCGTGCCCCCCTGGGGGACACCCTCACCCTGTCCCTCTCCCGCAAGAGCGGGAGAGGGAACCCTCGGAGCGCGGCCGGGACGCCCGCTCTCCCTCCCCCGCTTGCGGGGGAGGGCCGGGGTGGGGGTGGACCGCAATGGAACAAGTCCGGTTATGAGATCGCCAGTCCCGCCCACAGGCTGGATTCCTGCCACGGCCGGCTCGGCTCGGAAAAGGCGGCGGCGGGCTTGTCGTTGATCCGGACGAACTGCTCGACGAGGGCCGCGACGACCTCCGGCGCGTCTTCCTGCAGAAAGTGGCCGACGCCGGGCAGCGTCACGACCGGCCCGTTCGGCCAGAGGCTCCTGAAACCGAACGCCCGCACCTCGGCGGGCATCGTCCGCTCCTCTTCGCCGATCACGCACATCGCGGGAATGGCCTGCAAGGCGGCGACATCGTGCTTCTCCGAGAGTTCCTGGTAGAACTCGTAGGTCTCCGCATTTGAAATGCTGCGGGGGAACTGCAGCGCGCCGCGGCAGGATTCGGGCGTCGGAAACGGACTGGCGTAGGCGCGCAGCCAGGTCTCGTCGACGCGGTCCAGGCGCTGCATGCCCAATCTCTGCATGACGGACAGGACGGTCGCGCCGAGATTCGAGAGCACCGGCTCGTACTGATCCGACCGCGACCAGTCGAGCCATTTGTGGGGCGGCGGCGGATCGACGGGCGCCCTTGCCCACGGAACGGCGGCATTGCAGATGCACAGGCACTTGATACGGTCCGGATGCCGGAGGGCGAAAATGCAACCGATCTGCCCGCCCCAGTCCTGCACGACGAGAGTGACGTTGCGCACGTCCAGATGGAGCAGCAGGCGCTCCAGGTTGTCGCTGTGGTCGCGCGTGGAATAGTCGCGGTCTTGCGGAGTTTCGCTTTTGCCGAAGCCCATGTGGTCCGGCACGATGACCCGCCCCAGGCGGCTCAGGCGCGGGATGAAGTTTCGATAGAGATACCCCCACGTCGGCTCGCCATGAAGGCAGACGATGACGTCGTCGGTTTCCGCGCCGCCCGCGCGAACGTCGATGTAGTGCTGGCGAAAACCGTTGCCTTCGAAAAAGTTCGGCTCGTACGGCCAGGTGCCGTCGAATGTCTCGTCCGCCGCGATCATCGAATCCTCTCCTCGTTTCGTGGCGCTCCCCGTCTGGAGCGTCGCCCGACGGAAGGCACGGGCATCCTTCCGATTCCCTACTTGAAGCACGGCCCGCGGTTCAGCGCCAGCAACGCCCCCAGCGCCTCTTCCTCCCCGACCCCGGCGTCCCAGCCATAGGCGGCGGCCACGGCCGCGTCCAGGGCGGCGTGGGCGTCCACGAGCCATTGGGGACGGGCGTTGTAGAGGGCGGTGAGAGTACGTTTCCCGAGTTCCTTCGCCGCCGCGTCGTCGCGGGGAACCGGGCGCCGTGGATAGCCGGGAACCGGCTCGTCCGCCCAGTCCACCCACTCGGGCGGGTCGAGCCAGCGGCCGCGCAGGTCCGCCAGCCGCCGCGCGGCCTCGGCGACGGCGACGGCGCGGGGGTCGCCGGCATGGTCGGCGGCGGGAATGTCGGGGGACAACCCTTCGGGGAAGGGAAAGGTCTCGAACGTGGTGGTCGGCGTGTAGCGCGGGCGGTCTTCCAGGCTGGTGCCCATTCGCAGCGACCACGCCTCGTGGAACCGGCTGTGCAGGATGCCGAAGGTCGCATCGTCGTCGCGGGCGATGACGATGAGCTGGTGGTCGGGACAGACGCGCGTGTCGAGCCAGACGAACAGGCGGTGCTTCGCCAGGGTCGGGGTCGCGATGCAGCGCGTCATTCCTTCCAGCGCTCGCCACATGGCCGGCCGGGGCCGCCAATGCCGCCACCAATTCTCCCTGAGCGCCCTGATCCGATTGGTCGCCCGCGCCGGCTTCACGTGTTCCGCGACATGCGCGAACGGCGCTTCGTAGAGCGCGGCTTCGGCCTCGGTCATCGAGGATCCGAAATCGACGATCCATTGATCGGAGGAACGCCGAACCAGATCCATGCCGACGAACCGCGGCTTCAGAACGTCGGCGTTCGGACGCCCGTTCGGATTGGCGGGACGCCGCAACCATTCCCTCGCCACGCCGCCCGGAATGTCGAACGCCCCGTTCTTGTTCACCCCCAGGAACGCGGTGGCCTCGTTCGCGGTCAACCGTCCCGCCCGCGTAAGGTCGATGCCGCCCCCCGTCAGGTCGGCATGGATGCGGGCCGTGTCCGCGCCGTTCAGGGAAACCGGCAGGCCGGCGTCCTTCGAGGCGAAGCACACCAGCGACACCCGTACCGCCGCGCCGTCGACGACCCAGGGTTCGTCCGGCCAGGCGTCGAAAATCGCGTTGTCCGCGACGATGCGGTCGAGGACGGGCCGGTTGTTGCCGCCCCGGATCGAGTTCGTGGCCACCAGACCGGCGCGGGCTGTCGTTCCCCCGGCCACCTGCGCGCCGGCCTTGGCGAACCAGTAGCAGACCAGATCCGCGGACGCGGGAACCGAACCCCGATAGGCCCGGCGCAGGCGTTCGGTGTACTCGTGGCCCAAGCCGTCCCGCATCACCCGGTCGCCGAGGAACGGCGGGTTGCCGATCACGGCGTCGGCCTCGGGCCAGTCCGGCTCGGTTCCGTCCGGCGCGAGGATCGCGTCGCGGCATTCGATGGCGTCGAGGGGATCGAGGACCGGGTCCTTCGGGGCGCCGAACCCGTTGCGCAGCATCCACTGGATCTCGCCGATCCACACCGACACCCGCGCGAGCTCCGCCGCGTAGGCGTTGATCTCGATGCCCCGGACGTTGGACGGGCCGACCGCCGGGAACGACCGCTCGAGGCCCATCGCCTCGGCCTCGAGGTTCACCCGGTGCTCGACGTCCTTGAGCGCGTGCAGCGCCAGGTGGAGGAAGTTCCCCGAGCCGCAGGCCGGATCGAGCACCGCGAACGTCCGCAGACGTTCGAGGAAGGCGCGGAGGGTCTCCTCCGCCCGTCCGCGCAGCCGCGTCCGCGCCGCCCGCGACTTCGCCCCGTCCGCCCGCGCGAGCGCGGCCGCGATGTCCGCCCTGACCGCCTCCCACTCGGCGAGCAGGGGCCGCGCGATCACGGGATCGACGATGCGCACGATCTTGTCGCGGTCCGTGTAGTGCGCCCCGAGCTGCGAACGCTTGTCCGGGTCGAGGCCGCGCTCGAACAGGGTGCCGAAGATGGACGGGTCGATCTCCGACCAGTCGAGCGCCGCCGCCTCCAGCGCCGTCTCGATGCCCGCCCGGCCGAGCGGCAGGGCGGTGTCGTCGTCGAACAGCCCGCCGTCGAACCACGCCACCGGCTCGAAGCCGACCCGGCCTCCGGTGGACATCGCCCCGAACAGGTCGCGGGCGAGGCCGGCGAAGTCGTCCGGCCGGCGCCGCGCGTGTTCCAGCATCCGGGTGAACATGCCGTCGGGAAGCAGCCCCACGTCCTCGGCGAACATGCAGAACACCAGGCGGTTCACGAAGTGCGCGACCGTCCGCGGCTCGTGCCCCCGGTCCCGCAGGGACTGCGCCAGCGCCGCGAAGGTCGCCGCCGCGCGCTCCGTCACCGCCTGCCGCGTCTCGCCGGGACGCAGCCGCTCCGGGTCCGACATCGCCCACTTGAGCGTGTCGCGCGCCGCCGCGTCCGCCAGGTCGTCCAGCGCGAACTCGTGCGTCTCGCTCACGCTGTTGGTCCAGTTGGTGCGGACGCGGAACCGCGCCATGTCGGAGACGATCAGCAGCGGCGGGTTCTCCAGCGCCAGGGCGTACTGCCGCAACTGGTCGAAGGCCGCGTCGAGGTCGGCGCGCCGGCCCTTGTACTCCCAGGCGAAGCAGCCGCGCTTCCACACGTCGGCCCAGCCGCCGCCGCCGCCGTCCTTCCGCGCGCCGCGCTCGAAGCAGTAGCGCTCGCCGCCCGGGTCGGCCTCGGCGGGCGTCGGCTCCCCCAGCAGGCGGCACAGGTCGATGAAGTGCTCCTGCGCCGCCGAGCGCTCCTTCAGCTCCGCCGCCCGCCACTTGGCGATGAACGCCCCCGGCGTCACGACGGCGTCCCCTCCGCCGATTCCACGTGGTTCATCGGGGCGACGCTCCGTGTTCCCGTCTTGTTCCGAACCGGCATGCAACGGCTCCGCGCGCGTGGCAACCCCGCCGGCCGGAGACGGAAATCTCCAAACCGGAACACGTTCCTCAACCGTATTCCCGAACCTTGCCTGAAACTCGCGGAGCACGCAAGTCGAAAATCAACAATACGGTAAATTTCTTATTCGGGCAGACGGTCCTCTCCGAAAGCCTTCCATGGCCGGGGCCGCGCAGATCCTGTCCCGAGCCGTGGTGCGAGGGCCTGGCAGCGATCGCGAGGTCCCCTCTCTGCTCAGGGAGAGGGGACCCAAGGCCGCCGGGGCCCAGATCGTGTCCCCCTCGTCCACCCCCACCCTGTCCCTCCCCCTTCCAGGGAGAGGGGACCCGGGTGGCCCGGCCGCGTCCCAATGGTCCCCTCTCCCTGCATAGGGAGAGGGACAGGGTGAGGGTCGAGAATGGATGCGGCGGCGGGGTCCCCGGCCATGGAGGGCTTGCGCGGGAACCCGTGCATCCTAGAATTTTTTACTATAAATCAATATGTTACCGAAGGTTCCATATAGGCGTGCCCCGACTCCGCGCGCACTGTGCGAATTCGCTCCGGCCGCCCGGCGCGCGGGCCTCCGGCCCGGACGCGGTCCATCCGGAAGCCGCCGCCCCGGCCGCGAAACGCACGCACCCCCCGACTCCGTGCGAACTGTGCGAATTCGCTCCGGCCGCCCGCGCACCCGGGGGAGCAGTGCGGATGTCGTGGTGCGGAACCGACCGAAGGTTGCGCCGTGGGCCGCGCTTGTTATATTTCCGTATCGGAAAGGAGGCGTTCATGCATCCGACGAGTCTGCGCAAGGTCGGCGGTTCGGTCATGCTCGCCGTGCCCCCGGCCATTCTCGACCTCCTGAACCTCGGCGCCGGGGACAAGGTGGATATCGGCGTGGAGGACGGCCGCCTGATCGCGAGGCCCAGGGCCCGGCCCGGCTACTCGCTCGACGAGCTTCTGGCACAGTGCGAGGAGAACGCCGCTCCGTCCGCCGAGGATCGCGCCTGGATCGACGCCAAGCCGGTCGGCAACGAGCTCCTGTAGTGGATCGAGGCGACATTTGGCTCGTCAGCCTCGATCCCACGGCCGGCCATGAACAGCAGGGCACCCGCCCGGTGCTGATCGTTTCCCCCACCCCGTTCAACGAGTTGACCGGAACGCCGGTCGTCCTGCCTATCACCACCGGCGGGAGCTTCGCGCGTCGGCGCGGCTTCACGGTATCCCTGGAGGGCGCGGGCACGCGGACGACGGGCGTGGTCCGTTGCGACCGGCCTCGCGCCCTCGATCTCGGCGCCAGGAACGGGAACCGCCTCGAATCCGTCCCCGGGTACGTCATGGATGACGTGCTTGCCCGTCTCGCCACCATCCTCCAATAGACGGCTCGACGGCGGCCGCGCCGCCCTTCCTCAGTAGCGCTCGATCTCGAAGGGGCCTTCCCGCCTCACGACCGCGGCGACGGCCTCCCCGATCCGCTCCGCCCAGAGCTCCGCGCCGCGGCGGGTGCCGACGAGGTCCTGCCGGACCTCGACGAGCACGTGGGGAATGCCCCGGTCGCCGCCGTGGGCGTGGATCGAGTAGCCCTCCATGTCCCGGCCCGAATAGGGTTCGTTGTCGCCCACGACGACGTCCGGCCATTCGGACAGCGCCTCGAGCAGCGGCCGCGCCAGGCGCGGGTCGCGCCGCCAGAGGACGCCGAGGTGCCACGGCCGCGCGACTCCGTCCATGACGGGCGTGAAGCTGTGCACGGCGACGTAGGCGGGCACCACGCCCCGGTCGGCGAATCCCTTCAGCGCCGCGTCCACCGCGCCGTGGAACGGGCGGAACCAGGCGGCCTCGCGGCGTTCGACCTCGGCGGCGTCGAGCCCCCCGTTGCCCGGGATCCCGACGCCGTCGCTGACCGCGGGGATCGACGCCGCGTGTCCCGGCCGGCGGTTGCAGTCGATCAGGAGGCGGGAGCAGCCGGACAGGACCGCCGGGGCGTCGAGCATCTCCGACATGCGCCGCGTGACGTCCGCCGCGCCGATGTCGAAGGCGATGTGCCGGCTCAGGTCCTCCGGGTCGAGACCCAGGGTCCCGTAGGCGGCGGGCAGGGCGTTGCTCGCGTGATCGCAGACCAGCAGGATGTCCGCCGTCCCCGCTTCGCCCAGGGTCTCGAACGGAAGCGGATCGGCGAAGGCGGCGGCGTGTCCTTGCGCGTCGGTCATGGCGGCGCATGATACCGGACTCGCCTTCGCGCTCCACCCACGGCGGGAGCCCGCGCACCCCATGACCGGCCCGCAGTCCCCCCCGCCGCCGCGGCCCGCGCCGCGCGTTCCGGCCGGCGGCATGGAGCGCGGCCGCCCCTGGGCGTGGCTCTCCTGGGGCCTCGGCGCCACGCTCTTCCTCTACGGGTTCGCCCAGCGCGTCGCCCCGAGCGTCATGATCGGGGACCTGATGCGCGAGTTCTCCGCGAGCGGCGCCGTCCTCGGCAACCTGTCGGCGTTCTACTTCTACGCCTACGCCGGAATCCAGGTTCCCGTCGGCGTCCTGCTCGACCGCTGGGGACCGCGGCGCCTCCTGACCGGCGCGGCCCTCGTCTGCGCCGCCGGCAGCCTGCTGTTCGCCACCTCCGGCCTGCTGCTCCAGGCCTACGCGGGACGGCTGCTGATCGGGGTCGGCGCGGGGGTCTGCTTCATCGCCGCGCTCAAGGCCGCCATGCTGTGGCTGCCCCGGCGCCGCTACGCGGCGGTCGCCGGGCTCACCATGTGCCTGGGCACCCTCGGCGGCATCGGCGGCCAGGCTCCGCTCGCGGCCCTGCTCGAGGTCGCGGGCTGGCGCGAGGTCATGGTCTGGGCGGCGGCGTTCGCCGCCCTCTGCGGAGGCGCCGTATGGCTCGCCGCCCGGCCCGGCGAGGCGGCGGCCTCCCGCGAACGCCGCGGGCCGGGCGGCGGCGCCCCTCCGCCGCTCCTCGACGGCCTGAGGCTGGTGCTGTCCCGCTCCCAGACCTGGCTGCTGGCCCTCAATCTGGCGAGCCACGCCGGGCCGATGCTGTCGTTCGCCGGACTGTGGGGCGTCGCCTACCTCATGGCGCGCTTCGGCCTCGAGCGGACGGCCGCCGCCTTCATGACGTCCACGATGCTGGTCGGCTGGGCGGCGGGCAGCGCGGCGGCGGGGTGGGTGTCCGACCTCCTGCGGCGGCGCAAGCTCCCGATGGTCGCGTCCTCCCTCGTCGCCCTGGGCGGCTGGCCCGCCGTCCTGTTCGCGCCGGACCTGCCGCCGGCCGCCGTGGCCGCGCTCCTGTTCGTCATCGGCGCGGCGGGCGGGGCCGTGATCGTCGGGTTCGCGGTGGCCAACGAGACGACCCCGGCCGCCGCCGGAGGCGTCATGGCCGGCGTCCTCAACACCGGGAACATGGCGGCCGGGGCGGCGCTCCAGGTGTCGATCGGATGGCTCCTCGACCTCGGCTGGGACGGCCGGACGGCGGACGGCGCGCGCCTCTACCCGGCGGACGCGTTCGACGACGCCCTGCTCGCGTACGTCGCCTGCGCCGCGGTCGGCCTGGTCACGGCCGTCCTGATCCGCGAGACCCACGCCAGGCCCTTCGCGGGGTAGAGTGGACCCGCGTTCGCCGTCCGGGAGCCCCCGAACCATGAGCCGACCCGAAGCGGAGCTGCTGCGCGGGATGTTCCGGCGGGCCGTCGACGCGGCCCGGCCGGAACGGTGCCTCGGCGCCCACCTCCCCGACGCCCCGGCCGGCGGCCTGCTCGTCGTCGGCGCCGGAAAGGCCGCCGCCGCCATGGCGCGCGTGGCCGTGGAACGGTACGGCGACGCCGCCCGGGGGATCGTCGTCACGCGCCGCGGCCACGGCCCGGAGGAAGGCCGGATCGGCGGCGTGGAGGTCGTGGAGGCCGGGCACCCGGTCCCCGACCGGGCGGGCGCCGCCGCCGCGGCCAGGATGCTGCCCCTGGTCCGCGACCGCGGCCCCGGCGACCCGATCCTCTGCCTGCTCTCCGGCGGGGGGTCCGCCCTCCTGAGCCTGCCGGCCCCGGGCCTCTCCCTCGACGACAAGCAGGCGGTGACCCGCGCCCTCCTCGCGCGCGGCGCGGCGATCGGGGAGATCAACTGCGTCCGCAAGCACCTCTCGGCCGTGAAGGGCGGACGCCTGGCCGCCGCGGCCCATCCCGCGCCGATCGCGGCCCTCGCCATTTCCGACGTCGTCGGCGACGACCCCTCCGTCATCGCGTCCGGCCCGACCGTCGCCGACCCGACGACCTTCGCCGACGCCCGCGCCGTCCTGGAGAGGTTCGGCATCGACCCGCCGGCGGCCGTGGCGCGCCACCTGCGGGACGCCCGGGACGAAACGCCGAAACCCGGCGATCCGCGTCTGCGCTCCGCGAGCTTCCGCGTCGTGGCCGGCGGCGCCGGGGCGCTCGCGGCGGCGGCGCGCGCGGCCCGGGAGGCGGGGCTCGAGCCGGTCGTGCTGGGCGACGCCGTCGAGGGGGAGGCGCGCGAGGTGGCGCGGGACCACGCCGCCCTGGCGCGCGGGCGCCGCGCCGGGGGGACCGCCTCGGTGCTGCTGTCCGGCGGCGAAACGACGGTCACCGTCCGGGGGGCGGGGGGCGGCGGCCCCAACACGGAATACGCGCTGGCGCTGGCCGCCGCGCTGGACGGCGCGGAGGGGATCTGGGCCATCGCCTGCGACACGGACGGGATCGACGGCACCGGGGACGCCGCGGGCGCCCTGGTGTTCCCCGACACCCTTGCGCGGGCGCGGACGCTCGGCCTCGACCCGGAGGCCCGCCTCGGCGACAACGACTCGTACGGGTTCTTCGCCGCCCTCGGAGACCTGGTGAAACCGGGACCCACCCACACCAACGTGAACGACTTCCGGGCGATCCTCGTCCGCCCGGCATGATCGTCGTCCACAGGCCGACCGCGAGACGGCCGCAGGTTCCTCGCCGACGACGCGCCTTGGCGCTGGTCCGCAATCCCTCAACGCCCTAACCTATGGCGATGAGGCGCCTTCGCTCGGCAAAGATCATCGCGACGCTCGGGCCCGCGAGCAGCGCGCCCGAGACGATCCGGGAGCTGTTCGACGCGGGCGCCGACGTGTTTCGGCTGAACTTCAGCCACAGCGAGCGCGACGTGCACGAGACCGCGCTCAACGCCATCCGGACCGTCGAGAAAGACACGGGTCGGTCCATCGGCGTCATGGTCGATCTGCAGGGTCCCAAGCTGCGGATCGGCAAACTGAAGTCCGATACGGTCGCGCTCGAGACGGGCGCCTCGTTCACGCTCGATTCGAGCGACGAGCCCGGTGACGAAACCCGGGCGCCATTCCCCCACCCGGAACTGTTCCAGGCCTTGCGGCCGAGGTCTCACATCTCGATAGACGACGGCCGCATCCGGTTGCAGGTCGAACGGGTGACCGGATCGGCGGCCGAGACGGTTGTGATGTCCGGCGGCGAGCTTTCGGCGCACAAGGGCGTGAACCTTCCCGGCGCCGTGATTCCGATCGCCCCTCTCACGGGAAAGGATCGCGCCGATCTCGAGTTTGCCCTCGAACGGGGCGCGGACTGGGTTGCCCTCTCGTTCGTTCAGCGGCCCTCCGACGTGGAGGAGGCGCGCAAACTGATCGGCCGCCGCGCCGCACTGATGGCGAAGATCGAGAAACCGTCCGCCGTCAACAGTCTGGCGGAGATCGTCGACCTGGCGGACGGCATCATGGTCGCGCGCGGGGATCTTGGCGTCGAACTTCCCCTCGAGACGGTTCCGGGCCTGCAAAAGCAGATCGTGCGCGCCGCCCGCACGGCCGGAAAACCCGTGGTGGTCGCGACGCAGATGCTGGAGTCGATGATCCACGCCTCGACCCCGACCCGGGCGGAGGTGTCCGATGTGGTGACGGCGGTCTATGACGGCGCGGACGCGGTGATGCTCTCGGCCGAGACGGCCGTCGGAAAATATCCCGCCGACGCGGTGGCCACGATGAGCCGCATCGCCGCACAGGCGGAACGGGACCCGCTCTATCTTCCGATCCTCAACGCGGAATGGGCGGAGCCCGAGGCCACCCACGTGGACGCGCTGAGCGCCGCGGCCCGCCAGGTCGCGGAGACCCTGGGCGCCGCCGCGGCGGTGACCTTCACGTCCACGGGCGCCACCGCGCTGCGGGCGGCGCGCAAACGCCCCGGCGTGCCGGTTCTGGCGCTGACCCACGACCTGCGCACGGCAAGGCAGCTCGCGCTCGTCTGGGGCGTGCATAGCGTGCACACCGACGATGCAACGGATTTCGACGACATGGACGAGCGCGCCTGCCGCATCGCGCGCGAACAGGGCTTCGCCAAGCCGGGGGACACGCTGGTCGTCACCTGCGGCGTCCCGTTCGGCACGCCCGGCGCCACGAATACCCTCTACATCGCTTCGGTCGACTAGCGGCAGGAATCCGCCCTAAAGTTCGCGGCCCTTGACCTTGCGGGTGAGGAACTGGATGGCGGACCTGGCGCCGGGCAGATGCGGGTTGGCCGCGAGGGCGCGGCGGTAGGCCTCGATGGCCTCCTCGTCGCGCTCGGTGGCCTGGTAGATCATGCCCAGGCCCGACAGCGCGCCCCAATGGCGCGGCTCCAGCGCCAGCGTGTGATCGATGTCGCGGATCGAACGCCCGTAGTTCCCCATGAGATAGTGGAGGGTGGCCCGCGCGTTCCATCCCTCCGAGAACTCCGGATCCATCTCGACCACGGAGTTGAGCAGGGCCAGCGCCGCGTCGAACTCCCGCCGGTTCATGGCCTCGACGCCGCGCGAGAACATGAGGTCGACCGCGGGGTTTCCCGATTCCGACCAGATGCGCCAGATCAGGGTCATCACGACCCTTGCCTCGTCGCCCTCCTCGATGCTGTGAAGACGGTCGAAGAGCTCGTCGAGGCGGGGGTCTTCCTGCCGCGCCCCGGACGATGCCATGGTCAGTCCCCACAGGCCGGACGCCACGACGAGCGCCGTGAGCCACTTCCTCATGGGCGCCAGCATACGTCCCCGGCCGGCCGCGGCCAATCCGCGGTCACGCGCGTCCCGCGCGCGACATCGCGGGCGGCGGCGGCCCGCCCGTCGCCCAGTCGAGAAGCTCCACCGTGTGGACCACCGGAAGGCCGGTATGCGCCCCGATCTGCACGATGCAGCCGAGGTTTCCCGCCGCGACGACGTCCGGCTCGAGCCGCTCCAGGTTGGCGGCCTTGCGCGCCCCGAGCCGCGACGCGATGGCCGGCTGGAGCATGTTGTAGGTCCCGGCCGAGCCGCAGCACAGATGCCCCTCCGCCGGCGCGCGGACCTCGAACCCCGCCCGCGCCAGCAGCCGGCGGGGCGGCTCGGTGAGACCCTGTCCGTGGCGCAGGGAACACGCGTCGTGATAGGCCACGACCTCCGGGCGGGCCGGCGCCGGCTTCAGTCCCAGGTCCAGGAGCAGCTCGCTCACGTCGACGGCGCGCCCGGCCACGGCGGACGCGGCCTCGCGGAGCTCCGGCCGGTCGCGGAACAGGTGGACGTAGTCCTTGATCGCGGTGCCGCACCCGGACGCGTTGACGACGACCGCGTCGAGGCCGCCGTTCCGGATTTCGCGCCACCACGACCGGACGCTCCGTTCCGCGGACCTCAGCGCCGCGTCCTCGTCGCCGAGATGGAGGTTGAGGGCGCCGCAGCAGCCCGCGCCCTCGGCGACGACCACCTCGCACCCGTGCCGCCGCAGGAGGCGCACCGTCGCCTCGTGGACCTCCGTCCCCGCCACCGACTGGACGCAGCCGGTCAGCAGCGCCACCCGCCTGCGCCGCGCGCCCTCGGCGGGGCGGGAGCCGGCGGCGGCGGCCGGCGCCGGGCCGCGGGCGACGCCGGGCGACAGGCGCGCCAGGGCCGCCAGGCGCGGGGGCAGCCACGCGGCGAACGGGCGCGCCAGGCCGCCCGCCGACATGGCGACGCGGAGCGCCCGCGGCCTGACCAGCACCCAGCCCAGGAAGCGCCGCAGCCAGCGGTCCCGCCAGGGCCGGCGGAACGTCGATTCGATGCGGACGCGCGTCCGGTCGACGAGGCGCCCGTAGTCGACCCCGGCGGGGCACGTCGACACGCAGGACAGGCAGGAGAGGCAGCGGTCGATGTGCTTGACGGTCCCGGCCGCCGGGGGGCCGCCGGCTTCCAGCATCTCCTTCATGAGATAGACGCGCCCGCGCGGCGAATCGAGCTCGTCGCCGAGCAGCACGTAGGTCGGGCAGGTGGCGAGGCAGAACCCGCAGTGGACGCACTTCCGCAGCACGCGGTCGGCGTCCGCGACGGCCGGATCGGCGAGCTGTTCCTCGGAGAAGCGGGTCTGCACGTCTCCGGCGCCCCCTAACAGTCGGCCCGCATGCGGCCGGGGTTGAGGATGCCGCGCGGGTCGAATCCCTTCTTGACCCGCGCGCTCAACGCCGCGACGCCGGGATCGGGGGGCTGGAACACGGGGACCCGCCGCCGGACCTCCGCCGGCGCCCGGACCAGCGTCGCGTGCCCGCCTCCCGCGGCGATGGCGCTGCGAACGACGCCGTGGGCCGCGTCCCCCACGCCCTCGACGGCGAGCCAGATCAGGCCGCCGGCCCAGTCGAACACGGCCTCGGCGGCGGCGTCCTCCGGCAGGGCCCCGGCGATGTCCGCGGCGACGCCGGCCGCGCCCGCCGGCGGAACCGACAGCCGCCACAGCACGCCGTCCGCGGGCAGCAGCCGCGCCTCGCCGACCTCCCGCCACAGCGCGCCGGAGTTGCGGCCGTGGAGCTCCTCGGTGCCGCCCGCCGGCCCGAACGACTTGCGGAGCGCCGCGCACCGCGCCTCCACCGAGGGGGCCGGCCCTTCGATCCGTATCGCGGTGACGCCGGCGCCGGCGCCGGCGCCCGATACGTAACCGACCCCGGAGCGGGAGGCCGCGGGCGCCGGCAGGTGGGCGAGGGCCGTCGGCTCGAGGCCGCTCGCGGCGGCGCGGCCCAGCGCCGCGACGCCCGCCGCGTCGTCGAGTCCGTAGAGCAGGACGGTCCGGGTCTTCTCCGGCGCGGGCAGGACCTTGAACGTCACCTCCGTCAGGACGGCCAGAGTGCCGTAGGACCCGGCCATCAGCTTGGAGAGGTCGTAGCCGGTCACGTTCTTGACCACGCGCCCCCCGGACTTGAAGGCCTCTCCCCTACCGGACACGCCGTTCACGCCGAGGCAGTGGTCGCGGGCCGCGCCGGCCTGGACCCGCCGCGGCCCCGAGACGTTGCAGGCGACGACGCCGCCCACCGTCGAGCGGCCCGCCGCTCCGCCCGTGAGGGGGCCGTAGTCCACCGGCTCGAACGCCAGCCGCTGGCGGTTCCGGGCGAGCTCCGATTCGACGTGGGCCAGCGGCGTGCCGGCGGCGGCGGCCAGCACCAGCTCGGTCGGCTCGTAGAAGGTCACGCCGCCGAGGCCGGAGACGTCGAGCACGTCGCAAGCGCCGGGCGCCGGGCGCCCGAGGCCCCGCTTGGACCCGCCGCCCCGGATCTCCAGGGGGCGTTCCTCCGCCGCCGCCCACGCCACGATCTCGCGGACCTGCTCGGCGTCGTCCGGCCGGAAGGTCTCCGACATGTCCCGGCGGCGCCTTCAGAAGCGCGGGACGTCGGGAAACGGCAGCCCGCCCCGGTGGACGTGCATGCGGCCGAGCTCGGCGCAGCGGTGCAGCACGGGGAACACCTTGCCCGGGTTCAGGGACCCCTCCGGGTCGAAGGCGCACTTCAGGCGCTGCTGCTGCTCCAGGTCGGCATCGGTGAACATCTCGCCCATGAGGTCCCGCTTCTCCACGCCGACCCCGTGCTCGCCGGTCAGCACGCCTCCCACCTCGACGCAGAGCTTCAGGATCTCGGCCCCGAACTCCTCCGCCCGCTCCAGCTCGCCGGGCACGTTGGCGTCGTAGAGGATCAGCGGATGCAGGTTTCCGTCGCCGGCGTGGAACACGTTGGCGACGCGGAGGCCGAACCGGGCCGACATTTGGGCCATGCGCCGCAGGACCTCCGCAAGGGCGCCCCGCGGGATGGTCCCGTCCATGCAGAAGTAGTCCGGCGAAATCCGCCCCACGGCGCCGAAGGCCGACTTGCGCCCGAGCCAGAACGCGAGGCGCTCCTCCTCGGACCGGCTGGTCCGCGCGGAGGACGCGCGGCAGCGGCGGGCGATGTCCTCGACCCGCCCGATCAGGTGGTCGACCTCCGTGGCGTGGCCGTCGAGCTCGACGATCACCAGGGCCTCCGCGTCCATCGGATAGCCCGCCCCGCAGAACTCCTCGGCGGCGTGGATCGCGGGCCTGTCCATCATCTCCATGCCGCCGGGGACGATCCCCGCGGCGATGACCTCGGCCACGAACCGGCCGCCGTCCTCGACGTCGGAGAATCCCACCAGCACCGCCCGGGCGGCCTCCGGCTTCCTGAGGATGCGCACCGTCACCTCGGTGATGACGCCGAGCAGGCCCTCCGACCCCGCCACCACGCCCATCAGGTCGTAGCCCTCCGCGTCGAGATGCCTGCCGCCCAGGCGGACGACCTCGCCGTCCATGAGGACGATCTCGAGGCCCAGGATGTTGTTGGTCGTGACGCCGTACTTGAGGCAGTGGACGCCGCCGGAGTTCTCCGCGACGTTCCCGCCGATCGTGCACACGATCTGGCTCGAGGGGTCGGGCGCGTAGTAGAAGCCGGCGTCCGCCACGGCCTCGCTGATGGCCATGTTCGAGACGCCCGGCTGCACCACCGCGCAGCGGTTGTCGTAGTCGATCTCAAGGATGCGGTTGAACTTTCCGAGGCCGAGCAGCACCCCGTCGGCCAGCGGCAGGGCGCCCCCGGAGAGGGACGTGCCCGCGCCGCGGGGAACCACCTTGGCGCCGTGCTCCGAGCAGATGCGGAGGATCCGCGACACCTGCCCCGTGTCCTCGGGGAGCACGACGGCGAGGGGGACCTGCCGGTACGCGGTCAGGCCGTCGCACTCGTAGGCCTTGAGCTCGTTGTCGCTCCAGATCACGCCCTCGTCGGCCACGACGCCGCGAAGGGCGGCGACGAGCGCGTCCCGCCCCGCGATGACGCCGGCGTCGGGTTCCGGCATTCTCATGGTCCGTTCCCATCCGCGCGCGCCAAGCCGCGCCGCGTTCCGTTCCGGGCAACCATACGACGGGGCGGCCCGGACCGCCAGAGCGGTCCCGGCCCGGCGGGACGCGGCGGCGCGCCACGGACATGCGGTCCAACAAAAAACCGCGCCCGAGGCGCGGTCCCGACGGGGCGCGGAGCGGGCGGCGCTACCCCTGCCGCGCCTTGAACCTCCGGTTCGTCTTGCTGATCACGTAGACGCGGCCGCGGCGGCGCACCACCCGGCAGTCGCGGTGCCGCTTCTTCGCGGTCTTCAGTGAGTTGATGACCTTCATGCGCTCACGGGTCCAACCGGCCTCGAACGGGCGCGGACCATAGGCGGGGCGGCGGAAGCTGTCAAGTTCACGGGCGGCGCGGGCCGCGATGCCGCGAATCCGGGGCGTCGAGGGAAAAATGGTGGGCGCGGTAAGGATTGAACTTACGACCCCTTCGATGTCACCGAAGTGCTCTCCCGCTGAGCTACGCGCCCACCGTCCGCGCCGCCGGCGCGAGGCCCGCCCGGCGGCGCGACAGGAGTCGCGTTTTAGTTCGGCGGCGCGCGCAAGGCAAGGGGCTCGTCCGCCTGCCCGCCGATCGCCGGGCCGGACGCTAAAAAAGCGCCGCACCGCCCGCGCTTTCGCTTGCCCGCGCGCGCCACGGCCTACATAGTCAGGGCATGGCAGCGGTGTCCGAGGCGGCGATAGATCCCGCACCGCCCCCGTTCGAGGTGTTCGCACCGCCGAGGGTGTCGTCGCCTTACGTCTTCGCCTCGCCCCACAGCGGTTCCGACTACCCGGACGACCTTCTCGCGGCGTCGCGCCTCGACCCCCACAGCCTGAGGAAGTCCGAGGACAGCTTCGTCGACGAACTGTTCGCGGACGCGCCGAGTCACGGCGCCTCCCTGCTCCGCGCGAACTTTCCGCGCGCCTACGTGGACGTCAACCGGGAAGCCTGGGAGCTCGACCCGGCGATGTTCGAGGAAGAGCTGCCCGACTACGTGAACACGCGTTCCCACAGGGTGGCCGGCGGCCTCGGGACCATCGCCCGCGTCGTCTCCAGCGGCGCGGAAATCTACGGCGGCAAGCTCCGCTTCTCCGACGCCGTGCGGCGCGTCGACGAGCTCTACCTGCCCTACCACCGCGCCCTCGCCGGCCTGCTCGACTCGACGCGCCGCGCCTTCGACCACGCGGTGCTCATCGACTGCCATTCCATGCCCTCGGTGGGCGGCCCCATGGACCGGGACTCGGGCCGCGAGCGGGCGGACATCGTCCTGGGCGACCGCTACGGCACGAGCTGCCTGCCCGCCCTGACCGACGCCGTCGAGGACCTGGCGGCCTCCCTCGGGTACGCCGTGCGCCGCAACACGCCTTACGCCGGGGGCTACATCACGCGCCACTACGGCAGGCCGGGGGACCGCGTGCACGCCCTGCAGATCGAGATCAACCGGGCGCTCTACATGGACGAAACCGAGATCCGGCGGCTTCCCCGCATGGGGACCGTGAAGTCCCACATGGCGAAGCTCATCGAGACCCTGTGCGCTCTCGAGCTGCCGGAGCTCGCCTGACCGCCGGCCCCCGGGAACGCGCCGACCGGCCATGACCAGAACGCACAAGGCCCTTCGGCCCGGACGCGGCGGCCGGCGTTCCGGCGCCTCAGGCAAGGGAAAACTCGCCGCCTGGGGCGCGGTCCTCGGCTTCGGCGGCTTCGTAGCGCTGGCGGCTGCGCTCGATCCGCCGGTGTCCGGCAGCGCGACCGGCGGTCCGCCGCCCCCGGCGGTCGCCGCCCCCGGCTCCGGCGCGGATCCGGCGCTGGGCCCCGTCGCCGCGTTCGGCCGCGAAGGCGCGGACCGGTTCGAACCGGAACCGGACGCCGCGGCGGACCCCGACCCCGCCGTCGAGGAACGGCGCGCCGAAGTGCGCCGCGGCGACACGCTGATGAAGGTGCTGCTGCGGGCCGGCGCCGGACGCCAGGAGGCCCACGCCGCGATCGAGGCGCTCCGGGAGGCGTTCGATCCGCGGCGCCTCAAGCCCGGACAGGAGGTGACGGCGTCGTTCCGGCGCCCGGAGCCCTCCGACGGCGCGCCGGAGAAGACCGGAGAGCTCGTCTCGGTGACGGTGACGCTCGACGCCGCGCGCGGCGTCGCCGCGAGCCGGACGGACGGCGGGTTCCGGGCCCGGGAGATCGTGCATCCCCTGGAGACCGCCCTCGTCAGGAGCGCGGGCCGGATCGACGACAGCCTGTTCGAGTCCGCCAAACGCGCGGGCGTCCCCGACCGGGTCGTCATGGACGTCATCCGCGAGTTCAGCTGGGACGTGGACTTCCAGCGGGAGATCCGGCCCGGCGACCGCTTCGAGATCCTGTTCGAGACGTTCCTGGACGACGGCCGGCGGGTCAAGGACGGCGCCGTCGTGTTCGCGTCGCTGTCGCCGCGCGGCCGGGACCTCCCGCTCTACCGCTTCGTCGCCGATGACGGCGCCGCCGCCTACTACGGCCCCGAGGGGCGGAGCGCCCGCAAGGCCCTGATGAAGACCCCCGTGGACGGCGCGCGGCTGTCGTCGCGCTACGGCAAGCGGCGCCACCCGATCCTGGGCTACACCACGATGCACCGCGGGGTCGACTTCGCGGCGCCCAGCGGCACCCGGGTCATGGCCGCGGGCGACGGCACCGTCGAGCGCGCCGGCCGCAACGGCGCGTACGGCAAATACGTCCGCATCCGCCACAACGGCACCTACAAGACCGCCTACGCCCATCTGAAGGGCTACGCCAGGGGCATCAAGGCGGGAAAACGGGTCCGGCAGGGACAGACCATCGGATACGTGGGCTCGACCGGGAGATCGACCGGGCCTCATCTGCACTACGAGATTCACCGGAACGGCCGGCAGATCAATCCCCTGAGCCTGAAACTGCCGACGGGGAAGACGCTGGAGGGACAGGAACTCGCCCGCTTCCTCGAGGACAAGGCCAGGATCGACGCCGCGCTGGTTGAGACGCCGGCGTTCGGCCGCCTCGCGCGGGCCGGCGCCGGCGAGGAGTAGACGCGGCCCGCCCGCCGCGCCAAGACCCGGCGGACGCTACGCCGCCTTCGCCGATTCGCCCTTCGCGATCCTCAGCCCGCCGTCTCCGGCGGCGACCTCCACGGTGTCGCCGTCGCCGATCCCGCCCTCGAGAATCATGCCGGCCAGAACGTTCTGGAGCTGCCGCTGGATAACGCGCTTGAGGGGGCGCGCGCCGTAGACCGGGTCGTAGCCCGCGTCGGCCAGCCAGAGCCGTCCGGACTCCGCGACGTCGAGCGATATGCCGCGGTCCCCGAGCAATGCCCGGAGCGCGCGGAGCTGGATGTCGACGATGCCCGCCATGTCGGCGCGGCCGAGGCGGCGGAACAGGACGATCTCGTCGAGGCGGTTGAGGAACTCGGGCCGGAACGCGGCCCGCGCCGCCTCCATCACCCGGTCCCGTGCCGAGTCCACGTCTTCCCCCTCCGCCAGGGCCGCCAGGCTGTCGGAGCCGAGGTTCGAGGTCAGGATGATCAGCGTGTTGCGGAAATCGACCGTACGGCCGTGTCCGTCCGTCAGGCGCCCGTCGTCGAGCACCTGGAGCAGCACGTTGAACACGTCCGGATGGGCCTTTTCGATCTCGTCGAACAGGACCACGCGGTAGGGGCGGCGGCGGACCGCCTCGGTCAGGGCGCCCCCCTCGTCGTAGCCGACGTAGCCGGGCGGCGCCCCGACGAGGCGGGCGACGGCGTGCTTCTCCATGTATTCGGACATGTCGATGCGGACCATGGCCTGCTCGTCGTCGAACAGGCGCTCGGCCAGCGCCTTGGTGAGTTCGGTCTTGCCGACGCCGGTGGGCCCCAGGAACAGGAAGGACCCGATCGGCCGGCCGGCGTCCTGAAGACCCGCCCGGGCCCGGCGGACGGCGTTCGCCACGGCGGCGACGGCCTCCTCCTGGCCGACGACGCGCCGGGCCAGCTCGGACTCCAGCCCGAGCAGCTTCTCGCGTTCGCCTTCCAGCAGCTTGTCGACCGGCACCCCGGTCCAGCGCGCCACGACGTTGGCGATGTCCTCGGCACTGACCTCCTCGCGCATGATCCGCTGCCCGTCCTCCCCCTCGGCGTCCGCCAGGCGTTTCTCGAGTTCCGGGACGACCCCGTAGGCCAGCTCCCCGGCCCGCGCGAGATCGCCGGTCCGCTGGACGCGCTCCAGCTCGTTGCGGGCGGCCTCGAGCTCCTCCTTGACCTTCCGGGCCCCCGCCAGCTTGTCCTTCTGTGCCTGCCACTTCGCGGTCAGCGCGGCGGCGGACTGCTCGAACTCGGCGAGATCCTTCTCGAGCCGCCCGAGACGCTCGCGGGACGCCGGGTCGTCCTCCTTCCCGAGCGCCTCGCGCTCGATCTTGAGCTGGATGATGCGGCGGTCGAGCTCGTCGATCTCCTCGGGCTTGGAGTCCACTTCCATGCGCCGCCGGCTGGTGGCCTCGTCGACGAGATCGATGGCCTTGTCGGGCAGGAACCGGTCCGTAATGTAGCGGTTCGACAGCGTCGCGGCGGCGACGATCGCCCCGTCGGTGATGCGGACGCCGTGATGAAGCTCGTACTTCTCCTTCAGCCCGCGCAGGATGGACACGGAGTCGCCGACCGTCGGTTCCGTGACGAACACGGCCTGGAACCGGCGGGCGAGCGCGCCGTCCTTCTCCACGTGCTTGCGGTATTCGTCGAGGGTGGTGGCGCCGACGCAGTGCAGCTCGCCGCGCGCCAGGGCCGGCTTCAGCAGGTTGGACGCGTCCATCGCGCCCTCGGCCGCACCGGCGCCCACCAGGGTGTGCATCTCGTCGATGAACAGGACGACGTCGCCGGCTCCCTGTATCTCGGACAGCACGGCCTTCAGGCGTTCCTCGAACTCGCCCCGGAACTTGGCGCCCGCGACCAGGGCGCCGAGATCGAGAGCCATCAGGCGCCTGTCCCGGAGCGACTCCGGGACGTCCCGGTTGACGATGCGCTGGGCCAGCCCCTCGACGATGGCCGTCTTGCCGACGCCGGGCTCGCCGATCAGGACCGGATTGTTCTTCGTCCGTCGCGAGAGCACCTGGATCGCGCGCCGAATCTCCTCGTCACGGCCGATGACCGGATCCAGCCCGCCCCGGGCCGCGTCGTCCGTGAGGTCGCGGGCGAACTTCTTCAAGGCGTCGAAGGTGTCCTCGGCGCCCGCGGTGTCGGCGACGCGCCCCTTCCGCATGTTCGAGACGGCGGCCTCGAGCGCCCGGGGCGCGACGCCGGCGTCTCCCAGGATGCCGGCCGCGGCCGTCTCCTTCGCCATGGCGAGGGCCAGGAGCAGACGTTCGACGGAAACGTACGTGTCGCCCGCCTGCTTCGCGAGCCGCTCCGCGGACTCGAAGAGGCGCGCGGTCTCCGGCGCGAGGTACACCTGTCCGGCGCCCGATCCCTCGACCTTCGGCAACTTGGCGAGGGCCGCCTCGACGCCGTCCCGGGCCTTGCCGGCGGCGCCGCCCGCGTTGCCGATGAGGTTGGCGCACAGGCCTTCCTCGTCGTCGAGCAGCACCTTCAGCAGATGCTCGGGCGTGAAGCGCTGATGACCGGAGCGAAGCGCCAGACCCTGCGCGGACTGGATGAACCCCCTGGACCGCTCGGTGTAGGTCTCGAAATCCATGACGATGCTCCGGCGATGTCAGGCCCGACCCGAAGCCGCCGTCGGCGACGGCGTCGCCTCATATGTAGCGTCGTCCGGGCGCCGGACAAGGGGGGAGGCGCGGTGTCGATCGGATCTCCCTCCCGGCTTCCCCACTGTCAGGGGGAGGAGAAAAGAAGACTCCCTCCCCCTCGCAGGGGTGAGGGTCAGGGTGTGTGTTCGGGGTCGTCCGATGGACCGGCGCGGCGGTCAGGCGCCGGGAGCGGTGTCCCCTTCCCCTCCCCTGGGCGCGGCCTCGCCGGCGTCGTCCACCGGGGCCAGCCGGTCGTGGCGCCGCCCGCCGTTCCCCGACCCGGCCGCTGCAGCCGGCGCGGCGGGTCCCGGCCGGTCCCGTTCCTCCGCGCCGGGTGCGGGCTCGGCGTCCTCCCCCATGCGGTACACGGGCGCCTGCTCGCCGGACAGCGCGATCTCCGCCGGCGAGATCATGTTGCCGCGGCGGCCGTTGTAGCGGCCCAGCCCCTGTCCCTGCCCCTGGTGCGATCCCTGTTGCCCGTCGTCGCCGTGCACGACGCGATAGTAGTGCTCGGCATGCTGCAGATACCCCTCCGCCTTGATCCGATCGCCGGACGACGACGCGTCCCGCGCCAGGGCAAGGTAGCGGTCGCATACCTGCATCGCGGTTCCCCTGACTTTAACGTCGGGTCCGTTGCTGTCGTAGGTTCGATTGGGCCCGTGGTTGGGCCGCCGGCCACTGGAACGGCCGCGGCCTCTCTTGGGGTTCGGATTGTGCTTCATCACCTCATGTCACCGGTCTTTGTCGCCGCCCGTGGATGATCCACGCATTGCGCGGGCCGTCCCGCGATACCTACTCAAGGCGGCTGTCCAGCAGGTCTTCCGCGCCCCCTGACAACGCCCGATCGCAAAACCCAAACCGTTCGGCGTTGCTGGAGTGGAGCTGGCGGCCCGTTATCGTTTTTGTTGTCCCGCCGGATCCCGACGGTGACCCTAGCGGCCCCGGGCCACCATTCCAAGCCCTTTTTTGTCTTGACATTCCGGCGCGCGCCGCCATGCGAGAAGGCACCGTTCCACCCCCGCGAGGTCGCGGCGGGACTCGATCCCGGCGAATCCCGCGCGGCGCAGGAGCGGCCCGACGCTCCGCGCCTGACCCGGCCCCACTTCGAGCGCCGCCAGTCCCGTCGGACCAAGCAGCCGGGGCAGACCGGGCGCGATCTCCCGGTAGGCGTCCAGGCCGTCGTCTCCGCCGAACAGGGCGCGGCGCGGATCGTGGTCGACGACCTCGGGCGCCAGGCCGTCCACGTCGCGGAGGGCCACGTACGGCGGGTTCGCCACGACGACGTCGAATGCCCCGCCCAGGGCGTCTCCCCAGTTCGCGCAGACGAGACGGGCGCGCCGACGGAGGCCGTGGCGGGCGAGGTTCCGCCGCGCCACGCGGAGCGCCGCCGGCTCGACGTCGACCCCGACGCCGGCCGCGGCGGGCAGCTCGCGGAGCAGCGCCGCCAGCAGGCACCCGCTGCCCGTCCCGAGATCGAGCAGCCGGACCGGCGCCCCACGGTCCGGCACCGCGGACAGGACGGCCTCGACCAGGGTTTCGCTGTCGGGACGGGGATCGAGGACCGAGTCCGTCAGCTCGAAGGTCAAGCTCCAGAACTCCCGCTCGCCGACGATCCGAGAGACCGGCTCGCGATCGAGGCGGCGGGACAGGAGACGCCGGAACAGGAGAACGGCATCCGGCGCGACGACGTCCGTCCCGCGGCCGGCGAAACTCCCGGGGTCGCGGTCCATGGCGCGGCCCAACAGGCACCGCGCGTCCAGCCGCGGCGTGTCCACGCCGGCGTCCCTCAGCCGCGCCGCCGCGTCCCGGAGAACACCGGCGACCCTGGCGGCCGGCTCCGGGAGCCGGACGGGACCGTCCGGAAGGTCCGCCGTCGCCGCCATGCCGATCCCCGCGCTACGCGCCGGCCTCCATCTCCGCCAGTCGGCTCGCCTGGTCCTCCGCGACGAGGCCGTCGATCACCTCGTCCAGAGCCTCTCCGGTCAGCACGCGGTCGAGCTTGTGCAGGGTCAGGCCGATGCGATGATCGGTGACTCGTCCCTGGGGGAAGTTGTAGGTGCGCACCCGTTCCGACCGGTCGCCCGAGCCGACCTGGCCGCGCCGCCGCGCCGCCCGTTCGGCGCGCGACCGCTCCCGCTCGAGGTCGTACAGCCTGGAGCGCAGTATCTTCAGGGCCTTCGCCCGGTTCTTGTGCTGGGACTTCTCGTCCTGCTGGGTCACCACGATCCCCGTCGGGAGATGGGTCACGCGGACCGCCGAGTCGGTCGTGTTCACCGACTGACCGCCCGGCCCGCTGGAGCGGTAGACGTCGATGCGGAGGTCCTTGCCGTCGAGCGCGACGTCGATCTCCTCGGCCTCCGGCAGGACGGCCACGGTCGCCGCGGAGGTGTGTATGCGGCCGCTGCTCTCCGTTTCCGGCACACGCTGGACCCGGTGCACGCCGGATTCGAACTTGAGGCGGGCGAACGCGCCCGGCCCCGAGATCGACGCCTGGGCTTCCTTGATCCCGTCGAGATCGGTCCCGGACACCTGGAGGGGCTCGACCTTCCATCCCCTGATCTCGGCGTAGCGCCGGTACATGCGGTAGAGGTCGGCGGCGAACAGAGCCGCCTCGTCGCCGCCGGCGCCGGCGCGGATTTCCAAGATGGCGTTCTTCCTGTCGGCTGCGTCCTGGGGCAGGAGGAGGATCCGCATGTTGCGTTCGAGCTCGGGCAGCCGCTCCCGATGCTCGGCGAGTTCCTCCTCCGCGAGCGCCCGCACCTCGCCGTCCGTGTCGGGGTCCCGCAGCAGCTCCTCCAGGTCCGCCGCCTCGCCCCGCATCCGTCGAAGTTCGGCGGCGCCTTCGGCGACCGGGGTCAGCTCGGCGTACTCCTTGGACAGGCGGACGAATTCGCCCCCGCCGCCCGCCACCGCCGCCAACTCGCCCTCCAGGGCGGCGTGGCGGTCGATGATCCGCCGCAGCTTCTCTTCCGGAATCCCGGCCATGCGCGTCCGCCTAGTCCAGCGACCTCAGCGTCGCTTCCAGCGCGTCGCGCGCGCACTCCCGCTGCGCCCCGGAGTCGAGATCCCGCACGGCGACGACGCCGCGCTCCAGCTCGTCCTCGCCCAGAAGCAACGCCGCGCGCGCGCCGATCCGGTCGGCCCGCTTCATCCGCCGCGTCACATTTCCGCGATACCCGAGATCGACGGCGAATCCCGAACGGCGCAGGTCGCGGGCCAGCCGCATGGCGGCATCCCGGACACCGTCTCCCACCGGCACCAGCGCGATGGGCCGGGGGGCATCGGGCGCTCCAACCGCGAGCATGGCCAGCCGCTCGATGCCGCCCGCCCACCCGACGGCCGGCGTGGGCGGCCCGCCCATCGCCTCGATGAGTCCGTCGTAGCGACCGCCGGCGACGACCGCGCCCTGCGCGCCCAGCTTGCCGGTGACGAATTCGAACGCCGTGTGGCTGTAGTAGTCGAGACCGCGTACCAGATGGGGATTCCTGCGGTAGCGGACCCCCAGGGCATCCAGGCCGGAGAGAACGGCCTCGAAAAAGCCGGCAGACTCCGCGTTCAGAAAATCCTCCATGCGGGGAGCCTCCGCCACGACGGCACGGTCCCCTTCGTCCTTCGAATCCAGAATCCGTAGCGGGTTGCGCTCAAGCCTCTCCCGGCTGTCCTCCGACAGTCCGTCCCGGCGCGCTCCGAAGTAGGTCACGAGGGCGCAGCGGTAGGCGCGCCTGCTTTCGGCGTCGCCCAGGGAATTGATTTCGAGCTCGGTGTCCTCCAGCACGCCCAGCGCCTCGAGGACGTGCGCACCCAGGGCGATGACCTCGACGTCCGCCTGGGGCTCCGCGGCACCGATGACCTCCGCGTCGATCTGATGGAACTGGCGCAGCCTGCCCTTCTGCGGACGCTCGTAGCGGAACATGGGGCCGTGCGCGAAGAATCGCAGGGGCAGCCGGTGACCCAGGCCGCCCGAGACCACGGCGCGGGCGATCCCGGCCGTGTACTCCGGACGTAGCGTGATCTCGTCCCCGCCCCGGTCCCGGAAGGTATACATCTCCTTGGCCACGACGTCGGAGGTCTCGCCCAGGGTCCGGCGAAACACCTCGGCGAACTCGAGGATGGGCGTCGAGATTTCGGCGAACCCGTACCGTTCCGACAACTCCCGCGCCGTCTCCACGACATGACGCCGCCTCCGGCCGTCGTCGGGCAGTATGTCGTGCGTGCCGCGGACCGGCTGCAAGCGACTCACGGCACCCTTTCCAAAGCTAGGAGGCGTGGGACGGTGCGTCGGCGGGCGACCCCGGTTCGGCCGCGGCGCCCGCCGCCTCGATCTCCGTGGCACGCCGTTCGACCAGCTCGACGACGTGGTCGACCAGTCCGTCCTCGCCGATCTTGTGATCCGCGACGCCGGAAAGGTAGACCATGTGGGTCCCGCGCCCGCCGCCGGTGACGCCGATATCCGTCTCCCGCGCCTCCCCCGGTCCATTGACGACGCAGCCGATCACCGAAAGGGACATGGGAGTCGAGATGTGGGCCAGCCGCTCCTCGAGCACCCGGACGGTCTCAATGACCGGAAAGGCCTGCCGCGCGCAGGACGGACAGGAGATCACTGTGACGCCCCGGTGGCGCAGGCCGAGCGCCTTCAGAATCTCGTAGCCGGCGCGGATTTCCTCGACGGGATCGGCCGACAGGGACACGCGGATCGTGTCTCCGATTCCCGCCCACAACAGGGTCCCCAACCCGATCGAGGATTTCACCGTGCCCGTGGCAAGGCCGCCGGCCTCGGTGATGCCGAGGTGGAGGGGATAGTCGCAGGCCTCGGCGAGCTGCTGGTAGGCCGCCGCCGCGAGAAACACGTCGGAGGCCTTGACGCTGATCTTGAATTCGAAGAAGCCGTTGTCCTCCAGCAGGCGCGCGTGGTCGAGCGCGCTCTCGACCATGGCCTCCGGGCACGGCTCGCCGTACTTCTCGAGCAGATCCCGCTCGAGCGACCCGGCGTTGACGCCGATCCTCATGGAACAGCCGTGGTCGCGCGCGGCCTTGACGACCTCGCGCACGCGAGTGCCGTCCCCGATGTTGCCCGGGTTGATGCGCAGGCAGCTCGCGCCCGACTCCGCCGCCTCGATCGCGCGTTTGTAGTGAAAATGGATGTCCGCGACGATGGGGGCGTCCACCCGCCGTACGATCTCCTTCAGGGCCGCCGACGACTCCCTGTCCGGGCAGGAGATGCGGACGATATCCGCGCCCGCCGCCTCCAGCGCCTTGACCTGCGACACCGTCGCCGCCACGTCCACGGTCGGCGTGTTGGTCATCGACTGAACGGAAATCGGTGCGTCGCCGCCCACCGCCACCCCGCCGACGTGGATCTGCCGGCTCTTGCGGCGTGCGATATCGCGGTAGGGTCGAACGCTCATGTCAGGCAAGGTGCCGATCCGCCGGGCCGGCGCGGCCGGCCGGCACGGTCCAATGCGCGGCGCACTCTATCACGAAGACGCCGCTCCGCAAGCGCGGCACTATCGTTCGACGGCCGTGCCGGCGAGGAGGCGCTCGGGCACCAGGGCGACGTTGTTGCGCACGGCCCCGGGCGGCCCGATCGGGGGCACGACCTCGCCGTCCACGACGATCTCGAGCCCTCCGGCATTGCCGGTCATCAGGAACAGGTCCTCGCGGTCGGGCACCAGATACCGATCTCCCGGACGGAGGATCCGCGTCAGCAGCAGTTCGCCGTCCGTGCCCATGATCTGGACCCAGCTTTCCGTCTTGGCCCTCACGACCATCCGGGTTTCTCGATCGCCTTCCCCGGAGATTCGGGATCCCCGTTCCGACGGCCCGGGGCCGGGCGCGGCGCCCGCCGACGCGACCTGGAGCCCGTCCCCCGCCGCGGCAGCCGGTTCGGCGGTTGCCGCGGCGGGAACCTCGAGCAGCCGCACTTCGCCCGGCCGTGGCGCTTCCGTCCCGGTCGGAGGGGACGCGACGGCGGATGCCGGACGTTCCTCGGGTTCCGCCGGTGCAGCGGGGGCGGACGTGTCCGGCGCGCCCGCCAGCCCGGCGGACGATTGGGCGACGGAGCGGGTCTCCCCGCGGGCCGCCCGCTGCGGTTCCGAACGACCCTCGGGCATCGCCGGACCGGCGCCGGCCGGCGTATCCATGGCAGGCTCGTTCGCCGGGGACTCTTCCGCCTCGACGGGCCCGGCCGGTACCGGTTCGTCCGCCTCGGACCGGTCGTTTGAAAGGCCCGGCACCAATGCCGCAAGCCTTTCGGGGAGCGGCGGAACCCGGTCGGTCGCCAGCCTCCCGCTCATTTCGGCGTAATACCAACCCGCGTAGATAAGGGCGGCCACGACCAGCGAGACGGCGATGAGCCACACCCTGGGGACGCGGCTTTCGGGAGCCGGGAACGGGAACACCAGTTTTTTCTCGCCGTTCAGGCCCGACGTCTCACGCTTGAATGCCTGGACGGCGGCGTTGCCGTCCAGTCCCAGATAGTCGGCGTAGGAACGCACGAAACCCACGGCGTAGACCTGTGTCGACACGTCGTCGACATCGCCTTCCTCGATCGCCTGAAGGTGAACACGGCGGATTCGGAGCTCGTCGGCGATATCCGCCAGATCGAGCCCTTTACGGACCCGCGCGGCCTTGAGATCCGTTCCGACGCCGTCGTAGATGTCGACCTCGGCGGGCATGCCGCGCAGATGCAGCCCCCGCCTTCGCGGCGTCCGGGAGCGGCTTTCCGGAGCCTCCCGTGAAGTCGGGTCTGTCATGTCCCGATCGGGCGCCGGGAATCCACTGTCCGCGTCATGCTGCCCGACGCAGCCGGAACAAACGGGTTTCCACCGTTCTCAAGGTAAACCATCGGTCAACGATCCAGGGTCAGTAGATCAAAAATCCCGAGACCTCGCAACGAGTTGAATCGGAAACCCCGGTGGCCCGGCTGTGCCCCAAGGGTCCCCTCTTGCGGGAGAGAGGCAGGGTGAGGGTGTCGGAGAACGATGCGCCGGTCGCCGCCGCAAGCGTCTGCGACCTCCGACGGTCAACCCCCTCCCGACCTCCCCCCCTGCCAGGGGGAGGAGACCCTTCATTCGCCCTCCCCATTGCAGGGAAGGGCTGGGTGGGGGCGGGCGGGGGACGCGGGCGGGACGCCCGCGCACCCGGGTCTTATCAGTCCGCTGCCAGGGCCCCGTGCGCCTGGTCCAGGAGCTCCTGGACGATCTCCCCGATGGATTGCTCCTTCGTGACCATCCCCACGCTTTGACCGGCCATCAGCGATCCGTGCTCGACGTCGCCGTCGATGGCGGCCCGCCGCAACGCACCCGCCCAGAAATGCTCGATATCAAGTTGCGCCGTCTTCTGTTCCACCGCGCCGGCATGGAACCTGGCGACGACCTCGCGCTGGAACTCGTGGAACCTTCGGGTCCCTTCGTTCGCCAGGGCCCGGACCGGGATGACAGGAAACCGCGGATCCAGTTGCACCGTCGGCGTCGCGTCGCGCGCGTTCGCCCGGATGAACGCCCGCTTGAACCTGGGATGGGCGACGCATTCGGAGGCGCATACGAACCGGGTTCCGAGCTGGCACCCCGAAGCGCCCATCCGCAGATACAGGGCGATGACGTCTCCGCGGCCGATTCCCCCGGCGACGAACACGGGAACCTCGGTGACGTGGGGCAGGATCTCCTGCGCCAGGACGCCAGTGGAGACCGGACCGATGTGGCCGCCGGCCTCGGCGCCTTCGATGACGATCCCGTCGGCGCCGGACCGCACCAGCCGCCGGGCGACGGACAGGGCTGGAGCGAAGGCGACGACCTTCGCGCCGGCCGCCTTCAGACGGCCGATATCGGTATCCCGGGGCAGTCCGCCGGCAAGAACGACATGGCTCACCTTCCGGTCGATGCAGACGCCGATGAGGTCGTCGAGATCCGGATGCATGGTGATCAGGTTGACGCCGAAGGGACGGTCGGTGAGCGCGAACGTGGCGGCGATTTCCCCGTCCAGCAGGTCGGGAGTCATGGAGCCGCACGCGATGACGCCGAATCCTCCGGCGTTCGATAGCGCGGAAACGAGGTTCCGCTCCGACAACCAGGTCATGGCGCCGCCCATGATGGCGTGCCGCGAGCCCAGCAACTCGCAGCCGCGCCGCCACAGCCTGCTCAGTTCGGATCGTGACGTATCCGGCGTCACCGATACGGTGCCCGCGCCTAGGCCGCGTCGAGGCCGTAAGCCGTGTGCAGCGAACGCAGGGCGAGCTCCGTGTAGTCCTCGGAGATCAGAACGCTCACCTTGATCTCGGAGGTGGAGATCGCCTGGATGTTGATGCCTTTCTCGGCCAGCGCCCCGAACATCGTCTGGGCGACGCCCGCGTGGCTGCGCATGCCGACGCCGATGACGGACACCTTCGCCACGTTGGTGTCCGAGATCAGCCGGTCGAAGCCCACGTCCTCCTTGGCGGCTTCGACGACGCTCACCGCCCGCTCGAAGTCCGCTTCCTTGACCGTGAACGTCACGTCGGTGGAGCCGCCGTCCCCCGAAACGCTCTGCACGATGACGTCGACGTTGATGTTGGCGTCGGCCAGGGGCCCGAAAATCGCCGCCGCGACGCCGGGCCGGTCCGCCACCCGAACCAGCGTGATCTTGGCTTCGTCGCGCGAATAGGCGATTCCGCTCACGACCTGTTGTTCCACGACCTCATCCTCATCGACGACGAGCGTTCCCGGAGAATCGGAAAAGCTGGAAAGGACCTGAACCCGCACCTGGTGGTTCATCGCCAGGGACACGGAGCGGGTTTGCAGGACCCGGGCGCCCTGGGACGCCATTTCGAGCATCTCTTCGTACGTGATTCTATCAAGCTTCCGCGCCTTCGCAACGATACGGGGATCGGCCGTGAAGACGCCTTCGACATCGGTGTAGATGTCGCAGCGTGCGGCGCGGAGGACCGCCGCCAGCGCGACGGCGGACGTGTCCGAGCCGCCGCGGCCCAGAGTCGTGATCCGGCCGTCGGCGCCCTTTCCCTGAAAGCCGGCCACGACCGCCACCTGACCCTCCGCGAAACGCCGTTCGATCTCTCCGCAACGGATCCGCTCTATCCTGGCGTTCCCATGGACGGCATCGGACAGGATGGGGACCTGCCAAGCGAGCCAGGATCGGGCGGACACTCCGCTGTCCTGAAGCGCCAGGGCCAGCAGGCCGGCGGTGATCTGCTCGCCGGCAGACACCACGGCGTCGTACTCGCGGGCATCGTGGATCAGCGCGGTGTCGCTCGTCCATTTGGCCAACCGATCGGTGGTCCCGGCCATGGCGGACACGACGACGGCGACCTCGTCGCCCCCGTCGACGCGGGCCTTGACGCGCCGCGCCGCCTCCCGGATGCGGTCCACGTCCGCGACCGACGTGCCGCCGAATTTCATGACAAGACGCGCCATGTCCACGTTTCGAGCGGCCGCCGACACCGTTCCGGCGGCCCCTCAACCCCGTTCCTGCTTGGCTTTCCTTCCCGGAGAAAGGCGCGTATTCATACTCCCGGTCCCGACGCGGGGCAAGCGCCCCGAACGGCAGCCCGGCGGCGGACGACGGGGAGGATCGAGCTCTCATGCCGGGACGCGGAACCGCAGAGGAAAGGCCCGGTCGGCCCGCGTCGGTCGATCCCGGGGAGGTCCGGCGCTTTTCCGAAGCCGCCGAGGCGTGGTGGGACCCCGACGGCCCCTTCCGCCCCCTGCATCGGCTCAATCCCGTTCGGCTGGCGTACCTGAGACGGCATCTCGACGCCGCCTTCGGGCGCGAGCCGCGCGACATCCACCCCTACCGAGGCCTCACCGTCCTGGACGTGGGCTGCGGCGGCGGACTGTTGAGCGAACCGCTCGCCCGGCTGGGCGCGCGGGTGACGGCCATCGACGCGGACGCGCGGGCCGTCGGCGTCGCCGCGCGTCACGCGAGGGACGCAGGGCTGGACATCGACTACAGATACGCGGCGGTGGAAGACGTGGCGGCGTCCCGGGACGCGTTCGACATCGTCATCGCCATGGAGGTCGTCGAGCACGTTTCCCATTTGCCCGCATTCGTCGATGCCCTTGGCCGCGTCACCGCGCCCGGCGGCACGGTGACGCTGGCCACCTTGAACCGGACGCTCAAGTCGTTCGCGCTGGCGGTCGTCGGCGCCGAGTACGTGCTGCGATGGCTGCCGAGGGGAACCCACCGCTGGGAGAAGTTCGTGAAGCCCTCCGAGGCGTCCCGCCATCTCCGCCGCCGCGGGTTCACCGTCACGGACGTCACCGGCGTCACCTTCGACCCTTTGGCTCTCGAATGGCGGGCCGGCCGGGATACGTCCGTCAACTACATGATGTTCGCTGAAAAGACGGCGGCGCGCCGAAGCCGGTGAAGCGGCGGCTACCGGCCCCGGAACCGGGGCGGACGCCGCTCGACGAACGATTGCACGCCTTCGCCCGCATCCTGCGTCCGCGAGAGCCTCAACTGCTCGGGATCCAGGACCGCCGCCGCGGCGTCGTGACCGTGCTCGAGCCACTTCAGCGATGTCGCCCGGGTCGCCCGAACCGCCAGCGGCGCTTGCCTGGCGATGGTTCGCGCGATCTCCAGGGCGCGCGAGACGTCCGTTCCGGTCTCGACGACCTCCGTCACGAAGTTCATGCGACAAGCTTCCCGGGCGTCGAAGCGGTCGCCGGTCAGCAGGTACCTCATGGCGTTGCCCCAGCCGCCACGCTCCACCATGCGCATGGAAGCCCCGCACGACGGCATGATGCCCCGCCCGACTTCGAGCTGGCAGAACACGGTTTCTTCCCCGGCGACGACGATATCGTTCGCCAGCATGAGCTCGATCCCGAGCGTGAAACAATAGCCGCGCACGGCCGTGACCACGGGCTTCGTACGGCGAGGCGGCCGGATGTCCACCGGATCGACGAGGCCGGGCGGGAAGAGGCCGTGGCCCGCGGAGAACCGGTGGGCCACATGAGGCAGATCGAGGCCCGCCGTGAAGTGGTCTCCGTGGGCGAACAGCACGGCGCACCGGTAACGATCCCGATTCTCGAACTCGGTATAGGCCTCCGCGAGCTGGTCCAGCATCCGCGTGGTGAAGCCGTTGAGCTTCGCGGGGCGGTCCAGTCCGATGAGGAAGACGTTGCCCTTCGCGTCCGTGGTGATCCGGCCTTCCTCCGAAGCCGCTTTTCCGGAGCCCGTCTTTCGTGATTTCGTGGATTTGGCCACGTCTCGCTCCCGTGATGTCCGGCCGCCGAAGCTCAGGCGTCGTGGACGGGCCAGGGCATCTCGCCGAATTCGATGCCCTCCTCGCGGAGTTGCTCGGCTTCCTCGGCCGTGGCTTCGCCGTAGATGTCGCGCTTCTCCACTTCTTCGTTGTGAATCTTGCGCGCTTCCTCCGCGAACCTGGTGCCCACGTAGTCGCAGTTCTCCTTGATGTGCTCCCGCATCTTGTAGAGAACCTTCATGGCTTCGGCGGCGTCCTTCGCCTGGGCGGCCGACCGTTCCTTCCGGGCCGAGATGTTGGGCGCCATGAGGGCCTTGCCGACGTCCGTATCGCCGCAAATCGGGCATGCGATCGCGCCCTCTTCGCACTGTTTGTCGAAAGCCTCGGAGTCCGCGAACCACGCTTCGAACACGTGGTCGCCCGAACATATGACGTCATACAAGATCATGTTCCGTCGATCTTTCCGGCCCGGCGACTCCCCGATGGACCCGCAGTATCCGTTGCATGTATCACTTGCGTCGCCGGGATCAATAGCCCAATGAACCGGAGACCACAATCGCATACCAGCCTGTCCCGCCCCCCGACCTCGTCATGCCCGACCTGTTCCGGGCATCCACGTCCCTCCGCCCGGTTCATGGCGGCGGGTCGGTCGAAGCCGCGTCCCCCGGCGGACACCCTCACCCTGTCCCTCTCCCGCACGCGGGAGAGGGGACCCTCGGGGCGCGGCCGGGCCACCCGGTCGCCCTCCCCCGCTTGCGGGGGAGGGCCGGCGGGGTTTCAGGGACAAGCAGGATTGCATAACGCTCCGCCTTCCGCGTGGGTGGCGAGATTCGCCCCGCTCGTTCCGGTGACGGCGGATCGCCGGGTCCTGGACGTCGCCTGTGGAAACGGCCGCCACGCGAAGCTGTTTCTGGACGCGGGATACCGCGTGACGGCCGTCGACCGCGACGCGTCGGGCGTCCGGCGCCTCATGCCGCACCCGAACCTCGACATCGTCGAGACCGATCTCGAAAAGACGGGGGGCTGGCCGTTCGGCGGCATGGAGTTCGCCGGGGTGGTCGTCGCCAACTACCTCCACCGCCCGATCCTGAACGACATCGTGGCGGCCGTCGCGTTGGGCGGCGCGCTGATCTACGAAACGTTCGCCGTCGGCAACGAACGCTTCGGACGTCCCCGGAACCCCGACTTCCTGCTCGAGGCGGGCGAGCTCCTGCGCGCCACGCGGGGCAAGCTCCGCGTCGCCGCCTACGAGCACGGGGAAACCGGCAACCCGCGCCCCGCCGTGATCCAACGGATCGCGGCGATCCGCCGGAACCGGGACGGGCCGCCCGGACGCGAACCGGACTCGCCCTAACCCGCGGCGCAGGCGCGCGCGCTCCCGTCCGGCGCCGCGAGCTCGGGCGGCGCGGTCTCTCTGTCATGGATCAACGCGGGCACCATGCGGCGGGCCTCGTCCACCTTGGCGGGGTCGATGTCCGCGACCACGAAACCGGGCTCCTCCCCGGCATCGGCGAGCACGTCTCCCCACGGACCGACGATCAGCGAATGGCCGAAGGTCTCGCGCTCCCCGGGATGGGTGCCGCACTGGGCGGGCGCGATGACGTAACACCCCGTCTCGATGGCCCGGGACCGCAGCAGGACGTGCCAGTGCGCGGTTCCCGTCGTTCTGGTGAAGGCCGCGGGAACGGAGAGGAAGCGCGCCCCGGCTTTCGCCAGGGCCCGATAGAGGTGCGGGAACCGGACATCGTAGCAGACGGTCAGGCCCAACGGCCCCCAGGGCGTCGGCGCCACGACCGCCTTGTCCCCGGGCTTGAAGTTCTTCGACTCGCGATAGGATTCGCCGCTCGGCAGATCGACGTCGAACATGTGGATCTTGTCGTATCTGGCGGCGATCTCTCCGTCGGAGTCGATCAGGTAGGACCGGTTGTGCACGCGCCCGTCGTCGGCCGCGATCCCCAGGGAACCCGGCAGCAGCCAGGCGCCCGTCTCGCGGGCGAGCTTGCGGAACGCGGCGAGGGCCGTATGCCCGGCCTCGGGCATGGCGAGCCCGCGTATGTCGCGGGAGCGGTGCCCCATCATCGAGACGTTCTCGGGCATCGCGATGAAGTCGGCACCCGCCGACCGGGCCCGGCGAACGGCGTCCGCCGACCGCGCGACGTTCCCCTCGATGTCCCTTTGCGCGTTGACCTGGACGCAGGCCGCCCTGAACGGGCCGGTCATGCCGGGTCCTCCAGCCACTTGTCCAGCTCTCCGGCGTTCTCCAGGGCGACGAGCTCGTCGGATCCGCCCAGGTGCCGGCCGCCGACGAATATCTGCGGCACCGTATGGCGTCCGCCCGCCCGGTCCGTCATCTCCCGGCGCTTCGACGCGTCCATGCCGACGTCGATTTCGGTATACGGCACGCCCTTGGCCTCGAGCAGGCGCCTGGCCCGGGCGCAGTACGGGCAAAACAGGGTCGTGTAGAGAACGACGGTCGCCATGGGGGACCCCAGCGGATGGAGCGGGACGGCCAGCGCAACTATATCGAGTCGGAATTGCCCCGGACAACTCGACCGAGCGTGAGCACGGAGACCTCCGCAGCGCCCGCCGCGAGCAGCGTCCGGGCGCAGGCCTCCGCCGTCGCGCCGGTCGTGAAGACGTCGTCGACGACGAGCACGCGGCAATTCTGAAGATCGCGCGCCGCGCGGGGCGAAACGCCGAAGGCCGAACGGACGTTGTCGCGCCGCGCGGCCGCGCTCTTCCCCGACTGGGAAGGGCCGTCGCGCGGACGCCGGAGCGCGTCGGGGAGGACCCGGACGCCGCGCCTGGCCGACGCCATGGACCGCGCCAGCAGGGCGGCCTGGTTGTAGCGCCGCTTCAACAGCCTCCGCCAGTGGAGCGGGACCGGAACCACGACGTCGCAGCGGCCCAGCAGGTCGGCGCCGCAGCGAACCATCCACATTCCGAACGTCGCAGCCAGTTCCGTACGGTCGCCGTGCTTGAACGCGAGGATCAGGTCCCGGCTGCCGTCGTCGTAGCGAAGGGCGGCCCGCGCCCTGGCGTAGGGCGGCCGGCGGCGGGCGCAGGCGCCGCAGAGCACGTCGCCGCCGGGATCGAGCTCGATGGGGTAGCCGCAGACGGAGCACACCGTCCCCTCGATGAAGTTCAGCCCCTTCCAGCAGTCGGGACAGAGGTCGCCCTGGCGGTCCACGACGGACCGGCAGCCCACGCAGCGGGGCACCAGAACGACGTCGAGGGTGGCGCGCAGCAGGCGCCGCGCGGGAAATCCGATCGAGCGGTCTCCGCTCACGACGGGTCCTCTTTGGAGATGTCCTGCCACGTGCCATATAGAAGGAATGGACGCCGAAATGCCGGGACCGCCCGTCGTTTTCGACCGCGCGGCCGTTCGCGCCCATCGGGACCGGGCCGCGCGGTCGGCGGCGGAGCACGGGTTTCTCGTCAGGGAATCGGCGGAGCGCCTGCTCGACCGCCTCGAGGACGTGACGCGCCGGTTCCCGAGAGCGCTCGATCTCGGGTGCCGGACCGGCGCCCTCGCCCGCGCCCTGAAGGGACGGGGAGGCATCGAGAGCATCGTGCACGCGGACCTGTCGTGGGAGATGGTGCGCCGGGCCCCCGCGGGGGCCCGCGTGGTCGCCGACGAGGAGCTGCCGCCGTTCGCTCCGGAAAGTTTCGATATCGTCCTCGGCAACCTGTCCCTGCACTGGACGAACGATCTGCCGGGCGCGCTGGCCCAGCTCAACCGGACCCTGAAGCCCGACGGGCTTTTCCTGGCCACGATGTTCGGCGGCGACACCTTGTGGGAACTGCGCGAGGCGCTGCTGCGGGCGGAAGCGGACTCCGAAGGCGGGGCGAGTCCGCGGGTATCTCCCTTCGTGGACGTGCGGGACGCCGGAGACCTGCTCAACCGGGCCCGCTTCGCCCTGTCCGTCGCCGACGTGGATACGGTGACGGTGACGTATCCCGACGTGTTCCGGCTGATGACCGACCTGCGCGGCATGGGGGAAGCCAACGCCGCCCGGACCCGGCGGCGGACGTTCACCCGGAGGGACACGCTGATGCGCGCCGGCGCGGTCTACCGGGACCTGCACGGCGACGGGGAGGGCCGGCTGCCCGCGACGTTCCAGATCCTCACGCTCACCGGCTGGGCGCCGCACGCCTCGCAGCCCCGGCCCCTGCGCCCCGGCAGCGCCACCGCCCGCCTGGCGGACGCGCTCGGAACGACGGAACGGTCCGCCGGCAGCGGGGCGCGGCCGGACTAGACCCGGCGTCCCCTACAACAGGTCGCGCAGCATGGCGACGAGCGGCGCGTCCGCGGGGGGCATGGAATAGTCCGCCATGTCCCGAGGCCGCACCCATGCGAGCTCCTGGCCCTCACGTCCCGTGGCGAGTCCGTCCCACACCCGGCAGACGTAAAGCGGCATGAGCAGGTGGATGTCGTCGTAGGCATGGGACGCGAACGTGAACGGGGCGAGGCAGGCCTCCGCCGCGTCGATCCCGAGCTCCTCCCGGAGCTCCCGGACGAGGGCCGCTTCCGGGGTTTCGCCGTCCCGCACCTTGCCGCCCGGAAACTCCCACAGACCGGCCATCGGCTTGCCGGGCGGACGCCGCGCCAGGAGGACCCGCCCGTCGGCGTCGACGAGCGCCGCCGCGGCCACGAGAAGGACGGGAACGTCCGCCACGGCGGCGCCGTCAGGACCGGTAATCGGCGTTGATCGAGACGTACGCCTGGGTCAGATCGCAGGTCCAGACCGTGAACCGGCCGCGCCCCACGCCGACGTCCACCCGGATGTCGATGTCGCTGCCCTTCATGTACCGGGCCACGGGCGCCTCGTCGTAGTCCGCCCGGACCATGCCCCCCTCCGTCACCGGCCAGTCGCCGATACGGATCCCGAGGCGGTCGCGGTCGGCCTTTTCCCCGGCCTTGCCGACGGCCATGACGATGCGCCCCCAATTGGGGTCGTTTCCCGCGATCGCCGTCTTGACGAGAGGCGAATTGGCGATGCACAGCCCGATCCGCCGCGCGGCCCGGGACGACTCCGCCCCCGACACGGTGACCGTCACGAATTTCGACGCGCCTTCCCCGTCGCGGACGACCTGTTGCGCGAGGTCGGTCATGACCGCCCGCAGCTTCGCCTTGAAGTCCGCCAGGCGCGGATCGGCCGCCGAGGACACGGGCCGGTGCCGGGGCGCCCGGCCGGTGGCGAACGCCAGCACCGTGTCGGACGTGGACGTGTCGCCGTCCACCGATATGGCGTTGAACGAGGTGCGGTTGGCGGCCGCGGTCAGGCGCTGGAGCACCGCGGCCGGCAGCCGGGCGTCGGTGAAGACGAAGGCCAGCATCGTCGCCATGTCCGGCGCGATCATCCCCGACCCCTTGGCGATCCCCGCGATGTTGCAGGGCGTGCCGTCGATGTTCGCGACCGCCGCCGCGGCCTTGGGAAACGTGTCGGTGGTGCGGATGGCCTCAGCGGCGGAGCGCCACGCAGTGCCCGACAGGCCGCGCCGGAGCCGCGCCAGCGCGCGCGCGATCCGGTCGTGCGGCAACGGCTCGCCGATGACCCCGGTGGACGCCAGAAACACCTCCGACGGACGGCACCCCACCTCGGCCGCGACCGCCCCGGCCACCGCCTCGACCGCCGCCCTCCCCGCGGCCCCCGTGAACGCGTTGGCGTTGCCCGCGTTGACGAGAACGGCCCGGGCGCGGCCGGATTTCAGCCTCTCCCGGCACCACTCCACGGGCGCCGCGGCGGTCCGGGACCGCGTGAACACGCCGCCGACGGCCGTTCCAGGCGCGAGTTCGGCCAGCATGACGTCCTTCCGGCCCTTGTAGCGGACGCCGGCGGCGGCCGCGGACAGCCGGACGCCCGCGATCTCGGGAACCTTCGGAAAGCGTGGGGGGGCCAGCGGCGATCTGGCGAGGGTGCCGGCGCGGGACCCGCCGGCCGCCGATTTGCCTGCCATGGACTGCATTCCCCGATCCCGAGTCGGGCGTGGGCCGATGCCGGACGGCCGCCCTTATGGCACGCGGACGCGGGACCGGCAAGGAACCCCGGCGGCCCAGCACCGGCCGCCGGCTGTCGTGACTTGGTTCGGACAGAGGAGGCAGAGTTGACGGTGCACGCGTGCTTCTGGCCACGGTGATTCGCGCACCCACTCGGCAACCAGCAGGCGAGGAAATCACGTTTCTCCGAGCCGGTCGGTGATCAGTCCGGTCATGCGATCAATGGCAACGGGATCGAATATCCAGTCTCGGATTTCGGAGTCCGCAAGACGAAGCGTCGGCGCGAAGCTGTATTCCTGGGGCAAAATATCGGCCAGCGCATCGCTGAATGCACGTTGCCGATGACGGCCGTTCTCTCCAGGAAACAGGGGTGGCTTGGGCTTGGCGAAGCCACCGCCTTCCAGTTTTCTCTTTTTCAGACAGCGCTCGATCCAAAGGTCCTTGGAGAACCCGAGTCGCATGGTGTCGGGATAGAGGCGGAGCGTCGCGGCACGGAACTCATTGAAGTGCTGTTTTTCGTCCAGTTCGAAGATGAACGGCTGACCTGTCGGCCCGGAAAAAATCCCGTCGACTCTCCTGTACTCGCGGGACGGCATGGTGTCCGGAAGAAGGCACCCGGTAAGGGCTTGGTAGATCTTCTGTACCAACGGCCACCGGCGGCGGCACTCAATGCGTCCCGGACGTTTGAACCAGATCGGCGTCTCGATCTCAGGACCACAGATATTGGTAAGGATCGCGTGGGCAGCTTTTTCGATTTCTCGGGCCATGACATTGTAGTCTTCTGGCTAATCGCGACAAATGCGGGAAGGGAACGCGAAGGTTTTCTGGACCCGTTGCGCAGCCTTGAGAGCTGACGGCGATGATTCCGCCGACATGCTCAGCGGCTTCGACGAGGTGGGCATCGTCGAGATGCGCATAGTCGGCGGTTGTAGCGTTGGCGGCGGTGCCCAAGCATCTTAACCAACCAGCGACAGGTTCCCGCCAGATAATGACGGCGTGGCTCGCTACGGTATGGCGCAGATCGTGAAGCCGTGCCCTGCCGATGCCGGACGGCCGCCCTTATGGCACGCGGACGCGGGACCGGCCGCCGTTGACAGGATGGGGGGCGGACCTTATGTCTCAAGGCGGCTCGCCCACCGGTACGCGCGCCTCTCCGAGATCGGGAACGCTCCATGTTCTCTGCGCTGGCCAAGAAATTCTTCGGCACCGCCAACGAGCGCGTCCTGCGCGATCTGCGGCCCAAGGTGGACGCGATCAACGCCCTCGAGGCCGATCTCGAGAGCCTCACGGAAGACGAGCTGCGCGCACGTACCGGCATGCTGCGGGAGCGCCTCCGGAAGGGCGAGACCCTCGACGACATCCTGATCGACGCCTTCGCCACCGTCCGAGAGGCCGCCAAACGGACCCTGGGGCAGCGCCATTTCGACGTCCAGTTGCTGGGCGGCATGGTGCTTCATCAGGGCAAGATCGCCGAAATGGCGACCGGCGAGGGCAAGACCCTGGTGGCCACCCTGCCCGTCTACCTGAACGCGGTCGGCGGCACGGGTGTCCACGTCGTCACCGTCAACGACTACCTCGCGCGGCGCGACGCCGAGTGGATGGGGGGCATCTACCGGGCCCTCGGCCTCGAGGTGGGCGTCATCGTGAACGGCATCGGCGACGCCGAGCGGCGCGAGGCGTACGCCGCCGACGTGACCTACGGCACCAACAACGAATTCGGGTTCGACTATCTCCGCGACAACATGAAGTTCGCCCTGGACGAGATGGTCCAGCGCGCCCACGGCTTCGCCATCGTCGACGAGGTCGACAGCATCCTCATCGACGAGGCGCGCACGCCGCTCATCATCTCCGGACCCGCCGAGGACTCGTCCGAGCTGTACCTCGCCGTGGACAAGGTGATCCCGGCCCTCGAGGACGGGGATTTCGAGATCGACGAGAAGGCCAAGTCGGTCACCCTCACCGACGCCGGCGTCGAGCGGGTCGAGGAAATCCTGCGCGGGTCGGGCCGGCTGGAGCACGGCTCCCTCTACGACATCGCCAACGTCTCCACCGTCCATCACGTCAACCAGGCGCTGCGCGCGCACAAGCTGTTCGCGCGGGACACGGACTACATCGTCAAGGACGACAAGGTCGTCATCATCGACGAGTTCACGGGCCGGATGATGGAGGGGCGCAGGTATTCCGAGGGCCTGCACCAGGCGCTGGAAGCCAAGGAGCGGGTCTCCATACAGCAGGAGAACCAGACCCTCGCCTCGATCACGTTCCAGAACTACTTCAGGCTCTACGACAAGCTCGCCGGCATGACGGGCACGGCCCTGACGGAAGCCGCCGAGTTCGCCGACATCTACGGGCTCGACGTCATCACCGTCCCGACGAACCTGCCCTGCGTCCGCGACGACCGGGACGACGAGGTCTACCGCACGGCGGACGAGAAATACGACGCGATTCTGGCGCAGATCGAGGACTGCCAGAAGTCGGGCCAGCCCGTCCTCGTGGGCACGGTCTCCATCGAGAAGTCGGAGCACCTGTCGAAGCTGCTCAAGGAGCGCAAGACGGAACACAACGTCCTGAACGCCCGCTACCACGAGCAGGAAGCCCACATCATCGCCCAGGCGGGCCGGCTGGGCGGCGTCACGATCGCCACCAACATGGCGGGACGCGGCACGGACATCCAGCTCGGCGGCAACCTGGAAATGCGGATCGCCCAGGAGGCCGGCGGCATCGGCGACGAGGCCCGGCGGGACGGGAAGACCGCGGAGATCACGCGCGACGCGGAGAACGACAGGAACGCCGTCATCAGCGCCGACGGCCTGTTCATCATCGGCACGGAGCGCCACGAAAGCCGCCGCATCGACAACCAGTTGCGGGGCCGGTCGGGACGGCAGGGCGACCCCGGCACCTCCAAGTTCTTCCTCAGTCTCGAAGACGACCTGATGCGGATCTTCGGGTCCGAGCGCATGGATTCGATGCTGCGCAAGCTGGGGCTCAAGGACGGCGAGGCGATCGTTCACCCGTGGATCAACAAGGCGCTGCAAAAGGCCCAGCAGAAGGTCGAGGCGCGCAACTTCGACATCCGAAAGAACCTGCTGCGGTTCGACGACGTGATGAACGACCAGCGCAAGGTCATCTACGAGCAGCGCATCGAGCTGATGGAGGCGGAAGACGTGGCGCGGGACGTCGCCGACATGCGCCGCGAAGTCGTCGAGACCCTTTGCGTCCGCCACCTTCCCGAGAAGGCCTACGCGGAACAGTGGGACACGGAGACGCTGCGCTCGGAGATCCAGCGCGTGTTCGACCTCGATCCGCCGATGGCCGCATGGGCGGCCGAAGAGGGCGTCGGTCCGGCCGAGATCAGGGAACGGCTCGAGCGGGAGGTCGATCGCAAGATGGCCGAGAAGGCGGCCAACTACGGCCGCGACGTGTGGCGCATGGTCGAGAAGAACGTTCTGCTGCAACTGCTCGACCAGCATTGGAAGGAGCACCTTCTGGCGCTCGATCATCTGCGCCAGGGCATCGGCCTCAGGGCCTACGGGCAACGCGACCCCCTGAACGAGTACAAGAGCGAGGCGTTCGCCCTGTTCGAATCGATGCTGGTCGAACTGCGCGAGCACGTGACGACGCTTCTCGCGCACGTGGAGCTTCACCTGGAGCACCGCGAGAACGCGCCGCCACTCCCCTCGGAGCGGGAGCGTTCGGGTCTCCTGGAGAGTCACGTCGATCCCTTCACCGGGGAGGACGAAATGGCCGCCGCGGCCGGCGGAGCCGGCGCGGCGCTGAAGGAACGGCCCAGGCTCGACCCGGCCGACCCCGCCACCTGGGGCAAGGTGCCGCGCAACGCGCCTTGTCCCTGCGGCGCGGGACGCAAGTACAAGCACTGTCACGGCAAGGCGGCCTGAGCCGCCCCCGGGCCTCCGCCAGCCAGGACTCTGCCGCGGCGACGGCGCGCCGGTCTCGGCACCCTCACCCTGTCCCTCTCCCGCAAGACCGTATGTCCTTGTGCGGCCGGCATGTGAGAGGGCGGTTCGCCCTACACTGGCGGTTTTCAACGAGGGTTGCTCGATGAGCAGTGCCTCAAGCCAGGAGGGCGAACCATGGTGGACTGTAGCGAAGTTTTCATCGGATTGGACGTGTCGAAGGATCGCCATGCCGTGGCGGTGGCCGATGGCGGCCGTGATGGGGAGGTGAGGTATTTTGGCGAGATCGGCTCCGACGGCGGTTCGGTGCGCCGCTTCGTGCGCAAGCTGGAGGGTCGGGGCGTGGCGCTCCGCTTCTGCTACGAGGCGGGGCCGACGGGCTACGGGCTGCAGCGTCTGATCGAGGGTCTCGGCCACGACTGCGCCGTGATCGCGCCGTCCTTGATCCCGCGCCGGCCCGGCGAGCGGGAGAGGGGACCCTTGGGGCGCGGCCGGTCCACCCGGTCTCCCTCTCCCTGCAAGGGGGAGGGTCAGGGCGGGGGGCGGTACGGTGTCAGCCCAGGCCGTTCCGTCCCATTTCCAGGAACTTCTCCCGCCGGCTCGACTTGAGTTGCGCCCCGTCGAGGTTGCCGAGGGACAGGAAGGCGGCTTCTACGGCGTCTCCGGCGGCGTCGATGGCGCCGAGCGGGCTGCGGTGCGCGCCCCCGACCGGTTCTTCGATCACCGTGTCGATGACCCCGAAGCCCATCAGGTCCTTCGCGGTGAGCTTCAGGGCCTGGGCGGCGTCCTGCGCGTGCTCCGCACTGCGCCACAGAATGGACGCGCAGCCTTCGGGAGAGATCACCGAGTAGATCGCGTGCTCCAGCATCATGACGCGGTTGCCGGCGGCCAGCGCGATCGCGCCGCCCGACCCTCCCTCGCCGATCACGACGGACAGGAGGGGGACGCGCAGGGACAGGCAGGTTTCGATGGAGCGCGCGATGGCCTCGGACTGGCCGCGCTCCTCCGCCCCGATGCCGGGATAGGCGCCGGGCGTGTCGACGAAGGTGACGACGGCGATGCCGAAACGGTCGGCGAGCTGCATCAGGCGCACCGCCTTCCGGTAGCCCTCGGGCTGCGCCATGCCGAAGTTGTGCCGGACCCGGCCCTCCGTTCCGCTGCCTTTTTCGTGCCCGATGACCATGACGGGCCGGCCGCGAAAGCGGCCCAGCCCGCCCCGGATCGCCGGGTCGTCGCCGTACGCGCGATCGCCCGCCAACGGGGTGAAGCCGTCGATCAGACGCGAGACGTAATCGCCGAAGTGCGGCCGGTTGGGATGACGCGCGACCTGGGTCTTCTGCCAGGGCGTCAGATTCGCGTACGTGTCCACCAGCAGGGCGCCGGCCTTGGCTTCCAGCCTGGCCACCTCCTCGCCGATGTCCGCGTCGCCCGTATCGGCGAGACGGCGCAGCTCGCCGATCTTGCTCTCGAGCTCCGCGATGGGCTTTTCGAAATCGAGGAACGCTTCCATCGCCGCCGCGTCCTACGTCTTCGCGCCCGCCGGAGACCGCCGGCGGGCGGCGCGGCCGCCCCTCGCCCGGGCCCGCGATCCGACCTGCCGGGCCTTCCTTACCGTGGCCTGGGCCTGGCGGATCGAGGCGATGTCGATCATGCGGCCGTCGAGCGACACGGCCGCGCGGCCGTCGCGCCGGGCCGCGCGCATCGCCGACAGGATGCGCCGGGCCCGCGCGACCTCCTCCGCGGCAGGACTGAACAGTTCGTTCGCCGGCTCGATCTGGCTCGGATGGATCGCCCACTTGCCCTCGCAGCCGACGGCGGCCGCGCGCAGGGCCTGCGAGCGGAAGCCTTCCATGTCCCGGATGTCGCCGTAGGGCCCGTCCACGGGCCGCAGTCCGTTCGCGCGCGCGGCGACGACCACGCGCGAGAGCGGATAGTGCCAGACGTCGCCCCAGTGCCTTTCCCGCCGGCCCGCGTCGTCCGGGTCGGTGAGCGTATGGTAGTTCGGGTTCGGCCTCCCGATACCGGTGGTGCGCGCGCCGGTCGACGCCGCGTAGTCCGCGGCCCCGAAGTGGAGGGATTCGGCGCGTTTGCTCGCGGCCGCGATCTCCTCCACGTTCCGCATCCCCAAGGCCGTCTCCACCAGCAGCTCCAGGCCGATTCGTTTTTTCAGGCCCATCGCCCGTTCGATCTGCGAAACCAGCATGTCGACGGCATAGACGTCCGCCGCCGTCCCGACCTTGGGAATCATGACGAGATCGAGATGGGCGCCGGCTTTTTCCAGGATATCCACGACATCCCGGTACATGTACGGCGTGTCGAGGCCGTTGACCCGCACCGACACCGTCCGGCCTCCCCAGTCGAGATCGTTGAGGGCCGCGACGGCGTTCTCGCGGGCCGCCGGCTTGTCGTCCGGCGCCACCGAGTCCTCGAGGTCGAGCAGAACGATATCCGCCGGGCTCTCCGCCGCGCGTTCCAGGAATCGCGTCGAGACCGCGGGAACGGACAACTCCGAGCGATTCAGCCGCGGCGTCGCCCCGTCGACGATGGTGAAGCTCATGCCGACCTCCCGGAGGAACCGTCCGGCGCCGGTCCGGAGGCCCGGGCGCTCAACGGATGATGCCGCGTCACCATCTCCTTCAACCGCTCCTCGAGCACGTGGGTATAGATCTGCGTCGTCGAGATGTCCGCGTGGCCCAGCATCCCCTGCACGGCCCGGAGGTCGGCGCCGTGGGCCAGGAGATGGCTCGCGAACGCGTGCCTGAGGACATGCGGCGACACCCGTGCCGGATCGAGTCCCGAGTCGTGGGCAAGGTCCTTGATCATCTGCGCGAAGCGCCGTTCCGAAAGATGCCCGCGCGCGCTCCGCGAAGGGAACAGCCACCGCGACTCCCCGCCTTCCCCGAGAAAATGCCGCCGCAAGGCGACGTAGCCGGCGATCGCCTCCTTGGCGGGCACGCTCAGGGGAACGATCCGTTCCCTGCCCCCCTTGCCCCGCACCGTCAGCACGCGGGAGTCGGATCTCGCGGCGGAGAGCGGCAGGCTGACGAGCTCCGACACGCGCAGGCCGGTGGCGTAGAGGGTTTCCATCAGCGCCAGCAGCCGCGCTCCGTCGGGGCCCGTCCTCTTCCGCGCCGTGTCCAGAAGCAGCTCGACCTCGTTCTCCGAGAGCACCTTCGGGAGCGGACGCTGCCGCCGGGGCCCGTCGACGGCGATGCAGGGATCGTCCTTCCGCAGTCCTTCCGCGTACAGAAAGCCGAAAAACTGCCGCAGGGCGGAAAGGCGCCTGGCCGCGGTCGATGCCGTCAGGCCCGCCTCGGACAGGACGGCGAGGTAGTCCCGGACGAGCCCGGTGTCGGCGGCGGAAACCGGCACGCCGCGCCCGCCCGCGAACCTGGCGAAATCCCGCAGGTCCCGCCCGTAGTTGCTCAGGGTCGCCGGCGCGGCGCCCCGCTCCGCCGACATCATTTCCAGAAACAGCTCGATGTTCGTATCGGTCACGTGTTTCCGCCGACGGCCGCCGCGGCGCCCGCCGCCCCCGGGGGCATTCCGCTAGAGACCTTTCGCCAACGCCGATTCGAGCGCCAGCCTCCTGGCGTCCGGTTCGAGACCGACGGCCTTGAGGGCGGACACCACCGTGTGCAGCGTCGTGAGATCGGCGCCGGCGGGACCGATTTCGCCGAGCGCCAGCAGCGACAGCAGCACCGTCTCCCCCACCCGGCCGTTCGCCGAAGCGGTCGTCAACGCCCGCCAGAGCTGCACCGACGGCAGATAGGCGGTGACGGTCAGGGACGATTGCAGCAGTTCCCGCCACAAGGTCTCGGGGACGCCGTAACCGACCGCGTCCATCAGGGTCAGAATCACCGCGCCCCGCTCCAGGGCGTCGTCTCCCGACCGTTCCCGTTCTCCGGCCCACCAGCCGGAGAGGGCGTCGGCGTTCCATCCCAGGAGGCCGTCGATATCCACGAGCTGGACGAGGGGCCACAGGTCCAGCACCGCCACGGCGGCATCGGGAGAGTCCGGGGACGCGTTCCGGGACACCATGGCGAGCCAGCGGCGCGCGGACGCCGTGTCGCCGACGGCCAGCAAGGCCCGCCCGATCTCCGGCGCCGCCCACGCCAGGCCCGGTGCCGGCTCGATGGAAGCGCAGACCTCGCGCATGGCGCGCGCCGTCGTGTTGAATCCGCCCGAGGCGCGCGCCCGCGACAGCGCGGTGACGACGGCGCGGGCCTTCGTCTGCGGGTCGGTCTCGACGGACGCGACCTGGTACAGCAACGCGTTGACCCGCGGTCCGGCCTCGTCGGCGGCGAGCGTCCGCCACCTCGAGCGGTCCCCGGGCGAGATCTCGACGCTGGCGTAAATCTCCGCCAGCGCCTCGGGCGACAGGGCGCCGGCGGCCTCGGCGCGCTCCGCGGCCAGGAGCCGCGTCGCCAGCGGCGCGTTCGGCGACGTGGCGATGGAGCGCAGTATGGCCGGCCGCGCGCCCGGAACCGCGTCGTCGGGAACGTCGAGGCGGGCGGCGCGCAGCATCGCCAGGTGCAGCGGCGACGGATCGATCAGGCTGCCGGGCGCGGACTTCGAGTCTCCGGCGAGGGACGCCACCAGATCGAAGAAGGCCTCGTCTCCGTTTCCGCCCTCCTCCTTCAGCAGGGAAACGCCGAGCTGGGCCGCGGCGCTTTCGCCGTTCAGCGCCTTGCAGAACGTGAGGCCCTTGAGCCAGTAGGGATCGCCGTCGTCCCCGAGCAGGACCTCGATATTGGCGCACGCGCCGGCGTGGTTTCCCGACAGCAGCATGCTGTCGACCTCCGCCCGCGCGAGCGCCGCGTCCCGGACCCGCGAAGGCACCAGGCGCAGAAGGTCCCGGACGAGATCGGTGCGGCCGCCGGCGCCAAGGCGCTCCACCCGGAGTCCGAGAAAGCTCGGGGCCTCGGGAGCGCCCGCCGGCACCCGCGCTTCGGACAGCAGCAGGCGGCGGGTCAGATCCTGCATCGCCGGCGACAGGGTCTGGACCGGAAGACGCGGCATCAGCGCTTCGACGAAGGCGCGGTCGCTGCCCGCCCACATGTCCGCGCCGAACCCGCCGTCCTCTTCCGTCAGGAGGCCGACGGAAGACGGATCGACGGCGGCGACCGCGCCGACCGTGACGCCGCCGTCCGGCACGGCGGACGGAGTCGCGGACGGCGGACCGGAGGGCGCCGCCGGCTCGTCGGTCGGGCCTGCCGCGGGCGGCGGGCCCGGAACCTCGGCTTCCCGCTGCTGGACCTGGGGACCGGGTATCAGTTTTACCGGCGGTCCCACCTGCGCGTATGCCGGCAGGCCGACCAGCGCGGCCAGCGCCGCGCCGAGCAACGGCCGGCGCAGCGGCGCGCCGGGGAACGTCCGGTCAGCGCGGAAAACGGTCATCGGGCAACACCTTTTCCACGCGCGCCGACGGAGGAGGAATGTCCCACGTAGCGAGGAACGCCGCTCCGCCGACCACCGCCAGCAGGACGGCGGCGAGTACGATATACGGCGCCTTGGACATCGGGCAGTGCAGATCCTGGGGGGAGGCGCACCATGGGGCCGGGACAGCCTGCGGCCGCGTGTGCTATGGTGCGGCCGTGGCGATGTCGGATCAGTCTACCGGCTGGCGAATCGGGTTTCAACGTCCCGAAACCGCCGTCGAAAACGGGGTTCCCGCCCGAACCGCGATGTCTCCTGGCGCCTGATCCGATGTCGATGTCCAGAAAGGCGGCGGCGGCCGCTCCGAACCGCATGATCGTCCTCGTCGGACTCATGGGTGCGGGGAAGACCACCATCGGCCGCCGGCTGGCGCTCCGGCTCCACGTTCCGTTCGTCGACGCGGACGACGAGGTCGAGCGGGCGGCCGGATGCTCCATCGAGGACATGTTCGAGGTCCACGGGGAAGCGGCGTTCCGCGAGGGCGAAAAGCGGGTCATCGCGCGCCTGCTGGACGGACCGGCGGGTGTCCTGGCCACGGGCGGCGGCGCCTTCATGAACGAGGAGACCCGCGAGCGGATCAGGGAGAAGGGCGTCTCGATCTGGCTGCGGGCGGATCTGGACGTCCTGGTCCGGCGGTGCGGGCGGCGCGGCGACCGGCCGCTTCTCAAGGACGGCGACATGCGCCAGACCCTCGAAGATCTGATCGACCGGAGATATCCGGTGTACGGCGAGGCCGATATCGTGGTGGATACCGGCGACAGGCCGCACCGGACGGTCGTCGACAAGATCATGGACGAACTGTCGGCGGGCGGGCACCTGCCGGCGGACCGGCCGGATGCCGACGACTGACTGACGTATCGATGCCGGCAAGTCCAGATGTCGTCGAGGTCGCTCTCGGGGACCGGAGCTACCGCATTCACGTCGGGGCGAACGTCCTGGAGACGGCGGGACGGCTGCTCGCGCCGGTGCTCCGCCAGAAGCGCGTCGCGGTGGTGACCGACGAGAACGTGGCGGCCCGGCATCTCCCGGCCCTCGCGGCCTCGCTCGACTCTGCGGCGATCGCGCACGAGTCGATAACGCTTCCGGCGGGAGAGCGCGTCAAGAGCTTCGGGCATCTCGAAACGCTGCTCGACCGCCTTCTCGAACTCCGGATCGAGCGCGGCGACGCGGTCGTCGCGCTCGGCGGCGGCGTCATCGGCGATCTCGCCGGATTCGCGGCGAGCGTCCTGCGGCGCGGCGTCGACGTCGTCCAGGCGCCCACCACCCTCCTCGCCCAGGTCGACAGCTCCGTCGGCGGGAAGACCGCGATCAACACCCGTTGGGGCAAGAACCTCGTCGGCGCGTTCCATCAACCGAGGCTGGTTCTGGCCGACACCGCCGTGCTGGAGACCCTTCCGGAGCGCGACATGAGGGCGGGATACGCCGAAGTCGTGAAGTACGCCCTCATCGACCGGCCCGACTTCTTCGCCTGGCTGGAGGCGAACGGCGCCCGCGTCATCTCGGGAGACGCCGGGGCGGCGCGCCACGCCGTGGTGACGAGCTGCCGGGCCAAGGCGCGGATCGTCTCCGCGGACGAACGGGAGACGGGCGCGCGCGCCCTCTTGAACTTGGGGCATACGTTCGCCCATGCCCTGGAGGCCGAAGCCGCCCGCGGCGGCGGCCTCTCCCACGGCGAGGCGGTGGCGGTCGGACTGGTGAAGGCGTTCGAGCTGTCGTGCCGGCTGGGCCTCTGCGGCGCCGGGGAGGTCGACCGGGTCCGCCGCCACGTAGCGGACGCCGGCCTCCCCACGGCCGTCGCGGCGCTCCCCGGACTCGGCGGCGTCCGCCCCGAGGCGCTGCTCGAGCACATGCGGCAGGACAAGAAGGTGAGAGGCGGGCGGCTGACGTTCGTCCTCTGCGAAGGCATCGGACGGGCGTTCGTCGCATCCGACGTCGAGGAGGACGCGGTGATCGCGGTGCTCCGGGAGGATCCGCCGGCGCGGCGCGGCGGCCCTCCGCCCGGCTGACCGCGCCGCCGCCCGTACGGATCGGAAAGCGTGGACCTGGCGCTCCTCTTCTCCCTGATCGCCATCGCCGGCCTGCTGGTGCTGTCGGCCGTGTTCTCGGGCTCGGAGACCGCCCTCACGGCGTCGAACCGGGCCCGGATTCACCATCTGCTCCGCAAGGGAAACAGGCGGGCGCGCACCGTGACGCGGCTGATGGAAACGCGGGAGCATCTGATCGGCGCGATCCTGCTGGGCAACAACCTGGTGAACATTCTCGCCTCCGCCCTGGCGACGAGCATTCTGATCGGTTTCTTCGGGGACCTCGGCGTGGCGATCGCCACCGTGACGATGACCACCCTCGTGCTGATCTTCTCGGAGATCCTTCCCAAGACCTACGCGCTCTCCAACGCGGACCGGGTGGCGCTGGCCGTGGCGCCGGTCATCCGCGTCGTCGTCGCGTTGTTCTCGCCCGTCACGCGCGCCTTGAACTTCGTCGTCGGCGCCACGCTGCGGCTGTTCGGCGCGGGACGGGGGGCGCCCAGGATCGCCACGGCGAGCGAGGAGATCCGCAGCACGATCGACCTGCACGCCCGGGAAGGAGAGGTCGTGAAGCACGAGAGGGACATGCTCGGCAGCATCCTCGACCTGACCGACGTCGAGGTCGGCGAGGTCATGGTCCACCGCAGGAACATGTTCGCCGTCGACGCGGACGACGAGGCGCCGAGCCTCGTCGAGCAGATCCTGTCGGGTCCCTACACGCGCATTCCCGTCTGGCGGGACGATCCGGACAACATCGTCGGCATTCTCCACGTCAAGGACCTGCTGCGGGCGCTGCACGCCCATCGGGGACCGCTCGAAGACCTCGACGTCACGGCGGTGATCGGCGAGCCCTGGTTCGTGCCCGAGACCACGTCGCTGCGCCAGCAGCTCAACGCCTTCCGCCGCCGCCGCGCCCACGTCGCCCTCGTGGTGGACGAGTACGGCACCCTGATGGGCCTCGTGGCCCTGGAGGACATTCTCGAAGAGATCGTCGGCGACATCGCGGACGAGCACGACGTCCCGGCGCCGACGGTGCGGGCCCCGGGCGACGGCTCCTACATCGTCGAGGGCGGCACCACCATCCGCGACCTCAACCGCCTGTTCGACTGGAACCTGCCCGACGAGGAGGCGGCGACGGTGGCCGGCCTCGTGATCTACAACGCCCGGGTCATTCCGGACGCCGGCCAGGTATTCACCTTCCACGACTTCAGGTTCGAGGTCCTGCGGCGCCAGAGGAACCAGATCGTGTCGCTGCGGGTCACGCCGCCCACGAAGCAGCGGGCCGAAGCTTCGTGATCCCGTCCGTTTCCCCGCGCCGGGCGGCCCGTTCGCGGCGCCCGCCCCCGCCGCGTGCGCGCGCGGCGGGACCGACCGGCGGCCCGGCGTGAACCCGGACATCGTCCTGCAACTGGTCCCGGTGCTCGCGCCGGTGCTCGCCGCCATCGCCGTCGGCTATGCCTGGGGCAAGCTCGGCCGCGACTTCGACGTCCGGTTCCTCGCCAACCTGATCCACAACGTGGGCATGCCGTGCCTGATATTCTCCACGCTGACCAGGGTGGACGTGGACCCCGGGGTCTTCGTCGACATGGCCTGGGCCTCGCTCGCCACGCACCTCGCGTTCCTCGCGGTCGGCGCCCTCGTGCTGCGCGCGGCGCGCCTGCCGCTTCCCGTCTACCTCAACGGCATGGTCTATCCGAACGCCGGGAACGTGGGCCTGCCGCTCTGCCTGTTCGCCTTCGGCGAGCCCGGACTGGCGCTGTCCACGGCCTGGTTCACCGTCGACTCGGTCATGGTCGCCACTCTGGGCGTGTGGGTGGCGTCGGGACGATTCTCGGCGCGGGACCTGATACGGGCGCCGCTCCTCTACGCCGCGTTCGGCGCGGTGGCGTTTCTCGCCAGCGGGACGCGGCCGCCCGCGTGGCTCGCCAACACCACCGGCCTGATCGGCGGCCTGGCGATCCCGCTGCTGCTGATCATGCTCGGCGTGTCCCTGGCGACCCTGCGGGTCGCCAACCTCCGCCGCGCCGTGCTGCTCTCGCTGCTGCGGCTGGGGATGGGATTCGCGGTCGGCGTCGCCGCGGCGGACCTGTTCGCGTTCGAGGGCGTGGAGCGGGGCGTCCTGATCGTCAACTGCGCCCTGTCGGTCGGCATGGTCAACTACCTCATCTCCCAGTACTACGACCGGGAGCCCGGGGAAGTGGCGGCGATGATCGTCGTGTCGGGCTTCATGTCGATCGCCACCCTTCCCCTGCTCATGGCGTACGTGCTGTGACCGCCGAAGTCTTTGCCGTCGTCGCTCCCGTCCTGTTCGGCGCCGCGCTGGGATTCGGCTGGGCCCGGTTCGGACCCGCCTTCAACGCCGAGGTGCTGGCGTCGCTGGTGCTGACGGTCGGCACGCCGTGCCTGGTTTTCTCGACGCTGACGAAGCACGCCGCCGGCCTCGACGCGGTCGGAGCCATGGCGCTGGCCTCGCTGATTTCGATCGCCGTCATCCTGGCGGCCGGCGGCGCGGTCCTGCGCGCCGCGCGGCAGCCGGTCCGCGCCTTCCTCCCCTCCCTGGCGTTTCCCAACTCGGGCAACATGGGTCTGCCCCTCTGCCTGTTCGCGTTCGGCGACGAAGGGCTGGCCCTGGGCATCGCCTTCTTCACCGTGACGTCGCTGGGGAACGTCACGCTCGGGGCGTGGCTCGCCTCGGGCGACAGCTCTCCCGCGGGGGTGTGGCGGACGCCCCTGATCTGGGCCGCGCTGGCCGGGGCGGCGTTTCTCGCCGCCGGGATCGAGCCGCCCCTCTGGCTGTCCAACACGACGCAGTTGATCGGCGGCTTCACGATTCCGGCGATCCTGATCGCCCTGGGAGCCGCCCTGGCCCGGCTGCGGATGGCCGGCATGGGACGGGCGGCGCTGATCGGCGTCCTCCGCCTCGGCCTCGGCTTCGCGCTGGGGCTGTCGCTGGCGGAACTGTTCGGCTTCGAGGGCGTGGCGCGCGGCGTGGTCGTGCTCCAGTGCGCGATGCCCGTGGCGGTCTACAATTTCCTGTTCGCCCAGCGCTACGGCAACAGTCCGTCCGACGTCGCGGGCGGCGTCCTGGTCTCGACGGCGGTCTCGTTCCTGACCCTGCCGTTCCTGATCGCGTACCTCGTCTGAGGGCCGCGGCGGATCAGGGGCTTTCGCCCGGGGACCGTACCTGAAGCGCGAGGGCGTGGACGCGGTCGCCCAACTCGTCCGCGAGGACGCGGTGAACCATCCTCTGGCGTTCCACGCGGGACACCCCGTCGAAGGCCGCGGCCACGATGGCGACGCGGAAATGGGTCTCGCCTTCCGGACGCGCGCCCGCGTGTCCCGCGTGCAGGTGCGATTCGTCGGCGATGTCGAGCCGGACCGGGGCGAACGCGCCGGTGAGCTTGGCGTGTATGGACTCGGCGACGCTCATGTCCGTTTCCGCGAAGGGCCGTGGCGCCCCGCAAGGTGGTCGCCGGCCCCCGCGCTGTCAAGGCGCCGCCGCGGCCGCGGTTGTCAGCGGGGGGGGCCGACTCCATACTTGCGCCATGCCGACGTCGAAGCTCAAGGATTTCTCTCCCGAGCCGGCCGTACGCGTCTGCGATCACCCGGAATGCGACGCGGAAGGCAGCTTCCGCGCGCCGAAGTCGCCGGACGACCTGAATACCTACTACTGGTTCTGTCTCGACCACGTGGGCGCGTACAACGCCACGTGGAACTACTTCGAGGGCATGTCCCAGGCCGAGATCGAACGGTTCCAGAAGAGCGCGGTCACGTGGCATCGTCCGACCTGGCCCTTCGCCCACGACTCGCGGAACGGCGGCGGCCCGCCGTTCGCCGCGCGCCGCGATTTCTTCGCCGGGGTCCGGGACGGCGCCGGCGTCCTGTGGGGCGAGGCCGCCGACGGAGCGGACGGCGGCGGCGGCCCGCGGAAACGGGTGACGCCCGAAGAAAGACGCGCGTTGGCCGAACTGAACCTTGACTCGAACGCGGACATGCAACAAATCAAGGATCGCTACAAGGAACTCGTCAAGAAATTCCACCCCGACGCCAACGGCGGCAGCAGGAAGACCGAGGAAAGGCTGAAGGCCGTCAACCGGGCGTACGGATACCTGCTGTCTTCCGGCCACGCCTGAAACGCAGACCTCAAGAACACGGACGCACTTCATGGATTCCACGGATACCCCGGTCGACGGGGCCGCAAAGCCGCTCGGCATTCCCGACATCACGGTGTCGGTCAATCAGGTGTTCGGCCTCGACACGGAGCTTCAGGCGCCGGCGTTCTCGCGGACGGACGACCTCGTGCCCGACATCGACGAGGCCTATTGCTTCGACCACGAGACGACCCTCGCGATCCTGGCCGGCTTCGCCTACAACCGCCGCGTCATGATCCAGGGCTACCACGGCACGGGGAAGTCCACCCACATCGAGCAGGTCGCGGCCCGGCTCAACTGGCCGTGCATCCGGGTCAACCTGGACTCGCACATCAGCCGCATCGATCTCATCGGGAAGGACGCGATCGTGATCCGGGACGGCAAGCAGGTCACGGAATTCCGGGAGGGGATGCTCCCGTGGGCGCTGCAGTCCGCGACCGCCCTCGTGTTCGACGAGTACGACGCCGGCCGGCCCGACGTGATGTTCGTCATCCAGCGGGCGCTGGAGGCGGAGGGCAAGCTGACGCTGCTCGACCAGAACAAGGTCATCCGGCCGCACCCGGCGTTCCGGCTGTTCTCCACGACCAACACCGTCGGCCTCGGCGACACCACCGGCCTCTACCACGGCACCCAGCAGATCAACCAGGGCCAGATGGACCGGTGGAACATCGTCTCGACCCTCAACTATCTGCCCCACGAGGCCGAACTCGAGATCGTCCTGGCCAAGACCCCGTCCTACGACACCCCGGAGGGCCGCAAGACCGTCTCGAACATGGTCAATCTCGCGGACCTGACGCGCGCCGGGTTCATGAACGGCGACCTGTCCACGGTGATGTCCCCGCGGACGGTGATCACCTGGGCCGAGAACGCGAGCATCTTCAACGACATCGGCTTCGCGTTCCGGCTCACGTTCCTGAACAAGTGCGACGAGGTGGAGCGCACGACCGTGGCCGAGTACTACCAGCGCTGCATCGGCGAGGAGCTTCCGGAGTCGGCGGCGAACGTCCACCTGACGTAGGCGCGCCGCCGGATCCCGCCGCCCCCGGACCATGAGCCAGCCGGAGAGCCCCGTCGAGCCGTTCAAGCGGGCCGTCACCGCGGCGATGCGCGCCATCGCCGAGGACGGCGAGCTCGAGGTCTCCTACGGGTCGGAAGGCGCCGGCATCAACGGCTCGCGGGCCAGGCTGCCGCTGCCGTCGCGGGAGCTGCCCCCGAAGGAGGTCGGGCAGATCCGCGGCATGGCGGACTCCCTGGCGCTGCGCGTCCGGCACCACGACGAACGGCTGCATGCCGCGCGGGCGCCCAAGGGGCAGGACGCGCGCGCGCTCTTCAACGCCGTGGAGCTCGCCCGGATCGAGGCGCTCGGCGCCCGGCGCATGGTCGGCGTCTCGCGGAACCTGGGCGACGCGCTGGAACGGGAATGCGAGGCCCGCGGCTTCGCCAAGATGGAGCGCCGCGAGCAGGCCCCCCTCGCCGACGCCGTCCGGCTCATGCTGCGGGAACGGCTCACCGGCACGGCGGCGCCGGACAGCGGCCGGCGGATCATCGAGCTGTGGCGGGACGAGATCGAGGCCAAGGGGGGCGCCGATTTCCGGGACCTCGCGGAGACCGTTCACGACCAGGCGGCGTTCGCCGTCGCGGCGCGGCGGCTCATCGCCCACCTCGACCTCGCCGAGGACTGGGAGGGCGAGGACGACGCGCTGGAGCAGTCGTCCGAAGAAGACCGGCCGGACCAGGACAGCCGGGAAGACGAGGGCGACGGCGCGCCGCCCGACGGCATGTCCGCCGAGACGGAAGAGGTGGCCGAGGGCGAGAGTTCCGGCGAGACCGACTTCGTCGCGTCCGACGAGATGCAGCCGATGGGCGACGGGGAGGAGGACCCGGGGGAGTCCGAGCATCCCTGGTGGCCGGACGGGGTCCACGGGGACAACGCCGGCGAACCGCCGTACCGGGCGTACGCCACGCAGTTCGACGAGATCGTCGAGGCCCTCCAGCTCTGCGACGCCGAGGAGCTCACGCGCCTTCGCGCCCAGCTCGACCGGCAGGTCCAGCACCTCCAGACGGTCATCGGCCGGCTCGCCAACCGCCTGCAGCGGCGGCTCCTCGCCAAGCAGCAGCGCTCGTGGGACTTCGACCTCGACGAAGGGCTGCTGGACGCCGCCCGGCTGGCGCGGGTGGTCGCCAACCCGCTGCATTCGCTCTCCTACAAGCAGGAGAAGGAGACGGACTTCCGCGACACGGTCGTGACGCTGCTGATCGACAACTCGGGCTCCATGCGCGGGCGGCCCATCAGCGTCGCGGCGACCTGCGCCGACATCCTCGCCCGCACCCTGGAACGCTGCGGGGTCAAGGTCGAGATCCTCGGCTTCACGACCCGGGCCTGGAAGGGGGGCCAGGCGCGGGAGCTCTGGCTGTCGCGGGGCAAGCCGCCCAACCCCGGGCGCCTCAACGACCTCCGGCACATCGTCTACAAGGGGGCCGACGAGCCCTGGCGGCGCGCCCGCAAGAGCCTCGGCCTCATGCTGCGCGAAGGCATCCTCAAGGAGAACATCGACGGGGAAGCCCTGCTGTGGGCGCATCACCGCCTCCTGGGACGCCAGGAGCAGCGCCGCATCCTGATGGTCATCTCGGACGGCGCGCCCGTCGACGACTCGACCCTCTCGATCAATCCCGGCAACTACCTCGACCGGCACCTGCGGCAGGTCATTCACTGGATCGAGACGCGCTCCGCCGTCGAGCTGGTGGCGATCGGCATCGGCCACGACGTGACGCGCTACTACCGCAGGGCGGTGACGATCGTCGACGCCGAGCAACTGGGCGGAGCGATGATGGACAAGCTCGCGGAGCTGTTCGACGAGGAGCCCCGGTTCGCGGCGCCGCCCCCCTCGCGGCGCGTCCACTAGCCCGGCGCCTTCAGGCGGCGGATTCCCCGACGTCCGCCGCCGCCGCGGCGACGACGCGCATGAGCGCCCGGAACGGGATCAGCAGGGCGAGCGCCATCCCCGCCTTCACGCCGAAATCGCCCAGCCCCCAGGTGATCCACGGCAGGCCCGTGAAGGCGAAGGCCAGCGAGAAGAACAGCGCCGTGTCCAGGGCCGACGCGGAAAGGGACGAGACGAGGGGCGCCCGCCACCACGCCCCGGAACGGCGCAGGCGGTCGAAGATCAGGACGTCGAGCAACTGGGCGGCCAGGAAGGCGCTCCCCGAGGCGAGGGCGATGCGGGGTCCGGCCGCCCAGACGGAGAGCGCCACGGCGATGGCGAAGCCGACGTAGACCACGCGGCGCGTGGCCGCGGCGCCCAGGCGCCGGTTCGTCAGGTCGGTCACGAGAAAGGCGACGGGGTAGGTCAGCGCGCCCCAGGTCAGCCAGTCGTTGATCGGGAACTGGACGGCGACGTTCGACACGACGACCACGGCCGCCATGGCCGCGACCGGCAGCCAGAGCAGGCGCCGCGGGTCGGCCGCCGGTTCCCGCCGGTCGCTCATTCCGGCCTCCGGTCCGGGAAACGGGGGGTCCGGTTCCGTCCCGGCGGCGCGGCCGCCGCGCCGCCGGCTACGAAGCGGCCCGGGCCTTCAGGATCTCGCGCCGCACGCGGCGGGCGGCGAGGGAGAGGTCAGCCTCCCGGGCGCCGGCCAGGAACGTGTCGAGGCCGCCGGCGTGCTCCACGGTCCGGATGGCGCTGGCGCTGACCTTGAAACGGACCGGGCGGTTCAGCGCGTCGCTGAAGAGGGACACCCGCTGGATGTTGGGCAGGTAGCGCCGCCGCGTCTTGTTGTGCGCGTGGCTCACGTTGTTGCCCGACATCACGGACTTCCCGGTCAATTCGCACCGTCGCGCCATATCGGCCACCCGTTTCGCTGTACCCGCGGGACGTCCGAAGCCGCGTCGCGGGCTCCGGTCCGGCAGGGCGCGCGCTACATAGGGCATCGCCCGCCGACCGTCAAGCGGCGTCCCCGCCGCCGCGAAAAGCGTCGAGCAGGCGCCGCGCGGCCGCGCCGGGCGTGACGCGGCCGGCGCCCACGTCCCGCTCCAGCCCCGGGATCAGCGCGGCGGCGGCGGGCGCGCCGCGGAGGGCCGCGATCAGGCTCTCGCCGACCTCGCCCCACATCCAGTGGCGGGCCTGCGCCTCGCGGCGGCGGCCCAGCTCGCCGGCCGCCCGCAGCGCCCGCCGATGGGACTCGACGGCCCGCCAGACGTCCGCGACGCCCGTCTTCTCCAGGGCCGAGCAGGTCAGGACCCGCGGCGTCCACGCCTTCGCGGCGGGCCGCAGGATGTGCAGGGCGCCGGCGTATTCGGCCGCGACGGCCCCGGCCTGGCCGGCGAGCTCGCCGTCCGCCTTGTTCACGACCACGAGGTCGGCGATTTCCACGATCCCCCGCTTGATGCCCTGCAGCTCGTCGCCGCCGCCGGGCGCGATGAGCAGCAGGAAGGTGTCGACCATGTCGGCCACCGCCGTCTCCGACTGCCCGACCCCGACCGTCTCCACGACGACGACGTCGAAGCCGGCGGCCTCGCAGACGAGCAGGGCGTCCCGCGTGCGCCGCGCCACGCCGCCGAGGGTTCCCCCCGACGGCGAGGGCCGGATGAACGCGGCGGGGTCCCGCGAGAGGGAGTCCATCCGCGTCTTGTCGCCGAGGATCGAGCCGCCCGAGCGGCTCGAGGACGGATCGACCGCGAGGACGGCGACGCGGTGGCCGGCGCCCGTCAGCCCGCTCCCGAGCGCCTCGATGAACGTCGACTTGCCGACGCCCGGCGCGCCGGAGACGCCGACCCGGACGGCGCCGCCCGCATGGGGGAGCAGCGTCTCCAGCAGCGCCGCGGCCCGGCCCCGGTGATCGGACCGGCCCGACTCGACCAGGGTGATGGCCCGCCCCAGGGCGCGCCGGTCCCCGTTCCGAACGCCCTCGGCGAGCGCCGCCATGTCCGGGTCTTCGCCCATCGCGACCGATCCTCCGGGCGCCGCGGTCATATCATCCGCCGGAGTTTCCTCCGTCATGCCCGGAACAAGTCCGGGCATGACGGAGGGGGGTGTCGGCGGAGTCTGTGGCTCGGGCTCCGTTGCGAGCCTCGCTTCGCCTCGTTCTGCCGAAACCCGCTTGCATCAAGGCCATGCAACCCGTTCACCAACATTGGACCGAACAGCAATGGATTTGTTCCGGGCTTCCATGTCCATCGGCTGGCGGAGTTTCAGGGACAGGCAGAGAGCCACGCATCAAGAGTTGGCGACCCCGGAGGGATTCGAACCCCCGACCTGCGGATTAGGAATCCGCCGCTCTATCCGGCTGAGCTACGGGGCCGGCCGTCTTCGCCGCTCGGCGCTCCACGACCGCCATGATTTCACATTCCCGCCCGTCCCGGAAAGTCCTCCCGTCGGCATCCGGCCTCCCCGGACGACACCTTCCAGGATTCCTCTGCGAAACGCGGTTGGGCCGGCGCATCGTTCTCCGACACCCTCACCCTGTCCCTCTCCCGCACGCGGGAGAGGGGACCATTGGGGCGCGACCGAGCCGCTCGGGTCCCCTCCCCCTGGAAGGGGAGGGTCAGGGTGGGGGTTGACGGCGTTGCCTCCCCGGGCCGCCGGGACCGGGTAATACCTTGCACGTGAACGGCCGCCTCGACATGTCACCAGAAGTTCCACATGAGCGGGAATGACGAACAAACGGCTCATTCCGCACCGATGCTGACGACTCGCGAATTGCCGCCCGGCGGCGCCGGAGGCTCACGCCCGGGCCATGACCTCCTCGGCGAACAGCCTGAGGGAGGCCTTGGCCTCGTCGAGGGGCATGTTGCCGTAGGCGAAGTCGATCGAGGGATAGATCTCGCCGCCGCAGATCTCCGTGAACCAGGCGATGCGCTCGCGGATCTTCGCCGGCGAGCCGATGAAGGACTGCTCCACCAGCACGTCGTAGGGGAACGTCTCGACCGCGGCGATGAACTTCTCGTAGCCCGGATACTGCGCCGACGGCCGGTCCCGCCAGCGTTCCAGCGGCTCCAGGAACGTGTCGATGTAGTGGCGGGCGTAGGGCTCGGCGCGCGCCACCGCGTCCGCGTCCGTCGGCGCGCAGTAGGTCCGGAAGTTGATGTTGACGGACGCCGTGCGGGGGTCGTGGCCGGCCTCCGCGCGGACGCTCCGGTAGCGGCCCACCATCTCGCCGAGCTCCGCCGGGCGCAGGTAGAACGGCGTGATCATCAGGTTCATGCCCTGCCGGCCCGCGTACTCGAAGGAATCGGGGGTGCGGAAGGCCGCCACGTAGAACGGGGGGTGCGGCCGCTGGACCGGCCGGGGCAGGGAGCGGGCCTTCTCGAACCTGTGGTACCGCCCCTCGAAGGTGACTTCCTCCTCGGTCAGCAGGCGCCGGACGGCCTCGACGCTCTCCTCGTAGAGGGGCCGCGAGTCGTCCATGGAGACGCCGAAGGCGTCGAACTCGTGGGGCAGGAAGGCGCGCGCGAAGCCCACGTCGAGGCGCCCGCCGCTCATGGAATCGAGGAGCGCGATCCGCGCGGCGAGCTGGAGCGGGTGGTTGAAGGCCGGGATCACGGCGCCCGTCATCAGCCGCATCGCCGGCTGGCGCGCGGCCACGGCGGCGAGGAACTGGAGGGGGTCGGGGCTGTAGCCCCCGTAGGGCGAGAGGTAGTGCTCGATGATCTTGGCGTGCGCGAAGCCGAGGTCCGCCGCGAAATCGACGAGCTCGAACGTCTCGGCGTAGTACCGCCGCGCGCTCTTCGCGTCCGGCGCGACGTCGGGAAAGAACGTGACTCCGAACCGCATGCGCTCCTCCCCGCCGCCGGCACATGGATAGCCCCTCCGCCCGTCCGCGGCAAGCCGGGCGCCGGACCCTGACTCGGCGCGCGCACGGGTGGTATTCTGGCCGCGCCGCGGGGCACGGTCCCGCGGGGGAAGACCGGGGAGATTCGTCCATGTCCGCCGACGTCCGTGGCCTGCCCGTCACCGCCGCCAGCGACGCGGCGCTCGCCGCGTACGAGGAGGCCGTCGCCGGCTACCTCGCGCAGAAGCGCGACACCATGGACCGGCTCGACGCGGCGCTCGACGCCGACCCCGGGTTCGTGATGGCCCACTGCCTCAGGATCTACCTGCTGAAGATGGCCTTCGATCCGGCGTTCCTGCCGGCCGCGCGCGAGTCCCTGGAGGCGGCCCGGACGGCGGCCGGGGGCGCGACGGACCGGGAGCAGCGCCACGTCGCCGCGGCCGGCCTGCTGCTCGACGAGAGGGCCGTCGAGGTCCTGGCCGCGCTCGACGGCATCGCCCTCGACCACCCGGCCGACCTGATGACGCTGAAGCTGACGCAGTTCCTCCATTTCTGGCGGGGCGACGCCGCCAGCATGCGCGACGTCGTGGGCCGCGCCCTGCACGCGTGGGACCCCGGCATGCCGGGCTACGGCTTCGTGCTCGGGCTGCTGTCCTTCGGCTTCGAGGAAGGCGGCGCGTACGAGGCGGCGGAGCGCGCGGGGCGCGAGGCCGTGGACCTGAACCCGGAGGACTCCTGGGCCGTCCACGCCGTCGCGCACACCCTCGAGATGCAGGGCCGGCACGCCGACGGGATCGCGTGGCTGAAGCGCACGGAGGCGGACTGGCTCGAGAACAACAACTTCCGCTTCCACCTGTGGTGGCACCGCTCCCTCTACCACCTCGAGCGGGACGAGATCGACGAGGTCTTCGACCTCTACGACGCCGGGATCCGCGGCGAGGAGACCGACTTCGCGTCGGACATCGCCAACGGCGCGGCCCTGCTCTGGCGCCTGGGGCTCCGCGGCATCGACGCGGGCGGGCGCTGGGAAGAGCTGGGCGCGCGCGCGGAGGCCCACGCCCGCGACGCCGCGAACGCCTTCTTCAACGTCAACTACATGATGGCGCTGCTGGCCACCGGCCGGCGGGCGGCGGCGGAGGACCTGCTCGCGGCGATGCGCGACGACTCGGCCCGCCACGACCCGGTCGCCTCCCGCGCCGTCGACGCCGGCGTCGCCGTGTCCGGGGCGCTGCGGGCGTTCCACGACGGCGACTACGGCGGCGCCGTCGACCTCATCCTGCCCGTCCGCTACGACCAGCACCTGTTCGGCGGCAGCCACGCCCAGCGGGACGTCATCGACCAGACCCTGGTGCTGGCCGCCGTCCGCTCCGGCCGCGGGTCCCTGGCCCGCGCCCTGATCGCGGAGCGCGAGACCCGCGGCCGCGCGGTGCCGGCGGCCTGGAAGGCGGAGGCGGGGACGGCGGCGCCGTGAGGCGCGGCGCCCGCCTGGCCCCGGCCGCCGCCGCGCTGGTCCTGTCGTCCGCGGCGGCCGGCGCCGACCTCGCGGAGGAAGCGGCCCTCTGCCGCGACGAGACGGCCCACGCGGAGGTGCGGGTCGGCGCCTGCACGCGCCTCATCCGCTGGGGCGACCGCGGCGACAGGAGCCTGGCCGCCGCCTTCCATGCCCGCGGCCTCGCCTACGACGCCCTCGGCGAGCACGGGAACGCCGTCGCGGACTTCTCCGAGGCGATCCGCCTCAACCCGGGCAACGCCGTCGCCTACAACAACCGGGCCAACACCTACGCGGCCCTGGGCGCGTTCGACCGGGCGCTCGCCGATTTCGCCGAGTCCCTGCGCCTCGACCCCGACGACGGCAGCACGTTCAACAACCGCGGCACGGTCTACCAGAAGCTGGCCGACCACCGGCGGGCGCTGGCCCACTACGACGAGGCCATCCGCCTCGATCCGGGACTCATGCTGGCCTACAACAACCGCTGCGTGGCGCACCGCTCCCTGGGCGCGTTCGCGCGGGCCCTGGCCGACTGCACGCGGGCCATCGAGCTGGGGGCGGACTACTGGCGCGCCTGGATGAACCGGGGCATCGTGAACTACCTGGTGGAGAACTACGCCGCGGCGGCCGGGGACTACCGGGAGGCGGCCCGCCTCGAACCCCTGAACGCCGTGCCCCTGAACGCCCTGGCCTGGCTGCGGGCGACGGCCCCCGAGCGGGGCGTGCGCGACGGCGCCGAGGCGACGCGGCTCGCCAGGAGGGCCGTGCAGCTCGGCGACACCGCGCAGCACCGCGACACGCTCGCCGCGGCCTACGCCGAGGCGGGGCAGTACGCCCGCGCCGTCGAGGAGGAGGAGCGGGCCATCGCCCTGTCGGCGGAGTCGGCGCGCCCGGAGGCGGTCGCGGGCTTCCGGGAACGGCTGGAGCTCTACCGGAGCGGCCGGCCCTTCCGCCAGCGGTAGCGCGGTGTTCCCGAAGTCCGCGGCGGAAGAAGCCGGAGCGCGCCGCCGGGGCCCCCTCCCCCTGGAGGGAGTCCCCCGCGAAACGCGGCCGGGGCGGCGCGTCGCTCTCCGACACCCTCACCCCGTCCCTCTCCCGCACGCGGGAGAGGGGACCCCCGGGGCGCGGTCCGCCGCTTCGGCGGCGGCGTTCCGGCCTTGACGCCGGGGCAGGTCCGATGGAACAGGTCACGATCGACATCGACCGGGTCTACGTCCCCGCGAAGCGCCGGCGCACGCTGGTCGGCGGGACGGTCGCGGCCCTGGCCGAAAGCATCCTGGAGGAGGGCCTGAGGACGCCCATCCTGGTGCGGCCCGACGGCGACCGGTTCGTGCTCGTCGAGGGGCTTCACCGGCTCGAGGCCTGCCGCGCCCTGGGCGAGACGACCATCGCGGCCTACGAGGTCGCCGCCCGCCTCAGGTAGGCGTCTCTCCCTTCACGCTGGTGCGCAGGAGGTGGCGCACGTCGCCGTCGGCGTAGTTGGCGAGGGCCTTGTGCATGGTGACGCGGTTGTCCCACATCACGACGTCGCCGTCGCGCCAGCGGTGGGTGTAGACGTTGCGGTCGGCGGTGGCGTGGGCGAACAGCGCGTCCAGGGTCCCGCGGCTCTCCGCCGCCGTCATCCCGACGATGCGGCGGGTGAAGCCGGGATTGACGTAGAGCGCCCGGCGCCCGGTCTCGGCCTGGGTGCGGACCACCGGATGCTCCACCGGCGGCACCTCCGCCGCCTGTTCCGGCGTCAGGGTCCGGTCGGGGTTGCCGGCGAACGCGGTCTCGTAGGCGAGCCGGTAGTCGTGCACCGCGCGGCGCCCGTCGACCCGTCGCTTGAGGTCCGCGGGCAGCGTCTCCCAGGCGCGCGCCATGCCGGCGAACAGGGTCTCGCCCCGCCCCGGCGGGACCCGCCTGGCGTGGAGCATCGAGGCGAAGGTCGGCCGCGCGGTGTAGGAGAGGTCGGAGTGCCAGTACTGGCCGGCGTTGACGGCGCCGACGGGCTTTCCGTCCCGGCGCACGTTGGAGACGACGAACACCTCCGGCAGGCCCGGCAGGGCGAAGTCGGACAGGACGTGGGTCTCGGGCTCGCCCAGCAGGCGGGTCAGCGCGAGCTGGGCCTCCGGCGGCACCTCCTGGCCGCGGAACACGAGCACGGCGTGCTCGCACAGCGCCGCCCTGATCTCGCCGGCGACGGCGGCCGCGACCGGCGCGCCGAGGTCCACCCCGGTCGCCTCGGCGCCGACCGGCGCGTCCCCGGGCGCGGCGGCGAGGGTCAGCGCTGCATGCCCCACTTCTGCACCGTGCCGATCTCCACGTTGCGGAAGATCAGGTTCTCGACGATCAGGCCGATGACGATGACCGTGAAGAGGGCGGCGAAGACGTAGGGCGTCTCCAGGTTGTCGCCCCGCTCGAAGATCATCCAGCCCAGCCCGCCCTCGCCGGAGGCCGCGCCGAACACGAGCTCGGCGCCGATCAGCGTCCGCCAGGCGAAGGCCCAGCCCACCTTCATCCCCGTGAGGATGGACGAGAAGGCCGCCGGCACGAGGATCGTGAAGACGTAGGGGATGCCCCGCAGGCCGTAGTTGCGGCCCACCATGCGCAGCGTCTCGCTGACCGACATGAAGCCGGTGTGGGTGCTCAGCGCCACGGCCCAGAGCACCGAGTGGATGGTGACGAAGACCAGGCTCGGCACGCCGAGGCCGAACCACAGCATGGCCAGCGGCAGCAGCGAGATCGCCGGCAGCGGCTGGAACATGGCCGTCATGGTGCTGAGGAAGTCGCTGCCGACGCGGGTCATCACCGCGAAGATCAGCAGCCCCGCCGCGAGGAGCAGCCCCGCCGCGTAGCCGAGCACCAGCACGTAGACGGTGATCCACACCTTCTCCAGCATCAGGCCGCTCAGCAGGGTCTCCCACAGGACCGACGCGCTCGCGGAGAAGCTGGGGAACAGCAGGGGCTCGACGTCCCCGATCCGGGTGTAGCCCTCCCACACCGCGACGAGGCCGAGCAGGATGGTGAGCTTGCGGACCGCGTTGACGTTCGAGATCCGCTCGAACAGCGACAGGCGCCGCTCCACGTCGACGTTCCGGGCCGCCTCGAGCCGTTCGACGACGAACTCCGGCCGGACGTGGATGTCGGTCGTCGCGTCCGTCATGCGATCTGCATCCCCCAGCGGCGGACCGTGCGGTCCTCGAGGTTGCGGAACACGCCGTTCTCGATGACGATCCCCACCAGGATCACGGCGAACAGGCCGGCGAACACGTAGGGCGTCTGGTTCTCCATCTGGTTCTGGAAGATGATCCAGCCGAGCCCGCCGGCGCTGGAGCCCTCGGCGCCGAGCTGGCCCGAGGTGTCCGCCACCTGGCCGCCGAACACGAGCTCGGCCGCGATCAGGGTGCGCCAGGCGAAGGCCCAGCCGATGCGCAGCCCCGTCAGGATCGACGGGAAGGCCGCGGGGATGAGGATCTTGTAGATGTAGGACAGGCCCTTGAGGCCGTAGTTGCGGCCGACCATGCGCTGGGTCTCGCTCACGCCCATGAACCCGGAATGGGTGTTGAGCGCCACCGGCCAGATGATGGAGTGGAGCAGCGTGAAGACGACCGCCGCCGGACCGAGGCCGAACCACAGCATGGCCATGGGCAGCAGCGCGATGGCCGGCAGCGGGTTGAGCATGGCCGTGAGCGTCGTCAGCAGATCGCTGCCGAAGCGCGTCCACACGCCGAAGACGACGAGCACCGACGCGATGCCGATGCCGATGGCGTAGCCCGTCAGCAGCAGGCTGAGGGAGTTCCAGACGTTGATCAGCAGGGCCTCGTTGACCAGCGCGTTGTAGAGCGCCGTCCCCGTGGCGGAGAACGTCGGGAACATGAGCTCGTTGATGCCGCTGATCCGCGTGTAGAGCTCCCACGCCACGACCAGCGCCACGAGGACGCTGAGCTTGCGGACCGCGTCGACGTTGGAGACGCGCTCCCAGAGGGACAGCCGCCGCTCGACGTCGCCGATCACGGCGTCGCCGATCTCCTGGCTGTCGAGCTCCTCCCGGACGTAGGGCTGGACCGCGCGATCAGACATGCCGGGGCTGGGTCTCCTCCTCCAGCACCCTGTCCGCGAAGATCATGCCGTGGATGCGGTTCTGCAGGGCCATGAAGTCCTCGCCGCCGACGTCGTCGTGGGTGTGCAGGTGGGCGTTGAGCTCGGCCTTCACCTGCCCCGGGTGCGGCGACATGATCAGGATGCGGCTGCCGACGATGACGGCCTCCTCGATCGAGTGGGTGACGAAGATGACGGTGAACCGGGTGTCGTCCCACAACTGCAGGAGCTCCTCCTGCATCTGGCGGCGGGTCAGCGCGTCGAGCGCGGCGAACGGCTCGTCCATCAGCAGGACGTCGGGCTCCATGGACATGGCGCGGGCAATGGCCACGCGCTGCTTCATGCCGCCCGACAGCATGTGGGGGTAGGTGTCCTCGAAGCGCTCGAGCTTCACCTTGCGGATGTACTCGTGGGCGATCTCCCGGGCCTCGTCCTGGGACCGGCACTTGCCGCCGTTGAGGAGCGCGAAGGTGATGTTGCCCATGACCGTCTTCCAGGGCAGGAGCTGGTCGAACTCCTGGAACACCATGCAGCGGTCGGGTCCGGGGTCGCGGATCGCCTTCCCCTTGAGCCGCATCTCGCCCTCGACGGGATGCAGGTAGCCGGCGATCCCCTTGAGCAGGGTCGACTTGCCGCAGCCCGACGGGCCGAGGATGACGAAGCGGTCCGCCGGGAAGGTCCGGAAACTGACCCGGTAGGTCGCCGTGATCAGGTGCTCCTTGGTCTTGTACTGGAGCGTGACCCCGTCGACGTCGAGAACGGGTACGGCCGCCGCGGCGGGGACGCCCCCCGCCGCGGCGGCCGGTTCGCTGCCGGCCGGCACGTTCAACTGCCGGACATGTGGTGGTTGTTCTCGAAGTAGAAGTCCTTCCAGCTCTCGGCCTTGGGAATGTCGCCGATCTTGTGCAGGAAGTTCGCGTACTTCATCGTGTGCTTGGGCGTCGGATCGAACGCGATCTCGTTCCTGTCCGTCAGCATCGCCTTCACCTCGGCCGGGTCGAGCTTGGTCTTGGTGTACTTGATGTAGAGCTCGGCCGCGGCTTCCGGATTGGCGTTCACCCACTCGAAGGCCTCGTTGTAGGCGTTGATCACCGCCTCGTAGGTCATCGGGTTCGCGTCCTTGAACGCCTGGCTGGCGCTCATCACCAGCACCGTGTGCTGGCCGCCCAGGATGTCGTAGGACGTGATGACGTTGTGGGCCTTGCCGCTCTTCAGCTCCTGGAAGGAGTAGGGCAGCGTGGCGAAGTGGCTCTTCACCGTCTGGCCGCCCGACATGATGGCGGCGAGGGCGATGGGGTGCTTCATGGAGACGACCAGGTGGTCGAGCTTGGTCGGCTCGCCCCACTTCTTGTCCGCGTACATCTGGAGGGTCACGGCCTGGATCGAGACCTTGGCCGCCGGCGTCGCGATCTTGTGGTCGGTCGCGTCGACGTAGTCCTCGACCGTCTTCACGTTCGGGTCGTTGGTATTGAGCTTCAGGGGCATGTCGGCCATGCCGCTCGCCACCTTGAAGGCGCCGTTGGTCTTGCCCCAGAGCTTGAGCGCCGGGCCGATGCCGTGGGCGCCGAAGTCGATGGTCTTGGCCAGCAGGGCCTTGTTGATGTTGGCGCCGCCGCTGATCTTGAACAGCTTGATCTCGGGCACCGCCATGCCGAGCTTCTTCGCGTGCTTCTCGACGAGCTTGTGCTCGAGCACGACGTGCAGCGGCACGTAGAGGAGCCCGAACTGCTGGGCCAGGTTGACGGTGGAGACTTCCGCCTTGGCGGGTACGGCGGAGACGGCCGCAAGCATGACGCCTGCCGCGCCGGCCCCGAGCCAGCTCTTTCTCGCGACGAATCTCATGGTGTCCTCCCTTTCCGACGGCACGGCCGTCATCGGGCGCCGATGTTGCCGCAAAACCCCGTGTCCGGTCCACCCCGTTTCGTCCACGAATTCGCACAGTTCGCACGGAGTGGGCGCAGGGGTGCGGGCCGCCCCGCGTCCCGCGTCCGCAAACGCCCGTGAGAGGGTCCCCTCTCCCGCTCTTGCGGGGGAGGGACAGGGTGGGGGTGGACGGGGTGAAGGAGTCTTTGTCTCGAACCCTCACCCTGTCCCTCTCCCTGAGCAGGGAGAGGGGACCCCGGTGGAGAGATCCGTCGGTCCTGGCAAGAATCTTTCTTGCGAATCAATACGTTATAGGAATTTGACAGAGATGGGAAATAATTGTTGATTTCTCCATTGTGGTGGGTAAAATGTCATCGGTTTGGATCGTTCGGGGACGCACATGCGCGGAAACTCCAAGGCGGCGGCGGCGCGGAAGCCGCGGAAACAGGCCCTGTTCCTCAAGGCCCTCACGGAGACGGTGAACGTCACCCTGTCGTGCCGCAAGGCCGGCGTCCCCCGGCGCACGGTCTACGACTGGCGCGAGGCGGACGCGGCCTTCGCCGACCGCTGGGACGAGGCCCTGGAGGAGGGGATCGACCTGCTGGAGGCGGAGGTGCACCGGCGGGCCTTCGAGGGGGTGGAGAGGCCGGTCTACTACAAGGGCGAGCGCGTGGGGGAGTGGCGGCACTACTCGGATGCCCTGGCGACGTTCCTGCTGCGGGCGCACCGGCCGGAGAAGTACCGGGACGCGCCCAAGGCCAGGGCCGCCGCGGAAGAGGACAAGGCGGAGGAGAAAACGGAGGAGGAGTTGGAGTACGAACGCAAGGCCAAGGCCTACCGGAAGATGATGGAGGAGATCTGGGCGGAGGCCGAGGCCGAGCAGGCGGCCGCGGCGGGCGGGGCGTGGCTCGGACCGGACGAGGATCCGCCCCTCCCGCCCCCGCCCAACTGGCCGCCGGAGGATAGTCATGCGGGATAACGGCGACCCCCGGTGGCGGGACCCCCGCTGGCGGCTCGACAACCTCTACCGGATCACCGACGCCGAGGGGCGGCGCGTGCCCTTCCGCATGAACGCGGCCCAGGCCGAACTCTTCGACGAGCGCCACACCCTCAACGTCGTCCTCAAGGCCCGCCAGCTCGGCTTCACCACCCTCATCCAGCTCCTCATGCTCGACGCCTGCCTGTTCACGCCCAACGTGCGCGCGGGGACCATCGCCCACACCCTGGGCGCGGCGGAGGCGATCTTCCGCGACAAGGTGAAGTTCCCGCTGGAGAACCTCGATCCTCTGATCCGGCAGGCCAACCCGGCGGTGGCGGACTCGGCACGCACGCTCCGCTTCGCCAACAACTCCATGCTGCGGGTGGACACCAGCCTGCGCTCGGGCACCTACCAGTACCTGCACGTCTCCGAGTTCGGCCGCATCGCGGCGCGCACGCCGGACAAGGCGCGGGAGATCCGCACCGGCGCGCTCAACGCCGTGCGGACCGGCCAGACGGTGTTCATCGAATCGACGGCCGAGGGCCGGGAGGGGGACTTCTTCGAGATCTGCGAGCAGGCCCGGAACCTGGCGCGCCAGGGCCGGCAACCCTCGGACCTCGACTTCAAGTACTTCTTCTTCCCCTGGTGGCGGGACCCGGACTACCGCATCGACCCGGACGGCGTGGTCGTCGGGGCGGAGGACGCGGCCTACTTCGAGGGCCTCGAGGCGGAGCACGGGATCGTCCTCGACGCCGAACAGCGGGCGTGGTACGCGCGCAAGCGGAGCATCCAGCGCGACGACATGCTGAAGGAGTACCCGGCGACGCCGGAGGAGGCGTTCCGGGCGGCGGTGGAGGGGGCGTACTACGGCCGCGAGCTCGCGCGGGCGCGGGAGGAGGGGCGTATTTCCGCCGTGCCCTGCGACCCGGGGCTTCCGGTCAACACGTTCTGGGACTTGGGCGTGGACGACGAGACGGCGATCTGGTTCCACCAGCAGGCGGGCCTGGAGCACCGCTTCATCGACTACCACGCGGAGTCGGGCGAGGGCCTGGCGCACTACGCGCGGGTCCTGCGGGAGAGGGACTACTTCTACGGCGAGCACTACCTGCCCCACGACGTGGAGGTGCGGTCGCTGTCGACGGGGCGGAGCCGCCTGGACACCCTGAAGGGCCTCGGGGTGACGCCGGTGCGGGTGGTGCCGCGGACGGAGAGCGTGGGCGACGGGATCGAGGCGGTGCGCAGCGTGCTCTCCGCGTGCCGGTTCGACGAGGTCCGGTGCGGACGGGGGCTCAAGGCGCTGGAGGGCTACCGGAAGGCGTGGGACGAGCGGCGTGGGACGTTCCGGGACCGCCCGCTGCACGACTGGTCGAGCCACGGGCGGACGCGTTCCGCTGCTTCGCGGAGGGCTACCGGCCCGGGCGCGGCGGCGCGCTCGGCCCCCCGGCGCGCCGGCGGCGGCCGCGCCCCACGCCCCCGAGCAGTGGCAGGCGATCATGATGAAGAGCCCCTACGACGGCCCGGAGGACTACATGTAGGAGACCGGGCGGCCCGGCCGCGCCCCAATGGTCCCCTCTCCCGCGCGCGGGAGAGGGACAGGGTGAGGGTGTCCGCCGGGGGCACGGCCTCGAACGACCCGCCGCCGCTCAGGCGGCCGGGCGCCAGATGTCGTTCCGGCCGCATGCGTCGATGCCGCGCACCAGATGGAGCTCGTGGACCGCGTTCTTGGGCGAGCCGCCGAGCTCGCGGGCGAGCCGCCGGTCGTAGTACGAGCTCGACGGCATGTAGCGGACCGACAGGCCGGCGCGCCGCGTCCCGGACTCGTTCGGCGCGGAACCGTGGACCGTGTAGACGTCGTGGAAGGACATCATGCCGGGCTCGAGCACGACGTCGACCGGCGCGGCGCCGGGCATCTCGTCCGCGGCGACGGTCTGCCTCAGGTTGACGCGGTCGCCCTCGGTGATCCCGTGCGTCAGCAGCCGCCGGCCCCTGTGCGATCCGGGGACGATGCGCATGCAGCCGTTCTCCGGCGTCACCCGGTCCAGGGCGATCCACACCGTGCACGACGCGAGCGGCCGGATGGGCCAGTAGCAGCCGTCCTGGTGCCAGGGAACGGCCTTGCCGCGCGCGCCCTTCTTGCGGAAGCACTCCATCGCCCAGACGATGAGGTTTTCGCCGAGCAGCCGTTCGACGCCGTCCAGGACCTCGGGAATCGTCCCGAACTCGAGCCAGCTCCGGTCGATCTCGACCAGGCTGTCGGCAAGTTCGCGTTCCGCGAAGTCCGGCCGTTCCGCGAACAGCGCTTCCATCTTCTCCTCGATGGCGGAGACGACGCCGGGGCCGAGCCGGAACGCCGGCGTCACCTGGCCCGTCGCGCGGTAGCGCGCGACCTCTTCGGGCGTCAGCATGGAAATTCCTCCTCTCGGAAGGCTCAATTCGTCGAACGTGGGCATCCCGGATTGCCGACGGCACAGGATACGCTTCTTTTTTTGCCGTCATTTCCGCGAAAGCGGGAATCCATGTTTTCGCCATGAAGCCCGCCCCTGGGTCCGTACGGATTCCCGCCTTCGCGGGAATGACGGAGCAAATGCCTCATTCGACACCGATGCCCGCGACTCACGAATCGAGCGTTTGGGAATGTCCCGGTCGAAGGTCCTCCGGTTCGGAGCGATCGTCGACGATCCAGCACGGCAACTCCGTCTCTCCGCGGACATGAGCGAGAACCTCGCCCAAGGCCGTTTCGATCTCCCCCCCGAGTTCGGTGCGTTCACCCGTCATCGTCCCGCCGTCCCCTTCTTGTTGATCGCGGCGACCGGACGCGACGGCGCCCCGGTGTCCGCCGGCGACAGGTCCACGCGATCCGCTTTCGCGCAGGCCGTGAGCGATCGGGCGCCGGGACCGAGCCGCTCCATCTCGTGCGCGAACTCGGTCCGGATGGCGTTGGCCTCGTCGTCCGGCAGCCAGCGCGTCATGTTCGGCACCACCGTCCGCCACATGCGCACGTCCCTGTCCGAAAGCGGCATGGTCTCCGATGCACGGAGAGTCTCCAGAAGCCGGCCGAGCCTTTCGCGGATCGCTTGCAGGTCGGGGAGCGACGTGCGGGCGGACGGCGCCATGCGGCCTTCGCCGAAGAGGCTGCCCTGAGCGTCGGCGGCCATGGGGTGCGGCTCCTTATGCGGCGGGAAGTCCGAGGACATCCCGACTCAGCGTCGCGGCAAGCGCATCGCCAAGTATGGTATCCGCCCGATCCGCAAGATCAACATGTTCGGCAATCCGTGCGCAGAAATCACGGAACGCGTCGAACAGGGCCAGGTCCACGACCTGGCCGGCGCGTCCCTCCAGCCAACGACGGAGAACCGGATAGCCGCTCACCTCGTACGTCCAGAGAGCGTGCGGCAGCCCCTCCACCCGACCCGACCCGTTGTCCTCGACTTTTCGAAACGACGACGCACCGTGCGCTCCACTAGCCCGCTCTATTCATGACGGGGCGACGATGTAGCGGCGAACATGGCGTAAGTCGTTGGAATTGGGTAGAAGTTCGTTTCCCAGCGCACTTCTGCCGCGGCAACGAAAGCGCCACGCCCGCCATGACCGAAGATACTCTTCTCCCGTTCGATCTTCCAGCCGTAAGCCGCAAGAAGGTGACCGCCGATTTCGCGGGCGGGGCGCTCTCGTCGGACGGCGGCCTGGTCCTGCTGCGCGCGGCGGAGCGTCGGCTCGGCCTGGCCGAGGCGCTGGCCGGCTGCATCCAGGAATGGCGCGACCCTGACCGGGTGGTCCACACGCTTTCGGCGATGTTGCGCTTTCGCATGTTCGCCATCGCCTGCGGCTACGAGGACGCCGACGACTGCGATGCCCTGCGCGGCGATCCCCTGTTCAAGCTGGCGGTCGGGCAAGCGCCGGAGAGCGGCCGCGACCTCTGTTCGCAACCGACCATGAGCCGATTGGAGAACGCGCCCTCGCGCACCGAGGTGGCGCGCCTGACGGCGGCCCTGGTCGACATCTTCTGCCGCTCCTTTGCGGCTCCGCCGGCGGCGGTCACCCTCGACATCGACGACACCTGCGACACGGTGCACGGCCACCAGCAACTGTCTCTGTTCAACGCCCATTACGACACGCGCTGCTTCCTTCCCGTCCACGTCTACCATGTCGAGAGCGGCAGGCCGGTGGCGGTTCTTCTGCGCCCCGGCAAGACGCCCTCCGGGGTCGAGGTCCGCACCCTGCTCAAGCATCTGACCCGCCGCATCCGCCAGCACTGGCCGCGCACCCGGCTGACCTTCCGCGGCGACAGCCATTACGGCCGCCGCGAGGCGATGGACTGGTGCGAGGACAACGGCGCCGACTACATCTTCGGCTTGGCCGGCAATGCCGCGCTGCACGGTCTCGCCTACGAGGTCGCCGACGATCTCAAGGTGCGCCGCGCCGAAGCCGGCGCGGAGCGGGTGCGCGGCTTTGCCGACTTCGCCTACGCCGCCGGCTCGTGGAACCGCCAGCGCCGCGTCGTCGCCCGGCTCGAGGCGACACCGCGCGGCTTCGACGCGCACACTATCGTCACCTCGCTCAAGGGCGAGCCCCGCCATCTCTACGAAGGGGTGTACTGCATCCGGGGCCAAGCCGAGAACCCGATCAAGCAGCACAAGGGCCAGCTCGCCTCCGACCGGACCTCCTGCCAGAGCCCGCTCGCCAACCAGGTCCGCCTCGTCCTGCACACCGCGGCCTACTGGCCGATGCTCGCGCTCCGCGATGCCATACCCCGCGGGATGTCGCTCGCCCGAGCCGAGTTCGCCACCCTCCGCCAGAGCCTGCTCAAGATCGGCGCCCGCGTCGTCGAGAAGGCCGCCCGCATCCGCATCCACTTCGCTTCGGCCTGCCCCGACGCCGCCCTGTTCCAGATGCTGGCCGGGCGGCTCGCGACCTCGGGACCCTGACAGACGGGGCGCCGTGCCCCGCCAGACCGAGACCCTTCAACCCCCAACCCCGACACTGACGACCTCAAATCCCGGCACCCAAAAGGTGCCGAACGACAACGCGCGTGCGCAAAATCAGATGACAAAACTCCCAATGCCATGAATAGATCGGGCTAGCCACCAGCCGATCATCGCCGCCAGCGCACCGACGATGAGGACTACGAATTCGATTGCCGCTAATGACGGCCGCGTTGCGTTCGAACCATGGATATGCCTCGGTGAGGAACCATTCCATCCGCGTCAATGCCTTTGGCCGCTATCTCTCGTAGGATGCCCGGATGGTTCCGAGATGTTTCCTTCCGTTGACCCACTCGCCTTCCCCGTCGAGCGCGGCAATGTCAAGATCACCTGTGAGGTGGTAGACGCGATTCCTGAAAAACTGCATCAAACTAATGTTGTCCGGCTCCTGACCGTAAGCGGGATAATCTCCTACTTCGTCGTTCCAAGGTGCTCGGATAACGATACGGATTCCTTCGATACGCCAGACAGCTTCTTCAAACTCACGAACTTTCATTTGTTTGATCCTCCCTCCGTTCGTCCGCCCATTCAGTGGTTCATCGCTGGCGACACATTATCCAAAAACGCCTCGAAGCGCACTACACCCGACTTGGGATCTGTCCACTATGCCCGCACCGCAACCCACCCCACAACAACAACAGGAACACAGACCCCGAACAGACTGCATCTCAGGAGCCAGCATCACCCCTACGCGCTCATTTAGGCGACGCCGCAGCGACAGACAGACAACCTAAGGCACAACGTCCAAAATAACGTCGTAAGAAATCCGGGTCAGAACTATCGAATCCTACTAACTGGTCACTCAGCCCAGAAAACCGACAGTACAGGCCCTGCATTGTGCCAAAATCACCGGACGAGTCCGATAGCCTCTTCGATCTCCTTCCGAATATAGGTTCTTCCAGAACCGGAAGGATTCCTGAACCGATTATCTGCAAAATCAATGTCTCCCGCCAACGCTATTTTCTCTTCGAAATAGGAAACGCTCACATCGCGATCCTCATACGCTTGCTTGGCTAAACTCCTCAAAATATCAAACAAGGCCTGCACCCCGATCGTTCTGACGATGAACGAATCTTCTCGGATATCATTCCAGAACACCACTTCGCATGCTTTGAGATAGTTGAACACCATTGTGTACAGTAGAGCGTCATTACCGTCTATGAAGACCTTACGCAGCGGTGAACGGTCCTTGGGGCCCGTCTCTAGACAATCCCTCTTATGCGCCTTCTCGATTCGCATCAAATTACTATCGCGTTTTGGGTTACTAGAAAATAGTCTCAATATCCCATCTACAACCACCGCCGTCGATATCTGCCAACTTGCCCGAGACGCCAATTTCTCAAGGGCCGTATCACGTTTCGGCGCCACCAACACTCTACCTTGCAGCGGCGATCCGTTATCCGTACCTAACTTTCTTGTAAAAAACACCGCCAACTTGTCTGGCGTCCAATATTCTTCCGCCTCGTCCGATACATTATAGCCAAATAGTTCAAATGTTAAGCTGCGATCAACACGCTTCTGGGTCGAATTGATCGTCGCAAAAATCTGCGCCTGAAGCGCCTTTGGTAAATCCAAAAATACCGAGCACAGCAAATTCGTTCCTCGTATAGAATCTATATCCGCCTTGGCGAATGAAAACAACCGATGTTGCCCGTCAATCACAGCTGCCAGCTTTTCATCACTCGGTATTCGCAACCGATGATGTCCGTCGCCCGTAGATAACACCGTCCAAACTTTCGAGGTCACCGATACCTCCCGATCTACCTTCTCCGTGATCATGTCCTCGAGTTCACCCTGATCAAATCCAGTACCACGATGATAGTTCGCCGCAATGATGATTGAATTCGGGAACGCCGCATCCACTCTGCCAATATAACTCGCGATCTCGGTCAGCCGCTTGTCCTGGATTATCCGTTGTGTCCCTTCCAGATGATATCCGTTACCATCTTCATTCATCTTCGCCCGCATTCGATCACTGGCTGCAACCTGAAGAAGCAATTCCGCGGGCAGCACCGCAACGAAGAACGTACCGATGGGCTGGTCAACACGAAGAGCGTTTGTTTCGTAAGGAAATTGCACCATGGCTAGTCTGCCTTGAAGTCTCTAAGGTCGCCTTTTGGATTGCGAGAGGTACTTCCTCCACTCGCCGCATCGACAGAAACGGACTGAAAGAGCGGATCGTCGGCGTTCGTCACAATCCAGATCCATATCGAGAAAATTACTAAAAATACCGCGGCGGCGAGGCAGGAAATCGGATACTGAGAGTGAAAGATACCCAAAAGTACAGCACCGCCGAATGAAACAAAAAGCACAAGAATTCCAAGGGCGGTAATGATTCGATTCGATGTCCCGGTCGCAAAGAGTAAGAGTTGAAACGTTGCAGACCCAACCACTGCGGGAAAAAAGGCAGAAACTGCAGTAAAGACACCATCGAAGCCTGTCCAGTCTTTGGCCAGAGCGATCTTTATAAGCTCTGTCCAAATTCCAAGACCGCCCATCCCGATGATCGCGACCAGCACATATACGAAGAGCGGAAAACGTTTTGTAACTTCTGTCGTTCGCCTACACAGCTCCTTACGAACATAGCGGAATTCTCCATCTCCGGCGTATGCTGCCGTCGCTGCGTTAGTGTCCATTGATCTCTCCGCGGCGTCGTATCGCCAAATCACCAGGCATGTATCTTCATTGCCGTGCGATCTCCACGGCGCTTCACGTAACACTGACCAGTCAGTAGGTTGCCCAAGTCCGCGCCCCTCCCAAGAATTCTTATAGCGTTCCGGGGTGGGGCATTCGTGGAAAAAGCAATGACAAGCCCCATCTCCGACAGAAACTCGTCGTCTTCGCCGGAAAAGTCGTCCGGGGACTGCGAAATCAACATCACAGCGCCGCCCTTGGAACGGCTCATTCGTATCATGTTAGACAGTGCCGGCAACCTAGTACCGAGGATTCGATGCGCCTCGTCGATCACGCAGACGACACGAAGCCCTCGCGAACCGTCAGGGCTGGTCTCGGCATCAACCAAGCTGTTCAAGTGATTATCGAGCGCATCCAACACCAAATTGACCACGATCGTCCTGCTGTCTTCGGCCACGTTCGGCGGCAGCTTGATCAACCAGCTTCGCTCGAAAAAGGACGCGGGGTCGAATTTCAGCTCGAACAGGGGGAACCGGCAGAGCTCGATCATCGTCGAGACCGCGCCGTCATGCTTCAGATCCTCGGCGTCATAGATGCCGATCAATTCATCCCGGATATGCGCAAGCTCGCATGGGGTCCCGTTCGCCAGCGCCCGGCTGGCAGCCTCGTGCAGTATCGTGCGCTGGCGGTCCCCCAGCCGTGCGCCTTTCAGCCGCGAAAACGAATCCCGGAACCGTGAGGCGGCCTCCGCGACGTCGATTGCGCCTCGCGATGCCAGCGACAGGGCATCCAATGGAATGGGTACCCGCGGAGGCTCCAATACCTCTGCCTCGAACAGTTCTTCAACGTGGTATCCGCCCCCGGAGGCATCCGTTCCCAGGTCGCCCTTGAAGTCGAAAGCCAGCAGCGGCACGGGCGCTCTTTCACGGATGGCCGCCAGCATCGCAACAGCCGTCCGCGTCTTTCCGGTGCCCACCCCGCCCATGATGGCGCTATGCGGCGAGCCTCCCTTCTCGTTGAGCCCCCAGATCACCCGTTCCTTTTTCCCGACCTCTTCCGAAACCTCCCCGACTGGCACGTCGATCCGGCCGCTGGAGAAGGTTTGTGAACTCGTCTGGCGCTCCGTCCGATCGGGCTCGCCACCCGACGCTGGCAGCTCCGCGACTTCGACCAAACGCTTGATGAATTGCGCCACATTCCCGTCGGCCTGCTCCCATTCCTTGTCCAGCAACTGGAGGCCGCGCTTCCAATGCGCTCCTACCAGCGCGATCAGCCGCTTAGTGTCAACATCCTTCTCTTCGGAACGCTCCACTATCAGCGACAGCCATACGGACAGGGCTGTGCCCGTTCCGAACAGCGTATCTCCCTTGATCACCTTGCCTGGATCGTGACCCTCGTCCAGCCCCGTCGGCGGGGACGGCACAGCCAGCGACCGCGAGATCGCGAGGCGCGCCGGCAGATAGCGCTTGCGCATACCCAGGCGCCCCATGAACGCCGTGTTCAGCGTATCGCCCGTTTCGTCTGTCCGGAAATTGGCTCCGGCCGCTTCGACAAGCGAGATGCTCAAGCCGCCATCCCCCGCTCGTCAAAGTACCCGGTTCGCGCCGTCGACTGACCGATCTCGCCGATCCGGTCGAAGTGAAGCAGGTACGTCTTCTGAACGTGCGCCTCGATTTCACGCAGGTATTCGCCAGCAACCTCGGTATTGGTCGAAAGCAGGATCACCTGATGCTCTCTGTTCGCCAAGTGCTTCAGAACCCTCTTGCGGTGCTCGATGTCAAGCCTTCCGAGCGGCGTATCGATCAGCATCGGAAACGCCCGACCGGATACCGACGACACCGCAGATATCAGAGACTGCGTGAAGATTTGCTTCTCGCCCGCCGAAAGGTCGTAACCACGCACATCGATGCCTTTCACATTAAGCAGCTGTACATCGCAGTTCTCGGCGATATGGATTCGCTCGACCAGGTCTTTCTTGTGCGCCATCGACGCATGGGCCTTCGTCATCGCCTTTGCAATCGCCTCGATCTGACTGGGTACCGCCTTGGTTACGACCTCGTCAACCATCGACGACACCTTCAGTGCCCGAACCGCACGTCTTACCGCCGGCTTGGCGGCGTCCCATTGGCCGGCCATCTTCGTCAGCTCGGTATTCTTCTGATTGATCTGTCCCTCCAGAGACACGGTCTCGCGCCGCAACGCGCCCAATTCCTGGTCAAGTTCCTGGATTTCGCTATTCAGCACCAGGAGACGTTCACGCTTGGAATCCACGTGCGGTGCCACCGCTTCCGTACGTACGACCTCCTCTCTAATACGTCGCAGTTCGTCCTCGTTCGCGGCGATAGTGCTGAGCAACTCGATAATGACCGAGGCGCCGAGGTCGTCCAGTTCCTCAAGCCGCGCCATCACCTTTCCCCGTTCAAGATCGTTCAGGAATGGATGGCGATAGTCCTTTGCACAGTTTTCCGGTGGTGGATACCAAAGCTTTTTCCATGCATCCCGAGCCGTCTCCAGGATCGCACCGCGCTGATTCTCAGTCAGGGCCGGATCCACCGAATCCATCCCGGACTCAACGGCGTCAATAAAACGCTCAAGATTGCTATCGCCCTGGTTCTTGCCGTTTTCCCAGCGTCCACGGATCGCCTCCGACTCCAGTCGTTGTCTCAGTTTCCCCCGCAGTTCGATGCCACACAGAGCAAGTGCAATGTCCTTGACCAGCAGGTCCTCAAGGTTCGTCCGACTCTCTTCGATCGATCGCTCATAGTTCTTGATCTGCTCGAACTGCTCCTGTAGCAACGCCTGCGAACCGGCGCCGAAGCTGGCCAACTCGCGCGTGAGCGTTTCCCGTTCCCCTTTGAGCCTTGCCAGAGACGGTTCGATCTCTCTCAAACGGGCGACCTTCTTCTCATAATCGATCGTCAGCTGATCGCGCTCGAACTCCAACCTCTCAATCGTCCTGTCCGAAACGTTGGGCGATTCCCTTCGGCGTACCTCGGCGTAGGCGCGCAGGTCCTTGGCCAGCTGCTTCAGCAAGGGAATTCCCAGGAGGCCCTCGATACCGGCACGCACCTGTGCCGACATCTCTCTCTCGGCCAACACACTGACCTGCTCTCCATCGAACATGAAGAAATGCGCGAGAGTGAAGGGAAGCAGATTCTCGGCGATGTAGTCTCGAAACCACTCCAGACGATCATTTCCCATCACCCCACCAGGGCCGGCCGCCCTTCGCGTCTCTCCGAAATAGATGTGGACTTCTTCATCCTGTGGCCGGTACACACCAGAATCACTAAAGTGCCAAATCCTCTGAATTTCCAACGGTTCATCATCGTCATCGACGAATTGTATCTTTACCGAGCATGAATTGCGCCCTGCATCCGTCGCGCCACGGTGAAGGGCTTTCTCCAGGAATGCCTTGTAGGACGTAGCAAGCCTCTCCTTGTCGTTACCCGCGAACGGGGACCGGGCAATCAGCGGCAGCCCTTCACGACCGAATATACCGAGAACTACGGCTTCGAAGAGACTCGTCTTACCGTAGCCGTTCGGAGCTCCGATCAGGATGATGTTTGCATCCGGTGTCGGCGCCGGAAACTCAAAGCTCGCCGCCGTAAAGGATTTCCAGTCTCGAACTACAATCTGAGAAATGTGCATCGGTTTCAATCATCAACCTGAATGCGATCAAGAATATCGTCGAACGAGTCCCATAGGCCTGCCCGCCGCTGCTTCCCGGTCTGCTCGACCTCTGCCTGTACCAACTCCTGGAATTCAGCAAACAACAGGCCGTTCGACCGACAAGTCTCTTTCACCATCGCCCGTCCTTCTGTGTTGTCCAGCAAGACGACCACGCTGCGGGGCATCTATCTTCCTCCTTTCCGAATCTCGCGAACGCTCATTGATCGTGCCTCCGAATGCGTAGCAATCTCGTTGGCCCAAATCTCGTGTATCAGGTCGACCTCTTCTTCGCTGACCAAGCTTTGCCCGGTGGTTGCTTCGACTTTCCTTAACTTCTCAAGTATTTCGGCCCGGGCCTTAAGCGTGAATGGCCCCGGAATCAATACTCCGTCTTCATTCATCGTGATGTGTCCGTTCCGTCGGCGCGCCTGCCTACGGTCCGGGATCTCTTCGAATCGTGACCAACCAGTCGCGGAAATCGAGGAGCGGCCCGAATTCCTTGAAACCCGACTCCACGAAGCCTTCCAGGCTTCGGTCCTTGTCCACAACAGTGCATGTCCAGCAACCAAAGCGGGAAGACGTCGTTCCGCAGGACGGAACGTCGGATTTCTGCGTCACGACAGGGCACTCTCCGCCAGCCGCGTCGCGATAGAGCTGGACCAGCTTGTCGTAGGAGCCTCCCCAGGGCGGCGGCGTCTCCGCCAGGAACTCCCAGACGTCATCGGTAGACAACTCCACGATGGGCCGGAACACCATACACCCGACAAGATCGCTGTGCCGGTGCAGCCGTCCACCGGTGTCGTACCGGCTCACCGTCCCGCTTCTCGTCGCGCTCTCCGCCCGGCGTACGCCCAGCAGGAGAATCACTTCGCCGGCCTCGTCCACCTGATTCCTTATGTACCGGCTGGTGGGCTGGATCTTCATCCTGTCGGTACACCACCGAAATGACCTGTTGGGAGAGGGATAGCCACGTCCGATCAGGTTCACCCAGAATGACTGGCCAGGTGCCGGACGCGTGATCTCGGTGACGACGGGAAGTCCGAAGGCAACAGCCGCTTCCCCGATCTCCCGGAGACTCTCCGCCAAGTGCCGCACCACCAGCGGGCTTTCAACCAGCGTGTCGTTGCCAACCATATGCACCGGGCGGACCCGCTGGCTGGGTGGCAACGCCATCAGCATCTCAAAGACGAGATGGGCAACCAGCGTGCTGTCCTTGCCACCCGAGTACCCGACGATCCATGGTGCGGAATGGCATTGGCGGTACTCGTCCAACAACTCCGCTCGGACCATATCGGGGAGAATGGCGCCGTCGTCTCCTTTCAGGAGTGCCTCAGCGCCCGCCATGCCCTTCCTCTCTCGCATGCCGACCCGATCAGCCAGCCCCATCTTCGCTCGGTCTGGCTTCGCCGACTCTGCTCCGCTTCATATCCCGATTCGCAGCACCGTTGCGACGGTAAGCCAGCCAGCACATCGTTTACCAGACCGCCGGGGCCGTGGCGATTCGATACCATATCGGAGTCCCGGCATCCCGTCGCCCCCAAGCCGATGATCTCGACATCCGGCCACCGCAAGCCCTGCGCCTGAATGGGAGCGGGTTTCGGAAGGTCGAGTGGAATCGAGGCCCGCAACGGAGCCCGGGCCGTGAACTCCGTCGGCCCCCTCCCGGCCCCCTGTCAGGATTCCTCTGCGAAACGCGGTTGGGGCGGCGCATCGTTCTCCGACACCCTCACCCTGTCCCTCTCCCGCAGAGCGGGAGAGGGGACCCTCGGGGCGCGGCCGGGCCACTCGGGTTCGATGTGTTGCAATGTTTCCGGCACCGACGTCCCGCGCCGTCAGGCGCTTCCCCGAGGCATCTTGACGGATCCCGCCTCATCATCCTAAATAAGGTACATCAGAACTAATCACTCAATATATGGGGCGGTCTCATCATGACCGGACAAAGACGGCATCTCGCCATACAGGCCGCGGCGCGCGGCAAGTATGCGCCCCTTTTTCGTCACCTTGCCGCCATCGGCGGACCCGACTGGAGAGCATCCTTTTCCGAGATCGAAGCCATTCTCGGGTTCGCGCTTCCGGCGTCGGCGCGCCTTCACCGGCCCTGGTGGGCGAACCAGACCCGCGGAGGCGGCCACAGCCACGCCCTGGCCTGGCAGGCCGCGGGCTGGAAGACTGGGGACGTCGATCTCGACGGGGAGACGCTGGTCTTCCGACGCATCCAGGCCGAAATCGCCGCCCCCGCCGCCGGAGGCAGGAAGGACATTGCCCGCGAGGCCGCCACGAACGGCAAGTACGCGCCTCTCCATCGAAACCTCGTGGCGAGGACGGGCACCCGATGGCGGACCACGTTCGCCGAGATCGAAACCCTGCTCGGCTTCAGGCTGCCGGATTCGGCGCGGCTTCATCGGCCGTGGTGGTCGAACCCCAGGCAGGGCGGCCACAGCCATGCCCTGTCCTGGCAGGCGGCGGGCTGGAAGACCGCGCAGGTCGATCTGACGGCGGAAACGCTGGTGTTCGAACGCGAGGAGGGGACCGGGGCGCGAGTCGGGCAAGCGGACACGACGCGCGTCTTCGACCTCGCCCGCGACTTCCCCGCCGTCGACATCCCTGGCCCGAGGGTTTCGCGGCGAGGCGGGAGGCCCGAGGGCATTTGCCGGCGGACGCGGCGACGGGCGGGAGTCGAAATCGGCCCTACGACGGCGCGCTCGCGCGCGCGGCGCTTTCCCGGGCACAGGGGTCCGGCGGGGCGTCTCGCGCGTATCTGCGGACGCGAGGACGATCCTCGATGAGCGCCGCCTTCGGATTCTCCGGCCCTTGCCACGACGTTCCACTCGGGGCGGCGGGGCCATGCTGGCCCCGGGAGCGGCGGCGAATCGGGGACGTGGCTGGTCGCGCCCGATCCCGCGGAATAAGCATCCCGCCCCGCCGCCGGCGCGTCCGGCCCTTGCCACGCGGGGGCGGCGGGGCCATGCTGGCCGGAGCGAATCGGGGACGTGGAGGCGGACATGACGGACACGGCAGGCGGACTGGGGGCCGTCCTTTCGCCCGCGGCGGGCGGCGGGATTCCGGAGGCGCTGCTGGAGGAGGCGGCCTACGAGGCCCACCGCCTCGCGGCGACGACGCTGCCCGACGACGTGAAGCGGGCCTTCGTCGGCATGCGCGACCGCGAGCGGGAGGAGCTGCCCAAGCGGGTGCTCGAGGCGATCGTCGACAACTTCCACGCGGCGGAGGACGACCAGCGCCCGGTGTGCGCCGACGTGGGCGTGCCGCGGGTCTACGCGGTCATCGGCAACGAGACGGCGCTCGCCGGCGGCCTCGTCTCCCTGGAGCGCGCCGTGCGCCGCGCGACGGAGCGCATCACCGCCGACCTGGCCCTGCGCTCCAACCGCTGCCACCCCATCACCCGGCGCAACCCGGGCAACAACGTCGGCGTGTTCGCGCCCAACATCGAGTACCGGGCGGAGCCGGACGCCGACTACATCGAGATCTGCGCCGTCCACAAGGGCGGCGCCTTCGGGACGGACTTCCGCATGCTCGTGGACGGCGACGGGCTGCCGGGCATCCGCAAGGCCGTGCTCGACGCCATCGCGGAGTTCGGCCGCCGCGGCCTGACCTGCCCGCCGGTGGTGATCGGCGTCGGCCTCGGGGGCACGAAGGACCAGTCCTTCTCCATCGCCAAGCAGGCCGCGCAGCTCCGCCCCATCGGCGACCGCCACCCCGACCCGGACGTGGCGGCCCTCGAGGACGAGCTCCTCGAGATGGCCAACTCCCTGGGGATCGGCGCCATGGGCTACGTGGGCACGGCGGGGTACGCCACCGACGTCCACGTCGAGATCGCCTACACCCACAGCGCGCTCACGCCCATGGGCATCCACCAGCTCTGCCAGGCCACGCGCCGCGGCGTCGTCCGCGTCCACATGGACGGCCGCACGGAGGCCCGGCCCGCGCCGTCGTGGTTCTCGGACTACTCCCGGCGGGCGGGCGTCGAGTAGGGAGGGCGGGCGCATGGCGACGCACAGGCTGTCCATTCCGCTCCGGGAGGACGACGTCCGGGCGCTCCGCGTCGGCGACGTGGTCCACCTCGACGGCCGGGTCCACACCGGCCGGGCGCTGGTCTACGAGCACGTGCTCCAGGGCGGGAACCGGCCGCCCCTGGACCTGGCGACCGAGAGCAACGTGCAGATGCACGGCGCCCCCGCCGCGGTGGAGGACGCGCCCGGCCGGTACCGGCTGTCGTCGATCCAGGCCACGGCGAGCTTCCGCTACTGGAAGTACGTGCCCGACTACGTCGAGCGCTTCGGCATCCGCGCCGTCATCGGCAAGGGCGGCATGGACAAGTGGGTCTACGAGGACGTCTTCGCCCGGACGGGGACCGTGTTCCTGACCACCGTCGGCTACGGCATCGCCGCCCTCTACGGCCGCGCGGTGAAGCGGGTCGTCGACGTGCACTGGAAGGAGGAGCTCGGCCTGCCCGAGGCCATGTGGGTGCTCGACGTGGAGAACTTCGGCCCGTTCATCGTCGACGGGGACTGCACCGGCGCCAGCCTGGCCGCGGAGCACGTGGAGGCGGTCAACGCCAACTTCGCCCGCGAGTACGCCAAGCTGCCGGACTACGTCCTCAAGCGCATCGGCGAGATCGACCACTCCCTCGCCAACGAGGTCATCGTCGGCAGGCCGGCGGACGGCGGGGACTGAGGATTCCGGTCCGCGTGCCGGCGATGCGCATCTCCGGCACGAACCAGAACAGCGCGGCGGCCGCGAACAGGGCCGCGAACGAGAGGACGAAGACCGCGCCGTAGCCGCCGGTGGCGTCGTGCAGGCCGCCGGCGATCCAGGTCCCCGCCGCCGCGCCCACCCCCTGCCCCGTCTGGATCGAGCCGAAGATCGCCGCCATGCCCCGGCCGCGGAAGAGCTGGGCCGACAGGGTGGCGATCACGGGGCTGCGGACGCCGAGCGACAGGCCGAAGCAGACGACGAACGCCGGGACCGCCGCGGCGGCGGGCAGCCGGGGCAGGGACCACAGCGCCAGCAGCCCGACCGCGCTGAGGCCGTAGCTCAGCACGGCGATGGCGCGCCGGTCCCAACGGTCCGCCGCGATGCCCGTGACCAGCATGCCGACGATGGACAGCCCGCCCGCGATGCCGAACGCGGCCGCGGCGTCGAGGGGGTCCAGGCCGTGCTCCGTCATGTAGGCGACGGACTGCAGGCTGACGGCGTACATGCCCACCGAGGTGGCGAAGAAGGCGCCCCAGAGGGCCCAGAAGGCCCGCCCGGACGCCGCCTCGCGCAGGGTCGGACCGCCGCCGGCCCCCGCCGGGCGGACCGGGCCCGCGGCGATGCGGCGCCAGGGCAGGAACACCGCCGCGGCGGCGAGCAGGAGCACGGCGCCGCCGACGGTCCCGAGGGCGCCGCGCCAGCCGAAGGCGCCGATGAGCACCTGGGACAGGGGGGCCAGGCACAGGGTGCCGAAGCCGAGGCCCGTCGAGGCGAAGGCCATGGCGGCCGCGAGGTTGCGGTCGAACCAGCGGCTGATCAGGGCCTGGGCGGGCACCATGCCGACCGCCGCCGCCCCGAGGCCGCCGCAGACGCCGACGGCGAGGTAGAACTGCCAGACCTCCTCCAGCCGCGACGCGGCGCAGAACCCGCCCCCCAGCAGGAGCAGCCCGGCGGCGTACACGGCGCGCGGCCCGAAGCGGTCGTGGGCCAGCCCGGTCAGGACGCCGCCGAGGCCGAACGCCAGCATGAGGACGGAATAGACCGAGGCGACCTCGGCGCGGTCCCAGCCCAGGCCGGACTGCACCGGCGCCAGGAAGACCGGCCAGGTCTCGATCATGCCGCGCGCCAGCATGAACAGGGCGAACACCAGCAGGAGCACGGCGACGGCGGCCGCGGCGGACCTCCCGGCGGGACCCTCCCGGTTCATGCCGCGCATGTTAGCCCGCGCGGCCCCAAGATTGTCCCGCGCCCGCGGACGGGCCATGAACTCCGACCGGGACCCCCACCCTGTGAGGATTCCTCTGCGAAACGCGGTTGGGGCGGCGCGATCCTGGCGTCGCTCTTCCTCCGACACCCTCACCCTGTCCCTCTCCCGCACGCGGGAGAGGGGGCGCTCCTCCCCGCGCCACCATTGGGGCGCGGCCGAGCCGCTCGGGTCCCCTCTCCCTGGAAGGGGGAGGGACAGGGTGGGGGTGGATCCCCAAGAGCACCGAACGATCAGGCTGTGGATAAGTTGTGGACAATATTCGGATAAGTATCCGAAATATCCCCAAGCATGGCCTTAAGTTGTTATCAAGGACACGGGGCTCCCAGCGATCAGGAGTCCAACCCTTGGGAGCCCAGCCCGCAAGCACGTTGTCCTCGGGCCGGGATCCAAACTCGGCCCGCCTAATATGGAGTGCAAAAGTGATGGCCAACTATTTTCGTTGCAGTAAATCGAAAGAGGCCTATTCTGGATAGCCTCACGAAGGGAACCCGTTTCGGACCTCGAGCTTTGGTGTACAACGAGCCACTCGGGTCCGAGAGAGATGGCGTTCTCGGTCCGGGGCCGCCGGGGCCTTCGGGTGAAGGAGGGACCGAGCGACCCGTCAGCTATATCCTGATTAGCAATCCCTACACACCTCTGAAGAAGCTGCGGGATGACGGAATGATCTCCGATCGGTTCTGGAACGCGTTGATCGCTCGGATGATAGAAATCGGGGCCGACGATCTTGATGATCCGCTACCGAAAGAGGGTGCGGAAGACGGACCGAAGCATGACGCTTGACCGGCAGATCGAATGAGAGAAAGACGTGAACAAAGCGGGCTAAAGCCCGATGGATGCGTGGTGGTCCCGGCCGGCATCGAGGACGCGCAGTAGCTTTCGTTGGTGGAGAAGGGCATCGACGGAACCGTCGCCGTCGCCGGGATCATGTCCGTCGTCTTCGCGCCATTCGTCTTGGGTCATTGAACGCCCGGAACGCCGGCAGAATTTCTTTCGGGCGCGAGCACCCGGACAAATTCCTTGGGATCAGGGAATTGGCCAAGTCTGTGGATAAGTTGTGGATAATATTTGAATAAATACTCAAAATATCCACAAGAAATTTCGTTCGGGATTACTTTTTCGGTTGCAGTAAACCGGAAGAGGCTACGATAGCAATCGGATCGTGGAGCCTTCGGGTTGCTCGATCCGGGGTCGCCGGAACCTCCGGGTGCCGCGGCCCGGAAGAGGCGTCAGGAGCGCTCTTCGGAGCGCGCGCAAGGACCCCGCGTCTGAGCACTTGGCGCCTCTTCGCTTTTCCGGGCCCCGGACGGAGAAAGGCCCGGGGCAACTCCATCGGACTGAAGCCGCCGCCGGGCCTTCCCGCGTCAGAGAACGCACCCGCGCCTATGCTTGAGCGGGGCTATTGTTATCGCCGCGGGCCGGCCGTGTCAACAACATATTGCGGTGCCGGCGGCGACGTTCGGCAGATATGGTGCGCGGAGGCGAACGCATGTTCGAGGGCTTCGAGACCGGCCGCGCGACGGCCAACGGCGTCGGCATCCACTACCGCAAGGGCGGCGCGGGACCGCCCCTCCTGCTGCTGCACGGCTACCCGCAGACCCACGTCATGTGGCACAGGATCGCGCCCGGCCTCGCGCGGCGCTTCACCGTGGTGGCTTCGGACCTGCGCGGCTACGGCGACTCGGAGAAGCCGCCCGCCGGCCCGGAGAACGCCGGCTACTCCAAGCGCGCCCTGGCCCGGGACCAGGTCGAACTCATGGCCGGGCTGGGCTTCGAAAGCTTCTTCGTGGCCGGGCACGACCGCGGCTCGCGCGTGGCGCACCGCATGGCCCTCGACCATCCGGACCGGGTCGAGAAGGTCGTCATGCTCGACACCGTCCCCGTCGACACGGCGTTCGAGAACGTCGACGCGGACATGGCCACCGCCTGGTTCCACTGGTTCTTCATGCGCCGTCCGGCGCCGTTCCCGGAGACCATGATCGCCGGCAACGTCGAGGCCTACATGCGCCACCTGATGGGGTCGTGGAGCGTCGTCGAGGACGCCTTCACCGGCGAGGCCTGGGCCGAGTACCTGCGCTGCTTCGGCAAGCCCGAGACCGTCCGGGCCACCTGCGCGGAGTACCGGGCCGTGACCCTCGACCTGGAGCACCACGCCGCGGACCGGGACAGGAAAGTCCGGTGCCCCCTGCTGGTCCTGTGGGGCGGCAGCCGGGACACGCACCCGGGCTGGTCGACCAACGTCGTCGAACCCCTCGCGGCGTGGCGCGAGCGCTGCGCCGGCGCCGTCCGGGGCGGCCCCCTCGACTGCGGACACTTCCTGCCCGAGGAGAAGCCCGAGGAGACCCTCCGGGAGCTCCTGTCGTTCCTCGGAGAGGGGTAGCGGGAGGCGGACGGGACGGCGCGACGGAGCCTTCGGCGCGACCCTCACCCTGTCCCTCTCCCGCACGCGGGAGAGGGGACCCTCGGGGCGCGGCCGGGCCACTGGGTCTCCCTCTCCTGCGTGCGGGGGAGGGCCGGGGTGGGGGTGGGACGTCCAGTCCGGTTCATGGCGGCGGGGGCGAACGTCCGGTTCACCTCGATCCCGGCGGCCTCAGCCCTTCCCGTCGCGGACGAAGTCGTAGATGTACATCTGGTCGACCTCGGGGTCCTCGGCGGCGAACGCCCCGAGGACGTCGAGGGCCGCCCGCGCCGTATGGTGGCCGCGGCCTTCGGCGGCGGCGGACTCCACGAACAGGGAGAGGTCCTTGTGGACGATCCCGGCCGTGGACCAGCACTGGTACACGCCGGACAGCAGGCACCTCGGGAACCAGGTGGAGCTCATGAAGTTCTGCCCCGACGAGACGTTGATCACGTCGAGCATGGTCTTCATGTCGAGGCCGCCCGCGGCGCCGTAGGCCAGCGCCTCGCTGTTGGCGACCATGGCGACGATGGCGAGGTAGTTGTTCAGCAGCTTCATGCGCTGGGCCTGGCCGGCCTCGCCGCCGACGCGGAAGACGTGCTCGGACATCGCCCGGAACACCGGCTCCAGCCGGGCGAACGCCGCGTCGCCGCCGGAGTAGATGACGGTCAGGGTCGCGTCGCGCGCCCGCAGGACGCCGCCGGAAACGGGCGCGTCGACGAAGCCGACGCCCCGCGCCGCGAGCCGCTCGTGCGCGGCCGCGGAGGTCTCCGGCGACACCGTCGACGTGTTGACCACGACGGCGTCGCCGCCGGCGCCGCTCCCGGCGATCTCCCCGACGACCGCCGCGACGGCCGCGACGGTGGGCAGGCTCAGGAAGATCAGGGTGGACCGGACGGCCACCTCGGCGGCCGAGGCGCACGCCGCCGCGCCCTCCGGCGCCCGCTCCGGCGTGCCGGCGATGTCGTGGACCGCCATGTCGAAGCCCGCCCGGGCGATGTTGTCCGCCATGGGCTTGCCGATGTGGCCCAGCCCGATGAATCCGATCGTCTCGCGCTCCATGGTTCGGTCATCCTTCCGCAGCCTGCCCATACGAACGGGGGCACGCCGTCCGGCGTGCCCCCGGGAACCGATATGCGGCGGTTCCGCGCCGGACTACAGCAGCCCTTGCGCCTCGACCTTCGCGAGGAACCCGTCCATCCCCTGGTCCTCGAGGATGCGCCGGACCACCGCGGCGTCGAACTGGCCCTTCATCGCCTTCCACGCGCCGAGCGACGCCTCGCGCCAGAGATCCAGTTCCGCCTCGGTGGGGAAGTAGATCGTGGCGCGGCCGCGCTTCTCGATCGCCGCGCGCTGGCTCTCGTTGAAGTTCTTGTCCAGCTCGTAGGAGATGTCGAAGAGCTCGCGCCCCGTCTTCGCGATGGCGTCCTGCGCCCACTGCGGATACTTCCGGAACCGCTCGAGGTCCATGAGCTGCATCTGGCCGTTCCACGTCCCGTCGATGATCGTCGCGTGGGAGATCACCTCGTCGTGCTTGTCGAGGACGAGATGGCAGTCCGGAATGTAGATGCCGTTGACGATGTTGGCCTGGAGCCCCATGTAGAGCTGCGACCAGTCGTAGGGGACGGGCACGGCGCCCCAGCTCTTGTGCAGCTCGAAGTCGATCGGGCTCTTGGTGACCCGGATCTTGATGCCCTTGATGTCCGCGGGCGTCTTCACCTGACGGACGTTGTTCAGGTGCTGGCGGAAGCCGCACAGGTACGCGAGGCTCTGGAAATGGAACCCCAGCTCCTTCGCGGCCCGGCCGCGCACCTCCTCCCAGAGCCAGCTGTCGAAGACCTCCTTGACGGAGTCGTCGTTCTTCCACAGCAGGGGGAGGTTGATGAAGTCGAAGGTCTGCCCGAAGGCGCCGACGTTGTAGAGCGAGATCTTCGCGATATCGACGGTGCCCTGGCCCATCTGCTCGACGCAGTTGTGCTCGCTGCACAGCTTGCCCCCGAAGAACCGTTCCGAGGTGATGCGGCCCCCCGAATACTCGTCGAGAAGCCCGGGCATGTGCTCTTCCGCGACGATGGCGGACGTCCAGAGCGGGTTGTCGGCCGAGCCCAGGACCAGGTTGATCTTGTCCTCCGCCCATGCCGAATTCGCGGCGCCGAGCGCGACCGACGCGGCCAAAGCAGCGGAACCGAGTGCGACACTTGCCTTTCGCATGGCGATCCTCCTCGGGAACGATGCCCGCGCACGGGCCCGTTCCTCCTCGATGGAGACCGCACGATCGCGGCCCCTCCCACGAACGATAGCACACGGCCCCGGAGCGACGCGAACCGTCGCGAGGCCGCCGACCCCCACCCCGACCCTTCCCCTTCCAGGGAGAGGGGACCCGAGCGGCCCGGCCGCGCCCCAATGGTCCCCTCTCCCGCACGCGGGAGAGGGACAGGGCGAGGGTGTCGGAGAACGATGCGCCGCCTTACGGCAGCAGCACGGTGGACCCCGTCGTCGCGCGGGCCTCGAGGGCGCGGTGGGCCTCGGCGGCGTCGGCGAGCGCGAACGTCTGGTTCACCTCGATCCCGACGGCGCCCGACTCGACGACTTCGATCAGGGCGCCCGCGGCGTCCGCGAGGTCGGCGGGGGTCACCACGTAGTTGAACACGCCGGCGCGGGTCAGGAACGCCGACCCGGCCCATTGCAGGCGCGCGATGTCGAACGGCGGGACGGGGCCCGACGCGGTGCCGAACACGGCGAGGGTGCCGTGGGGGCGGACGCACTTCAGCGAGCCGTCGAACGTGTCCCGGCCCACGGAGTCGTACACCACGGGCACGCCCTTGCCGTCCGTGATCTCCCGGACCCGGTCGACGAAGTTCTCGCGGGTGTAGACGATCGGGTGGTCGCAGCCGTGCGCGCGGGCGAGCTCCGCCTTCTCGTCCGAACCGACCGTCCCGATCACGGTGGCGCCGAGGTGCCTGGCCCACTGGCAGGCGATGAGGCCGACGCCGCCCGCCGCCGCGTGGAGCAGGACGGTGTCGCCGGGCTGCACCGCGTAGGTGCGGCGCAGCAGCATGTGGACCGTCAGGCCCTTCAGCATCATGGCGGCCGCGGTCCGGTCGCCGATCGAATCGGGCAGCCGGACCAGGCGGTCGGCCCGGAAGTTGCGGACCTCGGCGTAGGCGCCGGGCGGCGGCAGGCCGTAGGCCACCCGGTCGCCGACGGCCACGGCGTCCACCTCGCCGCCCACCGCCTCGACGACGCCGGCGCCCTCCACGCCGGGCACGAAGGGCATGGCGCTGCCGCCGCCCAGGCTGGCGAAGGCGTCGACGGGATAGAGGCCGGAGCGGAAGTAGCAGTCGATGAAGTTGAGGCCGATGGCGGCGTTGCGCACCCGGGCCTCGTTCGGAGCCGGCGCGGGAAGGTCGACGTCCTCGTACTTCAGGACCTCGGGGCCGCCCGTCTCGTGAAATCTCACCGCCATGACCATGGGTGCGCTCCTCCCTCTCCGTTCGCCGGCCGGGCATACGGTAACATGGCGCCATGATCCCGCCAGCCCCGCCCCCCGACGCCGTCGGCGCGCTCGCGGAGGCCCTGTCCCGGCTCCGCGGCGAGGACGCCCTCGCCGTGCCCTACCTGGACGGCGCGGCGTGCCGGACGCTGGCCGGCTGCTGCGCGGCTCTGACGTTCCGCGAGGCGCGCCCGGTCCTGGGCAAGCCCGGACGGGAGGTCCGCCAGGACCTCGAGCTGACCGTCGCCATCCCGGAGGACAGCCCGCTCCGCGCGCTGGCGCGGCGGCTGGAGTCGGACCTGCGGGAGGCCCTCGGCCGGATGGTGCCGCCGCCGCTGGACGCCCCCTTCGTCGTCAACGACCTCATCGTGCAGCGCTACGCGCCGGGGCGGCGGGGCATCACCCCGCACCGCGACCACGCGCGCTACCGCGGCCTCGTGGCGATCGCCGTGCTCTGCGGGACGGGCCGGTTCTGGGTCTGCGGCGACCGGCGGGGGGCCGGCCGGCGCGACGTCCCGGCGCCGCCGGGATCGCTGCTCCTCATGCGGGCGCCGGGCTTCGCCGGGCGGACGGACCGGCCCTTCCACGCCCTGTCGGACGTCACCGAGACGCGCTACAGCTTCGGCATGCGCCACGACGCCGCGCCCTGACGGGCCGGCCGCCCCGAGACGAGGACGGCGCGCTGCGCGTCCCGCGGGACGGCGTCGAGCGCGCCCCTGAGGTCGTCGTCCCCGGCGGGCAGCGGGGACAGCCAGCGGCCCTCGAAGGAGACCTCCAGGGGATCGTCGCCGAAGGGGTAGGGCGACAGCTCGTAGGTCCCGTTCCCGGCCGGGCGGATCGCCACGGCGACGTCCTCGTCCGCCGTGACCGGCACGTGCGGAAACGCGGCCTCCTCCCGCGCGCCCTCGTGCACGCGGTTGAAGTAGAGCGCGAGGGTGTCGAAGAACTGGAGCTGCTTGTAGTTCTGGAAGAGGCGCTTCTCCTCGATCCACGCGGCGGTCTCGGGACGGCGGGCGAGCTCCTCCCTGAGCCGCTCCTGCCGCGCCAGCTCCCCGTCGAGGAACGGCCGCAGCGCCGCCCGGGCCTCGTCGGCCATGTCGAGGATCACGACCTTGTCCGAGAGCCCGTAGCGGCCGTTGTAGAGCCCCCACGAGTGCATGCTCGACAGCAGCCCGCAGTAGGGGTGGCGCCGGGCGTTGAAGTCGGGCGACCGCCGGCTCGTGGGCGCGATGAGCTCGAGGGGCGTCTCGATCAGGTCGTAGGGCAGGCGCGTCCGGGGATCCATGGGCGCCTCGGCGTCGAGCTCGGCCCAGCCCTGGTCGTGGTGCTCGACCAGGTAAACCATCTCGTCGCGGGGCTCCACGGGCTCGAACCGGTCGTTGCCGTAGGCCCGCGCGAAGCGGCCCGCCAGGGCGGTGTGCTCCGACATGGTGACGACGAAGCGGGGTTCGCCGTCCGGCGCGCTCTGGACCATCATGGGCCTGTCCTCCCGACCGTGTCCGCCGCGCCGGAACCCTACCACGACTCCGCCCCGGGGGCGCGGTTCCGGTTCGGCGGGAAACGCTCTAGACTCCCGCCGGCGAACGGAGCCGCGACCGCGAGGCTGACGAGGAGGCCCGCCGATGCCGTCCCGCGACCGCGAGACATGGGAGCGTCCGCCCGACCTTCCCGGGACCCACTACGTCGACGCGGCCGCCTACGCCGACCCCGGCATCTTCGCCGAGGAGATGGCGCGGATCATGGCGCGGTCCTGGCGCTTCGCCTGCCACGAGAGCGAGCTGCCCGGCGCCTTCGACTTCCGCACCGTCGACCACGCCGAGGTGCCCCTGGTGACGATCCGGGGCGAGGACGGCCGGATCCGGACCTTCTACAACGTCTGCCCCCATCGCGGCGCCAAGCTGTTCAACGACCTCTCGGGCAGCGCCCGGCTCAAGACCTGCTTCTTCCACCACTGGACGTTCGACTGGAAGGGCCGCTGCGTCGGCCGGCCGCGTCCGAAGGCCTACGACGACATGAACCTGGGCGCCGGGGACTGCGGCCTCCGGGAGGTGCGCACCGGCGTCCTCCACGGCCTCGTCTTCTTCAACCTCGACGACGGCGCCATCCCCCTTGAGGCGTATTTCGGCGACGCCCTCTCGTCCTTCGAGCGGACGCTGACGGAGGAGCCCGTGGAGGTCTTCCACTACCACCAGGCCACGGTCCGGGCGAACTGGAAGCAGTGGGTCGAATCCAACATGGACCACTACCACGAGTGGATGCACGTCATGCTGCGGCGCACCAACGTGCTCACCGAGGAGACCCTCTTCAAGCGCAGCGTCGCGCTCTATCCCCACGGCCACGTCATGTTCCGGGGCATGCGGATCGACTACGAGGACGAGGCCGCGGTCGCGCCGCGCGAGCAATCGAAGGCGCTGCCCGGACTGACCGCCGAGACCTTCCATTCGACGCCGATCTTTCCCAACACGGTGCTGATGACCCGGGGCACGGTCATGCGCATCGACACGACCACGCCGCTGACGCCGGACACCTCGCTGGTCGAGTTCCGCGGGCTCGGGCTGAAGGCCGACAGCGCGGAGGACCGGATGGTCCGGATCCGCCAGCACAACGAGTTCTGGGGACCGATGAGCCACAACCTGCCGGAGGACCTCTTCGCCGCGGAGCAGTGCGCGAAGGGCTACCGCACGGGCGGCGCGGCCTGGGGCATCATCTGCCGCGAAGAGAACATGTCGGCGCAGGACGACGGCGGCATGCGCCACTTCTACGCCGAGTGGAGCAGGCGGATGGGCCGGCCGGCGAGCGCCCCCCGGGCCGCGGCCGCGTGAGGGCCGGACCTTGACGGCCGGCGACGGGGACGTCCGCGACTTCCTGCACGGAGTGGCGGACGCGCTCGACCGGGAGGCGTGGGACGAGTTCCTGTCCATGTGCGCGCCCGGGTTCGAGTACCGCGTGACCGCGCACTCCTACGAGCTCGGCAAGGAGATGATCTGGCTGATCCACGACATGGACGGCCTGCGCCACCTGTTCGACGTGCTGCCCCAGCAGCTCGGCCGCAAGGGAACCCGGATGCTCCGCCACGTCTCGGTCACCGGCGTCTCGCCGGGAGGGGCGGACGGGCGCGTGGACGCGACGAGCACGGTCATCGCCGTCCGCACCTCTCCCGAGGGCGTGTCGGAACTGTTCGCGGCGGGACGCTACCTGGACGTCGTCGACGTCGCCGGCGGGACGCCCCGCCTGGCCGGACGCGAGACCCGCCTCGACACGCGCGAGCTCGGCATCGGCTCCCACGTGCCGATCTAGGACCTGTCCCCGACGATGGAAAGCCTCCCCGCCTCCCCAAGCCGCTCCCTCCCCCCGGCGGGATTCCTCCGCGAAACGCGGTCGGGCCACCCGGGTCCCCTCTCCCTGCTCAGGGAGAGGGACAGGGTGAGGGTCGGGAATGAATGCGCCGTCAACCCCCGCCCTGTCCCTCCCTCTGCAAGGATTCCTCCGCGAAACGCGGTCGGGGCGGCGCATCGTTCTCGACACCCCCACCCTGTCCCTCCCCCGCACGCGGGAGAGGGGACCCCCGGGGCGCGGCCGTGCCCTTCGGATCCCCTCCCCCTCGGAGGGAGGAGGAAACCCGCGTGAAGCCGGCGCCGTTCGAGTACTTCGCGCCGGAGACGGCGGAAGAGGCCCTCGCCCTGATGGCCGGGCACGGCCTGGACGCGCGGCCGCTCGCCGGCGGGCAGAGCCTGGTGCCGCTGATCAACATGCGCATGGCGCAGCCCGCGGTGCTGATCGACCTGAACCGCTGCGCCGAACTCGCCTACCTGCGCGAGGAGGACGGGATGCTGGTCAGCGGCCCCATGACGCGGCAACGGGAGCTGGAGCTCTCGGACGCCGTCCGCGCCGCCTGCCCCCTCGTCGCCGAGGCGATGCCGCACATGGGCCACGCGACGATCCGCAACCGCGGCACCGTCGGCGGCAGCCTGAGCCACGCCGACCCGTCCGCCGAGCTCCCGGGCGTGGCGCTGGCCCTGGACGCCGAGATGGTCGCGGACGGACCGCGGGGCCGCCGCGCGGTGCCGGCGGCGGAGTTCTTCCTCGCCGAGCTGACGACCGCCCTGGAGCCGGACGAACTGCTCCGCGAGGTCAGGTTCCCCAGGGCGGCCCCCGGGTCCCGGGCCGCCTTCGCCGAGGTCGGCGGCCACTTCGGCGGACTGGCCCTCGTCGGCGTCGCCGCGCAGGTCGGCCTCGACGCCGCCGGCCGCTGCGCGACGGCGGCGCTGGCCGCCACGGGCGCCGGGGAACGGCCCGCGCGCCTGCCGTCCGCGGAGGCCGTCCTGGCCGGCGAGGTCCTCGGGGACGGGGCGATCGCCGCGGCCTCCGAGGCCGCGGCGGACGACGTGGAGCCCCTGGAGGACCTGCACGCCACGGCCCACTGGCGGCGGCGCGCCGTCGCCGCCATGACGGCGCGGGCCCTGCGCGGGATCGCGGACGGAGCGGAGCCGCGATGACGGCCCGCCGCCGCGTCGGCATGACGGTCAACGGCCGCCGGTACGCGGGGGACGTGGAGCCCCGGATGCTGCTGGTCGATTTCCTGCGCCACGAATGCGGCCTGACGGGCACGCACGTGGGCTGCGCGCACGGGGTCTGCGGCGCCTGCACCGTCCTGCTGGACGGCGTCTCGGTCCGAAGCTGCCTCGCCTTCGCCGTCCAGGCCGAGGGCGCGTCGATCGCGACCGTGGAGGGACTGGCGGACGGCGAGGCGCTGAACGCCCTGCAGCAGGCCTTCCACGAGAACCACGCGCTCCAGTGCGGCTACTGCACGCCCGGCTTCCTCATGTCGCTGACCGAGTTCCTGCGGGAGACGCCGGACCCGGACGAGGACGGGATCCGCGAACGCCTCGCCGGCAACCTGTGCCGCTGCACCGGGTACGCCAACATCGTGCGCGCCGTGCGGGACGCCGCCCGGCGCATGCGCGGGGAGGACGGGAAGCCGTGAGCGCGCGGGACGGGGACTCCGGGAGCGGGACGTGGGTCGGCCGGCCGGCCCTGCGCAAGGAGGACCGGCGCCTCCTGCGCGGCGCCGGCACCTACATCGACGACGTCCCCGAGCCGCGCGGCACGCTGCACCTCGCCGTGCTGCGCAGCCCGTACGCCCACGCGCGCATCCGCGCGATCCGGACGTCCGGGGCCGAATCCCTCGACGGCGTCGCCGCGGTGGCCACCGGCGCCGACGTGGCCCGGACGATCCCGCCGTTCGCGGCGGACCACGAAAAGCCCGGGTTCAAGGTCTCGCACCGGCCGGTCCTGGCCACCGACACGGCGCGGTTCGTCGGCGACGGGGTGGCGCTGGTCCTGGCGGAGAACCCGTACGTCGCGGAGGACGCCCTCGGCCTCGTGTCCGTGGACTACGAGCAGCTTCCGGCCGTCTCCGGCGTGGAGGAGGCGCTGGAGCCCGGCGCGCCCCGCGTCCACGCGGAGCTGGCGGACAACGTCCTCGTCGAGGGCGGCGACCGGACCGGGGGGTTCGACGCGGCCTTCGGGGCGGCCGGCCACGTCCTGCGCGAGCGCTTCCGCTTCAACCGCGTGGCCGGCATGGCGCTCGAGCCGCGGGGCTGCCTCGCCGTCTACGAGAAGTCCGACGACGCGGTCACGCTGTGGACGGCGACCCAGGTCCCCCACCTGACGCGCCTCGGCATCGCCCGGTACCTCGGCTGGCCGGAGGGCCGGATCCGCGTGGCGGCGCCCGACGTGGGCGGCGGCTTCGGCCCCAAGATGTACCTCTATCCGGAGGAGCTTCTCGCGGCCGCCATGGCGCGGGAGCACCGCCGCCCGGTCAAGTGGATCGAGGACCGGCTCGAGGACTTCCTGACCACCCTCCAGGCGCGCGACCACGTCTACGACGTGGCGGTCGCCCATGACGGCGACGGCGCCGTGCGGGCGGTCGAGGTCGACGTGCTGGTGAACTCGGGCGCCTACTCCACCTATCCCATGGGGACCGGCCTCGAGCCGTTCCAGGGCCCCCTGAACATGCCCGGCCCCTACCGTTTCCGCCACTTCGCCTTCACCTGCAAGGGAGTCGCGACCCACACCTGCCCGACGGGCGCCTTCCGGGGCGTGTCGGCGCCCTGCGTCGCCATGGCCATGGAAGGCATGATGGACCGCATCGCGCGCCGCCTGGGGCTGGACCGGGCGGAGGTCCGCCGCCGCAACCTCGTGAGACCGGACGAGTTTCCCTACGTCAACGCGGTCGGCCAGCGCTACGTGACGGGAAGCTACGCCGAATGCCTGGACCGCGCCCTGGAGATCGCGGACTACCCGGGCTACCTCGCCGCGCGGCCGCCGGGGCGGCCGGCCGACGGCAGGTACCGCGGCATCGGCATCGCCGTGGTGACCGAGCTCGGGGGGCAGGGCGCGGCGCGCTACAAGGCGCGGGGCCTCGCCGACCTGCCGGGGTTCGACACGGCCCGCGTCGGGCTCGAGCCCGACGGACGGGTGCTCGCCACGACCAGCTTCGCCAGCCAGGGCCAGGGCCACGAGACCGCGTTCGCCCAGATCGCCGCGGACGCGCTCGGGGTCTCCATCGACGACGTCGCGGTCCGGGGCGGCGACACCCGCGACTCGCCGTTCGGCACGGGAACGTTCGCGAGCCGCGGGGCGGTGGTCGCCGGCGGCGCCGTCATGCGCGCCTCGGGCGCGCTGCGGGACAGGATCCGGAACTTCGCGGCGCACCTCCTGGAGGCGAGTCCCGACGACATCGTGCTGGACGACGGCCACGCCCACGTGCGGGGCGTCCGCGAGATGCGCGTGAGCTTCCGCGACGTGGCGCGGGCGGCCTACGGCCTGACCGAGTCGATGCAGCTTCCCGACGGCGAGGAGTTCGGGCTGGAGGCGGCCGCCGTCTACGATCCGCCGGCGTCCTCCATCTCCAACGCCTGCCACGTTGCCTGCGTCGGCGTCGACGCGGCGACGGGGCTCGTCGACGTGGAGCGCTACGTCGTCGTCCACGACTGCGGCCGGGTGGTCAATCCGCTCCTCGTCAAGGGCCAGGTCCAGGGCGGCGTCGCGCAGGGCCTCGGGCAGGCCCTGTTCGAGGAGGTCCGCTACGACGGGCAGGGGCAGATGCTGTCGGGGACCCTGATGGACTACATGGTCCCGACCGCCCTCGACGTCCCGGCCCTGGAGATGGAGCACGTCGAGTCCCCGGCGACGGACAACATCGGGGGGTTCAAGGGCGCCGGCGAGGGCGGCGTCATCGGCGCGCTGCCGGCGATCGCCTGCGCCGTGGGCGACGCCCTGGCGCCGCTCGGCGCCAACGTGAACCGGCTGCCGCTGCGGCCGGACACGGTCCTCCGCCTGATCGAGGGCGCGGAGGTCAGCCCGGCCGCGCGGAGAACGGGACCGCGTAGGTCAGCATGAGCGACTCCGCGCCCGGATTGTCGCCGTGGAGGCTGGCGTTCGAGATATGGCTGACGCTGACGCCGATGCGGGAGCGGTCGTCCAGGAGATAGGCGAACTCCAGCTGCGAGCGGAACTCGAGCAGGTGGCCGAGATCCTTGCCGTCTCCCCGCGACCAGACGCCCGCCGCCATGCCGTTCGTCACCACGAACCGGCGCCCCAGGCGGAGGTCCGCCGTCAGGCCCAAGTAGCCGTGGACCATCCCGTCGCCGGTCGCCGTGAGCCCGGCGAGCGGCGCGAAGATCCAGACTTTCCTGCCGGAACGGTATTCGAGCCGGGCCTCCGCCGCCGTGCGGTCGTCGAACGCGTTGAAGGCGCCGAGGCTCACCGCCAGGAGACCGGGATCGTCGGCGCGCGCGGACGGCGCCCCGGCGAGCGCGGCCGACAGGACCGCGGCGGCCGCGCCCATGAAAAGTCTCCCGTTCCCCGTCGCGTGCATGGAATCTCCCGTTCCCGCGGCGCCGGACGCGCGCGGCACCGTTCTCTCCGGCGAAGGATGCGCCCTACAGGACCTCGACCCACGTCTTCATGCCCGACGCCTGGTGCCCGAGCGTATGGCAATGCAGGAGCCATTTGCCGGGGTTGTCGAACACGCAGAGGATGTCCCGGCCCTGGCGCGGCATGACCAGGGTCGTATCGCGGAAGCGGCCGACGGAGCCGTCGTCCCCGATCTCGTGGAAGTGATGGCCGTGCAGGTGAATGCCGTGGGGGAACGCGGTCTCGTTCCGCAGCGAGATGCGCGCCGTCTCGCCCCGCGCGAACCGGCGCCACGGCGCGTCCGGCAGGCCCGAACGGTCGTCGAAGGCCCAGAGGTCGCCGCCCCCGTGCCGCCCGCCCATGGCGCCGCCCTGCATGACCAGCGTCGACCTCGCGGCCCCGTCCCGGTCCGGCGCGGGGACGTCGGCCGGCGGCAACGGCGCGACGGGGGCGGCGGCGGGCGCGGGGTTCGATCCCTCGGCGGCGATGACGCCGAGCTCGTAGGGACCCCGGCGGGCCGCGAGAACGAACCGGACCGGACCGGTCACGTCGAGGACGACGTCGGTCCGCTGCGCCGGGGCGAGGGACACGTCGCCGAGGGGTTCGGGCTCGGGCGCCGGCATGCCGTCGTGGGCCACGACCTTCCCGGCGCCCCCCTCGATCTTCACCGTGAACGTCCGCGCCGTGGCCGCGTTGATCAGCCGCAGGCGGACGCGGTCGCCGCGGCGGACCGCGTTCCGCGAGGCGAGCGCGCGGGCGTAGTTCCCGAGCCGCCCGGCGTGGGAGAAGTCGTGCCGGTCGCCGAAGCCGCCGTGCATCTCGCCGTTCTCGGAGAGGCGCCAGTCGTCGAGAACGACGACGATGTCGCGGTCCACCGCGGGCGGGGTCCGTTCCTCGACGATCAGGGGACCGTAGAGCCCCCTGGCCACCTGCTCCCACGAACGGTGGTGGGAGTGGTACCAGTAGGTGCCGGCGTGGGGCACGGCGAACGTGTAGTCGAAGGTCCCGCCGGGTCCGACCGCCGCCTGCGTCAGGCCGGGCACCCCGTCCATCGCGTTGTCGAGATGGATGCCGTGCCAGTGGATCGCCGAGCCCTCGTCCAGCCCGTTCTCGAAGGCCACGGACAGCCGGCCGCCCTGGCGGACGCGGAGTTCGGGTCCGGGCGTCGACCCGTTGAATCCGAGCATCGGGGTCAGGCCGTCGCCTTCCGGCAGGATGCGGGCGGCGACGGGCCCGGCCCGCAACCGCACCGCCGCTTCCGCCCGGCCGACGGCCGGGGCCAGGACGGCCGCGGCGGAGCTCATGAGGAACGTTCTTCGATTCATGGACCACCTCGGGACGGCGGGGACGGCGCGCCGGCCGGCACCGCGGTCCCGGGAAAGATGACACAAACGGCGGCCCGTTCGAAGGCGGCGGCGCGCCCCGTGTTATGGTGCCGGCATGAGGTGGAGCGGGATCGCCGCACAGATACTGCTCGTCGCGGGCACTCCCGTCTTCGCGGCCGACGCCCTGGTCCCGGGCGGGACGGCCCGGGTCTCCGAGATCGTCGACGGGGACACCCTGGTGCTGGACGACGGGCGGCGCGTTCGCCTCGCCGGCATCCAGGCTCCCAAACTGCCGCCCGGACCGGCGGGCGTCAAGCCCGGCCCCCTCGGGAGCGAGGCGAAATCGGCGCTTGCGGAGCTGACCCTGGGACGCACGGTCCGGCTCTCGTTCGGAGGCCGGCGCGCGGACCGGTACGACCGCCGGCTCGCCCACCTTCACGACGAGGACGGCCGCTGGGTCCAGGGAAACCTCCTGCGCCGCGGCCTCGCGCGGGTCTTCAGCCTTCGCGACAACCGGTCGCTGGTCGCCGACATGCTGGCGCTCGAGCGCGAGGCCCGGCGGGCGGACCGGGGCATCTGGGGCCACGCCTTCTACCGGGTGCGTAGCGCGTCCGAGGCCCCCCGGCACCTGGACTCGTTCCAGCTCGTGGAGGGACGGGTGCTGGACGCGACGGAAGTGCGGGGCCGGACCTATCTGAATTTCGGGGAAGACTGGCGCACCGACTTCACCGTCACCGTGTCTCCGAAGGACCGGCGGCGGTTCCGCGAGGAGTCCGTCGACCTGCTGGCGCTGGAAGGCCGCAGGGTGCGGGTGCGCGGCTGGCTCTACCGGCGGAACGGACCCATGATCGACGTGACGCACCCCGAACAAGTCGAGCTCCTGGCGGAATGACGCGCGCCGGCGCCCGTATCGCTCTGAGCGCCCTGCTCCTGGCGCTCCCGGGCCTCTCTGCCTGCGTGACGACCAATCCCGCCACGGGACAGCGGGAACTGACCCCGCTCATGCCGCCGGCGGAGGAGCGGCGCGTCGGCGCGGAGGAGCATCCCAGGATGCTCGCCCGGTTCGGCGGCGTGTACGACGACGTCGAGACCGGCGCCTACGTGGCGGAAATCGGCGGCCGGCTCGTCAAGAGTTCCGAGCTGCCCGACCTGGAATTCACGTTCACGGTCCTGAACTCGCCGGAAGCCAACGCCTTCGCGCTGCCCGGAGGATACGTCTACGTCACCCGGGGGCTGCTGGCGCTCGCCAATTCCGAGGCGGAGCTGGCGAGCGTCCTGGCCCACGAGATCGGACACGTCACCGCGCGCCATGCCGCGCAGCGCTACAACCGGGCCGCCGCGGTGGAACTGGGCACGGCGGTCCTGGGCGCGCTGGCGGGGGACCCCGGAGTCGACGGGCTGGCGCGGGTCGGCGGCGAACTGTTCCTCAAGGGCTTCTCCCGGGAGCAGGAGCTCCAGGCCGACATGCTGGGCGTCCGGTACATGTCGCGGGCGGGCTACGACCCGGAGGCGTCGGTCACGTTCCTCCGGACGCTGGCCGGCCACAGCGCGCTGGAACGCACGCTGGCGGGACGCGAGGGACGCGGCGCCGTCGAGGACTTCTTCGCCACCCACCCGCGGACGGAAGACCGCCTGCGGGAGGCCGCCGCGGCGGCGCGGGCGAGCGGGGCGCGGGCCGGCGCGCCCCTGCGGCGCGACCGCTTCCTGGACGCGATCGACGGCCTGCCGTACGGGGACGACCCCGGGCAGGGCCTGGTGCGCGGGCGCGCGTTCGTCCACCCCGAGCTGGGATTCGCGTTCCGGGCGCCGCCCGGCTACCGCCTGTTCAACACCCCGCGCGCCGTGTTCGCGAAGGGACCCGGGGACGCCTCGATCCGCTTCGACGCCGCGGGGGAACGGACCGCGGCGGACCCGTTGCCGTACCTGACGGAGACCTGGGCCCGCGGCCTGGCGCTCCGGGACGTCGAGCGCATCCGGATAAACGGCCTGGAGGCGGCGACCGGCCGCGCGCGGGTCGCCGCGCGGGGCGGGCCCGCGGACCTGAGGCTGGTGGCGATACGGTTTTCCCCGGACGCGATGTACCGGTTCGCCATGGCGACGCCGCTCGAGGCCGAGCCCCTCGTCCGTCGGGAACTTCGGCGCACGACGTACAGCTTCCGGCGGCTCGAACGGGGCGAGGCGGCGGCCTGGCGGCCGTTTCGCCTGGCGGTCGTCGCCGTCGCCCCCGGAGACACGGCGGAGTCCCTGGGGCGCCGCATGCCGTTCGAGGATTTCCGGACCGCCCGTTTCCGGGCGCTCAACGGCCTGCCGCCGGGCGCCCGGCTGTCCCCCGGACAGCGGGTCAAGATCGTGGTCGAGTAGGGCATGGCGGCGCGCGCGTCCCCGGAGTCCCGGATCGTCGACGCGGCGGTCGAGCGGGCCCGGTCCGTGGGCTGGGGGAACGTCCGGCTCCACGACGTGGCGGACGCCCTGGGCGGGAGCCTGGCGGACGTGCGGCGGCATTTCCGGGACCTCGACGCGGTCGCCGACGCCTGGTTCGCGCGGGCCGACGCGGCCATGCTCGCCGTCCGGGAGCGTCCGGGGTTCGCGGCCCTGACGCCCAGGGAACGGTTGTCGGCCGTCATGTGGCGCTGGCTGGAGTCGCAGTCGGCGCAACGGGAGGTCGTGCGGGGCATGCTGGCGGCCAGGCTCTATCCCGGACATCCCCACCACAACGCCGCCCTCGTCCTGGCGCTGTCGCGGACGGTTCAATGGGTTCGGGAGGCCGCCCACCTGGACGGGGCCGGACGGCGGCGGCAGGTGGAGGAAATCGGCCTGACCGCGCTCTTCGCGGCAACCGTGGTCCTGTGGCTGCGCGACGAGTCCGAAGGCCAGGCGAGGACGCGGCGGTTCCTCGAGCGCTCGCTCGCCGGCGCCGACCGGCTGATGGCGGGGCCGTTCGCCGGAACGCGCCGGCGCTTCAGACCTGGAGCCAGTCGACGGGCCGGCCGTCCAGGGTGAAACAGGCCGCGTGCAGGGCGCCGCCGTACCCGCAGCCTCCGTCGAGACTGGCCGTATGCGCGCCCATCCCCGGCCCCTGCCGCGCGCGGTCGTCGCCGCGCACGACGCGGCTGAACTCGCCGAAGGGTTCGCTGATCCCGGCGAAATAGCCGGAGCCCCACCAGAGGGTGTCGCCCTGCTCCGAGAGGGGGCGTTTGGGATCGACGCCGGCGGCGACGAAAAGAAGCCCTCCCTTCGGGGTGTAGGCGGCGCGGCGCAGCGCCGCCATCAACTCGCCGTGGCCGGGCCGGGCGTGCATGGCGGTCCGCACGGAACTGGTGAACCTGGTGATCCCGAGCGCGCCTTCCCGGCAGACGCGGCGCGCCGCTTCGGGGTCCGCCCCGTACCCCAACAGGGTCGCGGCGACCCCCTGGCCGAGCATCCAGTCGAGGACGTCGCCGGGATGCTGGGCGAACTGAAGCTCCAGGAAGCGGCGCCACATTTCCTCCTGCGCGCCCCGCAGATAGACGACGGCGGACGCGCAGAACCCGGGCCGGGCCAGCAGTTCCCCGCGGAACCGCAGCAGGTGGTCCACGGTCCGGGAGACGTCGGTCCCGACGCCCAGAAAATTGCCCAGATAGACCAGGCGGTCGCCGACTTCGATGCGTCCGCGCAGCTCGTCGTGGAGCATGGCGACGCGCTCCGCCTCGCCCCGGGCGGCCCCGACCGCCCAGACGCGGCGGGCGCCCGCGAGGCTCGCGAAGACCTGAGGTGCCGCCGGTGTCATGTTCGTTGCACGCGAACCTTCGAGAGGAGGCCCGGGCCGTCGGCCGTTCCGGCGCGGCCCGCGCCGGGGCCCGACATCCCCCGTCGGCTCAGGCCGCCCGCAGCATGTCTTCCAGACGTTCCGTGGCCGCCTCCTCGTCGATCCGCTCCACGGCCGCCAGCTCGCGCGCCAGACGCTCCAGGGCCGCTTCGTAGATCTGCCGCTCGCTGTAGGACTGTTCGGGCTGATTCGCCGAACGGTGGAGGTCGCGTATCACCTCGGCGATCGAAACCGGGTCGCCGGAGTTGATCTTGGCCTCGTATTCCTGGGCTCGGCGGCTCCACATGGTGCGCTTGATCCGGGCGCGGCCCTTGAGCGTCGAGAGCGCCGTCGTCATCTTCTGCGGCGTGGACAGCTTGCGCATGCCGGATCCCTTGGCCTTCCCCACCGGAACGCGCAACACCATCTTGTCCTTGTCGAACTCCACCACGAAGAGCTCGAGGTCCATGCCCGAGATTTCCTGCCGCTCCACGCCGGAGATCTTGCCGACGCCGTGGGTGGGGTACACCACGTAGTCGTTCACCGCGAACGGCAGTTTCCGCGCCTTGGGCTTCGCCGCCGCCTTCCTGGCCGCTTTCGGCGCGGCCTTCGCGGCGGTTCTCGGGGCCGATGCCGCGGCCGTCCTGTTCGTCGCCTTGGGTTTCGGCTTGGCCTTCTTCGCCCTGGATGCCGGCGCGGCGGCCTTCGTCCGCGCCGTCTTGGGTTTGGCCGTCTTCCTGCCTGCCGTCTTGGCGGTCGCTTTTGCCATGATCTCCCGTCTCTCGCAGTTCACGCGCCGACGGACGCGCCCGGACCTTCGCCGGCCGGTGCCGGACGCGTCGGAAGACGGCGGCTGAAACGGCCGGGTTGTCCTGAGCCTGCCTTGCGGACCGCCGCGGGCGCCGAGCGGCCCGTCCGCCGGTCGCGCTCACGGTTTCCAATGTAGCACGGTTCGGGGGGAAATTACAGGGCCGGACCCCCGATTCCGCCGCCGAATCGGGCCGTTCCCGGACGATTCAGCCGCCCGAACCGGGGCTAGCGCTGAAATACTTCTCGAGCTTTCCCTCTTCTTCGGTGTAGTCGTCCGCGTCTTCGGGCGACTCGCCCTTTCGGGTGATATTCGGCCACTTCTCGGAATATTCGCGGTTGTGCTCGACCCACTTTTCGACGTCGTCCTCGGTGTCGGGGATGATCGCCTCGACGGGGCATTCCGGCTCGCACACGCCGCAGTCGATGCACTCGTCGGGATGGATGACGAGCATGTTCTCCCCTTCGTAGAAGCAGTCGACCGGACACACCTCGACGCAGTCCATGTACTTGCAGCGGATGCAGGACTCGGTGACGACGTAGGTCATGCTTGGCTCCAGCAACGAGAATGGACGACCGGTCCGCGCCCTAGGGGGCTTCCTCCGCCCCGTCGATCCCGAGGCGCTCCGTCACCCTCTTGCGCGCCGCGCCCCGGTCACGGTCGGATACATATATGAGGCCGCCGACGCGGCGCAACAGGTTTGCCTCGTAGTCGTGGAGCACGCCGTCGGCATAGACGACCTCCCAAAGCATCTCGACGATCGCAATGCGCTCCTCGGGCGGCCAGCTGTCCTTGATCGTGCGCGTGAAGCGGACGAGTTGGTTGCTGTCGTCGTGAACGGCCTCGGCCTCCGCGATGAGGCCGTCCGCCTCGGCGCCGTCCAGGCCGAAACGGTCCATGACGAGCGACCGGATCGATTGCCGTTCCGAGCGGTCGAAGTCCCCGTCCAGCCGGGCCGCCTCGACCATCAGAACCGCCGCGGCCAGCACCCGGGCTTCCACGGCGTCCGGCGCCTCCGGGTTCCCGGCGCCGGTACCGACGCCGCCGAAAAGCCTCTTGATTCGATCGATCACGGTTTCCGCCTAACACATGGCCCGGCGGGCGTTCAAGCCACGGCGCGTCGTCACGCCGGCGGCGGTTCAGGCCGTCGTCCGGGGGGAACGGGGCGGCTTCCGCGGCGGCCGCGCCGTCGTTCCGCCTCCGCGAGACGCCGGTCCCCGCCCACGAACCTCATGATGTCGCGCCGGTCCGCCTTGGTGGGCCGGCCCGCGCCGCCGTCGCGGCGCGCCGGCCCGGCCGGGGACGGGTGCTCCGCACGGCCGGGACCGGGCCGTTCGGACAGGTCCTCGAACAGGGTTCGGGCCTCCGCCGCCGGGCCGCGGCGGAGGCCGAGCGCCGCCACCCTGACGACGCGAATCTCGCGGCCCTGGGGAAACGTCAGCACGTCGCCGGTCCGCAGGCGATGGTTGGGCCTGGCGACGACGGCGCCGTTCACGCGCACTCGCCGTTCGGAGCAGATCTTCGCCGCCAGCGAGCGGCTCTTGAAGAACCGCGCGAACCAGAGCCAGCGGTCGATGCGCAGCGACTCGCTCATTTCCGCCCGCGTTCGGCCGCCGCCGCCAGCTCGCCGAGCGCGGCAAACGGGGACTCCGAATTCGCGGAGTTCCCCGCCCGCCGCCTCGCCGCGGCCCCGGCGTCCGCCGCGCGCCGGTACGACCTGACGAAGACCCCGGGCCGGTCCGGCCGCCGGCGGTATCCCAGGTCCCGCATCACGCGCGCGAATTCCTCTCCCGCACATCCGGCCAGCGCCGTCAGGTCCTCGCTTTCGAGGACGGCGGATTTCCGGGTTCGCTTGTGGACGGCGCCCGTCAACCGTTCGGCGGCGTCGGCGCGGATGGCCCGGCCGCCGAGACGAACGTATCCCGCCGCTCCGTAAAATCCGGAAGGCACGCCCTCGGAAGCCGGGACGGACAGCCGCGGCGCCGGAGTGTCCCGCGGCGGCGCGTCGGGAGTCCGATGCAGCTGCCAAAGCCTGACCGCCAGGGCGCTGCGCTCCGGCCGCAGCATGGCGGGCAGGAAGACGCTGTTCGCGCCGATCCGGACGCCTTGTCCCCGCATCGCGGCGCGGTCCGCCTTGGTGAGCCGGCCGAGCTGCCGTTCGACGGCCGGGCGGGGCAGGAGACCCATCGCTTCCCGCATCCGGAACAGGATGCCCCGGCCGGCGGCGCCGACCTCCGTTTCCGTCAAACGGGCGAGCGGCCGGAGCGTGCGGTCGATGTGGTCCGCCAGCCAGCGTTCGAGCCGCTCCCGGGCGCGCTGGGCCCATTCCCCGTCGACGTCCGACGGAAGCGCCGCGACGCCGGGATGGAGAGCGTCCTTGCCCGGCGTCAGGCGCGCGAGCGCGGCTCCCCTCCAGTGGAGGGCCAGGTCCGGCGTCAGCGCGATCGTCCCGTCGGAGGCCGCGGCGAGCTCCCCGGCGCGCCAGCGGAGTTCCCGCGCCACGACGCGCGATGCCGCGGCGCGCAGGCCGCGGTTTCCGGAGGTGAGCGCGGAGCGGTCGGGAACGAAGCGGAGCCCCTCGATCCGCCCGAGGGCATGCCCTTCCACGACAACGATATCGTCGTCGCCCACGTGGCCGTGAACGGGCCGTTTCTCGTTCACGCGGCGCAGGAGCGCCGCGGTGCGCCGGTCCACGAACCTCTGCGTCAGCCGGTCGTGGAGCGCGCCGGACAGCCCGTCCTCCACCGCGCGGGTCCGTTCCTGCCAGTGCCGCGCGTCGGACAGCCATTCGCCGCGGTGCGAGATGTAGGTCCACGTCCGGATATGGGCGATCCGCGCGGCGAGGGTGTCGATATCCCCGTCGGTCCGGTCGAGGCGGGAGACGTGGTCGGCGACCCAGTCGGTGGGGAGCACGCCGGCGGGCGACATGACGTGCCGGTAGACCCGGCCGAGCAGCCGTACGTGCGCTTCCGCCATGGTCTTGCGGAAATCGGGGATCCGGCACACCTCCCACAGGACCCCCACGGCCGCGCGGCCCCGGGCGAGGGCCGAAATCCCGGGCTCCGCGGCCAGCGACTTGAGCGCCAGATAGTCGTCGGCGTCGCGCGTCCGGGCGAGAACGGCCCGATGAGCCGCCGGCGGCGGCGCCTCGAGGCTGGCGATCAGGGCGCGGGCGGACGTGACGTCGAGAGCGACGTTCCGCCATTGGACGGTCCCGACGCGGTCGAACCGGTGGTTCTCCACGCGGTCGACGGTCTCGGGCGCCATGGACCCGGCGTCATCCGTGGTTCCGAACGTTCCGTCGCGCATGTGGCGCCCCGCCCGTCCGGCGATCTGGCCGATTTCGGCCGGAGTCAGGTCGCGGCGCATGAAGCCGTCGTATTTGCTGAGACCCGCGAACGCGACGTGGTCCACGTTCAGGTTGAGGCCCATGCCGATGGCGTCCGTGGCCACGAGGTAGTCGACTTCGCCGGCCTCGAACATGGCCACCTGCGCGTTGCGCGTGCGCGGGCTGAGGGCGCCGAGAACGACGGCCGCGCCGCCCCGGTGCCGGCGGACGAGTTCCGCGATCGCGTAGACGTCGGGCGCGGAAAAGCAGACGACCGCGCTTCGTTTCGGCAACCTCGAGAGCTTCTTCCGCCCGGCGAAGGCCAGCGTGGAGAACCGCGGACGCGAGACGAACCGCGAGTCCGGAACCAGACGCCTGACGATCGGGCGCATGGAGTCCGCTCCGAGAAACATCGTCTCCTCGACGCCCCGCGCCCGGAGCAGCCGGTCGGTGAACACGTGCCCGCGCTCTCCGTCCGCAGCGAGCTGGATCTCGTCGACGGCGAGGAACGCGAAGCGCCGGTCCATGGGCATGGCCTCGACCGTGCACAGGAAATAGTCGGCGCGGGCGGGAACGATCTTCTCCTCGCCCGTGACCAGGGCGACGCGGGAACGGCCCACGGAGGCGGTCACCCTGTCGTAGATTTCCCTGGCCAGCAGCCTCAGGGGCAGCCCGATGACGCCGGTGCGGTGGCCGAGCATCCGCTCCACCGCGAAATGCGTCTTGCCCGTGTTCGTGGGGCCGAGCAGGGCGGTGATCCGCCCCGGCGCCCCGGCGGGACCGACGGAACTCATCGCGCCGCCGCGAGGTCTTGCACGCGCCTCGCCACGCCGCGCGCGACCCGCAACAACGCGGCGACGAGCTGCTCGTCCACGTCCGTCTCGCCCTCGTACTCGGCGAGATTGCGTTTGCGGTGGGCCTGGTCCAGCACCCGCCACTGCTCCCGAGGCAGACCGACGGTGTGCTGGAGGCATTGAAAGACCAGATAACGCGAGTCGGAGCGATAGCCCCGCGCCCGCAAGGCGGCGAGCGCCAGCGCGTGGGCCGCGTTGTAGCCAAGGTCGAAGCGGCTTTCCAGGCTCAGCTCCTCGCGCCCGGCATCGTCCAGACGGCGCCGTCCCGAGCGCAGCAGACCCTCGACTTCCCCCTCCGCGACCGGCTCCGCCTTGAGTTGGCCGATGCGCGTCAGGTTATCGAGTTCCGAATGCCTCATCTTTCTTTCCGACAAGGACCAGGTGTTCGCCGGAGAGCACGCGGCTCAGGAACGTGTTTCCGGCGGACCGGCGCGCGTCGAACTCCTGCGTCGTGTAGAGAGTGAGGCCGATCCTGCGGTCCAGGCTCGTCTCCACCGGCGCGAGCGCGGCGTAGAGTTCCTCCAGCATCACGCCGTCCGCGGCAACGAGCAGATCGATGTCGCTCGATGCCGTATCCGTGCCGCGCACGACGGAACCGTGGATCAGGGCCAGTTCGATCCGGCCGGCGAACGGGTCCAACGCCCGCCGGATCGGCTCGACCATGGCGACCGTCTTGTGCACGAGGCCGATCAGTTCGTGATACACGGGACAGTCGGGATTGGCCTGATAGTGCTTTCGCGCGCCGAGGCGGGTGACGCTCGCCAGACCGCTCGACGCGAGGCGCCGGAGTTCGCGCTGCACGGCCCCGGATCCGGATCCGGTCAGCCCGATCAACTCGCTCGCAAAGAAGCTCCGGTCCGGCTGGCCGAACAGCAGGGCCAGAACCCGCTGCTGGGTCGTGGTGAAGAGCGCGTCGGCGATACTGCTCGGCGTGCCGACGCGATCCGCCGCCGCCTTGCGGCGGGCCGGCCGCGACAAGCGCGTCGGAGTCGATATGCCCATAACGGGAATGTTAATGCCCGATACGGGATATGAGCAACGACGATTCCGGTATTTCCCGTGTGTGGACGCCTCCGCACTTGTTCCGGGCATCCACGTCCGTCCGCCCGGTTCATGGCGGCGGGTCGTTCGAAGCCGTGCCCCCAGCCCCGCCATGCTGCAACCCGTTGATGTCCGGAACAAGTCCGAGCATGACGGAGGGGGTGGCCGCGGAGTATATGACTCGGGCTCCCTTGCGAGCCCAGGCCATGCCCTGTCGGATGAATTCGCACACTTCGCACGGAGTCGGGGCGGTCGCCACTCGCCTCCCCTGGGTACGCGGGCGTCCCGCCCGCACGATGCGGGCCGGAGGCCCGCGCACCAGGGTTCATTTCGAATTCCCACACTTCGCACGACATCGGGGGGGGCGCGGTTCCGGGCCATTACTGTCCAGTTTAGGTTTCCTGTATTGTCCCCCCAATCGTCATGCTCGGACTTGTGCCGGGCATGACGATTGGGGGGCAGGGCATGACGAAGGGAGCGTTCGCGGAGTTTCGGGGATACGCAGAAAACGGTTAATCCTCAAGCCTTGCACGGCCTTTATTATTGGAGATGAATGATGTCGTTAAAGAGCCAAATTGAAAACCCAAAATCTATCTTGGGCCACTTTGTAAGAGAAGTATTCCCGTCTTCAGGAAATCGAGAATGTCTTGCTGAAATCAAACAGAAATTAGTTGCTGAACATGTTGTAGGACTTCTTGAAGAAAGAACACCTCCTTGGATTTATAGTCTGGTTGGATCGACAATCGATTATCGTATAAGATATCATTTTTCGGAAACCCCCATATCGCAATACGATATGGCCCAATCAGGAGCATGGTTGGTTACTGATATCATCGAATTTCCCAGTCTTTTCCGAAAGGATCCGTCCCGCTTTTCAGATTATAAGGTATTGTCAATCGGAGAGTTTCCAAATGATACGCAAAAATGGAGCTTGCGCTACGAATGTCATCAAGACGATTATGCGATTTGGACCAAAGGGCAGCCTGATTTGAAGATATTTGATTTTGATTTATTGTCCCTTTTGAATATATCAAATCCAGATCTCACGAGGATGCCCTTGGAATGTACCGTCGAGTTCTTCGAAGGATTGGCGGAATCGGCGAGTCGCGTAGCAGCTCATAAGAGGGCGCCTACTCACGCGGAGGAACTTGAGCTCGCTCGTTGTTGTTTTGTTCTATCGGCTTTCGAATCATGCCGCCGTAATGGAGGGAAGGGTTGGCCTCCGCCCTTTCTTGCAGAATCACCTCCAAAGAATGCGGATGATCTCCTGAACGCGGTACCGGACCGCTATGTTCAAGACGTTGTCGCGCTGGCGGACGCTTTTACGGAACGTTATGCCGACCAACGAGGAGCGCCCGCAGTATTGAATCCAGTTTTCAGAGGCTCTAAGGATGTCGGCGGAGCCGATGGGGATATCGTAGTAGATGGATGTCTATGGGATATTAAGACCACGACCAGAACGAAAGGTAAAGGGGTATGGTTGTATCAAATTCTTGGATATGCTTTACTTGACTATGAAAATGATTACGAGATTGAGCATATCGGATTTCTCTTTCCCCGACAAAACACTTCGGTTCGATGGGAGCTGTCCGACATGATTCGTAAACTATCCAAACGACCGGACCTCTCCATACTCGAACTGCGCCAGGAGGTCAGAAATCGACTTCAAGCCAAATGACGGTAACGTCATCGCAAGCGAATGTATAAGGCGAGAGTGCATGACATGTTGGAGCGCTCGTCTGCAGCCTCATAATGTCGTAGAGTTTCCTCATGAACTTCGCGCTTGCGGCGCTCCGACTTCTGACCGGAGTCCGATCATGGTATATACTTTGTGCATGTCACGTACCGATATCAACATCAACGACGGAGCGCGCGTAGCGTCCATGCGCCGTTACCGCCTGTAGACCAGGCGTGAGGCAGTCAACTTCGCACTTCGAGACCTTGCGGCCGAACCGGCCGACGTGAGCCGGACCGACACGTCCGCCCCTCGCAACGACGCCGGCTTCGGCGCGCTCGCGCGCCGCACGGAGCTGGAAATCGCGGAATGACGCGATCGCCGACGGCCCGAGCGGGCTCCGGCCGGGCCGTCGCGCCGTCGCGCCGCGGCCTCCGTCGATTTGACTTGAGACCGGCCTTTCCCATACTTCCCGCGTTTGCCGCGGATGGTCTTCGCGCATGCCCGAAAGCGATGAGATGAGCGACGGCGACGGCACCTCGATCGAATCCTGGCGCGCGTTGGCGGAACGGGAGCTCAAGGGGCGCGGTCCCGACGATCTCGTGTGGACGACGCCCGAGGGCATCGACGTGAAGCCGCTCTACACCGCGGCCGATCTGGAGCGAATCGAGGTCGACGCGCTTCCGGGCTTCGCGCCGTTCACCCGCGGCCCGCGCGCCACCATGTACGCGGGACGGCCGTGGACGCTTCGGCAATATGCCGGCTTTTCCACCGCCGAGGAGTCCAACGCCTTCTATCGCCGCAACCTGGCGGCCGGACAGAAGGGGCTGTCCGTCGCGTTCGACCTCGCCACGCACCGGGGGTACGACTCCGATCATGCGCGCGTGGAGGGCGACGTGGGCAAGAGCGGCGTCGCCATCGATTCCGTCGAGGACATGAAGCGCCTGTTCGACGGCATCCCGCTCGGCGAGATGAGCGTCTCCATGACCATGAACGGGGCCGTGCTGCCGGTGCTGGCGGGGTACGTCGTGGCCGCCGAGGAGCAGGGCGTCGGCCAGGCCCAGCTCACGGGGACCATCCAGAACGACATCCTCAAGGAGTTCATGGTCCGCAACACCTACATCTATCCGCCGAAGCCCTCCATGCGGATCGTGGCGGACATCGTCGCGCACACCGCCGCCAACATGCCGCGGTTCAACTCCATTTCCATCTCCGGCTACCACATGCAGGAAGCCGGCGCGACGTCCGTGCAGGAGCTGGCGTTCACTCTGGCGGACGGCGTCGAGTACGTGCGCGCGGCCCTGTCCAGGGGTCTCGCCATCGACGAGTTCGCCCCGCGCCTGTCGTTCTTCTTCTGCATCGGCATGAATTTCTTCATGGAGATCGCCAAGCTCCGGGCCGCCAGGACGCTCTGGGCCGAACTCATGGCGCCGTTCGGCCCCCGGGACCCGCGCTCGCGGATGTTGCGGACCCACTGCCAGACCAGCGGCGTCTCGCTCACGGAGCAGGACCCCTACAACAATATCGTCCGCACGGCCTACGAGGCCCTGGCGGCAACCCTGGGCGGGACACAGAGCCTGCACACCAACGCCTTCGACGAGGCCCTGGCCCTGCCCACGGACGCGTCGGCGCGCGTCGCCCGGAACACGCAGCTCATCCTGCAGGAAGAGACCGGCATCGCCAGGGTCGTCGATCCCCTGGGCGGCAGCTACTACGTGGAGTCGCTGACCCATTCGATGGTCGCGGAGGCGCGCAAGGTCATCGACGAGGTCGAGGCGCTGGGCGGCATGACCAGGGCCGTCTCCGAGGGGATGCCCAAGATGCGGATCGAGGAAAGCGCGGCGCGGAAACAGGCGCGCATCGACCGCGGCGAGGAGGTGATCGTCGGCGTCAACAGGTATCCGCCCGAGGACGGCCCGGCCGATGTCGAGCTTCTGGAGATCGACAACGCCAGGGTCCGGCAACGGCAGATCGGGCGTCTGGAGCAGGTGCGCCGCTCGCGCGACGGCGCCGCGGTCGAGGCCGCGCTCCGGGCCCTGGAGGACGGCGCGCGGCGGGACGGCAATCTCCTGGCGCTCGCCATCGAGGCGGTGCGGGCCCGCGCCACCGTCGGCGAGGTGTCGGACGCGCTCGAACGGGTCTTCGGGCGCCATCGGGCGGAGGCGCGCGGCGTGACCGGCGTGTACGGCGGCGCCCACGCGGAGGACGGCGGCTTCGTCCGCATCCGGCGCGAGGCGGAGGCCTTCGCCGGGGACGAGGGCCGGCGTCCGAGAATCCTGATCGCCAAGCTCGGACAGGACGGGCACGACCGGGGCGCGAAGGTGATCGCGTCCGCGTTCGCGGACATCGGCTTCGACGTCGACATCGGCCCCCTGTTCCAGACGCCGGAAGAGGCCGCCAGGCAGGCCATCGAGAACGACGTGCACGCCGTCGGCGTGTCCTCGCAGGCGGCCGCGCACAAGACGCTGGTGCCGCAACTCATCGACGAGTTGGCCGCGCGGGACGCCGGGGACGTGCTCGTGGTGGTCGGCGGCATCGTGCCGCCGAAGGATTACGGCGAGCTGAAGGCGGCCGGCGTATCCGCCGTCTTCGGACCGGGGACCAATATCACAGAGGCGGCCTCGGAGGTCATCGGACTGATCCGGCGCCGCGCCCGGGCGGCGTAACCGGCGGCCGGACGCCTATTCGGCGCCCCGCGCCTCCGACCGGTAGATCGACCGGACGAGTCCCAGACCGACGGAGAACGCCGCCTCGTTCCGGAACAACGGGCTGTCCTCGTTCGCGGCGCCGTGGTGCAGGTCGAGCCTGATACGGCCGAACGCCCGCCACCCGGCGGAGAACGACGTGAAGGCGGTGAGCTGTACGTTGGCGCCCAGGTAGCCCGCGTCCGCGGCGTAGGCGGGCCGGGTCCCGGTCGCGAAACGCGGCGCGACGCCGTAGAAATACTCCATCAGCTCCACCGTCGCGAACGTGGCCCCGAGACCCAGCTTGACCTGAACGCCGCTCTCCGGAACGTTTCCGTGCCGGTAGGCGATTTCGGGCGCGGCCACGACCCCCCGATAGGCCAGATCGGACAGATCCGTCGAGAAGACGGCCCGAACGGGAAGCTCCAGGTCGATCCTGGCGCCGCCCGCCGGCGCGCGGGCGGCGGTGAATTGCAGGCGGGGGCCGATCTCTCCCAGCCAGTCGAGGTCGGGCATTCCGCGCCGGTCGTCGTTGTCGTCCGAGTCCACCGGAAAGGTTCCGTTCAGGCTGACGTCGAACTCCATGTCGTCCGAGCGGACGACCCTGCCCCGCAGCAGGCCCTTCTCGTCGGAGCGGAAGATCTCGCCGCGATAGGCGATGTAGGGCAGCGCCAGTCCGCGGGCATGATTCCGGCCCGCCGCCGGATAATCCGGGTGGTAGCTGCCGCCGCCCATCAGGCCGAGCTCGAACAACGGCCGCCCGCCGTCCGCGGCCGAGACCGGCACGGCGAGGCCGGCGGTCCAGGCCGCCGCCAGAAGGAGCGCGGCCGGAACGCCCGGGACAGGCTTGCCGGTCATCGGCGGTCCTGTAAAGCCGCTTCCGAGCGTTCGCTCACGGACCGGGCGCTTCACCACGTCCGGGCCGGGCGAGGCGCAGCCCTGCCAAGCCTTGCCACGCCGTCGAACCGGACCCGGAAACCTCGATCGATTCCGACAACGCCTTCATCCTCCGTCCAGGAGCGGAACAAATGGCGACGCGCCGTCGCTTGTCATGAATCGCCGACAGGGGCAAGCTACCCCGCCTGCGCGGGGATTTTGCGCACACGGCGCGGAGGAGTCGATGTTGGACGAAGCGCGCGACCGCAAGGCGGAACGCATCGAACAGATCGTCGAACACCTGCGGGCGCGCATGGACGGGGAACGGGCTTCGTCGGTGGAGCGGTTCGTTCGCCTGTTCTATCGGCGGGCGACGGCGGCCGACCTGGCCGAGAGTTCGGTGGAGAACCTCTACGGCGCGGCCCTCAGCCTCTGGACGTTCGCGGAGCGGAGAGAACCCGGCGTTCCGAAGGTCCGCGTCCTCAACCCGCGCGTCGACGAGCACGGCTGGAAGTCCCCCTATACGGTCATCGAGATCGTCAACGACGACATGCCGTTCCTCGTCGATTCGATCACCGCCAACCTCAACCGCAAGCGCCGCACGGTCCATCTGGTGATCCATCCCATCGTGGGGGTCGCGCGCGACGCCGAGGGCCGGCTGCTGGACGTCGCCGGAGCGGAGCCGCGGTCCCGAGCGGCGGATACGGTCGATGAATCCCACATGCACGTCGAGGTCGACGCGCAGTCCTCGCCGGAGGTGCTCGACGAGATCCGGGAGTCGATCCGCAAGGTCCTCGCCGACGTTCGGCACGCGGTGGAGGATTGGCGTCCCATGCGGACGAAGGTGGACGAAGCCATCGCCGATCTGAAGAAAAACCCGCCGCCGGTCGCCGCGGAAGAGACCGACGAGACGATCTCGTTTCTCGAATGGCTGGCCGACGATCACTTCACCTTTCTCGGCTACCGCGAATACACCCACGACTCGACGGCCGAACGCGAGTCCCACACGGCGGTCGCGGGTTCGGGACTCGGCGTGCTGCGCGATCCGGACTTCCATGTCCTGGCGGACCCCGGGGGCGGCCTGACGGAGTTGTCGTCGGAGGTCCAGCATTTCCTGGGCCTTTCCGAGCCGATCATCGTCACCAAGGCCAACATTCGCTCGACGGTGCATCGCGCCGTCCACATGGACTACATCGGGATCAAGACCTTCGACGGGAAGGGCGAGGTCGTCGGAGAGCGCCGGTTCGTGGGCCTGTTCACCTCCGCGGCCTACAACCAGACCCCCGAGCGCATCCCGTTCCTGCGGCGCAAGGTCCGGCGGACGATCGAGATGTCGGGCCTTGCCGCCGCCAGCCACGACGGGAAGGCGCTCGCCAATATCCTCGATACCTTTCCGCGCGACGAACTGTTCCAGATTCCGGAACGGCAGCTTCATGACACGGCCATCGGGATCCTCGAAATCCACGAGCGGCCGCGAATCAGCGTGTTCTATCGGCGCGATCCGTTCCGCCGCTACGTGTCCTGCCTGGTGTACGTCCCCACGCACCGGCACGGCACCGCGCTCACCGAACGCATCGGAAAGGCCGTCGCCGAGGCGTTCAACGGCTACGTATCGGTGTCCTTCATCCATGTCGGGGATTCGCCTCTCGCGCGGATTCAGTACATCGTCGCCACCAAGGAGAAGGAAAAGCCGGAGCCGCCCCGCGAGGAACTCGAAAAGCTTCTTCACGTGGTGGCGCGGACCTGGAGAGAGAACCTCCACGACGAACTGCTCGAGCGGTTCGGCGAGGACCGCGGCAACCGGCTCTGGCACAAGTACGGGACAGCGTTTCCGGCCGGCTACGCGGAGGCGTTCTTCGCCCAGGAAGCCACGCTCGACGTCGAGGAAATGGAGGACGCCGTCTCTTCCGGCCGTATCGGCATGAACCTGTATCGGGCGATCGACGCGCCGGAAAACGCCCTGCGGTTCAAGCTCTTCCGTCACGGCGAGCCGCTGGCTCTGTCGGACACGCTTCCCATGCTGGAGAACATGGGCTTCCGGGTCGTCGAGGAATTTCCCTTCGAGGTTCGGCCCGAAGACGGCACGCCGGTCTGGATCCACGACTACGGCCTGGAGGTGCCGGCCGGCGTCCGGTTCGATCTGGGCGACGTAAAGGAAAAGCTGCAGGAAGCGTTCGGGCGCGTCTGGTACGGCGAGCTCGAGAACGACGGGTTCAACCGCCTGGTCGTGGGGGCCGGTCTCGAATGGCGGGAAGTCGTCGTTCTGCGGGCGTTCTGCAAGTACCTGAGACAGACGGGAATCGCGTTCAGCCAGGCGTACATGGAGAGCACGCTCGCCGCGAACGCCGGCATCGCCCGCGACCTCGTCCGTTTGTTCGGAACGAGGTTCGATCCGCGCGACCGCGCGCACGCGGCCCGCGACGAGGTCATGCTTGTCCTGCAGATCGAGACGGACCTGGAAGACGTGGCCAACCTGGACGAGGACCGGATTCTTCGGAGGTTCCTGAACCTGGTTCGCGGCATCCTGCGGACGAATTTCTTCCAGTCCGACGGCGGCGTCCCCAAACCGTACCTCTCTTTCAAGATCGACAGCCGGAGCATCGACGAACTGCCCCTTCCCCGCCCCTTCGTGGAAACGTTCGTGTATTCGCCCCGGGTCGAGGCCATACACCTGCGCGGGGGGAAGGTGGCGCGGGGCGGACTGCGCTGGTCCGACAGACCGGAGGATTTCCGCACGGAGATACTCGGCCTGTTGAAGGCGCAGATGGTGAAGAACGCCGTGATCGTGCCGGTGGGCGCCAAGGGCGGCTTCGTGGCCAAGCGCCTGCCCGCGGAAGGGGGGCGGGAGGCCGTCCAGGCCGAGGTCGTCGAGTGCTACAAGACGCTGATTCGCGGGCTCCTCGACCTGGTGGACAACTACGTCGACGACAAGGTCGTCCCGCCGAGGGACGTCGTCCGCTTCGACGGCGACGACCCCTACCTCGTCGTGGCCGCCGACAAGGGCACCGCGACGTTCTCGGACATCGCCAACGGCGTGGCGATCGACTACGGCTTCTGGCTGGGAGACGCCTTCGCCTCGGGCGGTTCCGAGGGCTATGACCACAAGGGGATGGGCATCACGGCACGGGGCGCGTGGGAGTCGGTCAAGCGCCATTTCCGCGAAATCGGGCGCGACACGCAGAGGGAGGACTTCACGGTCGTCGGCGTCGGCGACATGTCCGGCGACGTGTTCGGGAACGGAATGCTGCTGTCGCGGCACATCAAGCTGGTCGGCGCCTTCAACCACCTGCATGTCTTCGTCGATCCGGATCCGGATCCTGCCGCCACGTGGGCCGAGCGCAAACGGCTGTTCGAGCTTCCGCGCTCCGCGTGGACGGATTTCGACGGGACGCTGATCTCGGAAGGAGGAGGCGTGTTCGACCGCTCCGCCAAGTCCGTGGAGCTGACGCCCCAGATCCAGCGGGCGTTCGGCCTCAAGGCGGCCTCGATGACGCCGAACGAACTGATCCACGCCATGCTGACGTCGGAGGTCGACCTCCTGTGGTTCGGGGGAATCGGGACGTACGTGAAGTCCCGGGACGAGACGAACCTCGACGTGGGCGATCGCGCCAACGACGCCGTGCGCATCGACGGCAAGGACCTGCGCGCCCGCGTCGTCGGAGAAGGCGCGAACCTCGCGGTGACGCAGCGCGGGCGCGTCGAGTACGCCTTCGCCGGCGGACGGATCAACACGGACGCCATCGACAATTCCGCGGGCGTCGACTGCTCGGATCACGAGGTCAACATCAAGGTTCTCGTGGACTCGGTCGTCGCCGCCGGCGACATGACGTCCAGGCAGAGGTCGCAGCTGCTGGTGGACATGACAGACGAGGTCGCCGAGCTCGTGCTTCGGAGCAACTACCTCCAGACCCAGGCGATAACGTCCGTGCAGAGCCGCGGCGCCGCGTTCCTGGAGCCGGAGATCCGCTTCATGAGGGCGCTGGAGCGCGCGGGCAAGCTGGACCGCGCGGTCGAGTTCCTGCCCGACGACGAGACGCTCGCCGAGCGTCAGGCCAAGGGAGTCGGATTCCCGCGTCCCGAAATTTCCGTGCTTCTCGCGTACGGCAAGATGACGCTGTACGAAGAGCTGCTCGGGACCGACGTGCCCGAGGACCCGTATTTCGCCGCCGGCCTGCTGAGATATTTCCCGAGCGCGCTCCGCGAGAGGTTCGCAGGGGCGATCGGGAACCACAGCCTCCGGCGGGAGATCGTGGCCACGCAGATCGCCAACTCGATCGTCAACCGGGCGGGCCCGACGTTCGTCAACGACATCGTCGAGGACACCGACATCTCGATCGCCGACATCGCCCGGGCCTACGTGGCCACCCGCGACGCGTTCGGCCTCCCGACGCTGTGGGCGGACATCGCGGAACTCGACAACACGGTCGACGCCGGCCCGCAAACGGAGATGATGATCGCGGTGGAGAACGTCATCCGCCATGCGACCCTGTGGTTCGTCAAGAACGTGCCGCAGCCGATGGACATCTCGACCGTCGTGGGGACCTACGCGCCGGGCATCGCCGCCATGGCCGCAAGCCTGGAGGACCATCTCGCGGACCTCGAGGCGGCGGCCCTGCGGGAGCGCGTATCCGGCTTCGTCGGGAAGGGCGTGCCGGCGCGCCTCGCGCGGCGGGTCGCCGGCCTGGAAGCCATGCGGTCGGTCTGCCATATCGTCCATCTGGCGACCGGCTCGGGGCGGCCGGTGGAGGAGGTCGGGCGGGCCTATTTCGCCGTCGGAGCCCGGCTGGGCCTCGACTGGCTGCGTTCCGCCGCCGAGAGGATCGCGTTCCGGACCCACTGGGAAGGTCTCGCCGTCGGCGCCATCGTCGAGGATCTCTACGGCCAGCAGCGCGCCCTGGTCGACCGGGTCATGGACCGGGCGGACGGCGTCCTCGACGAGCGGGTCGTCGCGGAATGGGGGGAGGCCAACGGCGCGGCCGTCGCCAGAATGTCCGGCCTCGTCGACGAGTTTCGCCTGGGCGGAAACGTCGATCTCGCGCGGCTGGCGATCGTCAACCGGCACATGGGGAGCATGCTGACCTCGTAGGGCGCCGCCACCGCCGCCCGTCGAAAGCCTGCCTGAATTCATGGACACGGAACACGAGGGGCGCGTTCCCACGCCGGCGACCCGCCGGGGCCTGGTCTCCTGGGCGCTCTACGACTGGGCGAACTCGCCCTTCACGACCCTGATCGTCACCTTCGTGTTCGCCGCGTACTTCAGTCGCGGCATCGTCGGCGACGAGGTCCAGGGCCAGGCGCTCTGGGGATACACGGCCGGCATCAGCGCCGCGCTCGTCGCCGTCCTGAGCCCGGTGCTGGGCGCGGTCGTCGACACCGGCGGGCGCCGCAAACCGTGGATCCTCGCTTTCAGCGGCCTGTGTATCGTCTGCTCCGCCCTTCTCTGGTTCGCGGAACCCGCGCCGGGCGCCATCCCGCTGGCCATGGCCCTGGTGGTCCTGGCCACCGTCGGGTTCGAGTTCGGCATCGTGTTCAACAACGCGATGCTCGGCGATATCGTGGGACCGGAGCGGCTGGGCCGCTGGTCGGGCTGGGCCTGGGGACTCGGCTACGTCGGCGGCCTGGCGGCGCTGTTCGTCATGCTCTTCGGCTTCGTCCAGACCGACGAGCCATGGTTCGGCGTGGGCACGGAAGACGCGGCGAACATTCGCGCGGTCGGACCCCTGGTGGCCGTCTGGTTCGCCGTCTTCACGATCCCGCTGCTTCTCTTCACGCCCGACCGCGCCGCCGGCGTCCTGCCCCTGGGGCAGCGGGTGAAGCAGGGCATGGGCACACTCGGCGCGACGCTGCGCGGACTGGCGGGCGGGCACGCCAACGTCGCGCGGTTCCTCGTCGCCCGGATGATCTACAACGACGGCCTCGTCCTCGCGTTCGCCCTCGGCGGAGTCTACGCCGCCGGACGCTTCGGCATGGGGCAGGCCGAACTCATCCGGTTCGGGATCGTCCTGAACGTCACGGCCGGGCTCGGCGCCGCCGCCTTCGCCTGGCTGGACGACCGGCGGGGATCGAAGACCACGATCGTCATCGCCCTGATCGGCCTGTCGATTGCCGGCCTCGGCGCGGTCACGGCCGACGACGTCACCTGGTTCTGGATATGGGGCGCCGTGCTCGGGATATTCGCGGGACCCGCACAGGCCGCCAGCCGCTCGTTCATGGCGCGTGTCGCGCCGCCGGAACTGCGCACGGAGTTCTTCGGACTGTTCGCCCTCTCGGGCAAGGCGACGGCGTTCGTCGGACCCGTCGCGGCGGCCGCGGTGACGTCCCTGTCCGGCAGCCCGAGCCTGGGCCTCGGGACCGCCGTCGTGTTTTTCGTGGTCGGGCTCGCCGTCCTCATGACGGTGCGGGAGCCGGAGCGCCCGGACGCGGGCGGATAGCCTCCGGCCGCGCCGCAACGGCTGTCGCTACTTGGCGGTCAGCCGGGAGCGCAGTCGCAAGAGCTTCGGAACAAGTCGGTTGCTGTCCGGTCTGGAAAGGTCGGACACGATCTTGCGAGGTGCACGGCTTCCAAAGACTTCTTCACGCCGTCCGCCTCTACCCTGACCCTCGGGGCGCGGCTGGGCCATCCGGACTCCCTCTCCCGCCCGCGGGGGAGGGCGGGGGCGGGGGTGCCCGCCAGGCGCCGCGGCGTTCTCTGGCGCCCTCACCCTGTCCCTCTCCCGCGAGCGGGAGAGGGGACCCCGATGGCACGATCGCCCCGCCGTCCGCCGTTCCCCGCGCGACAGCGGGAGCGGGGTTCCCGGCCATGGGAGGCTTTCGCGGGAATGACGGCAAGGACGCCGTGCGAACTGTGCGGATTCATTCGCCGCCCCCCTCCGTCATGCCCGGACTTGTTCCGGGCATCTTCATCGGCCGGGTGCCGGCGGGACGATGTGACGTCGGCTTCTCCCGTTTCCGGACCTCCCGCGGAGCGGCTGGGGTGTGCGGAACGGCGGGACCTTTTCCCTTCGCGTGGGCAAGCGCTTCGTTCAAGGACCGGATCAGGTCTTCTCCGAACGTGCTCATCGTCTCTCCTTTCGGGCGCTCTTGATTCCCTCGACGAGCACGGCGACGGCGCTCCGCTCCGCCGGGTCGAGGTCGGTCTTGGCGGACTTCGCGTAGACGAGAAGCGCATAGACCCGTATATAACCGCCACCTCAGGCTTTGCGCGAATCCGATGAAGCGGCGAAGAGGGGTTCGATGGATTTGCCTCCCGTTGTCGGGCTTCTGAATGAGTTGCTGGGGGAGCAGCTATCAAAGCGTCCAAGATGGGACCGGTGTAACGTAACGGGTGGCTCGGGATTTCCCCCGGGCCGCTGATGGCTTCGTACGCGGCCAGAGAGCCCGGCTTACTGTTCGTCAATTCGTGTAGAGACCTGCTTGCATCCTCCTGAACGCATTTTGGATCGTGGAGAGGTCTCCGATCCGCGTTCTGCCCTCGCTCACGCTGCCGTAGCGCCCGATCAGGAAGGACGCGAGCTTCGCGGTTGCAAGTTCATCTTCGCCGTGAGTTTCGTAAGCCTGGAGGATTCCGAGAAGCAGCTCTCGCAATTCGCCGTCGGCCAGCGTTAATCCACCCTGGCGCACACCGTCAGCGCGTTCGTGGCGGGTCTTTGGCGGATTGGCGTAGAGCACATAGGCCAACACGTCGAACAGGTCGCTGTCGGTTGCGTCGACCAAGCGGCGAATATCGTCCAATCGCCCCTGATCGTAGCCGTGATCGTCGAGCCGTTCCAGGAATTTCTCACGGTTGTCGGGGTTGGACCAGACGGCGCGAAGCTCGTCCTCATTGGCAATCATGCCCGCCAAATCACCGAACAAGCGCTCAAGGAACTCGGCGGCGGTCATGGGTTTCCCGTCTGCGCTCCAGTAGGTCGTGGCGGCGATGTATCGGATAGCCCTGACTTTGCCGTCCGCAAGCCTGATTTCTATTTTCTCGGGCGGATCGTCTCTGAGAGCTTCGTAGGTTCTGACCACATCCGGGTATGTTGTCGGCCGACCCGGCCCCGGTCGGGGAGGCACCGGCTCCTCGGGCTCGCCGTCCCACTCCGGATCGTTGAAGTTCTCGTGCGCCTTCACGAAGTCCCAGATCGTGAAGAAGTCCTTCCCCTCGAAGGTCCGCGTTCCCCGCCCGACAATCTGCTTGAACTCGATCATCGACCGGACTGGGCGCATCAGGACGATGTGCCGGATGTTGAGCGCGTCCACCCCCGTGGACAATTTCTGCGACGTGGTGAGGACCGTGGGAACCGTCTTCTCGTTGTCTTGAAAGTCTCGAAGGTGCTGCTCTCCGACCTCGCCGTCATTCGCCGTTACCCGGTGGCAGTAGTGAGGATCGGTGCTGTCCTTGACTTGGTTGATCAGGTCACGGACCAGCGCGGCGTGATCCTGGGTCGCACAGAAGACCAAGGTCTTCTGGCCTTGATCGGTTTGACTCACGAACTCTCGCACACGGCTCAGCTCGCGATCCTCGATGACGATCCTGGTGTTGAAGTCCTTCTCGCTGAACCGGTCACCCGCCTCGACCTCACCCCGGATGACATCGTCTTCCGGGTCGTACACATACTCGTCGATGGTGCTGGCCATCTGACGGACCTTGAACGGGGTCAGGTAGCCGTCCTCGATGCCGTCCCGCAGGGCGTAAGTGTAGACCGGCTCGCCGAAGTAGGCGTAGGTGTCGGCGTTGTGCCGGCGCTTGGGCGTCGCAGTGAGACCGAGCTGCACCGCGGGCTCGAAGTGCTCCAGGATTCCCCGCCAGGCGCTCTCGTCCTGCGCACCGCCCCGGTGACATTCGTCGATCACGATGAAATCGAAGAAATCGGATGGGTAGTCCGTGAACACCGGCTCGTCCTCGCCGGTCATGAAGGTCTGATAGATGGTGAAGAAGACGCTCGCGTTCTTCGGTGCCTTGCCCCGTTTCTTGCGTAGGGATTGGGGATCGATGCGCGCAACCGCGTCCGACGGAAACGCGGAAAAGGCGTTGTAAGCTTGGTCGGCGAGGATGTTGCGGTCGGCCAGGAACAGGATGCGCGGGCGGCGCACGGGTTCACCCGCCAAGCTCCATTTCGCGTGGAACAGCTTCCAGGCGATCTGGAACGCGATGGAGGTCTTGCCGGTCCCGGTCGCAAGGGTCAGCAGGATGCGCCGTTCGCCCCGCGCAATGGCTTCCAGAGCCGCCGCAATGGCCTTGTGCTGGTAGTACCGGGCTTCCCACTTACCGCCGTCGGTCTCGAAGTCCACGGCACCGAAGGCGTCGCGCCACGGGTTCGGCTCAGCAAAGGTGCGATCCCACAACTCGTCCGGGGTTGGGAATGGCAGGTCGATCTCGCCCTCGACGCCGGTCGACATGTCGATGGCGTACCATTGCAGGCCGTTCGAGGCGTAGGCGAGGCGGGCGCCGAGGCGGCCAGCATAGTCCTTGGCCTGACCGATGCCGTCGCGGTGGCTGAGGCCCACGCGCTTGGCCTCCAGCACGGCGAGCTTCTGCCCCTTGTGGAACAGAACATAATCGCAGGAGAGACCCTTGCCTCGCCTGCCGCCGGCCTGGATACGGCCAGGACAGATCATTTCGCGGCGGACGCGCGAACCTTCGACGACGCCCCAGCCGGCCGCCCGCAGCACCGGATCGATCCGATCCGCGCGAGTCTCGGCCTCGGTCTCGTCGCGCAGGCTCATCGCTGCACTTGCCTCACGTCAGTTTACCCGCGAAGGCGCGCTGGAGGAGAGACCGGCGGAGGTCGTCAATATCTGCCAATTTCGCTTCCGCGTGGGCGCGAGCTCTGTCCAATCCGTCAAAAGCCCCGTCAAGAACCGCAACGATCCGCCGCTGCTCCTCTAACGGCGGAAGTGGCAAAACGGTGTTTGCCAGCATCTCCTTGGAAATGACTGTCTGTGCGGCTCCTTGTGAACTGGAACGCAATCTCTGTACTTGTCCTTCCATGAAGAAATACAAGAAAAACTGATCTAGTCTTTGCGGATGTGGCTGCAAAGCTGCCACGCTACGCCCTATCGCACAGTCAGCGCCCAAATTTATCTTGCCACATGTCGCTCCAACAACACTGATCAAAACATCAGATATCCGCGCCAATTTTTTTGGATCAGTAGTCCACTCTCTGATGATTGGGCGGTCTTCACCAAATTCGGCAGTTTTTACAAAGGGTGTTCCCTGTCCCTCTTTGTTACAATCCTTTCCGGCTGGAGCTTGACCCATCACGATATCGGCTACCTCGCCCAGACGGACTACGGGCCATTCTTGAATCCCGGTTTCGCTCACAGCACCCCCCGGATGTTCTCAAGAATCTCCGCCGTCTCGGTGTCGCGGGCCAGCATGTCGGCGATGATCTCTTCGGGGCTGCGAAGGGGTGCTTTCTCGGGCGCGTTGGGGTTCCTGATCGAGAGGTCCAGCGTGTCCGGATTCAGATTGAAGCGGGTGACGCGCCAGCTTCTCGGCCCCTCGGCGAAGGTCCGTTGCAGCTCCACGAACTCTGCCAGATCGTCGTCGTTCAGCGGGTTGGTCTTGCCCAGGGAGCGGCCGGGATCGAGTTGATAGACCCAGATGTCCCGTGTCGGCGCGCCCTTCTCGAAGAACAGCACCACGGTTTTCACCCCCGCGCCCTGGAAGGTGCCGGACGGGCAATCGAGGATCGTGTGGAGCGTGCAGGATTCCAGCAGGTCCCGGCGCAGGGTGATCGAGGCGTTGTCGGTGTTGCTAAGGAAGGTATTCTTGATGACCACTGCCGCTTGGCCGCCGGCGCGCAGCTTGCGGATGAAGTGCTGAAGGAAGAGATAGGCGGTCTCGCCCGAACGGATCGGGAAGTTGTGCTGGACCTCGGGACGCTCACCGCCGCCGAAGGGCGGATTGGCGAGCACGATGTCGTGGCGATCACGCTCTTGGAAGTCCATCACGTTCTCGTTGAGCGAGTTGGTGCGGACGATATTCGGCGCCTCGATCCCGTGCAGCACCATGTTCATGATGCCGATGACGTAGGCGAGCGACTTCTTCTCCTGCCCGAAGAAGGTCTCGTGTTGCAGGGTCTCGTATTCCGAGGCGGTGAGGTCCGGGCGGCGCATGTGCTCCCAGGCCTCGCACAAGAATCCCGCCGAGCCGACGGCCCCGTCGTAGACGGTCTGGCCGATCTTCGGATCGACGACCCGGATCATGGCGCGGATCAACGGTCTCGGCGTGTAGTATTCGCCGCCGTTCCGGCCCGCGTTGCCCATGCGGCGGATGCGACTCTCGTAGAGTTCGGAGAGTTCGTGGAGCTGGTCCCGCGTGTTGAAGGAGAGACCGTCGACGATTTCGAGCACGTCGCGCAGGATGTAGCCGGAGCGGAACTTGTTGCCGAGCTCAGCGAAGATCTCGCCGATCTTGTATTCGATGGTGCGCGGGCCTGCGGCCGATTGCCGGAAGGAGGCGAGGTAAGGGAACAGGTTCTTGTCGATGAAAGCGATCAGGTCGTCGCCGACTAGCGCCGCCTCGTGGTCGAAGCTGCCGTCGGGCGTCCTGGGCGCAGCCCAGTCATCCCACCTGAAGTCGGGATCGACAAGGGGTTGGTAGTCCTCGCCGTTCAGTTCCGCCCGGTCGCAGCGCTCGTTTTCAAAGTCGTTAAGGTATTTCAGGAACAACACCCAGGAGGTCTGTTCCACGTAGTCCAACTCGTTGGCGATGCCCTCTTCGGCCCGTAGGTCGCGCTCTATGCTGTTGAAAGCGTTCTCGTACATGTATCAGCCCCCCCGCCACTCGCATGATTACTATCTCATTACATCCCGTGCGATCCATTGCGCACCGCACCCACAATGCGAGGGGAACCATGCAGCGTTCGGTGATACGGGGCGAATGTCATAGTGGCTCCACGAGAACGGCCACGGCGCCCACGGCAACCGCCATCATGCCGCTAAGGCGGACGATCAGGCGCAGTTCGAGGTTCGCCACGTCGGCTTTCGTCGCCAGCCGTTCGTCGATCAGCTTGACCTGTTCGTCGGCCAGCGCTTCGGCCTGTTCCTCGGGCATCCCGACGCCGGTCAGGCACTGCACGAAGGCGTGCGTATCGAACACCATGCTCATGGCCCGACCATGAGGTCTGCACCGGCGCCCGTCAATCGGCCGTCGACATCCCATGACCGCACCCCCGAGCGAATCCGAAACGCTGCCGGTCCTCCGGCAGGCGACGATCTTGCTGGCGATCTCCCCGGGGCACGCCGATCTACGGTAGACGCTGACGCTGGCGAACGTCTTGCTGTCGCCGATTCAGGGCACCCTGTCGGCAACCCAGGACGAGACCGCGTGGATCGTGACCCTTCATCTCGTCGCAGCCGAGGCGTCGCGTGACGGGCTCGCGCTGTCGTCCGCCCTACGATGGGTTGTCGATGCTCAAGGCGCTCTACCTTCAGGCGCTCTACGACCTTTCGGACCCGGCGTTGGAGGAAGCGTTGCTGGACCGCCTGTCGTTCCGGCACTTCTGCGGCTTTGCGCTGGACGCCCCGACGCCGGACGAGACGACGATCTGGCGGTTCCGGAAGCAGGCGGGCGATCTGTTGACGGCGGCGTTCGAGGAGATCGGGCGTCAGTTGGCGGCGCCGGGTTTGGTGGTGCGGGCCGGCACGATGATACGAGAGTACGGTTGCCGACCGGCTGATCTGCGGCGACGAGAAGGCGGTCTACGGCGACCGGGCCTATGAGCACAAGGGGCGGCGCGCCCGGCTCAAGGCGCGCGGCGTCAAGGACCGGATCATGCACCGGCGGCACAAACACATATCGGCCCTGCCGCGCTGGCAGCAGCGCCGGAACGACCTGATTGCGCGGCGGCGGGCGCCGGTCGAAGCGGTCTTCTCGGCCCTGAAGCGGCTCTACGGTCAGCGCCGGGCGCGCTATCTGACGCTGGAGCGCAACACGGCGCGGCTGGTGGCGACCGTGACGGCCTACAATCTGCGCCGCGCCTGCCTGCTCGCCGGGCCGTAGCCAGAACCCCGCCCACAAGCCGCCCCGCCCCGCGCCGGGCACCCGAAACCGGCCCCGGAGCGGCGAAATCCTGCCTCCGAAGTACCGCCGCACCACGGCCGGCACCGAAAATCCCCCGACAAAACACCCACAACCCCCTCAGTGCCGAATTTCGCAGAGGAATCCTTCCAAGGGGAGGGCTGGGTGGGGGTGTTCCGATTTTTCCAGAAAACGACGCCATGCCGGTGGACGGACGTGGAAGCCCGGAACAGTCAGCTTCTCCCGTTTCTGGACCTCCCGCGGAGCGGCCGGGGCGTGCGGAACGGCGGGACCTTCTCCCTTCGCGTGGGCAAGCGCTTCGTTCAAGGACCGGATCAGGTCTTCTCCGAACGCGCTCATCGTCTCTCCTCCGTGTCCCGGAGTCGTTCCCGGCCGATCCGGAACCGCCCTCAGTGGCGGAAGTGGCGCAATCCGGCGAAGACCATGGCGATTCCGGCCTCGTCGGCGGCGGCGATCACCTCGTCGTCGCGCCTCGAGCCGCCCGGCTGGATCACGGCGGTCACGCCGGCCTCGGCGGCCGCCAGCAGCCCGTCGGCGAAGGGAAAGAACGCATCGGAGGCGGCCACGGATCCCCGGGTGGCGGGCTCGGCGCGCCCGGCCTCGCGCGCCGTCTCCTCGGCCTTGCGCACGGCCAGACGCGCGGAGTCCACCCGGCTCATCTGCCCCGCCCCGATGCCCACGGTGGCGCCGTTTTTCGCGTACACGATGGTGTTGGACTTGACGTGCTTGGCCACCGTGAACGCGAAGACGAGGTCCGCGGTCTCGGCGGCGCCGGGCTTCCTCCTGGTCACCACCTCGAGTTCGCCGCCGGTCAGCCGGTCGTCCCGCGTCTGCACGAGATATCCTCCCGCGAGAGACCGGACGGTCGTCCCGCGCGCGGCCGGGTCGGGAAGCGGTCCGGTGAGCAGAAGCCTCAGATTCTCCCTTCCGGCCAGGACGTCCTTCGCCGCATCGTCGGCATCCGGCGCGACGACGACTTCCGTGAACACCCGGCAAATCTCTGCCGCCGTCTCGCCGTCGAGCGTGCCGTTGAGGGCGACGACGCCGCCGAAGGCGCTGACCGGATCGCAGGCGAGCGCCTTCCGGTACGCCTCGGCGAGGGAGCCGCCGAGCGCGGCGCCGCAGGGGTTCGCGTGCTTGACGATGACGGCCGCGGGGCCGTGCCGCCCGGGGTCGAATTCGGCGGCCAGCTCGCAGGCCGCGTCCGCGTCGTTCAGGTTGTTGAACGAAAGCGCCTTGCCCTGGATGCGGGCCGCCGTGGCGACGCCCGGCCGGGGGTCTCCGCCGAGATAGAACGCGGCGTCCTGGTGCGGGTTCTCGCCGTAGCGCAGGACATCCCGGCGCCGGCCCGAAAGGACGAGCCGCTCCGGAAAGGGCTCCTCCAGTTCTTCGGCGAACCAGGCCGATATGGCCGCGTCGTAAGCGCCCGTCCGGGCATAGGCCTTGGCCGCGAGGCGCCGCCGGAGATCCTCGCTCACGGCCCCGCGGTTCGCGTCCATGTCGTCCATGACGGCCCGGTAGTCGCCCGGATCGACGACGACCGTCACGTGGGCGTGGTTCTTCGCGGCGGAGCGGATCAGGGCGGGCCCGCCGATATCTATGTTCTCGATGCACGCCTCGAAAGACGCGCCCCCGGCGGCGGACTCCTCGAAGGGATAGAGGTTGACCGCGACGAGGTCGATGACGGCGATGCCGTTCCGGTCCATGGCCTCCCGGTGGCTCGCCGCGTCCCGCAGCGCCAGGATCCCCCCGTGGACCTTCGGGTGCAGCGTCTTCACGCGTCCGTCCATCATCTCGGGAAACCCGGTGTAGTCCGAGACGTCGCCGACGGCCAGGCCGGCGCCGCGGAGCGTCCTCGCCGTCCCTCCCGTCGACAGAATCTCGACGCCGCGGCCGGCGAGGAAGGTTCCGAATTCCTCCAATCCGGACTTGTCGGACACGGAGAGGATGGCGCGGCGGATCATGGTGCTTCCGGTGCCTGTCGGGGAACGCGGACGAAGGCCGCATGACACCGCGAATCCCCGCCCGGCGCAACCGCGCGGCCGGGCGCCGCGGCGCATGGCCGGGCGCCGTGGGTCCGGCCGGTCCGGACGATCGTACGGTCGCGCGGGCGGGCGGCGGCCGCTAGCATACGCCCGGCCGCGACCGGCGGCGGCGGGGCGCGCCATGATCCAGGTTTCCAACGTCAGTCACCGCTTCGGCGAACGCGAAGTGCTCAAGGACATCGACGTGTGCATCGGGGAACGCCGCGTCGGCGTCATCGGCGCCAACGGATCGGGCAAGAGCACTTTCGCGCGCCTGCTGAACGGCCTCCTGGTCCCGGACCGCGGCACCGTCACCGTGGACGGCCTGGACACCCGCGAGGACGCGAAGGCGGTCCGGCGGCTGGTGGGGTTCGTGTTCCAGAATCCGGACAACCAGATCGTGTTTCCCGTGGTCGAGGAGGACGTCTCGTTCGGCCTCAAGAACCTGAAGCTGCCCAAGCACGAAATCGCGCGGAAGGTCGATGCGGTGCTCGCCAGATACGGACTCACCCATCTCCGGGACCAGGCCGCCCATCTCCTGTCCGGCGGCGAAAAGCAGTTGCTGGCGATTTCGGCGGTTCTGGTGATGGAGCCCCGGTACGTGGTGTTCGACGAGCCCATGACCCTGCTCGATCTGCGGAACAAGAAGCTGGTCCTCGACACCATCCACGCCATCGAACAGCCGGTCGTGCTGGTCACCCACGATCTGGACCACCTGCGGGACTTCGAGCGTGTCCTCGTCTTCGACGAGGGACGCGTCGCGGCCGACGGCCCGCCAGCGGAAGCGACCCGCCACTACACGCGGGCCATGGCGTGATGCTCTCGCTTTACGTTCCGGGCGATTCGTTCGTTCACCGCGTTCCCGCGGCGGTCAAGCTCCCGATCCTCGTGGTCGGCAGCGCGGTCCTTTTCGTCGTCTCCAGCATTCCGGCGCACGCCGCCGAGCTCGCGCTCGTCGCGGTCCTTTTCCGCGCCGCCCGCCTGCCCTGGCGCGACACCTTCCGCCAGTTGCGGACCGTGCTGATTTTCATGGTCCCCATCTTTCTGTTCCACGTCTTCGTCACGGACTGGGTGCTGGGCCTGGAAACCGTCCTCAGGATCCTGGTCCTCCTCCTGCTGGCGGTGCTGATCACCCTGACGACACGGCCGACGGACATGATCGATGTCCTGGAAGCGGCGGTCCGGCCGCTTCGCCACGTCGGCGTCAATCCGTCCAAGGTCGGCATGATGCTGTCGATGGTCATCCGGTTCATTCCCATGATGATGCGCGAGGCTCAGGAGATCCTCGAAGCCCAGAAGGCGCGCGGACTCGACCGCAACGCCGTCGCCCTGCTGATGCCGCTTCTCGTCAAGACCCTGAAGATGGCGGACGATCTCTCCGACGCCATCGAGGCCCGCGGCTACGATCCGGAGCCGGCCGTTCCCCTGTGGCGCCGGAAAGGTCGGGACTCCCCGCGCCGGCCCGGCGTTGATGTCAAGGACCCGCCCGTACTATAAGGAGCGCGCCAGTCCCGTCGGCGCCGTCGCCGGCATTCCCCGACATCGGATTCCGTGGCGCCTTGGGGGCAACATGACCACACGAGACATGGTATTCGTCGCGCTGTTCGCCGCGCTGACCGCGGCATGCGCGGTCTTTCCGCCGTTCCAGGCGCCGCTGGTGCCGGCGCCCATCATCGTGCAGAACATCGGCGTGATGCTGGCGGGATCCATTCTGGGCGCCAGACGGGGCGGTCTGTCCCTGCTGCTGTTCGTCGTGCTCGTGGCGCTCGGTTTCCCCCTGCTCACGGGCTGGAAAGGCGGCTTCGGCGTGATCCTGGGTCCCACCGGGGGCTTCATCCTGTCGTGGATCCCCGCGGCGTTCGTCGTCGGATGGCTCGTGGAGAAGTACTGGAAGCGCCTGAACTTCTGGAACCTGCTGCTGTTCAACGTGATCGGCGGCGTGCTCGTCGTCTACGCCATCGGCATCCCGTGGCTGGCCGCGGTGGCGAACATGGAGCTGGGGAAGGCCCTCGCCGGATCGGCGATCTTCGTTCCCGGGGACGTCATCAAGGCGGTCGTCGCCGCGGCCGTGGCGATGGTCGTCAAGCGCTCCTACCCGTTGATCCGCACGTAGGGACACCGCCGTCCCGGCCCGGAAACCGCCCGGGACGAAAGACCGGCTTTCCCCTCGTCCGCGACGCCGGATCAGCGCCGGGTCAGCGCCGGAACAGGGTCAGCGCCCATTTCACCGTCTCGACCCCGCCCGGGTCGGCGCGGCCGTGGATGACGATCTGCCGCGTGGCGCGGACCCCCGCGGCGCCCCCGAGATAGACGCTCTCCTCGAGGGCGGCGCCGTGACTGGAGCGAAAGCGCATCCCGGCGCCGCGCGCCAGCCGCAACAGCACGGTCACGCCGTCGGCGGCCAGGGAGGCCTGCACGCGCGGATGGAGGTGGAAGCGGAGGGCGAAGCGCCGCGCCCGGCCGCCGGCCGGCTCCACCGCGGCGACGGCGTCCTCTCCCCTCACGTCGTCTCCGCCGGGCGACATGTAGATCGCCCGGTCGTGCCTCAGGCCGAACCGGCCGACGTAGCCGTCGTGGCTCGCCTCCACCAGAACGGCGCCGCCGTCCTCGCGCCGGCGGACCCGGACCTCCGGGGGCGCGGGACGCCGCGGGCGCGAGCGGGAAACGTCGCGGGAGTTCGTGTCGGCGACGGTCAGGGTGGAATGCGCCGCGGTCGTTCTGCCCGCCTCGCGCCAGCGGGGCGCGCCGTGGGCGCCGCAGTTCACGACGACCCGGTCGCGGCCCACGCCGAGCTCGAAGCTCAGGAGCCCGGCGAACGCCGCGGACGCGTCGTCCCGGGCCGCACCGGCGTCGAACAGCACCAGCGTCCTGCCCGCCGACATCCGGTGGTAGCCGCCGGCGGACACGGACGGCGGCGCGGCAGCGCGCGCCCCGGCGGCGGCGAGAATGCCGTCGATTCGCCCGCGGCCGGTCTCGGCGGCGCCGTTGAAGTTGCCGAAGCCGCCGTCGCCGTGCCGCAGCAGCCGTGCGCCGAGGGCGAGCCGCCCGATCGCGTCCGCCACGGCATCCGGCACGTCCCGGCCGGCGCTTTCCAGGGCGCCGCGGACGATCAGGAGAAGCCGCAACGCGGCCAGCGCCCGGTCGGGGTTCCGGGACGCGTGAGCACCGTCCGGCGGCACGTCCCGGGAGATCTGCCGCTGGAGGTCGCGGAGCCCGTCCGGAAGCGGCGCACCGTCCCCGGCCAGCGCCGCCCGGGCGACCGTCCGGCCCACGGCCGCGGGCAGGGCCCAGCAGTCGGCGGACAGGAACCCCCCGGCGCGGGAGAGGTGACGGGCCTGGGCGCGGAAGCTCGCCAGGAACCCCCGGCGGAAGGTCGGGTCCGCGCCCTGGCACAGGTAGTCGGCGTGGCACGCCCAGGAGGCGAGACGCCGGCCCAGGACGTCCGGGCGCCAGGAGAGCGCATGCCATCGATCGTTCAGGCCGATCCAGGACCGCGCGAGCTCGCGGGCCCGAAGCCGCGCCGTCTCCGCGCCCGTCGCCCGGAAGTCGGCGAGCCACTCGAACGCGTTGGCCTCGGCGTGCCACGGGGCGCTCGCCTCCCGGAGAGACCAGGGGGGTTCGTTGAGGGCCGTCCGCCGCTCGCCCAGGAATACGTACCGTCCCTGGAACAGCGCGTTCGCCGCGTCCGCGTCGCCGGGCGCGGGATCCGCGGGGCGGCAGCGCAGCGAAGACGGCGCCTCGACCCGCAGGGTCCGGGCGTACAGTCCGGTGGCGAACGCCCGTTCGACCAGGGACCGGACCGGACGTCCGGCGACGGCGGGCCACGGGCCTCCCGAGCTCATCGCCTTCGTGTCCGCGATTCGCCGCTCTGCGGGCCCCGCATCTAGCGGGCGCTCTCCCGCAGGGCCCGGATGTTCTCCCGGTACCTTTCCGCCCCCCCCTGGAAGACCGCGGTGCCGGCGACCAGCACGTCCGCCCCCGCCTCGGTGACGAGGGGCGCGGTCTCGGTGGTGATCCCGCCGTCCACCGCGAGATCGATGTCGCGGCCGCGGGCGTCGATCATCCCGCGAAGGGCCGCGATCTTGTCCAGGGAGCCGCGCAGGAACACCTGGCCGCCGAACCCCGGATTCACGCTCATCACCAGCACGAGATCGACGTCGTCGAGGACCGGACCGACGGCCTCCGCCGGGGTGGAGGGATTCAGCGACACCCCGGCCCGCGATCCGCACTTCCCGATCAACTGGATCGTGCGATGAAGGTGGGGCCCCGCCTCGGGATGCGCGGTGATCGTGTCCGATCCGGCCTCGGCGAACGCCTCCACATAGGGATCGACCGGGGAGATCATGAGGTGGACGTCGAACGGCAGGTCGCTGTGGCGCCTGATCGCCCTGACGACGGACGGCCCCACCGTGATGTTGGGTACGAAATGGCCGTCCATGACGTCGATGTGAACGAGGTCGGCCCCGGCCTCGCCGACCGCCCGCACCTCCTCGCCCAGGCGCGAAAAGTCGCTCGCCAGGATCGAAGCGGCCACCCGCACGTTCTTTTTCATGCCGCGCTGTCCTACCAGCTTACCCCGGCGGCCGCAACAAACCGCGAAGCTACGCCGTTCGCGTCAGGCGCGCGACGAAGAACCCGTCGACTCCCCCGGCTTCGGCCAGATGGCAGGGGAGGGTCTGGACGTCCCCCGCCGGCAGAACGGCCTGCTCGAGCCCCGCGACGTTCTCGGGTTCGATCGGCCACCGCTCCAGGTCGCGGCGGGACGACAGCAGGCGCTCGATCTGCCCGGGGCCCTCCTCCGGCTGCAACGAGCATGCGCAGTAGACGAGGACGCCGCCGGGAGCCAGCATGCCGGCGGCGGCTTCGAGCAGCTCCCGCTGCAACCCCGCCAAGCGCGCCACGTCCGCCGGTCGCCTCAGGTGCGGAATGTCGGGGTGGCGGCGAACGGTCCCGGTCGCCGTGCAGGGCGCGTCGAGGAGAATCGCCGCGTAGGGCCGGTCCGGCGTCCAGCGGCGGAGGTCGCTCTCCACGACTCCGGCCTCCAGGTCCAGCCGGCGCAGGTTCGCGCGCAGTATCCGCAGCCGGACGGCGGACACGTCCAGCGCCTCGACGGCGGCGCCGGCGGCGGCGAGCTGCGCCGTCTTGCCGCCGGGCGCCGCGCAGGCGTCCAGGATTCGGGCGCCCGCCGGGCCTCCCGGCAGCGACGAGAGCAGAAGACGCGCCGGGACGGCGGCCGCGGCGTCCTGGACCCACCAGCTCCCGCCGGCATAACCCGGAAGGGCCTCGACCGGACCGCCGCCGCCGCGCCTGAGGGACCCCGTCGGAAGGATCTCGGCGTCCAGCCGGCGCGCCCAAGCGCCGGCGTCCGACTTGACGGACAGATCCAGGGGCGGCTCCGCCGCGTGCACGGCCGCGATCGCCCGGGACCGCGGTTCGCCGAACGCTTCGCACCAGGACGTCCAGAGCCACGCGGGCGTGTTGAGGCGGCCCGGGTCGGGTCCGCGGAGATGCGCGTCCCGTTCGCGCGACAGGCGCCTCAGCACCGCGTTGACCAGCCCCCTGAACGGGCTGCCGCGTCCGACGAGGCGCACCGTCCGGTCCACCGCGGCATGGGCCGGCGTTCCCAGGAACAGCAACTGGGCGGCGCCCAGCCGCAGGGCATGCCTGACGCGCGCCAGCCGCTTGGGAAGGGGCCGGTCCAGCAGCGCGTCGACCGTCCGGTCGATCTGGCCGAGACGGCGCAGCACGGTCGAAGCCAGGAGCCGCGCGAACGCCCGGTCGCGGCGGTCGAGCCGCGCGTGCCCGCCGCCCTCGGCGAACGCCCGCGCCAGCACGTCGTCGAGCCGCTCGCCCCGGTCGAGCACCGCCGCGAGGAACTCCAGCGCCGCCAGGCGGGGATCGGGTGCGGTGGCCATGGCACGGCTTTAGCGCACGCTCTTCGCCCTGTCGATTGCGGGCCGGGGCGTGGGGTGTGTGAACAAGCCGCCGCAGGGCGTAGAGAATCGCACTTCCCCCGCGCATCCGCGAAGCACCGAAAGCCCGGTGGACACAACGGCTTGCAGCCCGCGCGGCGTTTGAGCGCGACCGTTCCGACCCTTCCAACCTTCGAACCTGACGCCGTTACCCCGCGTGTTCTGGGTGTTCTCCGACGAGGGCACCTTGGCCGCGACGGTCGCGACCGAAACGAACGGGAGGGATCGGAACATGGCGAACAGGAAGAAGATCACGATGGCGGGCGCGCGCCTTCGCCGCCGCGGCCGGGCGGGGTGGGCAGCGGCTGATCGGCGTCGCGGTCCACACGGCGGCGGAAGCGGATTGAATGGCGCGGCGGTTGCACGTAGGGTCGGCGGCATGAGCGAACGCAGGAAAACACACACGCTGCCGCCCGACATACCGGGGTTCCCGAGGGATTGGCGCGACCAGATCAAGGCGGACCTGGCGGCCGAGGTCGAAGCCGGCGGCACGCTTTACGGCGTCCGTTCGGACGGCGCCTATATCGCACGGACGAAGGACGGGGACCGGGTGATCGAGGCGCCCGGTGAGCGGAAGTCCGCCTGAGCCGGTCGGCATCCGCCGCCGTGCCGACTCTCCTCGTCGTTGCCGGCCCGAACGGGTGCGGCAAGTCCATCCTGACCCGCATGACCTTCGGCGTAACCGAACGTATGGCGGTGGGCCCTAGCGCTGAGCGGTTTTGCGCTCGCCGGTACGGTGGATTTCGCTAGGGCTCTTATCCCGAACTGATCCAGTTCGACGCGATCGTTGCGATCGCACCTCCCGTCGCGGATGTTGCTAGCCAGCCAAGGACGCGTATAGCGGTGTTCCTTGGGCTGCTCGGGTCGACTTGGGCCAGTCCCTTCTCAGACGTGGCGAGATCACCTTCGCAGAAATCGTACAGGTAGCCCATTCGCGTCAGGCGCTCGATTTCGGCCTCCGCCTTGTTTCTGCTTGCGGTCCGCCAAGTCGTTCCTCCGACGACTTCGTCAGCCAGTGCTGCGGGCTGCAATGGCCTTCCTTCGGCTCCACGCTGCAGGATTTTGCGTTGTAGCGTTGTCAGTCGGAGCATTTGTTGTACTTCTTCTGTCGTGCTTTCTGGGACGGTATCGCTATTGGTGCATTCGGGCGCTCTGGTCACACAGCAGCGTGAGCATGGTGTGTTCGGCTTCCCAGACCGACTCCAGCGCGGCCTTGACGGTGTGAAGCTCGGGCGATGCCCGGCCGTCGGGCCTTTCGGCCGTGCCTGCGAGGCTCAGCCAAAGCATGCTGCCCATCATTGCGGTCTCGCTTGCGTCTCTCGCTTTTCCCAAGTCGGTCAGCAGGCTGGGCACCGGTTCGTCCCAGTGTTCGCTGAGCTTTGCGATGACGTCGGTGCGTGCCGCTCGACGGCTCTCTTGCGCTCTCCCGTAGGCACCTTGGGCGGCTACGCTGTCTGGCCGTGATTCCCACTGTTCCAGTGTCGCTGCGCCGACCGCAACGGCGTGCAGATAGGCGGCACATGCGTTCGCTGGTTCGGGTCGATGGTCCGCGGCCGCCGCACTGACTAGGATGGTGCTGGCGGTGAGGATGGCTCCCAGGGGCTGCAATCGTGCCCACAAGCGTGGGTGTGGTGCTGCCTTGATCATCGATCGCTGCTCCTCGTGCCTTTAGTGGCGGGTTTCCTCGGCGCGGGTTCAGTGTGGCGGTTCGCGTTGCGCGGCGCGCTGCTGGGGGCTGCTACCGGCACGTTCGGTGATGTCTGGCCCTCCCGGCCTCGTTTCACTGTAACTCGTATTTGTCGTTCCATGTCACGTTTCCGGGCTGGACGGCGGGGCGTCATTTAGCGAGGAAGTCCGCTTTGCGGTGGAGCGGGAGTGTGCGTATCCGCGGTGCCATCGGTCCGGTGGGCAGAAGATTCTTGGGGGAGGCCGGAACCGACATGCCGCGGCCGCGGCAGCAAGGTTGCCGGGGCCACCTCCGTTCCTAATGACCTTCCGTCCATATCCCAATGTTCCCCCGGAGCCTCCGTAGCAAAATCAGCGACCATGTGGCCTACTCTGCACGACTCTTCAACGAATGCTACGTCCAGCACCCAATGGCCGCACTCGATGACATGTGAGGATGGTTTCGCCTCTTGGCTCGGCGGCAAGTCCGCTGGCCTCCATCGCCGACATTCGCCGCCTCATAGTGCCGCCCTTCGAATTGTGCGGATTCCCATGCGATTCCACTCGCGCGGAGGGTCTTGCACACAGAACGAAATGCCAGGCTGACGATCCCCTGGATTACGGAGCGAACCACAAAATCCCCGCTGTCCGCCGGGATCGCGAACAGGCAGATCGTGGGCCTGAAGGTTTGGACTCGCCTCATTCAGCTTTCGGCCGTAAAGACTTAACTGTCGTCGCAATGAACAAGACAGAAGGTTGTCGTCAGTCAGATCGCCCTGATCACCACGGAGTACGGATCGCCGCGTACGCCCCGTCCTTCAATGGGGCCGTCCGTCAATCCAAGGCTTTGAAGCAAGTGGAATAGAAACGTGCAATTGCATGAATGACCCGCCGGCCGAGCATTTGAATCGAAGACAGATGGAGCCAATTTCCGGAGATCGCTTGAGGACACTTGCCTACCCCTGAATCGGTCATAGGCTCGATAGAGATCGTTCAGCCGTACTCGGATGCTCGATTTGCCCCTGCGATACGTGATGGCGATCTCGTCGATACCGAGTATCCGCGACCTTCCTCCCCCTGGATTGTCAAACTCGGCTCCCTTTGGAAGAGCAATCGTCACCGCTCTGATGAATTCCTCTCGTGTCATCGGTTTCGCATACTCCCGCTATCCGCGACCCGTTCAGGAGACGCACACATCGAATTCTCCACCACACCCAGCGCCGTGCGCCGGTCTCCATCCGCGTACGACCGGACGGACCCCCAATCATCGGCAGGTCTTCGCCGACACAAGAACCTTCGAGAACGGGTGGGACCGACGCGCTTCACCGCCGTCCTCATATCGGCGCCGCGGCCTGACCTGTAAGTCTAGCGTCGACATGGACCATGACCCGCAGATTGCCGTCGAGGGCCGCAAGCATCTTCATCAGCCGGTCCAGCGTGAACCGGCCGAGATCGGCATTGCGAACGCGCGAGAAATCCGCTGCCGCGAAGCGGGTCAGCGCGGCTGCCTTTCGCACCGACAGCCCCCGGTCGTCCAGAACCGCGACGATGCGGGCCGCCAGGACCGCCTTGGCCTGCTTCAGATCCGCTTGGGGATCGCCCAAATCACGAAACACATTGCCGCTCCCCTCGACCAGCTCGAAGTCGCTCTCGCTCATGGCAGCATTTCCCTTCTCAGCCGCGCCAGCCGCCCCCGGATCAGATCGGTCTCGGACTTCGGCGTCCTGATTCCAGACTTCGACTTCTTCCGGAACGCATGGATCACCCAGAGCCGGCCCGCCACTTCCGTCACATAGACCACCCGCCAGGCGTCCGTCCGATAGCGGACGGCGATCTCCATGACACCCGGCCCGAAACCCTTCAGCGGCTTCGCGATATCTGCCTTGCCGCCCTCAGCGGCGATCGTCAGCACCGTGCTGACCCGATCCCGCACTGTGGCAGGGAACGATTCGAACACCTTCCGCGCCGCCGCGACCCAACCGACCGGTCTGGTGTCATGGTTCATGGCGTATGTTGTCACTGGTGACTACATCCGTCAACGGACCAGGCAACCGACAGCGGAATTCATTGTGTCCCCGAAGGCCGCGCGCTACCGCGTCAACCCGGTGCCCAGGCACTCAGCTCGGAAGGTCCTCCCGGCCCGGATACCTGGCCAGGAGGTCAGCCGAGCAACCGCGAGCACTGGCGCCACATGCGCCGTTCCAGACCAAAGCGTTGACCGTTCCACGCGTAGTCATTGCCGCTGAACGGGTGGCGCTGGCGGTGGACCGGAGGCTGCGGCCGGGCGGGGTGGGCAGCGGCTGACCGGCGTCGCGGTCCGCACGGCGGCGGAAGCGGATTGAGTGGCGCGGCGGTCGCATGTAGGGTCGGCGGCATCAGCGAAAACAGGAAAACACGCACGCCGCCGCCCGACATACCGGGGTTCCCGAAGGATTGGCGCGACCAGATCAAGGCGGACCTCGCGGACCAGCTTGCGGCCGGGGGCACGCTCTACGGCGCCCGGTCGGACGGTGCCTATATCGCACGCACCAGGGACGGCGACCGGGTACTCAAGGTGTCCGAACGGAGGTCCGCCTGACCCGCATGAGCGGGTTCAGGGGGGCTCGAAATCATCGACCCCGACGCCATTGCGCGCAGCATCACGTCCGGCGACCCTCTACAGGCGGGGCGCGATGGGAAGCCGATACCGAGGAAGGTTAGATGATCAGCGCGCGCGGCCTGGAGCGGTTGCGGTGCATCCGTTACCTTCTCCCGAGGGACGGGAGAGGAACCGCAACGGCACGAGCGCTCCAACCATGGAAACGGACGCCAAATCGGGCGAAGACGGGCAGTTGGGGCCCGGCGACGAAGCCGCCCCCGCGGCCCGCGACGCCGGGGCGCCGGGGCGGAAACGGCGGGGCGCACCCGGCGAGGAGCGGGGCGGCCCCAGCGGCCCCGAGCCGACGCGCTACGGGGATTGGGAGAGGAAAGGGATCGCCAGGGACTTCTGACGGCCGGCGCGTTCCCGGGGTCCCTAGGCGGGCGGGGGCGCCGCCTCCGCGATCAGCCCCTCGCGCTTGAGGTCCGACCACAGGCCGGCGGGAATCGGCGCATCCATGTGGGCCAGGTTCGCCTCGACCTCTTCCGGCTTCACGGCTCCGGGCACCACGGCGCACACGCAGGGGTGGCCCAGCGGGAACTGGAGCGCGGCGGCCTGCAGGGCCACGCCGTGATCGCGGCACACGGCGCCGATGGCCCGCGCCTTGTAGAGGATCTCCGGCGTCGCGGCGCCGTAGTCGTACGTGGCGCCGGCCACGGGCCCCGTCGCCAGGATCCCCGAATTGAAGGGTCCGGCGATCAGGAGCCCGGCGCCGCGCTCCTCGCACAACGGCATCAGGTCGTCGAGGGCGCGCTGGTCGAGGAGGGTGTAGCGCCCGGCCAGCATCATGCAGTCGAAATCCCCCGCGCGCAGAAAGCGGGCGCAGGAGACCGCGTCGTTGAAGCCGCCGCCGATGGCGCGGACGTCGCCCGCCTTGCGCAGCTCGTCCAACGCGGCGTATGCGCCTTCCATGGCGTCGCCGAAATAGCGGTCCACGAGGTCCGGGTCCTTGTGGGTGTAGAGGTCGACGTCGTGGATGAAGACGATGTCGATGCGGGCGAGCCCGAGCCGCTGGCAGGAGTCCTCGATCGACCGCATGGCGCCGTCGTAGCCGTAGTCGTAAGTCGCCGCGAAGGGCAGGCCGCCGTCGCGGTACCCCTCGGGCCGCGGCGCGCCCGGCGGCAGCGGGCGGAGGGTCCGCCCGACCTTGGTGGACAGCACGAAGGAGTCGCGGTCCACCTGGCGCAGAACCTGGCCGAACCGGTGCTCGGACCGGCCGTAGCCGTAGTACGGAGAGGTGTCGAAGTACGCGATCCCCGCGTCGTAGGCGGACCGGATCGTCGCCAGGGCGGCGTCCTCGGGGACGGCCCCCCGGAACCCTCCCAGCGGAGCGCCGCCCAGTCCCATGACCGTCAGTTCGACGCCGGTTCGGCCCAGCCTGCGGCGCGCGGTCGGGTCCATGGCGGTCGTCAGGCCCCGGCGCCCGGCAGGACCTCGGGGTTCAGCACCAGGCCTTCGCCGGGGTCCCGGCCCTCGTGGATGGCGACGATCGAATCGACGCACCGCTCCGACACGGCTTCGACGGCGTCGGAACTCGCGCCGGCCGAATGGGGCATGAGGAGCACGTTGTCGAGCCCGAGCAGGGGCGACTCCCCCGGGGGCTCGGTTTCGAACACGTCGAGCCCGGCGCCGGCGATGACGCCGCCGGCCAGGGCCTCGACGAGGGCGGCCTCGTCCACGACGCCGCCGCGGGACGTGTTGACGAGGCAGGCGCTCGGCTTCATGAGGGCGAGCGCCTCGCGGTCGATGAGCCGCTCCGTCTCGGGCGAGCGCGGCGCGTGAAGGGAGACGAAGTCCGACTCCCCGAGCAGCCGCCCGAGCGGGACCGGCTCGACGCCGAAGCCGCGCATCGCGTCGTCGGGGAGGAACGGGTCGCAGCCCAGGATCCGCATCCCGAAGCCCCGGCACCGGCGCGCGAAGGCGCGGCCGATCCGTCCGAGGCCGACGATTCCCACCGTCTTCCCGTGGAGTCCCGCATGGTAGCGCCCGCCCCAGCCGCCGCCGGCGACGAGACGGTGATACGGGAGCACGTCGTTGGCCAGGGCCGCCGTCAGCGCGAAGGCGGCGTCCGCGACCGCCTCGTGGTTGGCGCCGAACGCCATGGCGACCGCGACTCCGCGGCGGGTCGCGGCGTCGACGTCGACCTCGTCGTATCCGACTCCCCAGCGCGCGACGATCCGCAGCTCCGGCGCCGCCGAGAGCGTTCCGTCGTCATAGGGCTCGCTGCCGGCGACGGTGGCGTAGGTTCCGGGCAGACGCCGGATCAGCTCGTCCCGCGTGTACTTGCGCCCGAGCGGATTGAACTCCACGTCGAAGCCCGCCTCTTCCAGCTTCCGCAACCACGGCCCCCGCCGATTGTCGAGCTGCCAGGCGCAGATCAGGACCTTCTTCCCGTTCATTTCGACCGATGGTCAGTATCCGCCGCCGGATCCGGACGCGGCCTCTCCCGGCGCGCCGCCGCCCCGGACGCTGGACACCGCAGCGCTCGCGGCGGCGGCCAGGAAGCGGGCGTCGTTTCCGACGGTCACCAGGCCGAACCCCTTCTCGCCCATTTCGCGCGCGTACGCGCCGCTCGCGTTGTGGATTCCGGCGACGATGCCGTTGTCCCTGGCGGCGGCGAGAATGCGGCCGATGGCCTCCACCATGACGGGCTCCCGGGAATCCTGGTGCGGCGTCAGGCCGAGCGACAGCGAGAGGTCGGAAGGGCCGATATACAGCCCGTCCAGTCCGGGGGTCGCCGCGATGGCCTCCACGTTGTCCAGGGCTTCCCGCGTCTCGATCATGCCGATCACGAGCACCAGGGCGCTCGCGTTCTCCACGTAGTCCGGCCCGACGCTCATCAGGCTCCGCACGGGACCGAAGCTGCGGTTGCCCTCCGGCGCGTAGCGGCAGTTGCCGACGAGTTCCGCGGCCTCCTCCGGCGAGTTGATCATGGGACAGATGATGCCCAGGGCGCCGGAGTCCAGCATCTTCATGACGATGCCCGGCTCGTTCCACGGCACGCGCACCAGGGGCACGGCGTCCGTCGTCGATATCGCCCTCAGGCACTCCACGGCGGTGTCGTAGTGGATCATCCCGTGCTGGGCGTCCACCGTGACGGAGTCGAATCCCTGATGCGCCATGACCTCCGCGGAGTGGCCGCTGGGAATGGTCAGCCAGCCGTTGACGGCCGTCCCGCCGCCGCGCCACAGCGCCCTGAGCGGATTTTCCTTCATGCGGCCCCGTCCCGCGCGCCGTCCCGGCGGCCCTACTTCCTCTTGCGGGCGGCGGTGCGGGCCGGCTTTCTCGCCGCCGGCCTCTTCGCCGCCGGCTTCCCGGCCACGGCGGCCGGCGGCGCGACGCGTTTGGCCGCCTCCCGCTCCGCCGCGGTCTTCTTCATCCTCGGTTTCCAGTCGAGCGCCTTCATGAGCTTCCTGAGCTCGGCGTCGGCCATGTAGGCGGTGTGCTCGGGTCCGGGATAGGCGCGGTTCCGCACGTCGTCCATGTACCGCACGTACACGTCCTCGATGATGGGGATGAGGTCCGTGTAGATCTTGGAGTGGCGGGGCACGTGCTCCTCGTACAGGTGGAACAGGTCCGAGCCGATGATGTGCACCCCGTGCGCCTTGTTCCCGGCGCCCAGGCTGATGACGGGCACCGGCAGGGTTTCGGTCAGGTACTGGCAGACCTCTTCGGTCGTCACCTCGCACAGGATCGAGAAACAGCCGGCGTCGACCATCGCCCAGGCGTCGTCGATCAGTTCCTTGGCGCGGTCGGCCGTCTTGCCCTGGGCCGTGAAGCCGCCGAGCTGCGGCATCCGCATGGGCGTGATGCCGATATGGCCCTGGACGGGGATGCCGGCCTTGACGATCGCCTCCATGTGCCTGGCGTGATGCCGGTTGCCCTCGCACTTCATCACCTCGGCGTTGGCCTCGGCGACGAACCGGCCCGCGTTGTCCACGGCCTGCTCGGGCGAGACGTGGAAGCTCCAGTAGGGCATGTCGACCATGCGCAGTCCGTATTGCGTCCCGCGGTCGATCGCCTTGGCCATCATCATCACCTCCTCGAAGGTGACGCTCACGGTGCTGCCGTGGCCGAACAGGATCATGCCTCCGGTATCGGACACGCAGAGGATGTCGACGCCGAGACGATCGGCGATCACGGCGTTGCGGTAGTCGTAGACCGCGAGTTGAACGATCCCTTCGTCCTCGCGCATCTTGCGCTGCAGCATGGGGATGGTGACTTTGCGCCGCCGCGCCTGGCGATCCATCATGGTGAGGCCTCCCTGTCCTGGTGTCCCGGCGCCGGGCGGAAACGGGCTTCGGGTTCCCGGGCCGCGTTCCCGGCGCTCTCATGCGCGAACATACACGAACAACGCGGTTTCCCTATAATCGGGCCGGCGTCCGCGCGACGGCGCCCGGCCGCCGCCATGCCAGGGAACCAGGGAGGCTCCGATGAAGTACAAGGTCCTGCTTTTCGACAGCTGGGGAACCCTCGTCGACAACTATTCGATTTCCGAGGTGCTCGAGCCCTATATCGGCGAGAGCAACCTGTCGAACGAGATCTCCCGCGACTGGCGCTTCCAGCAGAAGTGGGCGATGTTCTACGTCACGCTCTCCGACCGGTTCGTGCCGCATCCGGGCCTGACGGAGGCCGCGCTGCGCTGGGCCCTCGACCGCCACCACGTCAGGCTGTCGGAGAAGGCCATCGCGGACGTCATGTCCCAGTACCACAAGCTGCGGGCCTATCCCGACGTCCCGGACGCCCTGCGCAAGCTCAAGGGCCTCGGCCTCAAGCTGAAGATCGTCGCCAACCCCACCAAACAGATGCTGATCGACCACACCGAGTACGCCGGCATCCGGGAGTATTTCGACGACATCATCTCGAGCGGCGAGGAGGCCCGGGCGTTCAAGCCGTCGCCCAAGGTCTTCAGCCTCGGCGTCCGCAAGGCCGGCTGCAGGAAGAGCGAGGTCCTGTGGGTCACGGGTCACTTCTGGGAGATCACCGGCGCCGACACCCACGGCCTCGACACCGCGTGGACCAACCGCGCCCGGCAGCCGGCCCTGCCCATCGGCGTCACGCCGACCTACACCGTCCCCAACCTCGCGGCCCTCGCCAACGCCCTGGCGCGGGAGAAGCGGGCGCGGGAGAAGGGATAGCGCGGTCCGGGTCGCCGCCGCTCACCGGCCGCCTGTGGATAGCCGGGCAACCCTTTGGATGCGGACGGAAAAATCGAAACCCCCACCCTGACCCTCCCCCTGTGCAGGGGGAGGGGACCCGAGTGGTCCGGCCGCGCCCCGAGGGTCCCTCTCCCGCGTGCGGGAGAGGGACAGGGTGAGGGTGTCGCAGAACGACGCGCCGGAGCCAGCCTGCCCGCCCCGACCGCGTTTCCCGGAGCAATCCTGACAGGGGGAGGTCGAGGGGGGTGCGGATGAATGCGCACGGAGTCGACGGCGGCGTTTGCCGGCCGGGCGCGCGCCCGGCAGAATGCCGCCCGGCGCGGCTGGAGACTCGGGAAGGGACGGACGGATGAAACTCTATGACTTCAAGGGAGCCCCCAATCCCCGGCGGGTACGGATGTTCCTGGCGGAGAAGGGCGTTTCGGTGCCCACTCAGCAGGTCGACCTGATGGCCCGGGAGCAGCACGGCGAGGCGTTCCGGGCCGTCAACCCCTGGTGCACCGTGCCCGTGCTCGAGCTCGACGACGGCACGCGCGTGCGCGAGGCCATGACGATCTGCCGCTATCTCGAGGCCGTCCATCCCGAGCCGCCGCTCATGGGAACGACGCCGATGGAACAGGCAGCCATCGGCGCGTGGGAGCACAAGCTCGAGACCGACGGCCTGCTCCCCGTCGGCGAGGTGCTGCGCAACACCGTCGACCGGTTCGCCGGCCGCGCCCTGCCGGGTCCGGTCGACCACGAACAGATTCCGGCGATGGCGGACCGGGGGCGCCGGCGCATCGCCTACTTCCTGGACCTGCTGGACGAACGGCTGCGCGAGAGCGCGCACGTCGCGGGCCCCGGCTTCAGCGTGGCGGACATCACGGCGTTCGTGGCCGTCGATTTCGCCGCCCGGGTCCAGGACGGACTCCCCGGCGACCGCCCCAACGTCGCGCGCTGGCGCGACGCGGTCGGCGCCCGGCCCAGCGCGCGGGCGTAGCGCGAGGCTCCGGCGTTCGCCGCGCCCGGTCCGGGAGGCAGGCCATGGAACCGGCGCCGGAACGGATCAAGGAGATGTACCGCACCATGTGGCGGATTCGCCTCTTCGAGGAGGAGGCGAACCGGCAGCAGGCGTTCGGCAACGTCCAGGGCTCCTTCCACATGTACATCGGCGAGGAGGCCGTGGCCGCGGGGTTCTGCGCCCACCTGCGGCCCGACGACTACATCGTCGGCACCCACCGCAGCCACGGCCACTTCATCGCCAAGGGCGGACGGATCGAGCGGATGATGGCCGAGCTGTTCGGACGGGAGGGCGGCATCTGCGGGGGCAAGGGCGGCTCCATGCACGTCGCGGACTTCTCCGTCGGCATGCTCGGCGCCAACGGGGTCGTGGGCGGCGGCTTCGGTCCGGCGACGGGCGCGGCGCTGGCCAGCCGGCTGCGGGGCGACGACCGGGTCACCGTCTGCTTTTTCGGCGACGGCGCGATGCAGCGCGGCACGTTCCACGAGGCCATCAACATCGGCGCCATCTGGGACCTTCCGGCGGTCTACGTCTGCGAGAACAACCAGTACCAGCAGTGGATCCCCCAGGAGCGCATGACCCGGGTGACGTCGGTCCGGGACATGGCGCCGTCCTACGGCATTCCGGGGGAGTCCGTCGACGGCCAGGACGCGCTGGCGGTGAGCGCGGCGGCGAGCCGGGCGATCGACCGCGCCCGGTCGGGCGGCGGGCCGACCCTGATCGAATGCGTGACCTACCGCTTCCACGGCCACAGCCCCGGCGACTTGCAGGAATACCGGGACAAGGAGGAGGTCGCGTACTGGCGCGCCGAACGGGACCCCATCCGGCTGCTGCGGACGCACCTGATGGAACGCCAGCAGCTCGGCGAGGACGAGGACGCCGAGATCCAGGCCGCCGCCGCGGCCGAGATCGCGTCGGCGGTCGCCTTCGCCGAGGCGAGTCCCTTCCCGCCGGACGAGGAGATCGTCACGGACGTCACCGCCGGGGCGGAGGCGGCCGCGCCGTGAGGACCATGACCTTCCGGGACGCCATCAACGAGGCGATCCACGAAGAGATGGCCCGGGACGACCGCGTGTTCCTCATCGGCGAGGACATCGCCACCCACGGCGGCAATCTCGCGGTCACGAAAGGGCTTGCCGAGGCCTTCCCCGGCCGCGTCCGCGAAACGCCCATCTCGGAGGCGGCCATCGTCGGCGTCGCGGTGGGGGCGGCGCTGGCCGGCATGCGTCCGGTCGCCGAGATCATGTACATCGACTTCGTGACCATCGCCATGGACGAGGTCGTCAATCAGGCCGCGAAGATGCGCTACATGACGGGGGGGCAGGCGAGCGTGCCCATGGTCCTGAGGCTGCCGTGCGGGCTCGCCCGGTATTCGGCGGCCCAGCACTGCCAGGCCCTGGAGTCCTGGTTCATGCACGTGCCCGGCCTGCGGGTGGTCGTGCCGTCCACGCCGCGGGACGCGAAGGGGCTGTTCCCCACCGCGGTCCGCGAGCCGGACCCCGTTCTGTTTCTGGAATACAAGCGGCTCTACGCCCTCGAGGGCGACGTGCCCGACGAGGTCGCGCCGATTCCCCTGGGCGCGGCGGACGTCAAACGGGAGGGAGAGGACGTCACCGTGATCGCCGTCGGCCCCATGGTCTCGAAGGCCCTCGAGGCGGCCGTCCTGCTCGAGGACGCCGGCATCGACGTCGAGGTCGTCGACCCGCGCAGCCTGTCGCCGCTGGACCTGGACACGCTGACGGCCTCGGCGCGCCGGACGGGACGGGCGGTAGTCTGCGCGGAAGACGCGCTGACGGCCGGCTGTACGGCGGAGATCGCCTGCGCGATTTCGGAACGCTGTTTCGCGGACCTCGCCGCGCCGGTCCGGCGCCTGGCCGCCCTGGACGTGCCCGTTCCCTACAGCCCGCCCCTGGCCGACAAGGTCGTCCCGAGCGTCGAGCAGGTCGTGCGGGCGGTGGAGGACGTGATGGGCGCGGGCTGAACGTCCGGAGACCGGTACACTCTACATGCGACACGAGGAGGGCCGCGCCATGGTATCCGGCATGAAACTGTCCGTCACCCGCGCAGGGGACACGCCGTTCGAGTCGGACGGACTGCGCACGTTCTTCGAGTACCGCGATCTCGGAATCGGCGCGGCGACCGGGGGCCGGTTCCATGCCCACGTGATCCGCGCCCGCGAAGGCCACGGCGAGCGGGTCGGCTGGCACGCGCACGACCTGGACTTCCAGATGGTCTACGTCCTGAAAGGCTGGGCGATTTTCGAGTACGAAGGCAGGGGGGAGGTGAAGCTCGGTCCGGGCGACTGCGTGCACCAGCCCCCGGGGATCCGCCACCGCGAGATCGACCATTCGGACGACCTCGAGCTGATCGAGATCACGTCGCCCGCGGACTACGCGACGGCCGACGCCGAAGCGCCGGCGTGAGGATCCCCTCTCCCTGCTCAGGGAGAGGGTCAGGGTGAGGGTCGAGTAAAGACTCCTTCACGCCGTCCACCCCCACCCTGTCCCTCCCCCGCAGAGCGGGAGAGGCGACCCCGGCACGAACGCCGCGGACGAGACGGGCGGAAGCGCGAACAATGACGACCTGTCAGGGGTGACAGGACACCGGGGCTCGTCGTAGCCCGGCACTAGGTCCGGTTGGCGAACTCGAGGATTGCGTGCAATAGCACGTTGCATCCGGCTTCGAGATCGTCGGGCGTGGCGTTTTCGATCTCGTTGTGGCTGATCCCACCCTCGCAGGGCACGAAGATCATGCCGGCCGGGGCGACCCGCGCGACGTAGCAGGCATCGTGCCCGGCGCCGCTCACGATGTCCATATGAGTGTAATTGCACTTTTGGGCCGCCGACCGGACGGCCTCGACGCAGGCCGGGTCGAACGCGACGGCCGGGGAATGCCAGATCTGCTCGAATGCGAGCTCGAGCCCGATGTCGGCGGCGATGGCCCCGCAGGCGGCCCTGAGCTCCCCGTCCATGGCGGACAGGACGGAGTCGTCGGGGTGGCGGAAATCGACCGTGAAGAAGACCGAGCCGGGGATGACGTTCCGGGAGTTCGGCCGCGCCTCGAGCATGCCGACGGTGGCGCAGGCGCCCGGCTGACGGGACAGGCCGATGCGGTTCACGGCATCCACGGCCCGCGCCGCGCCCAGCAGGGCGTCCCGGCGGGTGGGCATGGGCGTCGGGCCGGCGTGCGCCTCCTGTCCGGTCATGGTGACCTCGTACCAGCGCTGCGCCTGGCCGCCGGACACGACCCCGATGGTCTTGTCCTCGTCTTCCAGGATCGGACCCTGCTCGATGTGGGCCTCGAAATAGGCCGCGAGTTCCCGGTTGCCGCATTCGAGCGCGCCGGCATAGCCGATGCGCTCGAGCTCTTCGCCGAGCGTGCGGCCCTCCGGATCGGGGCGCGAGAGTCCGTGCTCGAGGTCGAAGGCCCCGGCGAAGACGCCGGAGGCGATCATCGCCGGGGCGAACCGCGAGCCCTCCTCGTTCGTCCACACGGCGACCTCGACCGGCGCCTCGGTCTCGATGCCGAGGTCGTTGAGCGTGCGCACCACCTCGAGCCCGGCCAGCACGCCGTAGGCGCCGTCGTACTTGCCGCCGGTGGGCTGGGAGTCGAGATGGCTGCCGGTCATCACCGGCGGCGCGTCCGCGTCGCGGCCCGGGCGCCGGGCGAAGACGTTGCCCATGCGGTCCACGGAGACCGTGCAGCCGGCCTCCTCGCACCAGCGGACGAACAGGTCCCGCCCTTCCCTGTCGAGGTCCGTCAGCGCGAGGCGGCAGACCCCGCCCTTCTCCGTGGCGCCGATCCGGGCCATGTCCGCCAGCGACCGCCAGAGCCGGCCGCCGTCGACGCGGAGGTTCCTGCCGCCGGTCGCCGCGTCCGCCATGGCCGTGCCCTCCCCGCCGGCGCGCCTACCGCAAGGGCGAGAAGGGCGCCGGGACCGCCAGCATGCTCCACTGGCGCTCGATCAGCTCCAGCTCGCCCTCGGGCGGCCACCGTCCCGTCGCCGACGCCCGGTCGCGGGCCTCCGCGCGGCTCTCCAGGCTCGCGTAGGGCCAGATGTGCAGGAACTTGTTGAGCCCGCCGACGTCCGTGTGGAGGGCCGCGGCCAGGGGCGAGATCGCGGTGCGGACGTGGGCGTTGCCGGCCCAGATGCGCAGGAACTCCGGCATCGACCCGGGCTTGATGGCGTACTCCCGGATCTCGTAGAGGGGACCGTAGGCGCCCGGCTCCGCGAACGGGCTGTTGGGAGCCGGCTTGAAGATCTCGGACGTCTGGTCGACGACGAGGCCCAGCCGCGCGAAGCCCGGCGGCCACCTGGGGTCCTCCACGGCCGCGGCGCGCACCTCCTCCCGATGCTCCGCGCTCTCGTAGGGCCACACGTGGACGATCCGGTTGAGGGGCCCGAACTCCGTGCGCCAGAATGCCGCGAGCTCGGAGTACTTCCTCCGGTGCTCGTAGGCCTCCCCGAACATGTCCAGCACCTTCGGCATGGCGCCGGGGATCAGCGTGTAGGTGCGAAACTCGTAGATCATGCCGGCTGCTCCCCGCCGATGAAGCGAATGACGGACGAGACGTCGAGGTCGCCGTGCCCGGCCTTGCAGTAGAGCGAGAAGATGGCGTGCGCCTGCGCGCCCAGCGGCGTCGACGCGCCGTGGGCCTGCGCCGCCTGCTGGGAGAGGCGGAGGTCCTTGCGCATCATCGCGGCGCTGAATCCGGGCCGGTAGCCGTTCTCCGCCGGACAGCCCTCGACCGTGCCCGGCAGCATCCCGTAGCCCACCAGGGGCCAGTTCGCGCCCGACGACCTGGAGACGATCTCGAAGAACCTGTCGACGTCGAGGCCGATGTGCCTGGCGAGCATCAGCCCTTCCGAGGCGCAGATGAAGTTGATGCCCATCATCATGTTGTTGCAGATCTTCGTGGCGCATCCGGTGCCCGGCGGGCCGGTGTGGAAGATGTCGGTGCCGAGGACGTCGAAATACGGCCTGGCCCGCGCGAAGCCCTCGTCCGTGGCGCCGGCGATGATCACCAGCGTCCCTTCCCGCGCGCCCTTGGTGCCGCGGGACACGGGCGCGTCCAGCATCTCGAAGCCGCGCTCCCGCGCCGCGCCCTGGACCGCGTGGACGGCCGCCAGGTCGATGGTCGACATGTCGATGAGCAGGGTGTCCGGAGCCGCCGAATCGAGCACGCCGCCCGCGTCCAGATAGACCGCGCGGACGTGGTCGCCCTCCGGAACGATGGAGATCACCGCGTCCGCGCCGTCGCAGGCCTCGGCGACGGAGCCCGCGGCCGCGCAGCCCGCCTCTTCCGCCCGCCTCGCGTTTTCCGGCACGACGTCGTAGGCCCGGACGGCGTGGCCCGCCTTCGCGAGGTTCGCCGACATCGGCAGCCCCATGTTGCCGATGCCGATAAAGCCGATCGTGCTCATCGGTTCTCCCCCGATTCGTTCCCCTGCGGACCCGCCTCCGCCTATCGCAGGGGCGAGAACGGGGCGGGCAGCATGATCTTGCTCTCCTGCCTGAGCGAGAACTGACGGCCGCCCTTGGGCGGCCAGACGCCCGTCGCCTGCGCCTTGGCGCGGACCTCCGCGCGGTGATCGACGCTCCTGTAGGGCCAGATATGGACGAACTTGTTCAGGCCGCCGTGTTCCGCGGTGCCGGCGAACGCCAGCGGCGACAGCTCGAGGCGCGCCTCGATGGCGTCCTCCCAGCGCCTGGCGACCTCGGGGAACGACCCCGGCTTCAACGTGTAGGTGCGCATCTCGTAGACCGGGCCGAGATCGCCCGCCCGTATCTCGGGGCAGAACGGCGCCGGCAGGTAGATTTCCGATTCCATGTCGACGATGGCGTCGCCCACGTCCGGCGGCCAGTTTTCGTCGTTCGCCGCCTCGCCCCGGATGCGCAGCCGCTCGTCGAGGCTTTCGTAGGGCCAGAGGTGCACGACCTGGTGCAGGGGGCCTATGTCGGTGTGCCAGAAGCCCGCCACCTCGGAATACTTCGCCCGGTGCTCGTACGCCTCGCCGACCCGGTCGATGACCTCCTGGGCGCCGCCGGGGATGCAGTTGTAGGTCCGGATTTCGTAGATCATGGGGTCACTCCTCTTGTGGACGGGCCGCCGCGCCGCCCCCGGACTTGCCCAGGTCGAAACTGTTGACGCCCCAGGCCGCGCGCGGCCTGACCGGGCGGACCGGCAGGCCGTGCTCGCGCGACAGGTCGAACAGGGGAAGGCCCGGCGCCAGCATGGAATTGAAGAAGAACATCAGCGCCTGGGTCGTCTCCTTCGGGCGCTCGCGGGTCATGAAGTGTCCCGAGTCCATCATCAGGACCGCCTCGAGGCCGGGGATGTGGTCCTCGATGCCCCGGAAGTACGAGACGGGCTGGCGCGGGTCGTGGGCGCCGAAAACCTGGACCACGGGAAACGTGAACTTCGAATAGTCCACCGGCGTGTTCTTGCGGAGGTCCCGGAAGTAGCGCGGCACCGCCCGCGCGGTTCCCGGGTTGGAGAACTCCGCCACGATCTCCTCGATCTCGTCGTCGCCGAGCGGCGTCTCGGGACCGCACGAGCTCTCGAACCAGACGCGCACGTAGGCGCCGGGCCTGGCCATGAGCCTGCCGCAGTCCTCCGGGTTGGCGGAGTTCCATTGATGGTGCAGGGAATTACGGACGTCGTACTCGTGCAGCGAGATGGAGCAGCGCATGTAGCGCTGGATGCGCTCGGGGACGTGGTCGCACACGTGGTCGCCGACGATCGAGCCCCAGTCGTGGCCGGCCAGGCGAAAGCGGTCGATGCCGAGCGAGTCGAGGACCGCGACGAGCTCGCGGGCCACGTTGGCGCCGGTGTAGTCGCCCTCCCGCTTGTCCGACTGGCCGTACCCCTTCAGGTCGAAGGCGAGCACGCGGAACTGGGTGGCGAGGGTGGGGATCTGGTGCTTCCAGCACTGCCAGCTCTCGGGGATGCCGTGCAGCAGGACCACGGTCTCGCCGTCGCCGGCCTCGACCCAGTGCCACTTGACCCCGTCGACCCGCTTGGCGCGGTGGGTAAGCCCGCTCATCCCTGTCCTCCCCGACTGCCGTCCCCTCCGGCCCGCGAGCGCGGAAACGCGGAGTATAACGGCTGAGTTTCGGCGGAGTCATGGGGCGGGCGCAAAACGGGGCCGCGGCATGACGAAAGGGGGTGTCGGCGGAGTTCGTCATATGCCGGAAAAATAGAAACACGCCCACCCGGCCGCGCCCCGAGGGTCCCCTCTCCCGCGTGCGGGAGAGGGACAGGGTGAGGGTGTCGGAGAACGACGCGCCGCCCCAACCGCGTTTCGCAGAGGAATCCTGTCAGGGGGGCTGGGTGTGTTTCTATTCTTCCGGCAAACGACGCCATGCCGGCGCCCGATGGAGACAGCGATGCCTGCGGGTCGTGAATTGCGTCTGACCGAAAGAGGCGCCGGTCCCGCCAGACGGGCGCCTGACGACGGCATGGCGCTCATTTTCGGAGTCGGGTCCGCGCGCGCGGACGCCGGTCAGACGCTCCGGCGGGCGGGCTCCTCGGCCACGGTGAAGCGGGCGTAGCAGTCGCCCCGGGTCTCCTCGGCGACCCGGCGCCACGCGACCAGCGCCGCATCGCGGTCCGAGTAGGGACCCATCACGCGCTCGCTGCCGCTCACCAGCTCGTTGAAGCTCGTGTCCGTGTACTCGCCGCCGACGACCCAGAATCTCGCATTCATCTCGGGACCCTCCGCTGAACGGTGCGCGCTATTCGGCCGCGATGGCCTGCGTTTCGAATTGGGCGGCCTCCGTCGAGTCGGCGAGGGCCGTGGTCGAGGACCGGCCGCCGCCGATGGCCTCGGCGACGGCGTCGAAGTATCCGGTGCCCACCTCGTGCTGGTGGCGCGTCGCCGTGTACCCCCTGGCTTCCGCCGCGAACTCGGCGCCCTGGAGCTCCGCGTACCCGGCCATGCCGCGGTCGCGGTAGGCCCCGGCGAGCTCGAACATGCCGTGGTTGAGGGCGTGGAACCCGGCCAGGGTCACGAACTGGTACTTGTAGCCCATGGCGCCGAGCTCGCGATGAAACCGCTCCATGGTGGCAACGTCGAGGTGGGCCGCCCAGTTGAAGGAGGGTGAGCAGTTGTAGGTGAGCATCTTGCCCGGGAATTCGGCGTGTATGGCCTCGGCGAAGCGCCGCGCCTGCTCGAGGTCGGGCGTCGACGTCTCCATCCAGATGAGGTCGGCGTACTCGGCGTAAGCCAGGCCGCGGGCGACACAGCGCTCGAAGCTCGTGCCGTCCCTGAGCCGGTAGAAGCCCTCCGGCGTGCGCTCGCCCGTGAGGAACTCGCGGTCCCGCTCGTCGACGTCGCTGGTGATCAGCCTGGCGCTCTCCGCGTCGGTCCGCGCGAGGATGAGCGTGGGCACTCCCATGACGTCGGCCGCGAGGCGGGCCGCCAGGAGGTTGCGGACATGCTGCTGGGTGGGAATGAGGACCTTGCCCCCCATGTGGCCGCACTTCTTCTCGGACGCGAGCTGGTCCTCGATGTGAATGCCCGCGGCGCCGGCCTCGATATAGGCCTTGGTGACCTCGAAGGCGTTCAGGACGCCGCCGAACCCGGCTTCGGCGTCGGCGACGATGGGGACGAACCAGTCGATGCCGCCCTGGCCGTCCAGCATCTGGATCTGGTCGGCCCGGCGCAGGGCGTTGTTGATGCGCCGCACGAGCTCGGGCCCGCTGTCGCTCGGGTAGAGGCTCTGATCGGGATACATCGAGCCCGCCTTGTTGTTGTCGGCGGCGACTTGCCAACCGGACAGGTAAATGGACTTGAGGCCGGCCCGCACCATCTGCATGGCCTGGTTGCCCGTGACGGCCCCGAGCGCCCGCACGGGCTCGTCCTCTTGCAGAAGCCGCCAGAGCCGCTCCGCGCCCTGGCGGGCGAGGGTATGCTCGATGCGCATGCTGCCGGAGAGCCGCTCCACGTCGGCGGCCGTGTAGTCCCGGCGAATGCCGGCGAAGCGGCCGGACGGCGCCCGGGTGCGTTGCTCCATCTCCTGCTGCATCGGTCTCTCCTCCGCGTCAGGCCCGAACGGGCGTGTCGTATGGGACGGAACGTAATTGACAAAAATCCAAACAGTCTATACCTCTTTGAATGTAAAAGAGTAATCGAGATAACTTTGCAAATTTTTATTTTGTGAATTTGTAAATGCTGAAAATTTCTGGAGGTCGACCGATGGCGGCGACGGACCGGTCGGTGGAACGGAAAGTCCTGCTGGGACACAAGATCCGCCGGTTTCGCGAGGATCTCGCCCTCAAGCAGAGCGAGCTGGCGGAACAGCTCGAAATCTCGCCGAGCTACCTCAACCTCATCGAGCACAATCAGCGGCCGGTCACGGTCCAGCTCCTGTTCCGCCTCGGACAGGCGTTCGACATCGACCTCAAGGAATTCGCCGAGGACGACAACGCCCGGCTCTACGCGGGCCTCCGGGAGGTGTTCGGCGACCCGCTGTTCGGCAACCGTCCGGCGCGGGACGCGGACATCCGGGCCATCGCCGAGGCCGGCCCGACGGCGGCCGAGGCCGTGCTCATGCTCTACAAGTCCTACCGCGAGCTGCGCGAGGACTCCCAGATCCTGGCCGAGCAGGTGGCGAGCCGCGACACGCCCCAGGGGATCGGCGGGCAGGTGTTTCCCGTGGAGGAGGTCCGCGAGCACCTGCAATCGGAGTCGAACCACTTCCCCGAGATCGAGGCGAGCGCGGAAGACCTGTGGATCCAGGCCGACCTGGATCCGACCGACCTGTTCCGCGGCCTCTGCGCCTACCTGCAGGAGGCTCACGGGATCGAGGCGCGGGTGCTCCCCGTCGACGTGATGCCCGAGACCACGCGCCGCTACGATTTCCACCGGCGGCGCGTGCTCCTCTCCGAACTGCTCTCGCCGGCGGCGCGAAGCTTCCAGCTCGCCGTCCAGATCGCCCTCAACGCGCACCGCGACCTGCTCGACCGCCACGTGGAACGGGCGGAACTCTCAAGTCCGGAGGCAGAGCGCCTCTGCCGCCTGTCCCTCGCCAACTACCTCGCGGGCTGCGTCGTCATGCCCTACGGGCGCTTCCTCGACGCGGCCAAGACCTTGCGCTACGACATCGAGATCCTGCAACGCCGTTTCGGCGCCAGCTTCGAGCAGATCTGCCACCGCCTGACCACCCTCGACCGCCACGGCGCGCGGGGAATCCCCTTCTTCTTCATCCGGGTCGACAACGCCGGCAACGTGTCCAAGCGCCTCAGCGGGGGCGGATTCCACTTCGCCCGGTTCGGTGGCACGTGCCCGCGCTGGATCGTGCACGACGCCTTTCGCATGCCCGGACAGATCCGCACCCAGGTCGCCGCCATGCCCGACGGCTCCCGGTTCTTCACCATCGCCCGGACCGTCGACCCGGTCGAATCCCGGACGTGGGAACAGCCGCCGCAGTACGCCATCGGCCTGGGCTGCGACATCCGGGACGCCGGGCAGCTCGTCTACGCGGACGGCCTCGACCTCGGAAACGAACGGGCGGCGACGCCGATCGGCGTGGCGTGCCGCGTCTGCGAGCGCCTCGACTGCCGACAGCGGGCGCACCCGCCGCTCAACTACCGCCTGAACATCGACGAGAACGTGCGGCGGACCACGCCGTTCACCTTCGCGCCCGCCTGAGCCGCCTCAGATCTCCATCTCGCCGGCGCGGACGAGGCCCGTCGCCTCGCCGCCGTCGACCCGGTACTCCGACCCGGTCACGTAGTCGGCGTCGTCGGACGCCAGGAACACGGCGACCTTGGCGACGTCCTCGGGCCGGCCCCAACGGCGCGCCAGGTTGTCCTCCGCCCACCGGGGGCCGACGTCCCCGTCCTCGGCGAGCGACTCGTTGAGGGGCGAGGCGATCATGCTGGGACAGAGCGCGTTGACGCGGATGTCATGCGTCGCAAGGTCCATGGCGAGTGCCCGGGTCAGGCCGACGATCCCGAACTTGGCGGCCACGTAGGCCACGCGGTTGGGCCGGCCGCCGATGCCGGCAATCGAGGCGACGTTGACGACCTTGCCCTTCCCGCGCGCGATCAGGTGGGGCACCACGGCCTTGGCCGCCAGGAACTGTCCGGTCAGGTTGACGTCCAGGATGCGCCGCCAGTCCTCCTCCGTGTGGTCGAGAAAGGACTTGACGATGCGAATGCCGGCGTTGTTGACGAGCGCGTCGATGCCGCCGAACCGCTCTCCCGCGGCCCGCGCCGCGCCCTCGAGCCGGTCGAGCCGGGTCACGTCGGCCTCGAACGCCGCGGCGGCGGCGCCCAGCTCCACGGCGAGCGCCTCTGCCGCCGGCAGGTTCACGTCGAGCAGGGCGACCCGCGCGCCCTCCGCGACGAACGCCCTGGCGATCGCGGCGCCGATCCCGCTGCCCGCGCCCGTGATGACCGCCACCTTGCTCTCCAGCCGCATGCCGCCCTCCCCGCCGTCCGTTCTCCCGCGGCCGATCAGACCACGTCCGCCGGGTCGCCGCCAGCGCCGTTTGTGGTATCAAGGAGCGACTGCGAAGCCGCGAGACGCGAGGATCGGGACATGGCGAAAGAGCACACCTATTCGGCGACCGTGACATGGACGGGCAACCGGGGCGAGGGGACGGCCGGCGTCAGGGCCTACGGCCGCCATTACGACGTCGCCTGCGACGGCAAGCCGGCGATCCGGGGCTCCGCCGCTCCCGAATACATGGGAGACGCCGGCCGCCACAACCCGGAGGACATGCTGCTGGCCGCCCTGTCCGCCTGCCACATGCTCTGGTACCTGCACCTGTGCGCGGTCGGCAAGGTCGTGGTGACGGCCTACGAGGACACCGCGGAAGGGACGATGCGGGCCAATCCGGACGGCTCCGGCGAGTTCACGAGCGTGACGCTGAGGCCCCGGATCGCGATCGCGCCCGGCAGCGATCCGGAGACGGCGGAGCGCCTGCACGAAAAGGCGAACGCCATGTGCTTCGTCGCCCGGTCCGTCAATTTCCCCGTCCGGCACGAGGCGGAGATCGTGCGCGGGTGAGGCGGGACGCGCGAACGCAACCAGGGAGGCCGAGAGCGCCATGAAATACGCAGCACTCATGCCCATGATGGAAGAGCACGCGACGCCGGAGAACCTGTCCGGCTTCGGCAGGAAGGCCGAGGCGCTGGGCTTCCACGCATTGTTCGCCAGCGACCACGTCGTCATCCCCTACGACATCGCGCCCGTCTACAAGGGCTCCGCCGACGGCCATTTCCCGTTTCCCAAGGAAGGGATCATCGTCGATCCGATCATCGCCATGTCCGTCGTCGGCGCCGCGACGGAGCGCATCAAGGTGGCGACGGCGATCCTTGTCCTCCCCCACCGGCATCCCGTGCTCGTCGCCAAGCAACTGGCGTCCATCGACTATCTCACGGGCGGGCGCGTCATCCTCGGCGCGGGCGTCGGCTGGATGGAGGAGGAGATCACCCTGCTGGGCCAGCCGTTCGCCGAGCGGGGCGCTTGGTGCACCGAGGCTATCGACGTGATGCGCGTCCTGTGGTCGCGGGAGAGGGCGAGCTTCCAGGGGACGTATTTCCGGATCCCCGAGGTCGGCTTCCAGCCCAAGCCCGTGAACGGGCGCATCCCGATCCTGATCGGCGGCACGTCGAAACCGGCGCTGCGCCGGGTGGTCGCGCAAGGCGACGGCTGGCTGCCGTCGAACGCGACCTTCGAGATGCTGGAAGACGGAATCGCGGCGCTGAAGGAGGGGTGCGAGCGGCGGGGCCGCGACTACGGCGAACTGACGATCTGCCTGCGCGCGCGCATGGCTTTCGAGGCGACGGACACCCGGTACAAGGTGATGTTCACGGGCTCCGAGGACCGCATCGTCGGGAACCTGGGCCGCCTCAAGGACATGGGCGTCGGCATGGTGCTCTTCGAGCCCGTCTACAAGGAGTACGGCCGCTGGGTCGAGGCCCACGAACGGATCGCCGAGAACATCATGCCGAAGGTGTAGCGCGGCGCCGTCCACCCCCCTCCCGCCCCCCTGGCAGGGGCGGGAGGGGGGTGCTCAAGGTACGGACCTACTTGAGGAACACCCGGTAGACCGGGTTCCCGGTCTCCTCGACGTACTGGAAATTCGCGTTCTCGAGGAATTCCCGGAATTCCGTCTCGCCGTCCGCCGGCACCTGAAAGCCCATCAGGACGCGGCCGTAGGCCGACCCGTGGTTGCGGTAGTGGAACAGGCTGATGTTCCAGCGCTGACCCATCTCGTTCAGGAAGCCGAGCAGGGCGCCGGGCCGTTCGGGAAAGAAGAAGCGGTAGAGCTTCTCGTCGAGGCCCCCGCCGCCGCGCCCGCCCACCATGTAGCGGACGTGGATCTTGGCGAGCTCGTTGTCGGTCATGTCCACGACAGGAAATCTCGCCCGGGTCAGGGCGGCGAGCAGGTCCCGGCGTTCGCGGCGTCCCCTCTGCAGCTCCAGACCGACGAAAATCTGCGCGTCCTCGCTGTCCGCGAAGCGATAGTTGAACTCGGTGATCGAGCGCTCGCCGACGACCTCGCAGAACTGCCGGAGGCTGCCGGGTCGCTCCGGGATGGTGACGGCGAACAGGGCCTCGCGCTCGCGCCCGATGTCGGCGCGCTCGGAGATGTGGCGCAGACGATCGAAGTTCACGTTGGCGCCGGACAGGATGGCGATCAGGGTCTCGCCGCGGGTCCGCCGCGCGGCGGCATGAGCCTTCAGCCCGGCGACCGCGAGGGCGCCGGCGGGTTCGGCGATCGAGCGGGTGTCCTCGTAGATGTCCAGGATGGCGGCGCAGATCTCGTCGGTGCCGACGAGGACGATGTCGTCGACGCATTCCGCCGCGATGCGGTAGGTCTCCCGGCCGACGGCGCGCACGGCGACGCCGTCGGCGAACAGGCCCACCTCGTCCAGCTCCGTCGGGCGCCCCGCCTCCAGGGCCGCGTGCATGGTGGCGGCGTCCTCCGGCTCGACGCCGACGATCCTGACGTCCGGCCACAGCGACTTGACGTAGGCCGCGATGCCGGCGATCAGGCCGCCCCCGCCCACCGGCACGAAGACGGCGTCGATGCCGTTGCCGTGCTGGCGCAGGATCTCCAGGCCGATGGTGCCCTGCCCGGCGATCACGTCCTCGTCCTCGAAGGGGTGGACGAAGGCCAGGCCCTCGTCCTCCGCGACGGCGCGCGCGCGCGCGAACGACTCGTCGACGGAAATCCCGTGGAGGATGACGTCTCCGCCGAGCCGCGCGACGGCGTCGGACTTGATCCGCGGCGTCGTGGTGGGCATGACCACGACCGCTCTCAGGCCCAGCGCCGCCGCCGCGAAGGCCACGCCCTGGGCGTGGTTGCCGGCCGAGGCGCAGACCACGCCGTTGGCGCGCGCGTCCCCGCCGAGGTTGGCGATCTTGTTGTAAGCGCCCCGGATCTTGAACGAGAAGACCGGCTGCAGGTCCTCGCGCTTCAGCAGCACGTTGTGCCCGATCGTCTCGGACAGCAGGGTCATCCGCTCGAGGGGCGTCTCCCGCGCCACGTCGTAGACGTTCGCGCGCAGAACCCGTTCCAGGTAGGACCTCGGCATGGCCGCGCACCCCGCTGCTCCGCCGGCGGAAAACGAACGGGGCGCCCCATGACAGCTTCGCCGCGACATTGCAAGATGTTCCGGCTGGAAGGCGGGAAAGACATGACGGCGGAATACTTCTCGGCGACCTACGGCGAGGCGCGGGAGAAGTTCCTCTCCGCGTGCCGCGACGCCGGCGCGGCCGTCGAGAGCCACCGCAACCCGGAGCGCGGACCCGAGGGGGAGGCGCTCTACTGCGACGCGGCCTGGATCGGGGACCCCGCGGCTGCCGGCGCGGTCGTCGTGACCTCGGGAGTCCACGGCGTGGAGGGGTACGCCGGGTCGGCGATCCAGGTGGGGCTGCTACGGAACCCGGACGCGCCGAGGCCGGGACCGGGCGGCGCCCTGCTGCTCGTCCACGCTCTCAATCCCCACGGCATGGCGTGGCTGCGGCGGGAGAACGAGGACAACGTCGACCTCAACCGGAATTTCGTCGACCACGAGGGCGGCGGTATCCCCGAAAACGACCTGTTCGAGGAGCTCGTCGACGTCCTCGTGCCCGAGGTCTGGGACGACGAGGCCTACGCGGCGCACAAGGCGGGGATCGCCGCCCTGAATGCGAAATACGGCGAGGTGCCGGTCCGCCGGGCGATGCACAAGGGGCAGTACCGCCACCCCCGCAGCATCCACTACGGCGGCGAGGGCAAGACCTGGTCGAACCGGACCCTGGAACGCGTCTGCGCGGCCCGTCTGGCTCGGGCGGCTTCGGCGGTGCTGATCGACCTGCACACGGGCCTCGGCCCCTACGGCTACGGCGAGTTGATGACGCCGAGCAGGCCCGGAGAACCGGTTTACGACCTGCTGTTCGACTGGTACGGCGCGCAGGTGCACAGCACGACGGCTGGCGACACCCCGTACGCCGGGTCCAGGGGCAGCCTCCTGGCCGGATTCCGGCCGCCGGCGACGGGGCTGGCCTGGGCCGCCGTGGGCCTCGAGTTCGGCACCCGGGACCGCGAGCACATCCGGCGCTGCACCCTCGCCAACGCCTGGCTGCGCCTCCACGGCGACCGGAACAGCGATCTCGGACGGCGGATCGTGCGCGAGTTCAGGGACTGCTACGACCCCGACGAAGCGGCGTGGAAGGAAGCGGTCTGGGAGCGCGGCAGGGAAGTCGTGGGCATCGCCCTCGACCGAATCGGCGAGACGAGGTGACGACGGAGGGGCTGCCCGCAAGCCGCGGGGAAGGGGGGAAGGCCGCCCGACTCCGTGCGAACTGTGCGAATTCGTCCCGGCCGCCGGACTTGTTCCGGGCATGACGGAGGAGAGCGTCGACGGAGTTTGCCGTGGCGCGTATGACGCTCGTTCTCCGAACGCTCAAAAGGCGCCGCGGGCCGTGATCGGCCACACCGCCTCGACGCGTCCCGCGCGGCGGCAGACGATCCAGTCGTGGAGGTTCACGGTGGGGTCGCAGTGGCCGGGAACGAGCTCGAGCCGGTCGCCCACGTCGAAGCGCGGGGCGGCGTTCCCCAGCTCGATCTTGCCGTGCTCGTCGGACGCGCCGACGTAGCGGACGTCCGCGCCGCCGGCCACGATGGGCAGCCCCGAATCGACGGAGCACGCCTTGAGGCCCGCGTTGACGACGAGGCGCCCCGGCTGCGGCGCGCTGACGACGGTGGCGAGCACGTGGAGGCTGTTCTCGAATTCGCCGACGAAGCCGCCGTCCGCGTCCAGGTTGCGGCCGTAGTCGGCGTCCATGAAGACATAGGACCCGGGCTGGATCTCGTCGTAGACGCCGCTCTCGGCTTCGAACGGGAAGGTCCCGGTCCCGGCGCCGGTGACCCGCCCGCAGGCGACGCCGCCGCCTTCGAGCAGCTCCCTGGCCGCCCGCGCCTTCCCGGCGCCCCGAAGCGCGGCGCCCCGGCGCTCGGCGAAGCCGCGGATGTGCTGCGCCGCGCCGTGGTAGGCCTGGAGGCCGGCGAACCTCAGGTTCGGCAGCGCCTCGATTTGCCGCGCGAGCGCCAGCGCCGGCTCCCCCGGCTCCACCCCGCACCTGTCGGCGCCCACGTTCACCTCCACCAGCACGTCGAGCCGGACGCCGAACGCGCCCGCCGCGCCGTTCAACGCTTCCACGTTCCCCGGGTGATCCGCGCACACCGCCATCCGCGCCTCGGCCGCGAGCGCGGCGAGGCGGACGATCCTGGCCCTGTCCACCACCTGGTTGGTGACGAGCACGTCGTCGATGCCGCCCTGCACCATGGCCTCCGCCTCGCCGACGGTCTGGCAGCACACCCCGACGGCGCCGAGCGCGATTTGCCGCCGGGCGATCGCCGGACATTTGTGGCTCTTGGCGTGGGGCCTGAGCTCCACGCCCAGGCGCCCGCCGTCCTCGGCAAGGCGGGCGAGGTTGCGTTCGAAGGCGTCCAGATCGAGGACCAGGGCCGGCGTGTCCACCTCGTCGAGGCGGGCGCCGACATCCGCCGGCGGGCGCGTCGTCATGGTCCGTCATCCCCCCGCCCAAGGTGTTTTGGCGCGCGGCGCGGTGCGCGAAGCGGGCTGGCGGAGGGGGTGGGATTCGAACCCACGGTACGCGAGCGTACACGCGCTCTCCAAGCGCGCGCCTTCGACCACTCGGCCACCCCTCCCCGAGAGCGTGCGGCACGTTATGGCCGCGCCCGCCATTTTGCAATGCCGGGCGCGGGGCGCGGAAGGGCGCCGGAGCCGCGGCGCCGGCCGCCGATTCCAACCGGCCGGAAATTGCTCTAGTGTTTCCGGAGGAGAAGGGGGGAGCGTTCATTGTCGGTCCTGATCACGGGCGGCACCGGCTTCATCGGCGGTCGTGTCGCGCGAGCCTTGCTGGCAAAGGGCCAGCGGGTCGTATGCCTGGACTGCGCGCCGGACGCGGGGCGGTTCGCGGACCTCGGCGACGAGCCGCGGCCGGCCGTCGTTCCTGGCGATGTCGCGCATCCGGACGACATCGTCGCCGCGATCCGGGATCACGACGTCCGCCGCGTCGTCCACCTCGCGGGGCTGCTGCCTCCGGTGACCGAGGACGAACCGCGGCTCGCCATGCGCGTCAACGTGATGGGCGCGGCGAACGTCTTCGAAGCGGCCGCGAGGCTGGGCCTGGAACGCGTCGTCTACGCCAGCTCCGTGGCCGTCTTCGACGACCAGGAGCACTACGGCGACCGGCCCGTCGACGAGGACGACGAGGTCCGCCCCTACATCGTCTACGGCCATACCAAGGTCATGAACGAGGTCCTGGCGCGGCGGTACACGGCGCGCTTCGGCCTCGACACGCGGGCGCTGAGGCCGGCCTCCGTCTTCGGATACGGCAGGACGACGGGGCGAAGCGCGGAGGTGTCGCGGATGATCGCCGGGGCCGCGACCGACGGCGGGTTCGCCTCGACGCAATCGCCGCGGCAGACGTCGTCGCTCATCCACGTCGACGATATTGTGGAAATGTTCGCACGCCTGTGCCTGGCGGACGGCCTGGAGCGGGAGGTCTACGTGTCGGGCGGAACGACCGCCAGCCTGGAGGAAGTCGCGGCCATGATCGTCAAGCACCTTCCGGACGCGGAGATCTCGTTCCCCGAGGACGCTCCGCTGTACCCGAACCTGCGGAAGTCCGACGGCAGCCGCCTCGCGCGGGACATCCGTTACCAGTTCCCCGACATCGAGTCGCGAATCGCGGATACCATCGGCGATGTCCGTCTCGCCCACGACCTCGCCGCGCCGGGCCGGCCGTCATGATCGTCGGACGTCTCCTGGGCTGGCTCGTCACCGCGGCCGCGCTCATGGCGGCGGGAGCGGAGATCCTCGCCTCCCTCGAGGCCGGCGCGTACCAGGGACTGGCCATCGGCTACCTCTGGTTCAAGATCGACGCGGCGAGCCTCAACCTCTCCCAGGCCGTGGTTCAGCGCTACATCCATCCGTCGGTCTGGGATCCCGTGATCTCCACGATTCTCCAGTGGCCGGCCTGGATCACCTTCGGCGTCCTCGGACCCGCGCTCGCCTTTCTCTGCCGCAGACGCGACCGCCGGGTGTCGGCCGGGCCCCTCTAGGGCGATTCCGGTTCGACGCGCGGAACAAGCCGAAAAACACTCCCACCCAACCCTCCCTTGCTCTCCTCCGCCCTGGCAGGGGGAGGAGAGCAAGGGAGGGGGCGCCTCAGGCGCGGTCTCCGGCATATCCCGGGTGTTCCACGGCGTTCGCGTCCTGTCCCAGGGCCCGCACCTCCTCCACGACCCGCGACGACCATCGGATCTTGGCGCCGCGGTGGGCGCCCTGGACGGCGATCAGATACGCCTCGGAGTCCGAGACGTTGGTGACCCCGTGCATGACGTTGGGCGGCACCGCGATCATGTCGAAGGGCTCGAGCTCGACCTCCCGGTCGCCGGCGTCGCCGAAGTTGACGCTCCAGCGCCCGGTCAGGACGACGAACGCCTCCTCCGAATCGTGCGCGTGCGCGCCGATGCCGTGGCCGGCCTCGCACGACACGAAGTTGATGTTGAACGCCTCCACCTCGCCGACCCGCTTGTCCGACCAGCTTTGCTCCGCCGACCGTCCCGTCACCGGATACCGCTTGCGCTCGAACCGCGGCAACGCCATGTCGAGGAGCCGGACCGGAGAAATCCGGTTGGGCAAATCCCGGTAGCGGATCACGTACCGTTCCATCTCTTCCCGTGACAAATCCATGGAGGTCATACCGTCCCTTCCCGTCCGAACGTATCCACGCCGGCGCCGGGCCGCGTCTTGGCACCCGGAGTCGCCAATGATACAAGCGCGCCGATGACCGATCCCGCGCTCATCCGCAATTTTGCCATCATCGCACATATCGATCACGGCAAGTCCACCCTGGCGGACCGCATGATCCAGCACTGCGGCGGGCTCGCGGACCGGGAGATGCGCGACCAGGTGCTCGATTCGATGGACATCGAGCGCGAGCGCGGCATCACCATCAAGGCACAGACCGTTCGCCTCGCCTACGCCGCCCGGGACGGCCGGCGCTACCAGCTCAATCTCATGGACACGCCGGGCCATGTCGACTTCACCTACGAGGTCAGCCGAAGCCTGGCGGCCTGCGAGGGTTCGGTGCTTCTCGTCGATTCCAGCCAAGGGGTCGAGGCGCAGACCCTGGCCAACGTCTATCAGGCACTCGACGCGGATCACGAGATCGTCATCGCCCTGAACAAGACCGATCTGCCGGCGGCCGAGCCGGCGCGCGTCGCGCGGCAGATCGAGGACGTCATCGGGCTCGACTCCTCGGACGCCCTGCTGGTGTCCGGTAAGACCGGAGATGGCGTCGTCGAGCTGCTCGAAACCGTGGTGAAGACGCTGCCGCCGCCGGAGGGAGACCCGGACGCCCCCCTCAAGGCCCTGCTCGTCGACTCCTGGTACGACCCGTATCTCGGGGTCGTCATCCTGGTGCGGGTCGCCGAGGGAACCCTGGGCAAGGGTCAGCGCGTTTGGATGATGGCCGCCGACACCCGGCACACGGTGGAGCGGGTCGGGGTGTTCACCCCCAAGCGCACGGACATCGACCGGCTGGGACCCGGAGAGATCGGGTTCATCACGGCGGGCATCAAGGAGGTCGCCGACACGCGCGTGGGCGACACCATCACCGGCAGCGGTCGCCCCACGCCGCATCCCTTGCCCGGCTTCAAGCCCAGCGTCCCGGTCGTGTTCTCCGGCCTCTTTCCGGTCGACACGGCCGACTATCAGCGCCTTCGGGAGAGCCTCGCGAAGCTTCGCCTGAACGATGCCAGCTTCGCGTTCGAGCCCGAGACGTCGGCGGCGCTGGGATTCGGTTTCCGCTGCGGATTCCTAGGCCTGCTTCACCTGGAGATCGTCCGGGAACGGCTCGAACGCGAATTCGATCTGGAGCTCGTCACGACGGCGCCGTCGGTGGTCTACAACGTCCATCTGACCGACGGCGGGACCCTCCAGCTTCACAACCCGGCGGACCTGCCCGACCCGGTCCGTATCGACCGGATCGAGGAACCGTGGATCGGCGCTACGATCATGGTGCCGGACGAGTACCTCGGCGGCGTGCTTGCGCTCTGTGAGGACCGGCGGGGCGAGCAAACGGACCTGACGTATTCGGGCCGGCGCGCCGTCGTCGCCTATCGGCTGCCCCTGAACGAGGTCGTGTTCGACTTCTACGACCGCCTGAAGTCCGTCAGCCGCGGATACGCGAGCTTCGACTATCGGATCGACGGCTATCTCCAGGGAGACTTGGTCAAGATGTCTATCCTGGTCAACGCAGAGCCCGTCGACGCGCTCTTCGTCATCGCGCACCGGTCCAACGTCGAGTCCCGCGGCCGGGCCATGTGCGAAAAGCTCAAGGAACTCATCCCGCGCCAGCTCTTCAAGGTCCCCATCCAGGCGGCCGTGGGCGGCAGGATCATCGCCCGGGAGACGATCCCGGCGCTGCGCAAGGACGTCCTGTCGAAGTGCTACGGCGGCGACGTCACCCGGAAACGCAAGCTCCTGGAAAGGCAGAAGGCCGGCAAGAAACGCATGCGCCGGTTCGGGCGAGTCGAGATCCCCCAGGAGGCCTTCATCGAAGTCCTGCGCGCCGATGCGGGCTGATCCCCCGCACGGGCGTCGCGGCCCCGGCCTCCGCGCCGGTGCGGGTCAGGCGTCGGGGAGCAGTCGGTGGAGGGCGAAGCGCGGGTCCTCCCGGCCCGGAACCTTGTAGACGGCGCTCGCCCTCGCCAGCGCGGCACCGCCTGCGCTCAGGATGCACGATCCAAAGGCGAGGTTGCGCGAGACGCGGATGACCTCGGTCTCCCCCTGGACCCAATCCCCGGCGCGGCCGGGCGCGACGAAGTCCACGGAGAGGCTGACGGTGGGCAGGAACGCGCGCAGGCCGGACTGCACCACGATACCGATGGCGATCTGGACGTCCGCGAAAGTCGCCAGCATGCCGCCGTGGCAGATGCCCGCGGCGTTGCAGTGGCGGCCTTCGAGGCGGAGCCCGAGTCGCAGCCGGTCTTCGCTGAAGCTCGCCAGAATCGGGCCGTTGACGTCCACGAAGGGACCCGGCAAACGAAGTCGGGTGAACCCTTCCGGATTCCGCGGGTCCGCCGCGACTCCCGTCGGCGCCATGATCCGGTTCAGCTTCGCAGCCGGCCACCGGTCGCCTTCTCGACGGCGGCGACGATCCTGGCGGAAACGGCTTCGATCTCCGCTTCGGTCAAAGTCCGTTCCGCCGGTCGCAGGCGAACCCCGATCGCCAGGGATTTCCGCCCGGCCTCGAGCGCGCCGCCTTCGAACACGTCGAAGACGGAGACGTCGGAGATCAACTTCTTGTCGGCGGAGGCGGCCGCCCGGACGAGATCGTCCGCGGGAACGTCCGAATCGACGAGAAAGGCGAAATCGCGATCAACGGCGGGCAGGTCGGAAACGTCCAGCCGCGGCCGCGTGTGCCCCTTCCGTCCCTTCGGCTCCGGCACGGCGTCGAGGAACACCTCGAATGCCACCAGAGTGCTTTCCACGCCGAGATCGTCGAGTATCCGGGGATGGACCTCGCCGAAATCGGCCAGCACGGCCTTGGGACCCAGGTTGAGCGTTCCGGAGCGGCCCGGGTGATACCAGGCCGGCCCGCCGGCGATCGTCCGCACCGCGGCCGTCGGCACGCCGACGGCCTCGAGCACCGCCAAGGCGTCAGCCTTTGCGTCGTAGGCATCGACGTCCCGGCCCTCGCCCGACCAGTGGCGCGCAGCGTCCCGGCCGCGCCGCAGTCCCGCGGCCACGGCGTGCTGGGCGTCGGGCGTCACGCCGGCGTAGACGGCGCCGACCTCGAACAACGCGATCTGGCTCTCGCCACGATCGACGTTCCTCTTGCACGCGGCCAGCAGATTCGCCAGGAGACCGGGACGCATCACGTCGAGGTCGCTGGCGATGGGGTTGGCCAGATTGAGGCCGGATGACGGATCGCCGAAATGCCCGGCCAACCGGGACGACGTGAACGACCAGGTCACCGCCTCCATCAGGCCCCTGCCCGCGAGGATGCGCCTCGCGTCCCGCCCCCGCCGCTGGGCGGCGGTCAGCACCGCCCGCGCGACGGGGAAGGGATTGGCCAGGGGCACCGACGGAATCGCGTCGAAACCGTGGATGCGCGTCACCTCCTCCACGAGGTCGGCTTCGCCGCGGACGTCCGTCCGCCATGGCGGAACGGCGGCCTTCATACCGCCGCCGGCGAACTCCACGCCGAACCCCAGGGTCTCGAGAATTCTCCGGGCCTCGGTTCGCGGCACGTGGACGCCGCCCAGACGGCGCACGCGGCCGGGACGAAGCGTGACCTCGCGCCGCCAGTCGGGCGGGTCGCCGGCGACGACGATCTCGCTCGGTTCGCCGCCGCACAGATCCAGGATCATGCGCGTGGCGGCTTCCATGCCGTCGCGCACGAACTGGGGGTCGACGCCCCGCTCGAACCGGTAGCGCGCGTCCGAATCGATCGCGTGGCGGCGTCCCGTGGCCGCCGTCCGCAGCGGATCGAAGAGCGCCGCCTCGATGAACACGTTGGCGGTCCGCTCCGTGCAGCCCGACGACTCGCCCCCGATGACACCGCCGAGCGCCAGCGCGCCGTCGTCGTCGGCGATCACCGTGACCCCGGAATCGAGGGTGTACGACCTGTCGTTGAGCGCCGCGACCGTTTCCCCGTCCCTGGCGAGACGCACGTGAATCCCTCCCGACAGCGTATCCGCGTCGAATACGTGAAGGGGGCGGGACAGGTCGAACGTGATGAAGTTCGTCACGTCGACCAGCGCCGAGATCGGCCGGAGTCCGATGGCCTCCAGCCTGTCCCGCAGCCACCGGGGGCTCGGACCGTTCCTGACGCCCCGGACATAGCGGCCGACGAACATCGGGCAGGCATCCCGCGTCTCGGGATCGAAGCGAAGCTCGACACCGACGGGGCTCTCGAACCCGCCGGGAACGGGCGCGATCCGCAGCGGCTTCAACGTCCCCAGCCCCGCCGCCGCGAGGTCCCGCGCGATCCCGTGCACGCCCAGGCAATCCTGGCGGTTGGGCGTGATGGCGATCTCGATCACGGGATCGTCGAGCCCCACGACGCGGGCGAATGGCTCTCCGACCGGCGCATCGTCCGGGAGCTCGATGATTCCCTCGTGCTCGTCGGACAGCCCCATCTCCCGTTCGGAGCACAGCATGCCCTGACTCTCCACGCCCCGGATCCTGGCCGTCTCGAGCTTCATGCCGCTGCCCGGAAGGGTCGTTCCCGCAGGCGCGTACACGCCCTTCATGCCCGTGCGCACGTTGGGGGCGCCGCACACCACGTCGAGGGTCTCGGTTCCGGTGTCGAGGGTGCAGACGCGAAGCCGGTCCGCGCCCGGGTGCGGGCGCGCCTCGACGACGCGCGCCACGGTGAACGGAGCGAGGCCCGCAGCCTTGTCCACGACCTCCTCAACCTCGAGACCGATGGCCGTCAACGTATCGGCGATCCGTCCGACCGGCGCGTCCGTCTCGAGATGATCCTTGAGCCAGGAGAGGGTGAACTTCATCGTGCCAGCCCTCCCGCGAGGGTGGGCACGTCGAACGGGGCGAAGCCGTAGTGCCTCAGCCACCGGAGATCGGACTCGAAGAACGCGCGCAGATCCGGGATGCCGTATTTCAGCATGGCGATCCGATCGATTCCCATGCCGAACGCGAAGCCCTGCCACTCGTCCGGGTCGAGGCCCACGTTCGCCAGGACATCGGGGTGGACCATCCCGCAGCCCAGAATTTCGAGCCAGTCGTCGCCCTCGCCGATCCTCAACTCGTTCCGCTCGCGGGAGCAGCCGATGTCGACCTCCGCCGAGGGCTCCGTGAAGGGAAAGTGGCTGGGCCGGAACCGCATGCGCAGGTCGTCGTCCCCGAACATGACGCGGGCGAACTCCTCGAGGCAGCCCTTGAGATGCCCCATGTGGACATCGTGGCCGATGGCGAGCCCCTCCACCTGATGGAACATGGGCGTGTGCGTCATGTCGGAATCCCGGCGGAACGTTCGTCCCGGCGCGATGATGCGGTAGGGGGGCGGCGTTGATCGCATGTGGCGGATCTGCACGGGAGACGTATGCGTCCGCAGGACGAGGGGAGCGCCGTCCCGCTCCGCCTCGAGATAGAACGTGTCGTGCATCTGCCGCGCGGGATGTTCGGGCGGGATGTTGAGCGCGGTGAAGTTGTGGAAGTCGTCCTCTATGTCGGGACCCTCCGCCACGGCGAATCCCATGTCCGCGAAGATGGCGACGATCTCGTCGACCACCTGGCTGACGGGATGAATGCGGCCGCGCGCCTCGACGCGGACCGGCAACGTGACGTCGAGACCCCCGGTCTCGAGCCGTTCGGCGAGGGCGAGATCCCGCAACCGGATCCGCCGGCCTTCGACAGCCGCGGCGATCTCGTCCTTGAGGGCGTTGAGCGCCGCGCCCGCGGAACGGCGCTCCCCGGGCTCCATGGCGCCGAGCCCCTTCATCAGGGAGGTGATCGCCCCCTTGCGGCCCAAGGCGCGCACGCGGACGGCCTCGAGATCCTCCAAGCTGCCGGCCGTCTCGATATCCGTACGGAGTTCGGCCGCGAGTTCGTCGATGTCCTGCATGTTCCCGCTCACAAAAAAAGGGGCCGACTTCGGGGCCCCTCCTCGGCTGTTCGACCGGTCGCTCCGGATGTCCGGGGGAACCCGCTTCAGGAGGCCCTGGCGAGCGCGGTTTCCGCCTGCTCGGCCAGCGCCTTGAAGGCCTCCGGCTCGCGCGCCGCGAGATCGGCGAGAATCTTCCGGTCCACCTCGATGCCGGCGAGCCTGAGGCCGTTCATAAATCGGCCGTACGTCAAACCATGCAACCGGGCGGCGGCATTGATACGCTGAATCCACAGGGCGCGAAAGACGCGCTTGCGGTTGCGCCGGTCCCGATAGGCGTACTGCAACGCCTTCTCGACCCGTTCGAGGGCGACACGATACGAAGCGTGACCACGACCGCGATAGCCCTTGGCTTGCTTGAGTATCTTTCTGTGGCGGGCGTGTTTGGTGACGCCCCGCTTGACGCGAGCCACCGGAGACCTCCTCAGGCGTAGGGGATGAACTTGCGCACGACCCTGGCGTCGGACTCGGACATGATCGCGGTACCCCGCTGGTTGCGGATCTGCTTGTTGGTGCGCTTGATCATGCCGTGGCGCTTACCGGACTGATTCATGCGGACCTTGCCCTTAGCGGTCAGCCGAAACCGCTTCTTGGCGCCGCTCTTGGTCTTGAGCTTTGGCAACCGCCCTCTCCGCGAACCGTCCGGAACGGCACACGACGGCACGACCGGAATATGCCGCCGCCGTGGCGTGGCTTTATAGCCACTGCCCCTTGCCGATGCAAGCGCTCCGCGGCCTGGAGAGCGGAACGGCCCGCTCCCAACCGCGAGCCTATTTCGGCGCCATGACCATCGTCAGGAGCCGTCCCTCCATCTTGGGGAATTGCTCCACCTTGGCGATCTCGTCCAATTCCTCGCGGACGCGCTCCAGCACCACCAGTCCGCGGTCCTGATGAACCATTTCGCGTCCGCGAAAGCGCAGGGTCACCTTGACCTTGTCGCCTTCGTTGATGAACCGCTGGATCGAGCGCATCTTGACGTCGTAGTCGTGGGACTCGATCCCCGGCCGCATCTTGATCTCTTTGACCTCGATGGTTTTCTGCTTCTTGCGCGCAATGTTCTTCTTCTTTTGCGCTTCGTACTTGTACTTGCCGAAATCGAGGATCTTGCAGACGGGCGGCGCGGCGTTCGGAGAGAGCTCCACCAAATCGAGCCCTGCCTGTTCCGCCAGTTCGAGCGCCCTTTCGACGTTCAGCACTCCAAGGTTTTCGCCGGTTTGATCGATGAGCCGCACCTCGGCAACATCGATCATGTCGTTGACACGCGGCCCTTCGCGGGTCGGCGGTGCCATTATGGGTCTTCTTACGATCTAAGGGCCTCCAACATTCCCCACCGTGCCGCCGGTCCGGTCGTCTTCCCCATTCCCGGCGGCCCAAAGTGGCAATTTCGTGCGCGATCACACGCCACCAACGCTCCGGCGCCGACTCAGGCCCCGGGAGCGCGCGCTTCCTCGCCGAGTCTAGCCACGGCCTCGTCCAGCGCAAGACTTTGTTGCTCCCGCGATCCAAGGCGCCGGACGGACACGCTGCCATCCCGCGCTTCCCGTTTGCCCACCGCGACGATGACGGGAACCTTGGCGCGGCTGTGCACACGCACCTTGTAGTTGATCTTTTCCGCCGAGGTATCGAGCACGACGCGCAATCCCTCCGACCTCAGCCTCTCCGCCACCTTGCCGGCGAATTCGTCGCCGTCCCGGGTGATCGTCGTCACGGCCACCTGGACCGGGGCCAGCCACAAGGGAAACACGCCCGCGTACTGTTCGACGAGGATGCCGATAAAGCGCTCGAAGGACCCGAGTATGGCGCGATGCAGCATGACCGGCCGGTGGCGGCGGCCGTCCTCGCCCACGTACGCGGCATCCAGCCTCTCGGGCAGCACGAAATCCACTTGCAGCGTGCCGCACTGCCATTGCCGGCCGATGGCGTCGGTAAGCTCGAAGTCGAGCTTCGGCCCATAGAACGCGCCGTCGCCCGGATTCAACGTGTACTCAATCCCGGTTTCCTCCACCGCGTCCCTGAGCGCCGCTTCCGCCTTGTCCCAGGTCTCGTCCGATCCGGCGCGAACCTCCGGACGGTCCGAAAACCGCGCCTGCACCTGCTCGAAGCCAAAATCCCGATAAATGCTCGTCAGCAGATCGCAGAAGTGGCGGGTTTCCGAGTTGATCTGGTCTTCGGTGCAGAAGATATGGGCATCGTCCTGGACGAAGCCGCGCACCCGCATCAAGCCGTGCAACGAACCGGAGGGTTCGTAGCGATGGCACGATCCGAACTCCGCCATCCGTAACGGCAGTTCCCGGTAGCTCTTCACGCCCTGATTGAAGATCTGGACGTGGCAAGGACAGTTCATCGGCTTGAGCGCGAAGATCCGATCCTCGGACTCCGAGGTATACATGTTCGCCCGGAACTTCTCCCAGTGGCCCGAGGACTCCCACAGCATGCGGTCGACGAGTTGGGGCGTCCTGACCTCGACATAGCCCGCGGCCGCGAGCCTGCGGCGCATGTAGGTTTCCACGGCGCGGTACAGCGTCCAACCCTTGGGATGCCAGAACGCCATGCCGGCGGCCTCTTCCTGGAAATGGAACAGACCCAGTTCCCGCCCCAGCCGGCGGTGGTCCCGGCGTTCCGCTTCTTCGAGCCGGCGCAGGTAAGCCTTGAGCTCCTTGCCGTCGCGCCACGCCGTGCCGTAGACGCGCTGCAGCATCTCGTTGCGCGAATCGCCCCGCCAGTAGGCGCCCGCAAGCTTCGTCAGCTTGAAAGCGTGGCCGAGCTTTCCGGTGGATGGCAGGTGAGGACCCCGGCAAAGGTCGACGAAACCGCCCTGCCGGTAGAGCGTGATCGACTCGCCATCCGGTATCTCGGAGACGATCTCCGCCTTGTAGTGCTCGCCCATCGACGTGAACAGCTCGATGGCCGCGTCGCGTTCCCAGACCTCCCGCGCCACTTTCTCGTCCCGGTCGACGATCTCGTGCATGCGGGTTTCCATGGCCTCGAGGTCTTCCGGCGTGAAGGGCTCTTCGCGGGAAAAGTCGTAATAGAAGCCATCGGCGACCGCCGGCCCGATGGTGACCTGGATCTCGGGATACAGCTCCTTCGCCGCCTCGGCCAGGACATGCGCCGCATCGTGGCGCAGCAGGTCCAGCACCGGCTCGTCGTCATCATCCAGCGTGAAGATGGAGATCTCCGCGTCCTCTTCCAGGGTGCGGGACAGGTCCCGGAGCTCGCCGTTCACCCGGACCGCCAGGGCCGCCCGGGGGAGTCCAGGCCCGATGTCCGACGCGACGCCGGCACCGTCCGGCGCCTCGTCGTATCGCAAGACCCGTCCGTCCGGCAGCGTCAGCGCGACCATCCCGAATCCCCGCGTTGGCCCGCGCCCCGCGCCGGCAGGCGAAACATAGGTGTGGCGGGTCCGCTGTCAAGGACGGCGGCGTCGCCGGACGGCGGCGCCCCCCGCCGGTCATGCCGGGATCGGCGCTTCGCCCATGAGCGACTCGTACACGGCCAGGGTCCGCCCGCACATGAGCTCCACGGTCAGATTCTCCCTCACGTGGCGGCGCGCCCGCGCCGCGAGGACGTACCGCCTGTCCGCGCCGATGCCCAGGGCCCGGTCGAGGGCGCGGGCCAGCGCCTCCGGATCGCCCGGCGGCACCAGCCATCCCGTCTCGCCCGGAACGATGGTTTCGCGGGAGGCACCGTGCACGGTCGCGACCACCGGCCGGCCCATGGCCTGCGCCTCCGCCGTGACCCGGCCGAACGCTTCCGGATCCGTGGACGCGGAGACCACCACGTCGGCCAGCATGTAGGCGGCCGGCATGTCGCGGCAGTGATCGGCGATCCGGACCACGCTTCCCAGCCCGAGGGACGCCGTCAGCCGCTCCAGCTCGCGGCGATAGCGCGCGCGGCCCTGGTCGGAACCCACCAGCACGCAACAGAGGTCGCGGCGCTTCAGCCGGGCGAGCGCCTCGATCAGCACGGCGTGACCCTTCCATCGGGTCAGCCTGCCCGGAAGCATCACGACGGGAAGGCTGTCGGGCAGGCGCCAGGCGCCGGCCAGTCGAACGACCCGCGCCGCGCCGACGCTCGCGGGATCGAAGATTCCCGCGTCGATGCCCCGCGGGATGGTCACGAGGCGTTCGAGATCGACGCGGTAGACGTCCCTGACGTGACGGGCGATGAAGTCCGAGATAGCGATCACGCGGCGGCCCCGCGCCATGACGGAGTTGTAGAGCCGCTTCGGACCGGCGATGCCGTTGTAGGCGCCGTGAAACGTCGTCACGAAGCGGGCGCCGGTCCGTCGCGCCGCGAAATGCGTGCTCCACGCCGGCGCCCGCGAGCGGGCGTGCACGATACCGATACCGTTGGCGCGCACGACCGCCGCCAGCCTCCGGGCATTGCGGTACATGACCAACGGGTTCTTCGAATCGAGCGGTAGGGCGACGTGGCGGACACCCCGCCTCTCCAGGTCGCGGAGGAGCGGCCCGCCCGCCGAGGCGACGAACGACGCCCCGCCCGCCTCCTCCAGCGCCACCGCGACGTCGACGGCGCCGCGCGCCACGCCGCCCGGCTCCAGCGCCGGCAGGACCTGCAGCGCCCGCAGCGCGCGTCCGGCACCGGCGGCGGACGCCGCTTCCGCGGACGCGAAACGCGAGATAGAGTCGGCTGCGGCTTCCGTCATTGGAGCGCCCGAACCCTCCGTCCCGTTGCGTCCGACATGGCCGAACCGCGCATCCTCCCCCGGGCCGACGGAGCCACCATCGCCTATCGCGCGCACACCGGCAAGTCGCCGGGCGTCGTCTTCTGCGCCGGCTTCAACTCGGACATGACCGGGACCAAGGCCGTGGCGCTCGACGCCCATTGCCGGGACACCGGCCGCGCCTTCGTCCGTTTCGACTATTTCGGCCACGGTTCTTCGTCCGGAGAGCTCCGGGACGGGACGATCGGCCGCTGGAAGGACGATACCGTCACGGTCATCGACCACCTCACCGAAGGTCCCCAGATCGTCGTCGGCTCGAGCATGGGCGGCTGGATCATGCTGCTCGCCGCCCTGGCACGCCCGGCGCGGATCGCGGGGCTTCTCGGCATCGCGCCGGCCCCGGACTTCACCGAGGACCTGATGTGGGCAGAGTTCGACGAGAGCACACGGGAAACCCTCCGGCGCGACGGCGTCTATCTGCGGCCCTCGGACTACGGCGACGAACCCTGCGCCGTCACGCTCCGCCTGATCGAAGAAGGCCGAAACCACCTGCTCCTCCGGGAGCCCGTGAGACTGACCTGTCCCTTGCGGATCCTTCAGGGCATGAACGACCCCGACGTTCCCTGGCGCCGCGCGCTGACGCTCGTCGAAGCCTACCAAGGGGCCGATGTCGAGGCCACGTTCGTGAAAGAGGGCGACCATCGATTGTCCGAACCCGGCGACATCGCCCGCCTGCTCCGGACGGTCGACGCGCTGGCGGGCGTCGTGGAAGGAGGTCAGGCCGCGGCGAGCGCGGACAGGCCGACACGGTAGTCCGGGTACCGCAACGTCACGCCGAGGTCGTTCTTGATGCGGTCGTTCCGGACCCGCCGGCACTCCGCGTAGAAGGACCGTCCCAGTTCGGTGAGGTCCGCCTCGTCGAACGGGACCGGCGGCGGCGCCTCGCGTCCCGCCAGACCGTACGCGAAGGAGACGACGTCCTGCGGCGGCGCCGGCTCGTCGTCGCAGACGTTGTAGACGGCGCCGGGATCGGGCCGCTCCATCGAGGCGCGCAGGACGCGGACGATATCCGCTACGTGCGCGCGGCCGAAGACCTGACCGGGCTTGACGATTCGCCGAGCCGTTCCCTGCCGGGCCGCGTCGACCGGATTCCGCCCGGGTCCGTAGATACCCGCCAGACGGAAGACGTGCACCGGAACGCTCCCGCGCCGGCTCAGGTCCAGCCAGGCCCGCTCGGCCGCCGCGCGGCGGATGCCCCGTTCGGTGGTGGGGCGGCACTCCGATGTCTCGTCGACCCAGCCGCCGCGCCGGTCGCCGTAAACCCCGACCGTGGAGAGGTAGCCGACCCAGGACAGGGACGGGATCGACCCGATGTCGGGGCCGTGGCGGTCGAGAACGGGATCGCCCTCCGGATCGGGAGGCACTGAGACGAGCACGTGCGTGACGCCCGCCAACGTCCGCGCCGGCCGGGGCAAGGGACGGCGCCGGTCGAAGGCGTGCGTCGCCGTCCCTTCCGGGTCGGATCCGGCACGGGACCCGCCGCGCCTCGAGGTCCCGGAGACCGTCCAGCCCTCGGGTCGAAGCGACGCGGCCAACGCCCGGGCCGTGTAGCCGAGGCCGAAACAGAACAGGGCCTTGTCGTTCGTCACGGAGAGCGGTCCATCCTCGGGGGCCGGGGCTTGCGCCCGTTCCCGATCTACCCGACTCTTGCGGCCATGCCAATCGCGGGCAATCGAACGCGCTTATGGCGGCGGTGGTCCGCGGGAGCCGTCGCCGTCGGGATGGCGTGCGTCTGCGCCGCCGGCGCGCTCGTCGGCCCCGCGACGGCCGCGGTCGACAGGGAGCGCTATGCGGAGTGTATCGCGAAAATCGATAGCGATCCGCGCGGGGCGTTCGACACGGCAGCGTTCTGGCGCTTCATGGGCGGGGGTATTCCGGCCGCGCACTGCGCCGGTCTCGCGCTCGTCCGCATGGGACAGCACAAGTACGGGGCCGAGCGGCTGGAAACCGTCGCCCACAAGATGCGGAAGTCGGACGACTTCAACGAATCGGCCGGGATCGCCGAGGTCCTGGCGCAGGCCGGACACGGCTGGATGCTCGCGGGAGATCCCGCGCGGGCCAGGCAACTCTTCACCAAGGCGCTGGAGTTCAAGCCGGGCACGGCCGAATACTTCGTCGACAGAGCCCTCTCGGCCATGGACCTCCGGGACCTTCGCTCCGCCGCGAGGGACCTCGACGCGGCGGTCGGGTTCGATCCGGAGAGCGCCGACGCCCACGCCTTCCGTGCCCGGGTCCGCCGGAAGCTGGGCGACGTTGAGGGCGCGCTCGCCGACGCCGAGCGCGCAGTCTCGCTGAACTCCGACCACGTCCCCGCCTTGCTGGAGCGCGGCGCGCTCAGACGCCTCGGGAACGACCCCGAAGGCGCTCGCGCGGACTGGCGGCGCGTGGTCGAGGTGGCGCCGGAGAGCTCCGAGGCCGTCGCCGCGAAGAAGATGATCGAGGCTCTCGGACGCCGGTAGTGCGCGTCGTTCATCCGGCCGTCCCATCCCATTCCGACAGCACTTCGGGGTCGCGTTCCGCCGGACGAAGCTCGCCGCGTTTCGCGCCGAACCTCTCCTCGCCGACAAGTTCCCGGAATGCCCAGACGGCGGCGGCGCGCACCAAGGGCGACGGGTCGCGGAGGCAGGCCTCGACGACCGGGACGGTCTGCTCGCTGCCGCTGTTGCCGAGCGCGATCAGGACGTTGCGGACGAACCGGTCGCGCCCCGTACGCTTGATGGGGGATCGCGAGAATACGCGCCGGAACCGGGCATCGTCCAGCCGCGCCAAGTCGGCGAGGCGCGGAGCAGTCAACTCGGCGCGCGGCAGGAACGCAGCCTCCCTGGACGCGCGCGCGAACTTGTTCCAGGGGCAAACGGCCAGGCAGTCGTCGCACCCGTATATACGATTGCCGATGGCTTTCCGGAACTCCGCGGGAATGGCGCCCTTGTGCTCGATGGTCAGATAGGAGATGCAGCGTCGGGCGTCGAGGCGATAGGGCGCCGGGAAGGCCGCCGTCGGGCATATGTCGAGGCAGCTTCGGCAGGACCCGCAGTGATCGGTCTCGGCGCGGTCCGGCGCGAGTTTCAGCGTCGTGAAGATTTCTCCCAGGAACAACCACGATCCCAGCTCCCGGGAGACCAGATTGGTATGCTTGCCTTGCCAGCCGATACCAGCGCCCGCGGCCAACGGCTTCTCCAGAACCGGCGCAGTGTCGACGAAGACCCTCACCTCCGCCGAGTGCCGTTCGGACATCCATCGTGCGAGACGCTTGAGTCTGGACCCCACGACGTCGTGGTAATCGCGTCCCCGGGCATAGATGGAGACGGACCCGACATCGGGCCGGTCGAGCAACTCGAGCGGATCGCCGGGAAAGCCGTAGTTCACGCCGACCACGACGACCGACTTGACCTCGGGCCAAAGCGACCGGGGATGGGCACGCAGGTCGGCCTTGGCGGCCAGCCATGCCATGTCGCCGTGCCAGCCCCGACCCACGAAGTCCCGCAGGCGGTCCCCCGCGTCCCCGACGCCCTCGGGAGCCACGATACCGACGGCATCGAACCCCTCCTCAAGCGCCCGTGCGCGAATTTCCGCGCCTGCCGCGACCGGATCGTGCAGAAGCGCGTCCATGTTCCCGTGGCCATTCCCCGACGGTTCCGTCGCCCCACGACGCGTCTAGAAATCCAGATTGCCGTAGTGCCTCGGCGGCGGCAATCCCGGAATATGATCCACCAGCAGACCTTGAAAGGACGGCCTGGACTTGACGCGGGCATACCAGTCCTTGGCCTGGGCATGGTCCTCCCACGGCACGTCTCCGAGGTAGTCGAGACAGGACAGGTGGGCGGCGGCCGTGAGGTCGGCGAGGCTCAGGTCGCTCCCGGCGAGCCAGCGGCGCCGGTCGGTCAGATAGGCGATGTAGTCCAGATGGTGGGCGATGTTGTGGTAGGCGGCTCGCAACGCGCCGGAGTCGGGCTCGCCCATGCCCATGAACCGTTTCATCACCTTTTCGTTCAGCAGATGGCGAGTGACCTCGCCATGAAACTTGAGATCGAACCAGTGCGCCAGCCGGCGGATTTCGGACTTCTCGCGCGGGGTTCCCCAAATCAACGCCGGTTCGGGGCGCGTTTCCTCGAGGTATTCGCAGATCGCGTCGCTTTCGGACACCACCGCGCCGTCCGTGTCGACGAAGACAGGCACCAGCCCCGCAGGGTTGAGGCTCAGAAACTCCTCCCGCCGTTCCCAGACCGGCTCGACGACCATCTCGTATTCGAGACGTTTCTCCTCCAGCACCAGCCGGACCTTGCGGCAAAACGGCGAGAGCCAGATGTGAAAGAGCTTGCGCACGCTGCGCCGATACGGTCCGGGCGACGGACGGTTCCCCGTCAGGCCGTCGCAGCGGCCACCCGGTCGCTCAACGGATGGTCCAGGCGGTTCACCATCTCGACCGGGCAAACCTGCCAGATATGACCGACTTCGGCCTCCCACTCCGCCAGCAGCTTTTGGGCGAACGCCGACTGGGTCGCCCGGGCATGCCGGCCGATCAGGTCCCGGCAATGATTCTCCCAATGCGCCGAGTCCAGTCTCTGGTAGATGACGCTGTCGGCGTTGATGCGGGCGGGCAGGGTCTCCAAGGCGTCGTACACGAAGGCGAGGCCGCCGGTCATGCCCGCGGCGAAATTGTCGCCGACCGGGCCGAGTATCACGGTGACGCCGCCAGTCATGTACTCGCAGCCATTGTCCCCGCAGCCCTCGACGACCGTGACGGCTCCTGAATTGCGAACCGCGAACCGGTCGCCGGCCTGACCTGCGACGAACAACGTCCCTCCCGTCGCGCCGTATAGAACGACATTTCCGACGATGACGTTCTCGTTGGACACGAGAGGGCTGGACATCGTCGGCCGGACCACGATGTCGCCGCCGGACAGTCCCTTGCCGACGTAATCGTTGGCGTCCCCGAACACCTCAAGCTTGAGACCCTGCACGGCGAATGCGCCCAGGGACTGCCCGGCGGAGCCGCGCAGACGCACGGTGAGGTGTCCGGGTTGCAGGCCCGCCATGCCGAAACGCCGCACGAGGTGCGACGAAAGCCGCGCGCCGATCGCCCGTTGCGTATTCCGAATGTTGTAGGTGAGCTGCATTTTCTCGCCGTCGTCGAAGACGGCACGGGCATCCTCGATCATCTGTGCGTCCAACGTGTCTGGCACTTCGTTGCGGCCCTCCAACGTGCAGAAGCGCGGCGCGTCGCCCGAATCGGCCTGGACAAGCAGCGGGTTGAGGTCGAGATCGTCGAGGTGGGGGCTGCCGCGGCTGACCTGGGTCAGCATGTCCGTGCGCCCGACCACGTCCTCGATGGACCGGACACCCAGCGAAGCCAGGATTTCCCGCACTTCCTCGGCAACGAAGCTGAACAGATTGACCACCTTTTCCGGCGTGCCCGTGAACTTTTCGCGCAGCGCGGGGTCCTGCGTGCAGACGCCGACGGGACAGGTGTTGGAATGGCACTGCCGGACGAGGATGCATCCCATGGCCACCAGGGACGCCGTGCCGATACCGAACTCCTCCGCGCCCAGCATCGCCGCGATGACGATGTCGCGGCCTGATTTCAGGCCGCCGTCGACGCGCAGCCGCACGCGGTGGCGCAGCCGGTTCAAGGTCAGCACCTGGTTGACCTCGGCCAGGCCCATCTCCCATGGCGTTCCCGCGAACTTGATGCTGGATTGGGGACTTGCGCCCGTACCGCCGGAATGGCCGGACACCAGAATGACGTCGGCCTTGGCCTTGGCGACGCCCGCCGCGATGGTCCCGATTCCCGACTCGGACACCAGCTTCACGCAAACCTGAGCGGTCGGATTGATCTGCTTCAGGTCGTAGATGAGCTGGGCGAGATCCTCGATCGAGTAAATGTCGTGATGGGGAGGCGGTGAAATCAGGGTGACGCCGGGCGTCGACAGGCGCAGCCGGGCGATCTCGTCGGTAACCTTGAAGCCGGGCAATTGACCGCCCTCTCCGGGCTTGGCGCCCTGGGCGATCTTGATCTCGATTTCGACGCAGCTGTTGAGGTATTCGGCCGTCACTCCGAAGCGGCCGGACGCGATCTGCTTGATGGCGGAGTTGGCGTTGTCGCCATTGGGGCGCGGCCGGGCACGGTGGGCATCCTCGCCGCCCTCGCCGCTGCACGACGCCGCGCCGATACGGTTCATGGCGATCGCCAGGGTTTCATGGGCTTCCTTGGAGAGCGCGCCATGGGACATGCTGCCGCTGGAGAAGCGCTTGCGGATGCCCGTGATCGACTCCACCTCGTCGAGCGGGACGGGATCGTGGCTGGGTTCGAAATCCAGGAGGTCGCGGAGATTCACCGGCCCCATCTCACCGAGACCCTGACTGTAGCGCCGATAGAGACCGTAGGAGTCGCTGGCCACGGCGGACTGCAGGATGTGGATCAGTTGCCCGTCGAAGGCGTGCAACTCTTCGCCCCGGCGATAGCGGTAGAGGCCGCCGATCGAGAGGGGTACCACGTCCTCGGACGCATAGGCCTGGGCATGGAGCGCCAACAGGTTGCGCTTGATTCCCGACAGGCCCACGCCCGAGATGCGCGAGCGCATGCCCGGGAAGAACTCGGCGACCAGCGACCGGGAGAGGCCCACCGCTTCGCAGTAGTAGCCGCCGCGATAGCTGCTAAGCACGGAGATGCCGCTTTTCGACATGATCTTCAGGAGACCCTGATTGACTGCGCTCTTGTAGTTCTCGAGGCAGTCCTCGAGCGTCGATCCCGGGAACAGGCCGCGCCCATGGCGGTCGCGGATCGCCGCCTCGGCGAGATAGGGGTTCACCGTCGTGGCACCGACGCCGATCAGCACGGCAAAGTAATGAACGTCCATGCATTCCGCGGAACGGACGTTGAGCGACGTATAGGTGCGCAAACCATGCCGCACGAGGTGCGTATGGACGCCTCCGGCGGCCAGGATCATCGGCACGGCGGCGCGGTCCGGACCGATGTTCTCGTCGGTCAGAACCAAGTGGGTCTTGCCGCCGCGCACCGCATCCTCCGCCTCCTGGCGAATGCGGTCCAGCGCGGCGGTCAACGGCTTTTCCGCACCGGTTACGCCGAACGTCGCGTCGATGACCTCGACGGAGTCCCCCATATAGGCGACCATGCCGTCGAATCCGCCGGTCGACAGCACCGGCGACTCGAGCACCAGGATATCGGCCTGCGACCGGTCTTCGTCGAACACGTTGCCGAGATTGCCGAGCCGGGTCTTCAGGGTCATGACCCGCTGCTCCCGCAATGAATCGATCGGCGGATTGGTCACTTGGCTGAATATCTGCCGGAAGTAGTGATGGAGCTGGCGTTGATGGTTTGACAACACGGCGAGGGGTGTGTCGTCGCCCATGGAGCCCGTGGGTTCCTTCCCTTCGGCCGCCATGGGATGGAGAACGAGCTCCAGATCCTCGGACGAGTAGCCGCCTGCCATGAGACGCCGCCGCAGATCCCGGTCCCCGTACGAAGGCCGCAGCGACGGCCGGGCGTCGATGACGTCGTCGAGCGCCGCGATGTTCTGGACCCACTCCTCGTAAGGCTTGCCGGCCGAAAGGTGGTCGACCAGTTCGTCGCTGCGGAAAAAACGTCCCCGATCCAGGTCCACACCGATCATCTGCCCGGGTCCTACCCGGCCTTTCTCGACGAGGCCGGTCTCGGGCAGCGGCACCATGCCGGCTTCCGAGCCGACGATGAGAATGCCGTCATCCGTGACCGTGTACCGCAGGGGACGCAACCCGTTCCGGTCCATGCCGGCCACGACCCAGCGGCCGTCCGTCGCCGCTATGGCCGCGGGTCCGTCCCAGGGCTCCAGGACGCCGTTGGCGAAGGAGTAGAGCGCCTGGTGCGCCGGCGGCATGGCCGGGCGCGGCCAGGACTCCGGTATCATCAGGACCTTGGCCATCGGTGCCGACCGCCCGGCCATGACCAGCGCCTCGTAGACCGCGTCGAGGGCGGCCGAATCGGAACTGCCCGGCTGGATGATGGGCTTGATGTCCTCCGCTTCGTCGCCGAAAAGATCGGAGGCGAGCCGCATTTCGTGGCTCTTCATCCAGTTGACGTTTCCCCGCAGCGTGTTGATCTCACCGTTGTGCGCGAGGATCCGGAAGGGCTGCGCCATCCGCCAGGTAGGGAACGTGTTCGTCGAATAGCGCTGGTGATAGATGGCGAAGTTCGAAACGAACCGGGGGTCCAGGAGGTCAGGATAGAAGGCGGTGAGCTGCTCGGCGAGGAACATCCCCTTGTAGACGAGCGACCGGCACGAGAGGGAGCAGACGTAGAAATCCGAGATCTGTTCCTGGAGCAGGCGGCGCTCGATGCGGCGGCGGATGAGGAACAGCTCCCTTTCGAACTCCGCGTCACCGATATCGCGCCGGTTGTCGATCATGATCTGCTCGATCTCGGGGCGCGTGGCATTCGCCTTCTCGCCGATGACGGAGGTATCGATCGGCACATGGCGCCAGCCGTAGATCTGGCATCCGGAATTGAGGATTTCGGTCTCGACGACCTCGCGGCAACGTTCTTGGGCCGAGAAATCGGTCTTGGGGAGGAACAGCGTGCCCACGGCCAGACGGCCCTGGCTCGGCTCGTGGCCCGTACGCGCGATATGCTCCTTGAAGAAGTCTTGGGGGATCTGGACGTGGATGCCGGCGCCGTCTCCGGTCTTGCCATCCGCGTCGACAGCGCCACGATGCCAGACGGCCTTGAGCGCGCCGATACCGGCCTCGACCACGGAACGGCGCGGCCTGCCGTCGATCGCGGCGATCAGCCCGACGCCGCAGGCCTCGTGCTCGTCGGCGGGGTCGTACAGTCCCTCTCGGGCCAGCCGAACCGCCTGCCTCCGCCGGTTCTCGACGAACGCGTCTCCCCACGTCTCCCGGTCCCGTCGGCAGCCCATATCCGATCCTCCGTCCCGCCTAGACCGCCAGTGCCATCTCGGCCGCCGCAGGTTCACGTCTCGCCCGCAAATACCCGTCAATGCCGGCTGCGGCGTCCCGGGCGTCGCGAATGGCCCATACCACCAAGGACGCACCCCGCACGATGTCGCCGGCCGCGAACACGCCGTCCATGCTGGTCATCATCGTGCGGAAGTCGATTTGGACCGTGCCCCATCGGCTGACCGCGAGATCGGGCGCGCCGAACGTTTCAGGAATGTCTTCGGGGTCGAATCCCAGCGCGTTGATGGCCAAGTCGGCCTCAACCACGTGACTCGAGCCCGGCACCGGCCGCGGAGTTTGCCTTCCGCTGGAGTCCGGCGAGCCCAGGCGCATGCGAATGGCGCGAACGCCCCGAAGCTCGCCATCCCCCAGGAAAGCCTCCGGCGCCGTCAGCCAGACGAAGTCGACGCCTTCCTCTTCCGCGTGCGCTACCTCCCGCATGCTCCCCGGCATGTTCTCCCGGTCGCGGCGGTAGAGGCACTTGACGGACCGCGCGCCCTGACGCACGGCGGTCCTGACGCAATCCATCGCGGTGTCGCCGCCGCCGATTACGACCACCCGCTTGCCGTCCGCATTCAGCGGACCCGAATCGAACTCGGGCACCGCGTCGCCGAGGCCTTTTCGGTTCGACGCGGTGAGATAGTCGAGTGCCTGCTTGATTTCGGGGAGGCCCACGCCCGGAACCGCGATCTCCCGCGACCGGTACACGCCCGTACAGATCAAGACCGCATCGTGACGGGAGCGCAAGTCCTCGAGGGTGGCGTCGCGTCCGACGTCGAACTCGAGGTGGAACCGGATGCCGCCGTCGCGGAGCAGTCGCGCCCGGCGCTCCACGAGATGCTTTTCCAGCTTGAATCCGGGGATTCCGTATACCAGCAGGCCCCCGACGCGATCGTACCGGTCGTAGACGTCGACCTGGTATCCCGTCTTCCTCAACTGCTCGGCGGCCGCCATACCGGCCGGTCCGGCGCCGACGATGCCAACGGACTGCGACAGATTTTCATTGGGAACCGGCGGCCTGACCCAACCGTTCGCGAACGCGGTCTCGGTAATGTAGGTTTCCACGGAGCCGATCGTCACCGTGCCGTGTCCGGCCTGCTCGATCACGCAGTTGCCTTCGCAAAGACGATCCTGCGGACAGATACGGCCGCATACCTCCGGGAGGTTGTTCGTTCTGGAGGACAGCTCGTACGCCTCCTCCATCCGGCCTTCCACCGTGAGCTTCAGCCAGTCCGGGATGTGATTGTGAACCGGACAATGAATTTGACAGAACGGGATCCCGCATTGCGAGCACCTGGAAGCCTGCTGCGCCGCCGGACCGGGCCGATAGGTCTCGAATATCTCTCGGAAGTCGCGGGCGCGCTGTTCCGCCCGCCGCTTGTCCGGCGTGCGTCGCGCCACGTTCACAAAGCTCAACATCCGCTCCGGCATGAAGCTGTCCTTGTCTGCGGTGGTCGCTTGCCGATGTCGCCCGACAGGCACCCACCCGCCGGACGAAGCGAAAACCGCCTAATCGTGGAACATCGACACAATCTATATATGTCAGCTTATTTGACATATATAGATTAGCAGAAATTCATCCCTCAGTCCAACGCCCTGCGGCGCGGACCACATCCCTGATTTAGTACCATTTTTGTACTACATGATTTCTTGGACTGCCGAAAGGGAGAATGATATAAGCGGCCGACTCGGTCGGCCCATCGGAATCGTCCTGTCCGAGGCGCGACCTTCCCGACACGCGGCCCGCTCTCTCCGTTGCTCACCTCTTTCCAAATCGCGTTCCTCGCGTCCGTCCAAGGCATCACGGAATTCCTGCCGATATCTTCGTCGGGGCATCTGGCCCTGGTTCCGATGGTAACCGGATGGGCTGACCAGGGGCTGACGCTCGACATCGCCGTGCACGTCGGAACCCTGGGCGCGGTCATCGCCTACTTTCGGCGCGACTCATGGACCGCAGTCAAAGGACTGCTCCGCCTGTTCGACGGAAGCCCGTCGCCCGATGCCCGGCTCGCGGCCAATCTGATCGTCGCCACGCTGCCGATCATCGGCGCTGGCGCGGCGGTCATGTATTTCGACTTGTCCGGCCTGTGGCGCAACGCCGAGGTTATCGGCTGGAGCATGCTCGGCTTCGGCATCCTGCTTTATGCCGCCGACCGCCTGGGCATGACCACGCGCCACGTCGAGCACATGGGGACCGGTGCGGCCTTGATGATCGGCGTGGCGCAGGTCGCGGCGCTCATACCCGGCGCGAGTCGCGCGGGCGTGACCATCACCGCCGCGCGCATGCTCGGCTTCGAGAGAGACGAGTCCGCCAGGTTCTCGATGCTCCTCTCCATTCCGACGATCCTCGCGGCAGGCCTCGTCGGCGTCCACGGCATCGCCGCCTCCCGCGACGCTGCGCTGGGCGTGGACGCCGTCATCGCCGCGGTGTGCGCCCTCGCCGCCGCCCTTCTCGCCATCCCCCTGCTCATGGCGTGGCTGCGCCGCCGGACCTTCACTCCGTTCGTGATCTATCGCGTCGCCGCGGGAGCCACGGTCCTGTATTGGACGTACTTCTGACGCCCGAAGTCGAGCCACCGGGGGTGGCGGTCAGCCCGACGCCGCCGGTTCGCGCGCCGCGCGGCGGCGATACCTCTGGAGATAGCGCGGAACGATGGCCTCGACGGAACTCGGGGTCATGCTGAGATCGGGAAACCCCAGGGCGCCCTTGGAGACCACGTTGTCCGTGGAGAGGAGCACGAGCTGATCCCGTGTCAACGGCGGGACCGGAAGCAACTCAAGGAACAGGGCCTTAATTCTGGCGGCCCAGAAGGGCGCCGGCACGAGAAGGCGACGGCGTCCCGTCTCGCGGCACACCAGCTCCATGATCTCCTTGTAGGAGTACGTCCGCGGGCCTCCCAGTTCGTAGGTCCGGCCTTCGCTCGCCGCAGTCTCCAATATCCGCGCGATGGCGTCGGCCACATCGCCAACGTAGACCGGCTGCAGCCGGCTACCGCCCGCGTCGAAGAAACCGTGGCCGAATATGGGCAGCGCCGGTGACAGGCGCGCGATCGCCGCGAACCGGTTGAGGAACCGGTCTTCGGCGCCGAACACGACGCCGGGGCGCACCATGGTGGCCGACGGAAACGCCGCCGATACGCGCGCTTCGCCCGCGGCCTTCGATGCGGCATAAGCGGACTCGGATGCTGCGTCCGCGCCCAGGGCAGAGACGTGAACCAGACGTCCGGCGCCGCACTCCGCCGCCGCCTTGGCGACCCGTTCCGCGCCCTCCACGTGGATGGATCGAAAGGTTTGACGGCCGCGGTTATAGAGGACGCCAACAGAGAAAACCACCGCGTCGGCGCCCCGAACGGCAAACTCGACGCCGTCGTCGTCGCGAATGTCGGCGGACACGGGAACGATCTGTCCCACGTCGCCCATGGGTTTCAGGAACCGCGCGCGCTCCACGTCCCGCACGGCGGCGCGGACGCGGTCGCCCGCGGCGGCGAGCCGTTTGATCAGATGTCGTCCGATGAAGCCCGACCCACCGAATACCGTCACCAACCGATCAGCCACTTCCGTATTCCCGACCCGGAGATTCGAACCGCTAGTATTGTCGTCTTCCTAACCTTCAGGCAAGCGTACCGGCGGCCGGCGGCTCCACTGCTTTCGGCGCGGATGATCGGACTATTGCGCCGTTGACATCGGTGGAACGCGGCGGTAACGACTGATGGCGTTGCGCCCAGGTGGCGGAATTGGCAGACGCGCTAGCTTCAGGTGCTAGTGGCCGTAAGGCCGTGGAAGTTCGAGTCTTCTCCTGGGCACCACCCGCTTTCCGTGAAGGGGCGCGGGGATACGCAAGGCGACATCATGGCCATCGAAGTCCACAAGGGTGATCTGCCCGCCGGCCTTGATTTCGGCGCCAGCGTCGCCGTCGATACGGAAACGCTGGGCCTGAACCCCAAACGCGATCGCCTGTGCGTCGCGCAACTGTCGGGTGGCGACGGAAACAGCCATCTCGTCCAATTCGGCCGCGGCGAATTCGACGCGCCGAACCTCTCGGCGCTGCTGACCGATCCCGGCGTCACCAAGATATTTCACTTCGCCCGGTTCGATATTGCAGCGATTCGCGAGCACCTGAACGTCGTCTGCGCACCCGTGTACTGCACGAAGATCGCGTCCAGGCTCGCCCGGACCTATACCGACCGTCATGGCCTCAAGGACTTGTGCCGGGAACTCCTCAAGATAGACCTCAGCAAGCAGCAGCAGTCCTCGGACTGGGGCGCCGAGACCCTGAGCAGGGAACAACTGGAATACGCGGCCGCGGACGTCCGGTACTTGCACGAACTGAAACAGACTCTCGACGCCATGCTCGAGCGCGAAGGCCGAATGCATTTCGCCAACGCCTGCTTCGCATTTTTGCCGGTGCGCGCCGAACTCGATCTGGGGGGCTGGTCGGAAGAGGATGTGTTCGCGCATTGAGACTGCTCTCCCGTCCCGGACTCCACCGCCGTGCGCACCCGGCGGACGGCGCCGGTCCGCCGGTTTCGGTCGAGACATGCTGCGGGCATGGAGCGGCGCCGATAGCGTCTGGCGGACCGCCAGCTTGAAGGCGTGAGCGCCAAGCGGGGCACAGCCGCCGCGGACGCCGGCGGCGAGACGGACCTCGGAGCCGCTAGGCGCGTCCTGACGTTGGAGATCCAGGGCCTCGAAGCGCTGAGCCGGCACCTTGACGGTGCCTTCTCCGATGCGGTGGACGCGATGGCCGCCGCCGGGCGTATCGTCGCCACCGGAATGGGCAAGAGCGGCCACGTAGCCCGCAAGATCGCGTCTACGTTGTCCTCCACCGGGTCGCCAGCCCTCTACGTCCATCCGGGCGAAGCGGGACACGGGGACCTGGGTATGATCGCCGACGGCGACGTCGTCATGGCCCTGTCCAATTCCGGCGAGACGCCGGAGCTGTCGGCCATCGTCGCGTTCACGCGCCGATTCGAACTCCCCCTCGTCGCGATTCTCGGCAACCCCGACAGCGTACTGGGAGACGCAGCCGATGTCCTGTTGACTCTCCCGACGGTGCCTGAAGCGTGTCCCATGGGTCTCGCGCCGACGACCTCGAGCACCATGATGCTCGCATTGGGAGACGCGCTCGCCATCGCTCTCCTCGAACGCCGGGGTTTCTCGCCGAACGACTTTCACGTGCTGCATCCGGGCGGAAAGCTAGGACGGCGCCTGATCCGGGTGTCCGACATCATGCACACGGGCGACGCGATACCCCTCGTGCCCCCGGACATGGGAATGGCGGACGTTATCGTGGCTATGACCGCGAAGAGTTTCGGCTGCGCGGGGGTGGTCGAGGAACGGGACGGCAGACTCTTGGGAATCGTCACCGACGGCGACCTGCGCCGGCACATGAACGAGAAGCTGCTCAATCGATCCGCCCGCGATGTCATGACCCCGAACCCGAGGACGATCCGGCCCCGGGCCCTGGCCGCGGAGGCCGTACGCAGGATGAACGCGCATCACAGGCCCATCACCAGCCTGTTCGTCCTGGACCGGGACCGGGTGGTGGGGATCGTGCATATCCACGACTGTCTACGGGCCAGGGTGGTATGAGCGCGTCCCTTTCGGCCCGCGGACCGACGCGCTCGGAGCGCCACGCCCGGACGGCGGCGGCGTTCGCGCCCGTTGCCGCGGGAACCAGACGCTTCGGAGCCCGTCACACCCGTTTCGTGGGCGCCATGAAAGTATTCTTGCCGCTGGTTGCGGCGGTCATCGCCGGACTCCTTCTCGCCTGGCCCGGTGTCCACGAGGGTCCACGGGAAATCGTGCTTCCCTTCGCCGAGACCGGCGCGACAGACGCGGAGACGCCGGGCATGGCCAACGCCCGCTACATCGGCACGGACGCCGATGATCGGCCCTTTCTCGTGACGGCGAACCGCGCGGTCCAGGACCCGGCTCGGCCGGACCTCATCGACCTGGTGGCGCTCCAGGCGGACATGACGCTGGACAACGGCGCGTGGATGTCCGTGATGGCGTCGCACGGCAGATACGACCGCGCGCGGCAGATCCTGCGGCTCGTCGGCACCGTCAGCATCTTCTCCGACGCGGGATACGAATTTCATGCCGAGACCGCCCTCATCGACCTGCGAAACAAGCTTGCGGAAAGCCATGCTCCCGTCGAGGGTCACGGCCCCTTCGGAACGTTGCGCGCCGACCGCTTCCGGGTCGTAGACCGAGGCAGGAGGCTGCTGTTCGACGACAACGTGAGGATGACCATCCGACCACACGGGGATGGGTGAGAATGCACCGGTGTTGGCGAAAACCCGGTTTACCCGCCCGGTTCCATCGTCTATGCGGTGCCGCCGTTGCCGGCTTGGCCCTCTACGCCGCCGCGCCGCACGCGAGTCCGGGGTGGGCACAGAGCAACCCTCTGTCCGGCCTGGACACCGACGAACCCATCGAGATCTCCGCGGACTCCCTGGAAGTCAAACAGGACCAGAACGTCGCCGTGTTCACGGGAAACGTGGACGCGATCCAGGGAGATATCCGTTTCAGGGCCAACCGACTGACGGTCCACTACCGCAGCGGAGAAGACGGCGAGGCGGGCGGCAACGTGATCCGCCGCATCGACGCCTCCGGCTCGGTCTTCGTCACCTCCGGCCGCGAGACGGCGCAAGGCGAGTCGGGCGTGTACGATGTCGAAAACAACCTCATCACCCTTGCCCGAAACGTGGTACTGACACGCGGGGAGAACGTGATCCGCGGCGACCGGCTGGTGCTGGACCTCGTGACGGGACAGTCCCGCGTCGACGGCGGCACGGACGCGGCCCGGCCGGGAGGACGGGTTCGCGGCTTGTTCGTTCCAAAATGATCGGGCGATTGATTATGTTCGATCGATCGTACACGACTCTCGACGACGACAGCATGGAGACCCCCGTGGCGTCACCCAAACTGGTAACGGACAACCAGGGCCTTCTCGCCAGTAACATCGGAAAGCGCTTTAGGAAGCGCCCCGTGCTGCGAGACGTCACCTTGGCGGTTCAGCGCGGCGAGGCGGTTGGATTGTTGGGCCCCAACGGCGCAGGTAAGACGACCTGCTTCCATATCATCACGGGATTGGTTTCCCCGGACTACGGTTCCATCCTGCTCGACGACCACGACATCACCGATTTGCCCATGTACCGGCGCGCGCGGTCGGGTATCGGGTACCTGCCGCAGGAGGCCTCCATATTCCGAGGCCTGACCGTGGAGAACAATATCCGGGCCGTCCTGGAGGTCGTCGAACCCGTTCGCGACACCCGTGAAAACATGCTCGACGATCTGCTTGCGGAGTTCTCCATCTCGCATTTGCGGCGAACGCCGGCCATCGCGCTGTCGGGAGGAGAACGGCGCAGGGTCGAAATCGCGCGCGCCCTGGCGTCACGGCCGAGTTTCATAATGCTCGACGAGCCGCTGGCGGGCATCGATCCGATCGCGGTGGGCGATATCCGTGACTTGGTGTCCCATCTCAAGGACCGCGGCATCGGCGTGTTGATCACGGACCACAACGTGCGGGAGACCCTCGACATCATCGACCGCGCGTACATACTTCACGAAGGCCGGCTGCTGCTCGAAGGCGCGCCGTCCGATATCGTCGCGCACGAAGACGTGCGCCGCGTCTATCTCGGGGATCGATTCAGCCTGTAGCCGCCCCATGGCGCTGAACCCCAAATTGGAACCGCGGCAAAGCCATACGCTGGTCATGACGCCGCAACTCCAGCAGGCGATCAAGCTGTTGCGGCTCGCGAACCTGGAGCTGCTTGCCTACGTGGAGCGGGAGGTGGAGCAAAACCCGCTGCTTGAGCATGCCGATCCCGAGAGCCCCCCGCGAGGCGAAGACGAGAACGTGGATCGCGACCGGAGCACAGAGGGAACGGGAGAGCCCGAAGGCGACGACGAACCGGAGCCGGTCGTTCTGGACGCCGCCCAAATGTCTGAGGCGGAAACGTTGGCGGACACCGCCGACGCCCCCCTCGACCTGAATTACGACGAAATCTTCGAAGCGGACGCGGCGCCCACCCAAACCGGTCCAGCCGGGGGATTCGCCGATCTCCGCGACGCCTCTCGTTCGAACGGTTTCGACAGAGACGCCATCGGCCTGGAGCAGGCCCTGTGCCGGAAGACTTCGCTCAAGGAACATCTTCTCGGCCAACTCGGCGTGGACGTGGCCGATCCCGTGGATCGCATCATCGGGATGCACCTCATCGACATCGTGGACGAAGCGGGCTACATCGTGGGCGGGTTGGAGGGCATCGGCGAAACGGTCGGGTGCTCCCTCGGCCGCGTGGAAGCGACCCTGAGCATCCTTCAAAAATTCGACCCTCCCGGGGTGCTTGCCCGCGACATCGGCGAGTGCCTTGCTGCCCAGCTCCGGGAGCGCGGCCGCCTCGGTCCCGCCATGCGGCGGTTCCTCGACAACCTGGATCTGCTGGCCCGCCACGACTACCGGGCCCTAGCCGAGATTTGCGGCGTCGATGCCGGAGACATCGCCGGGATGGCCGCGGAGATCCGGTCGCTCAACCCAAAGCCCGGCCTGCGCTTCGGCGGCGAGGTCGTGCAGCCCGTCGTTCCCGACGTCTTCGTCCGCTCCAACCCCGGAGGGGGATGGCAGGTCGAGCTGAACAACGACACCCTGCCGAACGTCCTGGTGAACACACGATACTACCGCGAGATCAGCGGCCGCGCGAAAAGCCGGCGGGACAAAACCTATCTTTCCGAACGGCTCAACTCGGCCAACTGGCTCGTGAAATCTCTCGATCAGCGGGCTGGCACGATCCTGCGCGTCGCCACGGAGCTGGTACGCCAACAGGACGCGTTCCTCGTTCATGGAATCGAGCATCTGCGCCCGCTCAACCTACGCGACATCGCCTCCGCCATCGAGATGCACGAAAGCACCGTAAGCCGTGTGACCGCGAACAAATTCATCGGCACGCCACGCGGCATATTCCCGATGAAGTATTTCTTCACGTTCGCCCTCCCGTCTTCGTCGGGCGGCGAAGCGCACTCGGCTGAGACCGTGCGCCACCGGATTAGGGAACTCATCGACAACGAGATACCCGGTGCCGTGCTGTCGGACGACAAGATCGTAGAGGCGCTGAACTCGTCGGGCATCGACATCGCCCGGCGCACGGTGGCGAAATATCGCGAGGTGATGCGCATTCCCTCATCGGTGGAGCGTCGGCGTCGAAAGCGCGCTGGCGTCCGGGTCGGGGATCGATGGTTGACAGGGAACGCTCCCCGACCCTAATGTCCCGCCGCCTCGGGCGGGACCCATTCCACCCGTGCTTCCGCGATGCCGATGCCGCCGCCGGGGCCGGACGGGCTACCCATGCACATCATCGTAACCGGGAAACAAGTGGACGTGGGCGACGCGCTCCGGGACCACGTCGAAGAGAGAATCACGGCGGGGACCGAAAAGTACTTCGGTAACCCGATCGATGCCCAGGTGGTGTTTTCGCGCGAAGGCCCCCTGCATCGCGTCGATTGCTCGGTCCATGTCGGAGCGGGGATATACGTCAAGTCCCACGCCTCCGCCGACGATGCTTACGCCGGGTTCGATGCTGCGGCGGAGCGCGTGGAAAAAAGGCTGCGGCGATACAAGCGGCGCCTGAGGAACCATCACAAGGCGCCGCCGGTTGAAACCGTGGAGGCGCCGGCCTATGTCCTGTCCAACAATGACGAAGACCGGGACACCGCGGAGGACGCGCAGCCCATGATCGTCGCCGAATCGACCACGAACGTGCCGACCGTCACGGTCAGTGAGGCCGTGATGCGGCTCGACCTCGCGAACGTTCCGGTGCTCATGTTCCGCAATCGCGCGCACGGCGGACTGAGCGTCGTGTACCTGCGCGAAGACGGCAACATCGGTTGGATCGATCCTAGGAATCCCGTCTAGGGTAGTGTTGTCTCGGAAACAGGCCTCGCCAAATGTCTTGCGTCGCCCCGTCACCTCCGCGAAAGCCGGAGTTCAGAATCTGGCCCCGACTCGATCCGGAGCCTGCTCCCGGCTCGCGTGGACGGCCGCAGAAAGGCGCAGTGTTTTCCTGGATTCCTGCTTTCGCGGGAATGACGGATATGATCGAGAGCGCCTCTCCTCATAGTGATTTTGTATTTTCGAGACCGGGCGCTGGCCCATCGCTCGGTCCGTGGGAGTAGGCCGAATGGAGTTTGCCGACCTGCTGAAAGCGGAGGCCGTCATTCCCCAACTGCGGGCCGACAGCAAGAAGCAGGCGTTGCAGGAGCTGGCGACCTTCGCATCCGAACTGACCGGCGTCGAGGAGCGCGCTATCTTCCAGGTTCTGCTGGAACGGGAGCGTCTTGGAACGACGGGGGTCGGCAACGGAATTGCCATCCCTCATGGCAAGCTCAGCGACGTCAAGGAATTGTGTGGGATGTTCGCCAAACTGGATACGCCCGTGGATTTCGATGCCATCGACGACCGGCCCGTCGATCTCATTTTCGTGCTGCTCGCGCCCGAGTCCGCGGGCGCGGACCACCTCAAGGCACTGGCTTGGGTCTCCCGATTGCTCCGCGACGGCACGATTTGCGAAAAGATTCGAAAGTCCGCGGATCGCCAGGCGATTCTCGACCTGATCTGCGGATCGACGACGCCCCACGCCGCCTAGCCGCGTTTCCCGGAAGACGGCTCAGGACATCAGCATCCGCGTGCACGCCGGGAGGGCGAAGGCGGCGACATGCACCTCCGCGTTGTAGTACCGGGAGTCGAAACGGTGCGCGTCGAGGCGCGAACGCAGGGTCTCGACATCCAGTGCAGACAGGGCGGTAACATCGCTCGCCCAACCGAATGCCATGTGCCCGCCGGCATAGGTGGGAACGGGCGCCAGAAAGAACCCCGAATGCTCGAACAGGCGACGGAAATGGCGATGAGTCTGCGTTAGCTCTGGACCCTGGAAAAACGGAACGCCGTTCTGCGTCACCATCAAGCCGCCGGCATCGAGAACGTCGCGGCACGAGGCATGGAACGGCTCGCCGAACAGCGCCTGCCCCGGACCCACCGGATCCGTCGAGTCGACGATGATGACGTCGAACCGGAGTTCCGTCCCCCGGACGAAGTCGACGCCGTTGCCGATGACCAGTTCGGTCCGCGGGTCCTCGAACGCACCGCCGCAGATTGAAGGCAAGTGCTCGCGGCACAAACGCACGACATCCTCATCGATGTCGACGAGTACCGCCCGTTCGACGGGATGCTTGAGAACCTCCTCGAGCATGCCGCCGTCTCCGCCGCCGACGATCAGGACGGACTTCACCGCCCCGTGCCCGACGATCGGCACATGGCTAAGCATTTCGTGGTAGTAGAACTCGTCCGCCTCGGTCGCCTGTACGATGCCGTCGAGTGCGAGAACGCGACCGAGGTACTCGTTCTCGAATATCAGAATGTCCTGGTAGCGGGATCTGCACTCGTACACGATCTTGTCGATACGGAGGGATTGCCGGACAGACGGGCAAAGGGCCTCGTGAAACCAGTCGTCCGTCAAACCGCCAAGCCTCTCTTGTGCTCGGTGATCTGTACGCTGTCCGGCGCGAACGCCTCCCGGAGCACGGGAATGGCTTGGTAGGCGTCGCAACGGCCACAGAGGAAGATATCCACGGCAGCAAATCCGGTCTCGGGCCAAGTATGGATGCTCATGTGCGATTCGGCCAGAATCGCCACGGCCGACACGCCGCCCTGGGGAGAAAAGCGGTGCAGCTCGATGTCGATCAGGGTGGCGCCCGTCGCGCGGACCGACCGCCGCAACGCCGTTTCCACGGCGGTCGGGTCGGCGAGACGGCTCGCGCCGCCCAAGTCGATTAGAAGGTGTGTTCCCGCGTACCGCAGACCGTCCTTCTCGACGTAGTAGTCACGGACGTCGTCCGCCTTCGGGGCGGACGGGATCGTTCGAGAGTCCATGCCGCTCCTCGTCGACCGGGACGCGTCAGCCTTCCTCGCGGTCGGCTTCTTCCCCGTACTTTATGATTTCGTCCAGCCGTACCTTCAACCGCTCGGTCTTTGCCCTCGGCAGCAGAAACGCCCAGTCCGAAAGTTCGGACCCGATCCGTTGTGCCTCTTCCTTGGCCTCGGCGGTCGGCTCGAATTCCGTCGCCACATCGGCATCGAACTGGGCCCAGACCGTATCGTCCTCTTCCGGCTCGGCGGTCCGCATCATGACGACGAGGCCGTCGGTCGAAACGACCGTGGCCCGGAACCCGGAGCCCTCCTTGAAATCGACTTGATCCGCGCGCTTCGCGTCCACGAACGAGACGTTGTCCAGAAGATTGGACATGTAGTCGATCTGATACTGGTTCTCGATTTCGGCGGTTTGGGGCAGGTTCCTGATCGTCAGATCCGCGTCGTCGCTCTTTTCGCGATAGATCTCCACGATCTCTCCGTCCGCGTGCGCAACGCTCATGAAGCCGACGGAGCCCGCGCGAACATCGACGACGCTACGGTCGGACCAATCCACCGCGTCGTACCGAACGTCGAGGGTGCCTGCGGCCAACCATGCCCTCTCCTCGTTCAAGAGGCGGACGTAGACGCCATCGCGGTCCAGGCCGGCGACACCGGTTTTCGCCTTCCCCACGATGATGTCGGCCAGAACGGCACCACCTCCGTCCTTGACGGTGACCCTCGTTGATTTCGCGCCTTCCGTGACATCCTCGATCTCCAACTTGGCATACAGCTTGCGGCGCGTCGTCTTGGGCTCGAAATAGACTAGCGACACCAAGCCGCCGATCATCTCTTCGATTCGCGCCTGGCGCGCCGGATACCCGCCCGCGCCCATGTTCGCCCACCCTTCCGGCTGGCGGTTCAGCGAAAAACCGCCTGCGGCGCGGGCCAGATCGACGGCCGAAATGTCCGTGACCCTGTTTTGCAGGTCCGGAAACACGAGGCCCCCCTCTTTTTGTTCCAGGGAGACCGTGCCGTAGCGTTCGCTGACGGACCAAGCCGCCGCGACCACCGTCATTACGGTGACGCCGGCGAGAGCGAGGAGGCCGCGGTTGCGCTGCATTTTCCAGTCCCCTTACCCGCCTTTGTAACTGCGCCGTCGGCGTGCCACCCGCGCCGTGCCGAGGACGATCGCGACGGCCGCCACGATCAACGGAACGAGGCCGATATTTACGAATTGAAACCAGGTTTCGAGGTCCTCCACGTCCTCGCGAAGCCCGCGCTGCACACCGCGCAGTTGCTTGCGAATGGACACCATTTCCACACGCAGGGACTCCAATTCGTCACGCTCTTCCTGCGTCAGGGACAACTCGACCTGGATTTCACCCGTCGCCGCGTCGGTCTTCGTTTCCACGCTTTCCAGCCGCGCGATCCTGTCCTCGAGCTCCTTGAGCGTGTCCTGGAGCTCGCGTTCCTTGTCCCTGTACTTCAGGTCGGCCTGTTGCCGCAGTTCGTTGACCCGATCAAAGGGACGCTGGGAGACGCCGCGCGAACGCAGTCCGATCAACTCGTCGCTGCCGCCGAGATTACTCACCGCGTTGACCACGAAGTTGGCGTTGCTCGCGATGGTTTGCGCCACCTCGCGACCGAAAAACTGCTGTTTGCGAATCCAAAAGCGGTCTTCGACGAGATCTGAATCCGCGACCACGATGAGATTGATCGGACCCTTGGACTTCATCAATTGCGGTTCGTCCGGATCTTGGGCGAGCTCTTCTTCCGTCTTCTCAATCACGCGCTCGGGGGGACCGTCGGGGAACGCCGTCTCCACCTCTCCCGACAGGCGGGCCGCGATCACGTACTTGCTGTCGTCCGGCTCGAACTTGTCGAGCAGGCCCAGGATGTCGGGGTTCAGGCCTCTGACGAGGTCCACGCTGACGGGAGCGGAGTTCTCGGTCGAGGTGATCAGGGGTTCGAGCGTGAGCGGCGACTCTTCCTTGCGGTCGATGTATCCCGCGCTGGCGATGTTGACGAGCGGAAGCCGGCTGGTCACAGGATCGTCCTGATTCATCTGCTCGCCCGACGCAGCGAGCCACACCACGTAGTCCGCGGGAATGACGCGTTGCTGGGTGCCCGCGTTAACGCGCCAAGCCATGCTCCGATCACCCGTGAGCCGGCCATCGGGAACCTCGATCCCCCACTTCTTGAGGAGACGGGACAGACTGTTCGCGGAACTGGAAATGTCGTCCGGACCGATCCTGTTGTTCGACTCGGAACGGGGATCGAGGAACAGCATCGCGCGGCCTCCCCGGAAGAGAAACTGCTCCAACTCGTACTGGACGCGGTTGCTGAGGGGATCGGGGTGGATAACGACCATCACGTCGATGCGCTCGGGCAGATCGTCGATCGACTGGGGCAAATTGATGACATCGAAGAATGTGTTCAGGTGTCTGGCGATTCCCCATGGAACGGAGACGCTCCCCTGCATGTGCGCGCGCATGTCCCCCATGATCGGCAGGGAGCTCATGACGCCCACAACGGTGGGCTCAGGGTTGGACAGCGCATGAATCATCTGGGCCAGGTCGTACTCCAGGAGGTTCTCACGCTCGGGCTGGAAGAACGGAACGAGCTCGACGTCATCCACCGAGTTGACGCCCGCCAGTCCGAAGTAGACGAGCTCTCCGCCCTGGTCCACGGGAATGCCCTGTATCCCCATGGAGACGGCCCGGTCCTCTTCGTCCGAGAACGGCACGGGATCCCGCTCATGGAGGATGACCTTGCCGCCCGCGGCCGCGACGATCTCGTTCAGCAGATCCCGCACACGGCGGCTGTAGCCTCCATAGAACGGCAGTTCGCGTCCTAGGCGTTCCGAATAGAAGAAGTGCATTTCGACAGGCTCGTCGATCGCGGCGAGCGTCTCGTGCGTGCCCTCCGACAACGTGAACAGCCGGTCTTCGGTCAGATCGATCCGGGCGCCGGGAAACAGGCCGTCGAATAGGGTGTTGATCGCGACGAACAGGATCGCGCCGATGAAGAGGCCCACGAGCGAGACCGCGCCGGTCCGTGACAGGCGATATTCTTCACGCATCGTGCTCACCCGCTCTTCTTGTATTCGACGGCGACGATGTTGGCGAACAGAAAGAAGAAGATCATCGACAGGAAAAATACGATGTCGCGGACATCGATCACACCGCGCGCGATGTCCTTGAAATGCTCGAGAAAGCTGAACCCAGCGACGATATCCAGCAGCGCGCGCGGCGCCCAGTCGTTGAAGAACTCCAGAACGACACCGAGACCGCTCGCCGTGAACACGAAACAGATCGCGGCGGCAATGATGAAGGCGATAACTTGGTTCCGGGTCAGGGCGGAGACGAACGCGCCAATGGCCAAGTATCCTCCGGCCATGAAGAAGCTGCCGAGATATCCCGCCAGAATCGCGCCGTTGTCCGGCGAGCCGAGATAGTTGACGGTGATCCAGATCGGCGCCGTCAGGATCAGGCTGACGCCGGCAACCGACCACGCGGCCAGGAACTTCCCGACCACCGCGCTGAGCGTCGTGATGGGCAGCGTGAGAAGCAGCTCGATGGAGCCGGATTTGCGCTCCTCGGCCCACAGGCGCATGGCGATCGCCGGAATGAGGAACAGGTAAAGCCAAGGATGGAAGAGAAAGAAGGAGTCGAGATTAGCCTGGCCCTGAACAAAAAAGTTCCCGAAGAAGAATGTGAAGGCACCTATCGAGGCCAAGAAGATGACGATGAAGACATAGGCGAGGGGAGTCGCGAAATAGCCGCTGAATTCGCGCCGGCAGACGATCCAGATATCATGCATGTTCCTCTCCACCCTTTGGCGGCGCCTCGCCGGTCGTGATGGTTCTGAACACCTCCTCGAGATGACCCCGCTCGAGGCGAATCTGGCCGACCTCCCAGCCGCGTTCCCGAACCAGCCGGGAGACCTCACCCAGGATGTCGCCGCCGTCCGTGGGTACGACGACGAGTTCAGCCTGCGGGCCGGCCGTGTCCCGCCGCTCCACCGAGGCGACAGCCGCCAGCGCCCGCAGCCCCTCGCCCACCGTGTCGGCGCCGGCCGGCGGCAGCGACAGCGAAACGGCGTTGTAGTAGCGGGATCGACGCTCCAGATCCTCCGGCGTTCCGTCAGCGACCGTGCGGCCCTCCGCGATGATCACGGCACGGCTACATACCGCCTCCACCTCCTCCAGGATGTGGGTCGAGATGACGATGGCCTTCTCCCCCGACATCTCGCGAATGAGCGTTCGCACCTCGAACTTCTGGTTGGGATCGAGGCCGTCCGTGGGCTCGTCCAGAATCAGGACCTCGGGATCGTGCAGCAATGCCTGGGCCAAGCCGACACGCCTCTTATAGCCCTTCGACAGCGTGTCGATCGGCTGGTAGAGTACGCGGCCCAGGTGCGTAAGCTCTACCGCGCGCGCGATGGCCGACCGGCGGGTCTCGCCCGACAGGCGGCGAACACCGGCGATGAATCCGAGATAGGTTTCGGGAGTCATGTCTCCATAGGCGGGGGCGCCTTCGGGGAGGTAGCCGATGCGGCGCTGTGCCCGGATCGGATCCTCCAGCACATCGATCCCGCAGACCTCGGCCGTGCCGGAGGTAGGCGTCAGGTATCCCGTGACCATTTTCATGGTCGTCGACTTGCCGGAGCCGTTGGGCCCCAGGAACCCGAGAACCTCGCCCTTGGAGACTTCGAGACCGATATTGTCGACCGCCAGGAGGTGCCCGAACCGTTTGGTCAGGCCCTTGATCGCGACCATCGTCATCATGGTGCTTTTTCGTCCTCCCCGCGCGTCCGAGAAAGCCGGGACTCCGCCACGCTTGGAAATACTGCGCCGGTTCTATTAGCACTCGAAACCCGAGAGTGCCAGCCCAGGACGTCACGGGATTTAAGCAGCCTCGGCCGGTTTTCAATGCCTCCTTCGGCGAAAATCCACAGGAGAACCCGCGTCCGTCCGTTTCAGGCCGAGGCGGGCACCCTTCCTTCGAATGGCCCGTCGCTGCGAATCGGCGGACGGACACGGATGGCCAGAATAAGTCCATGACGAGGGGCCAGGGCATGACGGAGGGAGTATCGGCGGAATTTCGGGCACAAGCGGGTATCGCGATCAACCCTCCGGTCATGTCGGCGGCTTCCCAGGGACGGGTCTCGAGCGCCGGACGCTCTTTATTCCAGTCTGGCACACCCCCTCCGATGTCGTGCGAAGTGTGCGAATTCAAAACGAACCCGGGTGCGCGGGTCTCCGGCCCCGCATCGTGCGGGCGGGACGCCCGCGGACCCACGGGAGCCAAGTGCGGGTGCCCTCCCGACTCCGTGCGAACTGTGCGAATTCATCCGATAGCGCATGGCCCGGGCTCACTATGCGAGCCTCGCTTCGACTCATCTTCCAAAACCCGCTGGAATCTAGGCCATGCACCGTGCCGGGCCTTTCTGAACCGGACAGCAACGGACTTGTTCCCGGCATTCACGTCCGCCCGCCCGTCATGGCGGTGGGTCGTTCGAAGCCGTGCCCCCTGGCAGGCGCTCTCGCGTTGTTCCCAGGCCTCGCCATGCCGCAACCAGTTGATGCCTGGAACAACTCCGGGCATGACGAGGGAGTGTCGCGGAGTTTCGGACCTCATCAGTCTCGCCGCGACGGCGGCGCCGGGATAACATGGATGCGCACCTGCAACGGAGTTTTCGGGAACATGACGAGGATCACACGGAGCAACGGTCATCGGCTCGACAGTATCGCCCATATCCGGCTCGGCGCGGGCACGCTTGAGAGACCCGACCCGGACGACCTGAGTTTCGACCTGGACGCCGTGAGCGCGTCGGTGGTTGCCCTGAGCGCCGAGATCCCGCCGGAAGCCATGACGGCCCAGACCCTGGGAACCGAGCGGGCTGGCAACGGGGTGGTCATCGACGGGCACGGTCTCGTTCTCACGATCGGATATCTCGTAAGTGAAGCGACCGCAGTCACGCTGCGCACCGCGCGCGGCGACGAAGTGGCCGGCGAGACGGTGGCCTACGACTACGAGACCGGTTTCGGCCTGATACGGGCGTTGGCGCCCCTCGACGTAGCGCCGGTCGAAACGGGCGAGGCCACGGCGGCCGCGGCGGGCGATCCGGTCGTCGTCGTCGGTCACGTGGACGGCGGCGGCGCCGTCGCCGCGCGGATCGTGGCCAAACGGGAGTTCGCGGGCTATTGGGAATACCTGCTCGACGAAGCGATATTCACGACGCCCCCGCACCCCAATTGGGGCGGCACCGCCCTCATCGACCGGAACGGGAAACTGATCGGCATCGGCTCCCTGTTCGTCCAGGAGACCCGGTCACCGGATGAGCACGAGCCCGGCAACATGTTCGTACCCATCGACCTGCTACGGCCCGTCTACCAGGATCTGGTGACCTTGGGACGGGCCAAGCGGGAGCCGCGTCCCTGGCTCGGCATGTTCACGACGGAGAGCTCGGGGCATCTGATCGTCGCGGGCCTCTATTCCAACGGGCCGGCGGAGAGGGCCGGCCTGGAGCAACTCGACGTCATCCTGAGAGTCGACGACCGGCCCGTTCGGGGGCTCGCGGACCTCTACCGGAAGGTCTGGGGCGCGGGCGAGGCAGGCACGAAGGTCGGCATGACCGTCCTCCGCGACGGCAAGATCGTCGACGTCGCGGTCGAAACGGCGGACCGCTACACCCTGATGCGGGTCTCCCGGCCTCACTGACCGCGGGCATCCCGCAACCCGTGCCCGGCTAGACCGAGCGCGCCATCGGCGTCGGCGCGGTTCCGTCGCTGAACCTGGAGAAACGGAAAGGGGTCGGGTCCACGCGGGGCGCAACGCCGCGCACGAGGTCGGACATCAGAAACCCCGCGCCCGGTCCGATTCCGAATCCATGCCCCGAAAACCCGGAAATCAGGAACAGGCCGGGCACCAACTCGATCTCGGAAATAACGGGCAGGGCATCTGGAGTCGCATCGATCGCCCCCGCCCAGCATTGCTCGACGGACCTGTTCTCGAATACCGGAAAGGCCGCCGACAACGCCGCGCGGGCGGCCGCCATGGCGTCGCGGGAGGGTTCCGGGTCGAGGATGCGGGTCTCTTCGAAGGGACTGGTTTCGTCGAGAGGCCGCGACCTTTCGCGCCGGGCCTCCTGGAAGAACGCACGTCCCAAGTGCAACCTCAGCTTCTCCCGTTCGTTCCTGAAGGCCGGGATGAAGTCCTTCATGAACCTGAAACTGTCCGGAACGAGGTTGACGTCGTTCCAGTTGCCGTTGGCGACGCTGTAACCGCCGTCCAGACGCTTTCGAAACGCGAAGCCGCCTCCCCAGGCCGCCGTTTCGGGACCGCCGTCGAACGCCTCGGTACGAAAGACCGACGCGACGACCTTCAACTGCGGGAACCGCACCCCGAGACCGCGGCACAACAGACCCGACCACGCGCCGGCCGCGATTACCACCGCCCGGCACGGCACGTGGCCAAGTTCAGTCACGACCCCGGCGACGCGGCCTCCTTCCAGGTCCAAACCGCGCACGGCGCAGTTCGTCACCAGAGCGGCGCCGTTGTCCCGGGCGCCACGAGCCAGGGCCGACGCCGCTTTCTGCGGCTCGGCCCGCCCGTCGCTAGGCGTATGGAACGCAGCTTGGCAATGTCCCCGGTAGCCGGGGAGGACCTTCTCGATTTCGGCTCGTGCGATCACCCTCGAATCGAGTTGAAAGCCGCGCACCTGCTCGAGCCAGCGTTCATATCGAGCGACGTCCTCCGGCGTTTCGCACAGGTAGGCGATTCCGCCGCGGCGGAATCCGGTTTCCGTCTGAAGAACCTCGTTCAGCCCTTCCCAGATGCGCATCGACTCCATCATCAGCGGTAGTTCCCGCACGTCGCGGTGCATCTTGCGGACCCAGCCCCAGTTGCGGCTGGATTGCTCGCCGGCCACGACTCCCTTTTCGCAGAGCGCCGTCGGTACGCCGTTGCGCGCAAGCGCATAGGCGGTGCTCGCGCCGGCGATGCCGGCGCCGACAACGACGACCTCGCACCGTCCGGGCAACACCGTATCGGACCGGACGGAGTCGGGTTCCGGGGATCGCCACCGCCCAAGCACCGTCGTCATCCGAAACACCCCGCTGTCCGTCTTCGCCTGGGAACCGAAGATGCGCGCCGCGCCGCGGCGAAAGCACGACCGCACGGCGAAGCGGGGCCGCCCTCCTGTCGCACCATGGCCGGCACCTCCTCCCCATACCACCGTCCGTGCGGGAAATGGTCGAAGACCGATTCCGACTTCACGGCGGCGAGATACGAGTCCGGCAGACCGGTCTCTACACTGCCGAGGCCGTCGAAGACGGTTTGCCCGAGAGGTCATTCGGAAGTGCGTTACGCCGATTGAGCGCGAAGTTCGCCTCTCCTCCGGAGGCGCGGAGCAAACCGGCCGTCAAGGCCGCGTTCGCGACCACGATCCCGATGGCAGCCTTGAATATGTTGGCCTTCACGTCGGCGACATCGGCCCTGGTGGCGACGCCTTCGGTGACGGAATCGCGCATGGTGACCGCGATGGCTTCGGCCTGGTCCACCTCGAGGCCGGCGGCTTTGAGATCACGGGCAGTCTTGAGCGTGTTGAACGCGGCGGCGGTCATGGTGCGATCCCGGGCAGGAAGTCGAACCGTCACGATACGCCGCACGGGCGCGCCGCAACGCGAAGTTGTCCAGAGCGTTCCGACCGATTTCCGCCCATTCTCGCTGGCGAGGTGGGGAAAACGTGGCTCGGCCCTGATTCACCGTCCAATTTGTCCGGCGATATCGACGGATTGGTCCGAGGGGATGGTGGAGCCAGGGGGAGTCGAACCCCCGACCTCTTGAATGCCATTCAAGCGCTCTCCCAACTGAGCTATGGCCCCCGGTCCCTTCGCCGCGCCGCGCCGGCCGCGACATCGAATCGGCTATTCAGCGGTCTTGCTCTCGTCGATCGCGCCGTCGAGCACGTCCGCCATATCGTCTTCCTTCACGAGTTCGTCGGCATCCTCGATGATATCTTCGTCTTCGTCGTCGGCATCGTCCTCAATGTCGATGTCCGAAAGTTCACCGGCATTGTCTTCCGTCCCGGAACCGGCACCGTCTGCGCTCTCCGCAGGCGCCGCCCGCGCGCCGTCCTCGGCCGACTCCCGGGGCACGGGCGCCGGTGTTCCTTCGGCCGTCACGGCGTACGGCGTCCGACACTTCGGGCAGATGACGGGGTCGCGTCTGAGGTCATAAAAGCGCGTGCCGCATTCCGGGCATTCCCGCTTTTCGCCCCATTCAGGTTTGGACACGCGAACGCCTCCCGACAGCTTGCACGGTTCATGGGATGGTACGAATTCGGGGGTGCCCATTGCCATGAACGGGCCAACCTGTCAAAAGGTTTGTCACCCTGCCCGCGACACGACCTTGCCCGCCCGCCGCGCCTCCCCATTCCGATGATGGCGCGGCGCGGACGGTGAAAGGCCGTTTCTGGCGTGGGCCCGACCGCCTCCGCGTCCTGGAACCAGTTTGACCGCGCTCACCTCACACTGCGCCCACGCGCTGAGCGGCACCGTGCGCGTGCCGGGAGACAAGTCGATTTCCCATCGCGCTCTCATTTTCGGCGCGCTGTCGGTCGGCGAGACGGTGGTCACGGGGTTGTCCCGGGGCGGCGACGTGGCGCGGACCGAAACGGCGCTGCGCCACCTTGGAGTCGAGATACGGGCGCCGGGACCCGACACCCGAACCGTCTTCGGGCGCGGGGTCGGAGGACTGTACGAGCCGGCGTCGGTCCTCGACCTGGGAAATTCGGGAACGAGCACCCGGCTGTTGATGGGCACGGTCGCATCCCACCACCTGACGGCGCACTTCGCCGGGGACGCCTCGCTCTCGGCCAGACCCATGGACCGCGTCATCCTCCCTCTGCGGCGAATGGGAGCCTCGATCTCGGCGCGGGACGGACACCTCCTTCCCCTGACCGTCGCCGGTACGGAAAGCCCGGTTCCCATCGAATACGTCCTGCCGGTCCCGTCGGCGCAGGTAAAGTCCGCGATCCTTCTGGCCGCTCTCAACACGCCGGGCCGGACGTCGGTGATCGAACCTGTCCCCTCGCGCGACCACACAGAACGCATGATGGTGCATTTCGGAGCAGCGGTCGCCGAAGGGGAAGACGGCCAGGGCCGACGCCGCATCACCGTGGAGGGCGAAGCGGAGCTGACAGGGCGTTCCGTCTCAATCCCAGGCGACCCGTCGTCGGCCGCCTTCCTCATGGCCGCCGCCCTCAACGTTCCGGACTCCCGCGTCACCATCGGGAATGTCGGAATCAACCCCTTGCGAACGGGATTCCTCGACACCCTGTGGGAGATGGGCGCTGATATCGAGCTCGCGGGCCTTCGCGCGGTCGGCGGCGAGCCCACGGCGGACGTCACGGTCCGGCACAGCCGTCTGGCCGGAATCGAGGTTCCTCCGGAACGGGCCCCCGCGATGATCGACGAATATCCGATCCTGGCGGTGCTGGCGGCGGGCGCGGAGGGCCGAACCGTCATGCGCGGCGTCCGCGAGCTCCGGGTCAAGGAAAGCGACCGCATCTCGTCCGTGACGGCCGGCCTGCGGGCTTGCGGCGTGACGGTCGATGAATTCGAAGACGGGCTCGCCGTCGCCGGTTTGGGCGGCCCGGTGCCCGGCGGCGCCGCCGTCGACACGCGCCTCGACCACAGAGTGGCCATGTCGTTCCTCGTGCTCGGCATGGCGTCCAGGGAACCCGTCGTGGTGAACGATGCCGAGACCATCGATACCAGCTTTCCCGAATTCCTGGACCTCGTGACGGGCCTGGGCGCCGAAGTGTCCCAAACGCCGTTGCAGCCTCGAAATGATCATCGCCATTGACGGCCCCGCGGCCGCCGGCAAGGGCACCTTGTCGCGATTGCTGGCGGAGAAGCTCGGCCTCGCCTGGCTGGAAACGGGGGCGCTTTACCGCGCGGCGGCATTGCGAATGTTGCGGGACGGCTCGGATCTTCGTGACCCGCGCGCCGCGGTCAGGGCGGCTGCGCATCTGGACGGGGACGACCTGAACGATCCCGAATTGCGCCGAGAGGATGTCGGCCAAGCGACATCCCGTATCGCGGCCATCCCCGAGGTTCGCGCCGCGTTGATCGGGTTTCAGCGCGACTTCGCCCGGTGCCCTCCCGGACAGGCTCGGGGGGCGGTCCTGGACGGCCGGGATATCGGAACCGTCGTGTGCCCGGACGCCGACTACAAGATATTCGTGACGGCGACTTCGGAAGCGCGGGCGCACCGCCGTTTTCTCGAGTTACGGGCGGGCGGCGTTCAAGTCGACGAACGGCAGGTCCTCGAGGCGACTCTCCAACGGGACGCACGGGACACCGAACGTAGCGCCTCCCCTTTGAAACCGGCCGATGACGCCTACTTGCTAGACACGACGAATTTGTCTATAGACGCAGCCTTTGCGGCCCTGATGGCATATATTTCGGGGTCGAGCGACCGGTTTCGCATATAGCGCAAGCATCCCCGAGAGATGCTGGAGCGGTGGCGCCCGCCGACGGGTGCCTTGGAGGGCCGGTTGCGCTATGCTCCCCCATACGCGCGCGAATGGGGCCGCGCCACAGGAGACAGAATGACGAACGCCGCGACCGAGACTGGGGGGGACACCCCCGAAGTCAGGGAGAGCTTCGCCTCCCTCCTCGAAGAATCCTTTGGCAACAGAGACAACTTGGTCGGCACCGTCGTCGTAGGGACCGTGATCGCCATCGAAAACGACATGGCGGTCGTCGACGTTGGGCTGAAGTCAGAAGGTCGAGTTCCTCTCAAAGAGTTCTCGGTTCAGGGCCAACCTCCCGAAATCGGCGCCGGCGATACAGTCGAGGTCTACCTTGAGCGCATGGAGAACGTCCATGGCGAGACCGTACTGAGTCGGGAAAAGGCGCGGCGTGAAGAAGCCTGGGGAAAGCTCGACGAAGCGTTCGCAAAGGACGAACACGTGAGCGGCATCATATTCGGCCGGGTCAAGGGTGGGTTCACGGTCGATCTCTCCGGCGCCGTCGCGTTCCTGCCGGGAAGCCAAGTGGACGTGCGCCCGGTTCGCGACATCACGCCGCTGATGGGCAATCCTCAGCCGTTTCAAATTCTCAAGATGGACCGGCGACGGGGCAACATCGTGGTATCCCGCCGCGCCGTCCTGGAAGAAGCCCGCGCCGCCGAGCGTCAGGAGCTCATCGCGAACATCCACGAAGGCCAGGTTCTCGAAGGCGTCGTCAAGAACATCACCGACTACGGCGCGTTCGTCGACTTGGGCGGCGTTGACGGGCTTCTCCACGTTACCGACATGGCTTGGAGGCGAGTCAACCACCCGAGCGAAGCCGTGCAGATCGGCCAGAACGTCAAGGTGCAGGTCGTTCGGCTGAATCCCGAAACCCAGAGGATCAGCTTGGGCATGAAGCAGCTTGAGGCGGATCCGTGGGATGGCGTCGAAGGCAAGTACCCGGTCCGCATGAAGCTCAAGGGCCGCGTGACCAACATCACGGATTATGGTGCGTTCGTCGAGCTCGAGCCGGGAGTCGAGGGGTTGGTGCACATCTCGGAAATGAGCTGGACGAAGAAGAACGTCCATCCGGGCAAGATCGTGTCCACAAGCCAGGAAGTCGAGGTCATGGTCCTCGACGTCGACCCCGTGAAGCGCCGCATCAGCCTCGGCCTCAAGCAATGCATGGAAAACCCGTGGGACGAGTTCCATGCCACCCATCCCGAAGGCAGCGAAGTCGAAGGCGAAGTGAAGAGCATTACCGAATTTGGCATCTTCATAGGCCTGACCCGGGACATCGACGGCATGGTCCACCTTTCGGATCTGGATTGGAACCGTCCCGGCGAGGAGGTGATCGGGCGGTACAACAAGGGCGATGTCGTTCGAGCCAAGGTCTTGAGTATCGACGTCGAAAAAGAGCGGGTCAGCCTTGGCATCAAGCAATTGTCTGAAGACCCGTCCACGGGAATCGACAAACTCAAGAAGGGCGACACCGTCACATGCACCGTCTCCGAAATCGCGCCGGGCGGAATCGAGGTCACGTTCGAGAACGACCTCAGGGGCTTCATTCGCAAGACCGACCTTTCGCGGGACCGGTCGGAAAAGCGTCCGGAGCGCTTCGCCGTCGGTGACAAAGTGGATGCCACAGTCATGAGCGTCGATCGCGCCTCCCGTCGCGTGACCCTGTCGATCAAGGCCCTCGAAATCGCGGACGAACGCGAAGCGATGGCACAATACGGGTCCTCGGATTCCGGCGCCAGCCTGGGCGACATCCTTGGAGCGGCCATGACTCGGGCCCGCGAAGAGGCCGAAGCAGCGACCGGGGACAGGCCGGCCGCCGACGGCAAGGCTACGGCATCGGCGGAGATCGACGGCACAGAAGGGGACGCGGGCGGATCGACCGCCGACGCAACGGACGCCCGGGCTGCGGACGACTCCGGCAGCAAGGAATAGCCCGCTTCTCGCTATCGCCGCTCGAAATCGCGCCTGTAGCGCATTAAATCCTCGGGCGCTCGTTGGACGAGATCGGAAAAACGTCGTTTTCTGAACGACTTACACTTGACGGTCTGGCCCCGCTTTGGCACCCTCGACGAGTATCGTGACGGGGCGGGCCGGCGGCGGCTGCAAATGCGGGGCTCCTATGGTCAAATCCGAACTGATCGCGCGGCTCGCCGAGCTCAATCCGCATCTCTATCACAGGGATGTGGAGCGGCTCGTCAGCACGATCTTCGACGAAATTTCCATGGCTCTCGCACGAGGTGATCGTGTCGAGTTACGCGGTTTCGGGACGTTCTCCGTCAAGCAGCGTCAACCGCGAACCGCGCGCAACCCGCGGACGGGCCAAACCGTGTTCGTCGGAGAAAAGCACGCTCCGTTCTTCAAGACCGGGAAGGAGCTGCGCGAACGGCTGAACGACCCCAGCGCCGCCAGTCCGTAACGACGGGTAGCGAGAGGCGGTTCTTGTGCTGCGGCCGGCGAACGCCGTCGGCCGAGACGAAGGGTCCTAGAACGTGAAGGCGCTCTTCTGGCTCCTCTACCTGCCGCTCCTCGCTCTGGTGGCAGCGTTTGCCGCCGCCAATCGTCACGATGTCGATATCCGTCTCGACCCGCTCCCGTTCAGCCTTACCGTGCCGCTTTTTCTCGTCGTCCTCGCATCCGTTCTGACCGGCCTCGTTGCGGGAGGCGTGTCCGCGTGGCTGTCGGGCCGGCGCTGGCGCCGCGGCGCCAGACGGTTGCGGCAACACAACGCCCTGTTGGAAACAGAAGCCGCCGCCCTGCGAGATAAGCTCGAAACCGGCGCGCCTCCCGTTCCCGAGCCGCCGCGGGCATCTCCCGCTCCGCCGGGACGGGCCCTACGGCACGGAGCGGAACAGACCCGGGAAGAGGCCGTGTGAACCTCCGCCAAGGTCCGTGACCCAGCCACGTTTCATGCTATAACCGCTCGCCGATTCGGCGCCATGAAACCCGCAGCCGAGGTCGGGATCGGCCGGCTCCGCCACGGGCGCGCAAGGCTTGAGAATGGGAATTAGCGCGAAAATCTGCGGCCTAAACACGGCCGAGTCGGTCGCCACCGCCGTTTCCGGCGGCGCCGGCTTCGTCGGGATCGTGTTCTTTCCGCCTTCGCCGCGTTACGTGGTGCCGGACAAGGCTGTGGAGCTCGTTCGCGCGGTGCCGCGGACTGTGACCTCGGTCGGTCTGTTCGTGGACGCGTCCGACAGCGTCATCGGCGAAACGCTGGAGACCGTGAGTCTGGACATGCTGCAACTTCACGGAAGCGAGTCCCCCGACCGCATTCACGAGCTCGGCGGCAGGTTCGGCCTCAAGACCATGAAGGCCGTCAAAGTCGGCTCCGCCGCCGATCTCGAGGCGGCTTCCGAATACGACGATTCGGCCGACTGGCTGCTGTTCGACGCCAAGGCCCCCAGAACCATGGCGGGCGCGCTGCCCGGAGGAAACGCCGTGTCCTTCGACTGGCGCCTGCTTCAAGGCCGGTCCTGGAAACGGCCGTGGATGCTCTCCGGCGGACTCGACGTGGACAACGTCTCCGAGGCGGTCTCCATCAGCGGCGCGACGGCGGTGGATGTCTCCTCAGGCGTGGAAGACCGTCCGGGGAGCAAGAACCCTTCGCTGATCGGACGGTTCCTGGACACCGTCGCGGCGCTCTGACGGCGTCCGTCCGATGACAAGCGTATCCGAAATACCGAACACCTACCGGGCGGGACCCGATGAAGAGGGACGATTCGGGATCTACGGAGGTCGCTTCGTCGCCGAGACCCTGATGCCGTTGATTCTGGATTTGGAGGCGGCCTACGACGTCGCGAAGAACGATTCGGAATTCCAGGCCGAACTCGCCCATTTCAACAAGCATTACGCCGGCCGCCCCAGTCCCCTTTATTTCGCGGAGCGCCTGACTAGGCACCTCGGCGGCGCACGTATCTATTTCAAGAGGGACGAACTCAATCACACGGGCTCTCACAAGATCAACAACTGCATCGGCCAGATCCTGCTCGCTCGGCGCATGGGCAAGACCCGCATCATCGCGGAGACCGGCGCCGGACAGCACGGCGTCGCCGCGGCGACCGTCGCCGCGCGTTTCGGGTTTCCCTGCACGGTCTATATGGGCGCCGTCGACATCGAACGGCAGCAGCCCAACGTATTCCGCATGAAGCTGCTGGGCGCCGACGTGATTCCCGTCACGTCCGGTTCGCGGACGCTCAAGGACGCGATGAACGAGGCGCTCCGGGACTGGGTCACCAACGTCGAAACGACGTTCTACATCATCGGCACCGTCGCCGGTCCGCATCCCTACCCGGAGATGGTCCGCGATTTTCAGTCCGTCATCGGCATCGAGGCCCGGGAACAGATACGAGCGGCGGAGGGCCGTCTTCCCGACACACTGGTCGCCTGCGTCGGCGGCGGCTCCAACGCCATGGGCCTGTTTCATCCGTTCCTGGACGACGACAGGATCGAAATCTTCGGGGTGGAGGCGGCAGGCAGGGGGCTCGACACGGGAGAACATGCCGCAAGCCTCGCGGCCGGACGCCCGGGAGTGCTTCACGGCAACAGGACCTACCTATTGCAGGACGAGGACGGACAGATCGTCGCGGCCCATTCGATTTCCGCCGGCCTGGATTATCCGGGTATCGGGCCGGAGCATGCTTGGCTCAAGGACGCGGGCCGCGCGACATACGTGCCGATCACGGACGACCAGGCTCTGGAGGCCTTCCGATTGTGCAGCAGGATCGAAGGCATCATTCCGGCCCTGGAACCCGCACACGCCCTCGCCCATGTCATGGAGATCGCTCCCGGGCGCTCCCCCGACCACATCATTCTCATGAACATGTGCGGCCGCGGCGACAAGGACATCTTCACGGTCGCCAACGCGCTGGGAGTGGAGATGTGACGGCGAACGCCGGCGGCGCGGCGCGAATTGAGCGGCGCTTCGCCGAGCTCGCGAGAGAGGACCGCGCGGGCCTCGTCACCTATGTCATGGCCGGAGATCCGGATCTCGACACGGCAGCCGCCATTCTCGAGGGACTGCCGGGCGCGGGAGCCGATGTCATTGAGCTCGGGATACCCTTCACCGACCCCATGGCCGACGGTCCTGCCATTCAGGCCTCCGGACTACGAGCGCTCAAGGCTGGGGTAAACGTCGGGCGCGTCCTCGACTCCGTGCGCCGGTTCCGCCGCGGGGATTCGGACACCCCGCTGATCCTGATGGGCTACTACAACCCGATCCACGCGTTCGGCCCGGACAGGTTCCTGGACTCGGCGAAGGACGCCGGCGTAGATGGACTGATCGTCGTCGACCTGCCCCCGGAAGAGGATACCGAGCTCTGCCTGCCCGCACGCGGAGCGGGGTTGAGCTTCATTCGGCTGGCCACTCCCACGACGGACGAGACGCGGTTGCCCCGTGTCCTCGGCAACACGTCGGGTTTCGTCTACTACGTCTCCATCACCGGCATCACCGGCGCCGCCATTCCCGACTTGTCCCTGGTGACCGGCGCCGTGGCGCGCCTGAAACGTCACACGTCCCTTCCCGTGGCGGTCGGATTCGGCATCAAGACGCCCGAACAGGCCGCGGTGGTCGGCCGGGGCGCTGACGGAGCGGTGGTGGGCTCCGCCCTAGTGACAACCATCGCCGACAACCTGGATGCCGACGGCAAGGCGGGAAACGACTTGGTCGATGCCCTCCTGACCCAGGTCCGCGGTCTCGCCGATGGCGTGCGCCGCGCCCGGATGGCGGAGCCGGCGCCCTGAACTGGCTCACCAACTTCGTCAGGCCGAAACTCCGCGCGCTCGCCGGCAAACGGGAGACGCCGGAGAATCTATGGGAGAAATGCCCGAGCTGCGGCCAGATGGTCTTCCATCGAGACCTCCAAGCCAATCACAGCGTTTGCCCGCAGTGTGACCACCACTTTCGCCTGTCGCCCGGCGAACGTCTGACGCAACTGTTCGACGACGGCCGTTACGAGCGTGTCGACGTGCCCGAGGTCGCTCCCGATCCCCTCAAGTTCCGCGACTCGAAGCGGTACACGGACAGGCTGAAGGAAAGCCGGGCGAAAACGGACGAGCACGAGGCGATGATCGTCGCCGCCGGCCACGTCGGCGGCTCGGAGGCGGTGCTGGCCGCGCAGAATTTCGGGTTCATGGGTGGATCGATGGGTCTGGCCGTCGGCGAGGCGTTGATCACGGCGGCGGAAGAGGCAGTCTCCCGCCGCGCGGCGCTGGTGGTAATCGCGGCCGCAGGCGGGGCGCGCATGCAGGAGGGCATCCTCTCCCTGATGCAGATGCCGCGATCCACGATCGCGGTGGACGACGTCCGGGAAGCCGGCTTGCCCTACATCTCCATCCTGACCGATCCAACGACGGGCGGCGTCACCGCGTCCTACGCGATGCTCGGAGATATCTCCATCGCGGAGCCCGGCGCCCTGATCGGCTTCGCGGGGCCGCGGGTGATCGAAAACACGATCCGCGAGAGCCTGCCCGAAGGGTTCCAAAGGGCGGAGTACCTGCTGGAACACGGCATGCTCGACCTCGTGGTCCACCGCCGGGACCTGCGCGCGACCCTGGCCCACATTCTGGCGCTGTTGACCGGCGCCGGGGACGCTGGCGACGGCCCGCCGGCGCCGGCCGCGCAGCCGACGGAGTCCTTGCCGGCCCTGCCGCCGGGGACGCATCTCTACGAGACCACGGGAGCGGGGGGGGATGGAGGACGATCCTCGAAGCAGTAGCGCCGCTCTCCGCCGGCTGGAAGAGCTCCATCCAAAGAGGATCGACCTCTCGCTCGGACGGATCGAGCGTCTGCTCGCGGCCCTCGGTCGCCCCGAAATCCGGCTTCCGCCGGTCGTTCATGTCGCCGGCACAAACGGAAAGGGGTCCGTCATCGCCTTTCTACGGGCGGGGCTGCACGCGGCCGGCTACAGGGTCCACACCTACGTCTCCCCCCACCTCGTCGACTTTCACGAACGTATAGGCCTGGCGCGGGAGTCCGGCATCACTCTCCCCATCGGCGAAACGGAGCTGAACGAACTTCTGACCGCGTGCGAAGCCGCAAACGGGTCCGCCCCCGTGACGTTCTTCGAAATCACGACGGCCGCGGCTTTCCTCGCCTTCGCCCGCCATCCGGCCGACGTCCTGCTGCTCGAGGTGGGGCTCGGGGGCCGCCTCGACGCCACCAACGTCGTGGAGCGGCCCGCCGTTTCGGTCATCACGCCGGTCTCGATCGATCACACGCAATTCCTGGGAACCGACCTCGCCGGGATCGCGACGGAAAAGGCGGGCATTCTGAAAAAGGGCGTGCCCGCCGTCATTGGCCCCCAGAACGGAGCGGCCCTGGAAGCGATAAACACGCGCGCCGCAGAGGTCGGGACCCCGCTTCTGAGGTGCGGCCTGGAGTGGGATTTCCGGGTGGACGGGAAGGACCGCATGATCTCGCTACGGCTGGGATCTCGCCGAGTGCCCCTACCGGAGCCCTCCCTGCCCGGTTCGCACCAGCTCGCCAACGCCGCGACCGCGGCCGTGACGCTGTCGTCGCTGCCGGGCTTCGAGATCGGCGACGACAGCATTCGCCGGGGACTACGGGCGGGGCGCTGGCCCGGCCGCCTGCAACGCATCCGGCGGGGACCCCTGCGGGACCTCTTGCCCGGCGCCGCGGAGTTGTGGCTCGACGGCGGACACAACGCCGCCGCGGGCCGCGCCCTTGCCTGCACCCTCGCGGCCTGGCGGGACGAGGGGGACGCCGCCGGTTCCGTCTGCCTGGTCGCCGGCATGCTCAACACCAAGGACGTGCCGGCGTTCTTCGAGCCGTTCGCCGAGAACCGGTCGGTCGAGGGGGTCTACGGGGTGCCGGTCCCCGGCGAGCGGGCGAGCCTGTCGGGAGAGGACGTGGCCGGGGCGGCCCGGCGGGCGGGTCTCGACGCCCGCGCCGCAGAGTCCGTGGAGCACGCGATCCGGTCCATCGCCGGGAAGGGCGGGCGGGCGCCTTCGCGCGTGTTGATCTGCGGCTCGCTATACCTGGCCGGCCGGATTCTGGCGCGGCACGGCTAAAGCTCCCCCTCCAGCCACTCCACGAGCTTGCCCTTCGGCAGCGCGCCGACCTTGGTCGACGCGACCTCGCCGCCCTTGAACAGCATCAGGGTGGGAATGCCGCGAACGCCGAACTTGGTCGGCGTCATCGGGTTCTCGTCGATGTTGAGCTTCGCCACCGTGACCCGACCGCCCATCTCGTTGGCGATCTCCTCCAGAGCGGGCGCGATCTGGCGGCAGGGACCGCACCACTCCGCCCAATAGTCCACAAGCACGGGCCGTTCGGCGCCGATGACATCGGTCTCGAAGGAGTCGTCGGTGATATGGCTGACGGTCATCGTGCTCTCCGGCATTGGGTAGCGGGCGCGGCGCGCAGGCGACTATGTACGGACGCCGGTTCCGGGCGTCAAGGCGCGTGGGCCGCCAAAGTCTCGGAACCGATTTCCATCAGCGTCGGGCCGTCCGTCCAGAGTAGCGCGCAACGTATTGTCCTCGTGGGATAGATCCTCGCCAGAATCCCGCGATAGGCCGCCAGCTGATGGAGATAGACGGGGGCCACCTTCTCCGCCGATTCAGGGGCGGGACGATCGGACTTGTAGTCCACGACGAGAACCGAGTCGTCGGCCACCAGCAGGCGGTCGATCCGGCCCGACACGACGCGCTCTCCTTCGACGCCCGCGATCTCCACCTCGGCCCTGCTGCCGGGACCGAAGAGCGGCGCGAAGGAGGGGTCTTCCAGAACGCCCAGCGCCACGCCGGCGATTTCCTCCCGCGCGTCCGGTTCCACCTCGTGGAGCGGATTGGACAGGAGTTCCAGGGCCGCGGCCGGCCGTCGCTCCCTCGGAATTTCCGGAAGAAGCTCCAGCAGCCGATGGACGAGGCGCCCTCTGCGAAACCGCGCTCCCGAGTCGGGGCCGATGGGCGAGCGGACCGCCGTTTCCGCTCCCTCGGGCCGCGAGGGCGTCAGCGGGAACGGCGGGGACGGCTCCGGCGGCGCGGTGGCGCGGGCCCAGGGGGGCAGGGGCGCTTCACCCTGGGTCGGGGCCACCCGCGCGCCCGTCCGATCCGGCGCGCGGGACTGTTCGGTCCGCAGGACCAGAATGTCCCGACCCTCGGGATCTTCGGCCGGCGTGCCGATATCCCCCATCGCGCGCGCGATCATGTCGTACCAGCACCCGGAGGGGCGTCCTTGGACCCCCTCGAACCCGCCGACGTACAGGCGGTCTTCCGTCCGGGTGAGGGCGACATACAGCAATCGGCGCGACTCCTGCTCCTGACGGTGTCGGGCGGCCTCCCGAGCGGCGCGCGCCATGCCGCCTTCGCGGTCGCGACGGGCGGGCCAGAGGGGAAGATCCAGACCGCCATCGCCAATCCAGTGGATGCCACCCGACTCGCGCGGGACCCGGCAGGTGTCGGGAAGAAACACGACCGGAGCCTGGAGCCCCTTGGCGCCGTGGACCGTCAGGACCCTCACTTCGTCGCGGCCGAGCTCCAGGTCGCGCTTGACCTCGGTTTCGCCCGCTGTCACCCATTGCAGGAACCCCTGGAGGGACGGCACGTGCAGGCGCTCGAACCGAAGACAGAGGGCGAGAAATTCGTCGATGGGGTCGTTGACCTCGGGACCGAGCCGCGATACCAGCTTTTGCCGCCCTTCACCCGGACCCAGAAGGCGGGCGAAAAACTCGTAGGGCGGCACGTGGTCCGCCACGGCCAGAATGCCCTCAAGCGTCCGAACGGCTCCGGCGTACGCGGACGACCGGGAACGGCGGTCCCGAAGGGCCGCCCACAGGCTCTTGCCGCCACGGTCCCACGCGATGTCGAACAGGGCCTCGTCGCCGAACCCGAAGAGCGGGCTCTTCAAGGTTTCGGCGAGGGAGAGGTCGTCGCCCGGCAGGATCGAGAACCGCCCGAGCGAGACGAGGTCCATTACCGGAAGCTGCTCGGTCAGGATCATCCGATCGGCTCCGGCGACCGGGATGTCGGCCCGTTTCAGGGCGTGGACCATCTCCTCGACGAATCCGGCCCGGCGCTGCACGAGGATCATGACGTCGCCCGGACGCACTGGCCGATCCCGGCTCTCCAGACGCTCGCCGCGGCGCAGCCAGTCACCGATTCTGCGGCTGATCTTCCGGGCCATGCGGACACTCGGCGCGAGGTCGCGGACCTGCCCGACCGGCGGATCCCAGGCCTCCGGCTCCGCGCTGTCGTGGGGTTGCTCGGCCGGCCACAGCTCGACCAGTCCCGCCTGGCCCACGCGATGGGGAATGTGGTCGATCTCGGCATCGTCGAAGACCAGTCCGGCGCGCGCCTCCGGCGGCCCGAACACCTCGTCCACCAGCGAAAGGACCGGAGGCGCGGAGCGGTACGAATGGACCAGCTCCAGCGGCCGCCACGCGCCGCCCGCCCCGGAGATCCGGGCGCCGAAACGATCGCGCCACTGAGCGAAGAGATGCGGGTCCGCCCGCTGAAAGCTGTAGATCGACTGCTTGGCATCGCCCACGGCGAATACGGTCCGGCCGGCGTCCCGGGCCCCCGTTCCGGCGAAAAACTCGTCCGTCAGGGACGCGATCACCTGCCATTGCTCGTCGTTCGTGTCCTGGGCCTCGTCGATCAGGACATGGTCGAGACCGCCGTCCAGCTTGTAGTGAACCCAGGGTCCGACGTCCGGGCGCGTCAGAAGTTGCCTCGCGCGCGTGATGAGATCGTCGTAGTCGAGTAGCGCCTGCCGCCGCTTGACCTCGTCGTACGTATGCAGGAGAGCGTATCCCAGATGCAGCGCGGCCAGTGTGTCGGCGGCGGTCCGCGCGTCCCGAATCCGGGCGGTCACGGCCTCCAGACGATCCGCCTCCCCACCCAGCACGGAAGCGACGTCGTCGGGCGCTGTTTCCAGGGCCGTCTTGTGGATGAGGCTTGTCCGCCGGGCGCCCCCCTGTGTCAGGAACGCCGAAACGTATCCAGGAAACAGATCCACCCGTCTCTCCGGGTTCTCGAGCCATTCACCGATCAGGGCGCCGTGCCGCCGATCGGTTTTCGAACCCTCCAGCATGGCGCCGGCCACGACGCGCAACCTCTCGGCCACGGGGCGCGACAGGCCGCCTGCCGCGGCAACGATGGCCGCCTCATCCTCATCCACACCCAGCCCGAGCGCCTCGCGGACGGCCGCGGACACCGCAACCAAGGAGTCGCCGAACCGGTGAAACAGCCGCTCCAGCCGCGAGCGCTCGGCCGTTAATTCCCGGGTCATGTCGCCGAACCGGTCCTCCGCCACCTGGGCCGTCAGATGGCGGAGCGAGCCGGCGAGCGCTACATCGGTTCTCGCCCGGGTGAGAACCTGGTCCCGCGCCTCGTTGAGGAGCTCCGCGGATGTTCGCTCGTCGATCACCAAAAAATGGGGCGGAATTCCCGACTCCAGCGGGAACCTCGCCAGCAGCGACTCGCAGAATGCGTGGATCGTCTGAATCTTGAGGCCGCCCGGCACGTCCAGCACGCGCGCGAACAACCGCCGGGCTCGTTCCGGTTCTTCGCCGGACGGCGCCCGTCCCGTCAGAGCCCGGAGCGCGGAAAAAAGCTCCGCATCCCCGCAAATCGCCCAGTGCGAGAGATCGCCGTGAAGCCGGTTGGCCATCTCGGCTGCCGCGGCGCGCGTAAACGTCAGGCAGAGAATCCGGCCCGGAGGCGTATCGTCCAGGAGAAGCCGCAGCACGCGGTCGGTGAGGACGCGCGTCTTTCCCGTTCCCGCGGACGCCGCCACCCAGACAGACGATTTGGGATCGGACGCCGCGATTTGCCGATCCGTGGCGCCGTGGAGCCTCACCCGCGAGCTCCCTCCGATCCGGCGAACCATTCCGCCACGCGCGCAAGGTGATCGTATTCGCCGTAGCGGATCGCGTAGCGGGGCCGCGGGCGCGCCAGATAGGGAGTGGCCGGATCGTCGAACGCTTCCACGAGCCGTCGAAGTCCGGCGCTAGCGCGCTCCGTCAGTTCGGCGATGTCTCCCCGCACCGTGACGATCTGCCCCGGGACCGGTCCGCCGCTCAAACGCCAATAGGCCAATTCCGAAATCGGTCCGGCCTCGACGTCTCCGAAGCCTCCCGTCCTGGCGATCCAGGCCTCCAGGGGAAGCTGAGGGGACAGACCGGACGCGATCTCCTTCCGGGACGGCGTCCCGCCCGTCTTGTAGTCGACGATCGCCAGCGATCCGTCGGATCGGGTGTCGATCCTGTCCGCCTTGGCGACGAGCTCGAACGTCGCCCCGGCAACTTCGAACGCGACCTCGCCGCGAACTTCGACGGCTGTCCGTACGGCGCCGCCCCGGCCCTTCAGGGTGCGCATTTCATCGACGAACCAGTCCGCGATCCGCTGGAATCGGGGCCACCAGAACGACCACACGGCCGGCCGCGACAACGCGGCGCCGAACACGCTCTCTCCCAAGGAAACGAGCTGCTCTACCGCGTCCTCTGGAAGCTCGGGGCCATGCCGCGACAGGAACTCTTCCAGCGCTCGATGGATGAGGATGCCCCGCTCCGCCGCACCGGGATCGGCGTCGATGGGTTCGAGGGGGCGCAGCCCCAGAATTCGCTTGGCGAACAGGGCATAGGGATCCCGCACCCACGTCTCCACGTCGGTGACCGAGAGACGGCGAGGGCGCGCCGGCACGGGCGGCCTGGGCTCGGGAGGCGCCAGCGGACCGGCATCGGCCTCCGGCCGGTCCAGCAGCTCCTGCCAGCTCAACCAGGGATGCCGTGGCGTCAGGTCGCCATCGAACCTGGCGAGGAGCGCATCGATCCGCAGCAGCCACCGCGAGGGGACCGTCGGCGTTCCCTCGACCTTCTCCGACCGCGTGAGGAACACCGCGGGAGCGGCGGCGGCCTGCATGAAGTCGTGGGCCGTCAGGCCGATCCTCCGCTCCGGCATGGGAAGCCCGACGGCCTCGCGCGCGGAACGGCTCAACCAGGGGTCGGAACCGGACTCGGGCGGCCAAGTGCCTTCGTTCAGCCCTCCGAGAATCATCACGTCGGCATGTTGAAGGCGCGCCTCGAGCAGCCCCCAGATATTCAACCGCGGATGGAGGCCCCACTGTGGCCGCACGACGCGGCCGCCGAGCAGTTGCGTCAAAAGAGAGGCGTATTCGGCGCCGGGAATGCGCGCCGTACCCGCCGCCTGACGGAGCTCATGGACGAAGCCGGCGAGTTCCTCTCCCGTGTCCCCGTTCCACATTCTCTCCGCGCCTCCGACCCGCCCGCCGGCGGCGAGAGCCTCGCAGGCCGCGACATGGTGCTTCAGCAACTCGGCGATGGGGACGGACGTATCGCGCGACGCTTCCAGAAACGTCGAAAGGCGCGAACCCAGATCGGCGACGAAGGAGAGGAGCGCGTCGTTCCCGCCGGACGTTCCGACGGCGGCAGCCAGCCCTTCGAGGTCCGGCGCCGGGCGCGGGCCCCGCAGGGTTGCACGCTCGAGCGCGCGCACGCTCCTGCGGAACCGGGCGCGTGCCATGCCGCCGGCGGCAAGCGGGTGCTTGAGCGCCGCGAGCAGCGGGACCGGTGCCAGCCGCTCTGCGGCCATCCGGGCGACCAGGCGAAAGAACGTGCCCGGCGGAGTCTCTCCGAGGGGCTGTCCGGCGGAATCGTCGATCTCGACGTCCCAGCGCCGAACCTCCGCGGCAACGCGCCGGGCCAACGCCCGGTCGGGCGTCACCAGGGCGGCCGTCCGTCCGGGAGTCTCCAGCACCTCCCGCATGACGAGCGCGACGACCCGGGCCTCCTCCTCCGGTCCCGGGCAATCGATCCGGCTCAGGCCGGCCAGGACGGAGGGCGCGAAACATCCGCCGTACCGCCAAGCGTGCGTGGTCTCGGCCGGCCTCATGGCTTCCGACAGAAACTTGGCGCGGCCGTTCGAGCCATCCTCCCCGCCGGCCTCCTCCCAGACCGGGACCTCGAGACGCGGAACGCCCAGGTGGTCGAGAAGGCGCCGCAGTCCGTGCTGATGGTGGGTTTCGTCAACCGCCCTCCAGGCCTCCTCGTCCATGACCTGGTCCAGGCCGGGAAGAACGACCGTTCCGTCGGGAAGCGACGCGACGACCTTCAGCAGATCCGCCGTCGCGGGAATCGTGCCCGTCGATCCGGCGGCGACGACCGGATGCTCGGGCGGCGCGTCCCGCCAGGCGGCCGCCTGCGCCTCCAGGAGCCGGTTGCGCCGGTCGGCGGGATCGATACAGCCCTCTGCCCGCAGGAGGCGCGGCCAATGCTCGGACAGGATCTTGAGAAACTCGAGCGTTTGCCGCCAGTGAGCCGCCAGTTGGTCGGGGACCACGTTTTCCAGCGCCGAGAAGGGCAGCCGCTCGGTTTGCATCCGGTCGAGCAGGCCCGCAAGCTCCCGCGCCAGCGCGACGGCCCGTGCATGGTCCATTCTGTCCGACACGTGGAGATGACGCTGGGCGTCCAGTTCAAGGATGAGGCGCGAGAGGAGCAACTGGCGCCGCAATGCGGGAATAGCCGGTGGAATTTCGAGTTCCCGTTCCGGAATTCCGTACCCCGGACCGGGTCCGAACAGGGATATTTCCTCCTCGTCGACATCGGCGACGGGTCGAATGTCGGGCAGCAGCAGGGGCTCGCCGCTCCCTGCCCGGAGAAACGAATCGCGAAGCGAGCGGCACGCGCGCCGCGTCGGCAACAGGACGAGGACGCGGTCCAGATCGAGCGGATCTCCGCCGTGGCTCTTCAGGATGCCGCGGGCCAACGCGTCTGTGAACGGCGTCCCCGCCGGGATCGTGAATACGCGCGGCGGTCGCCGTGCCATGAAGCCCTAGAGACCGCTCAGGACGTTCTCGGCGGCGGACACGCCCTCGGGCGTTCCCACGTGCATCCACGCGCCTTCGTGGATCAGGCCGAACAGTCTGCCGTCCGACTCTGCCTTGTCCCACAAGCGGTTGAGCGAAAAAACGTCTCCGGACACGGTATCGAACAGGCGCGGGTGCAGAATCTGGAGGCCCGAAAACACGAACGGCGCCACGCACTGCTCCTCGCGCCGGGACAACCGGCCGTCGTCCGCCATCGTGAAATCGCCCAGCCCTTCGTATCCGATGACGTGGACCGCGACGCACATCAGGAGCAACGCATCCATGTCGTCGTCGCTCCAGCGCCGCGCCAGGCGCGACAGGGTATTGGCGCGCCCGTCGAGCCACAGGACGTCGGCATTGAGAACGAAAAAGGGCCTATCCCCGAAATGTTCCAAGGCGCGGGCGACTCCGCCGCCGGTGTCCAGCAGTCGGTCGGACTCGTCGGATATGGCGATCTCCGGCTCTCGACGGGACGTCAGATGCTCGCGCAGCGGGCCGGCGAAATGATGGACGTTCACGACCGCCTTGGCGATACCGGCCGTGCTCAGACGATCGAGCACTCCATCGATGAGCGGCGTATCCCGCACCTTGACCAAGGGCTTGGGACGGTCCGCCGCGAGCTCCCGCATCCGGGTGCCCTTGCCGGCAGCCAGAACCATGGCCGTATCGGACAGGACCGGGACGGACGACGTCATGAAGACGCCGCGGATCCGACGATGGCGGATCCCCGCGACCGCGACGGTACGTGCCGCTCGAACCAAGTGCGCAGGGAGTCCAGCACGGGGTGTTCGAGGTCGCCTTCGAGGAGGTCCCAGACCCGGGGAATGTACGCCAGATAATCGGCTTTTCCATCCCTCTGCCAAAGCCTAGTGAAGATGCCGACGATCTTAGTGTTGCGTTGCGCGCCGAGGATCGCATAGGCGGTCTCGGCGCCCGCCGGGTCCAGGCCCGTCCCCGCGACGAACCGCTCGAACATGTCCGCGGCCAGGGACGGCGAAAGGTCGCGCCTCGCGTCTTCCAGGAGCGACACCAGGTCGTAGAGGCAGGGGCCGATCAGCGCGTCCTGGAAATCGAGCAGTCCCACGCGGGATATGCCGTCCCGCGCTTCCAGCCACATCAGGTTGTCGACGTGGTAATCTCGCAGGACCAGCACCCGCGGCCCCGCACAGGCCAACGGGAGGACCTCCCTCCATGCCTCGAAAAAGGACTCCCGCGCGAACCGCGCGGGCACCGCCCCGCCGACCACGGGAAGATACCAGTCCACGAACAGCGAGGCTTCGTCGAGCAATGCCGGAATGTCGTACGCGGCGACGCCTGCGGGGAGTTCCCGGCGCTGGAGGTCGATCAGAAGGTCGACGGCGTGGGCATACAGGTCTCGTGCGTCGCCGCCCCCGTCCAGAACCCTGGTGAACACGTCGTCGCCCAGATCTTCCAGCAGCAAGGCCCCGAGCCCGACGTCCGCGGCATAGATGTCGGGCGCCGAGTATCCGAGGAACCTCAAGTGCCGGCCGATGGCGATGAACGAGCACACATCCTCCTGGGGCGGCGGCGCGTCCATCAGCACGGCGCCCCGTTCCCCGAGCCGCAGACGTTCGTAGCGGCGAAACGAGGCATCCTGCCGCAGCGGCTTCCGCGCGGCGCCCGACCAGCCGGCCCGCGCCAGAAACTCGCCGATACGCTCCGCCCGGTCATCCATTCCCGACGACTCCGTCCAGTCGTCCGCGCCACGCCGCGTCGCCCGAGACTCGGACGTGGCGCTCGTTCTCCGCCGCGCCGAACGCGAACGCGAGATCCAGACGTGCGCCCAACGGATCCTCCGGAAGGCGGTCGGGCCACTCGACGAGGCAGATTCCGCCGTTCAGCGCCTCTTCGATACCCAGCTCGAACGCCTCGCCCGGGCGCTCGAGGCGAAACAGGTCGAAGTGCCAGACGCTCCCCCGAGGCATTTCGTAGACTTGCGCCAGCGTGAACGTCGGGCTCGGGACATCCCCCACGCCGACGCCCGCGAGGGAGGCCCGCGAACGAATGAAGGCGCGGGCGAAGGCCGTCTTTCCGGCCCCGAGCCCGCCGGAAAGACAGATGATGTCGCCCGGCCGGGCCACCTTCGAAAGACGCGAGGCCAAGCGTTCGGTCGCGGCGGGACCGCCGAGCGTCTCCTCGTAAACGGCGGCGGGCGTCATGTCAGCGGCATTCGGCGAATTCGCGGGCCGCTTCGGCGGCGGCGCTACGAAATCAGTAGCGGTAGTGGTCGGGCTTGTAGGGACCGTCGATCGGAATGCCGAGATACTCGGACTGCGCCTCGGACAGGCGCGAGAGTCGCACGCCCAGCTTGTCGAGGTGAAGACGCGCGACCTTCTCGTCGAGACGCTTGGGCAGCACGTAGACCTTCTTCCCGTAGCGGCCGGGATTGCCCCAGAGCTCGATCTGGGCCATCACCTGGTTCGTGAACGATGCGCTCATCACGAAGCTGGGGTGCCCCGAGGCGCATCCCAGGTTCACCAGCCGGCCCTTCGCCAGCACGATGATCCGCTTGCCGTCCGGGAACTCCACTTCGTCAACCTGCGGCTTGACCTCGTGCCACTGGAGATTTCCCAGCGACGCGATCTGAATCTCGGCGTCGAAATGCCCGATGTTGCAGACGATGGCGCGGTCCTTCATCTCGCGCATGTGGTCCAGGGTAATGACGTCCTTGTTCCCGGTCGCGGTCACGAAGATGTCGCCGCGTGAGGCTACGTCCTCCATCGTCGCAACCTCGTACCCCTCCATGGACGCCTGGAGGGCGCAGACCGGATCGATCTCGGTCACGACGACACGGGCGCCCTGTCCTCTCAGGCTCGCAGCCGACCCCTTGCCGACCTCGCCATAGCCGCAAACCACGGCGAGCTTGCCCGCCAGCATGACGCCCGTTGCCTGCTTGATCCCGTCGATAAGGCTCTCGCGCGATCCGTACAGGTTGTCGAACTTGGACTTCGTCACCGAGTCGTTGACATTAAACGCCGGAACCAGGAGATCGCCGGACTTCTCCATCTGGTACAGGCGATGGACCCCCGTGCTCGTCTCTTCGGAGAGCCCTCGCACGTTCTCGAGAAGATCAGGGTGCTTGTCGTGCATGATTCGCGTCAAATCGCCGCCGTCGTCGAGCAGCATGTTGGGACGCCAGCCGTTCGGCCCTTCGATCGTCCGGTCGATGCACCAGTCGTACTCTTCGAGGGTTTCGCCCTTCCATGCGAACACCGGCACACCGCGCGCGGCCACAGCCCCGGCGGCCTGGTCCTGGGTCGAGAAGATGTTGCAGGAGCTCCAGCGAACCTCGGCGCCGAGTGCCGTCAGCGTCTCGATCAGGACCGCGGTTTCGAGCGTCATGTGAAGGCAGCCGGCAATCCGCGCGCCTGCGAGCGGCCACCGGCCCGCGTACTCTTCCCGTAGCGCCATGAGGCCCGGCATCTCCGTCTCTGCGATCGTGATCTCACGGCGCCCCCGCTCCGCCAAGGCGATGTCAGCGACCTTGTAATCGAGCATCGGGCGTTCCTCGAGGATGGCGGGATGAGCCGGCGGCGCGGCCGAGGGTCTATATCACCCCGCTCGTCCCGCCGTAAACATCAGCGGCCTTCGCGTCCCGGTCCGCGCCGGGTCCCGAACGCCGGAGCGGCCGGTCATGCCTTGCGCGGCGCCAGATCTCTGTGCCGCACCGACACCGTGTGTGTCTGGGACTCGAGCTCGCGGGTCAGGCGCTCGGCGACGTGCACAGACCGGTGGCGGCCCCCGGTGCAGCCGATGGCCACGGTCAGATAGCTCTTTCCTTCCCGCGCGTAGCGCGGTAGCAGGTCGCGCAGCATGCCCGTCAGCGACTCGAAGAAGGGGCCGAACGCGGGATCCGTCTCGATGTACGCCGCGACCTCCCCGTCCGTGCCGCTGCGCGGACGCAGGCGTTCGACGTAGTAGGGATTGGCCAGGAAACGTACGTCGAACACCAGATCGGCTTCCCTGGGAAGACCCCGGCGATAAGAGAACGACGTCACAGACACGGCCATGTCCGGACCGGCATCCAGAGCGAAATGTCCCGTCATCAGGCGTCTGAATTCGGGAAGGGTAAGATGCGACGTATCGAGCACGAGGTCCGCACCGTCCCGCAATTGCAGCATCAGGCGGCGTTCGTGGGCTATGCCGTCCGCAACAGGACGGTCACCGGCGATGGGATGGCGCCGGCGGGTTTCCGTGAACCGGCGCCGAAGCACGTCGTCGTCGCAATCGAGGAACGCGAGGGTGAGCGCCAGATCCTCGCGCGCAGCGAGCTGAGCTGCTTCCGCGACGAACGAATCCGCATCGAAATCGCGCGTTCGAATATCTACGTCGATGGCGATGGCGTCGAGGCGCGAGGCGGACAGGCCGTCGTCCCTGAAGGCCAGCAGGCGACTCAGCAGATTGAGGGGCAGGTTGTCGATAGCCTCGTAGCCGAGGTCCTCGAGGATCTTCAAGGCCGTCGATTTCCCGGCGCCCGACATCCCGGTGACGAGAACCACGGGCACGAGAGAGCTGTCGTCCGCCGTTGTTGCCGAAGTCAACGGAGCGCCTCCCGGCCGGACAGCGGCAGCTCCGCGACGAACCGCGCTCCCACGACATCCCCGTGCTCGTCGCGGCGGTTCTCGGCGCGGATGGCGCCGCCGTGCGCGGAGATGATCTGCCTGGAAATGCTGAGCCCCAGTCCGGAGTGCGCGCCGAAGGCCTCACCTTTCGGCCGTTCGGTGTAGAACCGCTCGAATATGGCTTCCCGCATCTCTTCCGGTATGCCGGGGCCGTCATCCTCTACCGTTATTCGCGCGCGGCCGTTCTCGCGGGAGAGGCGGATCAGAATGTGCCCTCCGGGAGGGCTGAACGTGACGGCGTTGGACAACAGATTCCTCATGACCTGACCCAGGCGCCCCTCGATACCGTCGATCACGAGGGGGGGATCGGGGTCGGCGTCGACCACGACGGCGGGCGCCTCCAGGCCTCCCGTTTCCCTCTGAATACCCACCAGGGTGCGAACGAGCTGGACCAGATCCACGGGCGCCACGTCCGCGCGGGCGAGCTCGGCATCGACGCGGGACGCGTCCGCTATGTCACCGATCAACCGATCGAGTCTCGCCACGTCTTCCTGGATGATGGCCGTCAGTTTCCGTTGCCGCTGGAGGTCTCCGCCTTGCGCTAGCAACTCCACCGCGCTGCGAATGCTGGTGATCGGATTCCGCACCTCGTGCGCGACGTCTGCGGCAAATGCCTCGATGGCCTCGATCCTGTCGTACAGCGCGGCCGTCATATCGCCCAGCGCCCCGGAGAGGTCGCCGATCTCGTCCCGGCGGGAGGTGAAATCGGGAATCTCGACACGTCGGGTCGGTCCCCGGCGGACGACGTCCGCCACCTCCGCCAGGCGCCGGACGGGACGCGCGATGGTCGCGGCCAGATAGACCGACAGCATCACGGTAATGGCGAACGCCAGGACGAACACCTGAAGGATAGCGAGACGCACGTCGCGCACCCCCGCCTCGATGTCCTCGCCGCTTGCGGACAGCAGGAGCGCGCCTAGGACCTTCTTGAACCGCTGCACGGGAAGGGCGACGGTCACCATGATCCGCCCGTCGGCCGTCCGGCGCTGCGCGCTGCCGTTCTCACCTTCGAGAGCGCGCAGGACTTCGGGGAAGGCCCGCGCCGCCATGGGTGACGGCTCGCGGTACAAGGGCAGCTTGGGGCCGAGCGGCGGATACTCGGAAATCAGGCCGGACACCCAGCCAAGCGCCTTGGACCAATAGCCTTCCTCGGCTGGAGGGACGAGTATCCTCGCCCGCACCTCCCGATTGCCGCCGAGCAGCACCCGGCTATCGGCGACGATGACCCCGCTTTCGTCGAACAGGCGCACCCGGGTTCCCGTGAGCTGGGAGAGCCGGCGCACGAAATCGGTGGCGATCTCCACGTGCAGCGCAATGCTCTCGGGCGGCCCGCCGACGGCACCCTCGCCGAGCGCCCCGGCGATGATGGCGCCATTGGTCGACAGCGCCGCCACTTTCGCGTCGAAGAGGCTCTCCCGGTACTGGCCGAGAAACAGCAGGCCGCCGACGGGGATCGCCAACGCCAGTACGTTGACCGCGAGCACACGCAACGTGAGGGGCGACAGCAGACGCCGCTGGACCCGCGCCGCTCCACGCCGCAACCGTTCGCCCGGCCCTGCGACCGCGGCGGCGGTCCTGTTCGTGCCGTACCCGTCCATGGGCAATCAGCGGGATCACGCTTCGCGGTAGCGGTAGCCCACGCCGTAGAGGGTCTCGATGCTCGCGAACTCCTCGTCGGCCTCTCGGAACTTGCGGCGCAATCTCTTGATGTGACTGTCGATCGTACGGTCGTCGACGTAGATGTTGTCGTCGTATGCCGCGTCCATGAGCTGATCGCGGCTCTTGACGTGCCCCGGACGGGCCGCGAGCGCCTTGAGGATGAGGAACTCCGTCACCGTCAGGCGCACGTCGGTGCCGCGCCAGGCGCACGAATGCCGGGACGGGTCGAGGACGAGGCTGCCGCGGACGATCGGTTTGTCGCTGCCGTCGGAGCATTCCCGCCGCCCGCCGTCGGCGCGTCGCAGAACGGCGCGAATCCGCTCGATGAGCAGGCGCTGGGAAAACGGCTTCCGGATGTAGTCGTCGGCACCCATCTTCAGACCGAGCATCTCGTCGATTTCGTCGTCTTTCGACGTGAGGAAAATCGCCGGGACGTCACTCGTCCACCGGAGCCGGTTGAGCAGCTCCATACCGTCGAGCCGCGGCATCTTGATGTCGAGAACGACCAGATCCGCCGGCTGATGCGTCAAGACCTTCAGGGCCTCCGCGCCGTCGTGGAAGGTCCGCACGCGAAACCCCTCGGCCTCGAGCGCCATGGCGACGGACGCGAGTATGTTCCGATCGTCATCGACAAGCGCGACCGTCGCCGGGGTACCGCCGTTCATGACGTGATCGTAGCATATCCGCATTCGCCGCGCCGGGCTCGAACCGCCAACCTGACCCTTCCCCTGTCCAGGGGGGAAGGAACCCGAGAACCCGAGTGGCCCGGCCGCGCCCCAAGAGTCCCCTCTCCCCCTTGCGGGAGAGGGACAGGGAGTGTGTCGGAGAACGGTGCGCCGCCCGCACCGCTTTTCGCGAAGCGCTACCGGTCGATCGGGAACCGCTCTAATGGGCCTCGTTCCAGTTCTCGCCGATGCCCGTGTCGACGGTGAGCGGCACGCTGAGGTGCGCCGCGTCCTCCATCACGCCCTTGACGACCGATGCCGTCCGGTCGATTTCGGCCTCAGGAACGTCGAACAACAGCTCGTCGTGGACCTGGAGCAGCATGCGGGCGGACAGGTTGTTCCGTTCGAGAGCCTTGGGAATCCGCGCCATGGCGCGCTTGACGATGTCGGCGGCGGATCCTTGCAGGGGCGCGTTGATGGCCGCCCGCTCGCCGAAGCTTCGGCGCGCCGGGTTCTTCTCCCGCAGGCTCGGCACGTGCACGCGGCGGCCGAACAGGGTCGTCACGTAGCCGTTCCGTCGCGCGAAGTCCCTGGTGGTCTCCATGTAGTCCCGAATTCCGGGATAGCGCTCGAAATAAGCCTCGATGTAGGTCTTGGCCTCCCTCTGCGGGATCGCCAACTGCCGGGCCAGTCCGAAGGGGCTGATGCCGTAGATAATGCCGAAGTTGATGGCCTTGGCGCTCCGGCGCACCGTCGGGTCCATTCCCTCCATCGGCACGCCGAAGACCTCGCTCGCCGTCAACGCATGGATGTCGGCGCCCGCGTGAAAGGCGTCCTTCAAGGTGTCGATACCGGCGATATGCGCGAGCAGGCGAAGCTCGATCTGGGAATAGTCGGCGGATAGGAACTTGCAGCCGTCCGCGGGCACGAACGCCTGGCGGATCTTCCGTCCTTCTTCCGTGCGTACCGGAATGTTCTGCAGATTGGGGTCCGTCGACGCCAAGCGTCCCGTGCTTGCCGCCGCCATCTGGAACGAGGTGTGCACCCGGCCCGACTTCGCATTGATCTGTGTCCGCAAGGCGTCCGTGTACGTCCCTTTCAGCTTCGAAAGCTGCCGCCAGTCCAACACGAGGCGCGGTATCTCGTGACCGTGCGCAGCGAGGTCCTCGAGCACGTCCGCCCCGGTAGCATAAGCGCCGGTCTTGCCCTTCCTGCCGCCCGGGATGCCCATCTCGTCGAACAGCACCTCCCCCAGTTGCTTGGGGGATCCGACGTTGAATTCACGGCCCGCCAGCCCGTGAATTTCGCCGGCCAGCCGGGACATGCGCTTTTCGAAGTCGCCGCTGAGCCGCTCGAGCCTCTCCGGGTCGACGCGGATGCCGTTGCGCTCCATGGCGGCGAGTACCGGTACGAGCGGACGCTCGATGGTTTCGTAGACGCCCACCAGGCGTTCGCTCGCCAGCCTCGGCTTCAATACGCGGTACAGGCGCGCGGTGACGTCCGCGTCTTCCGCCGCGTAGTCCACCGCCTTGTCGAGCGGCACCCTGTCGAAGGTGACCTGCGCCTTTCCGGTGCCCGCGACCTCCTTGTAAGAAATGGGCTTGAAGCCTAGGTGACGCTGCGACAGCTCGTCCATGCCGTGGCCGTGCAGACCCCCGTCCAGCACGAAGCTCAGCAGCATGGTGTCGTCGACCGGCCCGAGTTCGATGCCGTGCCTGGCGAGCACCGCCATGTCGTACTTGACGTTCTGTCCGATCTTCAGAACGCCGGGATTCTCGAGCAGAGGTTTGAGGATCTCGAGCGCGCGGTCGAACGGGATCTGGACCGGCGCCTCGGCGTTCTCCGAGTCCTCCCCGAGCCCGAGTTCGCCCCGCCCGGCCGCCGTATGGCCGAGGGGCACGTAGCACGCCTTTCCCGGCTCCACCGAGAGGGACACGCCGACCAGACGCGCCCGCATGACGTCGAGGGACGTCGTCTCCGTGTCCACGGTCACGGCACCGTTCGCCTCGGCAGCCGCGACCCATGCGGCCAGCGCCGCTTCGCTCTGGACCGCCACGTACGCGCCGCCGCCTTCGGGCCCCGGGGCCGGCGTCGCCCCGGTTTCGCCGGCCCCCTCGCGGAACCTCGCCCGCAGGCGCGCCGAAAGGGAGACGAGCTCCATCTCGTCGAGGAACGCAAACAACGCGCCCGGATCGGGCGGACGGATCTCCAGCGCCTCGATGCCGCCTTTGACGGGGACGTCCCGCTTCAGCGTCACGAGGTCGCGGCTGATACGCGCCAGCCCGGCGTTCTCCAGCAGGTTCTGGCGCCGCTTCGGCTGCTTGATCTCCTCGGCGCGATCGAGAACCGCGTCGAGGTCGCCGTAGGCGTTGATCAGCTCCGCCGCCGTCTTCACGCCGATCCCAGGCACGCCGGGCACGTTGTCGCTGGAGTCGCCGGCCAGGGCCTGCACGTCGATCACCTTGTCCGGCCCCACGCCGAACTTCTCCACGACCTGATCCTCCCGGATCACCGCGTGTTTCATCGGATCCCGCATCGACACGCGGTCACCGACCATCTGCATCAGGTCTTTGTCCGACGAGACGATCACCACGTCGTAGCCCGCCGCGACCGCCCGGTCGGCGTAGGTGGCGATCAGGTCGTCGGCCTCGAAGCCCTCCATCTCGATGCAGGGCACATTGAAGGCGCGCGTGGCGTCCCGGACCAGCGGGAACTGCGGGACGAGGTCCTCCGGGGGCGGCGGACGATGGGCCTTGTAGTCCGAGTAGATGTTGCTGCGAAAGGAGCGGCGCGCGGTATCGAAAACGACCGCCATGTGGCCGACGTCGCCGTCGGCCAAGGCGTCGTCGAGCAGCTTGTTGAGCATATTGCAGAAGCCGGACACGGCGCCGACAGGAAGGCCGTCGCTCTTCCTCGTGAGGGGAGGAAGCGCGTGGTAGGCGCGGAAGATGTAGCCCGAGCCGTCCACCAGAAGGACACGCCCGGCTTCGGAACCCCTGCCTTCCATCGTCGATCCTCCCCGGCCTGACGCGCCAGTATGCCCAGTATGCCACGGGGCCGGCCGGCCCGGGGGACGTTCAGGGATGCCTGAACTGCTTGGAAAGCGCGAGTCCCTGGCGCTGGTATGTAGACCCGATGCCCCGCCCGTAGAGCTTGTCCGGCGGCGCCGTCAGCCGCTCGTAGAGCAGGCGCCCGACCACTTGGCCGTCCTCGATCATGAACGGGACGTCCCGGGACCGGACTTCGAGGACCGCGCGCGTCCCTTCGCCGCCAGCGTCGGCCAGCCCGAAGCCCGGATCGAAAAAGCCGGCATAGTGCACACGGAATTCGCCCACCAGCGTGTCGTAGGCCAGCATCTCGGCCGCGTGGTCGGCCGGAACGGTCACCGATTCCCGGGACGACAGAATGTAGAAGTCGTTGGGATCGAGGATGACGCCCTGGCCCGTCCGCGCGCGCACGGGCTCCCAATAGTCCTCGGGATCGTAGTGACCGACCTTCGAGACGTCGATCAGGTCGGCGTTCTTGCGGGCACGCCAGCCGATCAGGTCGGAGTCGCCGCCTCCCCGCGCGTCCACCGTAATGGCGAGCAGCCCCCGCTTCACGTTCTCCTCGAACACGGTCTCGTCGTCGATGAGCCGGACCTCGGCGTGGAGCTCGCGCAGCGCAGCGTCGCTCCATCGCGGCGCGCCCCGTTTGATCCGGAGCTGCAGCAGGCATGTGCCTGTCTTCACCAGGATGCTGAACGAGCGCGGCGAGATCTCGACCCACAGTGGGCCGCGGTAGCCGGCCCGCACGTGATCGAACTCCGTGCCGCCGTCGGTGATCAGGCGGCAGAACACGTCGAGGCGCCCGGTGGAGCTCTTGGGATTGGCCATGGCCGACGTGCGGTGCCTGAGTTGGAGGCTTTCCATCACGGGCACCACGTAGACGCACCCCTTTTCCAGAACCGCCCCGCAGTCGAGCGGAAACCGGTGCATCGCGTACGCCTCGATCTTCTGGCCCACCGAGACGCCGCGGCCGGGCAGGAAGCTGGCCCGCGTCCTGTAGGCGATGGGACCGAGCCGGAGGTCGAGGCTGGCGGGCTGGATCTGCTCCTCACCGACCGGCTCGGTCGCCTTGATCTCGCCGCGTTCGACCGCCTCGCGCAGTCCCTGGGACGGCACGAGGCCCGTGGAGTGTATCGGTTCCGGACCCGGCCTCGTCCGGTTCCGGGCAAAGAGCACATGTTCGGCCGCGTCAGCCATCGGTCGTCCACACGAGAGGTTGCCGGAGCCGCGGTCCCGGGGAGGATCGGGAACAACGGCGGCCCCGGCCAACCGCCGACGACCGCCCGGTCAGGCGGATCTCGGGCGCGCGTCGCGCGGCCTTGTTCGGACCGTTACAGTAGCGGGGCGAAACTCCACCCGAAAGCGCCGAATCGCGCGGGCCGCCTGACGAAAATCTTGTCCACAGGTACCGCCCTCCGGAGAACCGCACTGTTCGCGGGAGGACGGCGATTCGATCCCCGACTTCCACGCAAAAATTTCTTGTGGACGAAACGGTGCGTCCGGCGGGTGGCCATCGCCGTCCGGTCGGCGACCGGGACGAATTCGCACAGTTCGCACCATGTTGGAAGCAGAGTAGCCGCGCCATCCCGGGCCGGCACCGACGCGGCGCCCGATGCCGACCCGAACCTTCGCTGGCACTCCCTCCATCATGCCCCGGTCCCCGGACTCGATCCGGGGACCGGGGCATGACGACGCTGGAGGCCGGGAACAGGCAGGAAGTCCAAACCGGAACGACGATGGTCAGTGGCCGGGGCTCCGGGCCGCACCGACCCCGAGAACGAATTGCCGGTCGCAGTAGGGACAAGCGATCCGCCCCTGCTCTCCTAGGTTGAGATACACCTTCGGGTGCCCCAACGCCCCGCCGCCGCCGTCGCAACTGACGGTGCGTTCCGCGACCTCCACGATCTCCGGCGGTTCGATGGACATGCGGCTCTACCCGATCCCGGTCGGCCCAGATGATACGCGACGCCGTCCGGCATTCAACCCGAACCACCCGTTTTGCTGTATCAAGAGGTCGATAGAACGCCTTTCGGAGAAGAAGGCCGTGTCGAAACGAGAGTCCCCTGGGGCGGCCCGCGCGCGCGGGCCGATACGGGAGCGTCCGCCCGTGACGTTCGTGCATATCTTCGGTGCGCTTGAAGGCACGGTCAGGGTCGCCCCGGACGTGGATCTGACCACACCAGTCGACGAGGACTGGGACGCCGCCCGATAGCTTGGTCGAGCTCAGCTTGCCGTTCGATACCCACGCGGCGGTCCAGAGGGCGAATTGCGCCGCCGTGGCGCCTTGGAGTAACGTCGGCCGACGCACCCGTAGCTCAGCTGGATAGAGCGCTGCCCTCCGAAGGCAGAGGTCACAGGTTCGAATCCTGTCGGGTGCGCCACGACCGTCTGGCCCCCCGGCGGGCGCTCAGGTGCCCTTGAACGCCGGCTTGCGCTTCTCGTGGAAGGCCTCGACGCCCTCGCGAAAATCGTCGGACTGCCGCAGCCTCGAGTAGCAGTGCCCCTCCGCCTGGATAGCGACGGACAGGAACATGTCCTCCGTTTCGTTGAGCAGGCGCTTGGCCGTCCGTTGGGCCAGCGGCGCGAACTCGCGGAGCTCGGCGACCAGGGCGTCCGTGGCCGTCTCCAACTCGCCGTCCGGCACCACATCGGTGATGAGGCCCCAGTCGAAGGCCTGCCGCGCGGAGACGCGCCTCGATCGCATGACGATGTCCTTGGTCCGGGCGATGCCGATCATCTTCTGCAGGCGCGCCGAGCCGCCCGACCCGGGAATCTGGCCCAGCCGCTGCTCGGGAAGGGCGTAGAGCACCGTCTCGGACGCGACGCGGAAGTCACAGGCGAGCGATATCTCGAAGCCCACTCCGAAGCAGTAGCCGCGGTTGGCGGCGACGACGGGCTTCTCGCACCGCGCCGGCGCGGCCATGTTGTCCGCGAGCCTGGAGACATGCTCGGGCGACGCCTCCAGGAATCCCCGGATGTACCCGCCCGAGGAGAAGTTCGGACCGAGCGCGCGGAGCACGATCACGCGAACCCGGTCGTCACGGTCGAGGGTCTCGAACGCCGCCCGCAGTTCCTCGCGCTGGCGCATGGAAATCGTGTTCATGTCGCCGCGGCCGAGGACGATGTCGCCGCGCCCCCGTTCGGCGTCGACCTCCACCGTGAAGCCGTCGAAGGCCCTGCCGTGGAGATCCTCCACCGCTCCGCCGGTCGATGCCATGTCTTCCCTCCCGTTCCCCGGTTTCGGCGCCCCGGCGGCTATACCGGCGGCGCCATGTCCAGAAGCCGCTTCTTGTCGATCTTGTTACCGCCGACCCGGGGGAACTCGGTCAGTTCGACGAACCGGGCGGGCATCTTGTACGTGGCGAGACCGGCCGCCCGAAGCGCATCCGCGAGGTTCTCCGCGTCGAGCGGAGCGCCGTCCCGCATCTGAACGAACGCCCATGGCACCTCGCCGTATTCCGCGTCCGGCGCCGCGACGACGGCGCACTGGAACACGTCGGGATGCCGGGCCATCTCGTGCTCGACCTCGATGGGCAATATCTTGTGCCCGCTGCGGTTGATGACCTCCTTGGAACGTCCCAGCAGGGTCAGGCGGCCGCCGCCGTCGAGCATGCCCATGTCGCCGGTCGCATACCAGCCGTCCGACCAGACCGCCCGCGTGGCCTCGGGGTCGTTCCAGTAGCCCAGGGAGGCAAAGGGCGCGGAGACCTTGACGTGACCGGCCTCGCCGGCCGGAAGCTCTGCGCCGTCGTCATCCTCGACTCGCAGGCGGCAGCCCGGAAGCGGCCGGCCGGTGCTCCCGTCGAGCCGTAGCGCCGCCGGCTCTTCGACATCCGCGTGCCCGAAACCGGGGCACTCCATGGCACCCGACGCAACCACCACTCTGCAACCAGTTCGGCTTTCGATACGCCGGGCCGCGTCGAGGCCGGCGGCCCCGGTACCAACGCGCAGGGCCCGCAACGAGCTCAGATCGAACGACGCCAGGTCTTTCTGGGCGAGGCGGGCGAGGATGACGGGCACCGTGGTCGCGACCGTGATCTTCCGGTCCTCCACCAGCCGCAGCAGGGCCCGCGCCTCGAACGTCCTGGGAAACGTGTAGGCGCAGGGCATCGCGCCGGAGACCGCCCAGACCAGTACGCCGGCCGCGCCCGACATCGGCGCGAACATGCCGACGACGTCGTCCTCCCGCATCCCCAGGCGCTCGGCAATGGCTCGGCCGGCGCAGACCTGCGCCGCCTCCGGCCATTCGTTCAGCTTGGCGAGGCTGCTGGTCCCGCTCGAGGCGGTGATCAGGGATACCTCGTCGAACCGGAATTGCCGCTCCGCGATCCCGTCGCAGCCGCCACCCGGTTCCGGGGTCCCCTCCAGATCGGACCAGCTCAGCCATCCGTCTGGCGGCGCCGTCGCGACACCGATGCGCAGCATCGCAGCGCGCCGTCCGGCGGCCGTCTCGTCGAGCCACGCCGTCCGGTCGCCGTCCATGGCCTCGAACGCGACGAAGACGGCGCTCGGGTCGATCCGGCCGAGGGTGTAGTCCAGCTCCCGCCGGCGCCACTGCATGGGCGCGAAACAGCCCAGAACGCCGGCCTTCTTGAAGGCGATGCGCAGCACCATCTCGCGGTTCGACGAGGGGATCTGCACGAGGGCCCGGCCGTCGCGGGGGACGCCGCGGGCGATCAGCGCGGCGGCGACCCGGTCGGTGGCCTCGTCGAGCTGCCGCCAAGTGAGGCAGCCCTCCCAGTCGCGGCAGGCGGTCCGGTCGGGATATTCCCGGGCGTAGGCGGCGTACCGGTCGACCATGGTCTCGCGGGACCAATGGCCGGCCGCGAGGTAGGCCTCGGCTTTCTCCTGATCGATGCAGGCCGGTTTCATGCGTGATCTTCGTCTCACCGGCCCTTGTATTCGGGGGACCGCTTTTCGGCAAAGGCCTTCAGGCCTTCGCGGCCGTCCTCGGTGCCCATGCAGAGGGCGTAAAGCTTGCGCTCGTAGTCGATGCCGCTCAGAAGATCCGTTTCCGTCGACCGCAGCACGGCGTCGCGTCCGGCGACGAACGCCAGCGGGGCCCGGGATCCCATCTCGCGCGCCAACTCCTTCGCCCGCGGCAGCAGGCGGTCCGGCGGCACCACCTCGGTGACCAGACCGATGGACGCCGCGGTCCGGGCGTCGATGCGCTGCCCGGTCAGCACCATCTGCATGGCCCAGCCGAGACCGACGAACCGGTAGAGGCGCTGCGTCCCGCCGCTGCCGGGGATCTGGCCCAGCGTGATCTCCGGTTGGCCGAGCAGGGCGTTCTCGGCGGCGATGCGAACCGTGCACCCCATGGCGAACTCGAGGCCGGCGCCGAGGCAGTAGCCGTTGATCGCGGCGAGGGTCGGCTTGCCCAGGCGCTCGACGGCGGTCGGCAGGTCCTTTCGGAGCGTCGCCGAAGGACCCATCTCAGATGCCAGCGTCCGCTGCTCGAGCTCGGGAATGTTGGCGCCCGCGCTGAACGACGTGTCGCCGTGCCCGGTGAACACGATGGCCTTGACCGCGGCGTCGGTCTCTGCGCGGCGGACGCAGTCCAGCAGGTCGACCCGCATCCGGTAGCTCAGGGCGTTGCGGCGCTCCGGCCAATGCAGCGTGACGATCAGCAGGCCGCCGTCCATTTTGGTCAACACGTTTTCGTAGTCCATCGGACGCCAGTCCTCTTCCTTCGTCCCTCCGGCGGCGGGCGGTGACCGCAGCGGCAAATATGGGCTAGTTTCCCGAATTATTCGAGGGTGCGCCACGCCACCGGGTCGGCGCGCCCGAATATCGGCATGAGGAGTATGCCATGCGTCCGTTCGACGGCATCCGCATCGTCGATCTCACCCAGATCCTCGCGGGCCCCTACTGCACCTACCAGCTCGGTCTGCTCGGGGCGGAGGTGATCAAGATCGAGCTTCCCGGGCAAGGCGACTGGATCCGCGTCACCGGCCTCGACCCCGAGCTTCGCCAGGCGCGCATGGGAACGCACTTCCTGTCCCAGAACGCCGGGAAGAGATCGGTCACCGTCAACATGAAGGACGGGCGCGGCCGGGACATCGTCAGGAAGCTGGTCGAGACCGGCGACGTGTTCGTCGAGAACTTCCGCCCGGGCGCGGCCGAGCGCCTCGGCCTTTCCTACGAGGACGTGAGGGCACTCAAGCCGGACATCGTCTACTGCTCGCTGTCGGCCTACGGCCAAGACGGCCCCTGGTCCCACCGCAAGGGCTACGACCACGTCCTGCAAGGAACGACGGGGATCATGAGCCTGACGGGCACGCCGGAAACGGGTCCCATCAAGGCGGGCCTGCCGTTCATCGACTACGCCACGGGGCTCAATGGCGCGTTCGCCATCTCCGCCGCGCTGTTCGAGCGGCGGACGACAGGCGAAGGCAGGCGCATCGACATCGCCATGCTCGATTCGACGCTCCTGCTGATGTCGAACATCGTCGCCGACTACCTGATCGCGGGAGTCATGCCGGAGCTCGTCGGCAACGAGCCCCAGAGTCGCAGCCCCACGGCCGGCGTCTTCGACGCGAAGGACCGGCCGATTCTGATCGCGGCCAATTCCGACGTGCAGTACCGCGGCCTGATGACGGCGCTCGGGCTCGCGGACCTGATCGACGATCCCAAGTTCGCCGATCACCGGTCGCGGCTCGCCAACAAGCCCGAGCTCCGCCGGATCGTCAACGACGCGCTCAAGGCCAGGTCCGGCGAGGAATGGGAGGAGATCCTGGACGGCGCGGACGTCCCGGCCGGGCTGATCCGCAACATCGCCGAAGTGATGGCGGCGGACGGCCAGGCTAGGGCGCGGGGAATTTTCCAGGAGATGGTCCTGCCCGGCCACGACCGCGGGATCGGCGTACCGACGGCGGGTTTCAAGGTGGACGGCGACGTCGTCAAGCCCGAGGGGCCGCCGCCCGAGGTCGGCGCGGATACCGACGCGGTGCTCACCGAAATCGGCTACGGCGCCGCCGAGATCGCAGAGCTCCGGGACGCGGGCGTCGTTTGAGTCCGTTCGCCGCCCTGGCGGCCGCGCCGTGACGCGCCTGCTTTCCTGGAACATCCGCCACGGCGGCGGAGCACGCACCGAGGCGATCGCGGAAGCGATCTCGAGCCACGAGCCCGACATCGCGGTGCTTGCGGAATTCCGGCACAACCGGTTCGGCGCCCGCCTGCACGAGCGCCTCGCCGGCATGGGCCTCGTGCACCGCCGCTCGGGGCACGCGGCGGCGCCAGCCAACACGGTCTCCGTCGCCTCGCGGTATCCCCTGACGCCGCTTCCCCGCACCGGGCATCCGGGGCAATGGTCCCATCGTGTGGTCGCGGCGCGGTGCGGGGATTTCCGCCTCGTCGGGCTCTACCTGCCCAACCTCAAGGCGAAGCTGCCGCTGCTCGAATACCTGGTCGCCCTGCCCCGCGCCTACCTCGCGGAACCCTCGCTGCTGGTGGGCGATCTCAACTCCGGCAAGCGGGGACTCGACGGCCCCGACACGTTCGTGTTTTTCGAGGGCGCGTACCTCGAGGCGCTCGAGTCCCAAGGCTGGACGGACGGGTTCCGCCATTTCCACGGGCTCGCGCGGGATTTTACCTGGTACAGCCATCGGCGCAACGGCTATCGGCTGGACTACGTGATATCCTCGCCTCCGATGACCCGCCGCCTTCGCGGAACGTGGCACTCCCACGCGGAACGCGAGGCCGGCCTGTCCGACCATTCGATCCTGGTCGTCGATTTCGACGGGCCGGCGCCGGACTAGATCATCATCATGCCGCCGTTCACGTCCAGCACCTGGCCGGTGACCCAGTTGGACTGCGGCGAGGCGAGGAACACGATGGCCTGCGCGATGTCGCCGGGCATGCCGTAGCGGCCCAGAGGCACGATTGTCGACGGGTCCGGCGGGCTGCCGTCGTTCACGACGTCGCCCCACATCTTTCCCGTGACCGGGCCGGGCGCCACTGCGTTGGCGTAGATGCCGTCGCCCGTGCCGTTGCGGGCTATGTTCTTGATCAGCGCGTGGACCGCGCCCTTCGACGCCGCGTAGGCCGCGCCGGTGGCAGCACCGCCGAGGCGGCCCGCGATCGAGCCGACGGCGACGATCTTGCCGTAGCGCCGCTCCTTCATGACCGGCACGACGGAACGGGCCACATTCATGACGCCGTAAGCGTTGACGCCCATCACCCGGTCCCATTCCTCGTCCGTTACCGTGTCCACCCGGGTGAGCGTGGCGATGCCGGCGGCCAGGACGGCGATGTCGATGCGCCCGTGCTCGGACATCACGCCGGCCACCAGCGACTCGGCATCCGCCCTCGACGTGACGTCGAGCCGCCGACAGGAGATCGAGCCGTCTTCCGCGAACGCGCTGCTCGAGTCGTGAATGTCAGCACCCACGACGGCGGCGGCGCAACCGGCCAGCGCCCTCACCGCGGCCCGGCCGACGTCTCCGGCGGCTCCCGTGACGATGGCGACCTGTCCCGCGAGGTCCGGGGGGCCGCTGTCGGGCATGACCATGGCGGCTGTGTCCTTGATTTCCGTTCCGGTTCGACGTCTAGAAACTCTTCAGCGTGATGCCGCCGTCGACGACGATCTCCGCGCCCGTGACGTAGCGCGCCTCGTCCGAGGCGAGGTACAGGGCCGCGTAGGCCACGTCCCAAGCGTCTCCCATCCTGCCGGTCGGGCACATGGCGTCGCGGTCGGCGACCGCCTTGGCCGCGTCTCCACCGTAGGCCTGGCCGGCGACGCGGGCCTCGACCAGGGGCGTGTGCATGAGCCCGGGAACCACGCAGTTCGAGCGCACGCCCTTCGCCGCGTACTGGAACGCGACGGCGTTGCTGAACTGGATCAGGCCGGCCTTGGACGCCTGATAGGCGCAGAGTGACCGGCCGATGTTGGTCCGGCTGGCGATGGACGAGATGTTGACGATGGCACCGCCGCCCTGCGCCTCCATGACGGGCAGCACATGCTTACAGGCCAGAAAGGCGGTCTTCAGATTGAATTCGATCTGAAAATCCCAATCCTCCTCGGAGAGTTCCGCGGGCCCTCCGGGGATCGATCCCCCGCAGTTGTTGTGAAGGATGTCGATGCGCCCGTATTCCGCCATGCAGGTGTCCACCATGGCCTCGACCGCGCCGACGTCCATGGCGTCGCCGACGTGGGTCGCGCAGACGCCGCCCTCCTCCTCGACGATCCTCCCGGTCTCGGCGACGGCGGCGGCGTCGATGTCCACCGCGAAGACCCTGGCGCCTTCCCGGGCGTAGAGCACGGCGGCCGCCCTGCCGTTGCCGTAGCCCTCGCCGACCGAGCCGGCCCCGATCACCAGCGCGACCTTGCCGTCCACCCGTCCCGCCATCGAAGCGTCCTCCCCTGGAACACCTTTTCGGCGCGGTGTCCGTGCGGACTGTAGCACCGGCGTCGAGGAACGGCGAAGACCTCCCCCCTGACAGGGGAGGTCGGGAGGGGTGGCGGATGAATTCGCACAGTTCGGGAGTGGCCAAACACGGAACCCGTGCACCCCTCGACTCCGTGCGAACGCGAATTCGCCCCCGCGTCCTCGTGGACGGGGTGTACGTCTGGTTTGTGAGCTTTATGATTTTGGTCTGGGTCGTCGTTCCCAGAAGTCGTTGAAGCGGTTGCTCTGGACGGCGCAGCGCAGGGCGATGATGGCGTTTGCGCCGTTGACGGTCCAGCGCATGCCGCCCTGCTTGAGGCGGGCGCTGACGTGCAGCCTCCTTCGACGCCGGTTGCGACGCCAGGCCCATGGCGCGGAACTTCGGGTAGTTCATGCGCGGGCGGTTGTGGGAGAAGCCAGACTCGGCGCCTCTGCGAGCTTCCTCGCAGGTTCCGGCATGGCTGTGCAGTGCGGCGATCATGTCGCCGACGCGGCCCTCGTCGAGTTCCTGGCGTCGCTTTCCGACCCATCGCTCGCCGATCTCGCTGCCGCTCCCGTAGATGGCCTTTGCGACCTCGAAGAGATGGCCCTTGGCATGGAAGATGTCGACGATCTGGAGGGCGTCGGGGAAGTGCTCGTCGGCGAAGTTCCAGATCCACGAAGCGCCGTCGCCGAGGACGACCTGGCGGGCTGCCTCGTCGAAGCCGCGTCGGCTGGCCTCGCGGAGGATGCGCCGGGCGAAGGGCACGGGTTCGGTGTCGGTGTCTCGAGTGGCGATGGTCTCGATGGCGGCGTTGTAGGTGGCCGAGCCGGGATCGCGCACGGGGCGGCCGTCCTTGTCGCGGGCCTCTGCCGACCACACCACCGCGATCTTGGCCTCGCGGGTCTTGGCCGTGCCGTCCGCCTGCTTGCCCTCGCGGCCCTCGACCTCGGTCTTGCGCGCCGGCACGCCGGTGCCGTCGAGGCCGAGATAGAGGGTGGGAGCATCGCAGGGTTCGGGTTCGAGGACGCGGCATTCGTCCTCCGCAATCTCGCGCCCCAGCGCTTCGGCGTGGCGTTCCACCGTCTTGGGGGCGACGGCAAGGCCGGCCAGTTCGCGCAACAGGGTGCTGGACCCCTCGAAGCTGGTCCCGCCGGCGGCAATGCCGATCATGCGCAGCACCGCCGGCGAGAGGAAGGCGTCCTCCAGGCGTGGACGGTCACGCGGGCGCCTGACAGCGCTCGCAGTGATACCAGGCACGCTCCAGCGTCAGGGGGCCGGTGGTGAAGGTCTTGGGCGCGCCCGTATGGCGCGCCTCACCCCCGACGCGCAGGGCACGTGGGGTCCCTGCTCGTCGGACCGGTCCGCATTCTGACCACCACCCGCCCCATGACCCGCAACGCCACCCGCCGGGCCTCGATCTCGACCGCCTGGAATCGAACCCGCCCGCGCCGATCAGGCGCTCGGCCTCCGCGATCTCCTCCGAGACCGCGAGGCAAGACCCCCCTTTTTCCCCGCCCGCCCGGCGTGTCCATGTCCGACGCCCATCGATCCGGCCGCTGACCTCGACCAACTCCCGCACCAGACCGCGAAGCCGCCGATACTCGGCAATCTGAACCCGCGTCTCCTCGACAGCCGCGGCGGGAATGGTGCGCCCCGAGACTTGCCCGTGGTCCTGTCCAACCACGTCAACAGCCAGTAAGGGCCATGCCCCCGCGCGTCGTCCGCACATGGCAGGTGGGCTTGCCGCATTTCCGGTACTGCGCCCTGAGCGACCCCCGGCGGAGATCGCCGATGCCCGCCAGATCCCGTACAGTCGATCGCGCCGTGCGACAAGATCGTCCTCATCCCGTGTGGATTCCCTGTTTCTTACAACAAGAAACAGATATCGTAGCAAAAACAGCAAAAACCTCAAAACCTCACAATCCCGGCGTACACCCTCGTGGACGCTCCACTTTGCCCCCGCCGGGCGCGTGTGAAACACTGGGGCGGGACGGCATGGAGCCGCAGGAGCGCGGCCCGCCGGCGCGGAGAGGACCATGAAGCTGCATATCTCGCCGAGCTCGCCCTACGTGCGCAAGGTTCGCGTCGCGGTCCGCGAACTCGACCTTGAGGACCGGGTCGAGGAGGTGACCACCATTCCTTGGGACGAGGACGCCCACGCGGCCACGGGGAGTCCCACGGGCAAGGTCCCCACGCTGGTCACCGACGACGGGGGCATCCTGTTCGATTCGCCCGTCATCTGCGAGTACCTCGATTCCCTCGGAGGCCGGATGCCGCTGTTCCCGCCCGCCGGCCCCGCGCGGTGGGCAGCCCTGCGCCGGCAGGCCCTAGCGGATGCCATGCTGGACGCGATGATCGCCCGGCGCGTGGAGGGCAACCGTCCCGGCGACGCCGACTCGGCGTACTGGATCGACCGTCATCGGTCGGCCGTCCAGCGGTGCATCGACGAGATGGAGCGTACCCTGCCCGACGCTGGCAAGCCCTTCGACATCGGCGACATCGCCTCCGCCGTGGCGCTCGCTCAGATCCTTTTCCGCTTCGGCGACGAGGATTGGCGGCTGGGCCGGCCCAGGCTTGCGTCCTGGTTCGAGGAGACCATGCTGCGCCCGTCGCTCGCCGGGACCCGTCCGGTCGACCACGAGCGGTCCCGGTAGCCGCCGGGGACCCGGCCCGCGCGGACGTGCCGCAGCATCCGGACAGGGCCGACTGCGTCGTCGTCGGTGCCGGCGTCATCGGCCTCGCCGTGGCCCGGCGGCTCGCCATGTCGGGGCGCGACGTCATCGTCCTCGAACGGGAAGACCTGATCGGCACGCACACGTCGTCCCGCAGCAACGAGGTCTCCCATGCCGGCCTCTACTACCGGCCCGGCGGACCCCAGGCGATCCTCTGCGTGGCCGGACATCGCCTGCTTGAATCCTACTGCACCGAGCGTGGGATTCCCTATAAGACGGTAGGGAAGCTTGTCGTGGCCAACGGCGAGAACGACCTCGAATGGCTGGAGGGCATCCACGAGAACGCCCGGGCCTGCGGCGCGCGGGGCCTGGAGCGGCTCGGCGGCAACGCGGCGCGCGACCTCGAGCCCGAACTCCGCTGCGACGCCGCGCTCCATTCGGCCCTGACGGGGATCGTCGACACGCACGCCCTGATGCTCGCCTATCGGAGCGAGGCGGAGGCGCACGGCGCCTCGATCGCCTTTCGGACCAGGCTCCTCGGCGCCCGCGCGGAGGACGGCGGATTCGCCCTCGAGGTCGTGACGGAAGACGGCGCGTACCGCCTCGGCTGCGACACCCTGATCAACGCGGCCGGTCTCTGGGCCGTCCCCGTGGCGCGCACCGTCGAAGGCGCACCCCAAGACGGCATCCCGTACGTCCACTACGCCAAGGGCGCCTTCTTCGCGCTTGCGGGAAAGGCACCGTTCCGCCACCTCGTGGTGCCGGCCCAGCGCTGGATCCGCATGGGCGGGATCTACACTCTCGACATCGCCGGGCGGGCCCGCTTCGGACCCGAAGAGGAATGGATCGACGAGGTGAACTACGACATCGACGCTGCGCGCGCGGCAACGGTACACGAGGCGGTGAGGCGCTACTGGCCCGGCCTCGTGGACGGTATGCTGCAATCCGCCTACACGGGCATACGTCCGCGCCTGAACGGTCCGGGAGAACCCATGGCCGACTGGATCGTGCACGGACCGGCGGAGCACCACGTGCCCGGCCTCGTCAACCTGTTCGGGATCGAGAGCCCCGGCATCACGGCGTCTCTACCCATCGCCGACATGGTCGCGGACATGGCGGACGGGCTTCCCTTTGGGCAAGCGCTGGACGCACGGCGCGCGACCGACTAATCACTGTTCGCATGCATCCACAGATCAACTCGGAGAAAAACCCATGGCCCAAGTCGCGGTTCTCGCCCAGGTCGACATCGATCCCGCTCACAAGGAGGCTTTCGACGCCCGCGCCCGCCGCCACTCGGCCGATTCCCAGGCCAACGAGGACGGCTGCCTGATGTTTCAGGTGAACACCGTGGACGACAACCCCAACCGCTACGTCATGTACGAGATCTACGTCGACAAGGACGCCATCGAGACGCACATGAACTCCGCTCACATGAAGTCCTTCCGGTCGGACACGGCCGACATGGTGAAGGGCCGCGAGATCACCATCATGAACGTGGTCACGGAGGTCTAGGCGCGGTTCCCGGCCGGTCGGAACTGCCATGACGTCGTCCGGCGACGCGGCACCGTCCACCCTCCTCCCGGCCTCCCCCCTTTCGGGGGGGAGGAGAAAAAGGCGGCAGGTGCGCCTGTACTGCTGGCACTTCATGGCCTATCCGCACCTGCCGGCGGACTTCGACGAGCGCCACGAGTCGGGCTGGGTGACGGTTCCCAATTCCCTCTGGGACCGGGAGCGGGCCGGTGGCGTCTATCGGGAGTATATCGACCAGCTCGTCTACGCCGAGGAGCTCGGCTTCGACGGCCTCGTGCTCAACGAGCACCATCAGAACGTCTACGGGCTGATGCCGGCCCCCAACCTGATCGCTGCGGCCCTGACCCAGCGGACCGAGCGGGCGAAGCTGGTGATCCTGGGAAACATCCTGCCGCTGCACCTCAACCCCCTGCGCGTGGCGGAGGAATACGCCATGCTCGACAACATGTCGGGCGGCCGCCTCGTCGCGGGCTTCGCCATCGGCGGCGGACCCGAGGCGTTCAACTACGATGTGCCCCAGCCCCAGGCCCGCAGGCAATTCTGGGAGGCGGTGGACCTCATCGCGCGGTCCTGGACGGAGGACGGCCCCTTTCGCCACGAAGGGCGCCACTACCCGCTCCGCTACGTCAACCCGTGGCCGCGCCCGCTGCAGACGCCGCACCCGCCCATCTGGATTCCCGGCGCCCTCAGCCTCGAGACCATGGACGAGGTGGCGAAACGCGGCTACGACTTCTTCCTGTCGTCCCGGCGCCACGACGCCGCGACCCGGGCGGCGGTCGCGCGGTTCGCCGGCCGCGTCGAGGCCCATGGCGGCGTCTTCCACCCCTGGCGCATGGGGATCCTGCTCTCCGTCTATGTCGGCGAGACCGACGAGCAGGCCCGCGCGGAGTCCCGGGAGAGCGTCTGGTATTTCCTGCGGAACTGTGTGAAGGGACATCTCAGGAGCCGGGGCCGCAACCTCACCTTTGGTCCCGGCGTGCCGTCCGCGTCGGTGGCGTCGTGGGAGGCATACCTCGGGCGCGCGGACCCGGCGAGCAACAACTTCGGCGACGCGGAAACGTGGGAGGAGCTCGACGACTGGAACTCGGTCGTCGTCGGCTCGCCCGAGACGGTGCGCGAACGGCTCTGGCGGATGATCGAGTCGTTCAAGCTCGGCACTATCCTGATCCAGTTCCATATCGGCAACCTCCCCGACGATCTCACCCGCAAAAGCATGAGGCTGTTCGCCACGGAGGTCGCGCCGGGCCTGCGATCTGATTCGAGGGCGCTGTTCGCCGAGGCCTTCCCTGCCCTCGACGAGACGCCCGCGCAGCCTGGAGCGACGGCGTGAACGCCCGCGCCGTGGACGTCCGCGGACGCGCCGTCCGGGTGATCGAGGCGGGCGGCGGGAAGGCTCTCGTCTACCTGCACGACATCGCCGACGTCCATGGGGCCCGGCCCGGCCTGCTGCCCTTCCACGAGGCGCTGGCGAACGGGTTCCGCGTCGTCGCGCCGGCCCATCCGGGATGCGCGGGCAGCGACGAGAACGATGACATCGAGACGATCGAGGACGTCGTGTTCCATCTCCTGGAGACCCTGGACGCCCTCTCGCTCGAAACCTTCGCGCTCGTCGGCGCCGGCGTCGGGGGCTGGATCGCTGCGGAATTCTCGGTCCGCCATCCCGGCCGCGTCTCCCGCCTCGCCCTTCTCGGAGCCATGGGCCTCCATGTGCCGGACCGGCCGACCGGCGACGTCTTCATGGCGGTGCAGTCGACCGACGGCGGGAAGCATCCCGATTTCCGAAGGATGCTGTTCGCCGCCGCCGACGGGACCGAGGCCCTCGCCATGTTCCCCGACGGCCTCGGCGAGATCGAGCACGAGATGCTGCGCTACAAGATGTTCCGCTTCCTGTCGCGCGTCGGCTTCCGGCCGCCGTACCTCTACAACCGGACCCTGCGGGACCGGCTCTACCGCTACGACCGGCCGGCGCTGGTCGTCTGGGGCGGCGAAGACCGGCTCGTGCCCGCCGCCCACGCCCGCGCCTACATCGACGGCCTGGGCGATGCGCGGCTCGAAGTGCTCGAGGGGGCCGGTCACAGCACGTGGATCGAACGTCCCGGCGACGTGGCTGCCCTCGTGGGCGGATTCCTCACGCCCTGACTGCCCCTCCGCCCGAGCGGGGCGTGCCGCTTGGCAGGTCCGCGGCCCGGCCCCTACAATCCGCTTCCGGCGGTCGGCCCCGACGGGCCGGACCGCGAGGCTCATCGAAGGGGAGGCGGGGAGAATGAAGAAGAAGTCGGTCGGCGGCATCGAGGTCGCGCGCGTCGTGGAGCTCGAGGGGACCGAATTCCGCTATCAGGGGCTGTTCCCCGATCTTTCCCAAGACGACTTCGACGCCCATCGCGACTGGCTCGATCCCTACTTCTTCGACTACGGCATCGGCCAGGTCAGGTTCAGCTTCCACGCCTTCGTTCTGAAGACCGGGCGCCACACCGTCGTGGTCGATACCTGCATCGGCAACCACAAGAGCCGGGAAGCCCGGCCCATCTTCAACATGCGGAACGACGGGCGGTTTCTCCGGGAGCTGGCCGAGGCGGAGGTCGATCCAGAAGAGGTCGACTACGTCATGTGTACGCACCTGCACGGCGACCACGTGGGTTGGAATACCAGGCTTGAGAACGGCGAGTGGGTTCCGACGTTCCCCAACGCCAAGTACCTCTTCTCGGAAAAGGACCTGGAATGGTTCTCCGCCATTCCGGAGGACGACGGCAACCACTGGCAGGGCTATCGCGATTCGGTGCTGCCGGTGATCGAGGCCGGCAACGCCGTGACGGTGGCGAGCGACTACGCCTTGGACGACTCCATATGGCTGGAGCCCTCGGAGGGGCATACCCCGGGCCACTGCTCGGTGCGCCTCAGGTCGGACGGCGCCGAGGCGGTTCTGACGGGAGACCTGATACACCATCCCATCCAATGCGCGATGCCCCACGTCAACAGCGCCGCCTGCATCGACCCCCCCAAGTCGGCGGCAACGCGGCGGGCGTTCGTCGAGCGCTACGCGGACACCGGCATCAAGGTGTTTCCTGCACATTTCGCGGCCCCGACCGCGGGTTTCGTGACGGGGGACGGGGACGGCTGCCGCTGGAAACCCGATCTGTAAAACCGGAACCGCTTCAGTTCAGACCCACGGTGTCCGAGAGGATCGGGCCGATCTCGTTGTTGACGACCAGGTCGGCGACGGCGTCGAGATCGGTCGGCTCGCGGTTGAGTATGACCAGGGTTGCCCCGCTTTCCTTGGCCATGACGGGGAAGCCGGCGGCGGGATAGACCACGAGCGAGGATCCGACGGCGAGGAAGAGGTCGCAGTCCAGGGTCGCCTCCCGCGCCCGCCGCATGGCGTCCGCCGGCATCGCCTGCCCGAACGAGATCGTGGCCTGCTTGACGAGCCCGCCGCAGAAGGTGCAGGTCGGCGTCGTCTCGTCGATCTCGAACGCCGCCATGATGGCCTCCAGCTCGTAGCGGGTGCCGCAGTCGAGGCAGGTGGCGTAGGTGCCGTTGCCGTGCAGCTCGACGACCCGATCGTCGGGAACGCCCGATTTCTGGTGAAGGCCATCGATGTTCTGGGTGATGACGACGGTGGCGAGCCCGCGGCGAACCAGCGCGGCCACGGCGAGGTGACCGCGGTTGGGCTCCGCCGCCGCAAGCGTCTTGTCCACCTCGATCTTGCGGCGCCAGTTCTCGCGGCGCATCTCCTCCGAGGCGAGAAACTCCCCGAACTCGATCGGCTTGTTCCGGGTCCACAGCCCTCCGGGACCGCGGAAATCGGGAATCCCCGACTCGGTGCTGATGCCCGCCCCGGTGAAGACCACGATGCGGTGCGCCTCGCGCACGAGATCGCGCAACCGGTCCGTCACCTGTCCGTCTGACGCCACTTCGTCCCTCCCTTGCGACGAGCGATCAATATCAGCGGTACGGATCGCTCTTGACGAGGTAGCCCTCCACGTAGGACGCGACCGCCTCCTCGAGGGAGCGGAACGCGTACCCGCAGCCAGCGGCGCGAAGCTTGTCCATGCGGGCTTCGGTGAAATACTGATACGCGCCGCGGAGGTCCTGGGGCATGTCGACGAACTCGATCCGGGGCTCCGCGTCCATCGCGGCGAAGACGGCCCGCGCCAAGTCGGAGAAGGACCTCGCCGTCCCCGTGCCGAGGTTGAACAGGCCGGACACGTCGGGGCGGCCATGGAGCCACATCATCACGTCCACGCAATCGTCGACCGATATGAAATCGCGCATCTGGCTGCCGTCCTCGCAGTCCGGGTCGTACGATCGGAACAGGCGGACCGGACCGCCCGAGGCGATCTGTTCGTGTATCTGGTGGGCGACGCTGCGCATGGGTCCCTTGTGGTACTCGTTGGGGCCGAACACGTTGAAGAACTTCAGGCCCGCCCATTGCGGCGGCGCCGGCCGGCCCTCGGCGCACAGCCGGGCGACACGGCGGTCGAACAGGTGCTTGCTCCATCCATACAGATTGAGCGGGCGAAGCCGGCGCAGGCCGTCGACCGAGCCGTCGTCGTCGAAACCGGTGCCGCCGTCCCCGTAGGTTGCCGCGGACGAGGCATAGACGAAGCGCGCGCCGGCGCGGGCGCACCAGTCCCAGAGCTTGAGGGAGAAACCGACGTTGTTGGCGACGACGAGATCGGCGTCCGTCGCGGCGGTCGACGAGACGGCCCCCATGTGAAAGACGGCGTCGACGGCGCCCGGCCGTCCCTCGAGGTAGTCGAACAGGGAGTCCGGCGCCACGATACCCGCCAGTTCGCGCTTGGCGACGTTCCGCCACTTGCCGCCCGTGCCCAAGCTGTCGCAAACCACGATCTCGGCTTCCCCCCGCGCCTCGAGCGCGGCGACCACGTTGGAACCGATGAAGCCGGCCCCGCCGGTGACGACAATCACGGGCTCCCCCCGGCGCGCCGGGCGATCCGGCCGATGGTGCCGCTGGTGCTGTGGCCTTCGGCGAACTCGGCCAGCATGACACGGCCGCCGTACGACTTCACGAGATCGCCGCCGATGACCTCGTCCTCGGCGTAATCGGCGCCCTTGACGAGGATGTCCGGCCGGATGGCCTCGATCAGCGGCAAAGGCGTGTCCTCACCGAATTCGACGACCAGATCGACGGTGGCGAGACCTGCGAGAACGGACGCGCGGGCCGCCGCGGACTGGACGGGCCGGCCGCCGCCCTTGAGACGGTTCGCGGAGGCGTCCGAGTTCAACCCCACGATCAGGGCGTCGCCGGCCGCGCGGGCCTGCTCGAGGAGGGAGACGTGTCCCGGATGCAGGAGATCGAAACAGCCGTTGGTGAACACCACGCGCTCTTGGCGGCGGCGCCACCGGGCGACCCGGTCGAGCGTCGCGTGGAGCGGCACGACCTTGTCCGCCGAGTCAGGCGGGGCGCCGGCCCGGAGGCTGGCCGCGACCTCGTGGGCGTCGACCGTCGCCGTTCCGACCTTTCCGACCACGATGCCGGCGGACACGTTGGCGAGGGACGCGGCCTCCTGGAGTCCGTGCCCGGCGGCGAGGGCCGCCGCGACGGTCGCGATGGCGGTGTCCCCCGCGCCGGACACGTCGAAGACCTGCCGTGCCCGGGTACGGAGGTGCAGCGGCTCGTCGTCCGCGACGACCAGCGTCATGCCCCGCACGCCGCGCGTCACCAGGACGGCGCCGACGCCGGACTCCGCGACGGCCATGCCTGCCGCGGCGGCGGCGCTCCCGTCATCCTCGACGGCCATTCCGGTCGCCCGGGACAGCTCGTCCCGATTGGGGCTCACCAGGAACGCCCCCTTGTACCGCGTGAAATCCGGACTCTTCGGATCGACGACGACCGGCACCTCCAGGGACGCCGCCGCGGAAACGATCTCGGCGATGACCGCATCGGTCAGGACGCCCTTGGCGTAGTCGGACAACACGGCGACGTCCGCCCGGGGCAGTTCGGCGCGGACCTGGTCCACGACCCGCGACAAGACGTCCCGGGGCGGGGCGGCCCGGCCCTCGACGTCCGCGCGGAGGAGCTGCTGGCCCGACGCCAGGTAGCGGGTCTTCACCGTCGTCGGCACGTCCGGGCAGACCACGGGGTGGAACGCCAAGCCCTCCTCGTCAGCCAGCAGTTCGGTCAGGCGCGAGCCGGCCGCGTCGTGGCCGATCAGCCCCACCAGAACGGCCCGCCCGCCCAGGCCGACGATGTTCCGCGCCACGTTGCCCGCACCGCCCGGCATCTCCGCCTCGTGATCGATGCGCATCACGGGGACCGGCGCTTCGGGCGAGACGCGGTCGACGGTGCCCGCGACGTAACGGTCCAGCATCACGTCGCCGGCGACGAGAACCCGGCCCCGGCCGAGCGTCGGCGGAATGTCCAGAAGACGGGAGGGATCGGGCACGCCGGTGGTCAGGTCTGGATGAACGCGCGTTCGCCGCCGTGGAGGACGACGCAGGTGAGGGTATCCGACATCCATGCTCCCGTGTCGATACCGATGCGGTTCGGGCGAACCTGGACCTCCTTGAACGGCGTGTGTCCGTGTACGACCACCTTGCCCAGCTCACCCTCATGATCGAGGAAGCTCTCCCGGATCCATAGCAGGTCCTCCCGGGCCTGACTCTCCAGGGGCACACCGGGCCGGAGTCCGGCGTGCACGAAGACGTAGTCGCCTTCGACGTGCATCAGGGGAAGGCCGCGCAGGAAGTCGAGGTGGTGCTCGGGCAGGCCCTCGAGAAACCGATCCCGCAACCGCTCCCACCCGCCCGCAAGGAACTCCGTGCCGTTCACGTCGATGCCGTAGGCGCGCAGCGTCGCGTCGCCCCCGTTGAAGACCCAGAGGTCGCCCCGTCCCGGATCGTCGAGGAACTCCAGCAGGAATGCCTCGTGGTTACCGAGGATGCAGACGGTCTCAAAACCGGGGAGGGGCTCTTCGATCAGGCAGTCGAGGACGTCGCGGCTGTGGCCGCCGCGGTCCACGTAGTCGCCGAGGTAGACGACGGCGCGCGAGTCCGCCCGGGCCGCCTCGGCGTCTGTGCGGATCCGGGCATTGAGGCGCCGGAGAAGGTCGATGCGCCCGTGGATGTCCCCGACCGCGTAGACGCGCCGGCCGGGCGGCACACGCGCCCGGAAGGAGATCGGGCCTTCCATCATGCCGTCCTCGAGACCGTTTCGCGCTTCGCCATTGCCACGAGACATTAGCAACCGGGCGAAACGGGGACAAACCGCGGCCCTAGCGATGGACGCGCGAAGACCCCATAGTGCTCGGCATGCCCGAGCCGGCCGTAGAAGTCAGGGGCTTGAGGAAGCGCTTCGGCCCCGTCGTTGCCGTCGACGACGTCTCGTTCAGCGTGCCGGAGGGCGGCGCGACGGCGCTGCTCGGCGGCAACGGCGCGGGCAAGACGACCACGATCTCCATGCTCCTGGGTCTCCTGCTGCCCACCGCAGGGTCCGTCACCGTGCTCGGCGAGGACATGCTGCGGCATCGCTATCGGGTGCTGCCGCGAATGAACTTCTCCTCGCCCTACGTCGACCTGCCGAGGCGCCTGACGGTGGCAGAGAACCTGAGGGTCTATGCCCGGCTCTACGGCCTGCCCGACACCGGGCGGCGCCTGCGGGACGTCGCCGGCGCCTTCGACCTCGACGGCTTCATGGACAGGCGGGTCGCCGGCCTCTCCGCGGGACAGAAGACCCGCGTGGCTCTGGCGAAGGCCCTGATCAACGCTCCCGACCTGTTGCTGCTCGACGAGCCGACGGCGTCGCTGGACCCCGATACGGCGGACCGGGTGCGCGGCTATCTCGAGGACTACCAAGCCGAGACGGGCGCGACGATCGTGCTGGCCTCCCACAACATGGGCGAGGTGGAGCGCCTGTGCGACGACGTGATCATGATGCGCGCCGGCCGGATCGTCGACCGCGGCGCGCCCGTGGACCTGATCGGCCGCTACGGCCGCACGGACCTCGAGGAGGTCTTCCTGGACATCGCCAGAAGACCGGTCCTGGACGGCGGGTGGCGGAGAGCGGCGCGATGAACGGCGCGGCGGCGCGGCGCAATCCGGCGTTCTCGCCCCGGCGCGTCGGGGCCATGATCCTCCGCTACGTCTACCTGATCCGGGGTTCCTGGCCGCGCATCGTCGAGATGGCCTATTGGCCCACGGTGCAGATGATCCTCTGGGGTTTCATCACGCTGTTCCTGATGGGGCATTCGAATTTCGTCGCACAGGCCTTCGGCATCCTGCTCTCCGGCGTGCTGCTGTGGGACGTGTTGTTCCGGGGCCAGCTCGGCGTCGCCATGTCCTTTCTCGAGGAGATGTGGTCGCGCAACCTGGGCCATCTGTTCGTCAGCCCCCTGCGGCCCTACGAAATGCTGATCAGCCTCACGGCCGTCAGCCTGATCCGCACGCTGATCGGCCTGATTCCGGCGTCGCTGCTGGCGCTGGCTTTCTTCGGCTTCTCCCTCTACTCCCTCGGGCTTCCCCTGGTCGGGTTCTTCTTCAACCTGATCGTCATGGGGTGGTCGATCGGGTTCATGGTCTCGGGCCTCGTGCTGCGGGTCGGCCTCGGAGCCGAAAGTCTGGCCTGGGCCTCAATCTTCGCCATCGCGCCGGTCTGCGGGATCTACTACCCCGTCGCCGTCCTTCCGGACTGGCTCCAGTCCGTCGCGTTCTTCCTGCCCGCCAGCCACGTATTCGAGGGCATGCGGGCGATCCTCGTCGACGGCGTGTTCCGGCCCCACCTGATGGTCACTGCGGCCCTGCTGAACGTTGCCTACCTCGGGGCCGGCATGGCGGTGTTCCTGGCCTTCTTCCGGTCGGCCCGCGTCAACGGCGTGATCCTGCAGATCGGGGAATGACGGCGCGGCAGGGGCGGACGAGCGGACAAGACCGCAAATCGGGCATATATTAGGGGGAGATGGTATCCATCGGGGTCAGGAATAAGACGCGTGTTGCTCGAGTCCCCAGTCAGGCGAACGCTCCTGCTCGTTTGTGCGGCCGCTGCCGCCGTCCTCGCGGCCCTGGCCGGCTGGCACTGGGCGAAGAACGCCGGCACGGGCCTGCCCGTGGGGCCGAAGGCGACGGGCACAGCGGCGGTCGGCGGCCCCTTCACGCTCACGGATCACGAGGGGAACTCCGTCACCGAAGCGGACTTCCTCGGACGTCACGCGCTCATCACCTTCGGCTACACGTTCTGCCCCGATGTCTGCCCGATGGAGCTCCAGTCCGTCACGGAAGCGCTGGAGCGGCTAGGGCGAAAGGCGGACGGCGTCGTGCCGCTGTTCATCACCGTAGATCCGGAGCGCGACACGGTGGCGGTGATGGCGGACTACGCCGGGAATTTCCATCCGAACCTGCGGGCCCTCACGGGAACCCCGGAGGAGGTGCGCGCCGCGGCGCGCGCCTACAGGGTCTATTTCAAGAAGGCCGGCGGCGGGGAGGACGGGGAGGACTATCTCGTGGATCATACGTCGCTGATCTACGTCATGGGGCCGGACGGCAGCTACGTCACCCACCTCACGTTCGGGACGCCGCCGGACGAGATCGCCGCGCGGCTCTCGGAACTTCTGGGATGAAGGACGCGAGATGACCGGCACCGGCGAGTCCGCGGCGAAGGCGGACGCGAAACGTCCTTTCTGGCGGCGGAAACCGCTGAACGACATGTCTCGCGACGAGTGGGAGTCCCTGTGCGACGGTTGCGGCAAATGCTGCCTCAACAAGGTAGAGTGGGTGCACACGGGAGAGGTGGAATACACGGACGTGGCCTGCCGCCTGCTCGATCTCCGGACGTGCCGCTGCCGGGACTATGCCAACCGGACCAGGCGCGTGTCCGACTGCCTGGCGCTGTCGCCGGAGACGATCGGCGCGCTCACTTGGTTGCCGTCCACCTGCGCGTACCGGTTGATCTCGGAAGGACGCGACCTCCACTGGTGGCACCCGCTGGTCTCGGGCGATCCCGAAACCGTTCATCTCGCCGGCGTTTCGGTCCGGGACAAGGCGATTTCGGAGGACGAACCGCACGCTCTCGACGACCGGATCGTGTCCTGGCCGGCATAGCGGCGCGGCGAACTCCAGCGGCGAGACGCACGACGACGATGACCGGTTCCGCTCCCAGACGGGGTGTCTTCGCCGCCGCGCTGACGCCCATGACGCCGGACTTGGCACCCGACCTGCCGGCCATGATATCGCATTTCCAGTGGCTGCTCGACCGGGGGTGCGACGGTCTGGGCATTCTCGGGACCACGGGCGAGGCCAACTCGTTCAGCGTCTCTGAGCGCCTCTCCATCATCGACGCGGTGGGGGACAGCGGCCTGCCGAAGGACCGCCTGATGATCGGAACCGGGACGTGCGCCGAGCCGGACACGCTGGAGCTCACGCGCGCCGCCCTCCGTGCGGGCGTCACGTCCGTGCTGATGCTGCCGCCGTTCTACTACAAGGGTATTCCCGACGGCGCCCTGGCCGAGGCCTTCGCGCGCGTCATCGACCACGCCGGAGACGGGAACCTGCGCGTGATCCCGTACCATTTCCCCAAGATGACCGGTGTGCCCGTCACCCGGGGTGCCATCGAGCTCCTGCGCCGGGACTATCCGGACATCGTCGTCGGCCTCAAGGACAGTTCCGGCGACCTCGGCAACATGAAGTCCCTGCTGGAGGCCTTTCCGGGGTTCGGCGTCTACGCGGGAACGGAGCGGTACCTGCTGCCGGTCCTGCGGGCCGGCGGGCCGGGCTGCATCTCGGCGACCGCCAACGTGACCAGCCCGATGGCCGCGGACGTATTCCGCGCTCACGAGGCCTCCGGCGGCGGTGCGGGCGCCGTGCAGGAGCGGCTCACGGCGGTGCGGCGGGTGTTCGACGGCTTTCCGCTCGTCGCGGCCCTCAAGGAGGCGATGGCGGCGATCGCGGACCGGCCGGGCTGGCGGGCCGTCCGCCCGCCGCTGACACCACTCGAACCCGCTCGGGCGCGGAAGCTCCGGGAGTTCCTGGATGCCGAAGCGCTCGGCCTCGAGGCCGCAGGACCATGAGCAGCGGCACCCGTCTCGACGCCGGCGGCTCCGTCATCCATCTGGACGTTCGCCGGAATCCGCGGGCGCGTCGGATCCTGCTGAAGGTGGACTCGAGGCGGGGGGCGCAGCTCGTTATCCCGCGCGGCGTCTCTCGTCGGGAAGCCCTGTCGTTCGCCGCCGAGAACGCGGAATGGCTGCGGGACCGGCTGGATCGGCTGCCGCCCCGGATCCCGTTCCGCGACGGCGCGGTCGTCCCGGTGCTCGGGCGGGCGCACCGCATTCGACAGACCACCGCGACCGACCTCTTCCGGACCGAGGTACGACGGGAGGCCGGCGAACTTCTCGTCACCTGCCGTCCGGACGACATACCGGCCCGCGTGGGCGAATGGTTTTGCGACAACGCCCGGGACGCCCTGGCGCGCCGGGCCGTGGCGGCGGCGGACCGTATCGGCGCCGAGGTGACCCGTGTCGGCGTCCGGGATCCGCATACCCGGTGGGGGAGCTGTTCGGCGGCCGGCGGACTCTCGTTTTCCTGGCGCCTGTTCATGGCGCCCGAATGGGTCATGGACTACGTAGTCGCCCACGAGGTCGCCCATCTCGTCGAGATGAACCATGGCCGGGCGTTCTGGCGCCTGGTCGAACGCCTCGCCAACCGGATCGACGACGCCAAGTCCTGGCTCCGCCGCTCCGGATCCCGCCTCCATCGGTACGGTTAGCCCGTCGTTCAGCCCAAGGCGGCGCGCGCAACCTCCTCGCGCATCAGCGCCATGATCCCGCGCCTGTACCGGTTGAAGCCGGCGCAGGTCAGGGCGCCGGCGTCGCGCACCCGCTCCCAGCCGGCGACGGCGATCTCGTGCGTCGCCGCCAGGAAGTCGGGCTCCGCGACGCCTCCACAGGTCAGCGCACACCACCGACGAGGGAAGCCACCGAGACCGCGCCCAGACGCCGTGGAGGCACCTCGGGAACGCGACCTTGGGGACGAAGACCGACCGTACGACCGTATGTTCATGGCCGGCCCCGCCCCGCCTCACGGATGCTCACCGGCCGACGATCTCGAACGCGATCAACGACGCTGGGTCGTGGCCATGGTCGAACAGTCCCGCGGCCCGCCCCAGCTCGAGGGCGTTACGGATCGGATCGTTTGGACGATAGTTCCGGGCGCGCGGGCGGCGCCGATCAAGGCACGGTTCATGGCGTCGTCGTAGCAGGCGACGCCGGACCGGGTCTCCTAGTCACCTGAATCTAAAGTTCGCTACATAAGTTTTGATCGACGCGGAGGCAGAAGCGTTTGACGGCGGCGAGGATGTCGTCGGCCGACTTGGTCCACTTGAAGGGTTCGGGGTTTTCGTTGTGCCGGTCGATGAAGGCGCGGATGTCGTCCTCGAGCTGTCGGGTCGAGCGGTGTGCGCCGCGCTGCAGCTGCTTGCGGGTCAGTTCGGCGAACCACCGTTCGACCTGGTTCAACCAGGACGCCGACGTTGGCGTGAAGTGGACGTGCCAGTGCGGCCGCCGCGCCAGCCAAGCCTTGACCGCCGCGGTCTTGTGGGTGGCGTAGTTGTCCATGACGATGTGGATATCCAGCTCGTCCGGGACATTGCGGTCGATCGCCTTGAGGAAGTCGAGGAACTCCCTGGCCCGGTGGCGCCGGTAGCACTTGCCGATGACGGAGCCGGTGGCGGTGTCGAGGGCGGCGAACAGCGAGGTGGTGCCGTGGCGCCGGTAGTCGTGGGTCCGCCGCTCGGGCATGCCCGGCAGCATCGGCAGGACCGGCTGGGTGCGGTCGAGCGCCTGGATCTGGCTCTTCTCGTGGACACAGAGCACCAGCGCGCGGTCGGGCGGCGACAGGTAGAGCCCGACGATATCCCGCACCTTGTCGACGAAAAGCGGGTCCGAGGACAGCTTGAACGTCTCGGAGCGGTGCGGCTGCAAGCCGAACGCACCCCAGATGCGCCGGATCGTCGTGTGCGACAGTCCGGTCTCCTGTGCCATCGAGCGCAGCGACCAGTGGGTGGCGTCGGGCCGGGGTGGCGGTCAGCGTCCGCTCGATCACCTCGGCGACCCGCTCGTCCGCGAGGGTCCGGGGGCCGTCCCGACCGGGGTTCGTCCGACAGGCCCTCGATGCGGTCCTTGACGAAGCGCCGGCGCCACTTCCCCACCGTGTGCTCATGAACGCCAAGCTCCGCCGCCACCGCCTTGTTGCCCAGACCGTCCGCGCAGCGCAGGATCATGCGACACCGATCCGCCATCGCGCGCCCAATCCGGTGGCGGCGAACCTGCGCTTCCAGAAACGAACGTTCCGCGTCGCTCAAGACCAGCGCCGCCAAAGGGCGCCCCATACCACGTGGCATCGCAATGACCTCCGTGCTCATACCCGGACGGTCACCAT
>CAXXKS010000006.1:0-43783 GCA_963663355.2 Alphaproteobacteria bacterium
TCAGCGCGACGACGCCCTGGCCCAGAATTTGCGCGATGCGGTTGGAGGAATAGAGAAACGGCAACGGCGCGGTGTCGTCGAGCGGTATGCTCGGCGATACGGCGCCGGTCGCCAGCGTGTCGAGAAACTCCAGGGACGAGAGTCTGCGCGTGCCGAAGGCCCCTCCCCCGATATGGAAACGAAAGCCCTCCGGGAGTTCCGCCTTTATCTGCGTCAGTTGCTCCTCGCGGTTTTCGTCCCCGTTGCCGAGAAACACGGCATCCCACGGAAGGTCGGAGGCCGGGACGTCGAACGCGCGCGCGGTCTCGACGGAGGCATCGACCGGGTTCGGCAGAAAGGCGACCGACCCCTCGCGCGGCGCGAGGCGGCGCAGCGCTTCGGACTCCGCGGTCGTGATGAAGGAGACGTCCATGCGGGCGGCGCGGGCGGGTGTATAACCTTCGCAGTCGAGATGGCGGCCGGCATCGCCGACAGCGTGTGGACCACCGGCGACGGGGCGCACCACTCCCGGATGCAGCCCGCCAGCGCCGCCAAGCCGAGCCGGCGTTCCGCCTCTTGCGACAGCACCAGTCCGCCGTCCGACAAGAGCCGCCTACCTTTGAAATCGGCGGTCACTTCCTTACGACTGATGGCTGGAAGATCGAACGGAAGCAGGCTATGTTCGGTCATAGTGGGAGTGGTGCTGTCTGTTGGGGCAGAAGGACGCTGGATAACGAATTTCCCCCGATCTCAATGATTTACGCCACGTCCGCCGCCATCTCACCCCACCGTAATGAATGGAGCGAGCCAAGGGACAGAGACCTGTAGGATATTGGATGGACTCAATTGCGATCTCGATGCAAGAGGTGGTCGGCTTCAACATCGACCACGCCTCCAACCACTCCGACTTATCGACGTTGGAAACCAAGGTGCTGCCTACGCACGACGATGACCGATTGATTCTAGATGCGATGTGAATGATGCGAGTGTTTTGGCTCATGCGATGAGCATGCACTTCAATGGCGATCCATGCGAATTCTTTTTCTGACGACTGAATTTCCTCCGCGAGTTGGTGGTATTGCAAACCATGTGTATGAACTATCTCGTCATCTGGCTCTATTGAATAACGACGTAACAGTTCTCGCACACGATATAGATCACTTCAATATAATCGATTCACCACACACTGCGGTAATCCTCCGAGAACGATTTCCATTATCCGGAAAGCCTTTTTATGATTTTCAACTTGTAGCTTGGCTGCGGCGCCATTTGTCTAATTTGAGACCGGATATAATTCACGTGCATGGTATGAAACCTTTGGCAGCTACCCGTCGTTGCGTGGATGTACCGGTCATATTTACCAATCATTCCTCAGGGTTCCTGAAGCGTCTGACGGCTTCGCCTCGTCGCAAGGATCGGACCAAGAAACTACTCCAGCACTTGGCCACGATCATCGCACCGAGTCGGGAGTTGCTCGCTGCCGTAGGTGAGATTGGATATACCGGCCCTGGCTACTATATTCCCAATGGAGTCGACACCGACAAATTTAGACATGACCCAGAGGCACGTAACCGGGTACGAACCTCTTGGGGGGTTAGTGTAGACGAACCTGTAATCCTGCTTGCACGCCGCTTGGTCGACAAGAATGGAGTTCAAGACTTCGCCCAAGCTTGCGGTGCGTTATCGGGAACGAACGCTCGGGTGGTTATTGCAGGAGATGGCCCGGAACGGCGGGGAATGGAGGCGATCCTCAATGGTCTTGGCCTATCTGATCGAACACGGTTCTTAGGTTCGGTACCCAATACTGAGATGCCGGCCATCTACAGTGCCGCCGATCTGGCAGTGCTGCCGTCTCACATGGAGGCGACAAGCATTGGCGGTCTTGAGGTAATGGCATGTGGGTTGAGTATGGTGGGCACCATGGTGGGCGGAATTCCTGATATGATCGAGAACGGCTCGACGGGATTGCTGGTTCCTCCCCAAGCTCCTGAGGAATTGGGGAAGGCAATTCGTAAGTTGGTCGAGGCACCTGAATGTCGTCGTGTATTCGGCGGGACAGCACGCCGGAAAGCCGTTGCTGAGTTCTCTTGGCCAATGATTGCCGAAAACACGCTTGAGATCCTGAGCGACGTGGTAGCCCGGTGAAACGAGTTCTTATTATCTTTGGGACACGTCCAGAGGCGATTAAGCTCTCGCCTATCATCACTCGACTACGCGCCCATCAGAATTTGATGACAACGGTTTGTTTCACGGGGCAGCATGGAAGACAAATGGTTGATCCAATTCTTAATTTTTTTTCTACCGAAGCTGATATCAATTTGAGTGTAATGCGCCCAAATCAATCACTTGGAGCGCTAAGCGCGGCTCTATTTGATGGGCTTACACCTATCTTCGAACGCGTTCGACCGGAAGCGGTGATTGTTCAGGGTGATACTACCAGTAGTTTGATTGGAGCACTCATAGGCTACTATAACCAGACGATAATTGCCCATGTAGAGGCTGGATTGCGTACGCGAGATTTGTCGGCCCCATTTCCAGAAGAAGGTAATCGTCAAATTATTTCCAGGCTTGCCAATCTTCATTATGCACCGACTGAACGAGCGGCGAGCGTACTGCGTACCGAGAACTTGCTCAATGAACACATTATCGTGACTGGTAATACAGTAATCGACGCACTTCTTTATGCTGCCGAACGCAACAATATTGAAGAATTTAATGCACTAACTACGCTCTGGCCTCGTCAAAGATGTGATCGAGAATATATACTAGTAACCCTGCACAGACGTGAGGTTTTTGGAAAAGTTATACAAGATATGTTGCTTGCATTAGTTGACATTTCAAATCTTCATCCTGATATAGATGTGTTAATTCTCTCCCATCCGAATCCTAATGTTTTAACTGCAATTGAAGGGGTTTCCAACGCGAACAATCACAACTTGAAAATAATTCCACCTCAACCTTATCGCACTTTTGTTGATTTGATGGCCCGTGCACGCTTGATCCTTACCGACTCAGGAGGTGTCCAAGAGGAAGCACCCTCTCTGAATCGGCCTGTCCTGGTATTGCGTAACCGTACTGAACGAACAGAAGGAGTAGATGCGGGTTGCCTCGTGAAGGTTGGAACTGATCGTGGGTCGATTGTTGAAGCATGTGAAAACTTGCTGACGGACAAGAAAGTATGGTCACGTATAGCTTCAGCGCGCAACCCATACGGTGATGGTCATGCGTCTTCACGTATTTGCGAAAATCTGGCCGCGTATCTCGGCATCTAACTTCCTTATGAGTCTTTGTTTAGATGTTTAATCTCGCTCAAAGTAGCGAATGTAAGAGCTCCACGCAGATTAACTGTCATGGTAGTGGTGGGTATTGTGCCTGCCTATATGGAGATATGCACGCCAACCTGCCGTAGATGCCTGACGAGCGTCTACAGTAATGGGAACGAGTAATCACATGAGACCGCTCCGAGTGCTCCAGGTCGGCAATTTCGACCGCAAAGGGCTCCAGCGGCCCTGGTTCAATACGGAACACAAGCTGGCCCAGGGCCTCGCCCGCGCCGGCAATTTCGTTCTTCGCTTCAGCGACCGCGACGAGGCGCGCGGAGCGACGATCGTCTCCTCCCAGAAAATCGGCGCCGGACGAATGAACGAGCGGCTCGTCGAAACCGCCCGCCACTTTCGCCCGCAGTTGATCCTGTTCCACCACGCGGACCTGATCGCCGCCGACACCTACGACCGGCTCCGGGAAGCGTCGCCCGGCGCCCGCCTGGCGCAGATCTGTGTCGACTCGGTGGCCGGACAGGCAACTATGGCGGCCTTCTCCGCCCGTGCTGCCCATATGGACATCTCCTTCATGACCACCGCCGATCCAGAAGTGCTGCATCGGCTGGCGCCGAACGAGGGGTCAATCGTCTTTCTGCCAAACCCTGTTGATCCTTCCGTTGAAACCGCCCGCGTGTTCGATACTCCAGCCTTTGACCTTCCGTGGGACGCCGTGTTTCTCGGCAACGGGTCCGGAAACCGCGAGGAACACTTGGCTCAGATGAGGATGGAGTTGCCGAAAGGCTTTCGTTTCCATGTCGGAGGTGGAGCATTCAACACGCGTAGATTCTCGTCTCTGGAATTCCTTGAAACGCTGGCGAGTGGTGCCATGTCTCCGAGCATCCCGGTCGATGACGCCGTAGTGGTGCCGTTTCTCTATTCCTCTGATCGTATCGCTCAACTTCTGGGTCAGGGTGTGGTGGCGTTGACACCGGCTTCTGCCCGACAGTCCATGCTTTACGACGACGGAGTTGTCGAATTCTCCTCCCGTGCCGAATTGGGGGAGAGGATGGCTGACCTCTGGCGCAATGATGCTAAGCGGCGGCGGATCGGCGAAACCGGCTGGCGAATCGCCCACTCCCGAACGAATGGTACTCGGGTCGCGCGTTATCTCTGCGAAGTTGTCTTCCACGAGACCTTTTCCGAGCCCTACGAATGGCCCGTCGAGCAGCGTTGACCGTGTAGATTTGTACTGTATCCGGAAGACGTAGCGAGGGCTGTACGGCACTCCCCGTTTCATGCAGACGACGTTCACCGGCCACGACATGCGCGCGGTTCCGTCGGGCTGCCGGCGCTCTTCGTGTCCGGGTCCGCGCCGGTTCGTGTCCCGCCGCATCGGGACCACAGGGATGTCGCGGCGTCGCACACCGCGGCGACCGTGAGACTCCCCATCAGGCTGCCGGCGGTCCGGCGATCGTAGCCCGGCCGGCCGGTCAGCTCGTCGCAGCTTTCCGGGGTGCGCACCACCCCGACGCGCGGCCCCCAGGGCGCGTAATGCTCCTCCCGGCTCGGACCGAACAGGCCCAGGGTCGGGATTCCCGCCGCGGCCGCCATGTGCATCAAACCGGAATCGTTTCCGATGAACAGACTGCAGCGGCGCAGGATCGCGAACACGGTCAGCAAATCGGTTTTCCCGACCAGGTCGATGCGTTGCCGGTCCGGAATGCGCCCGAGCGTGATACCGGCTCGATCGTGCTCGTCCGCCGCGCCGAATACCGCGACTTTCGCGCCCGGCAGAATCCCCCCGGGACTCGTGAGGGCCTTGGCCGCCTCGGCGAACCTTGCGGGGTCCCATTGCTTGTCGGGCCAGGCAGCGGTCGGCGCCAAGGCGAGGACCTGCCCGCCGGGCGGCAGGTGACGACGCGCCCGCGCGTCGTGGTCTTCGGTGATCCAGAGCCGCGGAGCCGGGGGCGGGGTCCGATTCAGGACCGTCGCCAGACGCTCGACGCGATGCATGTCGTCGCCGCCCCCGCCCAGCACGCGGCGTTCGCCGGCCCGCAACAGGCGCGACATCGGCCAATTGCGCAAGTCGACGACGAGGTCCCAGCGGGTCCCCACGCATTCGCGCCACAACCACCACCAGTGCATCGCTCCGCGCCGCTTCTTCAGGACGATCACGCGATGGAAGCGCGACGCGGTTTCGAACAGCGGCGCCGCGGCGGGTCCGCAAGCGATGGTGATCTCGGCGCGCGGATGGTCGTCCAGCAAGGTGCCCAGAATTCCCGTCGAGAGGACCGCGTCGCCGATCCGCGAGTTGGCGATGAACAGGATCTTCATCGAAAACGACCCCACGATCCCGCGAAGACGCGCCGGACGGCGCGCGGCCGGCCCTTCGGATCGAGCGATTCTCCGGCGGCATCGAGCGGAACGAAGGGCGCCCAGCGGCCCGACCGCCTTCCGGTCTCGCCTCCGGACGCATACATCCGCCCGGGGCCGGCAATGCGCAATTCGGCCGCCACCGCCGGTTTCGACTCCGTGTCCGCCGCCCCCTCCGTTGTGCCCCAACAGGACACGGTACACAAGCGCCCGGACGGACCGCCGACTCCGATGTTTATGCAAACGGCGGGCGAGGCCGGCGTTCGGGGTTGGCGGTCCCCGGCCATCGAATATCGCACCCCTGTACCTTTTCGAGCGCTTCCTGACGCCGGAGGAGTACCGGCGGCTTGGAACTACGCTGAAGCGGCTTGAGGCCGAGGGTTCGATGATGCCGTCGGCGACCGCGGCGGTCCGCCTGCCGATGCTGACCGGCTGCCGCAAGAGCGAGATTCTCATTCTGCGCTGGTCGGAAGTCGATCTCGACGCCGCCGAGATTCACCTTGCCGATGCCAAGCCCGGACCGCGCGAGCCGCGGCCGGGCTGGAGGACGGTCTCCGCCACTCTTGTGCTTCGAGGGCACTGGCCCTGGGCGAGAGCCTGACGATGATCGGGAAGCTGCCGGGTCACACGCAGGTGCAAACGACTGCGCGCTACGCGCATCTGGCGCGGGATTCGATCCAGAACGCCGCGGCGCGGATCACCCGGAGCATCGGTGGGAACCTCGCGCCCGACGGTTGGCGCGTCCCTTACGACTTCACAAACCGACCCCTCGTCCGCCGTCGCCATTCTCGCCAAGCGTCTTGACCCCACCCTCAGTGACGGTCACCACAACACGGGCCGTTCTGTCAGCAAGGCGCCTGCCACTGCGGGTTCCCTTGCCAGTGTCGCCGACAACACCAGCTGCAAATCGCGATGAATTGGCCCTCGCTAGGTAGTCCGAGATCGAGCCGTCGAACATTCTCCGCTATTTCTCCGGGCTTTGCACTCCAACTCAACTCGGTAAGTACCTCCTGAATGAGCCGGTCATCATCGTCCGCATGGTTCGTACCAGCACTCCTTTTCGAATCGCGTCTCAAGTAATAGGGTGATCTGACTTTCGGTCGTTTAGTGTCGGGGACGACACAGCGTAAACTATACCGTTTCGTCAACGTAACGGAATGTTGTAAGCCTAATTCAGCATATCGTAATCGTTAACCACTGTCTGGCCTATCCCTCTCTCGGGCGGTCGCCGCAGCCGACATAAGGAGTGTTTCAAGCGCTTGGACAACTTCGTCCAAGGGCCCGGGAGTGACCTTCAGATCGCGCTTGAAACTCTCCCATTGCTGTCGCTTGACGGCGTCTTTCGCGAACGTCGGCGACAGCCCGTCCGGAACCCGGTCCGGGATCGGCGTGCCGCGCCGTGCAAAGGTCGCGGATATTGCCCCTGCGAGACGCGTCGGATCGATCTCGAAGGCTTGGCTGATGATCCAGAGGTCGTAGTAGTCCTTCATACGGCTGTTCGCCATGCCCAGATCCACTATGGCCTGGAATTTCTCGGCAACCACCGTTTCCCGGGCGTAGCCGCGCAGCCGCGGCGCCGGCATGTCGAGCAGGACCGGATAGTCGAGCCACTCGGCGGGGGGTTCGGTCGCATCCCCGAAACCGACATCGACATCGACGGGGATGCGGGCGCCCGCGATGTCTGCGGTCGCCCGCATGCGGAGTCCCCCATATTCGTTCTCTTCACGAATACGACCGATTCGAGCTGCGCCGGCATCAAACACAACCCCGTCGGGTTGTTCCTGGCCAAGCACCTCCCTGAAGATGTCCAGTACAGCGTCCGGCGCCGGATCGCCGTAGCCCAGAAGATCGACATCGCGCGTCCCGCGAAGCGGCTCGTCGAACCACGTCATGAGCAGCATGGCGCCCTTGAGTACGAAACTGTCGGCGTGTCGGGATTGCGCCAACCGGTAGAGCAGGCGCTCGATCGCATAGTGCGTTAGGACCAGATCGAAATTCCGCCCTTTTTCCTTGCTGATCCTGAGGAGACGGGCCCGAACCGAGGCCCCGATGTTCCTGACCTCCCTAGGCATTCGCGGTGAGCGCCTCGAGATAAGGGCGGACCACCGTGGCGACACCGCCACGCTCCGCATGCCGGGCGATCTCGGCGGGGCTCGCCTTTCGCTGTCGGAGCGCCTCCTGCAGGCCCTCCAGCGCGACCGTCTGCCCGACCTTCCGGCGATGCCGGAAGCAGTCGGCGATCGTCTTGGCGACGCCGAAGACCTTCACAGGAACATTCTCGATATGCACGGTCAGGATATCGTCGGTGAGCAGCGCGTCCGTGAACCGCACGATCCGCATTTCCGGCCTTCCCTCCTTCGGCATCCAGTCCCTGGTGCCGATCGCCATCCACACCGTGCGCGGAAGCTGGTCGGTCAGTTCGTGGTAGGACAGCGCGGACACCAGGCAGACGACGCCCCTGGGAACGCGCTTCGCGGCCTCGGCCAAGCTGTGGTTGGCGTCCAGCGGTGCGTCGGGCAGTTGGTAGAGGCCGCGCGCGAGGCGGTTCACCTCGCCTGCGCGGACCATTCTGCCAATTGTGGCGGCGGTGATACCGGCATCCCTGAACTCAGACAGGCGCGCCATTCCCTTCATCCGAAGGAGATCGATCGCCTGGTCACGCTGTGGTGAAGCCTTCATCAGCGATACCTATCCGAGAAACTGAGCATGCTGATTACATGTTTTTATATCAGTTCTCTTCCCTCAGGTGAAGCGCATGCCGGCCCGATTTACCGGCTGTCCGCAGCACTCGACAGACCGGCGCTCAAGAGCAGCGCCGCTTTCTGACCCGCACAAAGGCACCACACACCAATCGATGCCTGGCCTCCAACTTGTCAGTCCCCTGAACCCTCACGGGCACTCATTCGGTAACTCCCGCCCATCTCCAATCCTACTGGCCGACCTCTCCGTTACGAAAACTACCAAGTTTCCGTGGGGTGCCCGATTCTCCAGTAAGACTAGACACGCGGCGCGCAAATTCTTCAATATCTCCAGAAAACAAGATCCTGTCCCCTGAAATTCTCACCATTCCCCTACTCGTATTACTCATCTGTGCCAACGCACTTCTCACTTTTTCGTCGGTAACCCCTTCTAGCTCGCTATTTAGCGACAACGCTGCCGAAATGTTCTGCACCGTCCGAGCCGACCTTTCCAACTTCCCAGGAACATCTAACGCGCGCAGCGCCGCTAAAATCTCCCTGAAATAGTCTCTGACACTATCCGCTTCCAAAAGCCCCTTAACAGCCTCCCTAACGTCTCTCGGCCTAAAAGCGTTGCACACAATATCCAAAAAATGCATCGCGCCGCGCCGCTGCTTCAGGACGATCACGCGATGGAAGCGCGACGCGGTTTCGAACAACGGCGCCGCGGCGGGTCCGCAAGCGATGGTGATCTCTGCGCGCGGATGGTCGTCCAGCAAGGTGCCCAGAATTCCCGTCGAGAGGACCGCGTCGCCGATCCGCGAATTGGCGATGAACAGGATATTCATCGAAACCGACCCCACGATCCCGCGAACACGCGCCGGACGGCGCGCGGCCGGCCCTGCGGATCGAGCGATTCTCCGGCGGCATCGAGCGGAACGAAGGGCGCCCAGCGGCCCGACCGCCTTCCGGTCTCGCCTCCGGACGCATACATCCGCCTGGGGTCGGAAATGCGCGATTCGGCCGCCATCGCCGGTTTCGATTCCGTGTCCGCCGCCCCCTCCGTTGTGCCCCAACAGGACACGGTACACAAGCGCCCGGACGGACCGCCGACTCCGATGTTTGTGCAAGCGGTGGGCGAGACCATGCCGGCACCCGGCCGACGTCATCAGGGTGTCATCGGGGTCAAGACCTTCGCAATGAGTTCTTCGTAATCGTCCATCGCTCTCTCCAGGGAGAACCGGGCAACCTTGTTGCGTAGTGCGGTCTTGTCGACCGGCCGGTCAAGCGCACGCAGTATGACACGCGCCAGTGCCTCCGGGTCGCCGACCGGAGACAGCAACGCGGGGTCCTGTAATATTTCCGACGGCCCGCCCGGGCAGTCGGTCGACACCGCCGGGCAACCGACCGCCATGGCCTCCACGAGGACAAGGCCGAAACCTTCCTGGGATGACGACAGCGCAAACAAGGCGGAGCGGGCCATGAAGGCATACGGATTTTCCACCCAGCCCGGCAGGGATACGCTGTCTTCGAGACCATGCGACCGAATATGGCGGTTCAGGTCGTTGCGCAAAGGTCCGTCTCCAAGAATCATGAGACGACAGGGGCGTACCGCGCGGACATGCCGGAAGGCGTCGATCAACGTCCGATGATCCTTCTCCCGCGCGAGCCTGCCGGCGCTCACGATAATCGGCGGTCCGTCATCCGAAAACCATGTGTGGTTCGGTTCTTCCGTCGCCAAGTCGATGCATTTTGACATAGGAACCGGATTGTAAATGGTCGTTATCCTGTCATGTGAAATGGAGCAGGATTCGGAAACACTGTCCGCGACACCTTTAGAAACCGCGACGATATGGTCTGAAATTTTCAGGGTCGTTTGCCTTCTCTGGAATTTATCCAGAATCACGCCATGAACGACGGGAACAACCTTAGGGATAGGGCCGGATTGAATCAATAAGGACATATATAAAGCGAGTTCAGAAATATCAAAATGGGGAAAAACGATCACAGGTCGTTCCTCTTGAAAATAGGACAAGAGCGCATATGTACACCGACGTATCCTCCGGCGCAACATGACTTGGCGTTCACGGTTCCGGAAAATCCGATAGAATAGTTGCGCTCGTATGTGAAGTGGAGGTTTTCTATACATCCGTATAGAGTCGGCAGATATGCCAAAGCCCATCGGGTCGGACAAACGATCCCGTTTTTCGTAAAGGAGGATGCTTACCCCTTCGGGGATCTTCATGGGACGAAAGTTCTCGAGAGATTCCAGTAACACCAGATCGACTCTGTGACCACGCCCGGACAGACCCCTCGCTATGTCGAGAACGACACGGCTGATTCCGCCAGCGTTCAAGCTTGGGACCAACATTGCAATATGAGGCAAGTTTCTCCTCCGCTCGGTGCGGTCCGGGAAGATGGACCGGGGCACCCTCCGTTGTGCCCCTATTATGACACGGTACAGTTGGGAGAAGAGGGTATCCAGGTCGAGATGGCATCAATTGAACAAGCCCTGCAATGGAACGCGAAGGCTATGATCCATCTAAAGTACGACCTTATTCCGCGTGGCAAGACAGTGTCCGCCGGGGCAATGTGGGACGGCGGAACCATTTGGTTCGGTTCAGAGGTGGATATGCCGAACTTCGGATTGCAGTCGGTAGATTGGGCCGCAGAAGAGCTGCGTCGTAGGGGCGACTGACGCCTTGGGACAAATAATATGGGCCCGCGGCTTGATGCAGCCGCGGCCGCTGCCGCTGCCGCCGGATGCGCCGGCGCGCCCGGGGGAGTTGCTATTGCTTGTTTCACCGCAGGTGGCGATGGACCTCGGGGACGAGATTCGGAGGGTGCCTACGAGCCTGGCTCGACGCCGCGGAAGTCAATGACCGGCGTCTCCTCATTCATGATATTGTCGCGGTCGAGGTCTTTGCCGAATGCCCAAGGTGCGTGATGCAATCCGCCTCGTCGAACGGGAGGGCTGGTCGTCGGTCCGGGTCAGGGGTAGCCATCGCCAGTTCCGACATCCCGAGAAACCGGGGACCGTGACCATCGCCGGCAAGCCCGGTGACGACCTTGCCCCGGGAACCTGGGCCAGCATTTTGAAGCAGGCGGGACTCAAGAAGTGAGGACAGGGATGGAATACACGATCGTGATCGAGAAGGCGCCGGCGAACTACTCCGCCTACGTGCCCGACCTGCCAGGTTGCGTGGCGACCGGTGCGACCCGCGACGAGGCGATCCGGGAGATCGAGACGGCCATCGTTCTGCACATCGAGAGCCTGCGTGACCACGGAGAGGCGGTTCCGGCTCCGCAATGCTCGGCGGCGGTGGTGGAAGTCGCAGCCTGATCGGTCGGTGGGCTGAAGGGCCGGGAAGAGCCGGCGAAGGCTCCGGTGGGCTCCGAAATTGCCCGCCGTCAGTGAACGCTGCCGCTTGCAAACGTAGAGACCCCCACGGGTTCGGCCGCGTCGGGGATCCACGCCGATCCGAATGCCGACACTGCACGACGGTCGGGATCGGAGCTCTATCGGCTGAAGCTGCCTTGCCGTTACACTTGTTTCTGTTATTTTCAATGTTACACTTGGCAGCACGCCCTCACGCCGCTATCGAGGCCCTTCGGCATTGCAGGAGAGGAGAATCGGGATGGGCAACGCTACCGACGCGGTGGACTTGGCACACCGTCCTCCGACGCAGGACGAGATTGCGTGCGCGGCACAAGCGGTAACGATGCTTGCCGGCGCGCGGGGCGGGAACGGCGTCCTCGCCATTCACCGCGAAGACGGCGAGCCCGTTCGTCTGGCGCCCGCGATCGCCGACCTTGTGATCGACCTTCTGGGCGGTGTCGCGTCGGGCCATGCGGTCACGCTGGTTCCGGCCGGCACGATGCTGACCACGCAGCAGGCGGCCGACATCCTGAGCGTCTCGCGCCCCCACCTCAGCAAGCTGCTCAAGTCAGGCACGATCCCGTTCGTTCCCGTCGGTACGCACCGGCGCGTCAGGCACGCCGATCTGATGGCCTACATGGACCGTCGCGACGCCGCGCGCCGTGCGGCGCTCGACGATCTCGCCCGGCTCGGTCAGGAGTTCGATGCGTCTTGATCCGGCTCGTGGACCGTCGTATCGCCCTGCTGGATGCGAACGTCCTGTTTCCGTTCCGCAAGCGAGACATTCTCCTGCGCTTCCACCACGCCGGGCTGTTCCAGGCGCGGTGGACCGAACGGATCCTCGACGAGTGGACGGTGAACCTCCTCGAACGAAAGCCGCATCTTGAACGAAGCGTCCGTTCCCAACGGCATGCCATGCACGAGCATTTTGCGGAGGCGCTGGTGACGGGATACGAGCCGTCGGTCGGGACGCTCGAACTTCCGGATGCCGACGACCGCCACGTCCTGGCGGCGGCGATCCGCTGCGGCGCACAGTACATCGTCACGGACAACCTGGCCGACTTCCCGGCCGAGGTCCTCGCGAGGTTCGATATCGAGGCGACCGACGCCGACGGGTTTCTGTCCCGGACGTTCGATTTGTATCCCTCAGAAGCGCTTGGCGTGCTGCGAACCCTCCGGAAGGCGTACACCAATCCGCCCTTCAGCCCATCGGGGTTCGTCCGCGACCTGACAGCGAAGGGACTCCCCCGACTGGCTGCGCAGACGGAAGAGCACCGGGACGAGCTCGGGGAGAAAGCATAGCGCCGGCGCGCCTACGCCGCCGCCTCGCCCGGAGTCGGGGGTTTTGCGGCCCGGCCCCCGCTCTTCTATGCTCCCCGGCACCGCCGCCTCCTCCGGGCCAGCCTCCCGGAGGCGGCACCTGCGACCGCCTGTCGGCGGCCCCCGGTCCGGGGGCGGGTCCGACGACCGACGGAACCGGACGGCTCATGAGCACGGCCTGCGACCTCGTCATCCGCGGCGGGACCCTCGTCACCCACGACGGCATCGGCCCGGGCGACGTGGGCGCGCGGGACGGGCGCATCGTCGCGGTGGGCGACCTGTCCCGGACCGGCGCGGACGAGGTCATCGACGCGGCCGGCCTCCACGTCCTCCCCGGCGTCATCGACACGCAGGTCCATTTCCGGGAGCCCGGCAACGAGCACAAGGAGGACCTCGAAAGCGGCACCCGCGCCGCCGTCATGGGCGGGGTCACGGCCGTCTTCGAGATGCCCAACACCGACCCGCCGACGACCACGCCGGAGGCGCTGGCCGACAAGCTGGACCGGGCCGGGGGGCGGGCCTGGGCGGACCACGCCTTCTACGCCGGCGCCACGGCGGAGAACGCGGACACCCTGGGCGCGCTGGAGCGCCTTCCGGGGTGCTGCGGCGTCAAGGTCTTCATGGGCTCCTCGACGGGCGGCCTGCTCGTGCCCGACGACGCCTCGCTACGGCGCGTGCTGGAGAACTGCCGCCGCCGCGTCGCGGTCCACGCGGAGGACGAGGAGCGCCTGGCGGCGCGCGCGCACGTCGCGGCGGACGCGGCGCACCCCCGGGCGCATCCCGAATGGCGCGACGTCGAGACGGCGTTCAGGGCCACCCGGCGGCTGGTTTCGCTCGCCGCGGAGCTGCGCCGCCGGGTCCACGTGCTCCACGTGACCACGGCGGAGGAGGCGGCGTACCTCGCCGCCCGCAAGGACGTGGCGAGCGTCGAGGTGACGCCGCAGCACCTGACCCTCGAGGCGCCGGACTGCTACGACCGCCTGGGCGCGTTCGCGCAGATGAACCCGCCCGTCCGCGAGGCGCGCCACCGGGACGGCCTCTGGCGGGCCGTGGCGGACGGCACGGTCGACGTCGTCGGTTCGGACCACGCGCCGCACACGCGCGAGGAGAAGGGCCGGACCTACCCGAAGACGCCGTCGGGGATGCCGGGCGTGCAGACCCTGCTGCCGGTCATGCTGGACCACGTCGCCGCGGGGCGGCTGTCGCTGGCGCGGCTGGTCGACCTCCTCTGCCACGGTCCGAACCGGCTGTTCGGGATCGTCGGCAAGGGGCGGCTGGCGGCGGGCTACGACGCCGACGTGACGCTGGTCGACCTCGCGGCCTCGCGGGAGATCTCGGACGACTGGGTGGCCGCCAAGTGCGGGTGGACCCCCTTCGCCGGCATGAGGGTGACGGGATGGCCGGTCGGAACCGTCGTCCGCGGCCGGCCCGTCATGCGGGAGGGCGAGCTCCTCGGCGCGCCCTCGGGCCGCGCCATGCGGTTCTACGAGGGCGCGGGGCCGTAGCCCGCCGCCCGCCGCCCGCCGCCTGGCGGGACGCCGCGGACACGGCGACACGGCGGTTGGCGCGGCGGCCCCGAGCGACTACAACTGCGCCGCCGCGGGACGGCGGCGGCACGGAGGGAGCCGAGACATGACCGAGACCTTCAGGGCCCTGGTGGCCCGCGAGACCGACGGCAAGGTGGCGTGCGGATTCGAGGACCTCACGGTGGACGACCTGCCCGGCGACGGCGACGCCGTGGTCTCGGTCTCGTACTCGACGCTCAACTACAAGGACGGCCTCGCCGTCGGGGGCAACCGGGGCAAGGTCATGCGGAGCCTGCCGATGGTGCCCGGCATCGACCTCGCCGGCGTCGTGGAGGAGCCCGGCGCCTCCGGCCTGAAGCCGGGGGACGAGGTCGTCGTGACCGGCTGGGGACTCAGCGAGACCGCCTGGGGCGGCTATTCGGGGAAGGCCCGGCTGAAGTCCGAGTGGCTGCTGCCGCTGCCCGAAGGCATCTCGCTCAAGCGGTCGATGGCGATCGGGACGGCCGGGGTCACCGCCATGCTCTCGGTGATGGCGCTCGAGCACATGGGCCTGGAGCCGTCGCGGGGCGAGGTCCTGGTGACCGGGGCCGCGGGCGGCGTCGGCAGCGTCGCCGTGGCGGTCCTCGCCAGCCTGGGCTACGACGTCGCGGCCTCGACGGGCCGCGCCGAACAGCACGGCTACCTCAGGAGCCTGGGCGCCGGGAGCGTCGTCGAGCGCGCCGAGCTCGAGGAGGACGGCGGCCCCCTGGGCAGGGCCCGCTGGGCCGGCGGGGTCGACACGGTGGGCAGCCGGATCCTGGCCAACGCCATGGCGCGGATCAAGCCCAACGGCTCGATCGCCGTCTGCGGCCTCGCCGCCGGCGCCGACCTGCCCGCGACGGTCGTCCCCCTCATCCTGCGCGGCGTGTCGCTCCTCGGCATCAACTCGGTCCACGTCTCGAACCGGGAGCGCCGGACGGCGTGGGACCGGCTCGCCCGGGAGCTGCCGATGGACCTGCTCGACTCCATGACCGAGGTCGCGCCGTTCGCCGACCTGCCGCGCCTGGCCGGCGAGATCCTCGCGGGCCGGGTGCGGGGCCGCACCGTCGTCGACGTCGCCGCCTGAGGCCGCTCAGGCCCCGGCCTCCCTCCCGCGGGCGACGAAGGAGGGGTTCTCGAAGCCGTCCTTGCCGTAGCGCAGGTCGGCGCCGTCGACCGTCCGCACCGAGCCGCCGGCCGCCGCCAGCACGGCGTGCCCGGCCGCCGTGTCCCACTCCATCGTGCGCCCGAAGCGGGGGTAGACGTCGGCCTCGCCGGCGGCGAGGAGGCAGAACTTGAGGGAGCTGCCCGCCGCCGTGACGCGCTTGACGGGCAGCGCGGCGAGGAACCCGTCGGTGCGCGCGTCGCGGTGGGAGCGGCTGGCGACCGCCACCAGACCGTCCGCCGCCGGCGCGCGCGCCGCGAGGGGCCGCGCCGGGCCGCCGTCCTCCGCGACGAAGGCGGCGCCGGGGCCGGCGGCCCAGTACGTGCGGCCCAGGGCCGGCGCGCGGACCACGCCGAGGGCCGGCCGCCCGCCCTCGACCAGGCCGATGTTGACGGTGAACTCGCCGTTGCGGCCGACGAACTCCCGCGTCCCGTCGAGGGGGTCGACGAGCCAGAACCGGCCGCCCGACACGTCGGGGACGCGGCCCGCCGCCGCGCTCTCCTCCGCGACGACGGGGATGTCCGGGGCGAGCGCGGCGAGCCGGGGGACGATGAGGCCCTCCGCGCGCTCGTCGGCGTCGGTCACCGGCGACCGGTCGTCCTTCGAGCGGACGGCGAAGTCCGACTCGTAGACCTCCATGACCGCGGCGCCCGCCGCCAGGGCGATGCCGCGCAGCTCCCGGACGATCCCGTCGTTCACGTCGGCCTTCCCCGCGTTCCGCCCCGGAAGCACGCATCATATTACCTCCCCCCTGACAGGATTCCTCTGCGAAACGCGGTTGGGGCGCGGCGCGTCGTTCTCCGACACCCTCACCCTGTCCCTCTCCCGCACGCGGGAGAGGGGACCCTGGCCACAGGGTCCCCTCTCCCTGGAGAGAAGGACAGGGTGAGGGTCGAAAGAGAGAGGCCGAACCACTTTCGACTTTCGCAGAGGAATCCGGACAGGGGGGAGGCCGGGAGGGGGGTCGGCGAAGTTCAGGACCCGTGACTTGCCCTGTTGCCGTTCGGCCCGGATTTCCCGCTCGTTCCCGGCCCCTCCCTCGTCACGCCCGACTTGTTCCGGCCATGATGAGGGAGGGGCCGGGAACGCGAGCCTCCGCCGTCAGAGGGCGCCGGCCACGTTCACGTTGGCGCCGGTGACGTAGGACGCCCCGCCGGAGAGCAGGAAGAGGATGTTGGAGGCCACTTCCTCGGGCGCCGCGGCGCGGCCCATCGGCTGGCGGCCCGCCAGCTTGGCCACGCGGCCGGGCTCGCCGGACCGCGCGCTCATCTCGGTGTCGATCAGGCCGGGCCGGACCGCGTTGACGCGGACGCCGTCGCCCGCGACCTCCTTCGCCAGGCCGACCGTGTAGGCGTCGACGGCGCCCTTGGACGCGCCGTAGTGCACCCAGTAATGGGAGGCGCCCAGGGTCGCGGACATGGAGGACACGTTGACGATGGCGCCGCCCCCGCCGCCGTATTTCGGCAGCATGCGTTTCAGCGCCTCGCGGCAGCACAGCATGACGCCCGCGACGTTCGTGAGCAGCACGGTCGACATGTCCTCGTAGGGGATCTCGTCGGCCCGGCGGCGGCCCGGCACCAGGCCCGCGTTGTTGACCAGCGCGGTGACGGGGCCGAAGGCCGCGTCCACCGCCTCGAACAGCCCGACGACGTCCCGCTCCCGCGAGACGTCGGCGCCCACGGCGATCGCCCTGCCGCCGGCGGCGGCGATCCGGCCGGCCACGGCCTCCGCCCTTCCGGCGTCGCTGCGGTAGTTGACGCAGACGGCATAGCCGCGCGCCGCGCCGGCGACCGCCGTCGCCTCCCCGATCCCGCGGCTCGCGCCCGTGACGACCAGCACGCCCGTCATGCCGACCTCCGATGCCGTCTTCGAAACGGACGCGAGTGGACCACCGGCGGCGGGAGGGGTCAAGGCGCCCCGCCGCTTCCCTTCCGGCCTCCCCTGGCAGGATTCCTCTGCGAAAGTCGAAAGCGGTCCGGCCGCGCCCCGAGGGTCCCCTCTCCCGCGTGCGGGAGAGGGACAGGGTGAGGGTGTCGGAGAACGATGCATCGCCCCAACCGCGTTTCGCAGAGGAATCTGCCAGGGGGAGAAGAACGGATTGACTCCCCGCCCGGCCTCGAATAAGAACAAATAAAGAACATTCGGAGGTTCCATGACGGAACGGCGGCATCCCGCGGCGATCGAACGGCTCCGCGCCCGTATCGCCGCCATCGAGGGGGCGGGGCCGGGCGGGGAGGCGGGGCGCGGCAGGCCCGTGCTCGCCCTCGGGCAGCCGGCCGTCGACGCGGCGCTGCCCTGGTTCGGGCTGCCGCTCGGCTGCCTGCACGAGATCGCCGGGCGGGGGGCCGGCGGATTCGCCGCGGCGTCCGGCTTCGTCTGCGCGCTCCTGGGGCGGCTCGGGGGCGGCGGAGCCGGCGGGGCCGGCGGTCCGGCCGCGGCGACGGTCCTGTGGTGCCTTCGGGCCCACGGGGCGCGCGAGCACGGCGTTCCCTACGCGCCCGGCTTCGCCGCGCTCGGCCTCGATCCGGCGCGCGGCGTCTTCGCGTACGGACGGAACGACGCCGACATCCTGTGGGCGATGGAGGAGGGTCTCCGCGCGCCGTCCGTCGCGGCGGTCGTGGGAGAGGCCGACGACGTCGGTTTCACCCGCAGCCGCCGCCTGCAACTCGCCGCCGGGGCGGGCGGCGCGGCGGCGTTCCTCCTGCGCCGGGGCGGCGGCATGCCGGCGAGCGCGGCCGTCACCCGCTGGCGGGTCATGCCCGTGCCCGGCGCCGGGCGCTCCCGCTGGCGGCTCGAGCTGCGGCGTTGCCGGGGCGGCGCGCCGAACGAATGGTCGATGGAGTGGGACGATGAGACGGGTGATTTCGCTGTGGCTTCCACGCTTCGCCACGGAACGCCTGAGCCGCGCAGAGCCCGCGCTTGACGGCCGGCCGTTCGTGACGGTCACGGCGGTCCGGGGGAGTCCGCGGGTGGCGGCGCCGAGCGGCGCGGCCGAGGCCGGGGGCATCCCGCCCGGCCTGCCGCTGACCGACGCCCGGGCCCGGATCCCGAACCTCGGGGCGTTTCCCGCCGACCCGGCCGGCGATGCCGAAGCCCTGGCGCGCCTCGCCGAGTGGTGCGGGGCCTACACCCCGTGGACGGCGCCCGAGGACCCCGGGGACGCCGGAGAGGCTTCGGGAGGGGGCGGAGCGGGAATCTGGCTCGACGCCACCGGCTGCGCGCACCTGTTCGGGGGCGAGGCCGGGCTCGGCCGCGCGCTGGTCGCCCGGATGCGGCGGCTGGGGTTCACGGCCCGCGCCGGGCTGGCCGGGACTCCCGGCGCCGCCTGGGCGGTCGCGCGGTTCGGCCGGGCCGGGGGGGAGGGCGCGGACGGCCGCCGGGACGAGGACGTCCGGATCGTGCCGCCCGGCTGCGCGCGCGCGGCCCTGGCGCCCCTGCCGGTCGTGGCGCTGCGCCTGCCCGCCGACGTCGCCGAGGGCCTGCGCGGCCTCGGGTTGCGGAGCGTCGGCGACCTGTCGGGCGTGCCGCGCGGGCCGCTGACCGCGCGGTTCGGCGAGGTCGTGACCCGGCGCCTCGATCAGGCCCTGGGGCGCGCGTTCGAGCCGGTCTCGCCGCGTCCCGCGGCGGCGCCGATGCGGGTCCGCGTCGCGCCGGCCGAGCCGCTGGGGCGGCATGCGGACATCGCCGCCGGGCTCGAGCGGCTGCTGCGCCGGCTCGAGGGCCGGCTCCGGCGCAAGCATCTCGGCGCCCGCGAGCTCGTGCTCCGCCTCCATCACGTCGACGGCGGGGTGAGCCGCGCGTCGGTCGGGACCAGCCGCCCGGCGCGGGACCCCGACCATCTCTTCCGCCTGTTCGCCGAGCGCCTCGAGGACCTCGACCCCGGCTTCGGGATCGAGGCGATGGTTCTGGCCGCGCCCGCCACCGAACCGCTGCCGGCGGAGCAGATTCCGCTCGCCTCCCGGCGGGTCCGGACGGCCCCGGCGGAACTTGGCGCCCTCGTCGACCGCCTGCGGAGCCGGCTGGGCGCGGAAAGCGTCATGCGGTTCGACGTGCGGGAGAGCCACGTCCCCGAGCGGGCCGCCGCGCCGGTCCCCGTCTTCCGCCGCGGGCCGTCCGCGGCGCCGGCCCCGCCCGCCCGCCGCCGCCCCGTGCGCCTTCTGCCCCGGCCGGAGGGCATCGAGGCGACGGCCATGGTTCCCGACGGCCCGCCCGCGATGGTCCGCTGGCGCCGGGTGCCGTACCGGATCGCCCGGGCGGAGGGGCCGGAACGCATCGCGCCGGAATGGTGGTCGGGGACCGCGCCCTGGGACGCGCCGTGGGACCTGGAGACCCGCGACTACTACCGTCTCGAAGCCGTGGACGGCGCCCGGTTCTGGGTTTTCCGGGAAGGCCTCTACCGCATGGCGGGCGAGGCGCCCGGGGACCCGCCGCGCTGGTACCTGCACGGCCTGTTCGCCTGAAGGCGGCGTGCCGTGACCGCTTACGCCGAGCTCCAGGTCTCGACCAATTTCTCGTTCCTGCGCGGGGCCTCCCATGCCGGGGAGCTGGTGGCGGCGGCGGCCGGGCTCGGCCACGCGGCCCTCGCGGTGACCGACCGCAACACCCTGGCCGGCGTGGTGCGGGCGCACGTCGCCGCCAGGGCGGCCGGCCTGCCGCTCGTCGTCGGAACCCGCCTGGACCTTCGGGACGGGGTGAGCGTGCTCGTCCTGCCGCGGGACCGGCCGGCCTACGGGCGGCTCTCGCGGCTCCTCACCCTCGGCAAGCGGCGGGCGCCGAAGGGCGGCTGCCGTCTCGCGCTCGACGACCTGCTCGGCGAGGAGAACGGCGGCGGCGAGGGCCAGGTCTGGATCGTCCTGCCGCCCGGCGGGGCGCCGCCCGGCGCGGCCTTCGCGGCGCGGCTCCGCGGCATCGCGGAACGGGCCGCCGGTCCGGTCCATCTGGCCGCGTCCCACCTCTACCGGGGGGACGACCGCGGGCGCATCGAGACCCTGGCGCACATGGCGGCGGCCTGCCGCACGCCCCTCGTCGCCACCAACGACGTCCACGCCCATGCCGCGTCCCGCCGGCCGCTGCAGGACGTGCTCACCTGCATCCGCGAGCGCTGCGCCATCGACGAGGCGGGCTACCGGCTGTTCGCCAACGCCGAGCGCCACCTGAAGCCGCCGGAGGAGATGGCGCGCCTGTTCGCCGGCCACCCCGAAGCCGTGGCCCGCACGGTGGAGATCGCCGAATCCTGCGCCTTCGATCTCGACGAGCTGCGCTACGAATACCCCGACGAGACCGGACCCGACGGCCGCCCGCCCCAGGAGGCGCTCGTCCGGCTCGCCTGGGAAGGCGCCCGCGGACGGTATCCCGGCGGCGTCCCCGGCAAGGTGCGCGGCCTGCTCGAACGCGAGCTCGACCTGATCGGGCGCCTCGGCTACGCCCCCTACTTCCTCACGGTTCACGACATCGTCCGGTTCGCCCGAAGCCAGGACATCCTGTGCCAGGGACGGGGGTCGGCGGCCAACTCGGCGGTCTGCTACTGCCTCGGCATCACGGCCGTGGACCCGGACCGCATCGGCCTGCTGTTCGAGCGTTTCGTCTCCGCCGAGCGCGGCGAGCCCCCCGATATCGACGTCGACTTCGAGCACGAACGCCGTGAGGAGGTCATCCAGTACGTCTACGGCCGCTACGGCCGCGACCGGGCCGGCATCGCCGCGACGGTGATCAGCTACCGCACCCGAAGCGCCGTGCGGGAGGTAACCGGGGCCCTCGGCCTGTCCCCCGACGTCGCCGGGGCCGTGAACGGCCTCGTGTGGGGGTCGGGCCGCGGCGAGCCGATCGACGACGGCCGGGTCCGCGAGGCCGGCCTCGACCCCGCCGACCGGCGCCTCCGGCTCGCCCTCGCCCTCGCGCGCGAGCTCCGGGGCTTTCCCCGCCACCTGTCGCAGCACGTCGGAGGCTTCGTCATCACGCGCGGCCCGCTGTCCGAGGTCGTCCCCATCGGCAACGCCGCCATGGCGGACCGCACCCACGTCGAGTGGGACAAGGACGACCTGGACGCCCTGGGGATCCTGAAGGTGGACGTCCTGGGCCTGGGCATGCTCACCTGCATCCGCAAGGCCTTCGATCTCACCGGGCGGCATTTCGGGCGGCCGCTCACCCTGGAGACCGTCCCGCCGGAGGATCCGGCCGTCTACGACATGCTGGGCCGCGCCGATTCGATCGGCCTTTTCCAGGTCGAGAGCCGGGCGCAGATGACGATGCTGCCGCGGCTCAGGCCCCGGAACTTCTACGATCTCGTCGTCGAGGTGGCGATCGTCCGTCCGGGGCCGATCCAGGGCGACATGGTGCACCCCTACCTGCGCCGCCGGAACGGGGAGGAGCCGGTCGAATACCCCTCGCCCGAGCTCGAGGAGGTGCTCGGCAAGACCTTCGGCGTCCCGCTGTTCCAGGAGCAGGCCATGCGCATCGCCATCGTCGCCGCCGGCTTCTCCCCGGCCGAGGCGGACGGCCTGCGCCGGGCCATGGCGACCTTCCGCCGCACCGGACAGGTCGGCGGCTTCCGGAACAAGTTCGTCGGCGGCATGGTCGGGCGCGGCTACGAGCGGGAGTTCGCCGAACGCTGCTTCCGCCAGATCGAGGGGTTCGGCGACTACGGCTTTCCCGAATCCCACGCCGCGAGCTTCGCGCTGCTGGTCTACGTATCGGCCTGGATCAAGTGCCGTTATCCCGCGGTCTTCGCCTGCGCCCTCCTGAACAGCCAGCCCATGGGCTTCTACGCCCCCGCCCAGATCGTCCGCGACGCCCGCGACCACGGGGTCGAGGTGCGGCCCGTCGACGTCGCGTTCAGCGACTGGGACTGCACGCTGGAGCCCGACGGGCGCGGCGGCGCCGCGCTGCGTCTCGGCTTCCGCCAGATCAAGGGGTTCGGGAAGGAGGACGCCGACGCCCTCGTCGCGGCCCGCGCCGGGGAGCGCCGCGGCGGCGGCCGGCCCGGCCTTCGCGGCCTGTGGCGGCGGACCGGCCTCGGCAAGGCCGCGTTCGAGCGGCTGGCCCGGGCCGACGCCTGCCGCTCGCTCGGCCTCGGCCGGCGCGAGGCCCTCTGGGAGGTCCGGGCGCTCGGCCCCGAGCCGCTGCCGCTCTTCGCCCGGGCCGACGGGGCGGAAGAGGGCGCCGAGCCGTTCGTCCCGCTCCCGCCGCCGTCGGCCGGGGAGGAGACGATCGACGATTACGCCGCCCTCAGGCTCACCCTGCGGACCCATCCCGTGGCGCTCCTCCGTCCCGAGCTGGCCGCCCGGGGCGCGGTCCCGTCCTCCCGTCTGGCGGATCTCCCGGCGGACAGCGGCGTCACCGTCGCCGGCCTGGCGATCTGCCGGCAGCGGCCGGGAACGGCGAGCGGCGTGATCTTCGCCACCCTCGAGGACGAGGAGGGAACCGCCAACCTCGTCATCTGGCCCAGGGTGTTCGAGCGCTGCCGCAAGGCTGTCATGGGCGCCCGGCTGATGCTGGCCACGGGGCGCCTGCAACGCGAGGGCCTCGTGATCCACGTCGTCGTCGAGCGGCTCGCCGACCTCTCGCACCGGCTCGACGCGCTGGCCGAGGGCCGCGTCCGCCCCCTCGACGTGCCGGCGGCGAACGCCACGCGCCACCGGGTCCCGCTGCGCGCCTCGTTTCCCTCCCGCGATTTCCGGTAGCGCCTTCGGACGGACCCGGCGGGCGGGGGCGGCCGGAACGGCCTCGGGACGGGCGCTGCTGGCCGGGCGCCCCGGCGCTTGCTATAACCCCCTCGTCCAGCGGCACGGAGCGGTCGAGCAGGATGTCGAGCGCGGCGGAACATCTCGGCGAGGCCGCCCGCCGGTACCGGGCGGGGGATCGCGACGGCGCGAGGGAGCTCTGCGAAACGCTCGTCGCGGAAGATCCCGGCAACGCCGGGGCCCTGAACTTCCTGGGCCTGATCGAGCACCGGGCGGGCGCCCACGCGGCGGCGGCGGAGCGGTTCGGGCGCGCCCTGGAGATCGAGCCGGAGAACGCGGCGTTCCACTACAATCTCGGCGAAACGCTGCGGGCGCGGGACAAGACCCACGAGGCGCTCGCCGCCTATTACCGGGCGCTCGCCTTCGACCCCGCCTTCGCCGGCGCCTACACCGGCATCGGAATTCTCTGCCTGGACCAGAACCGTCTTCCGGAGGCGGCGGACGTCCTGCGGCGCGCCACCGCCTGCATGCCCACGGACGGCGCCGCCCACGCGCGCCTCGGCGCGGCCCAGGCCAGGCGCGGCGAGTTCGAAGAGGCGCTCACGGCCTTCGCCCGGGCGATCCGCTTCGAGCCCGGCAACGCCGCCCACGTCGGGCGGTTCGTGCGGGCGCTCGACGCGTATCCGTTCCCGTCCGCGCCCCCCGGGGCCGTCGCGGAGCTCCGGACCTGTTTCGACCGCGCCGATATCGCGCATCAGGTTCCGGCTCCCGCGGCGGTGGCCGTTCTCAAAAGGGACGAGCGGTTCGCGGGGCTCCTGGCGATGATCGGCGGCGGGGACGCCGTCGCCGTCACGGCCGCCGTCGCCGGCGGCGCGTTCGACGACCTCCTGTCCGAACCCCTGCTGCTGGGGCTGCTCCTCAACACCGTCGTCACGGACGAAGACCTGGTCGGGGTCCTGTCCACGATCCGCCGGGTCGTCATCCTCCAGGGGCAACGGCCGACCGATCCCGGGGATTTCCTCGTGGGCCGGCGCCGGCAGTTCGTCATGGCGCTCGCGCTGCAATGCTTCGCCACCGGTTACGCCTGGTACGAGACCCGAAGGGAGGCCCTGGCGGCCGGATATCTGATGGCTGAGATCCGCCGCCGTCTCGACGCCGTCGGCGATGCGTCCGACGCGGGCGCATGGGATCTCGAGATGTGGAACCGCCTGGCGGTCGTCGCGGCCTATCGCCCGATCCACAGAATCGAGGGGATCGAAAAGCTGCTGGGGCTGGGGCTCCCCGCGGAAGCGCCTTACCGCCGGATGTTGATCCGGCGGCAGCTCGTCGAACCCCTGCGGGAACGGGAGCTCGCGACGACACTGACGCGCGTCGGCGGCGGCGCGCCGGAGCCCGGCGCGGGCGGCGCGGACGGGGCCGGCGCATCGCCTTATCCGCGGTGGCGTGGCCTGCCGAAGATCGGGCCGAGAACCTACGCCGACGACCTGGAAGAGCTGATCCCGGGCTTCGCGGCGCCGGCGTACGCGCGGACGTCCATGCGCATTCTCGTCTCCGGCTGCTCCACCGGGAAACGCGCGCTCGGGCTGGCGGCCGCCTACGGCGACGCGGTCGTCCTGGCGACGGACCCGAGCCTGGACAAGCTCGCCTACGCGGCCCGCACGGCCGAGGCGACGGGCGTTGCCAACATCGCGTTCCGCCAGGCCGCGCGCGGGGAGCTCGGGCGGATCGACGAGCGGTTTCACGCGATCTACACGGGGGACACGATGCTCCGGACGGAGGACGCGCTCGGTCTCTGGCGCACCCTCGCGGATCTCCTGGTCCCCGAGGGCCTGATGCACGTCCAGGTGCGCGCCGGAACCCATCGGGAGGCCCTGACGGCGGCCCGGCGCCTCGTCCGCGAGCGGTCCCTGACGGGAGACGCCGAAGGGGTTCGCGAAGCCCGAAGGCTCCTCCTCGATCTGCCCGAGGGGGAACCCGCGCGCTGGGTCGTGACGGCGAGCGGCTTCCACGACCTCCATCAATGCCGGGACCTGTTGTTCCCCGAACATGAGGAGGCCGTGTTCACGGTCGCGGACGTGGGGGGCGCCCTGCCGGACCTGAACCTGCGGTTCCTGGCCTACGAGGTCCAGGAACCGGCCGCCGTGGAAGGCTTCCGGGAGCAGTTCGGCGACTCGGCGAACCCCCGCTCCCTCGACCAGTGGGCGGAACTGGAGCGGCGGCGGCCCGACGTCCTGAGCGGCACCCACCGCATCTGGTGCCAGAAGGCGCGATAGACCGGACGGCCGGCTCCTACCGGCTCAGTTCGCGCATCCCCCGGTCGAGGCCGTCGACGGTCAGCGGGAACATGCGTCCGCCCATGAGCTGGCGCGTCATCTGAAGCGACTGGGTGTAGGGCCAGTGCCGCTCCGTCACCGGGTTGAGCCAGATCGCGCTCGGGTAGGCGGTCAGCAGGCGCTCCAGCCAGATCCGGCCGGGTTCTTCGTTCCAGTGCTCGACGCTGCCCCCGGGATAGGCGATCTCGTAGGGACTCATGGTCGCGTCCCCGACGACGATCAGCTTGTAGTCGGAGGCGTAGGTGTGGATGACGTCCCAGGTCGGCATGCGTTCCCGGTGGCGGCGCCGGTTGTCGCGCCACAGGTCTTCGTAGACGAAGTTGTGGAAGTAGAAGTACTCGAGGTGCTTGAATTCGGCGCGCGCCGCCGAGAACAGCTCCTCGCACGTGCGCGTGTGGTCGTCCATCGATCCGCCGATGTCGAGAAACAGCAGGACCTTGACGGTGTTGCGCCGTTCCGGGACGAGCTTCAGATCGAGATAGCCGCCGTTGTTCGCGGTGGACCGGATGGTGTCGGGCAGGTCGAGTTCGAGGGCGGCGCCCTCGCGGGCGAACCGCCGCAGCCGCCGCAGCGCGACCTTGACGTTGCGGGTTCCGAGTTCCACGGAGTCGTCGAGGTTTCTGTACTCGCGCCGGTCCCAGACCTTGACCGCGCGCCGGTGGCGGGACCCCTCCTGACCGATGCGGACCCCCTCGGGGTTGTAGCCGTGGGCTCCGAAGGGCGAGCGGCCGGCCGTGCCGATCCACTTGTTGCCGCCCTGATGGCGTTTCCGCTGCTCTTCCAGGCGCTTCCTCAGCTCCTCCATGAGCTTCTCGAACCCGCCCATCGCCTCGACCTCGGCCATCTCTTCCTCGGTCAGCGCGAGCTCGGCGAGCTTGCGCAGCCAGTCCTCCGGAATGTCGGCCGCGCCGTCCCCGTCGAGGGCCTCGAGGCCCTTGAAAACGCGGCCGAACACGACGTCGAACTTGTCGAAGTTCCGTTCGTCCTTCACGAGGGCCGCGCGGGACAGGTGGTAGAACGCCTCGACGCTGTTGTCCGCGACGCGGGCGTCCATCGCCTCCATCAGGGCGAGGTACTCCTTGAGGCTCACCGGAACCCCGGCCCTGCGGAGTCCGTGGAAGAGTTCGGTGAACACGGGCGCCGGCGGGCCGCCGCTCAGGCGCCGCTTTCCCGCCGGGCCATGAACGCCAGGCGTTCGAACAGGTGGACGTCCTGCTCGTTCTTGAGCAGGGCGCCGTGAAGCGGCGGGATCAGCGTCTTCATGTCCCTGCTGCGTAGGGCCTCCGGCGAGACGTCGTCCGCCACCAGGAGCTTGATCCAGTCGATGAGCTCGGAGGTCGACGGCTTTTTCTTGAGGCCGGGCACGTCGCGGATCTCGAAGAAGACGTTCAGGGCCTCGGACAGCAGGCTCCGCTTCAGGCCCGGGTGGTGCACGTCCACGATTCGCTCCATCGTCTCGCGGTCGGGGAAGCGGATGTAGTGGAAGAAGCACCGCCTCAGGAAGGCGTCGGGCAGCTCCTTCTCGTTGTTCGACGTGACGAACACGATCGGACGGTGAGCCGCGGCGACGGTCTGCCTGGTCTCGTAGACGAAGAACTCCATGCGGTCGAGCTCGAGCAGCAGGTCGTTGGGGAATTCGATGTCCGCCTTGTCGACCTCGTCGATCAGCAGGACCGGCCGTTCCTCGGACTCGAAGGCCTCCCACAGCTTGCCGCGGACGATGTAGTTGGAGATGTCGCGGACCCGCTCGTCGCCGAGTTGCGAATCCCGGAGGCGCGAGACGGCGTCGTATTCGTAGAGGCCCTGCCGCGCCTTGGTCGTCGACTTGACGTGCCATTCGATGAGGGGAGCGCCGAGAGCGTCCGCCACCTCCAGGGCGAGCATGGTCTTGCCGGTTCCGGGCTCTCCCTTCACCAGAAGGGGACGCTGCAACGCGATCGCGGCATTGACCGCGACCATCAGATCTTCCGTGGCGACGTAGCTCTCGGTTCCTTCGAATCTCATCGGTCTCGCCCTCCGCCGCCCGTGGCGGGGCGGGCGGCCGCGCCGGGAGCGCGCCGAACGTAGGCGCTCCGCCGGCCGCGATCAAGTTCCGGCACCCAGGCTGAATTCCTGATCGAAACGGCGGGTGGCCGGGGGGCGTGGGCCTGCGACCCGCACATACAGACAGGCTACCCATTTCGCGGGGGCAGACTGCCGGCGCACCCGGGTCGTCCCTTCGTGTAGCCGCCGTCTTGATGACGGAGACCAGCCGTACGATCTTCTTCTCGACCTTGGCCGGCCTCCTGCGTTCGCTCTCGTCCGAGGTGCGACGCTATCTGGCCATCCCACCGTTAGTGCGGTGTTTACGAAGTTCGTAGCAGAAGAAACCGGAACGCAAGCTGTATTTTATCTTTGTCATTCCCACGAAAGCGAGAATTTATACGGACGCGGGGCGGGCTTCATGACGAAAAAAATGGATTCCCGCTTTCTCGGGAATGACGGAACAAATGACTCCTTTGATACTGATACCTGCGAATCACAAATCGAGCCTTTCATTATGATGTTTATTTCAGCGGCAGGATACTAGATGTCCTCGATGACCAATGTCCATATACGTTTCATTGGTAGTTCGGCTTGAAGTTCATCCGGTAAATTCTCATAGGTTTCCTGGATCGTCTTTACCAAATCAGCCTGATTCCACAGGCGAATCTCGAAAAACAGTTGACGGGCCTCCCGGTGGACGGTGGACTTGAATCCACCCCATGAAACTATCAGGCCTTGCTCGGCGCGGTAGTTCTTCATCACGCCCTGAAGCTCACGCAGGACAGTGACGTCTACCGCGTCGTCGCCCGACTTGACTTGGACGCATAGGCGCGGAGCTTCGAACCCCATCGGGCCGCGTCCCGCGACGATATCGACCCCTCCGTCAGCTCCCGGCGACGACACCCGGACTGTGTAGCCTTGGGCCTTCAACACTCCCTCGACCAACCGGGTTAATTCGTGACCCTTGAACTTCCGACTAATGAAATCGACGATCTGGTCATCCGTCTGCTGCTGAATATCAACTATCGGCGGGACCGTGTCTTCCTCTTCGTTTGCGGTTTGCCGGAGCATAACGGAGTCAGGCGTTGTCTTGCCCTCCAGAAGCGCCCTGACTCGAGCTTCCGCATTGTTACGACGGACACTGAACACCGTCATTGCACCACCCAGAGAGTAGAGCAGATCGCTGTCAAGTCGGCTTCGGGCAATATCCGTATTGATCCATTCAACCGGTCTCTGGTGCCTTGCTTCCGATGGCGCATCGGAGGCATACCTGTAGTCCTCGACAATCCGGCCGAAAGCAATGGCGGATTGCGTTTTCAATGGCAGGGCCACCAGATCGTCCTTCCGAAATCGTCGTACGAAGGCCCACAGTTGGGCTTCCCAGTTTTTGATCTTCTTTGGGTTTTCGTCAGGATAGGTGTCCGTCAAAAGCTTCAGCAACTGCTCGCGACCCTCAATTTCGGAAAGATCGGGGACGTCATCCCAGCCAACTACCACGGCGTTGTTTTCAAGCGCGAAGCTCTCCCGCTCTCCGTATCTTCCTGCCCGTGCTACCCAAAGAGTCATGATCGACCGTCTCCGTTTTCACAGCGCCGCCTGATAAACCTGAACATTTGTGACGTCAACAACGCTGCGCCATCCCGACCGCCTCCGAGATCGTCGCCCGAAGGGCTCAAGCGGCTCCGGCGAGTCGCTTCACGGTTTTCCTTATAGTGGACCCGGCATCGCGCTTGGTGACCTCGAGCTCGTAACGGGACTGGAGATTGAGCCAAAACGAGGCGGACACGCCGAAGACCCACTCGAGCCTGAGCGCGGTGTCGGCCGTAATGCCGCGCCGGCCGCGCACGATGTCACTGAATGCGGTATTGCGGAATGCCGAGCGCCTTTGACAAGCCCTTGGCGCTGAACTCGTAGGGTTCCATGAAACCCTCGCGGAGAGAGTCACGCCTGGGCGTATGGGGCTGGTCATCGGTGATAGTCCGTAATCAGGGCGTTCGACACTTTCACCACGAACATGATCTCGCCGGTTCCTGGCTCGCCCTTCATCAGCAGGGGGCGTCGCAACGTGATCGTGGTATTGACCGCGACCGGAGCGCGCCGAACGTAGGCGCTCCGCCGGCCGCGATCAAGCTTGGGGCCGGAGGGCGGCCGCGCCGTTGCGGCTCCCTTTCCCCTCCGGGCAACCGTCGAACGCCGTATCGCCATCCTTTCGTTTCCGGGTGCCGCCCATGGTGGGTAGAAGCAGGGCCGAACAGGCGTCCGGTTTTGGCCGTGGAGACGATTCCCGATAGCCTGCAGCGTCGCGACCCCCGACGTCGTGCGAAGTGTGCGAATTCAACGGGCTGTTTTCGTGAACGACAGGACGGCCTCATCCCCGACGGCGCGCCGCCACGCCACGGTCCCCCGGAAAGGGAAGGACCGGGAGGGGAGACGAGGATACCGAACCCGGGTGCGGGCGGCCCCTCCGACTCCGTGCGAACTGTGCGAATTCATCCGATGGCGCAGGGCCCGGGCTCCGTTGCGAGCCTCGATTCGACTCGATCTTCCAAAACCCGCCGGAATCCAGGCCATGCACCGTGTCCGCCTGAAGGCCGATCGGGACCGGGCGCCGGTCTCGACCGGACTCGGCCCCTGATGCCGAACGACGGACGTTCGGGAAACGCGGGCATGGCGGGTGCGGCCTCCTCGGGGTTTTCGCCCGGCATCCCCCGGAGCCGGCTGCTCTCCGCGGCCGTCCTGCTGGCGGTTGCCTGGTCGGCGGCCGGCTGCGCGCCGCGGGTCCAGGCCGTGGGTCCGGCCACGGTCGAGCCCGCCGTTGTGGACGGCGCCATCGTCGTGTCGGACGGCTACCGGCTGCCGGTGCGCGCGTGGCCGGCGGTCGGAGAGGAATCGGCCGTCGTCGTGGCTCTGCACGGCTTCAACGACTACTCCAACGCCTTCGCCATGCCCGCCGAATGGTGGGCCGGGCGGGGCGTCACGACCTACGCCTACGATCAGCGCGGCTTCGGCGGCACGGCCGACCGGGGACTCTGGCCGGGCACCGGAAACCTCGCGAGCGACCTGTTCGACGCGGTCCGCGCGGTGCGCGCGCGCCACGGCGGGATCCCCGTCTACCTCGCCGGCGAGAGCATGGGGGGCGCCGTCATCCTGGCCGCCTACGGCGGCGACTCCGGGATTCTCCGCGGGTTCCCGACGCGGCGGGCGGGTGCGCCGCCGCCGCGCGTGGAGGGTGTCGTCCTCGCCGCGCCGGCGGTCTGGGGACGGGCGACCATGAACCCGTTCTATCGGGCGGTCCTGTGGTTCATGGCGCACGTCGCGCCGGGCGCGCGCGTGTCGGGACGGGATTTGCGCATCACGCCGTCGGACAACGCGGAGATGCTGCGGGAGCTGGGCCGGGACCCCCTGGTCATCCGGGACACGCGCGCCGATGCGGTGTACGGCCTCGTGAACCTGATGGACGCGGCGCTCGAGTCCGCGGACCGTCTGCCGGCGCCCGCGCTGGTGCTCTACGGCGGGAAGGACGAGATCATCCCCCGGCGCGCCACGGGATCCATGGTCGAACGGCTCGAGTCCCGCCATCGCGTCGCGCTCTATCCCGGCGGTTATCACATGCTCTTCCGCGACCTGGGGGCCGAGGCCGTCTGGCGGGACGTCCTGGCGTGGATCCGGGATCCGGAGGCTCCCCTGCCGTCGGAGAGTCCCGGCGGCGGAGCCGCGGTCCCGGGAACCGCCGGGACCGAATGAGGCCGTCCGGGCGTCTCCGCCGGCCCGCGCCGCGCGGACGATGACCGTGGCGGGGCATGCGGGCTAATATCGGTCCCGGAAGCAGCAGCCGGCCGTGACGGGGCCGGCGGACAGGGGAGTCGGATGGAACCGGTGCTCCGTACCATACTCGTACCCCTCGGCGGCCTGCCCGACGCCCGGGACGCCCTCGACGCGGCCATGGGCATCGCCAGGCGCTTCGAAGCCCTGATCGAGGTCCTGCACGTCTACGAGGTCCCCCGGCGCTACGCGGCGGGATGGGAGGACCGGCCGACGGCGGCGTTCGTCGACGAAATGGCGGCCGCGCAACGGGCGGCCAACGACCGCATGGCGGCGGTCCGCGCGCTGTTCGACGAGACCTGCACGGCGCACGGCGTGCCGGTCGTGGAGGAGGACCGGGCGGACGGGTGCGCCGCCCACTTCTCCATCGTCAGGGGCGAGGAAGAGGATGTCTCGACGGCCTTCGGGCGGCTTTCGGACCTCATCGTCGCGGCCACGCCCCACGGAGACCGCGATTCCGGACTCCACGAGACGGTCCAGGCGCTGTTGATGGAAACGGGCCGCCCGGTGCTGGTCATCCCCCACGGCGGCGCCGACTCCGTGGGCAGGTCCGTCGCCATCGCCTGGAACGGCCGGTCCGAGGCCTCGCGGGCGATCCATTTCTCGCTGCCGTTCCTGCGGACGGCCGAACGGGTCGTGGTGCTCGAGGTCGAGGAGGCGGGCCGCCGGCGGGGGCTGAGCTCCGAGGCGGTCGTCCGCTACCTCGCCCAGCATGGCGTCGAGGCGGCGGCGGAGAGCGTGGAACGCCGGGGGCGCGGCATCGGGCAGAGCCTGCTGGCCGCCGCCCGGGCGGCGGACGCGGACCTGCTGATCATGGGTGGAAACGCGCAGACCCGCCTGCGCCACCTCATTTTCGGGACCGTCACGGGCGACGTGCTGTCCGGCGCGCGGCTGCCGGTGCTGCTCGCCCACTGACCGTCGTCCCGGCGGGGAACCGCGCTAAGCCGCCAGACCCCTTCGCTCCACGAGTCTCGCGAAGGCGGCCTCGTCGGACATCTCGAGGGCGGCGCGGTCGTCGTTGAGGTAGTAGGGGGTCACGACGTCCGGCCGCCGGGTCTCCAGGGTCGGCGGCATGTTGTCGAGCCGGTTGTAGACCAGATACATGATCCGGCGGTCGCGGGACGACACGTTGTCCGTCGAGGAGTGAACCGTCTTGGCGGTGAAGAACACGACGGTTCCGGCGGGCCCGGTGCACTCGACGACGGGCCGCTTCGCCGACATCCGCTCGACGTGCGCATCGAGCGTGGTGTGCACGGGATAGGCCGTCGTCTCGAAATCGTAATGCCAGTCGAGTACGCCCCCCTCCCGCGCCCCGTCCTCCAGGTGCGATCCGGGAACGAACCGCACCGGCCCGTTCTCGGAGGTCGTGTCGTCCAGCATCACCATCGCCGAAATCATGTCGCGGACGCCGCCGCGCGCCGCGCCGTCCATATGCCAGCTCGTGAAATCCTGGTGCCATTGCCACTGTTCGCCGACGCGGGCCAGCTTGAAGATGATCCGGGAGTGCCAGAGATACACCCGCTCGCCCAGGAGCTGCCGCACGGGTCCGAGTATGCGGGGCAGCCGGCAGGCCAGGTTCCAGGCTTCGGAGTCCCGCTCGGAGGCATAGGCCTGGCGGATCTTGCCGCTCTTCTTTTCGTAGACGTTCGCCCCGGGCGTCTTGCGCCGCGGTGTGCCGATCTCCGCCGCCTCGTCGCGGAGAAGGGCGGTCTCCGGACCGGTGAACACGCCGCCGGCGACCAGGAAGCCGTCCCGTTCGTATCGCTCGATCTGCGCGTCGGAGAGTTTCATCGGCACCGCTCGTTCGCCGGCGAAGGCTATGCCGCGTCCGGGTCCGCGTCGGGCTCCAGGTCGAGAGCGACCGAGTTCATGCAGTAGCGCAGGCCCGTCGGCCGGGGTCCGTCCTCGAAAACGTGGCCGAGATGGGCCTCGCACCGGCTGCACAGCACCTCGGTGCGGATCATCCCGTACGAGAAGTCGCGTTCCACGGCGACACGGTCCTCGGCGATGGGCTGCCGGAAGCTGGGCCAGCCCGTGCCGGAATCGAACTTCGCGTCGGACCGGAACAGGTCCTGGCCGCAGCAGACGCATTTGTACGTCCCGGCGGCCTTTTCGTCGTTGTACCTGCCGGTGAACGCCGGCTCGGTGCCCTTCTGCCGGCAGACGTGATACTGCTGCGGCGTCAACTGCGCCAGCCATTCCGCGTCCGACTTGACGACTTTTCCGCTCATCTTCGGATCCGGTCCCGTTCGTGCGGGGCGCGGCCGGCCGCGCCCCGGCTTCCCCTCCCGATCCATAATGCGGCACCGCGGCGGCGGGTTCAATGCCGGGGACACGCGCGGTCGGCCGGGACTTGGAACGCCGGTGGCGGCGGCGTCCGCTTTGCCGGGCCGGGTCCCGCGGTGATACAGTCGGCCGATGCTGCCCGTCTCCATCGTCACCGGGTTCCTCGGAAGCGGCAAGACGACGCTGCTCAACCGCGTCCTGCGGCATCCCGGCTTCAAGGACAGCCTGGTGGTCGTCAACGAGTTCGGCGAGGTCGGCATCGACCACCTGCTCGTGTCCGCGCCGGCGGAGAACGTGCGCCTCGTGGCGAACGGCTGCCTGTGCTGCGAGGTGCGGGGCGAGCTGTTCGAAACGCTGGCGGACGTCCTGTCGGGACGGGAGCGCGGCGACCTTCCGCCGTTCGGCCGGATTCTGATCGAGACCTCCGGCCTCGCGGACCCCGTTCCCATCCTGCGGACCGTCTTGACGGACCGCGACCTGAGCGGCGCCTTGCGTCTCGACCGGGTCGTCACGGTCGTCGACGCCGTGCACGGGCCCGCGCAGCTCGCGTCGCATGCCGAGGCGCGGAAGCAGGCCGCGGTCGCGGACGTGCTGCTGCTCTCCAAGACCGATCTGGTATCGCGCGCGACGCGGCGCGATGTCGAGGACGCGGTCAGGAAGATCAACGCCGGCGCGGCCCTCGGCGCCGCGCGGCCCGGCGGGTTCGATCCGGAGGTCCTGTTCGGCGGATCCGGCGCCGCGCGGGACCTCGCCGGCTGGCTGGCGCGACACGGCCGCCGCCATGCCTCGCACGCGGGGGACGCCGGCGCGGTGACGCTTCACCGCGAGTCGCCCGTGAGCGAAGCGGGTCTGGCGACATGGCTGAGCATGCTCGCGGAGCTCGGGGGACGGGATATCCTGCGCGTGAAGGGCATCGTGAACGTGCGCGGAGCTCCCTATGCGATCCATGCCGTTCAGTCGGCCGTCCACGAACCGGTTCCTCTCGGCGTCTGGCCGGCGGCGGACGACCGCACGCGTATCGTGATCATCGGGCGGAACCTCGACCGCGCGGCGCTGGAGCGTTCGTTCGGCGCTTTCTCCCTGGCGGAGTCGCTGGCCGGCACCCACGGGATCGACCCGGCGGCCTACGCGCGTTTTCGCGAGACGGCGGAGCATCTGGCGCCGCGCCCGGGACCGGCGGCGGAGCGGCCGGCATGAGCGAAACGCGCGTCATCGAGGCGGCCAGGCTCATCGACGGAACGGGGGAGGTCATTCCCGACCCCCGCGTCGTCGTCAGGGACGGGCGCGTCGAGCGGGTGGGCGCCGCGGACAGCGTGGCGGCGCCTCCCGGGGCGCATGTCATCGATGCCGGCGGCTGCACGCTCATGCCGGGGCTCATCGACACCCACGTCCACCTGGGCGCCCTCAATTGCACGAGCTTCGGGACGGCGCGGATCGCCCGCTTCGAGATCACGCCGCAGTTGCAGTCGTTCTATGCGCTGTTCCACGCGCAGATCTGCTTCGAGATGGGGTTCACCACCATGCGCGACGCGGGCCGCGGGACGCCGCGCGGCGACTTCGCCGAGGAGATGTGCGCCGTCCGCGACGCCATCGACAACGGGATCGTCGCGGGACCCCGGCTGCTGATCCTCGCCGAATGCGTCATCACGGGCGCGCACCTCGAACTGCTGACCCTGCCGCGCGCCATGCGCCGGGCCGCCGGCGCCACGGCGGACGGGCCCTGGGAACTGCGCAAGAAGGTGCGCGAACTGATCCGGAGCGGCGCCGACGGCATCAAGACCAGCGTCACCGGCGGCGTGTCCCTGGGGACCGATCCCGAAGTACGCAACATGACCCGGGAGGAGCTCGACGCGATCGTCGACGAGGCCCACGCCTTCCGCAAGCCCGTGGCGGTGCACTGCTTCACGCCGGAAGGCCTGCACATGTGCGTCGACGCCAGGGTCGACACCATCGAGCACATGGTCTACAGCGACGACGAGTCCGTCGCCCGCGTCGGCGAGGCCGGCATCTGGGTGGTGCCGACGCTGCTCAACCGGACGGAGTACGCGATCGAACAGAACGCCCTGCAGGGCCTGCCGCCGTCCCTGATCGAGACCCAGCGGGCCATGCTGCCGCACTGTTTCGAGACCTTCCGCAAGATGAGGGCGGCGGGGGTCCGCATCGCCATGGGAACGGACATCCACAACGTGCCCGAGATGGGGTGCGCCGCCCGCGAGCTCGGGATCTACGTCGACGAGGGCATGACGCCCATGGAGTCGATCCAGACCGCCACCCGCGACGCGGCGGAGGCCATCGGGCTCGGCGATTCGGTCGGCACGGTGGAGCCCGGAAAGTTCGCGGACATTCTGGCGGTGCGCGGCGATCCGCTGGAGGACATCGGGGTGCTCCAGGACGCGGACAACATCGCCATGGTGATGAAGGAAGGCGGCGTCTATGTCGACCGCCTGGCGCCCGTCCCGCGGACCGTGCGCCACCCGGAGCCGGGCGCCTGGCGGAAGATCGACCGGGAGTAGCGGCTACGTCACGCGGATCAGCCCGCCGTCGACCTCGACGCAGCTCCCGGTCATGAAGCTCGCGCGGCCCGAGGCGAGAAACGCCACCAGCGCTCCCACCTCCCGCGGCTCTCCGAAGCGCTTGAGCAGGGTCTCCGACACCAGCTCCGCCCGGGCGTCCTCGACGGAGACGCCCTCGATCCGGGCCTTGGCCTCGCACATGTAGCGCATCCGCTCCGTGTCGATCGGACCCGGATTGACGGCGTTGACCAGGACGTTCGCGGGCGCCCCCTCCTCGGCGAGGGACTTGGTCAGGCTCAGGAGGGCGGAGTTCACGATGCCGGCCGTCACGGCGAAGGCGTGGGCGAACCGGGCATGGGTGCCTGCGACGTTGACGATGCGTCCGCTCCCGCGCGACACCATCCCGTCGAACACGGCCCGGGCCTGCCGTATCTGGGCCATGAGCTTGACGTCGATGGCCTGCCGCCAGTCGTCGTCGCCGAGTTCGCCGAATCGGGCCGTCGCGGGGCCGGCGCTGTTGTTCACGAGGACGTCGATGGGGCCGACGCGGGCCTCGGCGTCCGCCACCAGCCGTTCGACCGACGCGAGGTCGGTGTTGTCGGCGGCGATCGGCGTCACCGACGCGCCGGTGTCCGCGGCGATGCCGTCCGCCACCGGCCGCAACGTCTCCATGTCGCGGGCGGAGATGACGACGCGGGCCCCCTCGGCGGCGAGCTCGCGGGCGGCCGCGGCTCCGATCCCGCGGCTCGCGGCGGTCACCAACGCCACCTTTCCGGAGAGTCCGAGGTCCATGAGGCCGCTCCCTCGTCGGTTCCGATGCCGGCGCGTCCCCAGCCTACGCGTCCGTCGGCGCGCGGGCCATCGCGGAAACGAAGAAAAACTGCCCCCTCCCGGAGCTTGCGCGGTGCCGTGCGGTTCCAATAAGCTCGTTCCTCGGGTTGATGTGGACGATCCGAGTCTCTCCCGGGCGCCGCTTCCCGGCGCGGTGGAGAGAGGAAGGGTGCCGCTGCATGACGGAAGAGTCGCGGCCCATCGAAGAGTCCCCCGCCGCGGGATCCGCGGGAAGCGGCCGGAGGGAAATTCCGGCGGCCGCCCTGCGCGTCGGGACCCTCGTCGCCGGACTCCTGCTCTGGGTCGCGCTCGGGGCGGCCGAATTCTTCCATCCGAGCCTCTTTCCCCCGCCGTGGGAGGTGGGCAGGACCCTGCTCTCCATGATGTGGGACGGCGAGCTGTTCCGTCACATCGCGGTGAGTCTGAGCCGCGTCTTTCTGGGCTTCCTGTTCGCCACCCTGGTCGCCATTCCGCTCGGGATCGCCATGGGGCTGTCCAACCGCGTCTTCCTGTTCGTCGAGCCCGTCGTCGAGTTCCTGCGCCCGGTCCCGCCGCTGGCCCTGGTTCCCCTCGCCGTCGTGTGGTTCGGAATCGGGTGGGAGTCGAAAGTGTTCCTGATCTTCTACGGCTGTTTCTTCGCCATCGTCGTCAACACGGTGGCCGGCATGAAGGCCGTGGAGCCCGTCCACGTACGGGCGGCGCAGGCGCTGGGCGCGAGCCGGTGGCATATCCTGATCCACGTCATCCTGCGGTCGGCCGTGCCCGATATCGTCGTCGGGCTGCGTCTGGCCCTGGGGCTGGCGTTCCTTCTGATCGTCGGCGCCGAGCTCATCGCGGCCAGCGAGGGGCTGGGCTGGCTGATCTGGGACGCGCGGTTTCATTTCATGGGCGACCGGATCCTGGTGGGCATGATCGCCATCGGCGTCGTGGGCTTCCTGCTGAACCGGCTGATAGTGGTGGTGGAGCAGCGCCTTCTCCGGTGGCGGAACGTGGAGGGCGACGAGGGCAGGGTCGCGGGATTGAATTAGGACATCCGTTTCCGAAACCAAGGGAGGAAGAACGATGAAAACGCCTCGAACAAGGTCTCGTTTGCTGGCAGGTGCGCTCGGGCTGGTGTTGGCCGCCGGCGCGCTGACGGGCGCGGACGCCGTCCGCGCCGAGGACACGGAGTTCCAGATCGGATCTTCGCGCGATCTTCAGCTCGGAGCCCAGCTCGGGATCGCCATGCACAAGGGGTTCTTCAAGGAGGAAGGTCTCGACGTCAAGATCGCCTACTTCACCTCGGGCGCCGAGATGACGTCCGCTCTCGCGGCGGGTCAGCTCCAGCTCGGCAGCTTCGGCGACTTCCCGACCGTGAACATGATCGCCGGCGACCTGCCGGTGAAGATCATCACCGGCGTGGCCGAGATCTCGGGCACGCAGCAGCTCGTGGTCAGGGAGGGCATCGACAAGCCGGAGGACCTGAAGGGCAAGAAGATCGCCCTCACCGTCGGCAGCTCGGCGGAGTCGCTGTTCGCGTCGACGCTGGACCACTTCGGCGTCCCCCTCGATTCGGTCGAGGTCCTGAACATGAGCGCGCCGGAGCAGGTGGCGGCCATGGCCCGGGGCGACGTGGACGGCATCACCGTCTGGCAGCCCTACGTGCTGCGGGCCAAGAACCAGGCCGGCGGGCACGCCATGATCTCGGCCCTGAAGTCCTTCATCCCCGGCATGGAGGGTCCGCTGGACTACTACGCGGCGTACTCGGTCCTCGTCGTCCGCACGGAGTGGCTGGACAAGAACCCGAACACCATGCTGAAGGTTCTCCGGGCCATGAAGAAGGCGCAGGACTACATCAACTCCGACAAGGACGACACGGCGGCGACCATGGAGAAGGACATGCGGGCGCCCGCGAAGGACCTCCGCGTCTTCCTTGACGAGAACGTCTACGACATGGGCATCGACGAGAAGTTCGTTCGGACCCTCAACAAGACCGTGCAGTTCATGCACAACGTGGGCAAGATCAAGTCCAAGCCCAGCGTCGAGAGCTTCATCGACGACTCGTACCTGAAGCAGGTCCTGCCCGACCGCGTCAGCTACTGACCGCTTCGGGCGAAGGCCGCCGGGGCCGGGCGGGGACACCCGCCCGGCCCTCTTCGTTCGACTCCGGCTCTCCCGCGAAAGCGGGAAGCCATCCTGGATTCTTCTCCTCGATCTCGTGAGGAATCGAGCGGCCCGTTCCGCGGAAACCGGCGCCGCGGATTCGGCGTTCTACACCCCCCGGGTCTGTCCCCCGTCGACGTCGATCGACGCCCCGGTGACGTAGCTCGCCAGGTCGGAGGCCAGGAACACGGCCGCCGCCGCGATTTCCCCGGGCGTCCCGAAGCGCTTGAGCAGGGTCTCGTCCTCCCATTCGCGCCGCGCCGCCTCCGGCGGCACGCCGGTCTGGTCCGTCTGGACCTCCATGGCGTAGCGCATCCTGTCCGTCTCGATGGGGCCGGGGTTGACGGCGTTGACCCGGATGCCGTGCGGCGCCGCGATGTCGGCCAGCGCCTTGGTGAAGTTCAGCAGGCCGGCGTTGACGACGCCGGCGGTCACCAGGAAGCTGTGCGGCTGGTGTCCGTGCGTCCCCACGATGTTGACGATCCGCCCCCGCTTGCGCGCGATCATGTGGGGAAGCACCGCCCGGGCGCAGCGGATCTGTCCCAGCAGCTTGAGGTTCAGGCCGTCCGTCCAGTCCCGGTCGGTCAGCTCGAGGAACCCGCCGTCCCGGGGGCCGGCCAGGGAGTTGACCAGGATGTCGACGGCGCCGAAGGATTCGACCGCGGTCCGGACGAAGCGCGACACGTCCGCGTCCTTCGTGCAGTCGGCCGCGACGCCCAGCGCCTCCACGCCGGTCGCCCGCCGTATGTCCGCGGCCGTCCTCTCCGCGCGGTTCCCGTCCCGGCCGCACAGGGCGACGCGCGCCCCTTCCTCGGCGAGCTTCATGGCCACGGCGGCGCCGATGCCCGCGCTCCCGCCGCTCACGAGGGCCGCCGTGCCGCGGAGTCCGGTGTCCATTTCAGCGGACCAGCGCGCCGTAGGCGTCGGGCCGCCGGTCGCGGTAGAACAGCCAGCTGTTGCGGACCTCCGCCACGTCGGCGAGGTCGATGTCGGCGACCAGCACTTCGTCCCCCTCGCCGCCGGCCTGGGCGACGACGGCGCCGCGCGGGTCGCAGACCAGGCTCGACCCGTAGAAGGGATCGCCGTTTTCCTCGCCGACCCGGTTGACCGCGGCGACGAAGACCTGGTTGGCGATGGCCATCGCCGAGAGCTCCTTCATGAAGACGTCGCGGGCCTGGGGCCGGGGACTCGCCACCGGGATCAGCAGGAGCTCCGCCCCCGCCAGGCCCAGCGCCCGCGCGGCCTCCGGGAAGTGGCGGTCGTAGCAGATGAGGATGCCGACCCTGCCGAACGGCGTCTCGAATACGGGGAAGCCGAGGTTGCCCGGCTTGAAGTAGAACTTCTCGATGATGTGCCGGCTGTGCGGGATGTGCATCTTGCGGAACTTGCCGACGATGTCCCCGTCGGGGCCGATCAGCACGGCCGTGTTGTAGTAGACGCCGGCGATCTCGCGCTCGTACACCGGCGCCATGACCGTCAGGCCGTGCTCGCGCGCCTTGCCGGCCACGGCGCCGGTCGCCGGACCGGGAACGGGTTCGGCCAGGTCGAGGAACCGTTCGTCGCGTGCGCGGTTGGGGAAGTAGGGGAGGTTGAACAGCTCCTGCAGGGCGACGATCCGGGCGCCTTTCCCGGCGGCCTCGTCGATGAGCGCGAGCGCGCGCTCGAGATTGGACGCGGGATCGTCCCCGCAACGCATCTGCACGAGGGCGATCCGTGTCACGGGCGCGCCTCCGCGCCGCACGCCGCCACGTACCAGTCGGCGATCTCGCTTCCCGTCATCACCACCGCGTCGTCCCGGCCGACCAGCCAGTCGAGGGTCTCCCACAGCGCGGGAAGGCGGTGCGGCACGCAGGCGACGTGGGGGTGCAGGGGCAGGGTGAGCACGCGGGGCCGCTCCTCGAGTTCGGGCTCGAAGGTGCGGACCGTGTCGCGCACCCTCGTGAAGTACTCCGCCGCCGGCTGGCGGTCGTTCGACCACACCGTGACGTCGTTCATGTCGAGGCCGCCGTAGGGCACGGACAGCAGCCGGCCGTTCGGCGTCTCGAGCCAGTCGGGAAAGTCGTCGATCACCCAGTCCATGACGTAGTCGATCCCGGCGGCCTTGAGGTGGCCCAGGGTGTCGAAGGTCTCGGCGAGGCCCGGTCCGAGCCAGCCCCGCGGCCGGACGCCGAAGAACCCCTCGATCTGTTCCAGGCAGCGGGCGATGACCGCCGCCTCGTCGTCCTCCATGAAGAGCATCCGCTGGGTCACGCCGTGGCCGACGATCTCGCAGTCCATGTCGCGCAGCGCGGCGGCGAGCGCCGGGTACTCCGAGACGATCGCCGAGTTGAGGTTGACGCCCACGCGCAGGCCGCGTTCGGCGCAGCCGCGGATGAACCGCGGCATGCCGGTCCGCAGCCCGTACTCCACCCAGCTGTAGTTGGGAACGTCGGGGACCGGGTCGCGGCCGTACGGCGTCGACAGGAGCTTTCGCGGCAGGGGCTGGTCGAACGGCCAGCATTCGACGTTCATGACGATCTGGACGATGAGCGGCTTGCCGCCGGGGGCCGCGACCCGGGGCTGGTCGTCGATCATGCGGTACGCGGCGAAGGGGTTCGTCATGCCGGCTCCCTCCCTCGGGCGGCGGGCTACGCGTCCTCGCGCTCCTCGCGCGACCGCGCCATCTCCACCCGCAGCGTGCCGTCCACGTGCCGGTAGAGCTCGAAGTATTCCGTGCTCGAGCGGTCGCGCAGGCGTTCGAGGTCGATGCGGACGATGTCCTTCACGCGCCCGGGGTGCGCGCTGAGGATCACCACCCGGTCCGCCAGGTAGACCGCTTCGGCGATGCTGTGCGTCACGAAGATGCAGGTCCGCTTGTCGAGCTGCCAGATCTGCAGGAGTTCTTCCTGCATGGTCTCGCGGGTCATCGCGTCCAGCGCCCCGAACGGCTCGTCCATGAGCAGGATGTCGGGGTCGTTGGCGAGGGTGCGGGCGATGCTGACCCGCTGCTTCATGCCGCCGGAGAGCTCGCCCGGGTAGTGGTGCTCGAAGCCCGTCAGGTGGACGAGGTCCACGTAGCGGCGCACGACGTCCTCCTGCTCCTGCTTCGACGCGCCCCGCATGCGCGGTCCGAAGGCGATGTTCTGCGCCACCGTGAACCAGGGAAAGATCCCGTACTCCTGGAACACGACGCCCCGCTCCGGTCCGGGGCCCGCCACCGGGGCGCCGTCGACGAGAACCGAGCCGGACGTGGGCCGCAGGAACCCGGCGACCAGGTTGAGAAGCGTCGTCTTGCCGCACCCGCTCGGGCCGAGCAGGCAGACGAACTCGCCCGTGGCGATGGAGAGGTCGATGCCGTCGAGCGCCGTCACGCTGCGTTCCAGGCGGTCGCTGACGTAGGTCATGTTCAGGCCCGAGATGCGGACTTTTTCGCTCATGGATGCCTTGCCTCGCGTCGGCCGGCCGGGCACGGGCCCGTCAGGTGCTCTGGTCGAGGGTTTCCCGGTAGGGAATCCACTTGCTTTCGAGCCACAGCAGGCCCTTGTTGATGAAGTAGCCGATCACGCCGATGACGACGATCCCGACCATGATCTGTTCCGTCCGCAACTGGTAGCGCCCGTCCTGGATGAGGAAGCCGAGGCCGGCGTCGGCCAGGATGAGCTCGGCGGCGACCAGCACGATGAACGCCATGCCGGCGCCCAGGCGCAGGCCCACGACGACGCGGGGCAGGGCGCTCCGCAGGATCACGTGCCAGAAAATCTGCCGGCGGCTCACGCCCAGGCTCAACGCCGCCCAGACGTGGACGCGGTCGACGGCGCGGAAGCCGCTGATCGTGTTGAGCACGACGGGAAAGAACGCCCCGTACATGATGATGGCGACCTTGGATTCCTCGCCCAGGCCGAGCCACATGATCGCCAGCGGAATCCAGGCGATCGGCGGGATCGGACGCACCAGCTCGATCCAGGGATCGACCAGGTGGAACATGGGGCGCCAGAGCCCGATCAGCATGCCCAGCGGCAACGCGACGAGGACGGCGAGCAGGAAGCCGGCGACCACGCGGCCGAGGCTGAACACGATGTGCACGAACAGGGTGCCGTCGAGCACCATCTCGACCAGGAGGCCGAAGACCCGTCCCGGTCCCGGCAGGAAGAACTCGGTGACCCATTGGGCGCTGACGACGGCCTGCCAGACGACGAACAGGCCGGCGAGGGAGACGAGGGTATAGAGGTGTGCGCTTCGGGCGCGCCGTGCCGCGGACTTCGTTCGGGCGGTCTCGGCCTTCGGGGTCGTGTCGCCCGCCGTCAACGGATCGCCCTCCCCAGCAACTCCATCCGCCCGGCGAGCGTAGGGACCGGCCCGTACCCTGTCAATCGAAGGGCGGGCCGCGGGTGCCGTCGACCCCCTCCCGGCCTCCCCCTTGGATTCCTCCGCGAAAGCGGTCCGGCCGCGCCACGGGAACAGGGCAGGGGTGCCGA
>CAXXKS010000007.1:0-21043 GCA_963663355.2 Alphaproteobacteria bacterium
CGGGGGCCCTGGACTGCCCCGAGAACTGGCTCGGCGAGGACTTCGCCGGCCACGAGGACTGGATCGACCCCATGCCGCCGGAGGTGGTCTCCGACCTGGACGCCGCGCTGGCCGGGGCGAAGGACCGCGGCCTCCGTCCCCGCCGAATTCGGCAGGGACGACTTCCCGCTGCCCGCGTTCGCGGAGTTCGCGCGCCGCATCCGGGACGAGATGGAGAACGGGCGCGGCTTCGTCCTCGTGCGCGGACTGCCGATGGAGCGCTACACGAAGGACGACGCGGCGATCGTCTTCTGGGGACTCGCCTGCCATCTCGGCCGCGTCGTCTCGCAGAACCGGTACGGCGACCTGATCGGCCACGTGCGCGACGCCGGCCTCGACATGAAGGACCCCAGCGTCCGCTTCTACGAGACGAGGCTCAGCCAGGACGTCCACAACGACCTGTCCGACTGGATCAGCCTGATGTGCCTGCGCCAGGCGAAGTCCGAAGGCGTGTCGACCCTGGCCAGCGCCGCCGCCATCCACGACGTCATGATGGCGGAGCGGCCGGACCTCGTCCGCGTGCTGTACGAGCCCCTCACCATCGACCGGCGCAACGAGCCCGGCTGGCCCGAGGAGGAAAGCCCGCTCCACTACCGGCTGCCGGTGTTCACCTGGTTCAGGGAACGGCTCACCACCGCGCCTCCTGCCCAAGACCTACTACGAGACGGCCGAGCGGCATCCGGACGCGGAGCCGCTGACGAAGGAGCAGGACGAGGCCCTCGACCTGCTGCTCGACGTGGGCCCACCGTCCCGGCGTGTCGCACGATTTCCTGATGCGGCCCGGCGACATCCAGTTCGCCAACAACTATTCGGTGCTCCACTCCCGCTCCACGTACGAGGACTGGGACGAGCCGGACCGCAAGCGGCACCTCTGCGCATCTGGACTCTGCCCGCCCAACAGCCGGGAGCTGCCCCGGCCTTCGAGCCCCGCTACCGCAGCGTGGCGCCCGGCGCCGCGCGCGGCTGGATTCCCAAGTCCGCGGAGCGGGAACTGGAGGCTGCGGAGTAAGCGGGCTCGGCACAGCCGCCGCCCGAGGGTCCCCTCTCCCCGCGCGCGGGAGAGAGACATGGCGAGGGCGTCCGCCAAGCGGGCTCAGCCCGCCAGGGCCCGCCTCACCCACTCCGCGTGGACGAAGGCGCGGCCGTCGTCTCCGCACCGGGCGACGATCTGCACGCCCAGCGGCATGCCGGCCGGTCCCGCGCCCGCCGGCACGCAGACGCTCGGAACGTGCAGGGCGTTCCACACCTGGCTGAAGATCGGATCGCCCGTGTACCCCAGCCCGACCTCGGCCACGCCCATGGCCGCGGGCGCCAGGATCGTCTCGTCCCCGGCGACGAGGCCCGGGCAGCAGCGCCGGCACCGTTCCGCGAGGCCGAGCGCCCGGCGGTACGTCTCGTGCGAATGACCGGAGGAGCGCTCGATCTTCGCGGTCAGCTCCTCGCTCAGCATCCCGGGAAAGTTGACGCGCTCGTAGGTGAGGGCCTTCAGGGACTCGTAGTCGTTGAGCACGGCCTGGGCGTCCGCGATTCCGTCGAAGTCGGCGGGCAGCACGAGCTCCCGCGTCTCGGCGCCGGCGGCGGCCAGCCGCTCGCCGAGGCCGTCGAACAGCGCGACGGTCTCGGGCCGCGCCCGGTCCCAGACCGTGGTGCGGCAGACGGCGATCCGGGGCTTCAGGCCGGCGACGCCGCCGAAGTCCGTGGCCGGGACGCCGGCGGCGACGTGCAGGAACAGCGCCGCGTCCTCCACCGTGCGCGTGTAGTAGCCGACCGTGTCCAGCACGTCGGAGAGCGGCTTGACGCCGGAGCGGTTGATCGCGCCGAAGGTCGGCTTGACCGCGACCACGCCGCAGTAGGCGCCGGGACGGATCACCGAACCGGTGGTCTGCGTGCCGTAGGCCACCGGCGCCATGAAGTCCGCGACGGCGGCGGCGGACCCGCTCGACGACCCGCCGGGCGTCCGGGCGAGGTCGAGGGGGTTGCGCGTCTTGCCGGGATGGCGGGTGGCGAACTCCGTGGTCACGGTCTTGCCCAGGGCCACGCACCCCGCCTCCCGGAGAAGCGCGACGCAGGCCGCGTCCCAGGCCGGCCGCACGCCCGCGTAGATGGGCGTGCCGTACTCCGTCGGCATGTCGGCGGTGTCGATGATGTCCTTGACGCCGAACGGGACGCCGTGCAGCGGGCTCCTCGGCGCCTCCGCGTCCCGGGCCCGGGCCTCGGCCAGGGCGCGCCCGGGATCGACATGGGTCCACGCCCCGACCTCGCCGTCCCGCTCCTCGATGCGGGCGAGGCAGGCGGCGACCAGCGCCTCGGAGGTGAGGCGGCCGGCGGCGATCGCCCGGGCCGCGTCCGCCATCGGCCAGGCGTTGCAGGGGGTCTCTTCCGCCATGTCCACTCCAGCCCTCATGAGGTTTCCGCCGGCCGCCGGGCGCGGCTTGCCGGTCCCCGGCCCCGCCGCTACGCTCGCGCGCCCGTCGCGCGACTCTACGGAAACGCCCCCCGAAAGGACAGGCCGGCATGACGCCCTCCGACCTCTCCAGCCTCGAGATGATCCGCAGGTTCGTGGAGTCGCCCACGGTCAGCCGCGATTCGAACCTGGAGCTCATCGGGTTCGTCCGCGACTACCTGGCCGGCCTCGGCGTCGAGAGCCACGTCTTCACGAACGCGGAGAAGACCAAGGCCAGCATCTACGCGACCCTCGGCCCCGCGGACAGGCCCGGCATCATGCTGGCGGGCCACACGGACGTGGTGCCGGTCGACGGCCAGGACTGGCACACGGACCCGTGGACGCTGGTCGAGAAGGACGGCAAGCTGTTCGGGCGCGGCACGACCGACATGAAGGGCTTCTGCGCCGTCGCGCTGTCGTTCGCGCCGCTCTTCCTCGAACGGGGCCTGGAGACCCCGATCCACTACGGGTTCACGTTCGAGGAGGAGATCAACCGCGCCGGCATCGACGCCATCCTCGACGGCATCGAGGACTTCCCCGTCCGCCCCGCCATGTGCATCGTCGGCGAGCCGTCCGGGATGAAGGTCGTCGTCGCCCACAAGGGGAAGAAGAGCGTCCGCTGCCGCGTGCGCGGGTTCGAATGCCATTCGTCCCTCGCGCCGGCCGGCGTCAACGCCATCGAGTACGCGGCCGAACTGATCGCCTTCATCAAGGACCTGTCGCGGGAATTCTCCGGCGGCCCGCGCGACGAGGCCTACGACGTCCCCTTCACGACCTTCAGCGTCGGCCTGATCCGGGGCGGCACGGCGCTCAACATCGTCTCCCGGGACTGCGTCTTCGAGTTCGAGTTCCGGCACCTCCCCCAGGACGATCCGGACGGGCTCTACCGCCGGATCGTGGAATACGCCAGGACGAGCTCGAACCCCGCATGCGGGCTGTCCACGCGGACACGGGGATCGCGTTCGAGGTCATGTCGGAGTTCCCCGGCCCTCGACACGGACCCCGGCGAGGAGGTCGTCGGCCTGACCAAGCGCCTCTCGCAGCGGAACGACCACGGCAAGGTCGCCTTCGGCACCGAGGCGAGCGTGATCTCCCGGCGCGGAGGAATCCCCACCGTCGTCTGCGGCCCCGGCAGCATCGACCAGGCCCACAAGCCCGACGAGTTCATCGCGGTCGAGCAGGTGGCCCGGTGCGAGGCGTTCATGCGCCGGCTGGCGGACGCGGTGTGCGCGGCGTGACCCGGGCGCGGCGCAGGTAGCGGAGCAGCGCCGCGGGGCCGGCCGCGGGAACGCCGCGCGCGGCCCGGGCGAGGCCCGCGACGTCGCCCGGGGGCAAGGCCCCGCCCACCGCGGCCGCCAGTTTGCGCTCCTCCTCCTCCGCGGTCATGGGGCGGTCCGGAGCGCCCTTCACCGTGCGGGCCGTGCGCGCGATCTCCGCGCCGTCCGCGAGCCGGAAGACGGCCCGGACGGGCACCATGGGATCGGCGGCCTCGCCGGGCACGGGCACCGCCTCGACCGCGACGCCGCCGACGAGGCGCGCGACGGCGGGCGGCATGCCGAGGACGGCGTCCGGGTCGAAGTCTCCGGCGCCAGCGCGCCCGTGCGCAGCGCCACCGCGGCGGCGTACGGCAGGCTGAACAGCGCCGCCGTCCTGGGGTCGGCGCCGGCCCGGAACGGCCGGCCCACCCGCTCGTACACGCCCCGCGGCACCTCGAACCGGATCGACTCGACCTCGGCGGACACGCCGGGCGCCTCGCGCAGCAGGTCGAACACGAGGTCGAGGGCCGGATGCGCGGACCGGCAGCACGGGTAGGGCTTCGTGCCGACCTCGCCGATGCCGAACGCCGTCCCGAGCCCCCGCACGACCTCCGCGGCGTCGCCCCGGCCGCCGGCGTAGAGGGCCCGGAGGCCGTAGGGGCCGGCGAGGAAGTTGGGCGCCCCCGCGGCGCCGGCCCGCGCCAGGAGCGCCGCCTCCACGCCGGTCTTCGCGGCGACGCCGGCCAGGACGTTCTTGCCGGTCGCCAGGTCCGCCAGCGCCTGGCGCGACAGCCCGCGCCCGCCGCCGCGAGTCCCATCGCCGACCGGACGCCCGCCGCGTCGAGGCCGAGGAGGCGCGCCGCGCCGGCCGCCGCGCCCACGGCGCCGCCCGTGCCGGTCGGCATCCAGCCCCGGTGCGCGTGGGGCTTGAGGAACCCGCCGATCCGGCAGGCGACGTCGAACGCCGCGACCGCCGCGGCGGCGAAGTCCTCGCCGGAGGCCATCCGCCGGCCGCCTCGAAGGCCGCGAGGAGCGCCGGAAAGATCGCCGCCCCGGCGTGCACGTGGGAGGGGTCGTGGGAGTCGTCCCACTCGCACCAGTGGGCGTAGACCCCGTTGGCGAAGGCCGCCGCGGGAGGCGGAACGCGCCGCTCCGAGCCCACGACGGACGCCGCGCCCTCCCCGTCCCAGGCGCAGAGCGCGGTGGCGACGGGGCGGCACGACGGCTCGCGGAACCCGGCGACGGCCACCGCCGCCATGTCGAGCAGCAGGCGGCCGAACGCCGCCCGCGCCGTCCCGTCGACCTCCGCGAAGCGGAGACCCGCCACATGGTCCGCCAGGCGGGGCTTCCACCGACATGCGACACTCCCTCGGGTCCCGGGCGGCGGCGCGGCCGCCACCGGTCCCTCGAACTACGGTACGGTTGCGCCCGGAGGCCCGCGACTGTAACGATCGACGGGCGGACGCCGCAAGCGTCCGACGGTCGCGCGGACGCCGGGACGGCCCCGCCCGCGCGCCGTATTCGGGAAGGAGCCGGCGATGTTCCGGAACGCGATCCGATGGACGGTCCTCGCCGCCGCGCTGGCGTCGCTGCCGGCTTCGGCGGCGCGGGCGGACTACGAGGCGGGGCGCGCGGCCTGGGACGCGGGCCGGCCCGGCGAGGCGGCGGCGGAATGGCGCGCGGCGGCGGACCGGGGCGACGCGCGGGCGATGCTGGCGCTGGGCCGGGCGTTCGTGAAGGGCCTGGGCGTCCCCCGCGATTACGTCGAGGCGCACATGTGGCTGAACCTCGCGGCCGGCCGGGGCAGCGCCGAGGCAGCGGCGGAGCGCGACGCGCTGACGAAGGAGATGACGGCCGGGGAGCGCGCCGAGGCGCGGAAACTGGCCCGGGTCCGGCGCACCGACCCGGACCGCGCCGCCGCCGCGCCGAAGGCCGCTCCCGCCGCGGGGGCCGGGGCGTCGTCCGCGCCGCCGGGTCCGCCGCCGCGTGCGATCCGGGAGGCTCAGGAGCTGCTGGCGGCGCTGGGCTACGCGCCCGGTCCGGCGGACGGGCAGTGGGGCGCGCGCACGGGGAGCGCCTACGCGGCGTTCCTGCGGGACGCGGGGCTGCCGCCGGAGGAGGCGCTGACGCCGGAGGCGCTGCGGGCGATGCGCGAGATCGCGGCGGGCGGGGGCGGGGAGCCGGCTGCGGCCGCGGGCGCCTGCGCCGGCATTGCCTCGGGACGCGCTGCACCGGATGGCGCGGGCGGGCGACGTCGACGGGCTGACGGCGGCGCTGGCGGCCGGCGCCGATGCGAACGGCCGGGACGGGAAGGGCTGGACGGCGCTGATGTACGCGGTGGACAGGGGCTACACGCTGCTGGCGCGGCCCCTGCTGGAAGCGGGGGCGGACCCGAACCTGCGCGCGCCCGACGGGGCGACGGCGCTGTTCATCGCGGCGGTGCACGGGCACACGGAGATCGTCGTGGCGCTGATGGAGGCGGGAGCGGATCCCTCGATCGCGGGACCCGGGGGCAAGACGGCGAGCGACGTGGGGCGGCTTAAGTACAGCGACGGGGAAGGCGCGCGGGAGAGGGGCGCGGACCCGGCCGTCGCCGCCCTGCTGCGGGGCGTGACGCTGGCGGAGGTGAGGGAAGAAGAAGAGCGGAAGGCGCGCGAGAAAGCCGAGCGCAAACGCAGGGAGCGCGAGGCGCGCGAAAAGGCGGAACGCGAGCGGGCGGCCCTGGCGCGCAAGTGGCCGGCGGGCCGGACGTTCCGGGAGTGCGACGCGTGCCCGGAGATGATCGTGGTTCCGGCGGGTTCGTTCACGATGGGCTCGCCCGCGTCCGAGGAGAGCCGCGACGACAGTGAAGGCCCGGTCCACCGGGTGACAATCGGTGCGCCGTTCGCGGTAGGGAAATACGAGGTGACGCGAGGGGAGTTCTCCCGGTTCGTCGAGGCGACGGGACATTCCACGGGCTATAGCTGCAACACATACGAAGGGGACGAATGGAAGGATCGTCCGGGCCGTGGCTGGCGGAATCCGGGGTATCGTCAGGACGAGCGTCATCCCGTGGCGTGCGTGAGCTGGGACGACGCGCAAGCCTACGTTGGCTGGTTGTCGAAGAAGACAGGAAAGCCCTACCGGCTGTTGTCGGAGGCGGAGTGGGAGTACGCGGCGCGGGCGGGAACGATGTCTCCGTTTCACTTCGGCCCGACGATCTCGACGGATCTGGCCAACTACAACGGGACCCATCCCTACAGCTCGGGCCGGAAGGGCGTGTATCGGAAGAAGACCGTGCCGGCGGGGTCGTTTCCGGCCAACGGGTTCGGACTGCACGACGTGCACGGCAATGTGTACGAGTGGGTGGAGGACTGCTGGAACGGCAGCTACCGGGGTGCGTCGTCGGACGGGAGCGCGTGGGCGTCGGGCGACTGCTCCGTTCGCGTTCTCCGCGGCGGCTCCTGGTTCAACGTACCCAGGAATCTCCGCTCGGCGAAACGCATCAGGAGCGGGACCGGCTATCGGGACGTCAGCGTCGGGTTCCGCATTGCCCGGACGCTCGCGCGGTAGCGCGAGTTACCCTCGGCTCTCGGCCCTTTTACCCTTGGCCCTGCGAGCCTCGATTCGACTCGATCCTCCGAAACCCGTTGAATCCGGGCCATGTCGAGGCCGGGGGAGGACGGGGACGCGACGGTCGATCCGATCGACCGGGCCGTGATCGGCCAGGGACTGATCGCGTCGGCCCGGGAGATGGGCGCGAAGCTCATCCGTTCGGCCTATTCGACGATCCTGCGCGAGGCCAGGGGACGGATCGGCGGCCATCCTGGACCGTCGCGGGCGGGTCGTGGCTCAGGCCGAGCTGATCCCCCTGCAGCTCGGTCCCATCGGCGAGACCTTCAAGGCCTGCGCCGCCACGGTGCCCCCCGGCGAGCTGGCCGAAGGCGACTTCTACATCAACAACAGCCCGTTCGAGGGGGGGCAGCACCTGCCCGACGTGTACATATTCTCTCCGATCTTCTTCGAGGGCGCGCTGGTCGGGTTCAGCGGCAGCGTCGCCCACCACCTCGATCTCGGCGGCGGCGCGCCGGGCATGAACCCGAAGGCCACGGACATACACCAGGAGGGACTCGTCCTCCCGCCGGCGCGCTACGCCATGGCACGCGACTGGAACGGAGGGCCGCTCGAACGGCTGATCGCGGCCAACATCCGCGTGCCGGAGCTGACCATCGGGGACTTCAACGCCCAGTTCGCCGCCAACGCCGTCGGCGCCGAGCGCGTCCGCCGGCTCTGCGCGCGCTACGGCGCCGGCACCGTGACGGCCGTCATGGACGCGCACCTCGACTACTCGGAGCGCCGGATGCGCGCGGCCCTCGCGGACGTGCCGGACGGCGTTTACGTCGGCGAGGACGCGGTCGACGACGACGGCGTCCACGAGGACCCGCTGCCCATCAAGGCCACGGTCTCCGTGTCGGGGGACGAGATCTCGGTCGACCTCGCCGGCAGCGCGGGGCAGGTCGCGCTCAACCTGAACTGCCCGTTCGCGTCCACCCTCGCTGCGGTGTACACGGCGGTCAAGACGGTGACGAGCTCCCCCGACGTGCCGTTCAACGACGGCCTGACCCGGCCGATCCGCGTCTCCGCGCCACGCGGCTCGATCCTCGACCCGGCGCCGCCGGCCCCCGTCCGCGGCCGCTCGGTCACCGCGTCGCGGACCTTCGACGCGGTGGTCAAGGCCCTCGCCGGGGCCGTCCCCGACCGGGTCATCGCCACCGGGTTCGGCACCCCCTACTCCCTGTGCCTGAGCCGCTTCGCGGACGACGGCTACGGCATCTACATCGAGGTCTTCGGCGGCGGCTACGGGGCGGGGCCCCGGTCCCGCGGCTGCGACGGGGTGGACGGCCCGCTCTCCAACTGCAGCAACATCCCCATCGAGGCCCTCGACCGGAAGTACGACTTCTTCCGGGTGACGGAATACGCCATCCGCTCCGGCTCGGGCGGCGCGGGCCGCACGCGGGGCGGGGACGGCCTGCGCCGGCGCTACGAGATCCTGGCCGACGGCGTGACCCTGGCCCACTACTCGGACCGCTACCGCCTCCCGTCGGACGGCGCGTTCGGCGGGGAGCCGGGCGCCAGCGCCCGGACGCGCCTGCTGAAGCCGAGCGGCGAGGAGGTCGCGGTGGGCTCGAAGACGGGCCTCGCGCTCGGCCGCGGCGACGTCCTCGTCGGCGAGACGGGCGGCGGCGGCGGGTACGGCGTCCCGGACGAGCGGTAGGGAGGGGACCCGGGCGGTCCGGCCGCGTCCCGAGGGTCCCCTCTCCCGCGTGCGGGAGAGGGACAGGGTGAGGGTGTCGGAGAACGATGCGCCGCCCCAACCGCGTTTCGCAGAGGAATCCTCAGTCCGCGAGGCCGAGCTCCTCGACGACCGCAGCGAAGGCGGCGCTCTCCGCCTCGATCGCGCGGGCGAGCTCCTCGGGCGTGCCGGGCGCGGGGTTCTCGTACCGCCGCCGCGCGAAGTACCTGAAGCGGTCCGTGCCCGCGGCCTTCCGGAACGCGGCGGCAAGCGCCCCGATCCGTTCGGGCGGCGTTCCCCCGGGCGCGACCAGCGCCCACCACACGTGCGTCGCCCGGTCCTCCAGATCCAGGTCCTCGAGCGTGTCCAGGTCCGGGAACCCCGCCGGCGGGTCCTCGGACGTGGAGAACAGGCACTTCGCGTATCCCTCCCTCGTCTGCCCGACGATGCCGGCGACGCCGCCGACGTAGACGTCCGTCTTGCGCGCGAGGAAGCCCTTCAGCACGCCGGCCGGTCCGTCGAAGGCGACGGGCTTCAGATCGAGGCCCAGGGGCCGGAACAGCCGGCCGGCGGCGAGCTCGACGATCCCTCCGGGACCGTCGGTGCCGTAGCCGTACGCGCCGGGGTTGTCCTCGACACGATCGGCGAAGTCGTCGCCGTCGTCCGCCCGGAACCCCGGATGCACGCAGACGACCAGGGGCGCGCCGGCCGTCGTCCGCACGATCGGCGCGACGTCGCCGATCGTGTAGGACGCCGCGCCCGTGTGCGGCGCGACGGTCAGGGCGGCGTTCGGGACGGCGGCGATCGTGTGCCCGTCCGGCGCCGCCGCGAGGAGCGCCTCGACGCCCTCCCGGCCGCCGCCGCCCGGCACGTTCTCGACCCGGATCTCCGCGCCGAGTTCGGCCCCTGCGATGTCCGCGAGCTCCCGGTGGATGGAATCCAGGCTGTCCCGCGGCGGCCCGGAGACGATCATCGTGACCGGTCCCGACGGGAATCCGGACTGGGCGAGCGCGGCGCCGGCCGCCGCGGCGACCGCGGCGGCAACGGCGGCGGACGTGAGCATGCGCGTTCTCATGGTGCCGTGGCCTCCCCCTGTTTTCCGCGGCCTCCCGGGCGGGCGTCGAGCCCGCGCGTCCGGCAAGTTTTCCCCGTGGAACGATCGAGATCAAGGACCCCGGATCGACTCGGTCCGGGGCCGGTGCTAGCCTCGGCCTCCCGCGGCCGGGAGGACTGCGCGCGATGAGCGACGAACTGCGAGAGGCGCTGCACCGGATCTTCTCCGCGGACTCGGACATCTATCGAAACCGCGGGTTCCAGCGGCGAATCGGCTTCGGCGAACGCCCCGCGCTGATCGTCATCGATCTCGCCAACGCCTGGACGCGGCCCGGCAACGCGTTCTCCTGCGACGGCATGGACACGATCATCCCGGCGGTGCGGGACCTGCTGACGGCCGCCCGCGCGAAGAACGTTCCCGTGGTGTACACGTCGACGGCCTACGCGGTGACGGACGGGCCGAACACGGACATGGGGCTGTGGCACCGCAAGATCCCGGCCGAGCTGCTCCGGCTGGGGTCGAAGGACTGCGAGATCGACGACCGCATCGCGCCCGAGCCCGGCGAGCAGGTGATCTACAAGAAGCGCGCCAGCGCCTTCCACGGCACCCATCTCGCCGGATTCCTCCGCTCCCTCGGCGTCGACACGGCGATCGTCACCGGCGTCACCATGGCGGGGTGCGTCCGCCACACGACGGAGGACGCCATCGCCGAGGGCTTCCGCCCCATCGTCGTGCGCGAGGCGGTGGGCGACCGGGTCGCCGGCGTGGTGGAGTGGAACCTGTTCGACATCGACGCCAAGTTCGGAGACGTGGAGCCCCTGGCGCGCGTCCTGGACTACCTCGACGCCCTGGAGGCGCGGGACGCGGCGGACGCCCGCGTTCCGGACGGGCGCCCGGCCGGCTGAGGAGACGCCGGCGGACATGGCCAGGGTCGGCGTCGACGTCGGCGGAACGAACACGGACCTCGTGCTCGAGGCCGGCCACGGCGTCTTTTTCCACAAGGTCGTCAGCACGCCGCGGGACCAGTCCGAGGGCATCCTCAAGGGCCTCCGGGAGCTCTGCGACATCGGGGGCGTCGCGCCCGCCGACGTGGACCTGATCGTCCACGGCACGACGGTCGCGACCAACATCACCATCGAGCACAACGGCGCCGACGTGGGCATGATCACGACGCGGAACTACCGCGACATCCTCCACATCGGCCGGCACAAGCGGCCCCACAACTTCTCGCTCCACTTCGAGGTGCCCTGGCAGAACCGGGTCCTCGTCAAGCGCCGCAACCGGTTGCCCGTGACCGAACGGATCCTGCCGCCCGACGGCCGCGTCGAGGTGCCCCTCGACGAGGACGAGGTCATGGAGGCGATCGCCCGCTTCAGGAAGCGCGGCATCGCCTCGGTGGTCGTCGGGTTCATGTTCTCGTTCCTCAACGACGCCCACGAGAAGCGGGCCAAGGCCATCGTCGAACGCGAAATGCCGGACGCCTTCGTCTGCACGTCGTCGGAGGTCGTCAACGTGATCCGGGAATTCGAGCGGTTCTCGACGTCGGCGATGAACGCCTTCATCGGCCCGAAGACGGCCGTCTACCTGACGAGCCTCCAGCGGCGGCTGGCGGAGAACGGGTTCCGCGCCAACCTCCGCGTCATCCAGTCGAACGGCGGCATCTCGACCGTGGAGAGGTGTTCCCGGCGCGCCGTCGGCATGCTGATGTCGGGGCCCGCGGGCGGCGTCATCGGCGGACGGTCGGAGGGCCGGCTGGCGGGGAGCGACAACCTGATCACGGTGGACATCGGCGGCACCTCCGCCGACATCAGCACCGTTCCCGACGGGCGCATCAAGATCATGAACCCGCGCGACTCCTACGTCGGCGGCCACCCCATCCTGATCCCCATGATCGACCTCGTGACCATCGGCGCCGGGGGCGGGTCGATCGCCCACATCGATTCGGCGGGCGGCTTCCACGTCGGCCCGCGCTCCGCGGGCGCCGACCCCGGCCCCGCCTGCTACGGACGCGGGGGCGCGGAGCCCACGGTCACGGACGCCCAGGTCGTGCTGGGCCGGCTCGACGCGGACAAGCTGCTGGGCGGCGACCTTGCCATCGACCCGGACCTCGCGCGCCGGGCCGTCGAGACGAAGATCGCGCGGCCGCTCGGGCTCTCCCTGACCGACGCGGCCCTCGGGATCGTCAAGGTCGTCAACTCCAACATGGCCCTCGCGATCCGCTCCAACTCCGTGGCGCGCGGCGTGGACCCGCGGGACTTCTCGCTCGTTCCGTTCGGCGGGGCGGGCCCGCTTCACGGCGTCGCCTTGGCGGAGACGGTCTCGGCCAAGGACGTCATCGTGCCGGTCGCGCCGGGAATCACCGCGGCCATGGGGCTCCTGCAAACCGACATGCAGTACGAGCACGCCCGGTCCCTGGTGACGTCGCTGACGAAGATCGACGGCGAGGCGGTGCGGCGGTTCGGCGCCCTCGTCGACGACCTCACCGCCGAATGCCGCTCCGACCTCGACGCCGACGGCGTTCCGCCCGAGCGCCGGACGTTCCTGAGGTTCGCCGAGTGCCGCTACCACGGCCAGGGGTTCGAGCTGCGCGCCGACATCCCCGACGGCGACGTGACCACGGACACCGTCAAGGCCGTCGTCGAGAGCTTCCACCGGCAGCATCGCCTCGACTACGGCTACGCCTTCGACGACGGCGAGGTGGAGCTGATCACCGTGAGGGTGATCGGCCTCGAGACGGTCGCGCCGCTGGAGGTCGCGCGGCTCGAGGACGCCGGCGGCGCGGGACTCGAGGACGCCTTCCTCTACGAGCGCGAGACGACGTTCGACGACGGCCGGACGGCGGACACGCCGCGCTACGACCGGGGCAAGCTCAGGGCCGGGCACCGCGTTCCCGGCCCCGCCGTGATCGTCCAGCACAACTCGACGGTGGTGGTGCCGCCCGGCTACCGGGCGGACGTGACGGACCACGGCAACCTCCACATCCGCCGGCCCGACTGAGGACGGAACGAGACCATGACCGACCGGGACCTCGACCCCATCACGCTGCAGGTGATCAGCGGCGCGCTCGACACGATCGCGGAGGAGATGGGACACGTCCTCTTCCGCATGTCGTTCTCCTCGATCATCCGGGAGTCCCAGGACCTCGGCGCCGGCCTTTTCGACACCGAGTTCAACACCCTCTGCGAATCCGAATCGACGCCGCTCCACATCGGCTCCATCCCCGGCTACCTGCGGGGGATCGCCGATACCCTGCAGGGCGGCGCGTGGAACGACGGCGACGTGGTGATCCACAACCACCCCTACCACGGCGCCAGCCATTCGCCCGACATCGCCATCGTCATCCCCATCTTCCACGACGGCGAGCACGTCGGGTTCGCCGCCAACACGGCCCACCACCTCGACATCGGCGCGGCGACGCCGGGACTGATCATCGACATTCCCGACGTCTACGCCGAAGGCATGCTGTTCGCCGGCACCAAGCTCTACGAGAAGGGCGCGCGCAACGACGCCCTGTGGGAGTACATCGGCCGCAACAGCCGCGCGGCGAACGAGCTCAGGGCCGACCTCGAGGCCCAGATCGCCTCCGCCCGCCTGGGCGCGCGCCGCTTCGGGGAACTCCTCGACCGCTACGGCAAGGAGACCGTCCTCGCCGCCACCCGCCAGCTCATGGACTACACCGAGCGGGTCCTGCGCCAGCGCATCGCGGCCATCCCCGACGGCGAGTACCGCGCCGAGGGGTTCCTCGACGACGACGGCAGGAACCGCGGCGTGCGCCTGCCCATCAAGGTCTGCGTGCGGGTGAAGGGCGACGGGATCGAGATCGACCTCGCCGGCTCCGCCGGCCAGGTCGAGACCGGCTTCAACGTTCCGTTCGAGGGATCGACCAAGGTGGCCTGCTTCTGCGCCATCCGCTCGCTCCTCCTGGACGCCGAGACCTCGGAGATCAAGGTGCCCTCCAACCAGGGGTCGTTCCGGCCGATCGGCGTCTTCGCGCCGAAGGGGTCGATCTTCAACCCCGAGTTCCCCGCCGCCGCCGAAGCGCGCTTCGCCCAGATCAACCGGGTGATCGACCTGATCTACAAGGCGCTGGCGCCGGTCCTGCCCGACGACGTCATCGCGGGAAGCTCCGCGAGCCTCTCGTTCGTCGCCTACTCCGGAATCCGGCCGGGCGGCGACTACTGGGTGTTCCTGGAGGTCAACGAAGGCTCCTACGGCGGGCGGCCGCGCTCCGACGGCCCCGACAGCATCGACAACCTGATGGCCAACACGCGCAACAACCCGCTCGAGGACCTGGCGGTCCACCTGCCCATGATCTGCGACCGCTACGAACTGCGCGACGACGCGATGCCCGGCGCGGGCCGCCACCGGGGCGGCATCGGGTGCGTCAAGGAGCAGCGCGTGCTGACGGACGGCTTCATCACCCACGAGAACGAGCGTCACGAGGACGTGCCCTGGGGCGTCTTCGGCGGCCACGAAGGCGCCACGGGGCGCGTCGAACTGTTCAACGTCGCCGCTCCGGACGAGCGCCGGGAGATGCCGGCCAAGTTCTCCGGCCTGCGGCTGCGGGCCGGAGACGTGCACGCGTTCTACGGACCGTGCGGGGGCGGATACGGCGACCCCCTCGACCGGCCCCCGGCCGAGGTGCTGGAGGACGTCCTCGACGACTTCTGCACCCTGGAGCACGCCCGGCGGGCCTACGGCGTGGCGATCGATCCGGAGTCGGAAACGGTCGACGAGGCGGAGACGGACGCCCTGCGCCGCCGGATGCGGGCGTCTCCCCGCACCGCCGGGACCGCGCCGGCGCCGGCGGACGCGCCCACCGCCGTCGAGGCTCCGAAACCGCCCGCGGACGCGCCGGGCGGCTGGCCGCCGGAACGAGAGGAGCCCGGCCTCCCGCCGATCGTCCGGCGGCTGCACGAGACGTTCGGACCGGCGTGGAGCTTCGAAATACTGAGCCACGAACGGAACGGCGGCGGCGTCGCCGTGGTCGGCCAGGTCGAGGCCAACGGGTCCCGCGCCCGCGAGACCGGCCGCGCCGCCGGGGGCGACGGCCTCTCCGTCGGCGAGCAGTTCGCGGCGGCCGCCGACGACAGCTTCCGCCGGTGCGCCGCCGCCCTGCTGGAGACCGCGGACTGACCGGGGCCCGGAACAGGCGCGCAATCGACTCCAGAGTCCCTTGGATACCCGGTCCGCCGCATTCCTCGAGATCATGGCCGCGGTCGCCGTCGCCGGCGTCCTGGCGTTCCTGATCTACCTGACCGCGGCGCTCACGCGCGGGCCGCGCCGGGCCCGGGGCGGCGGAACGGGGTCCGCCGCCGAGGCTCACTGGGTCGAGCTCCTTCTGGGACTGATCGTCCTGGCGGCGGCCGCCGTCTTTCTCGCGTGGCAACTGTTCCCGGACGGCCTGCTTCGGCCCGCGGACGGCGGCGCGGAAACCGATCCCCGATCCCTCGCCTTCTTCGCCGCGATGCTGGCGGTCGGCGGCATCGGCGTCGCCGGATTCGTCGGTTTCCTGTTCGCGCGGGGCACGGGAAACGTCCCCCGGGACGCCGGGGGGCACGGCGGGGCGCTCCCGGCACCGCCGCCGGAGGCCGCGGGGGCCGCTCCGGCGCGGACGATGGAGACGCCTTCGGCGGCCCGGCTGGCGGGTCTCCTCCTCCTGGGGGCCGCCTTCCTGCTGCTGAACTGGATCTACGTGGAGAAGGCGCGGCAGTTCGCCCTCATGCTGTACCTGTTCTACCCCGCCGCCTTCGCCGTCGCCCTGGTCCTCCTGTTCGACAAGGCGACACGGGGATGGAGCGTCAAGACGCCGGCGGAGTCCGTCCGCGAGTGGATGTTCTGCGACGCGCTGGTCTTTCTGCTGGTGCTGGGGTTCCTGAACCTACAGGGTTCCGGCGCCGGCGACGCCTACGCGTCGCTGTTCTGGGACTTCCTCCACGTCGCGCTGTTCTTCGCGGTCTTCTGGCTGCTGGACCGCAAGGTCACCCGCTATCGCTTCCTCGCCGCCTACGGCTACCTGATCGTCCTGCCCGTCCTGCTGCTGGTCTGGGAGGCCGTCCAGGAGGTTCCGGCGCCGGAGGAAATGTCCTGGTGGAGCACCGTCTGGCCCTTCTTCTCCCTCGCCGCCGTCTTCTTCGTGCTGGAGATCATCTCCCTGATCGCCGCCCGGGACGGCAGCAACCAGGCCGTTCCCCTGGCGAAGGACGCGGTGTTCTTCGCGGTCTACGCGATCCTGCTCGTCGTCGCGGTTCCCGGAGCGGCGGCGTAACCCGGAGCGCCGAGAAGGCCGTCTCCGGCTCGCGCCCACACGTCCGGCTCCGGTTTGCCGCGCCGCGAGGCCATGGGATATAAGGCGGGACGCGGCGCGGGTGCGGCCGCGCGTCGGCGGACGAGGATCGGGCGATGACCGGATGGCAATGGTTCTGGACGCTGGCCGGCTTCATCCTGTTCATCATCGTATTGATATTTCTCTATTTCTATCAGCCGTTCGCAGACCTGTTCGACATCGTCTTCTACGGTCTGGGCTACGACAACGCCATCTTCTGGGCCGCCGTGGTGATCGGAATCGTCGGCTTCTGCGCCTTCCACTGGCGCGCCTACAGGCTTCATATCGTCCAGCAGCAAAGCATCGAGGCGATGGTGCTGAACTCGCTCAGGGGCTCGACGTTCACGGCGATCCTGCTGAGCGGCGGCGCCGCGCTTCAGGCCGTGCAAATCCTCTGCGTCTTCCTGCTGGAGCCGGGCTACGCGCTCGACGCGGCCTTCGGCAAGCGGCTCGCCGCCGTGGTCGCGCTGATCGTCCTGACGGGCGTGTTCTGCATCATCTTCTGGCTGCTGAAGATCGTCCGCCCCGAGCCGCCGCGCCGCGGCGCGGCGTCATAGGCGCGGCCGGACCGGCCTACTCCGCGGCGAGGCGCATGGCGGCGGGCGTGGTGACGTTGCCGGCCGCCTCGGGCCTGTAGATGCCGCCGTAGGGGCCGCGCTTGACGAACCGGCCGTGACCCGGGCGGCCCACGTACTCGCCCCTGTCGATCACCAGCCTGCCGCGCGACAGCACGGTTTCCGCGAACCCCTTGACGGTGAAGCCCTCGTAGGCGGTGTAGTCGATGTTCATGTGGTGGGTGCGGGGGTTGTAATAGCTGATGGTCTCCTCGTGCTCGGGATCGAAGACGACGATGTCGGCGTCGCTGCCGACCGCGATGGTCCCCTTCCTCGGGAACAGGCCGAAGATCCTGGCGGCCGACGTGGAGGTCAGCTCGACGAAGCGGTTGAGGTCGATGTACCCCCCGCCCACGCCGTAGTGGTAGATCAGGCTCATGCGGTTCTCGACGCCCGGGCCGCCGTTGGGGATCTTGCTGAAGTCGTCACGGCCGAGCTCCTTCTGCTCCTTGACGCAGAACGGGGCAGTGGTCGGTGGAGATCACGTGGAGCGCGCCGCCGCGCAGTCCGCGCCACAGTTCCTCCTGGTTCCACTTCTCGCGCAGCGGCGGCGTCAGCACGTACTTGGAGCCGTCGAACCCCGGCTCGTCGTAGGCCGAGATATCGAGCAGCAGATACTGCGGGCAGGTCTCCGCGTGCGCCATCACGCCGCGCGCCTGCGCCAGCCGGAGCTCCTGGAGCGCGTCGTAGCTGCTGAGGTGCACGATGTAGACGGGCGCGCGCGCCACCTCGGCGATGGCGAGCGCCCGATGCACGCCCTCCGCCTCCAGCCGGGTAGGCCGCGTCAGGGCGTGGTACCTGGGCTCGATATGGCCCTCCGACAACGCGATCCTGACCAGTTCGTCGATGACGACGCCGTTCTCCGCGTGCATGCAGACGAGGGTGCCGTCTTCCCCCGCCTTGCGCATCGCCCGGAAGATGGTGCCGTCGTCGGACAGCAGCACGCCGGGATACGCCATGAACAGCTTGTAGCTCGTCACCCCTTCGTCCGAGAGGCGGCGCATCTCCGGCGTCCGGTGCTCCGGCATGTCGGTGACGATCATGTGGAAGCCGTAATCGACGGAGGCCTGCCCGGCGGCCTTGGCATGCCACGTGTCGAGCGCCCGCACGGTCGACTCGCCCTTGAACTGTATGGCGAAATCGACGATGCACGTGGTGCCGCCGAACGCCGCCGCCCGGGTGCCGGTCTCGAAGGTGTCCGAGGTCTGCGTGCCGCCGAAGGGCATCTCCATGTGCGTATGGGGGTCGATGCCGCCGGGGATCACGAGCTTTCCCGACGCGTCGATGACGGTGTCCGCGTCGATGGCGAGATCGCGGCCGATCACGTCGACCGTCTCGTCGCCGATGAAGATGTCCGCGCGGTAGTCGTCCGACGCCGTGACGATACGGCCGTTCCTGATCAGTACGCTCACGGCATCCTCCCCCGGTACGCGGCATTCCCAATCCAGCGGCCCCAATGTATCATTCCGGCGCGGGCCACGCCGACGCGAACGGCCCGCGGATCCGGCTCGGCGAACGGGCAGCGACAACACCAGGGGGAGGATGCCATGGCCAAGAAACGGCAGAAGACGCTCACACCCGGCCGCGGGACGGGTCTCACGCGCCGCCAGTTCGTCGGCACCGCGGCGGGAACCGCGGCCGTCGGCGCGATCGCGGGCTTTCCCAACATCGTCCGGGCCGCCGACCCGGTCCGCACGATCGGCCTGGGCGTCAGCGTCATCAACGAGATCCAGGGGCAGGCCTCCAAGGACCTCGGCTTCCCCATCCGCGGCCAGGCGCTCGGCTACGGGGCCATGTTCGGCAAGATGCTGAACCAGAACGACCAGTACGAGGTCGCCGAAGGCTACTACAACGACTTCGACGTCATGGTCCCGGCGAAGGTGTGGCAACCCATCGACACCACGCGTATCGCGCAGTGGGACGCGGTCACGGACCTGTGCAAGACGGGCCGGCTCACCCCCGATTCGAACGTCGGCCAGGGCGACGCGCCGTTCCGGCACCTCTGGGTCGACGAGAACGGCGACCGTGTCGACGGTCCGTCCCGGTACGTCACGGCGGTGCCCGGTTGGCACAACGCCGACTCGATGGGCTACAACCCGGAGGATACGGGCCGGACGATCGAGAGCTGGGCCGAGCTGTTCAGCGAGGATTTCAAGGGCCAGGTCGCCCTTCTGAACGTCCCCCAGATCGGCACCATGGACGCGGCCCTGGGCGTCGAGGCCCTGGGCCTCTATACGTTCAAGGACAAGGGCAACATGACCCGGGAGGAGATCGATTTCCTCATCGATTTCCTCATCGAGAAGAAGAAGCAGGGCCATTTCCGGGCGTTCTGGGAGACCTTCGGCCAGTCGGTGAACCTGATGGTGAGCGGCGAGGTCGTCCTCCAGAGCATGTGGTCTCCGGCGGTGACCGCCGTCAAGGCCGAGGGCGTGCCCTGCATCTATGCCTTCCCCAAGGAAGGCATGCGCGGCTGGCACGGCTGCCTCTCGATTTCGGCGAAGGCATCCGGCAAGGCCCTCGACCGGGCTTACGAGTACATCAACTGGTGGCTCGACGGCTGGGCGGGCGCGTTCGTGGCGCGCCAGGGCTACTACATGTCGGTGCCCGACAACGTGCGGAAATTCCTCGAGCCCGAGGAATGGGACTACTGGTACATGGGCAAGCCCGCGGCCAAGGAGCTGCCGGATCCGTTCGGCACGCCCATCGTGTACGAGGGCGAGTCCGCGACGGCGGGTCCTATTGGAATCGCTTCATCAACATCGCCGTGTGGAACTCGCTCATGGACGAGAACGACTACCTGGTGAAGCGTTGGACGGAATTCCTGAGCGCCTGAACGGACGGCGCGCTCGGGACCGGGTTCCGAAACCGGGCGGGCGGGCCGGGCGGCGGACGCCGCGCCGGCCCGTTCTTCCCTCTCCCCGTCCGAACCGTCCGCCCGCCCCGGGGCGGACGTCGTTGATGGCCGACCGGGTCGTCGCCGGACACCACGAGGGCCTCATCGGCGCGCAGCCGGCCCCGCCGGCGGCCGTCGCCGGGACCGGGGCGGTTCAGGCGCGAAGCCGGGTTCCCCACGGGATGGCTGATCGCGCCGGCGGTGCTCTGGCTGATCGTATTCCTCGTCATTCCGCTGATCGGCATCGTCGTCTTCAGCTTCTGGACGTCGAGCGGGCACGGCATGGAGCCGGACCTCACGCTCCGGTATTACGGCGAGTATTTCCACAACGAAGGGTTCTTCAGCCCGGGCGACGACGACTTCCTGCGCCCCGGCGTGTTCGTCCGGACGCTGGGATCGACGTTCTACTTCGCGCTGGTGGTGATGGCCCTGTGCCTGCTCATCGGCTATCCGGTCGCCTACTTCCTGGCGATGCAGGTCAGGAGCTTCAAGTGGCAGCTCGCGCTCTTCCTGCTGTGCATGGTGCCGTTCTGGACCAGCTATCTCATCCGCGCCGTGGCCTGGATTCCCATGCTGGGGCGGCGCGGCCTGTTCAACAAGATGCTGATGGGCCTCGACATCGTCGACAAGCCCGTCGGCATCCTGCTGTACTCGGAGTTCGGCTATACCATGGCGCTGGTGCAGCTCTACGTCGTGCTGTGCATCGGCCCGATATTCTTCTCGCTCGCCAAGATCGACCCGGCTTTCCTCGAGGCGGCCCGCGACATGGGCGCCTCGGCCTTCCAGACGTTCCGCGTGATCGTCGGACCGCTGTCCCTGCCCGGCGTCGCCATCGGCATGATCTTCATCTTCGTGATGATCATGGGCGAGTTCGCGACCGCCGTCGTGGTCTACGGCGGCAAGACCAGCACGGCGGGCACCGTCATCCTCAACTACTACGCGATCGCCAACTATCCCTTCGCGGCGGTGAACGCGCTCATGCTGATGCTCTCCATGATGATCGGCGTGGTGGTCATCCTGAAGGTCGTCGACATCCGGAAGGAGCTCTGACGTGGGGCGGTGGACGCGGGAGCGGCGGCGGCGGGCCTGGATCAAGACGGGCTTCGCGTCTACTTCGCGCTCTTCCTGGTCTTCATCTACGGACCAA